>CAVSGS010000015.1:0-241362 GCA_963727545.1 uncultured Chloroflexia bacterium
TCCGAAAACCTATGCCTCTGAGTGTACTTGTTTCTGCTCCGGCTGTCCATTGACTAAAGCAGCATCCAGCGCTTGATCGATTTGCTCGGCGAAGACGAAATGCAGCTTCTCGCGCACGTCTTCCGGTAGATCGTCGAGGTCGTTCTCGTTCTTCTTGGGCAGAATGACCGTATCCACGCCTAGACGATGCGCCGCCAGCACTTTGTCCTTGATGCCGCCGACCGGGAGCACCTGCCCGCGCAGCGTGATCTCGCCGGTCATGGCGACGTTGCCCTTGACCGGACGCCCGGTCAGCAGCGACGCCAGCGCCACCACCATCGTCACACCCGCCGATGGACCATCCTTGGGGACAGCGCCCGCCGGGACGTGCAGGTGAATGTCGTTCTTCTCATAGAAGTCCGGGTCGATGCCTAACTGCTTGGCATTGGCGCGGACGACACTCATGGCGATGCGCGCGCTTTCCTGCATGACTTCGCCCAACTGCCCGGTATATTGGAAGCCCTTGCCGCCGGGCATCTGCGTCGCCTCGACGTAGAGGACTTCGCCGCCGAACGGCGTCCACGCCAAGCCGGTCGCCACGCCGGGGCGGTCAGTGCGTTCTTCCAGTTCCTCGCGGTAGCCGTAGCGCGGCTTGCCGAGCAGTTCGCGCAGCATTTTCGCGTCGATCTCGACCGTGCCATCGTTGCCTTCCGCGACCTTGGTCACGACCTTGCGCATCGCCCGCCCGATCTCGCGTTCGAGCGTGCGGACGCCCGCCTCGCGGGTGTAGTCGCGCACGAGGTCGAGCAGCGCGTCTTCGTCGATTTTCACTTCGTCGACGCGCAGCCCATTTTCACGCTGCTGGCGCGGGACGAGGTACTGCTCGGCGATGGCGATCTTCTCCTGCTCGGTGTAGCCGCTCAACGGGATGATCTCCATCCGGTCGCGCAGCGGTCCGGGGATCGGGTCGAGTTCGTTGGCGGTGGTGATGAACATGACCTCGCTCAAGTCGAACGCCACGTCCAGATAGTGATCGCGGAACTCGGCATTCTGCTCCGGGTCGAGCACTTCGAGCAGCGCGCTCGCCGGGTCGCCCCGGAAGTCGTGACCGAGCTTATCGACCTCGTCGAGCATGATGATCGGGTTGCGCGTCTCGGCGCGGCGGATCGTCTGGATGATGCGACCGGGCATCGCGCCGATATAGGTCCGGCGGAAGCCGCGAATCTCGGCTTCGTCGCGGACGCCGCCCAAGCTCATGCGGATGAATTTGCGGTTCATCGCCCGCGCGATTGACGCGCCGAGCGAGGTCTTGCCGACACCGGGGGGACCGACGAAGCACAGGATCGCGCCCTGACGGTCGCGGCGAATAGTGTCGTGCGTCTCGGCGCTCTCGATTTCGGCGGCGCGCTCCATGCGCAGCTTGCGCACGGCGAGATATTCGAGGATGCGCTCTTTGACATCCTTCAAGCCGTAGTGATCCTCGTCCAGCACCTTACGCGCGTGGGCAATGTCGAGGTTGTCCTCGCTGCGCTGGCTCCACGGCAGGCTGGTCAGCCAATCGAGGTAGGTGCGGATGACGCCGTACTCGGCGGCGGCGGTCGGCAGCTTAGAGAGCCGATCCAGTTCGCGCTGCGCCTCTTTTTCGGCTTCTTCCGGCATCCCGGCTTCGGCGATCTTCTGGCGGAATTCCTCGACTTCGACCGCCTGCTCGTCGGCTTCGCCCAGCTCGCGCTGGATCGCCTTCAACTGCTCGCGCAGGTAGTATTCGCGCTGCACCTTCTCCATCTCGGTTTGCGCTTCGGTCTGGATCTTGCGCCCCAGTTCGAGGACTTCCAGTTCCTTGCTCAGCAGCGTCATCAGGCGGCGCAGCTTGGCTTCGGTGCTGTCGAGTTCAAGCAGCGCTTGCGCTTCTTCGAGGTCGATGCGGATGTAGGTCGCAATCGTGTACGCCAGTTGCAGCGGATCGTCCACGTTGAGCGCCGACGAGATCAATTCGCCGGGGATGCTCGGCACCAGTTCCGCCAGCCGCGTGAACAAGCCGACGACGTTGCGCGTCAGCGCCTCGACTTCAATCGACGTCTCGACCGTCTCCGGACTGCTGACCGTGCGCGCCTTCAAATACGGCTCGGTTGACGTGAACTCGTCTACGCTGATCCGCGAAATGCCCTGCACCAACATGCGGATGGTGCCATCGGGCGCGCGGAACAGCCGGTGGATCGAGGCAATCGTTCCAACGCGGTAAATGTCGTCAGGACCCGGCGTTTCGAGATTGGGGTCTTTCGAGGTGATCAAGCCGATGGTGCGGTTGCCGCCGACGACTTCGTCGACCAGCTTGATGCTGCGCGGCTGCCCGACCGTCAGCGGGATAATGGTTTGCGGGTAAACGACCACACCGCGCAGCGGCAGGATCGGGAGTTCATCGGGAATGACAACTTCGATATCTTCAGCCTCGTCATCCACGTTATTGACCTCAACGTCGTGTTCTTCTTCGTTCCAGTCCACGACGGTGCTATTCGTTTTCTGTTCGTCAGTCATTCAGCATCCTTTGAGTCTTTCACCGGAATCTGGCTCTTGGGTAAGCGTGGGAGTTCGACGTGCAGCAGACCATCGCGATAGGTCGCGGTCACGCCGTCACGCTGAACCGTCCAGTGGAGGTCTATCGTCACGCGAAACTCGCCGTAGCCGATCTCCACTTGGTGATAAGCTGCTTCCGGCTGCGCCGGACGCTCGCGCGCTCCGGCAATCACTAGCTGATTCTCCAGCAGCGTGATGTTCAGGTCAGACGGATGCAAGGCAGCAATTTCGACCATCACCAGAATTTTGTCGGGGTAGACGAGCACGTCCGTCGGTGGGACGAACGGTTGTCGAGAACGCCAGACGGTATATTCCAACCATTGGCGCTCCGGGCGTTCGCGCGAGTTGTTTTCCTGTTCGTGCATCGGCAAATCCTTACTAGGGGGTAAAACCACCGTAGGGATCGATCAATTTTGGGAGTTGAAAGGGAAACGTGCGCTGCGACACAGTTTTCGCTGCGCGGAGTGGCGCTTTGCTTTCAACGTAGTCTTCGCTATCCTGCTAGTATAGCCTGACCACGTAAAAGGAATGTTAGATACGGGCGGCGAAGCGCGTCAGAAAACTATTAGAGATTCGCCGCCGGCGCATCAGAGAGACCCCGCCCGACGCTGAAAGCATCGGGCTACAAAATCAAGCCTGCTAGAAGCAGGCTGAAAAACAGCCGTCTTCAGACGGCTTGGGTTGCCTAGCTGGTGGCTTCGAGCCTCCAGCGCGCCTAAGGATAAGGTCGCTAGAACTCATACTCGTCGAAGTCCTCGCAGAGATGCACAGGACCGTCGAAAGTCTCCTGCGCCTCGGCGACCAGCGGCGTCGGGTCGGTGTTCCAGACCTGATAGTGGATCAGGTACAGCGACTTGGCGTTCGCCTCGGACGCGATCTCGCCCGCCTGCCGCGCACTCGAATGCCCGAATCCCTTCCCTGCCGCCTCGTGGATCAGCATATCGGCGTCGTGACCGAGTTCGAGCAGCGCCGGGATCGGCTCGGTGTCGCAGGTGTAGGCGAGCACCTTGCCGGAGCGCTTGTTGAGAATCCGCAGCCCGATGGTGGGGACGAAATGCTTGGTCAGCCATGCCGTGATCTGGAAGTCGTCGTTCTCCAGCACCGGCGTGTTGTTGCGCTCCAGCACGCGGTGAAAGGTCGTCGGGAAGAAGTTCGGGTAGGTATCCCACGCGAAGCCCATCATCATGTCTTCGACGCGGTTGACGCAGTGGTTCAAGCCGTAAATCCGCAGCGGTGCTTGCCGTCCCAACAGCCACATGTGCAGCAGCATGTTGGGCACACCGGAGACGTGATCGGCGTGAAAGTGAGTCAGGATGATGTCTTGCAGCGATTCGTCGGCGATGCCCAGCTTGCTCATCTTGCCGAGCGGGTTCGATCCGGCATCGATCAGGATCGGTCCGCTTTCGCCTTCGATGATGAAATGGGTGTAATCGTGCTCGGCGTCATTGACCGCTGCCGCCGTCCCTAAGATGATGATTCGCGCCATCGCTCTCAAGCCTCAATTCTCGCAGCACGTCGTCCGAACGCGCAAAGTAGTCTGTAGTAGTATACGCCGAAGTCTGATTTTTGCCGGGGGATTGTGCTTAGGTACTCGATATCGTGGGATTTGTAGGCGCAGGGTGTTTAAAACATTCCTACTGTGTGAGAAGTCATCAAATTTGATGATTTACACCTGAAACGGACGAAGGCACTCTCCCCTCCCTGAATTCGGGGAGGGGAAGCACGAAGTGCGGGGGTGGGGTCAGCGTGAGACTTTTTGGACACGCTCATTGAACGCCCCTACAGACTCCGCAGCTAATGATTATTTCATTCGTACGGGTAAAACTTCGCTTACTTCAGCCTCCCAGCACTAAGCGGATCGCCAGCGGTGTGATGTTCGCCTCGATCACCGCCGCCAGCAGCAAGCCGGGCGTGAACACGCCGATGCCGAGCTTGATCGTGTCGCCGAATGCAGTGGTCCACGCCGCCCCGACCGTCGAGCCGCGCGGCGGTCGCGTGATCACCGCGCCGAGGTGCAGCGCTGCCGCCGTCGCCAGCACAATCATCGGGATTTCGATGATGCCGTGCGTAAAGATCGCCGGGATCATGAAGGTGGGGTTATAGCCCGCCCGCATCACTTCGCTGAAGATGTAACCGAGGATGACGTAGACCGCCGGGGTCAGGATCAGCGACGCCACGCCGAAGGTGAAGATCGACAGCAGGGTCGCGCCGAGCAGGATGCGGGTATTCTGCCAGAAGATCGCCAGCGTCGCGCTTTTGCCGCCGAAATACACCCCGGTGTAAGCGCCGACGTTGCCCATGACACTGTTGATCGGCTGGTTCTCCGGCAGCGGGAGCTGCCACTGCGGCTGCTGCCCGATCACGTAGCCCGCCACCAGCGCGAACAGAAACACCGCAATCGTGACCGGGACCGCCCAACCCAACCGGCGCACGCTTAGCGGAATGCCATGCCGGTACCAGTCGATCAGGTTGCGCGCCGGTGTCCCGCGATCGTCGACAGCGCGAATGCTGGCGAATAGAGTACGCGCTGTCCGCTTGAGGTTGAGCGCATCCATCGTCCGTCCGAGCAGCTCCTCACGGTTGAACAGGCTGTTGCCGACCCGCAGCAGCAGGATCACGACGACGATCATCCCGGCGATGATCGCCCACAACGAGCCAATCCCGTTGGGCGAATCGGCGTCCGGGGCGAGAAACATGATCGCGCTCTCGCCCTGAATCAGCAGCGTCATCGGGATGATGATGAAGCTGGCGAGCAGGTTCGCGGCGCGGGTGCTGGTCGTTTGGCTGCTGACCACCACCGCCCCGGTGATCATCACCAGCGCTTGCACCGTCGTCAGCACGACAATCTGGACGACCAATGTCACCGGTGGTCGCCATGCTAGTTGCCCCAAGACGAGACTGAGGAGGTAAACCGTCATCCCGCCGTAGCTGGAGAGCAGCGGCGGCAGCATCGCCGCCAGCGTCTTGCCGATGTACAACTCGGTGTTGGTCAACGGCGTGCTCAGCAGCGGCTCAAGGCTCAAGCGCTCTTTTTCGCCGACGAAGGTTTCCAGCGCGATCACCAGCGAGATCGAGATCGGGAAGAAGCCGACGATCATCAGCAGGAAGGGTACGGTGCGCGTGCCGATCACGTCCGCGCCGTAGCTTTCGACAAATCCGGCGAACTGCGAGGCGACGAACTGCGCCAAGAACGGGAAGAAGAAGGTTAGGATGATGATCGGCGAGATGATGCGCCAATCGCGGAAGCTGTCGCGCACCTCGCGCCGCGTGATGATCAAGGCGTTGCTGAGCGTCCGCCGCCAGCGCTCGATCCGACCGGTTGGATCGGGCTGATCGCGGTACGGGATTTCCAACGGCTTAGCGGAGATGCTCATGCGTTTCGCCTCCGTGTTCTTCGTCTTCTTTGACCACCTGTAGGTAAATCTCCTCCAACGTCTGCGAGACCGGCGCCAGCGTGACAATCTCGACGCCCAAGCCCATGATCCGGCGGATCAGCGCGGGGTTGGTCACGTCCGGCTCGGCGACCCGGAAGCGCAGCCAGCGGTCGCCGCTGTCCTCGATCTGCACCATGTCGGCGATGTCTTTCGCCAGCCCGTTCAGACGATTGGTGACGTGCAGTTCCATCAGCGGATCGCCGACGAAGCGCCGTCCCAGTTCTTCGAAATTGCCATTGGCGATGATCCGTCCGCGTCGGATGATGGCGATCCGGTTAGCGAGCGCTTGCGCTTCGGCGAGGTTGTGGGTCGTGATCAGAAAGGTACGCTCGTCATGCTGAAGCTCGACAATTGCATCGCGGACGAGCTTAGCGCTCTGCGGATCCATCGCCGAGGTTGGCTCGTCGAGCAGCAGCACCGGCGGATCGTGGAGCATCGCCCGAACCAGCGCCAGCTTTTGCTTCATACCCTTCGAGTATTCGCCCAACTGCTTGTCGAGGGCGAAGGTCAAGCCGAAGCGATCCATCAACTCATAGGTACGCTTGAGGCGCTGCTCCGCCGAGAGGTGATAGACGCGCCCGAAGAAGTCAAGGTATTCGACCGCTTTCATCCGCTCGTACAGCCCGTGCTGCTCGGTGAGCACGCCGACGTGCGCCCGCACCCGCGCCGGCTGCTGGGTCACGTCGTACCCGGAGATGCGCGCCCAGCCCGACGACGGCGCGAGGATCGACGTCAACATGCGGACCGTGGTGGTCTTGCCGGCGCCGTTGGGTCCCAACAACGCCAGCACCGTCCCGTTGGGGACGGTCAGCGTCACTGAATCGACCGCCAGAAAATCGTCGTAAAACTTTGTCAGTTCGTGAGCTTCAATCATGAACAAATCTCATCATATTTCGGCTGCTCTCCATCGGACATCCCGATATGACGTATCTTCGATTATCCCATAGGTCAGGGGTTGTAAAGCGTGAACAAAACCTGAAGTCGTTAATTTCTACGATGGGGAGAGCAGGCGGAGGTGATTGCTTGAGTGAGCGGCTTACGTGGCTGGACCAACAGTGTTTCAGTGCAGCGGTGACTGATGCCGTGCGAGCTTATTCGGGGATAATCTTTTCTAGCTCGGCGATCAACGGGGGTAGGTCATCAGTGATCACGCCCCACACGCGATCATAGTCGATGTTCATATAGGCATGTACGAGAATGTTCCGCATACCTGTCATCGACTGCCATGGAATCTGCGGATACTGCTCGCGGATTTCGGGTGAAACTTTTGATGCCGCCTCGCCAATGACGATCAGCGCTGTCCGGATTGCAAACTCAAACGCCTGATCCGTACTCAACGAAGTTCGCGTCTTACCCGCCGCAAAACGCTGAGCCGCCAACGCCGCCTCATACATATCACGCAGGCGAGAATTCATCAGAGTCGTTCATAGATCGTCACGGCATTATTCTCTACGCGCTGGCGGATGCGTGGACTAACGAAGCCTTCAGTCTTGAAATCAACGAATCTGCCGTAAGAGATCCGTCAATTCCATCTGCATCCTACCCATATCAAACAAGCTGATGTCGCGCATCCGGCTCGAACTCGACCAGTACGTCGATGTCGCTGTCGGGACGGTAATCCTCGCGCAGCACCGAGCCGAACAGCGACAGCTTACGAATGTGGTTGCGTTCGCAGAACTCAGCAATCGCGCCAGCGGGGATCGCAATTCGTCCTTCGATCATTATCGGCAACCCTTTCAACTCAGGCTGTCAAGTGAGGCGCGGACGGGCGGGGCACAGACCCCGCCCGGTTGATCGCGTCAGGTTTACGCCGCGTCGCGGGCAGTTGCGCGCGCTTCTTCGACCGTCGGCGTGCTGCGCTGGCGATAGACAAAGACCGCGAACGCAATGACGAAAGCGACCGCCGTCATCGCCTGCGACGAGTTGATGCTCGTGCCGGGGATGTGCGCGACTTCGACCCGCATGAATTCCAGCAGGAAGCGAATGAACGAATACTGCATCACGTAGAGCAGGAAGATGTCGCCGTAGCGCAGCTTATCCCGATGGCGCTGGAAGATGTTCAGCAGCACGATAAAGGCGACGATATTCCACAGCGACTCGTACAAGAACAGCGGATGAAAGCGCGTCGTCGCGATCGGATAATCGACGAGGCTCTTGTACGGTGCCACCCGATGCGCCGAGTCAATCGAAATGCCCCACGGCAGCGTGGTGACCGTGCCGTAAAGTTCCTGATTGACGTAGTTCGCCCAGCGACCAATCGCCTGAGCCAGCGGCAGCGCCACACCAGCGATGTCCAGCCACTCGGAAAGCTGGAGATGATTCCGCCGGATGTAGATGTACGCCCCGCCGAAACCGCCGATCACGGCGCCGAAGATGCTCAAGCCGCCGCTCCAAATGGCGATTGCGCCGTTTTGCAGGTCGAAGAAGTGCTGCATGAACCACGAGAAATCCATGCCTTGTTCCAGCACCGACACCGGCGGGAAGACGACGAACCACAGCCGCGCTAGGATAATCGCCGGGATGATCGCCCACGTCAGCGCGCCCCATACGTGATCGGGATCGCGCCCGTCACGCTTCGCTAAGCGCGCCGCCACCCACGCCGCAACCAACATCGCCGCGACGATGATGATGCCGTAGTAGCGGATCTGCAAGCGGCTGAAAAGTACGACGTATTCGGGTTTAAACTCCATGATTAAGCCTCTTTGTCGAGATGTTTATAGACGTACCATAAGCGCTGTGCGCCAGTGACGTTCGTGCCGAGCGCCAAAACCCACAAACCCAGCGTGAGCAGTGGGGGGACGAGCAGCATCAGCAGAAGGGTGATGACCCGCTCAAAGCGCGAGAACAACCCAATTTTTACCGACAAATCCGCTTCACCTGCACGCGCGCGGACATAGCTTACCACAAAACTGCCCATCAGGGATGCCAGCGCCAAGAGCAAGTTTCCCTGCTCGCCGCGTCCAGCGAAATAGAAGGCAAGCGCGCCGAAGATCAACCCGTCGGCGTAGCGATCCAGCGTCGAGTCGAGGATCGCGCCGAAGCGATCCTTACGCTGCATCGCCCGCGCAACCGCCCCGTCGAGCGCGTCGAGCGGCAGGCTGATCACCAGCAGCACGCCGCCGAGCTGAAGCTGCCCGACGGCGATGCAGCAAGCGCCGATCGCCACGACGATCAACCCGGCAACCGTGATCGTGTCCGGGTGAATGCCCATGCGATAGACCGCCATGCCGATGCGCTGCGTCAAGCCGCTGGTCAGCGCGCGCATCCGGTCGGAGAGGGTTACGGGCGCGTTTGTCTGGTTGCTCATGAGTCTTCCGTTCTAGGTTCTATAAGTCACGCACGCCGCGCCAGACGGCATCAAGCGCTTGTAAAGCGGTCAAATTACGAACCGACCAGCCATCGCGCAGCCGGTCAGGATTATTATAAAAGGAGCGCGCCCATCGCAGGTGAAATCCGTCGTTCAGCGCCGGGTCGAAGCCGTGCCCGGTCAGCGACTGCGCTGCCAGCCAGAAATTCCACAAGGGCATGTCGTAGCGCTCCGCCACGCGGACGATCGCCGCGTTGATGCTGTTGTCGCCTTCGATATTGTCGGCTTTCGTGCTCAAGATCGGCACGACGCCGCGATCCATCCAGAACTCGACCGCTTGGGCAAGATAATCCTCGTAAACGCTGGTCGGCTGCCGTCCGACCCGGTTCCACGTCTCCATGCTGATGATCACGATGCTGGGATTACGCAGCCGATCTTCACATTGGAGCGGCGTCTCGCGGCTCGCGCAGGCGTTGGGGTTCGACCACAGCGGCGACAGCGCCGACGCGATCGTGAAGCCCGCTCTGACCGCCTCGCTCTCCCGATCGAACGATCCGCTAAAGTTGTCAATCGTCTCCTGCAGCGATCCAAATGCGCCGAGATCGTACTGACCGGGTCGGTCGAAGCTGGACAGGAAGTAGGCGTTGACGGCTTGGCAATCGCCCACGACCGAAAAAACCTGCGGATCGTTGCCCAGCGCCAGTCCCTTCGCGTAGACCTCGCGGGCGGTCGCGCTGATCTCCGGGATCACCGGTCTAGTCTGCCACGCTTCCGGCTCGCAGTCACGGGCGTAAGTGCTGTGGACGTAGCCCTCGACGAGCTGCACCGGATCTTGCACCACCAGCCATTGATCGGAACCGGCTTCACGGTCGCCGGTCACCGTGCCGGTCACGACCAGCAGCGTATTCGGCTCGTAGCGCAGCAAAATGCCGCAGTCCGTCCACTGCGCGCACGCACGCACGTCGACCGCGCGGGTCGTACACAAGTACGCGAGCGTCCGACGAGGTGACAGCTTGAGCGGTTTGAGGCGAAATTCCCATCACAAAACCTGCAAATAGCAACATGATGTAGGCGAGCAGTGTCTTTTGCAGCACAGCGAGACTCCTTATTGTCAACAAAACGCAAAACTTAGGAGAATTCTCGCTCGATTTCCTGCGCCTAACTCAATTGCAGCCTTGCTATTGTCCTCTCATTCAGCTACACTTAGTCTACTTCGGGGCGTAGCGCAGCCTGGTAGCGCGCGTTGTTCGGGTCAACGAGGTCGTGGGTTCAAATCCCGCCGCCCCGACAGTCAATCCCACTGATTATTCTTCGTCAGCGGGATTTTTATTTGCCCGCTGCCGCGTGATCTCGAACGCCAGCACCGCCGCCGCCGCCGTCGTCCCCAACGACTGCGGATAGCGCCGCCCATAAGGGATGCTCAAGCGGAGGTCGGCGGCATCCGCGAACGAGCGGGTCACGCCGCGCTTCTCCCCGCCGATCACCAGAAACAGCGCCCCGGATAAATCTGCCTCGTAAACCGAGGTCGCCCGCTCCTTGTCGGCGACGGCGACGCGCAAGCCCTGTTCACGGAAGAAATCGGCTGCTGCTTGGGTCGTCTCGGCGATAGCGGTCGGCATCAACTCGGACGCGCCCGCCGACGCCCGCGCGACCACCCCCGCCGCCGACATCCAGTTGCGCGCGCGCAGCACTAAGCCGTCGGCTCCGGCGGCGTAGAAGGCGCGCACCGCCTGCCCGAAGTTGAACGGGTCTTCCACCCCGTCGAGCATGACGACGAACGGGCGCGTGATCTCGGCGACCAGCGCCTCCAGCGGGACGAATTGGCGTGGACCGGCAAGCGCGATCACGCCGCCGTGCGTCTTGCCTTGCGTCAGTTCGTCGATCACGCTGGCGGAGGCGCGCTCGACCGGGATGTCCTGCCGCTCGGCTTCGTGGATCAGCCGCGCGAGGTCGCGGTCGATCACGCGGCTGCCCTCCTGCCGGATCATCAACTTGTCGATCCGGCGGCTGCCCGCTTTGAGCGCCGCCTCGACCGAAAT
Source organism: uncultured Chloroflexia bacterium (assembly GCA_963727545.1). Taxonomy (GTDB): domain Bacteria; phylum Chloroflexota; class Anaerolineae; order Aggregatilineales; family Phototrophicaceae; genus Flexifilum. Next base: position 11,334 of record CAVSGS010000015.1, read on the forward strand.
CACGCCTTCGAGAATTGCCTGTTCTTCACTCATGAACGCCATTTCTTGAACTGGTACACGCGCCGCGCAATCCGACGCAGCGTCATCTCCGTAAACGAAAACTGCAACGCAGCCTCGACCGGATCGGCGTAGTTCGCCCGCGCATCACCGATGTAACGGCGGTGCGTGCTGAGCAGCCGCCATGGCAGCGCGTCGAGGTCGAACCAGCGCACGTCAACCGTTTCGTCGCCCACCCGCACGATCTCGCCGCCGATCACCCGTGCCACGAACACCGTCACCGTATCATCTTGCTGCGGCTTCCAGTACGTGCCGACTTTGCGCTCTAGCGCGACTTCCAGCCCGGTTTCCTCGCGCGCTTCGCGGATCGCGGCAGCTTCGTGCGTTTCCCCCGGCTCGACGCCGCCGCCCGGCAGCCCCCAAACCCGGAAATCGCGGCGTTTTTGCAGCACAATCCGCTGTCCGTCGAGGATGACCGTACTCGCGCCTTGGGTCGGCACTACAGCCCTTTCGTCTTCGCCTCGTCCCACAGCGCGTCAAGCTGCGGCAGCGTGAAATCGGTCATCTGCTTGCCCTGCGCCGCGACCTGCTCCTCGATGTAGTGGAAGCGGCGATAAAACTTGCCGTTCGCCTCGCGCAGTGCCGTCTCCGGCTCGATCTTGTGCCAGCGCGCCCAGTTGACGATCACGAACAGCAGATCGCCCATTTCTTCGGCGCGATGCTCGTCGCTCTCGGCGCTCAGCACTTCCTCGAACTCCTCGCGCACCTTGTCGATGACGCTGTCGATCTGCCACCAATCGAAGCCGACCTTCGCCGCCTTCGCCTGATACTCGTGGGCTTGCAGCAGCGCCGGGAGCGACTTAGGCACGCCGTCGAGCTTCGACTCGCGCTTGGCTTTCCCGTTCTCCGCCTGCTCCTGCTGCTTGAGCACTTCCCAGTTCGAGACGACGTCGCCGTCGCTGTCGACTTTGAGCAGACCCAGCGCTTGCGGGTCGCCCCAGACGTGCGGGTGGCGGTGGATCATCTTGGCGCTGACGGCGCGCAAGATGTCCGCCATCTGGAACTCGCCCTCGTCGGTGGCGATCTGCGCGTGCAGGACGATTTGCAGCAGCAAATCGCCCAGTTCCTCGATCATCCCTTCCACGTCGCCAATGTCAATCGCTTCGAGGACTTCGTGCAACTCCTCGATCAGATACTTGCGCAGCGACTTGTGCGTCTGCTTGCGATCCCACGGGCAGCCTTCCGGCGCGCGCAAATGGGCGATAATCTCCTGAAACTGCTCGAAGCTGCTCATGCCGCCCAGCGCCGGGATGTAGAGCGCCGTCAGGTGCTTGATCTGGTCGCTGCGGTCGATCTGGTAGAGGGGGACGCGCTCGATCACCGCGTCGGGCGATCCGGCGGCGTGGATCAGCGTGACCTCGAAGTCGTCGGGATACTGGTTCATCAGCGTCAGCTTGAGGTTCGAGGCGAGGTCGCGGCTGTAGACCTGCCCCAGCAGCGCCGGATAGTCGGGATTGATCGGCGGATGGTGCATTCCGGCGATCTGGATGGCGTCGAGGATTTGCAAGCCGTCAATCGCATCGACGCCGAGCAGCGCCATCGACGGCTCGACGAAGCTGATCCCGCTGACGATCTCGACCGGGATGCTCTCCGCTTTCGCCTTGTCGAGCAACTGCACGACCGTCAATTCCGCCACCAGCGGATCGCCGGGGACGGCGTAGACGACGTCGCCCGCGCGCGCCGCCGCGATCACGCGGTTGGCGATCTCGGCGTAAACTCCGGCGAAATCCTCGACCGTCTCGTAGACGTCGTCGAACGACTTGACCACAGCGGGCAGCCCCGGCACACAGGGATGCTCCGCCGTGCGCACGTAGACCACCGGCGCGTTCTCGATCACGCGCCACGCGCGCCGCGTCAGGTCGTCAATCGGTCCCGGTCCTAAACCGATAATCGTCAGGGTCATGAAGGCTGAACCTCGAAAATAGAATCGATCACAATCGGCAGGTTGTCGCGCACCGAAGTCGCCCCGAAAACCGAGCGCGCGTGCGCGCCGCGCTCGCCAAAGACCGCGTACATCAGGTCGGAACAGCCGTTAAGCACCTTCGGATGCTCCTCGAACTGCGGGGCGGCATTGACGAAGCCTTGAAGCTTGACGACGCGCTTGACGCGGTCGAGCGAGCCGAGTTCCGCCTTCAGCACCGCCAGAATTTCGATTCCGGTTTGGCGCGCGAACTCGTAGCCTTCAGCGGTCGTGTACTCTGCGCCGAGCTTGCCGTGCGGCTTGACGCCGTCACGTCCGGCGGGTCCCTTGCCCGCGACAAACAGCAGCCCATTGACCTCAACCGTGTTGACGTAGTTCGCCGCCGGACTGCTCGCTTGGGGCAGGATGATGCCGAGCGCCGCCAACCGCGATTCAGGAGATTCGTTCGCCATAATCAGCCTCCCTGATAATACTTGCTGAAGCCGAGCGCGGCGCTGGCTTCGCGATAGTTCTTGATCTGCGGGCGCGTGATCGGGTTGGCGGCGACCTCGATCAGCACGCCGCCGTCGAGTTCCGCCTTGCGCTGCGCCGGAGCCGCGTCGATCCGGTCGCGCCCGAAGCTGTCGATCAGCCCCGCGCCGTAGAAATTGTAATCCCAGAGCGCCGCCGGAGCAGCCCCGATTTCCGGCGTCTCGTGATTGTCATAGGAGAACATGCCGAAGCCGTAGCGCGGATGCAGCGTGTTGAAGATCAGTTCGCCGAAGCGCACGAACTCGCGCAGGGCGTCGTCGCTGCGCAGCGTCCGCGCGCTGCCCGGTCAGGAACAAGCGCCGCGCCGCCTGCGGGTCGAAGCCGAACGAGAACTTGAGCTTCGCCTCGTTCTCGAACTCCATCCAGTAGCCGTGATAGCGCTGCTCGGCACGGATGGCGTTGTTCCATGCGTTCGCCAGCGTCTCCGGCGAGTTGGGCACGTAGACGAGTCCCCGGCGAGTCGTCGCAGACAATCGCCTTCTTGAGACACTGGTAAACGTCGCCCGCGCAGATGGCGATCAGCAAGCGCAAAATCTGATCCTTGTCGAGCAGGGTCGTCTCGTCGGCGAAGTCGAACACGAGGTATTCGGCAGTCACGGCATCTCCTTCAGAGCGGCGTCAAGCGGCTGGTCATTGCGCTGGCATTGGAGCGCAGAGGATACCATATCGCCCGCCCGCTTACACCTGCTTCTCGTAGGCGAACAGGAGAATGGGATCGTCTTCCGGCGTGTGCTCGCCGACTTTCACGTAGCCGAATTTCTCGTAGAAATGCTGGTTGCGGACGGCATAAGCGGGCGTATCGAGCGACCACTTCCGCGCCGGATAGGTCGCCTCGATGAACTGCATCGCCTGCGTGCCGATGCCGCGATTATGATAGTCGGGCTGCACGAACAGCATGTCGAGGTGGAAATGCCCGTCGCCCATACCGTACACGGTGATGCCGCCGATGATCTGCCCCGCGTGCGCGATGGTGTAGGTATCGACTTCGGCGTGATTGATCAGCCGGAGCATATACGCGACCAAATCGTAACCGGGCGGACCACCCAACGGGACACCATACAGGCGCGCGTCGTCGTGAAACGCCGCAATCGCGGCGGCGGTCAGCCCCGGCGCATCGTCCGGCGTGGCGCGTTCAATCGCAATGTCGATCATGATCGCACTCGACTTAAAACAAAAAAGGCAAGGGATAACCCTTGCCTGAAAACTTGCTCAGGGAATTGCCGACCTTAACGTTTGGTATAGGTCGGGGCTTTACGGGCACGCTTGAGACCGGGCTTCTTCCGTTCCTTGACGCGCGCGTCACGGGTGAGCAGGTCGGCGTCACGAAGCTGCGCCTTGAGGTCGGGGTCGAGCTTGAGCAGCGCCCGCGCCAGACCAAGCTGGATCGCGTCGCGCTGACCCGACACGCCACCGCCGTTGACGTGAACCGAAACGTCGAAACCGCGCTCTTGACCGATGACGGTCAGCGGCTGCATGACGATTTCGTAATCACCCTCGCGCGACAGATACTGCTGACCCTCGCGGTCGTTGATCACGAGCCGTCCGGTACCGCCGGGGAAAATACGCACGCGCGCGCTGGATTGCTTGCGGCGACCGATGCCTTCGTAATACTGTGCGGACATAAACAATGCTCCCTTTTCTTACAGTTCCAGCACGGTCGGCTTTTGCGCTTCGTGCGGGTGCTCGCTACCGGAGTACAGCTTCAGCTTCTTCATCGTCGCGCGCCCCAGCGCATTCTTGGGGAGCATCCCCTTGATCGCTTCGTAGAGCGGGCGATCCGGGAAGCGGCGCAGGTTGTCTTCGAGGTTGATCTCGTTCAGACCACCCGGATAGCCGGAGTGCCGGTAGTACATTTTCTCTCCCATTTTGTTGCCGGTGACGACGATCTTGTCAACATTGATCACGATCACGTAGTCGCCAACGTCAAGGTTGGGCGTGAACATCGGCTTATGCTTGCCACGCAGGATGGGTGCAATCTTCGAGGCGAGACGCCCAAGAGTCTGACCTTCCGCGTCCACAATCCACCACTTTTGCTCGATGTCCTGTGGTTTGGGTGTATAGGTTTTGACCATCGTTTTCTTTCCTATGCAAACGTTACTTGCGGGCGGCGCTCAACGAGTGCTTGTCTCGCCCGGATACTTGACTTGTTCGAGTACCAGTCCTTGCGGCGGTGCCAGTGCGATGCCGCCGGGGATCTCCCGGCTGAGCAAGATCGCTTCGAACGCCGACACCGTCAGCGCGCCGCGACCGACCGCGACCAGCAGTCCCACGATCCGCCGCACCATATGCTTCAGGAAGCCACTCGCCTCGACGCGGTAGATCAGCAGCTGACCATCGCGCGTCCATTCCGAGCGCAGCACCCGCCGGATCGTGACTTCTCCGGCAGTCGCCTGCCCCAGCGCCGCGAAATCGTGCTCGCCGAGCAGCAGATCCGCCGCTTGCTGCATCACGACGAGGTCGAGCGTCGCTCGGACGTGCCACGCTTGCGATCGCAGCAGCGGGTTACGCTGCGGAGCCGCATAAACTGTGTACTTGTAAACGCGCGCTTGAGCGGTGAAGCGGGGATGAAAATCCCACGCATCAACCGCCGCCTCTGCTAACACCGCGATCTCTTGGAGCGCGATGTCGTCGGGCAGCACAGCGTTGATCGCGCTCATGAGTGCTTCAGCGCTGTGCTTCCAGATGACACCGAAAGCGATCACCTGTCCGCTGGCGTGGACGCCTTTATCAGTGCGCCCCGCCCCGATCACCGTGACCGTTTGCCCGGTCGCGGCGGTGATGGCGGTCTCGACCGCCCCTTAAATCGAGCGTAACCCTTTGCGCTGGCGCTGAAAGCCGCTGTAGTTCGTGCCGTCGTATGCCAGCGTCGCCCGGTAGCGGGTCATAGTATCTCGTAGGGGCGGGTTTAAAACCCGCCCTTACAAGTCAGCGCAACCTATTCAGTCGCGCGATCCACCAGTTCAAGCAGCACCATCTCGGCGGCGTCGCCCTTGCGGGGACCCAGCTTGAGGATGCGCGTGTACCCGCCCTGACGCTCAGAGTAGCGCGGTGCCAGCGTGTCGAACAGCTTGCCGACCAGCACGCGATCGTTGTTCAGGCGGCTGGCAGCGATGCGGCGAGCGTGAACCACGCGCGCCGGGTCGTCTTGTGCCAAACCGCGCTTGGCGGTGGTGATCAAACCCTCGACGTTCGCGCGCACGAAATCAGCCTTGGCGCGGGTCGTCTCGATCCGTTCGTGTTGAAGCAGCGCAGTCGTCAAGGCGAGCTTTAGGGCTTTACGCTGCCCTTTATTCCGCCCAAGCTGCTTTCCATGTACGCGATGTCGCATAATTCTTTCCTTACTTCCTCGTGTCGTTTTAAGCGCTGAGTCAGCGCTTAAACCAATGACTTATTCTTCTTCGCCGAGTTGCGAAGGAATCTCCACATCTTGCGGGAGATAACCCTTCTCTTTGAGCTTGTCTACCAGTTCATCCAGCGATTTCTCGCCGAAGTTGCGGATCGCCAGCATGGCGTCGGGACCGCGATCCAGCATGTCGAGCACGTCGCCGATCGTCGTGATGCCGGTGCGCTTCAACGAATTGAAGACGCGCACGCTCAGGTCAAGTTCTTCGATCAGCTTTTCGTAGAGCACGTCCTGACGACCGTTCTGTTCGGCGCCTTCAGCTTCCGCGCTCTGATACTCGGTCATCGCTTCGCCGGTGATGCCGCCCATCACGCTCAGGTGTTTGCCGAGGATACGCGCCAATTCGGTCAGCGCATCTTCGGGGCGGATCGTGCCATCGGTCCAGATTTCGATGATCAGCTTGTCGTAGTTGGTGCGTTGCCCCACTCGCGCGCGGTCAACGTCGAAGTTGACGCGGCGGATCGGGCTGAAGATCGCGTCGATCGGCAGTTCGCCAATCGGCAGCCGACCACGTTCCTCGGCTTGGCTGTAACCCCGCCCTGCCTGCACTTCGAATTCCATTTCGACGTGCGCGTCAGCCGAGTCAGCAGTGAACAGGTACAGGTCGGTGTTGATGATCTCAACCTCCGGCGGGCAGATGATGTCCGCCGCCGTGACCGTGCCTTCACCGCGATGTTCCAGCCGCAGCCGGGCTTGTTCGGTATCAAACAGGCGCAAGCGAAGCTGCTTGACCTGCAGGATCAACTGAGTCATGTCCTCGCGGACATTCGGAATGGCGGAAAACTCGTGATGCACGTCCGAGACGCGAATACTCGTAATCGCCGCGCCGGGCAGTGACGACAGCAGCACGCGACGCAGGGCAGTCCCCAGCGTCACGCCGTAGCCACTCTCCAGCGGTGAGATGATAAAACGCCCGTAGTTGCGGGTGACGGCATCGCTCTCCACTTTGTGTGGAAGCACCATATTGTTCATCATAGCTACGCCTCCCAGCACTAGACGCGACGCTTTTTGGGTGGACGAACTCCGTTGTGCGGAATCGGCGTCAAGTCGCTGATCGAGCGCACTTTCAAGCCGCTAGCTTGAATCGCGCGGATCGCTGCTTCACGTCCGGGACCGGGACCCTTCACAAAGACGTCCACTTCTTGCATACCGTGAGTCTGCGCCGCTTCCGACGCCGACTGCGCGGCGACACGAGCCGCATAGGGCGTGCTTTTGCGGCTGCCCTTGAAGCCCGACGTCCCGGCGCTTGCCCACGTCACCACGTTCCCCGATTGATCGCTCAACGAGATAATCGTGTTGTTGAAGGTCGCAAAGATATGCGCCTGACCGTAGGGTATGTTCTTGACTGACTTCTTGGTCGTGGCGCGGCGTCCACTACCTTTTTTCGGTGTGCGCGGCATACATTTTCTCCAATAGCGCTTGCGGTAAGATGCGCCCCGTCTCCGGGGCGCATTTTACAAGTTGTTGAATGATAGCGATTAGCTATCAGCTTTCAGTCCTCAGCTAAAGAGGTAAACTGCATAAAGCAGCGGATTGTCTTTGGCTGACTGCTGAACGCTAACTGCTGACAGCTTATTTCTTGGTTGCCCCGCGACGACGACCACGCCCCGGAACCGTCTTCTTGACGCCCTTGCGGGTGCGGGCATTAGTGCGGCTGCGTTGACCGTGCACCGGCAGGTTGCGGCGGTGGCGCAGTCCCCGGTAGCTGCCGATCTCCGACAGACGCTTGATGTTCATGGCGATCTGGCGGCGCAGATCACCTTCGGTCGTCATGCCGCTCAGCGCGTCACGAAGCAGTTGCATCTGGGCTTCGGTCAGGTCGCGCACGCGCAGATCAGGATCGACGCCGGTCTGGGTCAAAATCTGCTTGCTGGTCGGGCGACCAACGCCATAGATATAGGTCAACGCAATCTCGACCCGCTTATCGCGGGGGAGGTCTACACCTTCAATACGCGCCATAACTTGCCTTCCCTAACTTCGCTAACTCTAACCCTGACGCTGCTTGTGCTTCGGGTTTGTGCAAATCACCATGACGTTCCCGTGCCGCTTGATGATCCGGCACTTCGGGCAACGTTTCTTTACAGATGCGGATACACGCATGACAAAATCTCGCTCTCTGCGCTTCTTAACAGGTCATACATTATACTGATTTGAGCACACCGAGTCTACGGTCAATTTCGCACCGTTCATGGGAGTGTCAGGATTTCCGGTTCGCCTTCAGTAATAGCGATCGTGTGCTCAAAATGAGCGCACAACGAGCCATCACGGGTGGCGACTGTCCAACCATCGTTCAATTCGCGCGTCTCCGGGCGTCCGGCATTGACCATCGGCTCGATGGCGTAAACCATGCCCACTTGCAGCGGATAGCTCCGCATTCCCCGCTGACGCGCCCGCCGGGGCCACCAATTCGGCACCTGCGGATCTTCGTGCATTGCCCGCCCGACACCGTGACCGGTGTACTCGCGGACGACGCTGTAACCGTGCGCTTCGACGAATTCCTGAACCGCGCGCGAAACGTCGCGCGTCTCGTTGCCGAGCACCGACGCCTTGATGCCGACCATCAACGACTGCTCGGTCACGTCGAGCAAGCGCTGCACCGCCGCCGGAATCTCGCCGACGCCCATCGTGAACGCCCCATCGCCGACGAAGCCCTCATGAATGCAGCCCACGTCCAAGCTGATGATGTCGCCTTCTTGGAGCACCCGCTTATCGCTCGGAATGCCGTGCACCAACTCGTTGTTGATCGAGGCATTGATCGTCGCCGGGTACGCCGGAGCGCCGGGCTTGTTGTTCGGATAATTCAAGAACGACGGCTCGGCACCGTGATCGCGGATCACCGTCTCGGCGATCCGGTCCAGTTCAGCGGTGGTGACGCCGGGACGCACCGCCTCCCGCATCGCCTGATGCGCTTGGGCGACAATCCGCCCGGCTTCCCGCATCACGCGAACCTCATCCGGCGTCTTGATTATTACTGCCATTACAACCAGCTTTCTATCGTCGAAACATCCAGAGTGTGTAGGTAGGGGCGTAATCGATTACGCCCCTACGGACAAATCCACCCCGTAGTACTGCTTAGTTTAATCCGTCTTACTGCACGGAGTCGATCGCGGTTTTGATCGCTTCGCTGACTGCCGGGATCGGCTGGTCGGCGTCGACTTCCTTGACCAGTCCCTTGGCGCTGTAGTAGTCGATCAACGGCTGCGTCAATTCGACGTAGATGTCGATGCGCTTGAGGATCGCGTGGGCGTTGCCATCGTCGGCGCGACGCACCAGTTCGACACCCTTCGTCATCGACCGCCTTCAGACGCGGCGGGAACTGCTTATTGGGATCATCGACGAACTGCCAATCCAGCCCTTCGTCGTTGAAGTAGATGTTGTAGCTCTGTCCCGACTCCGGGTGCGTGACGCGCCCGAAAGCGCGCTTGAACGCCGTGTACAGGTCGAGCTTAAGCAGCAGGACGACGTTGACACGCTGTCCCTTTTCGGCGAGATACTGCTCCAACCAATCCGCTTGCGCTTGATTGCGGGGATAGCCATCGAAGATCACACCGTTGGCGGCGTCGGGCTGGCTCAGGCGATCTTTGACCACCTCATTGGTGGTTTCATCATCGACTAAGCGTCCTTCGCTCATGATCTGCTGGACGCGTTTGGCAAGTTCGTCCTGCCGGGTCTTCATCGCCCGGAACAGATCGCCGGTCGAGACGTGCGGGATGTTGTAGGTGTCACGGATGAAGCTCGCTTGCACGCCCTTCCCCGCCCCCTGCACGCCCATCAAAATGACGTACAAAGCCATCTCTTAAAACTCCATTTTTGTATTTAGGCGGACACGGTATTAGGCATTTGTAGGGGCGCACGGCTGTGCGCCCCTACACCGTGTCCGTAGTTAATCTAGGCTACCGCATGAAGCGGTCGTAATTACGCATGACTAACTGGGCTTCAAGCTGACGCATCGTGTCGATTACGACGCCGACGACGATGATCAAGCCGGAGCCGGTCAGCACGTAGGCAGCATTGCCCGCCGAACCCGAAACCGCTTCGTTCGGGAACAGCAAACGGTTGACGAAGTCCATCAGACCGGGGACAACCGCGATGATGCCCAAGAACAGCGCACCCACCAGCGTGATGCGCCGGGTCACGCGGACGATGTAATCTTGCGTCCGCTTGCCGGGGCGAATGCCGGGGATAAAACCGCCGTTCCGCTGCAAGTTATCGGCAAGGTCTTGATTGCCGACCATAATGTCCGAGTAGATGAAGGTGAAGCCGACGACCAGCACGAAGTAGGTCAGCCAGTAGATCAGCCCCGATTGGCTGCCGAACGTCGACGTAATCGACTGACGCAGCGGACCATCCGGGAACAGGTTGACCAGCAGCGCCGGGAACGCGATCACCGCCTGCGCGAAGATCAGCGGGATCATGCCGACCGGGTTCACTTTCATGGGGATGTGCGTGCTGGCGCCGCCGTACTGCTTGCGACCGCGCACGCGCTTGCCGTACTGCACCGGTATCCGCCGCACCCCTTCTTGGATGTAGACGATACCGATCACGCTGACTATCGTGATCAAGATGAAAGCGGCAATGTTAAAGAGCGGTTGGGTCGAGCCAGTGATAAGCTGGATCAAACGCTGCGGCGCGCGGGCGACGATACCGGCGAAGATGATGATCGACAGACCGTTGCCGATGCCCTGCTCGGTGATCAACTGACCAAGCCAAATGGCGAACATCGTACCAGCGGTCATGGTGACGATCACCGTGAGCGTCAGTAAGAGGTCGGAGCCGAAACCGGGGATAATCGCGGTGCCGTTGTTCAGCGTATTGAAAATCTGAATCTGGCTGACTGTCTGCAAAATCGACATTGGAATCGCCAGATAGTAGGTGTAGTTTTCGATCTTCTCACGACCGCCCGGTTCCTTCTGGAGTTGTTCCAGCGACGGGATCACCGGCGTCAACACCTGCAGAATAATCTGCGCGGTGATGTACGGGTACACACCGTTGGCGATCACACTGAAGTTTTGCAGCGCACCACCCGAAAGCAGGTCGAGAACGCCGACCAGCCCCCCGGAATTTCCCGCCAGCAAACTCTGGAGCGCCGCGCGGTCAACGCCAACGACCGGCACGTGCGCCGCAAACTGGTAGACCACGAGGATCAGCCCGGTGATCAGCAGCTTATTACGCAGGTCCGGCAGGCGGAGGGCATTACGAAGTGCCTCAATCATGCCAAGTTCCTTAAATGTTCTCGATTACCAAAGACGCCCCAGTGGGGCAGTTTTTGAGGCTGCCCAAGCTGACACGCGCACCGGATGCCCCAAACTTCACAGAGTGAAGCGTCAGCATCCGGTGGCGGCTATTCTGCATACAACTTGGCGAGCTTCGCTTTTTGCAGGCGTTTAACCGTGATCCGTGCGCCCGTGACCTTCAGCGGCAGGACTTCGCTCGTACCGCCCGCGCCGGCGATCTTCGCCGCCGCGCTCTTGGTGAAGCGATGTGCCTGAACCGTTAGGCTCTTGCTCAATTCGCCGTCGCCAAGGACGACGACCGGAGTCAGCGCATCCCGAATCCAGCCCAGTTCCGCCATCATCGCGGGCGTGACCGTCGTACCGGCGTCCAGCACTTCCAACTGCTTCACGTTGACTTCTTGGTAGAGGGTGCGGAAGATGTTGGTAAAACCACGCTTGAACGGCAGGCGGCGCACCAACGGGAGCTGACCACCTTCAAAGTAGGCACCCTTGCGGGCATGTGCACCACGCGCACCAGCGCCCTTGGTACCACGACCGGCGGTTTTACCCTTACCGGCAGAGATACCGCGCCCAACGCGCGTCCGTTTAGTCCGTGAACCCTCGGCGGGTTTCAGATCGTGCAGTTTCATGACTCCACCTCCTCAACGGTGACGAGATGAGTGATCTTGTAGATCATCCCGCGTACCGAGGGAATGTCTTTGACGATCACGCTGGAGTGGAGCTTACGCAGACCAAGCGCCCGCGCCGTTTCGCCTTGGCTCTTTTCGTAGCCAATTGCGCTCTTGACCAGTGTGACCTTGAGTTGTTTCTCAGCCATCGAACTATTACTCCTCCGACGGAGTCTTCTCCGGGCGCGTGCGCTCCCAGAAAGGACGAACGTCGTTGATGTTCTTGCCACGCATTGCCGCCATTTCTTCGGGGCTGCGCAGCAATTCCAGGGCTGTCAGCGTCGCCATGGCGACGTTCAACAGGTTGGGGCTGCCCTGACTCTTGGTCAGAATGTCGTGGACGCCGACCGCTTCGAGCACGGCGCGGACACCACCACCGGCGATAACACCCGTACCGGGCGCAGCGGGCTTGAGCAGCACCTTCGCGCCGCCGTATTCCGCCGTCACCGGATGCGGGATCGTCGTCCCGGCGAGCGTGACTTTCTTCATCTGCCGCCGCGCGCGATCCGTACCCTTGCGGATGCTGTCCGGCACGGCACGAGCCTTGCCCACACCCACGCCGACACGACCGCTGCCATCGCCAACAACGACGACGGTCCGGAAGGCGAAGCGACGCCCGCCCTTGATCACTTTGGCGACGCGCTTAATGTCGATAACGCGCTCGTCAAGCTCCTCGCGGTCTTCACGCGGTTCGCGCGGCTCGCGCTGCTGTCTGTTCTTCATAATTTCTCCTAGAAATCCAGTCCGCCTTCACGCGCACCTTCAGCCAGCGCCGCCACGCGACCGTGATACTGGTAGCCGCCCCGGTCGAATACGACCTTGCTGACGTTTGCCACCTTCGCCCGCTCTGCCAACACCTGCCCGACGATCTTCGCTGCTTCAACCTTCGACTTGCCGGTGATCTGCTCGACGACCTCATGATCGATCGTCGATGCCGACGCCAGCGTGCGACCGCTGAGGTCGTCAATCACCTGCGCATAGATGTTCACCGAGCTGCGGAAAACGTTCAGGCGCGGGCGCTCCGGCGTGCCGCTGATCCGCGCGCGAATGCGACGATGACGTCGGCTTAGCTGCGCGTTTTTTTTCTTAAGCTGCTTTGCGGTAGCCATTTTTCACCTAGCCTTACTTACCAGTTTTACCCGCTTTGCGGCGGATCTGTTCGTCAGAGTAGCGGATACCCTTGCCCAAATAGGGTTCCGGCGGGCGCAGCTCACGAATGTTCGCCGCGACCTGACCGACCACCTGTTTATCGATGCCCTTGATGTGGATCAGGCGTCCACGATCTTCGACTTCGAAGGTGATATTTTCCGGCGGGTTCACGACAATTTCGTGTGAATAACCGAGCCGCATCACGAGGTCTTTGCCACGCAGTTCACTGCCGTAGCCAACCCCCTCGATTTGCAGCGAGCGTTCGAAACCTGTCGACACGCCGGTGACCATGTTCGCCAGCAGCGCGCGCTCCAGCCCATGCAGGGCGCGATTCTGGCGCTCGTCGTTCGGGCGGGTGACGGTGACAACACCGTCTTCCTGCTGAACGCTGATATTGGGGTGAACGTCGTGTGCCAGTTCACCCTTCGGTCCCTTGACAGTGACCTGCTGACCATTGATGGTCACGTTCACTTTGTCCGGGAGACGTACCGGTTGCTTGCCAATTCGAGACATCGCCTATAACTCCCTTACCAGATGTAGCAGAGCACTTCGCCGCCGACTTGCTGGCGACGCGCCTGCTGCGCCGTCATAACGCCTTTGGGCGTCGTGACGATGGCGATGCCGATACCGCTCATCACGCGCGGCAGTTCAGTCCGCCCGCGATACACGCGGCGACCGGGCTTGCTTACTCGCTGGATGTGAGTAATCACAGGTTTGCGCTCGCGGCGCGCGCCGTGATACTTCAACTGGATGGTGATCAACGAAAAAGGTTTCTCATCGCCGACGCTGAAGTCTTCGATATAGCCTTCTTCCTTCAAAATCCGCGCGATCTCCACCTTGATTTTGGAGGTGGGGATTTGGCAGGTCGGGTTTCCGACCATTAGCGCGTTGCGGATGCGCGTCAGCATATCTGCAATGGGATCGCTCGTCATGCTTCCCTTCCGTTCTCTCTTACCAGCTCGACTTCACGACGCCGGGGATTTTTCCCTGAAGCGCCATTTCGCGGAAATGGATGCGGCATAAGCCAAACCGGCGAATGTAACCGCGCGGGCGTCCACAAACCTTGCCCGAATTCGGGTCAACAAACTGGCAGCGGTTGCGAACGCGCACTTTATACTTCCGGTTGTGTTCACGAGCTGTCATGGATTTCTTAGCCATACCCTCGTCCCTATCTTTCTTGGAAAGGCATACCGAGCAGCTTCAGCAGCCGGCGTCCTTCCTCATCAGTCTTGGCGGTGGTGACGATGGTGATTTCCATGCCCCGCACCTTGTCAATCTTGTCGTACTCGATTTCCGGGAAGACCAACTGCTCGCGCAGCCCGATCGTGTAGTTGCCGCGACCATCGAAGGTCTCCGGCGACACACCACGAAAGTCGCGGATACGAGGCAGTGCTACGTTGATCAGCCGGTCGAGCAGCGCCCACATCCGCTCACCCCGCAGCGTAACCTTCGTCCCAATCGGACGACCTTCACGCAGCTTGAAGTTGGCGATGCTCTTCTTGGCGCGGTTGATTACCGGCTGCTGTCCGGTGATCTGCCGCAAATCGGTCACGGCGGCATCGAGCGACTTCGGGTTGTCGATCGCTTCGCCGACGCCGATGTTGACCACGATCTTCTCGACCCGTGGCACCTGCATCAGGTTGTCGTAGCTGAACTCATCAGCGAGCGAGGGTACGACTTGGTCTTGGTACATTGTTTGGATTGCGTACTTCGCCATGATGTTTACTCGATTTCCGCTTCACATTGCTTGCACACGCGAACTTTATAGCCATCCTCACGGACGCGGAAGCCCACGCGCGTTTTCTTGCTGCACGAAGGACACACCAGCAGGACGTTCGAGAGGTGAATCGGTCCCTCGAATTCCACGATTTGCGCGGGAATCTGCTGGTTGCCCGCCTGCCGCGCCTTATTGTGCTTCTTGAGGATATTCACCCCGTGCACAACTACGCGGTCTTCTTTCGGCAGCACGGAGATCACTTCACCGCGCTCGCCGAGGTCTTTGCCGGCGATCACCTCAACGGTGTCGCCCTTCTTGATACGCTGCATCTTAAAACCCCTCCACCACTTACAGGGTTTCCGGTGCGAGCGACACGATTTTCAGGAAACCCCGGTCGCGCAGTTCGCGTGCCACCGGTCCGAAAACGCGCGTGCCGCGCGGGTTCTGCAAGTCATCGCTGAGGATCACGGCGGCGTTGTCGTCGAAGCGAATGTAGGAGCCATCATCACGACGGTATTCCTTCGCCACGCGGACGACGACCGCTTTGACCACATCGCTTTTCTTGACGCTGCCCTGCGGTGTCGCCGACTTGACGGTGGCGACGACGATGTCGCCGATGCCGCCGTAGTACCGAAACGAGCCGCCCAGTACCCGAATTACCAGAATTTCTTGCGCGCCGGTGTTATCGGCGACCTTCAGACGAGATTCGTTCTGAATCATTTACTCGTCTCCGTCTTCCTCAGTGTCTTCGCCGGTCAACCCTGCTTCATCAGCGAGGGTTTCGAGCACGGGCGCGCCCACTGCTTCCAGAACTTCTTCGACCACCCAGCGCTTGTTGCGGCTGAGCGGCTTACTCTCGACGACGCGCACGAGTGCGCCGACTTCGATAGCGTTGCTCTCGTCGTGCGCCATGATTTTCTTGGTCGTGCGCACGACCTTCTTGTAGATGGGATGCATCTTGCGACGCTCGATGGCGACCACCACCGTTTTATCCATCTTGTCACTGACGACGCGACCGACCAGCCGCCGACGTGAGTTAGGCATTGTTTCCTTCCTTCGCTGCGATCTGGCGCTCGCGGATCACGGTTAGGATGCGGGCGATGTCGCGCTTGGTGCGCCGGAGCGCGTTCGGGTCTTCCAACTGCCCGAAGCCCTTCTGAAAGCGCAGATTGAACAGCGCTTCACGCTGATCTTCGAGATCGTCGAACAGCTTGTCGTCAGGAAGTTTACGCAGGTCTCGAACGTCCATTAGCCCACCAACTCCTGCCCGGAAATCGGGTCAATCCGCTTGATCAGCTTCGTCTTGATCGGCAGCTTGTGCGATGCCAGACGGAGCGCCTCGCGCGCTTCTTCTTCGGGAATACCGCCCATCTCGAACAGGACGCGACCGGGCTTGATCACGGCGACCCAGAACTCCACCGAGCCTTTACCGCTACCCATACGGGTTTCGGCGGCTTTCTTGGTGACCGGCTTATCCGGGAAGACGCGGATCCAGACTTTCCCACGACGGCGGATGTACCGCACCATCGTGCGCCGCGCCGCTTCGATTTGGCGACTGTTGAGCCAGCAGGGTTCGAGCGCTTGCAGACCGAACTCGCCAAAAGCGACGGTCGAGCCGCGATAAGACTTACCGGTCATGCGCCCGCGCATCTGCTTGCGATACTTAACACGTTTAGGCATTAACATTGCTTCAACTCCTCACGAGCTAGGGCTACGGGCTAACGTAGACTTCTTCGTTTTTCCCGCTCGGCTTCTGCGGCGCTTCACCCAATGACTCGCCCTTGTAAATCCACACTTTTACGCCAATGCGCCCGAAGGTGGTCAAGGCTTCAGCGCGGGCGAAGTCGATTTGCGCGCGCAGCGTTCCGCGCGGCACCCGCCCCTCGCTCTGCCATTCACGACGCGCCATGTCCGCCCCGGCAAGCCGACCGCTGACTTCGATCTTGATGCCCTGCCCGCCCTGACGCATCGCTTGGCTGATAGCGCGCTTGATGGCGCGGCTGTGCCCGATACGACGCTCAAGCTGCTGGGCGATGTTCTCGGCGACCAACTGGGCGTCGAGGTCAGGCTTGTCAATCTCGCTGACTTCGACCTTGGCGGTCTTGCCGGTCAGGTCCTGCAATCCCTGCTTCATCTTCTTGACCGCATCACCCTTGCGCCCGATCAGGATACCGGGGCGGGCGGTGTGGATCGTGATTTGCAGCTGGTTGGAGTTGCGCTCGATTTCGATGCGCGAGACTCCCGCCTTTTCGCCTTCCTTCTTGATGAAGCGGCGAATAGCGAAGTCTTCGAGCAGCAGGTCGCGGAATTGCTGACCCGTCGCAAACCAGCGCGCATCCCAATCGCGGTTGATCTTCAGCCGGAAGCCAATCGGGTTAACTTTACGACCCATTCTTACTATCCTCTCGTTCGACCAGAACGACGGTGACGTGCGAGGTGCGCTTCTTACGCGGTTTGTACCGACCCCGTGCGCCTGCCTTGAAGCGCTTGAGCATCGGACCGCCGTCGGCGTAAATCGTCCCCACCACCATATCTTCTCTGGCGAGTTCGTAATTGTTTTCAGCGTTCGCCAATGCGGACGCCACCAACTTATGGACGATCTCCGCGCCCTTCTGCGGCATAAACTGCAGCACCGCTAGCGCCTGAACCGCGCCCATGCCGCGCACTTTGTCGCAGACGAGACGAAGTTTCTGAGGGCTAATGGAGGCATAACTCCAACTTGCGCGTACTTCCATCATTCCCCCCTAACGCTTCTTCTTCTCGACCAAGTGACCACGATAGGTACAGAGTCGGGGCGAATTCGCCCAACTTGTGCCCGACCATGTTCTCGGTCACGTAAATCGGCACGTGCCGACGCCCATCGTGCACCGCGATCGTGTGTCCCACCATCTGCGGGAAGATCGTGCTGGCGCGGCTCCACGTGCGAATGACCACTTTCCGATTCTCAGCATTCAGCTTCTCAATTTTCTTGAGCAGCTTGGGGCTGATGAAAGGACCCTTTTTCAACGAACGTGACATATTCTTTCCTCGTTAGCTATTAGCTGTTAGCTGTTAGCCCTTAGCCAAAAAGCTAAAAGCTAACCGCTAATTGCTGTACTTAGCGCCTCTTGCCGCGACGACGGACGATGAACTGGCTCGTGCGCTTGTTCACGCGAGTACGCTTGCCGCGCGCAGGCTTGCCCCACGGCGTCTTCGGGCTAGAGAAACCAATACCCGAACGCCCTTCACCACCACCATGCGGGTGACTCGCCGGGTCCATTGCCGTACCACGCACGGTCGGACGCCAGCCCATCCAGCGACGGCGACCGGCTTTACCGAGCTTGATGTTGCCGTGGTCGGTGTTGCCGACCTGCCCGATTGTCGCCATGCAGCGCTCGTGGATCAGCCGGACTTCGCCGCTGGGCAGACGAACTTGGCAGTAAACGCCTTCCTTCGCCAGCAGTTGCGCCGACACCCCCGCCGACCGCGCCAGTTGTCCGCCTTCACCGGGGAGCAGTTCCACGTTGTGGATCTGCGTACCGACCGGGATGTCGCGGATGAACATCGCATTGCCGGGACGAAGCTCAGCCAGATCGCCATTGGCAATCCGGTCGCCGACCTTCACACCCAGCGGAGCGACGATGTAGCGCTTCTCGCCGTCTTCATACTGCAGCAGCGCGATGCGCGCCGAGCGGTTCGGGTCGTATTCGACACCGATCACCTGCGCCGCCACGTCGAACTTATCGCGCTTGAAGTCGATGATGCGGTAACGACGGCGATGTCCGCCGCCCCGATGCCGCACCGTCACGCGACCCGTGTTATTGCGACCACCGTGCTTGCGAATCGCTTCCGTGAGCGAACGCTCCGGCTTCGATTTGGTGATCTCGTCAAACGAATGCCCTGTCATTCCCCGGCGACCCGCCGAGGTGGGCTTGTAAACCTTGATAGGCATGTGCTTTCTGCCCCCTCGCCTTAAAGGTCGAATAACTCGAGTTTCTCGCCGGGTTCCAGCGAGACAATTGCTTTCTTCCACTGCTGCGAACGCACGTAGGCTTTACGCCCGCGCACGCCGCGCTTTGCCGGCATGACCATCGTGTTGACTTTGCGAACGCGCTTGTCAAAGATGACTTCGATTGCCTGCTTGATCTGCCGCTTGTTCGCATCCGGCGCGACCTCGAACACGTATTGGTTCAGCGCGTCGGACATGATGTTCGACTTCTCGGTCACGACCGGGCGGCGGAGGATGTCATAAAGGTGAAGTTCAGCCATTATTGGTTCTCCCGTCCCCAAATCTGCTTGATCACGTCGAGCGCGGCAAGCGGAACGATCACTTTGTCGTACTTCAGCAGGTCGCGAATGTTGAGATAGCCCGCGTTCAGCGTTTTGGCTCCCTCAAGGTTGTTGACACTGCGCTGTACATTTTCGCTGCGACCCACCACCAGCACCAGCGACGTTTGTTCGCCGACCAGCGCTTGGAGGATCACCTTCATATCTTTGGTCTTGGGCGTGTCCATCACGATTTGGTCGACAAAGACCAACTGCCCGTCATTCACCAACGCGCTGAGCGCGGAGCAAATCGCCTGACGGCGCATCTTCTTGGGCATACCGAGCGTGTAGTCACGCGGGCGGGGACCCATCGGGCGACCGCCACCGACGAACTGCGTCGCGCTGTGGGAACCGTGACGCGCGCGCCCCGTCCCCTTTTGGCGATACATCTTCGCCGTCGTCAGCTTGACTTCACCACGCCGCTTGACCTTGTGCGTACCGAGCCGGGCGTTCGCCATCTGGCGGACGTAGGCTTGGTGCATCAAACCAGTATTCACCTTGACTTCGAAAATATCGGCGGGCAGATCGACCGTGTTGACCTGCTTGCCGCTCATATCCATCACTGGCACCTGCATCATTTACTCTCCTCGCTAGCGACGGCGCACACGCGCAGGCTTAATCACGACAATGCCGTCGTTCGCGCCGGGGACGGATCCCCGAACCGCCAACAGGTTACGCTCGGTGTCGATCACCACAACTTCGAGGTTCTCGGCAGTCGTGCGATCTCCACCCATGCGACCACCCATTTTCTGCCCCTTGTAGGTGCGTCCGGGCGTCGTCGTCGCGCCGACCGAACCGGGTGCGCGCTCGCGGTCGGATTGACCATGGGTCTTCGGCTGACGATGGAAGTGGTGGCGCTTGATCGTACCGGCGAAGCCACGACCTTTGCTCGTGCCGATCACATCCACGCGCTCGCCTTTGGCGAACACGTCTACTTTCAACTGCTGCCCTTCTTCCACGTCGAGTTCGCCGTTCTTCAGGCGAAATTCGCGCAGATGCCGCAGCGCCGGCAAATTGTTACGGCGCAGATGTCCCAATTCGCCTTTGGTCAACCGCTGCGGCTTGGTTTCGCCAAAGCCCAACTGCACGGCAGCGTAGCCGTCGCGCTCGCCGGAGCGAATCTGCGTCACGTAGCAAGGACCTGCTTCGATGACGGTCACAGGAATAACATTCCCGTTTTCGTCAAATATCTGGGTCATGCCCAATTTCTTACCGATGATGCCTTTCATTCGTTTGCCTCCGAGGGGAAGGTCCGCCCCTCTCTTGTCTCATTCATCCGTATTGGCGGGAAGGCTGTACCCGCGTGCGGATTTTAGCGGTTAGCGACTAGCTGTTAGCAGTTAGCTTTTAGCCCTTAGCTCTTGGTTTTAGCTAATGACTAATCGCTAATAGCTAACCGCTAAATCTTAATCTCGATGTCCACGCCTGCTGGCAGATTCAGGCGCATCAGCGTGTCAATGGTCTTGCTATCCGGGTCGAGCACGTCGATCAGCCGCTTGTGAGTACGGATTTCAAAGTGTTCCTGCGAGTCCTTATCGATGTAAGGCGAGCGCATAACCGTAAAGCGTTCCAACCGCGTCGGCAGCGGAACGGGACCCACCACGCGCGCGCCCGTGCGTTCTGCCGTCTCGACAATCCGCTGTGCTGACTGATCGAGCACCCGATGGTCGTAAGCCTTCAAGCGGATGCGAATCTTGTTCTTAAACATTGCGGTTCCTCTAGGTAAGTGATGCCGGGAAGCGTTCGCCCCCCGGCATCACGTGCAGCCCATCTATCGGACGAGTGTTACTTTTCGCCCAGAATTTCGGTGATCGACCCGGCGCCGACGGTCAGACCGCCTTCGCGGATAGCGAATTTGGAACCCTTTTCAAGGGCGACCGGCGTAATCAGTTCGACTTCCAGTTCGATGGTGTCGCCGGGCATAACCATCTCCACGCCTTCCGGCAGGGTGACGGTACCGGTCACGTCCATCGTGCGGATGTAGAACTGCGGACGGTAGCCACTGAAGAATGCCTTGTGACGACCACCCTCGTCGCGCCGGAGGACATAAACCTGCCCCATGAAGCGCTTGTGCGGGGTGATGCTGCCGGGCTTCGCCAACACCATACCGCGCTCGACCTGCTCGCGGGTCGTACCACGCAGGAGGATACCCGCGTTGTCGCCCGCTTCGGCGGCGTCGAGTTCCTTGTGGAAGGCTTCGGTGCCGGTCACGGTCGTCTTGAGGATTTCATCCCGCAGACCGACGATTTCGACTTCCTCACCCTTCTTGATCGCGCCACGCTCGACACGACCGGTGACGACGGTACCACGACCCTTGATCGTGAACACGTCTTCAATCGGCATCAGGAACGGCTTGTCCTTGTCACGAACCGGGGTCGGGATCCAAGCGTCAACCGCGTCCATCAGGTCGAGGATTGGCTTGTATTCCGGCGCATTGATGTCCATGCTGGTCGAACTCATTGGCAATCAACGCCGAACCACGAATGATCGGGGTATCTTCGCTGAAGCCGTAGCTTTCCAGCAGTTCGTGCAGTTCGAGTTCGACCAGTTCGAGCAGTTCTTCGTCGTCCAACTGGTCAGTCTTGTTCAGGAAGATCACCATCGCAGGGACTTCCACCTGACGGGCGAGCAGCACGTGCTCACGAGTCTGGGGCATGGGACCATCGGGCGCGCTGACGACGAGGATTGCCCCGTCCATCTGCGCCGCGCCGGTGATCATGTTCTTGATGTAGTCGCGGTGCCCGGGGCAGTCGACGTGAGCGTAGTGACGCGCATCGGTCTCGTATTCAACGTGACGGATGTTGATCGTGATACCACGCGCTTTTTCTTCCGGCGCATTGTCGATTTCGTCATACGCCATCTTCTGCGCCTTGCCCTTCAGCGCCAGCACTTGCGTGATCGCCGAGGTCAACGTGGTTTTACCGTGGTCAACGTGACCAATCGTACCAATGTTGACGTGCGGCTTAGTGCGGTCGTAATGTTGCTTTGCCATTTCTTTCGTTCCTCGTACTTTATCCGAACCCAAAGATTGGTGAACTGAGTCCCGCTGAATGCAGCGGGACTAACGGAAAACGATCCTTAGGAACCGCCTTTGATGATTTCTTCGGCGATATTGGACGGCGCAACGCTGTACTTCTCGAATTCCATCGTGAAGCTGCCACGCCCCTGCGTCATGTTACGAATCTGCGTCGCATAGCCGAACATTTCGCCCAGCGGCACGTTCGCGCGAATAGCGGTTGCGCCAGCCCCACGCGGCTCCATACCGTGAATGATGCCACGCCGCGAGGACAGGTCGCCCACGATCGTACCGGTGTATTCGTCCGGCACGTTGACTTCGACCTTCATGGTCGGTTCGAGCAGAACAGGTTTACCCTTCTGCACGCCTTCCTTGAGCGCCATCGAGCCGGCAATCTTGAACGCCATTTCGCTGGAGTCGACTTCGTGGAAGGCACCGTCGATCAAGTGCGCCTTGACGCCGACGACGGGATAGCCCGCCAGCACGCCGCCCGCCATTGCTTCGCGGACGCCGTTCTCGGTCGGCTTGATGAACTCGCGCGGGATCGTCCCGCCGCGAATTTCGTCCAGCCACATATAGCTGTCTTTGCTCTCCGCCATTTCCTCATCAGTCATGGGTTCAAACACGAGCACGACGCGGGCATACTGACCTTTACCACCGCTCTGACGCTTGAAGGTCATATCGACTTTCGCCTCACGGGTGATGCTTTCGCGGTAGGCGACGCGCGGACGACCAACCGTCGCCTGCACGCCGAACTCGCGCATCATGCGGTCGACGATCACTTCGAGGTGCAGCTCGCCCATGCCGCGAATCTTGGTCTGACCGAGCTTGTCGTCAACCTCGACCTTGAAGGTCGGGTCTTCTTCAGCCAGACGCCGCAGCGCCTCGCCCATCTTATCCGAATCACCCTTGGTGTTCGGCTCGATAGCCACTTCGATCACGGGTTCCGGGAAGGAGATCTTCTCCAGAACAATCGGATCGTTCGGTTCGCACAGCGTATCGCCGGTGAACGTGCTCTTGAGCGCCAGCACCGCGCCGATGTCGCCCGCGCGGACTTCTTCGATGTCCTCGCGGCGGTCGGCGAACATGCGGACGATCCGACCGATGCGTTCCTTGTCGCCCGTCGTGCTGTTGAGCACGTTGGTGCCGATGTGCAGCACGCCGGAATAGACGCGGAAGAAGGCGAGCCGTCCAACATACGGGTCGGTGATGATCTTGAAGACCAGCGCCGCCAGAGGTTCTTCGTCGTCGGCGTGGCGGACGAGTTCACCGTCGGTCTTCGGGTCATGCCCGATCACCGGCGGCACATCCAGCGGGGATGGCAGCAGCTCGACCACTTTGTCGAGCATCATCTGTACGCCCTTGTTCTTGAGCGCCGACCCGCAGAGCACGGGCTGAATCTTCCCGGCAATCGTCGCCGCGCGGAGCGCGGGCAGCAGTTCGTCGTCGTTGATTTCCTCGCCCATCAAGAACTTTTCGGTCAGGTAATCATCGTTTTCGACGATCTTCTCGATCATCTCGGCGCGCATGGTCTCGGCTTGCTCGCGGTGGCTTTCCGGGATCGGGTGACGTTGAATATCCGTCCCGTCGTCGTTCCCGTAAGTCACGAGTTCCATCTTCAGCAAATCGATAATGCCCGCGAAATCCTGACCTTCCCCATAAGGGAATTGCAGCAGCACGGGGTGAGCGTGCAGCCGGTCGATGATCATCTCGACGCAGCGGCTAAAGCTCGCGCCGGTGCGATCCATCTTATTGACGAAGCACATGCGCGGGACTTTGTAGTCGTTCGCCTGCCGCCAGACCGTTTCCGACTGCGGCTCAACACCGGCAACACCGTCGAACACCACCACACCGCCGTCGAGCACGCGCAAGCTGCGCTGCACTTCAGCCGTGAAATCGACGTGCCCGGGGGTGTCGATGATGTTGATCTGATGTCCGTTCCACGACGCTGTGACGGCGGCGGCGGTAATGGTGATACCGCGCTCGCGTTCCTGTTCCATGTAATCGGTCGTGGCGGCACCTTCATGTACCTCACCGATCCGATGCACCATGCCGGTGTAATAGAGCACGCGCTCGGTCGTGGTCGTCTTCCCGGCATCGATATGCGCGATGATGCCGATGTTACGCACCTTATTCAGATCGAATTGAGTCTCTGTCTTCTTTGCCATTCTTCACTTCACCCGGCGGCAATACGCCGGAACTCGATTACCGGAAATGCGCGAAGGCGCGGTTCGCCTCTGCCATACGGTGCGTATCGTCCTTGCGCTTGACCGACGCGCCCTGACCATTTGCGGCGTCCATCAGTTCGCCCGCCAGCTTTTCCGCCATGCCGCGACCGCCACGCTTGCGCGCGTTGTCCAACACCCAGCGCATCGCCAAGGTGACCGACCGCTCGCCCGGAACTTCGACCGGGACTTGGTAGGTCGCACCGCCGACACGCATCGGCTTGACTTCAATCGCCGGGGAGACATTCCGCAGCCCTTGTTCGAAAACTTCAATCGGGTTGCGTTTGGTGCGCTCTTCGATCAGGTCGAGCGCCGTGTACATGATTCCCTGCGCGGTACTCTTTTTACCGCCAATCATCATGCGGTTGATCAGCATCGCCACGTGGATGTTCTGATACTTGTTGTCCGGCGGAACAATCCGCTTCGGTGGACTTTTTCTTCTTGGCATCGGTTCTTAGTCCTATTTCTTAGCCGCTTGACCCGGTTTCGGACGCTTCGTGCCGTACTTGCTGCGCGACTGCCCGCGATTCTTGACACCGTCGGTATCCAGCGTGCCGCGCACGATGTGGTAACGCACACCGGGCAGGTCCTTCACACGACCGCCGCGCACCAGCACGACACTGTGTTCCTGCAAGCTGTGCCCCTCGCCGGGAATATAAGCGGTTACTTCGATACCATTTGAAAGCCGGACACGGGCAACCTTACGCAGCGCCGAGTTCGGTTTCTTGGGGGTCATCGTCTTAACGACGGTACACACGCCACGTTTCTGCGGTGAACCCTTCTTGTGGCGGGTGCGTCTCTGGTCGTAAACATTGAGCGTATATTGCAAAGCCGGAGCTTTACTCTTGCTCTTCTTCGGCTTGCGACCCTTACGCACCAACTGATTAATGGTTGGCATAAAACAACTCCACTTTAAATCTGCTAGCTAGCTTCGCATCAACCTTGCGGTAGGCACGCAAAAAGGCGTACTAAAAGAACGCCTGTATGCACCTTTGTGACGAGCTACACCGCCATGCGGACGCTTTCGCCACCTTCTGCTCAGTTCAACACGCCATTGCCTCTACGCGGAGGTTGTGTGCTGTACACGCGCCGTAGCATATTATCATTGCGAACTAGTAAAGTCAAGGGACTCACTCGGCAATACAGGGCAGCTACCTACCGCCCGAAAACAGCTTGATCGACCCATGAGACAAGGTTCGCGCTTGTCCATTATAATTGACGTATCGAGTTCGAGGAGATCGAGCCATGATTGCAACACCTGCCTCCATCGAAGTGCCCTTGCGAACCGACGAGCAGGGTAAAATTCGGGTGGGAGGAACGCGAATTCTGCTTGAATTACTGATCCACGCCTTCCGGCGCGGCGAAACCGCCGAAGAAATCGTCGATAGTTATCCGACCTTGAAGTTAGGCGACGTCTACGCAGTCTTAGCCTATTATCTTTCGCATCGCAGCGACGTAGATAGCTACGTGAGTCAGGCGGATGAGGCGGCAGAGCAAATGCAACGCGAAGTCGAGCAAAACTACCCCCCGGAAACGCTCACCTTACGAGCGCGACTGCGGGCACAGCGCGACAAACAAGACGATTCCGCCTCATGATTCGCTTTCTGTGTGACGAGAATTTCAACGGTAAAATCCTGCGAGGGATTCGGCGCGATCGCCCCGATGCCGACCTGATTCGCGTCCAAGATACGGAAATTTATCAGGCGGCTGATCCTGTCGTTCTCGCATGGGCAGCGACGCAGAGGCGCATTCTACTGACGCACGACATTGAAACGATGGTCGGATTTGCCCAAGCGCGGATGGCGGCGGGATTGCCCATGTCGGGTGTCATCGCCGTGCGCGATACCCTGCCGATTGGACAGGTTATAGGCGATTTGCTGACAATTTTAGGCGCAAGCGAGGGAAGCGATTGGGAAAATCGCATCATCTTCCTACCGCTGTAGGCATTGCGGTACTCTTGCTGATCGCGGCGTGCCGCCCACAGCCGACACCAACGCCGACGCAAGTCATGCCAACTGAGCTGCCCCGTGTCACCGGCACCGACGAAGCCAGCTTCTGCCCGCCCCCGCCCAACTGGTTCGTTTACGTCACCGAAGCGGGCGATACCCTGCGCGACCTCGCCGACCGCACCGGCAGCAGCGTCGGCGAACTGGCGCTGGCGAACTGTCTGCAAAATCCGCGCGCGATCGCCGCCGGACTGGTCATCTACCTGCCGCGCCAACCGATCACCCGCTGAGATCGCCTTATAATAAGGAAAGTCGATGCCTGACGACCCAATGCAAACCAGTTACGACCGCGTCGCCGAAGAATACGCCCGTCGGATGCTGAACGAACTAGATCACAAGCCGCGCGACCGCGAACTGCTCGACCAGTTCGCCGCGCAGACGAAGGATCGCGGGCAGGTCTGCGATCTAGGCACCGGTCCCGGACAGATCGCCCGCTACGTCAGCGAGCAGGGCGTGGATGTGATCGGCGTCGATCTCTCGCTTGCGATGGTCGACCTCGCCCGTCGCTCGCATCCCGGCGTCCGTTTCCGGCAGGGCGACATGCGCGCGCTGCCCTTCCCCGACGACGCGCTGGCGGGCATCACCGCCTTCTACTCGATCATCCACATCCCCCGCGGCGAAGTCGTCGCCGTGCTCAAGGAACTGCGCCGCGTCCTGCAACCGGACGGACTTCTGCTGTTATCCTTTCATCGCGGCGACGAGGTGCGTCACCTTGACGAGTGGTGGGATCAGCCCGTGTCGGTCGATTTCTATTTCTTCCAAATTACTGAGATGCGCCGCTATTTAGAGGAAGCGGATTTTCGGATCGAGCAAATCGTCGAGCGTGATCCCTATCCGGACGCCGAAGCGCCAACGCAGCGAGCGTATATCTTTGCCCGCAAGCCCAGCGTTTAGGGAGCAACAAAAAACCCCGACGGATGGTCGGGGCTGAGGTTACATTACGATTGATTGGGTGTTTTCGGCGGGACTTTAGGATCTGATTGCGATTCTTTAGCCGACGTGGGCGGCTCTTTGGCAGCAGATTGTGCCTCGATCGGAGCGGTTTGGGCTTCATTGGAAGTCGGCTGTGCCGCTTTGGGCACAGCTTCCGTCTCTTTCGTAGCGGATCGCTCACCATCGGCGATCGCCGTACCGACGGCTTTCACCAACTCTTCGACGGCGACCGGCTTGCCGAGGAACACGTCAGCGCCCGCAGCCAGCGCTTGATTCATCTGGAAGCCGCCGATCGCACCGGAGACGACCAGCAGGGGCACGTGATGCGGTGTCTTCTGCTTGCGGACGTAATGCACCAGATCGAGTCCGTTGAGGGCGGGCAGCATCAAATCGAGCACTATCGCGTCGGGCATCCCCTGAAAGACGTAGCCCAGCGCTTTGGTCACGTCGTTGACAACCGTGACCTTGTAACCGGCGAATTCGAGCGCCATCCGAAACACGTTGCCGACATCCGCGTCATCTTCAATGATCAGAATACGCTTGCCGCTGCCCCGGATCATCTGCTTTTGCGGGTCGGGCTTGCGATTGCGCTGCGTATCCGTCAGCGAGGGCACGACCGCGAACGACACTTGCAGTCGCAGTTGTCCCAGCATCAATTCGTCGCCGTGACGCAGACGATACTCCTCACCGGGAGCGCAAACCGCATTGTTCAGCCGGGTGCCATTGGTGCTGTTGAGATCGCGCAGCATGAGCCGCTGATTCTTCACGGTAATCAGCGCGTGCTTGCGCGAAACGCCCTTCGAGAAGGCTTCAAACGGGGTCAAATCGACTTCCGGGGAGAAGCCGCTGGCGCTGTCCGAGCGCCCGATCACCATCGCCTCACCGACGCGCGCCTGTACGACTGATGCCGTACCGACGACGCGCAGTTCGATCACCCATGGGCGGACTTGATCGAGTGGACCGGTCACACTCGGCGTCGCCGGAGTTTCAACGGCAGGCATTTTCAGGTGGCGCGTCTTCGCCGGCGAGCGCGTGAGTTCTGGTGGCGTTGGTGTCGGCGTCGGCGGTTGTTCTTGAACTTTTTCCGCGTTCGTCATGCTCGGTTTCTCTATCATCGTTCCACCCTTCATCCCTCTACCTTACACCAACCCCATTCTCGATTACATAGGTATGAGGTACTGAATGACATGATTTTATCAAACACTAACAATACCAGTTCGAGGCTGCACTGTTCACAGTCTATAACAGATACGCCAGCCCATCCCTTGATTCTACTGCAAGATTTGTAAAGAAATCATGAGTCTCGCCGATCAGCGTAAAGAGCTTCAATCGGGGTGTCAAGGCTAATTACAGAATTGTACCACTCGCGAGTGGTTATTGTACTGAGGACACGAATAGGTTAAGTTGGGCAGGAGTACAACTTTAAGAAGTTTAGGAGATTAAACCTCATGGAATATACGCATCTTGGACGGCTCGCGCTGACCGTCAGCCGCGTCTGCTTGGGCACGATGAATTTTGGACCCTTCACCACCGAGCCGGACAGCTACAAGATCATGGATCACGCGCTCGATCAGGGCATCAACTTCTTCGACACCGCCAACGTCTACGGCTGGAAGCTGGGCGAAGGGGTCACCGAGCAGATCGTCGGGCGCTGGTTCGCGCAGGGTGGCGGACGCCGCGAGAAAGTCGTGATCGCCACCAAAGTCTACAACAAGATGGGCGAGTGGCCCAACGAAAGCCGCCTCTCGGCGCTGCACATCCGCCAAGCCTGCGAGGACAGCCTGCGCCGCCTGCAAACCGATCACATCGACCTCTACCAGATGCACCACGTTGACCGCACGGCGCCGTGGGATGAAATCTGGCAGGCGATGGAAATCCTCGTTCAGCAGGGTAAGGTGCTCTACGTCGGCAGCAGCAACTTCGCCGGTTGGCACATCACCAAGGCGAATGAAGCCGCCAAGAACCGCAATTTCCTCGGCTTGGTCAGCGAGCAGTCGCTCTACAACCTCAACGCCCGCATGATTGAGCTGGAAGTCATCCCGGCGGTCGAAGACTACGGCTTGGGGCTGATCCCGTGGAGTCCGCTGGCGGGCGGTTTGCTCGGCGGCGTGCTCAAGAAGATCGAAGAAGGTCGCCGCGCGAGCGAGGGTCTGCAAAAAGCCGTCGACGCCAACCGCGACAAAATCGAGAAATACGAAGCTTTCTGCAAGGATATGGGCGAGCACCCGGCGGACGTCGCGCTGGCGTGGCTGCTGGCGCAACCTGCCGTCACCGCGCCGATTGTCGGACCGCGCACGCTGGAGCAGCTTGACAGTAATATTCACTCGCTCGACATCAAGCTGAGCGACGAGCAGTTGCAGGCGCTGGACGAAATCTTCCCCGGTCCCGGCGGCGCTGCCCCCGAAGCCTACGCTTGGTAATCGACCCACATCATCAGCAAGGTTAGCGTAGGGGCAGGTTTAAAACCTGCCCCTACACGGTGTAATTAGACGAAGTGGCAAACAAAAAACGCCCGCGACCTGTGGGCGTTTTCGATTCGCAATCTAGCAGCTTCGAGCTAGTCGGCGGCAGCACCGGCAGCAGATGACGTCGAGGCGCTGCTTTCCGCCGGCTTGCTGGCGGGCGTCTCCGCCTTGGTCTCGGTTTTGTGGTCGACCTTCGGTGGTGCGCTCGTCGCGTGGGAAGCGCTCTTGCTGTCATTCACGTAGAATCCGGAGCCTTTGAAGATCACACCGGCAGGCTGAATCACCCGAACGACGTGCTGCCCCGTTTCAGGATCGACCTTCAGGGGATCGTCCAAGAACTTCTGACGATAATCAAAGGTTGTCCCATCCTCACGACGATAGGTATATACGGGCATTCGACCACCTCACGAACAACGTTTGCGTTCCGATTTGAATGATACGCGGGTTGTATAAGAAAATCCATAGAAAAGACGCATTCCCTTCGGAATTTCTTACTCAAGCTGGGCGGTTTTCGCTAAAACTCGTGAGCGCGACCTGTTATTCGCTTGTGAAATCAGGGAGTTTTAAACACCTTCGCCCGCTTAAAACCCGGCAGGATTGATCACCAAGTCGTCAGACGGGCGAGGTACTCGCCCCTCCGCTGAAGTCGGGGCGGGGTTGGGGGTGAGGTCGCCTACCTCGCGATTCCCAGTGAGACGGCAGCGCGACGGCACAGGTTGCTCCCACCCGCGTTCAGCCAGCTATCGAGCGACTCGCTGACCGATTTGTTCTGGCTGGCGTCGGCGTAGATCGTCGTGCCCCAGACGTAATAGCGCTGTGTCTCCGGCAGCCACGACGCAAACGGTCGGCTGACAACCGACGGTCCACCGTTGTAGCACGCCATCGCCAAGCCTGCGTCGCCGTTGGCATAGGCGAGGCACTCATTGAGGAAGTTGGCACCGCGCATCGCATTCGTATCAGGATCAAGCTGATTCTCGCCGGTCGCGAAGTGGAACGGCATCACCTGAAACAAGCCCTGCGCTCCGGCGCTGCTGCTGACCGTCGAATCGCCGCAGGATTCGATCTGCATGACCGTCGCCAGCAAATTCGGGTCGATCTGGTACTGCCCCGCCCACCGGCTGATGAACGTATCCCAGTAAGCGACCGTCGGCGTGAAGAACGGCGCGATGCTGCTCGGCGCGGCAGAAATATTCAGCGCGTGCGGGAGCTGCGTGATCGCGCGACCGGCAGCGCCCAACGTCGCCGCGAGCGCGTTCGGCAGCAAGATCAACAGCACGAAAGCGAGGATCGCCCAGCCCGGCAGCAGGCGGATAAAACTCCCGCTCACCGGCGTGGATTGCTTCGGTTTGGATTGTCGGCGGCGAGACGTGCTCGCCGCGCGTGATTTCGATTTTGGGTAGCTCTTAGTTTGTACAGCCATAGGTCTCAAGTTTACTACGAGCAGCCGAAAAGAAGATGTAGGAAAGATGTATGATTTTCAGATTTGGGCTGTCCCACGAACCAGTGCTCGACTTCTTTATTCTAGCACACTTGTTCTAATTTGCAAGTGTCACAAATGAGGTGCCTCGCTCGTCCTCTATGGTGTAAGGTAATCGATAAAGTGAGGACAAAACCATGAACGTTCTGGTGATCGGTGCCGGCTATGCCGGGATGCTTGCCGCGCTGCGGCTCGCCGGAAAATCGCCTCAAGCCCACGTCACGCTGATCAACGCAGCGGATAGCTTCGTCGAACGGATTCGGCTGCACCAACTCGCCGCCGGGCAGCCGCCGCGACGCCATCCCATTGCTGGACTCCTGCGTAAGACGAAGATCAGCTTCGTGCTGGGGCGCGTGACGGCGATTCAGCCGTCAGAACGCCGCGTGATCGTCCAGCAGGACGACGCGGTGCACAGCTACACTTACGACACGCTGATTTATGCGCTGGGCAGCTTCAGCGACGTCAACGCCATCCCCGGCGGGCGCGACCATGCGCTGGCGCTCAGCAGC
This sequence comes from uncultured Chloroflexia bacterium, assembly GCA_963727545.1. Classification (GTDB taxonomy): domain Bacteria; phylum Chloroflexota; class Anaerolineae; order Aggregatilineales; family Phototrophicaceae; genus Flexifilum. Next base: position 42,950 of record CAVSGS010000015.1, read on the forward strand.
CCCGCTGCCGCCCGTAAGTTGTCAGCCCAGCTCACGGCGAACCCGCAAGCCCGTGTGACCATCATCGGCGGGGGGCTGACCGGCATCGAACTTTCGACCGAGATCGCCGAAGCCTTCCCCCAAGCGCAAATCTGCCTGCTGACGAGCGACGAAATCGGACCGGATTTGTCGCAGCAGGGACACGAATACGCCCTTGCCGCGCTCAACCGTCGCCGGATTACCGTCCACGAGCACACCACCGCCGTCGAAATCACGCCCGATGCCGTGCTCGCCGCCGATGGCAGGCGCTTCGAAACGGATCTACCGATCTGGGCAGCTTCGTTCAACCCGCCCGCCCTCGCTCGCGACGCCGGAATCGCCGTCAACAGCCGGGGGCAAATTCTAGTCGATCCGTATCTGCGCTCGGTGTCGCACCCGGAGATTTTCGCTGCCGGTGACGCGGCGGCTTCCGGGGTGCGGATGGCGTGCGCAACCGCGCTGCCGCTCGGCGCACACGTCGCAGACAACGTCGCCGCGCTGCTGAAAGGCGAGCCGCTCCAGCCGATGCGCTTTAGTTTCGTCGTGCGCTGCATTAGCCTCGGTCGGCACGACGCGCTCGTCCAGCGCGTGAACGCTGACGATTCGCCGCGCGAACAAATCTTCACCGGGCGTTTCGGCGCGCTCGTCAAAGAAGCGATTTGTCGCTACACCGCTTGGTCGCTGTATATCGAGCGGCGGATCCCCGGCTTCTATCGCTGGACGCAAGCCGCCGAAGTTGTGCCCACCGCGCCGACCGCGCAGCCGGCGCAGCCCATTCGAGTGGTATAATACGGAGCATCGATCGGTCGGGGCGAGTCTTCCAATGGCTCGCCCCGACGCATTATCCAGAGAATCAGAGATGGACGAAACAACCTTTGAATCCTACCGCCCGTTGATGTTTGCCATCGCCTACCGGATGCTCGGCAGCGCGATGGAAGCCGAAGACATCCTCCAAGAAGCCTATCTGCGCGCCAGCGCTGTCGACGAAATTCAAGCACCGAAAGCTTTCTTGAGCAAAGTCGTCACGCGGTTGTGCCTCGATCAACTAAAGTCGGCAAAGACCCAGCGCGAAACCTACCTCGGTCCGTGGCTGCCCGAACCGATCACGACACCCGCCACACCGTTCGACAACCAGTACGAATCAATCTCGCTGGCATTTCTGGTGCTGTTGGAGAGCTTGACGCCGGTCGAGCGAGCCGTATTTCTCCTGCGCGAAGTCTTCGATTACCCCTACGATGAGATCGCTCAAATCGTCGGCAAGGAGGAAGCCGCCTGTCGCCAACTCTTCCACCGCGCCAAAGTCCACGTCAACGCCCATCGACCGCGCTTTCAGGCGTCGCCGGAGGAGCATCAAGCACTGCTGGAACGGTTTATCTTGGCAATCGCTGAGGGGAATCTAGAGGGACTGACGAGCCTGCTGGCACAAGATGCCGAACTCTGGTCGGATGGCGGCGGCAAAGCCAGCGCCGCGATTCGCCCGGTGCTCGGTGCGGATCACGTCGCCCGCTTCCTGATGGGCTTGCTGCGCCGGATACCGCCCGATTTCCGCACCGAAATCCGCCAGATCAACGGCAGCGCCGCCTTCGTCGCGTGGGACGGAACCGGTGCTCCTTTCAGCGTGCTGACGCTCGACGCCGGCGACGGACTCATCCACACCTTCCGCATAATTCGCAACCCGGACAAGCTGCACGGTTTTGCGACCGGTTGAGTGGAAGCCAGCTTTGCGCTGACTTCCACCGATAACGACTTAGACGGCGATGTCGCGCCGTTCGAAGAAATACGGCGCGAGCACGCCGCAGATCAGCGCGACCACCAGCACAATCAGCACGTTGCTGAGCGTCAGCCCGTTTTTCATCACGCCGCTGCTGTCGTAGTAGCTGTAGAACGAGATCACCCGCAGACTCGCCGCCAGCGACCCGGTCGCCATGCTGCCGAGCAGATCGATCACGTAGCTGCCGATCAAGAAGATGGTGGCGATGGCAATCGCCCGGCTGCGGCGCGTCGCCGCCGCGCCGACCATCACGGTGAACGCCAGCAGCAGCAGCATACTCGGCAGAATGTTGAGCGTCGCCTGAAACAGCACGCCCGTATCGATGTTCACGTTCGGCGAAAGCGCATCGCTGATCACCAGTGCCACGAACGTGATCGCCACGATCCCGCTCAGCAGCACGGCGTAACCGAGCAGCCGCTCGATCACCAAGCGCCCGCGCCGCACCGGTAGACTCAGCGTCACGTCCATGATGCCGCGATCTTCTTCGCTGCTGGTCACGTTCAGCCCGGCGTTGATCACGTAGATGCCGAACATGATCGGCGCGAACAGGAAGAACTTGGTCGCCAGAAAGCCCTGCGGCGTAGTCATGAAGGAGATGTCGTCGCCCCCGACCATCTTGACAATGAACGGTGGCAGCGAGGCGATCAAGTCGGCGGCTTGCTTGAGCGCGTTGACGTCGGGCAGCATCAGGATGATGATCCCGCCGTACAAACCCATGCCAATGCCCCAATACAGCATCGAGCGCCAGCCCCGGCGCAGTGTTTCGATAAAGACAGCCCCTGCCATCACACCCTCGCAGACACGCACTAAACTTGATGAAACAGAACGATGCCCCTCTCCGTCGCTTCGCTTACAGGAGAGGGGGGCTTCCAAAGGAAGCTGGGGGTGAGGTTAGACGCCGATGTCCCGGCGCTCGAAGAACCACAGCGACGCCGCCACGCAGATCACGGTGACGAGCAGCAGCAGCCCCACGTTTCCCCAGACCAAGCCGGTGTTCATGATGTTGCTGCCGTCGTAGTAGTTGAAGAACGAGACCACCCGCAGCGCTGCCGCTGCCGTATCGCTGGCGGCATCGCCGATGAAGTTGATGAAGTAGCTGACGATCACGAAGCCGGTCGCGACACCTGCCGCGCGTCCGCGCGACCGCAGCGCCGTCCCCATCAACGCCGTGAAGGTCAGCACCAACAGCGTGCTCGGCAAGAAGTTGACGATGCCAGCCAGCAGGTTCAGCGGGGCGATGTCCATCGCGTTGTTCGACAGCAGCACCAGCACCATCGCTAGGAACGTCAGCGCCAGCATCCCGATCAGCATCAGCGTGTAGGCGAGCAGCCGCTCCGCCATCAGCCGCCAGCGGGGAATCGGCAGGCTGAGCACGACGTCCAGAATGCCGCGATCTTCTTCATTGGCGGTGATGTTCAACCCGGCGATCACGGCGTAGGCTGCCAAGATCAGCAGGGTGTAGCCGAAGAAGCCGAAGCCCAGAAAACCGGCAGGGGTTGCAATCGCCGAGACGTCGCTCGCACCGAACATCTGCATCAGCATCGGCGGCATGTTCTGGATCAAGTCGGCATACTGCTTGAGCATGTCCACGTTGGGGATGACTGCCAAGATGTACACGCCCAGCAGCGCAAAACCGATCGCCCAATAGATCATGCCACGCCAACTGCGGCGCAGCGTATCTTTGAAAATGACGCCAGTCATGACTTTGCCCCTCCATTCTGGCGATGATTATTGACCACCGGCTGAGCGCTGTAGAACTTCAGGAAGACTTCTTCCAGCGTCGGCTCCTGCACCATGATGTCCTTGACATAATGACCGTTCACCGCCCGCAGCAGCGGATCGAAATCGCCCGCCAGCTGCAGCGAGATCACGTTATCATCACTGCTAGCATTGCTGACACCGGGCACGTTTGCGACCAGATCGGCACTGACCGGATCGCGGAAATACAGCTTGACGTGACGGAAGTCGGCGTGCATCAGTTCGTCGACGCGCTGCACCGCCTGAAGCTGCCCGCCGCGCAGAATCGCCACCCGGTCGCAGATCGCCTGTACTTCGCCGAGGATGTGCGACGACATGAACACCGTGCGCCCGTCGGCGCGGATCTCCTGCATCAACTGGTAGAAGGTCTGCTGCATCAACGGGTCGAGACCACTGGTCGGCTCGTCGAGGATCAGCAGGTCGGGCTTGTTCATCAGCGCGATGATCAAGCCGAGCTTGCGCTTATTGCCGCTCGAATAGCTGCGGACTTTCTTGGTCAGGTCGAACTCCAACCGCTCCGCCAATTGATTGACGTAAGCCACATCGTAGCTGCCGCGCGCCTCGCCGATGAAGCGGACGATCTGCTGCGCGGTCTGGCTGTCCCATAAGTTCAGCTCACCGGGCAGATACCCGATCCGGTGCTTGATGGCGATACTATCGGCGCGCGCATCCAGCCCCAGCACCGACGCCTTGCCCGCCGTCGGACGGATGAAATCCAGCAGCAGCCGGATCGTCGTCGTCTTGCCTGCGCCATTGGGACCCAAGTAACCGAAAATCTCCCCACGCTGCACGTCCAAGCTCAAGCCGTCCAGCGCGCGGACATTGCCCGGATAGACTTTGGTCAGCTTTTCCGTATGGATGACGTTATCCATGCCACCCTCCCCCACTCCATGCCACCTGCGAAATGCTGCAACTTACTAACAGCTAGAATGACTCTAAGTTTCAATGAGGTCAAGTATTTATTTAGACTTATCTAATTATTTAACGAGACAAAGGCGTCAACTGCGTGAACCTCCGTCACGTTTGCTCCAGCGCGACGCGCTGCCATTCAGTTTAGACGGAAGCTAGGCTTCCGGTCGGTTGCGTTCCTGTTCCAAGCGTTCCAGCATCTTATTCTTGAACTCGGTCAGCTCGATCAAGGCTTTGCGTCCCGCCGCTTGATCGGCTTCGCCGGCGTTGGCAGGCTCCAGCCCGCGCGCCAGCATTTCCGCCAGCGTCTCGCCGAGCGCCGAGATCGAGACCAGATGCTCGCTCGGTACGATGTCCTCCATCCCGAACACGCCGTTCCGCAGCGCGATCAGCAGGTAGGCGACCATATCAGGATCAAGGTCCTGACGGATCAACCCGGCTTGCTGATAGTGACGGACGAATTCGGTGCTGAACGTCACCATCTGCCCGGAGAGCGGCGTATCGCGCTGACGACGCAGATAATCACCGAGCAGCCGCCGGTCGTGCATGTAAACGGCTTTGAGCAGCGGCAGTTCCTCGGTGGCAACCAGCGTATAGCGATAAATGTTAAAGATCGTGACTCCAGCCGGGTCTTGATCGATCAACTCGTAAAACCGCTGGATCGCCTTGTCACCTTCGTGCAGCAGCAGCGCTTCGAACAGGGCTTCCTTGCTCTTGAAATGCAGGTAAATCGCGCCCTTTGACACGCCCGCTGCCTGCGCAATCTCCTCAACCGACGTTTTGTCGTAGCCGTAATGCGCGATCAAATCGGCGGCGGCGCTGAGGATGCGCTTTTCTCGTTCCGGGTTGCTACTTTCTCCCATAAACCCCCATCTGACCAGTTGACCGAAATCGTCATATCGGTCAAATAGTACCATAATCTCATACCGTTTCAGCCCCTAAATAGTGGGGGGCAGACCCCGGATTTACAATCTTCGCCTATAATCAATCAAAAGGATAAGGGTCAAATGACATGAGTCGTGTTGAACGATTTAGCCAACGCACCCGTCAGATTTTGGCGGCATCTCAGCAAGAAGCCGAAGCATCGCGCAGCCCCTCGATTGAAACAGCGCACGTACTGCTGGGCATCCTGCGCTCAACCGACAGCGTCGCCTGTCGCGTGCTCAACGATTTGCGCGTCAACTACGATCGCGTGCTGCCGATCGTGATCTCCGCCCACCCCGGCGAGCCGTCGCCCACCCAACCCGTGATCGCCCCGGAGACCAAGCGGCTGATCGAAAGCGCGACCAAGATCGCCCGCGAACGACGCGACCCGCAAATCGGCTCCGAGCACCTGCTGCTGGCGCTGGTCAAGGGCGACGACAAGTCGATCCGCTACCTGATGCGCCAGATCAACCTAGAGCCGGAAGTGGTGCGCTCCTGTGTCGAGCGCGTGCTCCGCGACGAACGCCCCAACGATCTGGCGGAGACCAAGCCCTTCGTCGACGACTCACAGGGCGCCCTCGAACTCGCGCTGGAACATGAAGAGTCAGAGGATCTACCGACCATGCCACAACCTGCCGAACCTCCAATCCGCGCCCGGGTGATCAAGTTGGTCGAGGATGGCAAGATCAGCGCGCAGGAAGCCGCCGAACTGCTCAAGGCGATGCGGCTGGCGGCAGTCCCGCTCGATGACGACGTGGGCTACGTGCTGCTGCCGCTCGGAGCGGTCAACTTCGACGATCTGCGCCAGCGCAGCGTCCGCGTTGCTTGGAAAGCGCGCCCCGGCGCTCCGACAGGTGACGTCAAGCTGCCCTTCGAGCAGGTGCAGAACAATCTGCTCCGCTTCTTGAGTGATGCCTATCAGGGCAGCGCCAACGCGCGGCTCGACCTCGACAGCGCGCAAGGGCGGCTGACCATCTCGATCGAGTAAACAACTGTTTTGTAGGGGCACGATATATCGTGCCCCTACCCACGCCAGACATCAGCGGGCAAATCGCGCCAGATTTGCTCGCGCTTGTTATAATGTCCCCGTACCTTCAACCCCGAACACGTACTGGATCGGACGCTTGAAAACCTCGTCAGCAGTAACACTCCGTAGGGGCGTTATATATAACGCCCCTACAAAAACATTCAGCGCCTTACCTAAAACGCTGATCGCGCTGCTGGCACTGCTGCTGATCGCCGGTGGAGCCAGCGCCGCACCGCCGACAGCGGCGACCGATCCGCAGCAAGTCTTTCTCACCAGCGCTAACCAACTGACTTTCGTCGATCTGCTCAGCGGCGGCTTGACGCGGATCGGGGTCAGCGGCGATCACTTCACCGTGCTCCACGACCGCGTGATCTTCTACGACCGCGCCCACCGCACCGTGCAGGTCGCCACCCCCGACGGCAGATTGACGCCGCACCCGTTCATTCAACCCGGCGACGGCGTGACCCGCATCGACTGGCACGTCGCGCCCGACGAGCAGACCATCGCGTGGACGGAGACCAGCGGCGGTCCCTCGGCGTTGACGACCGTGACGTGGGTCGCCGGGATCGACGGCGAGGACGCCCGCCCGGTGCTCACCGACGGTCCGCGCGACGGCATCCGCGCTTATCCGGTCGCCTTCAATGACGATAAATCGGTGCTCTACATGGACTACCAGCCGGACAGCATCGGTGATTTGACGCCGTTTCGCCAGTACGCTGGTTTGTTTGCGCTCGACCTGCTCAGCGGCGAAACCCGGTCGCTCCCCGGCGAGCCGGGCTGCTTCTGTGGCGCGGGCATCGCCGCCAACACACTGGTCCGCCTGACCGCCGTGAGCGGCGGCTTCAACCTGCGCATTCGCAACCTGAGCAACGACACCGAAACCACCCTCCCGCCGGTCAACAACTTCACGCAGGGCGGCGACGTGCTGATCGCGCCGGACGGATCGCGGGCGGTCTACGCACTGGCGCAGATCAGCGGCTTCGGCACGGCGGCGCAGTCAGTGCAAACGGTCATCGTCTTGGTCGATCTGCTCAACCTGACGCAGTCCATCATCGGCGCGCCGGCGGATCGACTGCTGCGCCCGGTGGCGTGGACCGAGGACGACAGCGCCATTCTGCTCGGCGACCCGGTCGGGCTGACAACGTGGAAACTCACCATCCGTGATGGCGCGCTCGAAGCGGTCGCCAACGGGCTGTATCTCGGCACGCTGCCGGGAAATGCCCGCGCCAACCGTTAGCGATCCGGTTCTCTCCACGCTCCCTATTGCGTGTATAATGTTTTCCTAACGATAGTGAAGGTGGTCTACTGCGAGCCAGCCTTAAGGCTTGACAGCGAATAAGTCCACATCTAAAGGGTTCGTGAATTCTTGGCGACACCCGGCATCTACACCATTGGATTACAAGGGACTGTGTTATCATTCAAACTATGATCGACGTGCCTGATTTTGAACGCCGACAGGCAAAATATGCCCCAATTGCCCAGATTTTGATCGAGGTTTTTGGTTACCCGGATTGGAGACCGTTTCTACCACCGCTCGACGAGTTGATCGACTGCATTCTGAGCCAAAGCACCAACGACAATAACCGCGACCGCGCCTTCGCCGCCTTGAAATCGGAATTCCCAACTTGGGCGGAGGTCATGGACGCGCCGACTGCAGCCGTGATCGCGGCGATCAAACCGGCGGGGCTGGCGAACCAGAAAGCACCGCGCATTCAAGCGGTGCTGCGTGAAATCTACGCCGAGCGGGGCGAACTGAACATCGACTTCTTGGGCGACCTACCGATTGACGAAGCCAAAGCGTGGCTGACGCAGTTTCGCGGCGTCGGTCCCAAAACGGCGGCGATTGTCTTGTGTTTTGCCTTTAACCGCCCTGCCTTCCCGGTCGATACGCACATTCACCGGGTCGGGCAGCGGATCGGCTTTCTCCCGCAAGGGATCAGCGCGGATAATGCGCATCCGGTCATGGAAGCTATCATCCCGCCTGAGGATTATTATGCGTTCCACCTCAACCTTATCCGGCTGGGACGCGAAATCTGTCAGGCGCGGCGACCGCGCTGTGAGATTTGTCCTTTGACGCAGTACTGTGATTATTTTCAGAGCGTAGAATGACGGAAAAAACCGGTTTACAGGTCACCGACAGCGAAATCGTCAACATGCGCCACAACCTCAACCTGCTGCGCGCGCAGCTTCAGGTCGGGCGCATCGAAAACAGTTTCTTCGACAAGCAGGTCGCCCGCATGGCGGATCTGCTCACCCGTTTGGAAGCCGAACACAAACAGTTGAAGCGACAGGGACGGCTGGAGGCGCTCTACAGCGTCGGCAGCCTGCTCGGTTCGTCGCTCGACTTGCAAACGGTGCTCGATCAAGTCATGGATGCCATCATCAAGCTGACCAACGCCGAGCGCGGTTTCATGATGCTGCGCGACGACGATGGTCAGGTCGAGGTCAAAGCCGCGCGCAACTTCGACCAGCAGACTTTGAGCAGCGACAAGTTCAAATACAGCCGCACCATCGCCAACCAAGTGCTGGACGACGGCGAGTCGGTCGTGACGACCAACGCCGCCGAAGACCCGCGTTACGCCCAGCAGGACAGCGTGATCGGGCAAGCGCTGCGCAGCATTATGGCGACGCCGCTGCGCGTGCGCGGCAGCGTGATCGGGCTGATCTACGTCGATAACAGCGCCGTTGCCGGGTTGTTCGAAAACGAAGACCTCGCCGTGCTGGACACTTTCGCCGCCCAAGCCGCCGTCGCCATCGATAACGCCCAGTTGTTCAGCGAAACCGATCAAAAACTGGCGGAGCGCGTCGGCGAACTGCGCCAACTGCGCCGCATCGACCTGCAATTGAACGAAACCCTCGACGTCGACAAAGCGATGAATTACACGCTCGAATGGGCAGCGCGGCTCTCCGGTGCCGACGTCGGCTATCTGGGGTTGATCGACGGCAGCGCCATCCCGACGCGCAACAGCTACGGCAGCGCCATCGACGACACCATGCCGATCCACCTCGAAAAGACCTACCCGCAGGCGCTCCAAGCCGCCGAAACCGGCGAGACGGTGCTGCTCAACGACGAAGCCCGCAAGCGCGGCGTACTGGTCATCCCGCTCCGCCGCGAGAAGAAGGTCTTCGCCGTGATCGTGCTGCGGCGGCGCGGCGCCTTCACCGAGGAACAGAAGGAAGTCGTCGAGCGGATCGTCGCGCGGGCGGCGGTCGCCATCGAGAACGCGCGGCTTTATGCGGCGGTGCAAGCCGCCGACCGCGCCAAAAGCGAGTTCGTCGGCGTCGTCGCCCACGACCTCAAAGTGCCGATGACCAGCATCCTCGGTTACGCCGACCTGACCCTGATGGACGGCGGGCTGCAAGAGCAGCAGGTCAACTACCTGACCCGCATCCGCGACACCGTCAAACGAATGGAACTGCTCGTCTCCGATCTCGCCGACATCAGCCGCATCGAGAGCGGGCATTTCTTCATGAACGCGACTCGCGTTCCGGTCGCCGAAATCGTGCAGGGCGTCCGCGACGCGATCATGACCCAGATCACTAACCGCAAGCACACGTTCATCGAGGAAGTCGAGCCGGACCTGCCACCGATGGAGGTCGATTACTATCGTCTGCTGCAAGTGCTGACCAACCTCGCCAGCAACGCCTACAAATACACGCCCGACGGCGGCAAAATCACGCTGACCGTCCGCAAACAGGGCGATAAGATCGAGTTCGGTGTCGCCGACAGCGGCATCGGCTTGTCGCGCGCCGCCATCCGCAAATTGGGCACGAAGTTCTGGCGCGCCGACGACGAATACACCCGCTCGCAGCCCGGCGCGGGCTTAGGCTACGCCATCACGTCCAGCCTCGTCGAGCAGATGGGCAGCCAAATCCGCGTCGAAAGCGAACCGGGTAAAGGCAGCCGGTTCACCTTCTACATCCCGATTGCGCCAGCCGAAGGATAACTAATGGGTGTCACGCTCTTCCTCTCGCCCCACCTTGACGACGTCGTGCTAAGCTGCGGCGGCATTGTTCATCGGTTGGTGCAGAGCGGAGAGCGCATCGTGATCGTCACGGCGATGGCGGGTGACCCACCCGCTGATCTACCGGCGAGTCCGGTGATCGACGCGGTCAAAGCGCGTTACGGCGGCGCCCCGCTCGTCTACGATCGCCGTTTGGAGGATGCACAGGCAGCGCAGGCGCTCGGCGCGCAGGTTTATCATCTGGGGCTGACCGAGTGCGCTTTCCGCACGGCTGTCGGTGGCGCGGGCAACCTGATCGCCCTCTATCCGGATCACGACAGCCCTTTTGCCGGTGTCCGTGCCGGCGATGACGCCCCGCTGACCCTGTTTGAGTTCCAACTGCCTTTCGCCGACGTCAGCGCGATCTACGCGCCGCTCGGCGTCGATAACCACGTCGATCATGGCTTGACCCGCGATTGGGCGTTGGTGCTCACCGGACCGGGAATGCCACCGCTCAACTTCTACGAGGAATATCCCTACGCGCGCAACAAAACGGCGCTGCGACGCGCTCACGAGTATTATCGCCAAACGCTGCCCGCGCTAACGATGACCGAAGCCGTCGTGCCGCTGAGCGAGGACGACTTCGCCGCGAAGCTGCGCGCGCTCCGCTGCTATCGGTCCCATTTGCAGGTGATGTGGAACGACGCCGCCGAACTGCAAACGACGCTGCGCGAGTATATGATCACGATTGGTGCTGGCGTGCCCGCCGAACGCTGCTGGCGCGTCGTTCGTTGAGGAGAACCACATGACACAAGCGACACTGGCACAGGCAAAAACGCTGCTCGAAGACTTGATCCAAGCCGCCGAAACCGGCGCGCTCATCCCGATCCGTCTCCCCGGTCAGTTGAGCGCGATCCGCGACCTGCTCGATCAAGCGCAGCAGGAGAGCGAGGCGGAAGCGGCTAAAGCCGCCGCCGCGACAGCCGCCGCCGTACCCGCCGATCAAGCCGAGTTTCTCAAAGAGCAGGCGGCGTTCGTCTCCCACGCGATCCACGAACTCCGCACGCCGATGACGAGCATTCGCGGCTACTCCGACATGCTCAAAAGCATGGGACCGCTCAACGAGATGCAGCAGCAGTTCGTCGATACCATCCGCATCAACTCGCGGCGGATGGAAGGCTTGCTGACCGACGTCAGCGACACCAGCAAGGTCAAAGCCGGGACGCTGCGCTTCAACGCCAAGATGGATACCTTCAAGAACATCGCCATGATGGTCGAGAAGCAGGCGCAGCCGGTCGCCGATCAACTCAACCGCAAGCTGACCTTCGACATCCCGCAGGGCTTGCCGATCCTCAACGTGGACGGCGAACTGCTGGCGAAAGCGCTCTATAAACTGGTCGAGAACGGGCTGCGTTACAGCGATGACGACGGCGCAGTCACCGTCACCGGCAGCGCCGACGGCAGCACGCTGGTGATCGAGGTCAAGGACAGCGGCATCGGCATGACGGCGGAAGAACTGGCGAAATTGGGGACAATCTACTTCCGCGCCGATAACGAAACTGTGCGCAGCCATAAAGGGAGCGGCTTGGGTGTTCCGGTCGCTTACGGGATCGTCCGGGCGCTGGGCGGCACCATCGAGGTCGCCAGCGAACCGGGCAGCGGAACCACCTTCACGATCAAACTGCCGGGAATGAGCTAATGAACGTCGATCAGGCGCTGCACGTCCTCGCACGGCTGAAAACCGCCGCGCCACCGACCACTTCCGCTCGCTTGGATGAGGTGATTGGCGTGGTGCAAACGCTGGCGAACGGGCAGGAACAGCTCACCGCCGCGCCGACTGCCGTGCTCGCCGCCGCCGATGACGATCGCGTCGAGTTCATGGCGCGGGTGTACGAGGTGCTGCGCCCCTCGCTGACATTCGTGCGCGATCAAGCACAAGCGCTGCGCGACGGACGCTTGGGGCAGATCACCACCGAGCAAGCCGACAGCCTCAACCTGATCGACGATCACAGCAGCACCGCGCTGGCGCTGCTGGACACCGTCGACATCATCACCCAACTGCGCAACGGCGAGCTGAAACTCGACCGCACCGTCTTCAGCAGTTTGGATTTACTCGCCGAGGCGTGGCAGCGCGCCTACAGCGCCGCCGAACAGCACGAACACCAGATCAGCATCCACGCCGACGATCCACTGCCCGCCGTGATCGGTGACTACGATCAAATTCTGACCATCCTCGAAGACCTGCTCGACAACGCCATCCGCTATACACCCTTCGGTGGCGCGATCCGCATCACGGCGGAATCGCTCGGCGATCAGGTCTTGTTCAGCATCGCCGACAACGGCATCGGGCTGAATCACGACGATCAAGCGCAGATCGGGCAGCCGTTCTGGCGCGCGCTGCATCAACCGCTGGTGCGGCAGTATGCAGGCGGCGGTCTACGCCTTTACCGCGCCCAGCAGATTTTGGCGCTCCACGAAAGCACGCTGTTCTTCTCCGGCGAACCGGGCATGGGCAGCACTTTCAGCTTCACGCTGCCCGCCGCAAAGTAATTGTAGAGACCAACGCCTGTTTACAAGCTTCATGGTTTATGTTATAGTAGTGTCGTTATACATCGGATTTATGCCGCAAATACTCCTGAGGCATCTTATCGGGCACAGCAAATGCTGTGTCTTTCTAATTTATAATCAGAACTGGATGCGCTGCGCTCAGGCGCGTTTTTTGGCTAATGAAGGAGCCGAGGTCATGGTTAATCAGCCCCAATATTTGACCGCAGAGGGTCTCAAAAAACTAGAGGAACGGCTGAAATTCCTGCAAGACGTCCGCCGCCCGGAGGTGGCTGAGCGCCTGCGTCAAGCGCTTGAAGAAGGCGGCGACCTCAGCGAAAACGCCGAGTACGAAGATGCGAAGAACGAGCAAGCCTTCGTCGAGGGCGAGATTCTCCGCCTAGAGACGATTCTCAGCAGCGCGCAGGTGATCGAGGAAACCGGTAAAAAGGATTCCGTGACCCTCGGCGCGCGCGTGACCGTCGTCGAAGAAGGCGAGCGCGACAAGGAAATCTATCACATCGTCGGTTCGGCGGAAGCCGACCCCGCCGAAGGCAAGATTTCAGTGGAAAGCCCGCTGGGTAAGGCACTGATGGGCGCCAAGGTCGGTCAAAAGGTGGTCGTCAACGCCCCTGCCGGACAAATCAGCTTCGTGATCAAGGCGATTGCCTAGCTGTTCCCGCTTACCAACAACCAGAGTAAACGATCAGCCCCGGCATAACCGGGGCTGATTTTCTTTCCGGCGTGTGTGGTGCTTTTCCAGACGATCTCCCCGCCTCAGCAGCAAACTCGTGTGAACTTAGGTTAATATTGAGTCCTACGCTGGCTTTGATCAGGAGGTTCGCTTGACTTTCCACCTTATAAACCAAATCGCTTTAGTCTTGACGGCGCTCTTGCTGCTCGCCTCCCAACCGATTCGCGCGGCAGAGGACATCCCCTTCACCATGACCGTAATCGACGCCGAGAACAGCGGCGACGAAAAAGCGGTCGCCGACATCGACAACGACGGCTTCGCCGATGGCATTTTAGGCGGCAGCACCCTCGTCTGGTACGATTCCGGTCACGAATTCGCCAAACACGTGATCCGCAGCAGCCCGGTCTACAGCGAATTCACGACCGACATGCAGGCAGTGGACATCGACGGCGACGGTGACGCCGATTTGATCCTCGGTGACGGCGATGGCGCGGACAACGTCCTCTGGTTCGAAAATCCGCTCATCAATCCCCCGGCGGGGCTGAAGGCGGACCCCACCGTCGGCGCTAACTGGACCTATCACGTCATTGGCACGCACGGCGCGACGACCCACGACATCGAAATTGGCGACTTGAACAACGACGGTAAGCTCGACGTCGTCACCAGCGGGCACACACACCTGCACGTCTGGTTACAAAAGACGCCTACGTCATGGCAGGATAAAGACCTCTCCAACCTTGACGGGCGCGGCATCTCCCTCGGCGATATCGACGGCGACGGCAGCATCGACATCGCCACGCCCAACGGCTGGCTCCAGAACCCCGGCGATCCGCTGGGCGAGTGGACGCGCTATTTGATCTCCAACGTGGCGGACACCGGCGACGAGGTCTTGCTCAGCGATCTGAATGGCAACGGCAAGCTGGAACTCATGTCCATGAACGCCCACGATCGCGCAGAAATTGCTTGGTTCGAGCCGCCCGCCGACCCGACCTCGCCCGCGTGGACGAAACACGTGCTCGACCCGGCGATGGGCGCGCATCACCCCGAAATCGCCGACTTCAACAACGACGGCAAGCCCGATATCCTGTTGGGGCTGGAACTCGCCGACCTCAGCATCTATCTCAACAACGGCGAAGCAACTCCGACCTTCACCAAAGACCAGATCGACACGACCGCCGGACACAATGCGCGCGCCGGTGATTTGAACGGCGACGGCAAGATCGACATTTTCGCCGCCGACTACATCGATCATCCGCCGGTGCGGGTTTACCTCAATCAGGGCGATTTCGCGTCCGGTTCGAGCTAACTTCCGGCGACCAGCAAATCGTGAACGGGGCACGGCGCACCGTGCCCCTACTCGCTATGGGCTTACGCGGGCTTCACTGCTATGATCGACCGGCGCAGCGCCACGCGGTGCGTTAAAGCGAGCAGGGTAATTGTTTTTTGACCTCACCCCCTGACCCCCTCTCCACGTTGTGGAGAGGGGGAACCGAACGAGTTCGCACAGTGCTTTGAAGTCCCCTCTCGATGCAATGGCTGAGGGGCTGGCAACCGAAGGTTGCTCGGGGTGAGGTCGGTAAACCACGCTGCGCTGACTTGTGCATTACAAGCTATGATTGACCGGAATATAGATTGATCCCATCGAGGCAGGCACAGACTTGCAGCTCTCGCCCTGCCTCAGCACTAGACACGTTAGGAGACAGCGCCCATGTGGCAGCCGAGCAACAAACTCGAACAGGAACAACTCGAAAAACTGGGCGCGATTGAAGCACAGGGCATCGCCGCCTATCCCGCCCGCGTCCAGCGGACGCACACCAACGCGCAGGCGATCGCCGCGCTCGAAGCCTACGAAGCCGAGCATCCCGACGCCGACGCGACCGCCGGGACGCCGATTGAGGTGACGGTGGCAGGGCGCATCCGCCGCGTGAACATCAAGGGCAAGGTCTCGTTCCTGCACATCGAAGACCAGACGGCGCGCCTCCAGCTTTTCCTGCGCGTCAATGACATGGACGCCAGCGCCTACGCCCTCGTCAAAGATAAGCTGGTCGACATGGACGACTTCGTGCAGGCGTCCGGCACGCTGATGCGGACGAAAGCGGGCGAGATCAGCGTGCGCGTGACCGACTTCAAGCTGCTGGCGAAATCGCTCAGCCCGCTGCCGGTGATCAAGCAGAAGGTGCTCGACGACGGCACGGTCGAGGAGTTCGGCGAGTTCAGCGACGTCGAAACCCGCTATCGCCAGCGCTACGCCGACCTCGCCGTCAACGGCAGCGTCCGCGACGTGTTCGTCAAGCGCGCCCAGACGATCCGCGCGCTGCGCGACTTCTTCGACTCGCGCGGCTTCCTCGAAGTCGAGACGCCGATCTTGCAGCCGATTTACGGCGGCGCGGCGGCGCGTCCGTTCATCACCCACCACAACCAACTGCATCAGGATTTGTTCCTGCGCATCAGCTTCGAGCTGTACCTCAAGCGACTGCTGGTCGGCGGCATCGACGCGGTTTACGAGATCGGGCGCGACTTCCGCAACGAGGGCGTCAGCTTCAAGCACAATACCGAATTCACCATGCTGGAGTTCTACAAAGCCTACATCGATTACAAAGGCGTGATGGAACTGACCGAGCAGATGGTCGCTCACTGCGCCCAAGCCGTGCTCGGCACGACTAAGTTCACCTATCAGGAGTACGAACTCGACGTGACCCCGCCGTGGAAACGGATCACCATCCGCGACGCGGTCAAAGCCGAGACCGGCATCGACTACATGGACTATCGCGACGCGGCATCGCTCGAAGCGGCGATCCGCGCCTACGATGCCGAGGTCAAGCTCGCGCCGAATCAGACGTGGGGCAAGCTGGTCGAGCACCTGCTCGGCGAGTACGTCGAACCCAAGCTGATCCAGCCGACGATCATCATGGACTACCCGCGCGACATTTCGCCCTTCGCCAAGCGCGTCGCCGGTGACGATACCCACGTCGAGCGCTTCGAGTTCTACATCGCGGGCATGGAGATGGGCAACGCCTTCACCGAACTGAACGATCCGCGCGACCAAGAGGCGCGTTTCCTCGACATGGCGAAGCTCTACCGCGCGGGCGAGGACGACGAAACCCCGCTCGACGAGGATTACCTGCGCGCGATGCGCTACGGGATGCCGCCGCAAGGTGGCTTCGGCATGGGCGTGGATCGGCTGGTCATGCTGCTGACCAATCAGCGCACCATCCGCGACGTGCTGCTCTACCCGCACCTCCGCGAATTGAAGTAGAAAATAACCATGCGGCACATCCACAAGGTGTGAATGTGCCGCACAAATTTAGTGAAAACTTCGGTGCGAAAACTATACTCAGTGAATCACAAAATCAAGAGAAACGGTTGAGTAAAACGTAGGAACTTGTCCAGGCTGGCCCTGTTGAAGAGTGTTGAATGCTTGGACAGGTTGGTTTCAAATACTGGCTCAGTCTCAATCCAAGTGAACATTTCGAGTTCGAATGATGGGAGATATTTGTTCCGCGAAGGAAGACCAAGTCGAGCGCTCCACGACCTTAAAAAAGAAACGTGCTCCGTCCTGCCAATCCAGCTCGTTATTGGGGTCTGGCAGCGAAAAATATGCGGTGTAGCCCCGTTGTTCTAAGGCGGCGAGGATCAGCTCAGCTTCTGGTTCCGTCAACGGTCGAGCAGTCCATATGCCAGTTCCCCAGATAAGTTCGTCGGATTCTTGTTTGGCAAGCATCGTATCGATAACCTCTTGCATGGCATTACCAAGAATAGATCGAAATCTACATGATCGTTCCATATTTCTTCCAACGCAAGGCAGATACCGTGACGTGCTGCTCTACCCGCACCTGCGCGAATTGAAGTAACCCTCATGCCCCGCCGGAGCACTCCGGCGAGGCATAGCGTAAATCAGCAATTTGTGTAATAGTTAATTCGAAGCCCCAACAGCGTAATTAAAGACAGCGAGCCACCGGCGCGAACGTCATCGGCTGCCGGTTGGGTGCTTCGTACTACCTCATCCGTAGCAGGCTTTGCTGAAGGGATCGCCCATGCGTCGCAGTTACTTAATTTTTCTCTTGCTGATCGGTTTGATCGTTGCGCCAGTACTGGCTCAGGATGCAAACTCTGAGATCGAATGGACAATCCTGCTGGATGGAACTGCCGAACGACATGGTCGAGGGGCAGAACGTCGACTGCGGCTACTTGAACGTGCCGGAAGACCGCACCAGCAACTCCAGCGCGACGATCCAACTCGCGTTTGCGATCATGTACGCGCCGACCGAAGACGTCCAGCCCGACCCGGTCATCTATTTGGCGGGCGGTCCCGGCGGCAACGCAGTCGGCGACCTCGACGGTTGGCTGGACATCCCCTACCTTGGCGACCGCGACCTGATCCTGCTCGACCAGCGCGGCACGGGTTACTCGCTGCCCAGCCTCAACTGCCCGGAAACGGAACAAGGGCTGGAAGATGCGACTCAGCTTTGCCACGACCGCCTGATCAGCGAGGGAGTGGATCTACAAGCCTACAACAGCGCCGAGAACGCCGCCGACGTCGCCGATTTGCGGGTCGCGCTCGGTTACGACGAGTGGAACCTCTACGGCATCTCCTACGGCACGCGCTTGGCGCTCACCGTCATGCGCGACCATCCCGAAGGCGTGCGCAGCGTCGTGATCAACTCGGTCTATCCGCCGGAGGTCAATTCGTGGGAGGAATACGGGCAGAACACCGCGGAGGATTTCCAAAAGCTGTTTGCCGCCTGCGCGGCTGACCCCGACTGCGACGCCGCCTACCCGAACTTGGAGCAGACCTTCACCGACACGGTCGATCAGTTGAACGCCGACCCGGTCGCCTACACCGGCACCGACGCGAACGGCGACAGCGTCGACCAAGAACTGAGCGGCGACAGCTTCATCGACCGCGTGTTCCAACTGCTCTACTCGTCCGAGAGCATCCCCTACCTGCCAATGGTGATCAACGAAGTCGCCAACGGCAATTACACCGCGCTCGACGACCTCGAATCTGGCGCGACCATCCAAGCCGGTTTCCGCCAAGCGCCGCAAGCCGAGGACGTCTCCGACAGCGAAGGCATGAACCTCTCGGTCGAGTGTCAGGAAGAAGTCGCTTTTCTGGACGAAACAACCGCGCTCGACAACGTCCCGGCGCAGCCCGCCGAACTGCACGACAACAGCGTCGCCGCAATTCAAGGGACTTTCAGCGACTGCGCGATCTGGGACGTCCAACCCGCCGACGCCATCGAGAACCAGCCGGTCGAAAGCGACATCCCGACGCTGGTCACGTCAGGCGAATTCGACCCGATCACCCCGGCGAAGTGGGCAGAAGACGCCGCCAGCTATCTCCCCAACAGCTTCTTCTATCTATTCCCCGGCGGCGGGCACGGCGTGGTCGACCTGAATCCGTGTTCGCAGGGCATCATGCAGGATTTTCTCAACGACCCGACGCAAGAGCCGGATGCCAGCTGTATCGCCGACATCGGCGAACCGCAGTGGGTGCTGCCCAATTAACGTAGGTTAGAGGGGTACAGTGCTCTTCCCCCCACAAACCTCACCCCTGCTGCGCTGCGCTTAGCTCCCCCTCTCCATTGCATGGAGAGGGGGTTGGGGGGTGAGGTTTCGGAGCTTGACTACAAACCCTACGTGCCAAAACAAAAACCACCCGGCGAGGGTGGTTGTCGTCATTCGCTCTTATTCAAGCAGCGATGCAGTTATGCCGCGGGCTTATCTTCCGGTGGCTTGACCGCTTCGGCTTTCACCGCGCCGTCATCTTCCGGCTCGTCACTGTCTTCCCAACTGACGATCCAGATACACGCGCCCGCCACCAAGATGCAGGCGACGATCAGCGCGATCCACTGCCCGGCGAGCAGACCGACGTCGCGCGCTTCGATCACCAGCAGAATGATCATCCCTAGCGACAGCACAATCCATGCCGCCAAACGGGGATGCACCGACGCCCAACGCACCGGCGGTAAAGTTCGCAACGTTTCCATCAATCCCTCACATCCTTCACCAATTCTGTTCCCCCTCGCCCCACGGAGAGGGGGTTAGGGGGTGAGGTTGCTTTTCCTAAATCGGCTTCATCACCCGGTCGGCGCGCAGCTGCTTCATCAGGGCGCGACCATTCGAGTCGGCGATCATTTCGTGGGCGGCTTCCCGCCATGCCGGGAATTTTACCTCATTTAGCTTCAGGTATTGATAGCCATTTTTCACGAACGACTGGAACACCGCCGGTGCCGTCTCTGCCGGCAGCACGATAAAGCTGACTTCGCTTTGCAGTTCGCGCGAGGCTTCCTCGATGGCGATGACCAGTTCGCGGATTACTTCGTCATAGGGCACGTTGGGCACAATCGAGAACTCGTCGATCCGCGTAATCAGGTTTTCGACCGTCCAGCCGATCAAGCCGATGATCTGGTCGTTCTTGCCGTAGGCGATGTGATAACTTTTCTGACCGAAGGCGAGCATAATGTCCATCCGCCCGACCGGTTTGCCGGTCACGCCGGTGATGAACTTGGCGATCGCCTCGGCGTTACCGGGCATCCCGCGCCGAATGACAACCTCGGTCTTGGGATCGAAATAGCGCGGATCGTTATGAGTCGCAGCAGCGGGCGCTGCGGGTTGCGCTGTTTGGCGCGGGATCGGCGGCAAGGTTGAGGTCTGACGCTGCGGTGTTGGCGGTGTCGGCGTCTGGGCGCGCTCTGCTTCTTGCAGGCGCAAGCGACCGGTCGCGCCCTTGGGCGAAACGTTCCACGCCTGCAACACCTGTTTCCACGTTTCCTCGACGTTGCCATCGTTCATGATGATCACGTCGGCGCGGGCGATCTTGTCCGCCTGCGCGCGCTGCGCCACGATCCGCTTGCGCGCGTCTTCTTCGGAGAGCTTGCGCTTCTCGACCAGCCGCTTCAACTGCGTTTCCGACGAGGCATCGACCACCCAAATCGCGTCAACCGACTTGGCGAGATCGGTTTCCAGCAGCTTGATCGCCTCGATGACGACCACGCGCTGCTTGGCGCGGGTGATCAGCGTGCGGATCGCCTGATTGACCACCGGATGCGAGATCGCTTCGAGCTGCGCCAGCGCTTCGGGCACCGAAAATACGATGCTGCCCAGCCGCGCGCGATTAATCCGCCCGTCGCTGTCGACGACGAACCGACCAAACATCTCAACGATCGGCTTGTAAGCGGGTGCACCGGGAGTCATCGCCTGATGCGCGAGACCGTCGGCATCGATCGTGTACGCGCCCAGATGTTGAAGCATCTGGCGGACGACGCTTTTGCCCACGGCTATATTTCCGGTGAGTCCGATGACGTACTTATTTTCCCAACGGCTCACGGCACTACCTCCCGGCGGTTAGATGATCGGGTTCTACGTTAAAGCCTCTCAATTCATTTTAACGTACACCCTAGTGAAACTCCAAGCATCAGAACCACAAAAGAATAAATATCAAATAACAATATATTATACTTTGTTACAAAAACCACACTTACCACTATAAACACAGCCGTTTTCGCCGGTAAGTGAAAAACATCACAATAAAATCATGACCCTGCCAACGTGACGCCGTCGGCAAGCGGCGGTAGGCTCAGGATAAGAGGTGGTGCCATGAATAAGCAACCGAGCCAAGCCTCTGATGGCTATGAAGTGCTGGTCGTCATCCTGCTTGGCATCATTTTATTAGTCAAATTAGAGCCAACCAACCCCAGCCAACCAGCGATTTCACCGATCCTCGCCGTGGCGGTCATCGTGTTGATGACCGCGAGCGTCTGTCAGTGGTTCTACACGCGCAAGTAGCTGCCCGTTAATCCGGCTCGTTAACGCCATACTCAGAGACGGCTCGCCTCTGGAGCGTCCTTGATCTGCGCCACGGTCTCGTGTGTCGGTGGGCGATCTGCCGGGAGCAGCAGCGCCAGCAGACCGGTCGCCACCCCCGCGATCGAGACGATCTGGAAAGCCGCCTCCAGCCCCAAGCGATCCGCCAGCGCGCCGATCACGAGCACGCCTAATGCCCCCATCGCAAAGATGAAGCCGAGCGACGCCCCCGATGCGAAGCCCTTGCCCGACGGCATCAGCTTTTGCGTCATGGCGACGATCAAGCTGTGCGATCCGCCGCTGAACGCGCCCGCCGCCAACGCCAGCAGGAACGAAACCGAACCGCCGAAAACGCCCAGCCCGAAGACCGCCGGAGCCGCCAGCAGCATACTGGCGACGATCAGGATGCGGCTGCCGTAGCGATCCGCCAAGTTGCCGAAGATCACGCCGGTGATGCCGCTGCCGATCCAGTACATGGTCGTGACCAAGCCGTATTCCGCCGCCGACCACCCGCGCGATTGAAACAGGCGCGGCAGAAAGGCGACCAGTCCCGGATTGATCAACCCGCGCAGCATGATGATCGCCGCCAGCAGCAGCAGCGGTGCCCAACGAAAAGCGGGCTTCGCCACGGCTTGTGCCAGCGCTGCCGGGCGCTGCTTGTGAGCGTGCGCGTTAGGGATGGCGACCAGCATCAGCAGCACGCTCGGAATCGCCGCCAGCGCGAAGATCAGCAGCGGCACGACCGAGCCATGCTCGATCAGCCGTCCGGCGAAGCTCGGACCCAAGCCCGCCGTGAAGACGTCGTTGTGCGTTGCCGTCTGGTCGAGCAGAAACCCGGCAATCGCGGGACCGAACCCGCCGCCGAACTGCCCCATCAGGAAGAAGACCGAGAGGTTGCCAGTCGAGCGGTGGACGTCGCTCTCGGCGGCGTGCATCGTGCCGACCGGGTGAAACGCGCCGCTGCCGAATGCCGCCAGCACCAGCGGGATCACCATCAGCCCGAACGAGCGGGTGGTCACCGCGACAATCAACGACAGCGCGATCAGCGAAACCGTCCACGCGACTCCGCCCGCGCCGAGCCAGCGCCCGCCGGTGCGGTCGGCGATCCAGCCGCAGACCGGCTGACTGACGGCGGCGCACATCTGGTAAGCGCTGATCGCCGCGCCGATCTGCGTGTTGGTCAGCGTCAGCAAATGCCCGCTGAGGAAAGTCAGCACCACCGCCACGCTGCCGTTGAAAATGTCGACCGTCAGGTGTCCGAGCGATACCGCCCAGAACAGGCGACCACGCGGAAAAGTCATAGAGTCTCCGTAGAATGTGAAGCGGCAGATCCCGGCAGAATTCGAATCCGTTGTCGGTTTTGACGTTAATCGGTGGAAGTGATTCCCAACGGTAGGGGCACGATATATCGTGCCCCTACGACGAACCATTCTAGCCTGAATCGGCGACGACCGCCGCGAGGATTGGTCTTAAGGTAGTTTAGCTGTTTTCCAGCAGCGTGTAAGCGTTAGCGGCGTATTCCTGCGCCGTGCCGCTAACCGGCACCTGCTGAATCTCCGGCGCGAGCACCTCGCGCTCGTCCTGAATCCGTTCCTTCAGCCGCTTGAGGTCGCGGTCGTTGGCGTCGTACTTGAGCGCCGCGTCGACCAGCAGGTCGGTAATGTCGAGATGGCGCTGGCTTTCGACCAGCAGCCGCCCCAGATCGACCGTCGTGCTGACGACATTTTCGCGGCTGCCGCTCTGGTAGGCGAGGTGGAGCGCCTGTCGATAGCGCAGCACTGCCTGCCCCAGTTGATGCGACTGCACCGCCGCATAGCCGAGATCGACCAGCCGCAGCAGTTCTTCGTCGCGGTCCTTGATCTCGCGGGCGATGTGCAGCGCCGAGTTGTAGAAGCGGGTCGCCTCCGACCAGCGTTCCAGTTCGCCCGACGCCGTGCCCAAACCCGCCAGCGCCCGCCCTTCGTAATCGCGCCGTCCCTGCTCGCGGAAGGCGGTCAGGGCGTCTTCCCACGTCTTCATGGCGTCGTTGGGCGCGCCGCTGTCAAGCTGCGCGTAACCGAGCTTGTAGAGGATCACCGCCGCGCTCGCCTGATCGTCGGCGGTACGGGCGAGGTCGAGCGCCTCGGCGTAATTCTGGCTGGCTTCTTCGCTTTCGCCCAACTGCTGGCGGGCATCGCCGAGGATCGTCAGCAGCTTGCGCTGGCTCGCCTCGTTGCCGAGGTCTTCCGCCAGTTCGACGCCGCGCGCCGCGTGCAGTACTGCCGCTTGTGAGTTTTCCGTCTTGACCGCCAGATCCGCCAGCACTTCGAGCGTCGCCAGCAAACCGGGCTGATCGTCGAGCGCTTCGTAAGCATTGACCGCTTCGGCGTAGCTGGAGATCGCCTCGGTCTCCTGCCCGCGCTTGACCTGCTCCTTGCCGATGCTGCTCAGCAGTTCGGCTTGCTCGCGGCGATTGCCGTCCTGTCGCGCCTGCACCAGCGACGCCCGCAGCCGCACCAGTTCGTCTTCATCTTCCGGCGGACTGACCGGCTCGCTGTCCTCGATCGGTTCGCTTTCTTCGAAGTCTTCGACCTCCTCGATCGTGTCGAGTTCGTCGTCAAAGTCCTCGTCGGCTTCGTCTTCTGCTTCATCCGCGTCTGATTCTTCGTCCTCGTCCACCGGGATCGAGGTCGGCGGCGCAGTCGGCACCGGCGATAAGCGCTGCAAACTGTCTTCCGCTTGGTCCTCGTCGGCGGCTTCCTCGTCGTCGATCACCTCGTCGACGACCTCGGCTTCATCCTCGATCAAGTCTTCGTCTTCGTCGTCCTCGTCGATGACGTCACTCTCGAACGGCTCGGACTCGCCGGACTCTTCTTCTTCCTCATCGTTTTCGGCGAACGGCAGCGGCATCGGCGCTTCGGTATAGGCGGGGAAGGCGCTGGTCGAACTCGCCGCCAAGCGGCGCAGCAGCAGCAGTTCGTAGACGTAGCCGCGCCCGTTGACGAAATCGCCCGCCTGCATCAACGTCAGCGCGAGCTGGTTGGCGACCTCCCGGTCACCGGCGTCGGCTGCCCACTGCGACACGGCGAGGAAGTTGTCCATCTCCGCCGCCAAGCGATTCGGCGCGGCGCTGAACTGGTGAGCGTAACTGAGCATGGCATCGCGGATTTTCGCTTGCAGACCGTCGAGGCGACCGGAGCCGCGCAGCCACGACTGGGCAAAGGTGTAAGTCAGCGGGTGCAGCCGGTAGTAGGGCTTGCCGTAGCGCTCGACCCGCTCGACGAGGTGCTGCTGAGCCAATCCGTTGAGCGCCTGCGTGATGGTCGCTTCCGGCGCTCCGGCGATCAAGCTGAACAGTTCCGGTGAAGCTTCGCCCCGGAAGGTCGCGCCCATCAACAGGAGCAGCCCTTGCAAGGCGCTGCTGAGCGTGCCGAAGGCGGCAGTCAGCGCCAGCAGCGCGGGCGGAACTTCGGGGCGCTTGGGCAGCGCCGCCAGAAACGCCGCCGGAGTCTGCCCCTTGGCGCGGATCGCCGCCGCCGCGACCACGATCGCCAGCGGGACGCCACCGAGCGCGGTCAGCAAATCGTCTAAGCCTTCGTGCTGATCCGGCGCGAGGTGCGCGAAGATCGCCGCCGCCGCCGGAGTTTCGAGCTTGTCGAGCGCGACCGCCGTCCATGGTCCGGCGATCTGCTGCTCGTTGACCAACAAGAGTGGCAGCTTGCCGGAGCAGCGCATCGCCAATTCGGAGGCGGCGGGCAGGTTGACCAGCCCATCGAGCACGACCAGCGGCTTATTCGCCACCAGCGTACTGATCGCCGAGGCGACGAGGCTGACCGGGTTATCGCTGGTCGCCAAGTCTTTGAGGTTATACGCCCGCCCGATACGCGCCAGCAGTTCCGGGAACGGCGTATCGTCGACGTTCAGCCAGAGGACGCCGCCGGGGAGTTCGGTATAGGCGCGGGCGAGCGTCGCGGCGAGGGCGGTTTTGCCGATGCCCGACTCGCCGTAGATCAGCACCGGTTTGTTTTCCTTCAACTGGGAATAGACCTGCGCGAGGATCGCATCCCGCCCGACCAATTTGCCCGGCGGCAGCATCACCGGCAGGGCATGGGATTCGTGGGCTGCTGCTTCATGTGAGGTCAAGTCCGCCATTCGTCATCTCGATCATCTGTCGGCTCGAAAGCGCGGTAAATAATTATGTGCAGTATAACTTAGAAGGAGAAATGTGGGTAATTGAGGCTTGGCTCAGGCATTGGATTTAGCGCCGAGCGGGGCGTAATTGTGGATGAACTGACGCAGGTGATCACAAAGAAGCTACCTAATGGGAGAAAAGGTATCAATATTGCGAAATTTGTCGTTGGCTGTTTAGGGTTTTTACTCCTCTCCGCCAGCTTTTTATTTTTGTCAGTTACTGAAGCCTCCTCGATAACGGGACCCGGTGACTCTTCAATCTTTTTGTTCCTCTGTTGCGGCATTCAGCCGGTTGGGTTTCTTAGCTCTGTATTCTTATGGAGAAGGCGGCGTTTTATATCGCTTGGAATAATAGTTGGGATAATCATATTTGATTTTGTAATCCCTATAATTCTGATGGGATACGCTGTATACATCTGCCAAACGGGTCCGTGTCCTTTAGGGTTAGCGGGCTGAAACAAAACGACAGCCATTCATTCTTTGCGAGCGATCAAAAGTTGGCGACGAGCCAACCGACGCCAGCGCACAAGCAGCGAATGATCGTCTGCGAGCGAAAGTCGCTGCTCATCGCGCGGGCGGGTGCGGTGAACGAGTTCCACTACCTTTGAGCATATACAGTCGGAGTAATAAGCCTCTCGTATTTACTTAAATTAGTTTTAAGTTTCGTAAGACCGATTTTTCCGCCTCAGTTATGTTAGATATATAGATTCCTCTGAGCAAATACGAACTATCTGTCAACAAAGACAAGTCACCATCCATCTTGTATTGTGTTCCTGTTGGAGTGAAAGTATTTCCGATGCCGACAAATATCTCATTCTCAGAACTCCAGCCAATTTTCACATTCGGGTTTTCTATTACGTATGCGTCAGGATTAGAATTCCACAGTGTACGATCAAAAATAGGCACGCCGGGTTGTGAGTTAAGCTTGCTATAAAACATTTCATTGATGGTTACTAGTTCCTCGTGAAAAACCAAATTTACAGATTGAAGTTTTCCACTAATCGGATTAAATCTTATATCGACAGGGGGGTTATCCCCCCATCTGGCAAGCCAATGCAAAGGAGCGTGGTCAGAGGTTTTAGGGTCTTCAAGATTACATCTGATGTTAACTATGGAATTCGTCAAAGCCTCAAAATAGCGCATAACGGGATGAACTTGCTCGGAAACACCCATTACTTTCAGCATTTTCAGCCTTTTGATCTATGGTAGCTATCCATCCTCTGCGAGCGTAAACTCATCGCTCATTGCTCGTCACTCGTCGCTGATAAATGACGCGGAAGGTCAAATTGATGCGTGCGCCGTGTGGCGTCTTGGTTTTGGGGATTTGATGCTTCCAGAAGTGCTGCGTCGCCCCGCGCATGATCAGCAGGGAGCCGGAGGGCAGATCGACGGCGTAGCGCTGCGCCGGATCGGTCTTGTGCTTGAACTGAAATTTGCGCGTCGCGCCGAAGCTGACCGACGCGATCACCGGGTTGACGCCGAGTTCGGGTTCGTCGTCGCTGTGCCAGCCCATGCTGTCGCGCTCGCCGCGATACAGGTTGAGCAGCACGCCGTTGAAGACCGTCGCCGATGGCACTTCGACCCGCTGCTTGATCGCCAGCAGCGTCGGCGTCCATGCCAGTGGGTGCTGCTCCAACCCTGACCATTTGTAGCTTTTGCCCGCATCGCCGTACCACGCCGTCAAGCGCGGGATCGGCACCGGCTTGCCCCACATTGTGATCAACTCCTGCGCCCACGCGATCTCGTCGGTCAGCGTGTGGAACAAGGCGTCGCTCTCTTCGGAACCGAAGAACTGCGGATCGAACAGCACCTCGGCGTCCGCCAGCGGCAGGCGTTGCATCGGCAGTGGTTACGCCTCCGGCGGCGGGACGGGCAGGTCTTCGACCGGCGTGTCTTTCCACTTTTCGCCCTCGTCGACCAGCATCACCGGAATGCCGCTGCGAATCGGGTACTTGTAGCCGGAGTCAGCGCAGACCAACCAGCTATCCTTGACCAGTTCGAGCTTGCCGGGATCGCTGCCCTTGTCGGTGTAGTGAACAGCAACCGGACAGCGCAGAATTTCCAGCAGTTCAGGATCGATTGAAGCCATCGGGAACATCCTTCTCACGGCAGATCATGATGCGCCAAGTATAGCACGCGGCTAGGGCAAACACGACCGGGATTTGGTCGGCGCGCGGCTTCGTCCCTATAATCGATCCATCGCCCGATCATCACCGACTGCCTGATGACACCCGACCGCGCCGCCCTTCGCTTCTTCGCCTTGACCCTCGCCTTGCTGATCGGCTACGCGCTGGTTGAGGTGTTGGCGATCTGGGCGCGACTGCCGGATCCCCGGTGGTCATTCGACCAGTTGAGCGCGCTCGCCGCCGCCCTGCTCGATCTGGCGCTGATCAGCGGGTTGATCGGTGGCGGGATTTACGCCCTCTCAGCCGAAGCAAGCCGACTCGCGCCCGCTGCTGAGCCTCGCCCTGCTGATCGACTTCTTGCTGGCGATCCTGACGCTGGCGGCGGGCGTCCTCGACCGGCTGCCGTCGCCGCTGCTGAGCGCCGCGCCCATCCTCGTGATCGCGCCCGTGCTGATCGACACTGCTGCCGCGCGTCCGTCAGTGGACAGCGATCCCGCTGGTTTGGAGCCTCGGCATCGGCTTAAGCGCGATCTGCCCGCTGCTGGCGCTGAGCACGCCTGACGCAACCCTCGCGCGCAGCGTACAGGTTCACGTCGGCTGGACGCTGGCAGCGATCGCGCTGGCGTCCTTCCTGATCCGCCGCTTCAGCACCGTCTCGACGCTCTGGGCGGAGTTGAGCCTGCGCACGCTCGCCGTATTGCTCGCGCTGGCGGGCGTCTTGCTGAGCTTCACCGCGCTCGGCGGAGTTGGTGGGCTGTTGGTGCTGCTGACCTACCTGATCGCTGCGTCGCACAGCTATCTACCGCTCGCGCACCGCAATACGACGGATACATTGGCGGCGCATTGGCTGGCGTTGGGAATGCTGCTGTTGCTGCTCGGCGTCGGCATGATCGGCGCGATCCAGCTCGTGCCCGGCATCCGCGCCGACACCGCCGGGACGCGGCTCAGCATCTTACCGGAGCAAGCCGCCCGCTGGGCGATCATGGCAATCGTCCTCGGCGCGATCAACCAGATCGCCAGCGAACTGCGCACCGATCAGCGCCGGATCACCGGCTTGCTGCCCTTCTGGTTGGTCGCCTTCAGCCTGATCGGGAGCGTCCTGCTGCTCGCCGGGATCGGCTTGGTGCAGGTCTACGTCGAGCGGCTGCTCAGCCTCGGCTACCCCATCGTCACCGGCGATCGGGAGACCCTGCTCGCACCGCTTTACACGCTCTGGGCGATCGCCGCCGCTTTGTTGCCGATCGGATTAATAATTTACGGATTTCTGTTTTTGCTTCGGCATCCGCAGCGCGGAAGCACAGTAAACTTGAGTCAAAATTGAGTTTGGGAAGCGACACTTATGGCGTTCGATTTAAGTGGTTCATTTCAACTGGCTTACGAGAATTCCCATTTATGGACGCCTGACCGGGTGAACGGCGTCGTCCACGAGTTGTTCGACCGCTTCGCCGCCGCGCTCGACGACTGGGACGCTTCCACCGGCGAGGAATGGGCGCAGTTTTCCGCTAACGGTCAGCCAATCCTCTTACTGCGGACCAACCTGCCGCTGGCGATTGTCCTCGGCGGCTGCGAGGACGTGCTCGACGACATCCCGGTCGTGGTCATCAGCGCCGACGACTTCACCCACACCCGCTTCTCGATGGACGCCGGGATGATGCAGGCGTTGTTCTCGCCCGACGCGGTGCGCATGCTCAACCCTGACAGCTTCACCATCAACGAGTTGTGGCGCGCCTCGATCTAAACAGCCTTACCCCAGCTTCGCCGTTGCCTGCATCGCTAGCCCGCCCTCGTCGTTGAGCGCCCAGAGCATCGCCTCGTCGCCGTCGATCCGCCCTTCGAGGTGGAACGGCTGATGATCGTAGAGCGCCGTCACCGCCCGGAAGCCGAAATTCTTGACGGCGCGGTTCGGCGTGTGCGCTCGCAGCTCATGGAGCAGCAGCGTCGCCGTCAACTGCCCGTGCACGACCAAGCCGGGATACCCCTCGACGTAGATGCAGTAATCGCGGTCGTAGTGGATGCGATGCGAGTTGAACGTCAGCGCCGAGTAACGGAACAGCAGCACCGAGTCGGGGTCGATCTCGCTCGACCACTGTGCCTCGGCGGGCGCGGGCTGCGCCGGCGGCGGCGAATCGTCGCCGTTAGCCGGTCCGCGATAGACGATGTCCTGTTCTTCGAGCAGCGCTAACCCCTGCTCGCCGATGATCTCGTGGCGCACCAGCACAAAAACCAGATCGCCGCTCTTGCCCTGCTTGTTGGTGATGTCGGCGACCGTTGATTTCTTGAGCGCTTTCTCGCCGATGTGCAGCGGACGATGAAAGGCGATCCGCCCACCCGCCCACATCCGGCGCGGCAGCGATACCGGCGGCAGAAAATCACCGCGCATGGCGTGACCGTCACTGGCGGTGCGATCCATCCGCACCGCCGGCACGAGGTACAACCAATGCCACAGCGGGAGCAGCGGCGTCCCGGTGACGAATGCTTCCGGCAGATTCAAAGTCGCCGCCATGCGCTGCGCCGGAGCGGCAGCCAGCACGTCCGCGACTTCCTCGCTCTTGCCGATCCAATCTTGATAATTTGCCAAAATAATCTCCCAAATCTGTGCTGAGAAATTCAGTTTTGCTGATTTATGTCCAGTGGTTCGCCCGTTCTAACGCCGCGCCGAACCACCGGCGCAGTCTAGACTTGTCGTAGCCTTGATGGGAACTCTAAAATAGGCACGATCGACACGCTTTGCGACCTTTCGTGTTCCCTTACGTATAGAATACACGATGAAACGAGCTTGAGCGAACCTAGTGACTGATCAACCAACACCGCCGGCACCCCCGGCACCGGAGATTATTCCGCAATCCGATTCGACCATCATGACCGTATCCGCGCCTGACCCTGACGCCGTAAAGCCGACCCGCAACGGCTGTTTGTGGGGCGTCGGCGGCGCGTTCGGCTGCCTCCTGATCCTGTTGATCATCCCGGCAGCCCTGATTTTCATGGGCGTGATCAGCTTCAGCGGGCTGCTGAGCAGCGTCGGCGGATTGTTAGGCGCGCCCGCGCCCCGCGCCCAAGTCATCAGCACCCAGACGATCGTGCAGGGCATTCAGCCGCTCGGTCAGTTGGTGAGCGTCAGCGCGCAGTTGGCGAAAGCCGACCTTGCCGTCAATGTCTATCAGGGGAATTTCAATACCTGCGGCTTCAGCGCCAACCACGTCGCACAGGGGACAGTCGAGGCAGGTATCGACCTCACCAAGATCGGCGAAAACAGCCTGAGCTACGACGCCACCCGCGAAGTCTACGTGTTGATCGTCCCGGAGCCGCAGTTGACAAGCTGCCGTGTCGATTTCATCCGCCAGTATGATCGCTCGTTCACGACCTGCTCGGTCGATTGGGACGAAGCGCGCTTGCTGGCGAATTACGAGGCGCTGACCAGTTTCCGCGACGATGCGCTGGAAGGCGGCATCCTCGACCGCGCCGAGCAGGAGACCCAGCTTGTGCTCGGCAACTTCGTCCGAGTAATCACCGGGCATCCGGTCGAGATCGTGTTCCAGCCGCCCGAAGGTGACGTCCCGCTGCCGCCCTCCTGCCAACCGGACATCCCGGAAGGCTGGTCCGTCGATCCGAATACCAACGTCTGGCAGAAGTAGCGGTTAGCGATTAGCTTTTAGCAGTCAGCTTTCAGCAAGGACAACTTGCCGGTGTGGTGGTGAATCCGTAGAGGCAGAACTGAGTTCTGCCCCCTGCTATATCTGTGTCCCGAAGACAGAAAATTTCCTCGCCGCTGATCCCTGAACCACGCTCCTACATTCGCAACCGGTAAACAGGTTTACCCGTCTCAGCGGCTTAGAATATTGCCATAGGCTCAAATCGGGCGAAGCACTCTGCGCACCCTCTGAAACGGGGAGGGGTTCTAACTGGTGTCTATGGGGTAGAACTGAGTTCTGCCTCTACTGCTATATACACATTCTTTCGCGATATAAGGATATTAAAACCCCTCATCGCTGTGTCGAAATATCCCTCAACGTCATCACCCGCGCCCCAAACAGACAAAAGCACTCTCCCCTCCCTGAATTCGGGAGGGGTTGGGGGTGGGGTCATCTTTACGGCAGTGCCGGACACGCCTCGCCGACCGGAGAAACGAAGTTCGCGTCCTCGCGCACGTAGGCGTTCGACACCTGCGATCCGTCAACTTCCGCCTCGATCAAGTACCAGCGCCGACCGTCGTTCGGTCCGGTCTGCTGCCCGATCACGTTCATGATCGTGCCGCGCGGGATCGTGCTGAAGATGTTGGCGTCGAGCGACGGGCGCGTGCGCGCGTTGACGTTCTGCAGCGCGAAGACTTGGCAGAGAATGCGCGGCGTCGGCGTGACCGTCGGCGTATCGGTTGGCGTCGGCGTGTCGGTCGGCGTATGGGTCGGCGTCGCCGTATCGGTCGCGGTCGGCGTGTTACTGGGCGTATAAGTCGCCGTCGGCGTATTGCTGGGCGTCGGCGTGTTCGACGGCGTCGGCGTATCCGAAGGCGTAAAGGTCGCGCTCGGCGTGAAGGTCATCGTCGGCGTCGGCGTCGGCGAGGGGAACAGCACCGCTTCCCACGTCGGGCGCGAGAGGAAGCCGACCAGTATGATGATGATGATGACACCGCCGATCATGCCCATCAGCCGGAAACGTCCGCGCTGGCGCAGCGTCCGCACCTGAGTCTCCAGCCGCGTGATCTCCGAGCGCCGCCCGACGATGTTGAACGGCTCGTCGCGCATCGTCTGGAGCAGTGCCGCCGCTTCGTCGACGTCGCCTTCCTCGACCGCCGCCACCGTCCGCTCGATGTAGCGGCTCAAGAGGTCGTTGACGACCGTGCGATAGCGCGTATCCTGCGCGTACTGCATCAAGCTGCTCAGCATCGAGCGCGCTTGCAGCAGTTCATTGTCGTAGTTCTGGGCGATGTGATTCGCCGCCCGCTCGATCACCTGTCGCGCCCGCTGCATGTCGCTGGCATTGGAGCGCGCTTCCAGCAGCAGATCGGACATGGTGGTGTCGCTCGGATCGAGCTTGACCGCCAGTTCCAGCAGTTGGATCGCCTCGTTGGTCAGGTTGAGCTTTTCTTCGAGCGCCGTCGCGCTGGTCGCACGGTTGAGCGCCGACTGTGCCTGCTCGTTCAACTGCGTCTTGATCGCGTTCAAGCGACCGTTAGCGGTCTCAGCCAACTGCGCGAGCCGCTGGCTGTTGGGCAGCGTCTGGCGCAAGCGACCAATCGTGCCGAGCACGGTCTGAAGCTGCGCCGCCTGCTCGGAAAGCGAGCCGCCGAGCATACTCAACTGCGCCGACGCGCCTTCGGCGTCGCCCTGCACCCGCCGCACCCGCTCGATCCGTTCTTCCGCCTGCGGATCGTTGGCGACGACCCGCAGCGCGCCTTCGTATTTGCGCAGCGCCTCGCCCCAGTTGTCCGCCGACATCAAGCGGTCGCCTTCGTTGATCATCTCGCGGGCGAGCGCCAAGTCCTGAATGTCGAGCAGCGCTTGTTCGGCGTCTTTCCAGCTTAAAATCCCGTCGCGCTCCGCCAGATCGCGGGCTTCACGGTAGAGCCGTTCGGCTTCGTCGTAATTTCCGGCGCGCACCAATGAATTGGCGCGGTTGTAGGCGACGCGCGCGTCGAACGGGATACGGT
The DNA here is from genome assembly GCA_963727545.1 of uncultured Chloroflexia bacterium. Classification (GTDB taxonomy): domain Bacteria; phylum Chloroflexota; class Anaerolineae; order Aggregatilineales; family Phototrophicaceae; genus Flexifilum. The sequence goes on from CAVSGS010000015.1 coordinate 76,285, forward strand.
GATCCGGCACGACGCCGCGAATCAGGTTGTCTTCGGCTTTCTGGCGATATTCCAGCGCGGTCGCGTTGCCCGGCTGCTGGCTGAGCACCCGGTTCGCCTGATCGATCACCTGCTGGTACTCGCCGGAGTAGTAAGCTTGCGTCAGCTCGGAGAGCGTCTCGTCAACGTCGCCGCCGTAAGTCGGTCCCTGACCGGGCGTGCGCCGCTGCGTCGGCTGATCGCGGAACATTTCGCGCTCCGGCGCGGGATAACCCGCCGAGGTCGGGTAGTTCGGCACGTTCGGTTGATTGGGCGTCGCCGTGGGCGCATCGTCGGCTTTCGCCTGCGGGATGTCGTCCTGCGTCTGCACCGGCGTGCGCGGCGGCGGGGGCGGACGGCGCTCGACGCCGTAGCGTGTGAATAGGTCGTTCACGCGCTGGCGCGCTTGTGCATTGTCCTTCGCCGCATCTTCGAGCATCGCGATCACGTCGGGGTCACGGGGTGCGAGCGCCAGCGCTTCGGCGAGGATGTCGATCGCCTCGTCGATATCGTCGTCGTCCCCGGCGATCTCGATGCGGATCCGCGCGCGCCGCAGCAAGCCGCGCACCGTCGCCGCGACCGGCGAGGTCGGGTTGCTGACGCGCGCCAACTCGCCAAACAACGCCTGAGCATCCGCCTCGTAAGGCGTGTTTTTAGCGTCGGTCAGCAGCGCCCGCGCCTGTTTTTCCAGATCGGCGACGACTGCGGAGTCGGCATCTTCGGATAACGCTTGCACCGTGCGGCGCAGATCGTCCAGCCGCTGTTGGAGTTCTGCCATAAAAACCTCGTCACAAATTACGGAAGAAAGTTACCCCATTTATGGAAGGGTCACAAGGGCGGGTTGTCCACCGCCCATCTGACGCTGGGAAAAGACAAGAGACTCAACGCAAAGGCGCAAAGGAGGATTTCGCAAAATACAATCTATACCTTCCTCGCCCGTAGGGGCGTTATATATAACGCCCCCTACAACTCCCGGTCCCTTGTCTTTGCTCTGTACTCGGTACTCAGTACTCGGTACTTTTTTTCTCAGTCCTCAGTCCGATCTTTACTCGGCACTTGGTACTCGGTACTCGGTCCTATCTTTCGGTATAATTCCGCCTATGGAACGAGAATTGGCGCGCATACTTCCCTACATCCTCGTCGGCATGTTCGTCTTGGGCGTGCTGACCCTGCTGATCGCGCTGCAACAGCTTCGCGTCCGCCGCACCGGATCTTATTGGCTGCTGCGGCGGCGCGCCGGCGAGCGCGGCGGTCGTCTGTTCTTGATCGCCGTCGCGCTGATCGCCTCGTCGCTGGTGCTGACGGTCATCAGTGGCTTGGCAGCCGTCGCGCTCCACAACATGAACAACCTGATCAACCGCAGCCCGGATGACCTTTACGGCATCATCTTGCCGTCCGAGTCCGCACTCACCGCGACGGCGAGTGCCGCCGGATCGGCGCTCACAGCAACGCGCGCCGGGCAGACGACCGCAACGCTGACGCCTGAAACTGCCATCCCGACGGCGCTGACGCCGACCAACTCGCCGCCCACCCGGATCGCGCCCACCGTCGCCGCCGCGACGCTGACGCCGACTTCAATTCCGCCGACTGAGACGCCGCTCCCGACCAGCACTCCCTCGCCGACGCCGCCCGCGCTTGTGAATCTGACGCCGGATTTCAACGCGACGCCGCGCGCGCCCACCCCCGGTTTCAGCCTGACGCTGGTCACCGCTGACACGTCCGTCAATGCCAACGGCACGCCGCTCTCGCCGAGCCAGAGCTTCACGGCGGGTGTTAAGCGCATCTACTTTTTTATCACCTTCGCCCAGATGGAAAACGGCGTCGCGTGGTCGCGCGTGCTCTACCGCGACGGCATCGCCATCCAAGGCAACACGTTGTTATGGAGCTTAGGGAGCGCTGGCAGCAGCTATTTCTTCTTCGGCGATGAGGCAGGCTATACGCCCGGCAATTACGAAGTCCGTATATTCGTCGGCGATCAGCAGGTGAGTCAGCTTCAAATTGACGTTTCGGCAGACTAAAAGTTTGTGGGCATCGACTTGTAGGTTAACTTTAGGTTAATTTGTTCGCGCGTTCACAAAAACCCCGTATACTATTAGGGTTGAGATGATCATCGGAATTTGGCATCATAAGTTGCCCAAAGAAACTGCAAGCTTGAGCATAAACAATTCACTGTATCAGCACCACGAGGCTCCCTGAAGATGGCACACCAAGTTCTTCTTGTTGACGATGACATGTCCACGCGCTACGTCTACCGGACGATTGTCACGCGGATGGGTCTTGAAGTCGCGGAAGCGTCCGACGGTGTGCAAGCGATCGAGATCCTGAGCTGCAGCGCCCCTGACGTGGTGATTCTCGACCTGCTGCTGCCGCGCAAGCCCGGCATCGAGGTCTTGGATTACATCTATGCCTGCCCGCACTTAGCCCACACTAACGTAATCATCTTCAGCGCCCACGAGCGTGCGATGGTTCGCAACCTGCGTAACAACGACGTGTTTCTGCAAAAGCCGACCAGCCCGCAGCACGTCCGCGAGGCGATCTTGCGCGTCCTTGAGCCAGCCGTCGTTTCTTAAACCGTCGTCACCTAAATTACCCCTCTCCCCCGCACAACCGCAGCGACCAACCGGGCAGCACGACCCGTTTTCGAGCCGCCCGCACCTCAGCATATCCTAAGCACCGGAGCATTCAGCAAATTTAGCCGGTTCAATCTGACTGCGAATCTCCTGACATTAAGCAGCCCCCATTTATCGCAATCTTTGCTATACTTTAGTAGATTTTTGTAGGTTTTCGTCGCCGTAGGCAGCCTGAGGTAAACAGAATATGGAGTCCATCTCCCTCCCGATGATCTTATCGTTGATCACGACGGTGATCAGCGGCATTTTTGCCGTGATGGTGCTGCAGCGCTGGCGCAGCGCCCTCGCCGAAGGCAAGCAGCGCCCCCACCTACGCGCGTGGGGTATCGGCTTGACCCTCTATTGCATCGGATCGCTCAGTCAGGTAGTGCTGTCGTTCGTCTGGAGTCCGCTGTTCTTCGGGCTTTGGTACTGGACCGGTGCGCTGGCGGTAGCGCCGTGGCTCGGTCAGGGAACCGTTTATCTGCTGATCCGGCGCGGCAACATCGCCCGCAACATCGAAATGGCGCTGATTCTGGTCTGTGTGATGACGCTGCCGTGGCTGCTGCTGCTCACCCCATTCAACGGGGCGGCATGGCAGCCCGGCGTTGACATGAACGTGATTCTGCATCAGGTGATGCAAGCCGATAAGTCCCGCTCGATGTTCGTCGGCGTGATGAATACGTGGGGCACGCTGGCGTTGGTCGGCGGCGCGATCTACTCGTCGATCCTGTTCCGTCGCAAGCAGATTCTTCGTAACCGCATGGTCGGCAACTGGCTGATCGCGCTCGGCGGCTTGCTCCCCGCCTTCGGCGGCGCGCTGGTCAGCCTCAATCTGGTGCAGTTCAACTACCTCGGCATTATGCTCGGCGTGATCTTGATCTTCGTCGGCTATCTGCAAACCGCCAAAGCGACCGACGACGCGCGCGTGCCGCGTCGCGCCACGACCGGGACAAGTTGATGACTTTCTACGAATTTCTGCACACCGCTCACTATTGGTTCAGCCGCGCCGGGATTGCCATCGGCTTGATCATGCTGCTGATCGCCATCTACATCGGTTTAATCCGCCACGGCGACGTGACCAAGTGGTTCCGCCGGGGCGTCTACGCCATGATCGGCTTCATCGGGGTCGAGTTTCTGATCGGGCTGACGATGTACCTCAGCGGCGGACGCCCCTATGAAGATGTCCATCTGGTCTACGGACTGGGCGCGCTGCTCTCGCTGCCGTTCTTCGTCTTTGTCGAGACGACCGCGCGCAAACGTCCGGCGATGGGCAGCTATATCTGGGGTTTTGCCTTGCTGATCGGGATCATTATGCGCGGCATCATGACCGGCGCGGCGGGGTAAATGCGGGGATAACGTGTAGGGGCGTTATATATAACGCCCCTACGGATTTGGCTGCCAATATATTGTGCTTCACCCGTTTAACGAGCAGCCGATCTGCTTTTGCTCTCTCCTCTCCCTGAATTCGGGGAGGGGCTGGGGGGTGAGGTACGTTACACCACCGGGATCCAGAACCCGAAGCGACTGCCCTCTCCCTGACTGCTTTCGACCCACACTTCGCCTTGATGGCGCTCGATGATCGTCTTGACGAGGCTCAAGCCTAAGCCCCGCCCCTCGACGCCTTCGGACCCGGCTTGCTTCGCTCGATAGAAGGTCTCGAAAATTCGCGGCAGATGCTCTTCCGGAATGCCGATCCCGTTATCCTCGACGTTGAAGTTCACACATTCGTCTTGTGAGAAAGCCCGCACGGTCACCCGCCCGCCTTCCGGCGTGTACTTGAGCGCGTTACCGATCAGGTTCTCCATCGCCTCGCGGATCAGCACCGGGTTGATGGTCACAGTAGGCGCATCCGCCAACCAGACGTCGGTGTCGAGCTGCTGTCTCTTTTGCTCGGCGGTCGGGCGCATGTGGTCGACCGCCGTGGCTACCAAATCGGCAAAATCGATCTGCTGGTGCATCTCCAGCGGCGACTTGCGGATCTGCTCTACTCGCAGCATGTCGTCGAGCAAGCTCTGCATCCGCTCGGTTGCCCGCATGATCGCATCCAGATACTGCTGTATCGGCAAATCTTCGGTCTGATCGAGCGCGATCAGGCTGGCATAGCCGACGATCAGCGCCAGCGGGCTGCGCAGGTCATGCGACGCCATCTTGAGCATCTCGTCCTTGAAGCGATTGAGGTCGAGCATGGTCGTGATGTCGCGCATAATAACGATGTAGCCGCCGGTATCGCCGGAGGGGTGCTCCCATGCCGAGACTGTGACCAGAAAATCGCGCCGTTGGCGTTCGGAGCGGACGTCAAACGACCACGTTTGACCATCCTGTACCGGGTTTTCCAAGACTTCCAGAATACTGCTGAATACGCTGTCGAAGTGCAGATAATTCGCCACCGGCTGACCGATAAGGCTGCCGGTTTGCTCGCCGCTGAACAACTGCGTGGCGGCGTCGTTGACCAACACGATCTTGCTCGCTTCGTCGAGCACGAGCAGATAATCGGGGATCGCGTGGAGGATCGTCTCAAGCTGCTGCTGCTGGCGCAGCATTTGGTTGAACAACTGGGCATTGCGGACGGCGACCGTCGCCTGATTCGCGATGATCGTCACCAGCCGCAGGTGATAGTCAGTGAAGTGTCCCGGCGTCGGGTGCAGCATCGTCAGCACAGCGAGTACTTCGTCGTTGTAGAGCAGCGGCACGCACAGCGCCGAACGCGCCTGCGAGGTGCCGTCCGGAAACTGATACCAGCGCGCATCACGGGTCGTGTCCTCGACGATCGTCCCCTGTTTGTTGCGGAAGACCCAACCGGCTAGCCCTTTGTCGAGCACGCGGCGGGCGAAGTGAATCGACTGCTCCTGCTTACGTTCCTCCGGCGTCACCATTTCGCCATACTTGATGAACAGCTGTCGCCAGTCATTGACGTATTCAGGATGCAGAATCAGACTAACCTGCTCTGATCCGACCGCCTTCGCCATGAGTTCGATCACCCGCTCCAGCACACGGTCTTGATCCAGCACGGTGAGCATCTGCGACACTTCGGCAAGCAGCTCGAAATCCTCGAGCGATGGGTGCTGTGTCGGTTCAAGCATCATGCCAACCATGAATTCCTCGTACTTTGAGTATTACCTGAAGCATACAGCAATCCGCTCCGCAAGTGAATAAACGGATGGGAAATACGGCGAAAATTACGAAATTTTTCGCAAATGAGACGTGTCAACCGCTCCGACAGACAGATTAACTGCCGGAGCGGTCAGGATGAGCACGGAGATCGACGCTTGGCAGCCTGATTACAGCGTGACAGGATTCGCCAGCAAGCCGGTCAGGAGCGCGGAACAGGCTTCCACGTCGTTGAGGTCAACGGTTTCGCTGTTGGTATGCACGTAACGGCAGGGAATCGAGATACAGCCGCTCGGCACGCCCGCGCGGGCGAGCTGCATCGCGGCGGCGTCGGTCGTGCCCATCGTCAGGACTTCCCGCTGATAGGCGATGCCGTCGGCTTCCGCCCGGGCGATCATCCAGTCGCGCACGGCAGGCGGCACGACTAAGCCGGAGTCGTGCAGCTTGATCGCCGCGCCACCGCCGAGCTTGACCGCCATTTTCGCGTTTTTGACCATGTCGCCGGTGCTGGTCACGTCGAGCGCAATCGCCACGTCAGGATCGACGCCGAACGCCGAGACGCGCGCCCCGCGCACGCCGACTTCTTCCTGCACCGTGAAGACGAAATAGACTTCGTTGGGCGTCTGTTTGTTGAGCCGTTTCATCGCTTCCAGCGCGACCACACAGCCGATCCGGTCGTCCATCGACTTGGCGACCAAGCGCGATCCGCGTGCTTCCAGCGGACGCCAGAAGGCGGCGGGCATCCCCGGCTGAACGCTGCCGTTGCCCTCGCCGTCACCGACGTCGATGAAGAAGTCGTCGAGGTTGGGCACGCTGGTGCGCGCCCCGCCGAAATAATCGTGCGCACCGATCACGCCGACCGTCCCGTCCTCGAAATAGACGCGGTTACCCAGCAGCGTCGAGTTGATCAGTCCGCCGACCGCCGCGAAGCGCAGATAGCCGCTTTTCGGCTCGGCGAAGGTCGCCATGATGCCGATTTCGTCCATGTGCGCGGCGGTCATGATCTTGGTGCCGCCCTTCCCGACGCGGCAGATCAGGTTGCCGAGCGGATCGACGGTGATTTCGTCGGCGTAGGGTTCGGCTTCAGCGCGAATCAGATCGCGGACGCGGTGCTCGTAGCCGGATGGTCCCCACGCCTCGACCAGTTGCTTGATTAGTTCTTTCACAGTTATATGCTCCCCGTTCAGCTTGGAAACGGCTCTTAGAGTATCGATCTAAATCCGTGTTCTCCGTAGTGGGCACATGCGCGCTGTGCACACCTACTTGGCGCATAGTTCAACCTCTAAGGTTGCGCGGTGTCTTGGCGGTTCGTTTAATCGTCAATCGCTTGATAAGCCAGATTGCGGAAACGCTCTTGCGCCGGATACGGCTCGATCGGCATGTACTGAGTCATCATCAGCCCGACCATGCCCTCGACGGGATCAACCCAGAAATCAGTGTTGGCTGCGCCGCCCCAACCGTAGCGCCCCACCGACGTCACCGAGCGCGATGCGCCCAGCGTCTCGACCACGCCGAAGCCCAAGCCGAAACCGTGATCGATCACGTTCTCGCCCATGCGGATCGGCATCAGCGCCGGCGGCATGTGATTGGTGGTCATCCACTCGATGGTTTTGCGGCTCAGCAGCCGCCCACCCTCGTACTTGCCGTTGTGGATCAGGCAGGTGCCGAAGGCGAGATAGTCCGCCAGCGTCGAGAGCAAGCCCCCGCCGCCCGATGGACAGGTCGTCGGCGTGGTCACGTCGCGCAGCAGCCCGACTTTTTCCGGCGGGATCTCCTGCGGATCGTAGAGCGCTTGCGAAGCGTAAATCGGCGCGAGCCGGTCGACTTTTCCGGCGGGAACCATGAACCCGGTATCGACCATCCCCAACGGCTGGAAGATGCGTTCGGCGAGGAAATCGCCGAGCGGCATGTCGGCGATCACCTGAATCAGGTAGCCGACGACGTCGGTAGCGAAGCTGTAACGCCACTCCGTCCCGGGCTGGAATAGCAGCGGCAAACTCGCGAGCTGCTCGATGATGTCCGCCAGTTTGTCGGTGCGCAGGTAGCGATTCGGGAAAGTCTGGCGATACATCTCCTCGACGGGATTGTCGAAGTTCCAGCCGTAAGTCAAGCCAGCGGTGTGCGTCAGCAGGTGATAGACCGTCATCACCGGGCTTTGATCGACCAGCTTCATCCCGGTCGCGCCCATTCCGGCGTAGACCTTCGTGTCCTTGAACGCCGGGATGTATTTCGCCACCGGGTCGTTGAGGCTCAGCCGCCCTTCTTCGTAGAGCGTCATCAGCGCCACGCTGACGATCGGCTTGGTCATCGAGTAGATGCGAAAGATGCCGTCTTCCCGCATCGGCTTTCCGGCGGCGATGTCCATCATGCCGTACTTGCCCAGATGCACAACTTTGTCCCGCCGCTGGAGCAGCGTCATGATCCCCGGCAGTTGGTTGTCTTTGACGAAATCCGTCATCACTGTATCGATGCGCGCGAGGCGCGCTGAATCCATGCCCACACTTTCGGGCGCGTAAATCTCCATGATGGCTACCTTATGTCCTCAATCCGGTTCAGCACCGCTTTGATCAGGCGCAGACCGTTGTCGTAATCGTCGCGGTGAAGATAAGCGGTCGGGCTGTGAATGTAGCGGCAGGGCATCGAAATCACCGCCGAGGGGACGCCCGCGTTGGTGAGATGGATCGACCCGGCGTCGGTACCGCCGCCCAATTGCGTTTTGAATTGATAGGGGATGCCTTCGGCTTCCGCCGTTTCGCGCAGCAAGCTGACCAGTCGCGGATCGGCGATCATGCTGCGATCCATCACCGTCAGCGCCGGACCGCCGCCGAAAATACAGGTCGGGTTGACGTCGGTATCGTCGTCCGGCTCGGCTTTCGGATTCGGCAGATCGTGCGCGGTCGTGCCTTCGAGCACGAACGCCACGTCCGGGTTGAGCGCCTGCGCCGCGACTTTCGCGCCGCGCAAGCCGACTTCTTCCTGTACGGTGAAGGCTGCCAGCACGTCAACCGGATACGGGTCGCCTTGCAGCAGGTCGATCAGCAGCGAACAGCCGGCGCGGTCGTCAAAAGCTTTGCCGCGCAGCACCTTGTCGCCGATCTCCATAAATTTGCTGTCGAAGGCGATCCGGTCGCCCGGTTTGACCTTGCCCGCCGCTTCATCTTTGCTGCTGGCGCCGATGTCGATGCGCAGGTCTTTGAGCTTGACGACGTTCTGATCATAGTTGAGGTGGATCGGCACCCAGAGGATCACGCCGGGGACGCTGCCGATCCAAACGCGCAGCCCCGGCAAAATGCGGTCGTCGATGCCGCCGATGGCACTGAATCGGATCAAGCCATCGCAGTCGAAGCCGCGCACGATGAAGCCAACTTCGTCCATGTGCGCGGCGATCATCACCCGCAGGTCGCGCGCACCCGTGCCTTTTTTCAGCGCCGTGATACCGCCCAGCGCGTTGATCTTGACGTCGCTGACGTGACCGTCAATCGCTTCGAGGACAATCTTGCGAACAGCGTCTTCGCTGCCCGAAACGCCGACCGCTTCGGAAAGCGCCTGTAAGTTCATGGTTGCTCCAAGCCGTTATTCCGCTCTCGCTCCAGTATAGCGGATTGAAGCCAAAACCAGTAAAAATTATTCAAATGGACATAGCAAAAAATCGACGTTGTAAAGGTAGATTTTCAGCAACCCCGCCCCCGCGCTTCGCGCTTCCCCTCCCCGAATTCAGGGAGGGGAGCGTGCCGACGCCCGTTTCAGATGTTCGTCTTCGAATTTGATGACTTATCGACCGGGCAGAGGTGTTTTCAAACATCTGCATAGGTGCGCCCCACAAAGACGATCTTTCTCCCCCTCTGATTATGGAAAGGGGGACGGGGGTGAGGTCGTTGGTCACGCAATCGCCAGCAGCATCCCGGTAGCGACGCGGCGGCGGATCGGCTGAGCGAAGGTCAAGCGGCTGCCGTCGAGGTCGGTGATGCTAAAAGCGCAGTCGCCCCACAACTCCTCGTGCAGCGGATCGAGAATGGCGACTTCCCGCGCCAGCAGATCGGCATAGAAACGGTCGATGTCGGCGCTCTCCGGCAGCGTGAGATAAAGGTCCGCGCGACTCGCTTGATCGCGGTGCGGATCGCAGCGGACGAGCATCAGCCGCGCCGCGCCCAGATAGGCTTCAGCGTAGACGGTCTCCCCATCGATCCCCGGCAGACCGCCATGTCCGGCAAAACCGAGGATTTGGGTATAGAACGCAAGGCTCAGATCAACGTCACGGACGTGGAGAATCGGACTTATCATTGGGCATCTCCATCTGAACAATTGTTCTACATTTTACCCTGAAAATATCCCGTTTGCGAATCGAATTTAGACAAAAATCGGAGGCGACTTAGCAAAACATGGGAGAGATTGCTGAGGCAATTGTCGTAGGGGCAGGTTTGAAACCTGCCCCTACACAGGCACAGATATTATCGACGTTTCCATCTGAAATAGACGCTGTTTTCGCCCCTCTCTAGTTAGCGAAGCGGCGGAGAGGGGGTCGGGGGTGAGGTCAGCTTTTATTCCTTATCCTCGTCTTGACCGCCGCCCTTGAGCCGCTTGCTGAGGAAGCCGCCGAACATCCCGTTGACCAGCAGATCGCTTTTCGAGACGTTCATCGCGTTATTGCTCGGCTTATCCCAGCGACCTTCGCGCCGCTGCACCACCCAACCGGCGTAAGTGTCCATCGTGTCGATCAGGACTTCTTCGAGCGCGGCGCGGTCGCCACTCGCCAGCAGCCCGCGCAGCGCGTCGAGCGCTTCGACGGTCGCGTCGATCTGGCGGACGAGGTTATCGCGGTTGTTGAGCAGCAGCTCGCGCAGGTCGTCGGGGTGCTGGTCGTAGAGGTGATGCGTCAGCCGCCCGAACGATGGATTGCCCGCCCGCCGGGCATCGTTCCAGCCGTCGCGCCGGTGCAGGGTATAGAACGCGCTCAAGCCGAGCACGACCGGCAGCCCTTCCATCGACGCCATCCACACGTCATGCTCAACCGGATCGCCGTACTGGGGCGTCATGCCGAGCAGTTCGCCGAAATCCGACGCCAGTTCCACCGCGTCGCGGTCGGCGTTCGAACTCGGCAGCAGCAGCAGCGCCCCACCGTCGAACAAGTCCGCCGCCGCGTGATCGGCATCGTCCAAGCCGTCAAACAGATATTTCGGGTTGAGCACCGGCGTCACGCCGACCATGTGCGCTTCGGCGCTGAGGTGCTTCGTCGCCCACTCCTGCGAGGGCAGCTTGAGCGGCGACATGTCGATCAGTACCGCCCCGGCGCGCAAATCGCCACCGATCAACTGATAGGCGGACTGCACGTCGCGGTACGGGAGCGTCAGCACGACGATGTCTTTGTCCGATGCCGCTGCCGCGATATTGCGCACCGGGTGATCGACCGCGTTGAGCGTCTTGGCGGTCTGCATTTCGCTGTTGTCCGCCGCATAGCCGGTGATCACGAACTGCTGGCGCGCGTCCTTGCGCGTGTTGTACCGCTTGAGCGCCAGCCCGACCGACATGCCGACCCGTCCCAAGCCGATGATCCCTACCGTGATTGTCGTTGCCATGATCGTTTATCCTGAAATAGCGGTTAGCGATTAGCTCTCAGCAGTTAGCGGTCAGCTATCAGCGAAAACATGGAGTCTTCGGCTGGTGTGACCGTTGCAAGATTTCTTGCTGGACGAAAACCCCACCTCTAGCGAAACGCTCACGAGAAACAGACGAGGTTCTCTCCCCTCCCTGAATTCGGGGAGGGGTCGGGGGTGGGGTCAGAACTAAAGCCTATTATACCCATCTCCGACGCCTAATTCGCATCGTCGGCGCGTTGAAGGCGTTTTAACAGTTGAATCTGCTCTCGATCGCCTACTTGATCTGCTGGCTGCTGGTGCTGCGCGATCAGCCAGACCGCTCCCGACGACGTGCCGACCTGCTCGGCGAGTTCCGCACTCCACGCCGGGTGATGGACGTAGACGGCGAACGGGCGGTTGATCAGAGAACGGGGATCACCCGTGCTGAGCCGATCGAAGACCCGCGGCGCAAATGCCCGGACGAGCACGGCGACAGTTTTTTGCCACAGCGCCAGCGGATAGCGGCTCTTGCCGACGTCGTGCAGCAGCGCAGCGACGGCGAGGTCGGGCGGCACCGGTGTAGAACCTTGTGCCTGCACCGAGCGTAATACATTTAGGCTGTGCAGCTGCTCGGCGCGGCGCATTCGCCGGAATAACCGGAGCTGCTCCGGCGTCAGGACGCGGGCGGCGAGGTCGAGGTCAACCGGGCGCGCGAAGGCGAACAGCGCGCGCAAGCCCTGTTGGATGCGGCGACGCGGATGGCTGCTCGCCATGGCAACGAGATCAGAACCCAAGCAGCAGGTTCACGATCGAATTGGTCGGCTGGCTGATCAACAGCCCGAAAATGTCGGGAATACCCGGCAGTCGGATGAAGGTCAGCAGCAGCAAACCGAAGAAAATATACTGAGTCGTTTGCGCGTTGCGCTCCCACACCTGCGCCAAATCGGGCGGCAGCAGCGCGTAGACGATCTGCCAACCGTCGATCGGGAACAAGGGGATCAGGTTGAAGACAAACAGCAAGACGTTCCACGTCACCATCGCGCTGAGAAAATCCACCAGCAGAACCGGCATCGTTCTCAGCGCCGAGAAACCGATCAGGCGTATGATGAGTGCAGTCAGCGCCGCCAACAGCAGATTGGAAACAGGACCCGCCGCGACCGCCGCCAGCCAGCGCCAGCGCCGGTTTTCGCGCGGCATCCGAAACGGCGAGATGGGCGCCGAGCCGAGAATACCGAACCCGATCAAGGCGAACATGATCCAGCCGAGCCAGTTGATATGCACCAGCGGGTTCAGTGTCAGCCGTCCCTGTCGTGCCGGTTCGGGATCGCCCATCTTCCAGCCGACGTAATTGTGCGAAAATTCGTGGATGGTCATCCCGATACCCAAGACGATCAGCCGGATGACCAAATCTGTGATTGAGAAATTGCTACCGAATAGCAAGGAATTGTCCTCTAGCGCGTGGGAAATAAGCCCGATTATAGCATACGTCCTGCTAGAACGATGGCGCAGCAGATGTTATTATTAGCCGAAGTTAAGGTTGTGGAGTGCAATGGATATTAGCGTAGGTGACCGTGTGGAACTGCGGAAGCAGCATCCCTGCGGCAGCGCCGAGTGGGTGGTTTATCGCGTGGGCGCGGACATCGGGCTGCGCTGCACCGGCTGCGGTCGGCGCGTCATGCTCACCCGGAGCGAATTCAACAAGCGCCTCAAGCACGTCATCGCGCACAAGGAGATTGAAAGTTGACCAAGCGCATCCTATTCCTTATGTCCGATACCGGTGGTGGGCATCGCGCGGCGGCGGAAGCCATCAGCGAAGCGCTGCGGCATCGCTACGGCGGGCAAGTCGAAATAGAGTTAATTGATGTCTTTAAATCGTATTCCTCGTTTCCTTGGAATTACGCCCCGCAGTTTTACCCGTGGCTGATCAATCACAGCAAGTCCTCATGGGGGACGGGCTATAAGCTCTCGAACACCCAAAAGCGCGCGCGGGCGCTCTCGCGCGGGATGTACCTGACCGTCGAGAGCCGCATCAAGAAGATGGTGCGCGAGCACCCCGCCGACGTGGTCGTCTGCGTCCACTCCATCCTGACGCCGCTGGCGATTCAGGCGCTCAGCGCCGCCAGCGACACTCGCCCGCCCTTCGTCGTCGTCGTCACCGATCTGGTCTCGACGCACATGTTTTGGTATGACCGGCGCACCGACCGCACGCTGGTGCCGACTGAACCCGCCTTCGATCGCGGCTTGGAAGCGGGGCTGAATCCCAAGCAGATGCGCGTCACCGGGCTGCCGGTGCATCCACGTTTCGCCGAGGAAATGCCCGACAAAGCGGAAGCTCGGCGCGATCTCGGTTGGGATCCCACCCTGCCGACGCTGCTGTTGGTCGGCGGCGGTGATGGCATGGGTCCGCTCTACAAGACCGCCCGCGCGCTCAACAGCCAGCACTTGAAGTGCCAAATCGTCATCATCGCCGGGCGCAACAAAGCGCTCAAGGACAAGCTCGAAAGCGCCCGCTGGCATCAGCCGACCCATATTTACGGCTTTGTCACCGATATGCCCCGGCTGATGAGCGCCGCCGACGTACTGGTCAGCAAAGCGGGTCCGGCGACCATCTGCGAAGCCTGTATCGCCGGGCTGCCGATGATCCTCTACGATGCCATCCCCGGTCAGGAGACCGGTAACGTCGATTACGTCGTCGCTAATGACGCCGGTGTGTTCGCTCCCAGCGCCCGCGAAGTCGCGGACGCGGCGCAGGCGTGGCTAGCGGAGGGTGCCGACGGTCTGCGCCAGCGCTCCGCCAACGCGCGTCGCCTCGGTCGCCCGAACGCGGTCTACGAGATCGCCGAAGAAGTCTGGGAGTATGCCGACAAGCCGCCGGTCGCCACCAACCGCCGCAACCTCTGGAAAGACGTCAAGGAAGCCGCCGAGCGCTCCGGGCTGCTGACTTCGATCTAAAGCAATCTCCCCCGGCAATCGGCAGTTACCGGGGGAGATCGTAGGCTACTGACTGCCGCCGTGTTCCCCGTGTGGCTTGACGTTCGGATCGTCGTATTTCGGCGCGACGTCGCCGCGTAAATGCTCCAAGAAAGTGCGTCCCCTGCCCATCACACCGCGCGTGGTGAGGTCGGGATCGTCATAAATCGGGCGATCCGAGCGAATCGGCGAATAAGGATTCCCGTCATCTACCAACCCCAAGAGTCGCGGCACGAGATACAGCGCCAGCAGAATCCCCATGCCGACCAGACAAAGCGTACTCAGATCGATATTCATTAGAACGTCTCCCTACTGTACCTGAAAATCGACGTCGGACCGGGAATGTTGCAGTATTGGTTGCCGCCGTGATGACAAGCGCGCGTTCGCCCAGCATGGAGCGACGCTCAAGTGTCATCCTTCTGGTTTTACATAATTACAATCGTAATTACTTTACTTCAAAATGCGACAATGAGGATGAGCGTTGCTTGAGTTTTTGAATGTAGGTGACTTAGAGCTGAATCCGGATGATCCGGTCGTGACCGGCGTAGTCGAGGATTAATTCGGCGCGCTGCGGCGACAATGCCCGCGCGAGGTCGAGCACCGCCGCGCCCTGTCCCGCGCCGATCTCCAGCAGGATCAGCGCGCCGGGGTTGATCGCTGGGGGGATTTGCGCGATCAAGCGGCGGATCAGGTCGAGTCCGTCTGCGCCACCGTCGAGTGCCGACAACGGCTCGTAGCGGCTGACCGCGAGGTCGGGCAGATCGCCGGAGGGGATGTAAGGCAGGTTCGCCACGATCAAGTCGAGCTTGATCCCGGCGTCGATCAGCGGCGCGAGCAGATCGCCTTGCTGGAACGTCACCGGCGCGCCGTAACGTTCGGCATTGCGCCGCGCGACTGTCAGCGCCGCCGCGCTCGCATCGACAGCGTATACCGTCGCCTGCGGACGCAGCGCCGCCAGTGTTACCGCCAGCGCACCGCTGCCTGTACCGACGTCAGCCGCCGTCAATTTCCGGTCGCCCGTCCAGTCGAGCGCCTGTTCCAGCAGCAGTTCGGTCTCCGGGCGCGGGATCAGCACGTCAGGCGTGACGATGAAGTCGCGGTCGTAGAATGCCCGCCGACCGAGGATGTAGGCGACCGGCTCGCCCGCCGCGCAGCGCGCGACGTAATCGGCGAAGGTCGCCGCCTGCTCGTCGGTGAGCAGCGTCTCAGGCTGCGCGATCAGCGCCGCGCGCTCGACGCCCAGCACCGCGCCAAGCAGCACGTGCGCGTCCAGCGCATCGATCCGCCCGCGAGCGCTCCGCAGTGCCGTTTGAATGGTCAGGCTGCCCTTCCTTTGCGACTTGGCGACTTCGCGCCTTTGCGTTGAATCTTTTGTTCGTCTTGAACTTGATCCCAGCTTGGCGGTTGATCTTCTTTACTCATCCAGCATGAGCATGAGTTCGTCCGGCGTGTGCCTGAAGCCGAGGCGCTCGTAATAAGGCACGCTGCGCTCCGAATGCCACAGGTTCAGCGACTCGATCGGCTGGGTCTTCGCCCACGCGATGATCTCGCGCATCAACGCCGAGCCGATCCCCTGATTGCGATATTCCGGGCGCGTATAGACATTCGTGATCCAGCCGAAATAGCGGTGCGAATCCGCTAGGTTCGGTACTTGCTCGACCATTTGAACGAAAATGTGGCTGGCGATTTGCCCATCTTGCTCGGCGATCCACATAAACCAGCGCTCATCGATCACGATCCGGTTGAAGAAGGCAATAAAGCGCGCCTCAAATTCGGGATAGTTCGACGACGGACTGGGGGCGTGCCGTTCGGTTAGGAAATCCCAGCGCATCCGTGCCAGCACCGTGGCGTCCTGCTGATTCGCCGGTCGGATCTGCATCCCGTTCCTCACAAGCTAGCTGGTGCGGATCAATAGCTGCTCAGCGGATATTCGAGCAGCTGAATCGGGTACTCGAAACCGGCGCGCTGATAGTAGGGGACGCTCTGCTGCGTGGGCCAGACCACCATCAATTCGAGGTTGCGCGCCTTGCACCACTCCGAGGCGGTTTGCATCAACTGCGAGCCGACGCCCTTGTTACGATACTCCGGGATGGTGAAAACGTTCGTCACCCAGCCGAACTGCCGCTCCTCGCGCCCCGGACGCGGCACTTTGTCGATCACCTGAATGAAGATGTGCGAGACGAGCTTGCCCTCGTCCTCCGCGACCCAGATACACCACTGACCGCTGCTCAGCGCGTATTCGAAGAACTGCCCGAAGCAGTCGGTGAAGTCCTCGATCGTCGCTGCCGGGTTGATAAAATCGTCCTCTGCCGTGAAATCCCAACGCATTTGCGCCAACGCGGGCGCATCGTGCCGGGTTGCCTTGCGAAAGTTCATGATGCCACCTGTTCGCCACCAGCGAGTTTCTCCGCTTGGTCGCGCGTGATCAATTCGTCGATAAACATGTCAATGTCGCCGTTGATGACGGCTTGAAGGTTGTAGCTGGTCAGGTTGATGCGGTGATCCGTGACCCGGTTTTGCGGGTAGTTGTAGGTGCGGATCTTCTCGGCGCGTTCACCCGTGCCCACTTGCGACCGGCGCTCGCTCTCCTGCTCGCTGCGCTGCTTTTCGAGTTCCATCTCGTAGAGCCGCGCCACCAAAATCTGCTTGGCGCGCAGCCGATTTTGCAACTGGCTGCGCTCATCCTGCACCGCGACGACTAACCCGGTCGGGATGTGGGTCAGCCTTACCGCCGAGTCGGTCGTGTTGACCGACTGACCACCCGCGCCACCACTGCGGTAAACGTCGACGCGCACGTCGTTCATGTCGAGTTCGACGTCCACGTCGTCGACTTCCGCCAGCACGGCGACAGTCACGGTGCTGGTGTGGACGCGCCCCTGACTCTCGGTCTCCGGCACGCGCTGGACGCGATGCACGCCGCTCTCGAACTTGAGGCGACTGAAAGCACCCTGTCCGCGCACCTCGAACTTGATTTCCTTAAACCCGCCGACGCCGGTCTCGTGCTGGTCGATGATCTCGACTTTCCAGCGGCGCGACTCGGCATAGTAGCTGTACATGCGGAACAGATCGGCGACGAACAAGCCCGCCTCATCACCGCCCGCCCCGGCGCGGATTTCCATGATCACGTTCTTGTCATCACGGGGATCTTTGGGCAGCAGCATCACCTTCAACTGAGCTTCCAGCGTCTCGGTGCTCTGCTCAAGCTGGCTGGTTTCTTCCTGAGCCATCGCCAGCATGTCGGGATCGGTTTCGTCCGCGACCAGCGTGCGCGCTTCGTCGAGTTCGCCCATCTCACGCTGATACTGGCGATACGCCGCGACGATCTCCGCCAAGCCGGATCGCTCTTTGCTGTATTCGGCGATCTTCTCGTAATCGCTGAGCACGTCCGGGTCGCTCAGCAGGCGATCCAATTCAACGAAGCGTGCCTCAATCGCCGCAAGTTTACCTAACATCGCTTTGCCTTGTCTGGATTCAACATGGTTTCATTATACGCAGATGCACCGACGCCGTGTAGGGGCGAGGCAGTTGGACGTGTCGAAGTATTGCCTAACTGGTTACAAACATCCGTCTTGAAATCGAAGCGGCGCAAGCTTGGTTTTGCCGCGAGTGGAAAATCAGCTGATCTCACTATGCGCTGATCTCACCTCACCCCGCTGCGCTGCGAAACTTCGTTTCGCCCTTAGCTCCCCCTCTCACGATGTGGAGAGGGGGTAACAGGTTACAAAGGGTGTTTAAGTCCCCTCTATGAAGAGGGGTTAGGGGTGAGGTAAGCGTAGATAAACACCCCGTCGGTTGGGGGTGAGGTCAGCCCCCACTACCGCGATCCCCAGCGCAAACGCCGCCGTGATCACCGCCGCCCAGATCAGCCCGCCTAACGACATCAGCAAGAACAGACGACGCGGCGGCGCGTTCAGCGAAATACCGATGATCGCGCCGATTTGTGCACCAGTCGTCATCGGGGCGATCAGCGCCAAGCCGATCAAGCCGTAGCGCTCCCAGATGCGGCGGATGGTGCTGTCGGGGTTGCTGGACGCCTTGCCACCGAAGCGGCGCAGCAACCACTCGCGCACCGGCTGACCGGCAACAATCACCAGCCCGACTCCGCAAGCGTAGCTGATCGCGGCGGTCGCGCCGACGACCAGCGGGCTGATTCCCTGCGCCAACCCCGCCGGGATCGCTGCCCAGAAGTAGATAAAGGCAATGCCAAAGACACTAACCAACCCGGCGAGATTCATCGGCATATTTCTGCGCTAGTTCGACAAAAGTTAACGCTAATCGGTTGACTCAATGCAATTTAAGCCTTGATAATACTATAGGGTAATTAATTATTCATGTAGGAGTGCTAACGATGATTAGTCAGTCCGATATTCAGGGGCGCTTGCGGCTGATGCGCTACGGCTTGATCGTGCTCGTCATCATCACCTTCCTGATCGCATGGTTGGTGCCCTACGCGCAGCTCGGACCCGCGATCGCGAGCGTCAATGCCGCCAATCCGGGGCTAAACTATCCTGCGCCGGGACTGTTTGACAACTTGGGTCAAGCACTCCTCTACACCGTCATCGTCGCCGTACTCGCGGTGATCATCTACTTCGTCTACCAGAACGTGCTTCAGCGCACAATAAATCCCGACAAATAGCCGACAGCGCGATACCTCGACCTCACCCGCGCGGCGTCTGGCAGCGTGGGCGAGGCGAGGATCCCCCTCATCAATTGGTTGGTGCGCTTTGATCAGCGCGTCGAATTGTGGCGGTAGATCGCCGATCAGATCAGTTATTCCACTCGCTGCCTGACCAGCGGTTGCGCCCGCGCCGTGAGCTGCGCGGATCGTTCTCCAGTGGATGCGTCCGCCCCTGCGTGAGCGCGCGTTTCGCCTTCTGGACGTCGCTTTCGTGCTTGAGCAGCACCGTCAGCGTATTTTCGAGCGTATCCTTGTTGAGGTTATCGGCGTTGAGCATCACCAGCGCCCGCGCCCAGTCAATCGTCTCCGACACGCTCGGATTCTTCTTCAGATCCATCGCGCGCAAGCCCTGCACCACCTCGACCGCCTGCTGCGCCAGTTTCGCGCTCAACTGCGGGACGCGCAGCCGAACGATGTTCATCTCGGTCTCGGCGTCAGGATAGTCGATGAACAGGTAGAGACAGCGCCGCTTGAGCGCCTCCGAGAGTTCGCGCGTGTTGTTGCTAGTCAGCAGCACCAGCGGTTGGTGTTTCGCCTTGATCGTGCCGATCTCCGGTACCGATACCTGAAAATCGCTCAGGATTTCCAGCAAGAACGCCTCGAACTCGGCGTCGGCGCGGTCGATCTCGTCGATCAGCAGCACGACCGGCTCGTCCGACGTCAGCGCTTGCAGCAGCGGACGCGCCAGCAGAAAGCGATCCGAGAAAAACACGTCTTCTTCGGTCGCCAAGCGATCGGCGGCGGCGCTGAGCGTCTCGGCGTCGGAGAGCAGTTGGCTCAGTTTGTCGCGCAAAAGCTGGGTATAGAGCATCTGCTTGGCATATTCCCACTCGTAGAGCGCCTTGCTCTCGTCCAGCCCTTCGTAACACTGCAAGCAAATCAACGGACGCCCGCTGATCTTCGACCACGCTTTCGCCAATTCCGTTTTACCCACCCCGGCGGGACCTTCGGCGAGGATCGGTTTACTCAGTCGCTCGCCCAAAAACATGACCGTCGAGATCTCGTCGGTCGCAATGTACTGCTGTTGGCGCAGCGCCGATTTGACCTGACCGATGTCGTTCTGCATGTGATTTTTCCTATTAGACTAAGCGATCACGGAAATTACGCTAAAACACATTCGTCCGAGGCACGGCAGCCAATACCGTGCCTCTATCACACATTGTACAACCGTAGAACTTATTCGGGGCTAGCGCCAATTTGCTCGTCGGTCATGCCGAAGCGACGGCGACGCTGGCGATAGGCAGCCAGCGCGCGCTGCAGTTCGGCGGCGTCGAAGTCGGGCCAATAGGTCGGGGTCGCGTAGTATTCGGAGTAGGCGCCCTGCCAGATCAAGAAGTTGCTGACGCGGAGTTCGCCACTGGTGCGGATGATCAGGTCGGGGTCGGGCAGATCGCCGGTGTACATATAGCTGCTGATCAGCGCCTCGTCAACCTGATCGGCGGGGATCCCGGCGGCGATGATCTGGCGGACGGCGTGGACAATCTCGTCCCGTCCGCCGTAATTGAAGGCAATGTTGAGAATGAGCCGATCGTTGTCTTTGGTCAGGTCGATCGCCTTCTGGATTTTCTTTTGCAGCGCCGGATTGATACCATCCAACTGCCCGATGTGGCGCAGTTGGACCCCTTCGGCGTGCAGTTCGCCTAGCTCGTGGTCGATCACCGACTCTAAAATCCGCATCAACATGCGAACTTCGGCGCGCGGACGCGACCAATTCTCGGTCGAGAAGGCGTAGATCGTCAAGATGTCGATGTGATTTTCGACGGCGGCGCGCAGAATCCGCCGCAGGTTCTCCGTCCCTTGCCGGTGTCCCTCGGCGCGGGGCAGCCCGCGCGCTTTCGCCCAACGCCCGTTACCATCCATGATGATGGCGACGTGTCGCGGGGTCTGCTCAGGGGCACTATCGATCTTGTTCTCGCGCACAACAGCAACCATCCGGGACTAACCCTTCGCTAGACTTCCAGAATTTCTTTCTCTTTGTTTTTGCCCTGTTCGTCGATCTCGGCAATATATTTGTCGGTCAGCTTCTGCACTTCGTCCTGCCCGTGCTTGGCTTCGTCTTCAGAGATCATTTTCTCTTTTTCGAAGTCCTTGATGTCGTCGTTGCCGGAGCGACGAATATTGCGGATCGCGACGCGCGCGTCTTCCATCCGCTTATGCAGGAACTTGACCAAATCCTGACGGCGTTCGCGGGTCAGCGGCGGGATGTTCAGCCGGATGAGATCGCCATCGACGTTGGGATTCAGGCTGAGGTCGGACGTCATGATCGCTTTCTCAATCGCCTTGACCGCCGATTTCTCGTACGGACGGATCAAGATTTGCATCGGCTCCGGCGTCGAGATGGTCGCGATCTGGCGCAGTTCGGTCGGCTGACCGTAGTATTCGACATGCAGCCGATCCACCAGCGACGTGCTGGCGCGTCCGCTGCGAATGCCCTGTAGGTCTTGTTCGTAGACCGAGAGGGTAGCTTTCATTTTCTGGCGAATTTCGTTGAGAATGTCGTCTATCATGGCTTTTGTTCAGCGCGCGGTCATCCGTAAGTGGCGCGCTCCTCCTTTTTTGTGAAGTACCGAGTACGGAGTATCGAGTACTGAGGCAAAGCATTTCCGAGTTGGCTGCGCTTGCGCGCAGCTGCCAACACTGATTTCGCACTCAGCACTCGGTACTCCGTACTTTAATGATACACAATTCCCCGCGCGATTCCCTAAAATCCGCTGAGAAAATCGGTTGATCGCCTGCTAGCCAAGGGGATAACCAGCGATTTTCGCGTAGGGGCATAGCGTGAGGGTGTTCTGAGAAGTCATCTGAAAAATCATCCTCGCTCGCGTGACAGCGCAGTTGTAGGGGCGAGGTATGCCTCGCCCCTACGGACAAGTCTGTATCTAATGGTCAGACCGCGTCACCCACCTGCCGGACAAAAACTCAGCGACCCGGTTCGGGGTCGCTGACTGTCTGACCTTCATAGCTAAGTGCTTTTACTCAGCACTCAGCACTTGGTACTCGGTACCGATTTAAGCATGCGCCCAGCCCTGCCAGCCGCGCGCCTGCCACGCCGCATACAGCGCGATCGCGCCGGTCGTCGCCACGTTGAGGCTGGCGACCGATCCGCGCATTGGCAGCGCCAGCAGCAGATCGCAGGTGTCGCGAACAAGACGGCGCAAGCCTTCGCCCTCGCTGCCGAGCACGACGCCAATCGGCATGTTGAGGTCGGTCTTGTCAATCGGCGGGACGTTCGGACCGAGATCCAGCCCGACCAGCCACACGTCCTGCTGCTTGAGGTCGCGCATCGCGTTGACGAGGTTAGTCACCTGCACGACGTTGAGATGTTCCACCGCGCCCGCCGAGGCATTGACGACCGACGGCGTCACCGCGACGCCGCGCCGCTCCTGCAGGAAGACGCCATGCACGCCGACCGCATCGGCGACGCGCAGCAGCGCACCGACATTCTGCGGGTCTTTGAGCAGGTCGAGCACGAGGATGAACGGCTTCTCGTCACGCTGCTTGCTCAGCGCGAAGACGTCCTCGGCGTGCGCATAGGGATAGCCGCCGACGCGCAGCGCCATGTTCTGGTGATTCGCGCCGCCCGCCAAGTCGTCGATGATGCGCCGGGGCACACGCTTGACCGAAACGCCGCGCTCGACGGCGGTCGCCAAAATCTGCGCGACCAAGCCTTTAGTCTCGGTCGTCTCGGTGACGAGCAGTTGATCGAGGTCACGCCGTCCGGCGCGCAGCGCTTCCATCACCGCCCAATGTCCATACAGAAATTCGGGTGCTGCCATTAGTTTGTCTTCCAGATTGTCCCGTCGGCGCGGTCTTCGAGCACGACGCCAATTTTCGCCAGTTCGTCACGGATGCGGTCGCTTTCCGCCCAATTCTTGCTGGCGCGCGCCTGCGCCCGCGACGCGATCAACATCTCGATCAGCGCGGCTTCGCGCGACGCATCGCCGCCAGCGGCTTCTTCCGTCGCCGGGATGATGCCAAGCACCTCACCGCCGAGGGTCTTATACAGATTGTCGATCTCGGACAGCACGCCCAAGCCGACCGCCTGCCCGCTGTTGAGCAGCGTGTTGACGTCACGAGTGAAATCTTGCAGCACCGCCAGCGCTTGCGGCGAACTGAAGTCGTCGTCCATCGCCGCGTTGAAGGCTGCTCGCGTCTCGTTCACGCGCGTGAGGATGGCGCTGCTGTCGCCGCTGCCGTCCGGCGCGGTGTTCATCGCCCGGCGCAGCAAACGCACGGCGTTGTAGAGTCGCTCCCAACCGCGCGCCGCCAATTCCATCGAGGCTTCGTCGTAAACTACCGGATTGCTGTAGTGGATGCTCTCCATGAACATGCGGATCATTTCCGGGCGGAAGCGCGTCAGCGCGTCCTTGATGGTGACGAAGTTGCCGAGGCTCTTGGACATCTTGACCGCGTTGCCGTCCTCGTCGGGGACGAGCAGGCTGCCGACCAGCATCCAGTAGCGGGCGAACTCGGCGTCGTTGGCGCACTCGCTCTGAGCGATCTCGCTCTCGTTGTGCGGGAAGATGTTGTCGATGCCGCCGCCGTGAATGTCGAAGGTCTCGCCCAGATATTTGCGCGCCATCGCCGAGCACTCGATGTGCCAGCCGGGGAAGCCTTCGCCCCAAGGCGAGTCCCAGCGCAGGATGTGTTCCGGCTCGGCGACTTTCCAGAGCGCGAAGTCTTCCGGGTTGCGCTTTTCATTGCGGACGGTCTCGCGCGTTCCCGCTTCCTGCTGCTCGACGCGCCGGTTGGAGAGCTTGCCGTAATCCGCATCTTTGCTGACGTCGAAATAAACGCTGCCGTTGACTTCGTAGGCGATGTCTTTTTGGAGCAGCGTCTCGATCATCTGGATCTGTTCCGGGATATGCCCGCTGGCGCGCGGCGCGATGTCCGGGCGGATGACGCCCAAGCGATCCATCGCATCCTGATAGGCGCGGGCGTACTTCTCGGCGATTGCCATCGGCTTCGATTGAAGCTGCGCGGCTTTACGGAGGATCTTATCTTCGCCCGAATCGAGCAGATGCCCGACGTCGGTCAAGTTTTGCACGTAGAGCACGTTGTAGCCGCTGTAGCGCAGATAGCGCACCACCACGTCGAACGAGATGTAGGTCTTGGCGTGCCCGATGTGCAACTCGTCGTAGACGGTGGGACCGCAGACGTACATCCCCACTTGACCCGGCACCAGCGGCTCAAATTCCTGTTTTTCGCGTCCCAGAACGTTAAATATCCGCAAGGGCATAGAGTCGTCTCTCTTTGTTCCGTTTGTCACAGTAGGAATCATTTTAACGCATAAGACGACGACGGTATAGATTGGCTCTAAGCCACCAAGCGCTGCGCTTCCGCCTGCTTCAACACCAGCGCGGCATGCAGCGAGACCCAACGATTGGTATCCTGCCGGTCAGCGGAGAGCTTCCACGTCCGCGCGCTGTAGGGGCTGGTTCCGCGCCAGCGACCATTCGCCCCGCGCTGATCGTCCAGCCACGCCAGCGCCCGCTGCGCGCCGGGATGCGCCAGCGCGTCGAGTTCGCCCAAGACCCGCAGCACGAACAGCACGTCCACTTGATAGAACAGCGGGAAATTGAGCTTCGACCACAGCTTGTGCACGCTGCCCGGTGTCGGATAAGCCCCGGCAGCGAGTTCGAAACCGGAGTCGAGCAGAAACGCCAGCGCCGCGTCGACTGCCGCCGTGACCATTGACGAGCGATTCGGCAGCGCCGCCAGCCCCCACAAACTGCGGACAGCGCCCCACGCACAGGGCAGATAGGCGTTGTGTACGCAGTCACAGCCGCCCGTCGTCAAGTTGCGCGCCAGATACTCGGCAATCGGCGGCACGCGCGGATCGTCAGCGCGCCCGGTGTAAACCGCGTAGCGCAAGATGTTGCCCCACAAACAGCTAAAGCCATACTGAGCGGGACTCGGCACCAATTCATCGAATTGATCTTCAAGCATGTGGTTGTGCGCCGTCGCCGCCAGCATGTAATCGACGGCGCGCTGCATTCGCGGATCGTCCGGGTCGGCGGCGAGTTCGGTCAGCAGGATCATGCTCCAATGCGTGCCGCTGTATTTGCGGGCGTAATAACCGGGCGCGCCGCGCCAGAAACCGTCAGGCGCTTGCTGCTCCAAGATCGCCGGGATCGCGCCGCTGCTGCGCATCGCCTGACGCGCCGCTTGGACGTCGCCATCGGCTTCGCTCCGTCCGAGCAAGCGGCGCAGCGTCAAATAGCGAATTGAGGGGGTCGGGCTGTCCATCAACCAACTGATCAAACCATCCATCAGCGAAAATCCTCATACACTGACACCATAATATTCTCTAATCATAACATGTACTTGTGAAATATTTCTCATTATGAGTGCCGGGTGAGTCGGTTTACAAAGGATTTACAAAACCCCGATAGGTTCTCCACACGGGCGCTTTATCCTTCAGGCATGGTTTTGATGGGAAACAGTTACAAGGAGAACAATATGAAACGCAGTCTGAACTTGAGCCGGTTGCTGGTACTGCTCGCAGTATTGGCAATGGCGGTATTCGCCGTATCGATTGTCAGCGCGGACGACGACACGACGAACCTGCCCACGATCAACGACGGGCGCGTCAACGCCTACGACATCGCCGCGCCGGTCGCCATCTACGACACCTACAGCTATCCCTATGCCGACGACGTGAACATGGGCGTGCTCGATCACATCGAGTTTTGGGGCATCCCCTCCGGCGGCGACAGCATCCAGAAAATCATGAACGTGACCGCCGCCGACATCGCAGCGGTGACGCCAACCGCCGGTTCGTCGGCATTAGTCGCCTCGAATGCCGGTTACAGCCTCTACGAAGAAATTGACGGCAGCCTGACGCTGGTCGGACCCTTCAACTACGTGTTCAACTGGACACCGGGCGCGTAACCGATCAGACCACCTTAAAACGCAAACCCCCGCTTCCCCCTTCTCACCGGCGGCTGCCATGTGGCAGCCGCCGATTATTGCGCTAAGTTACTGCTTCGCTGCCCGCTGAACACCGCGATAGAGCGCCGTCCGCAGTTCGACCGCGTAGGCGTCAACCTGCGGCACGTTCACCCGCCGCGCTTCCGCGATCTCGCGCTCGACGTCGTAGGGCAGCCGGACGAAGTCGATGGAAAACGGCGCACTCGCTTGACTGTCGAGCTTGCCCGACAGGATCGCGTAGGACGCCAGCGGCAGATCGAGCGGATTACCGACGCTGCCGCTGTTGAATAAGATTTTGCCCACTGTGAACAGCGACCGCATGTAAGCGACGTGAATGTCGCCGTAGCCGACGATCTCCGGCGGCGGCACGTCCATGCCGGTGAAGGGGGTATTCTCGAACATCGCTTGGTGGACTTCGTCAGAGTCGGTACTGCGCACGCGCGTATAGACGCTCACTTGCGAGGCGTGGAACAAGCGCACCCGTTTACCGCTCAGCCAGAAGTCGTAGACGTTGGGCAGGCTGTCCAAGTAGGCGAGCCGCGCCGCGCCCAGTTGCGCGCGATACCAGCGTCCTTCGTCCTCTTCGATGTCGCCCACCGCGTCGTCCCAGTTGCCGCGCAAGACCACCTGACAGACCTCGCGGCAGCGGTCGACGGTCAAATCCGAGCGCGCTCCCTTGCCGATCAAGTCGCCGAGGTTGTAGATCAGCTCGATCCCGCGCGCGGCGATGTCGTCGAGCACCGCCTCCAAAGCAGGCAAATTGCCATGAATGTCGGAAATAATCGCGATCTTATCCATCTAAGTCCTTTAGCTCTTTTTCCTGAAGCCACGCTTGATGCCGCGCCCAGACGCTCTCCCACAGCACCGCGATCTCGTCGGGCGCGAGCCACAGATTGAACTGACTGTTCAAAACCTGTTCATAACTGGCGGAGTTGTCGACAATCCGCTCGCTGCCGCCCGCCGCGCTGAACGATTTCAGTACCGCGCCGTGCAAGCCGACCAACCCATCCGGCGTGAACCGGAAACACACCGTCGAGCGCACGAAGCTCGACTGCGGCGACGTTTGCAACCGTCGGCACGCGGGCGCGAAGTGCTCGATCGCGCGCGGCTGCAGCGTAAAGACGAAACCCGCGCCGCCGTCCGGCTGGTTCTCGAAGTACCAGCGTCCGCCCTCATTCAGCAAGCGATAGCTCAGATACCCCTGCTGATACGTCCCCACCGCCAGCGGGATCGGTTCCCGCAGCCCATTGCCGAAGCCCACGTCCACCAGATAATCCCGATCCAGCTTCACCAGCAGGATCAAGTGCGCGCCACCGGAGCCGTCGCCGACGAACTCGTCCGTCACGTCGCTGGCGAGCAGCGTCACGTGGTAGCCGATCTCGCGCAGCGCCCACGCGAACAGGCTGTTCATCTCGTAGCACCAACCACCGCGCCCGCGTACCACGATCTTGTCGTAAATCTGGGCGGGGTCGAGCGAGAGCGTTCGCCCTAAGTGGATGTCGAGATTCTCGTAGGCGATTCGTTCCAGATGCGCGCGGTGCAGCCGGTTGAGCGTGTCCAGCGTCGGCTCGACTGCCCCCTCAAAGCCGATGCGCCGCAGATAAGCGTTCAATTCCATCGCTATACCATCCTCATCGCGGAAAAGTGCTTCGCCAGCCGCTATTGAAACATCACCACCTAGATGTGTCCATACTAAGAAATCATGAAGCCGGTTTAGAATGAAAAGGTCGCGTTGCACTGACGTCGGCTTGCCGCAAGCTGATCGCTAAAGTTCATTGCAACCTTTCGCGGCACGACGGCGTCTTATAGACAGCAACCGGCTAAGCGAGGATAAAACCCGATGGGTGAGCAAGCTTACATCCGCTTGATTGACAATCAGTGGGCGGTCGTCACCGGCGACGGCATTCACGCCGAGATCGAGGTCTTGGCGGTCGGGCGACCATTCGAGCCGGGCGCGGACATCCGCGCGGCGATGGTCGAACTCGAAGACTGGGCGCAGGCGAACGGCTTCGAACTGACGACGCCGGAATACGTCCTCAGCGATTGGTCGCTGGAAGACTTGATCGAGCCGGAGATTTTCGACGAGGTTTTTGGCGCAGCGGACGAGCAGCCCTGATGAAAGCGGATCGATGACCCGTCACGACTGGTCCAACGCGCTGCTGCTGGCGATCTTCGTCATCGTGATCACGACCATCCCTTATGAATTGGCATGGTCGCGGACGGGTGATTCGATCAATCCGAACCTCTGGCAGTTTAGCGGCTCGCTGTTCGGCGTCGAGGATGGCAACTCGTATCTCGGCAAAATGCGGCTGGGCGCGCGCGGCGAGTGGAATTTCTCGCTGTTCTACACCACCGAAGCCCACGCCTCCGCCCCGCTGATCTTCCTGCCTTACATCCTGCCGGGGCAGATCGTCGGGCGCTTCATCAGCGACACCGATCCGGCACTGACGCCCGCGCTGATCGGCATGTTTCACCTCATGCGGATCATCTTCGACACGCTGCTGATCGTCGTCATCTATCGCTTCGCCGCTGCCTTCCTCAGCCGCTCGCGCGACCGCCTGATCGCGACGGTGCTGGCATTGTTCGGCGGCGGCTTGGGCTGGCTGCTGAGCTTCACCGGACAAGCACAACTCCCCGCCGATTTCTACATCCCGGAGGGCTTCAGCTTCCTGATCCTGTTCGGCTTGCCGCACTTGGCGTTAGCGCGCGCCGCCCTGCTCGGCGGTCTGCTGGCATTGATGCACAGCCTACCTAACGACCATCGCCGTAGGGGCGAGGCATGCCTCGCCCCTACAATCTCGCAATCCACAATCTCAGTCCTCCATACAATCCCCGCCCAAAACGGACGGGCACTTTCCCCCCCTCGCATCATGGAGAGGGGGTTCGGGGGTGAGGTCAGTAATTACAGTGGCGCTATCTCCTCCTCGCCGCCGCCTGCTGGCTGATCGTCGGCTTGTGCGTCTCGTTCTACTTGGCGATCTTGTACTGCATCCTCGGCGCGTGGGGACTCGCCGCGTGGGTCAAGCAGCGACGCTTCCCGACCGCGCTGTTCGTCCGTGCCGTCATCCCCGCCGCGATCACGCTGCCGCTGTTTCTGTACTACACGCTCGCCTTCACCACCAATCCCGCCTTCGCCGAGTGGTCGGCGCAGAATTTGCTGGCATCACCACCGCCGCTGCAATATCTGTTCGCCTACCTACCGCTCGGCTTGCTAGCGATCTTCGGGGTCAAACGCATGTGGGTAAGGGCGGGTTTGAAACTTACTCCTTCCGACGATTCCGATTATGGCATCGGGGTACAACACGCTGTCCCGTTGTTGATCGGCTGGGTGCTGATCGTGCCGATCCTCGTCTACCTGCCGATCAACGTGCAGCGCCGCATGAGCGAAGCCGTGATCGTGCCGCTGGCGATCCTCGCAGCCGTCGGGCTGCGCGCCCTCTACGAGCGCGGCATCCCGCGCCTGCTGCTCGGCGCGTGGGTTGGCGTGAGTCTGTTGACCAGCGTCTTCTTGCTGCTCGGCGGCACGCTGGCAGCGGCGAGTCCGGCGCGCCCACTCTTTCGCCCGACCGCCGAGATCGCCGCCTTCGACTGGCTCAACGCGCACTCGCAGCCCGGCGAGATCGTCCTCGGCGCGGTCGAGACCGGCAACGTGATCCCGGCATGGACGCATCTGCGCGTCTACATGGGGCATGGACCGGAAACGCTCAACTGGCAGTTCAAGACAACCCGGCTGCAATACTTCTACGCCGACGCGATGACGCCCGCCGAGCGCGCCGACTTCTTCGCCCACCCCTGCGGCATCACCTTCGAGTGCGCCGGAACGATTCGCTACGTCATGTGGGGACCGCTCGAACGCGCGCTCGCGCCGGACGACTCGCCGTCGTGGGCGGCAGGGCTGACCAAGCTTTACGACGCTGATGGCTACGTCATCTATTCAGTTTCGCCTTCAGAAAAGCCATGAATCTGCTGCGGAAAATCCCCACCGCGTTACAGGCATCACTAGCGGATGCCATTTTTGAAGAAATCCGCGAGGGCAGGTCAGGCACGAGCGTTTTTCGGCTAGAAAGTCGCGGGCAGCCTGACCGGTATCTCAAAATCGCGGAACGCAGCTCCGAACAGGATTTATACGCGGAAGTGAGTCGCTTGCTCTGGCTGCACGGACGCTTGCCCGTGCCCGACGTGATCTACTGGGCGGAGGACGACAGGCGCCAGTATCTACTGATTAGCGCCGTGCCGGGGCTGGTACTGTACGACGAGTCGCTGCGCGATCAACTGCCGACGCTGATGCGGCTCTATGCTGCCGCGCTGCACCGGATTCACGCCATCCCGGTCGAAACCTGTCCGTTTGACGCGCGGCTGGACGTTAAAATCGACGAAGCCTCTCGACGACTGCGCGAGGGACTGATCGACGTCTCCAATTTTGACCCGGAACGGCAGGGACGCAGCGCGCAAAGCCTGTTTCGGGAACTGATCGCCACCCGCCCCACTGATGCCGACCTCGTGTTCACGCATGGCGACTACTGCACGCCGAACGTTCTGATCGACCCGGACACGCTGACGATCAGCGGCTTGATCGACTGGGGGCGCGCCGGAGTCGCGGATCGCTACCAAGACCTCGCGCTGGCGGCGCGCAGCATCGAGTACAATTTCGGCGCGGAATGGATCGCGCCGTTCTTTGACGCCTACGGCATCGACTCGGTCGATCAAGCGAAGGTGAGTTTCTACAAACTGCTGGATGAATTCTTTTGATGTGAGTTATGGATACCTCACCCCGGACGGTTCGCGCGAGCGCTGCCCCCTACATCAATGAGACGCTTACAGTTTCCCTTCATAGGCTTTCGCCAGCCGCTTGGGAGCGACTCGAAACCACCCCTGTACAAAGAGATCGCGGAGGTCGTCCGCATCGACGGTCGCCATACAGATCAGCACGAAGGGCTTGCCCACGTAATGGGCATTTACCGAGTAGATACTTGGTTCGACCTGTATACGAATATCGCGCTCGACTTCATCCATCGGCAGGACGAGCAGTTGATCGTGACCGCGCAGGCGCGCTAGAAATTTGCGTTTAAGGACAAAAACCGGATCGCCAAACGCCAGTCGTTCTTCGACTTCCGGCAGCGCCAGCGCGATTTCGCGCACCAGTGCCAAATTCGCGTCGCCGTCGGTCATCATCACGCACCTTGAATTGCGCCGTCGGGCAGAATGCAGTGAACGCCGCGCACGAGATTGACGACCTGCGTCACGTGCAGGTCGGTGACGAGGCTGGCGATCGCCATCGCTTGCTGGCGGCTGTAACCGTACTGCTCGCCGATCAAGTCAAGCATCCCATCGAGCGCTTGGAAATACGCCTCGTTCAAGTCCTCGTTGAACCCAAACGTGATCCAGCCCGCCGGGGTGTAAGCGCGCGGCATCTTCAGATGCATCTCCGGATGCAGGTGAAATTCGAGTTCGGCGCACTCCATCGGGCATTCGAGCGCCGGACCCGCGACTTCGCCGTCGCCCTGCCGCGCGTGACCGTCACCGGTTGAGAACAACCCACCCTCGACGGCAACCGGCAGATACAGCATGCTGCCCTCGACCAATTCCTTGCAATCGATGTTGCCGCCACAGAAGCGCGGCGGGCGCGTCGGGTGATCGCCGGCTTCGCTCGGCGGCATGCCCATCAAGCCGAGGAACGGGCGCATCTCGACCGATAAACCATCGGCATTGTGGGCGATCTTCGCCGCCGGGTCGAGCGACCAGACCTGCTCGAAACGCGGCTCTTGATCAATGCCCAAGCGCTCATTCCACGGGGATTTGCCGCCACCCGCCGTCCAGCCCCACGAGCCGGTGGTCAGCCGCTTGATGCGCACTTCGAGCGTCATCCCCGGCTGCGCCCCCTCGACGTAGACCGGACCGCACAGGGCATGACCTTTACGCTCCTCCGGCGTCGATTCCACCAGCGGCGGATAGCTGAACGGCGGCGCGCCGTCGTATTGATGCCAGTTGCATTCGAGCGTCTGGAACTGCACCGTATCGCCGGACTGAATCGTCAGCACCGGTGACAGGTCGCGCGAGAAATGTCCGTGCAGCGTTTTCGGCTCTGGCTTGATCTGGTAGCTCGTCACAATTACCCCTTCCCATCCGCAGGTTTAGCGAAAATGATTCGACCCGTTTCCCGATTAATCAGCTTGGTTACTTCGACGTAAATCGTCCGATCCATGAATTCCTTGCCGCTCTCGACGATCACCATCGTGCCGTCTTCGAGATAGCCGACGCCCTGTCCCGCCTCTTTACCATCCTGAATGATCCGCAAGGCGAAGGTCTCGCCGGGGATGTAGGCGGAGCGAACCGCGTTCGCCAGCGCGTTGATGTTCAGCACAATTGCACCCTGTGCGGCGGCGACCTGATTCATCGGAAAATCGATCGTCACAACCGGCGAGTCCAACCGCAGTGCCAGCGCGATCAGTTTATCATCGACTTCGTGCACTTCCTCGATGTCGTCTTCGACGATCTTGAAGGCGATATTGGTCTCGCGCTGTAGTTCGTTGAGCTTGGTCAGCCCGCGCCGCCCGCGATTACGCCGCTGCGTATCCGACAAATCGGCAACCCGGTGCAGCTCCGAGATCACGAAGCGCGGCACGACCAGCGTCCCACCCAGAAACCCGGTTCGCGCGATGTCCACGATCCGCCCGTCAATCAAGACGCTGGTGTCGAGGATCAGTTGGCGCTCCGTCCCCGCGCCGATCCGCGCCCGCGCCGGACCGATGCCGAGCCACTCGTTCAAGAACAGCCAGACCTCGCGCGAGCGGATGTTGAAGATCGTCGTCAGCAGATACACCGCCATGATCAGCACGATCACCGGCACCAGCGTGCCGAACGGCGCATCCAGCAGCGACAGCGGGTACGCTGCCAGCAGCCCGATCAGCAAGCCGAGCAGCAAGCCGAGCAGCGTCGTAAACATGGCTTCGAGCGGCATCTCGTTGATCAAGCGGCTCAGCGCTCGCAGCGGGCGCACTGTGATCCACGGGGTCATGATCAACCCGAACAGGACGCCGACCAGCGAGAAAATGAAAGAGATGCCGAGTTCCGGCAATCCGAAGGCGGGCGCGGCGGCAACCCCCAACCGTGCGCCAACCAGCGCAAAAATGATCATGCCAATCATACGAGAGGCAAATTCTACGTACATGATGACTCCGATTTTCCACGCTAAACCGTCGAGGCGCGCCAATGACCTTGGGTACGCATCAAGCGGTCGGAGATGATAGACATGATCGTAGCATCTGTACTAAGTCACGTCAACGCGACTTACCGGCGCGTTACTACCGCCCAGCGCTTATCGAATCCGCGCCCGATCTCGCTGTATAGTTAGGGAAGATTCGCTCGCCGCTGCTGTCCGAAAGCGCCCAAACTGATGCCGCTGACCGCCTTTCAAAAACAACTCTGGCTGCTCGCACTGCTGCTGTTGATCGGCTTTGCGCTGCGGCTGCACCAACTCACGATCGCCAACCTCAACATCGACGAAACGTGGTCTTACGTCAACGGTTTCTATCTGGCGCATCCGTCCGGCTATACGCTGCTGCAAATCCTCGCACCGGAGCCGAACAACGCCCTCCACCTGATCTTGATCAGCCTCAATTTGCAGGTCTTGACCGGTGCGTTCGGCGCGCGTTGGCTGTCGCTGATCGCCGGCGTCTTGACCATCCCGCTAACGGCGCGGATCGCCTTCCGGCTCTACGGAGGGCGCGCGAGCCTGATCGCCGCGCTGATCGTGGCGCTGGCGGCGGCACCGGTCGCTTTTTCGCAGATCGCGCGCCCTTACGCGCTGGCGACCTTGCTGGCGACGCTGTCGCTGCTCCTCTGGCTGGAACAGCGCGCCCGCCTGAACATGCTCGTCAGCGCGCTGGTTCCGCTGGCGCACATCGGCGCGATGCCGGTCATCTTCACCGAGGATTTGGTCACGCTCTGGCGCATCCTGCGCGGACAGGACGTCAACAAGCTGGATTGGATCGTCCGGCGCATCCCGGTGTATGCGCTCTTTCTGCTGATCGTCTACGCGACCATCATTCAGCGCACCGTCCACGTCATCAGCAGCGGGCAGACCGTCCCCAGCGTGATCGACGTGCTCAACCACGCGCTGAGCGTGATCGTCGGCGGCTTCCCGGCGCTGAGCTGGGCAGCGATCGTGTTCCTGATCGGCGTCCTCCTGCCGCTGGTGCTGATCGCGCTGCGGCGCGGACGGCGACTGCCCGCCAATCTCGGTCTGCCGCTGCTCTGGATCAGCCTAACCTACGCCCTGCTGATCGCCGGGACGGTGCTCAGCGACGGACCGATCAAGTGGCTGCACCTTTCGCACGTGGCGATCGCGCTGGCGCTGCTGATGGCAGGCATACTGGCAGCAGCCCGTCGCGAGATCGTCCTCGCCGTGCTGCTGGCGTACTGCCTCGCCAGCGCCGCCAGCCTGATCGATTACTACGATCATCCCGACCGTTCTTGGAGCGACGTTCGCGCACAGGTGGATCAGTTCCGGCAGGGTGACGAGCCGGTCTACTTGCAGCAGCCGACCGTGCTCTGGGCAGTGCAGATCAACAACCCGACCGCCGCATACATCGCGCCGTTACCGGCTGCCGCCGACCGTCCGGCGCGCTATCTCTACGTCGACATAGACGGCTGGCTGCCCGCCGCGCCGCCGGAATGCGCCGCCGATCCGCTCTGGAGCCGGGACGATGGGCTGCGCCTGCTCGACTGCGGTCAGGGCTAGGGCGGGCAGGTTGGACAACCGCATTAAAATTCATTTGAACCGCCAAGCCGCCAAGAGCGCCAAGGAAAGCAGCTTTTTCACGCTAGTCTCAGCCTACTTGGCGTCTTAGTAGGATCAAGTCCGTTGCTTGAAGATACATCGGCTATCATTTGTAGGGGCGCACGGCGGTGCGTCCCCTCACTTGGCGGCTTGGCGGTTAATAATTTGTCTTTACTCTGCCCAGACATGTCCACCCCGCTGACAAGTCGCCACGAACGGATTACACTGGTAGCCTAAAGGTTCCACTGCTTGCTTGCGGATTGACCTTCCCGCGCCGCCCCACACGATCAGGAGTACCCGCATTGGCTCAATCGTTTGTCCGTACCCGTGTCACGTGGCTGGCTTACGCGATGTTGGCGATCTACGGCTATTTTCTGAACATCATCGGACCGATCACGCCCTTTCTCAAAGATGAGCTGAGCCTGTCCTACACCGTCAGCAGTCTCCATTTTTCAGCGTTCGCCGCCGGGATGATCGCCGTCGGGCTGATCGGGAACAGCCTGATTGAACGGATCGGTCGCTGGAACGCGCTCTGGCTGGCTGCCTTCGGCATGAGCGGCTTTGCGCTGCTGCTGATCGGCGGGCAAGCCCCCGCCTTGACCATCAGCGCCGCCTTCCTGATGGGCTTGATCGGCTCGCTGATCTTGGCGGTCGTGCCCTCCGTGCTCTCCGATCAGTACGGCGCGCGCCGGGCGGTCGCGATCTCGGAAGCCAACGTGATTTCCTCGAGCATCAGCGCACTGGCACCGGTGCTGGTCGGCTGGTTCGCCGGAACGCTGCTCGGCTGGCGCGCGGCAATGGTCATCGCCGCGATCGCGGTCGTGCTGATCCGCTTCGGCTTCGGCAAAGTCGATTTTCCGCCCGATCACAAATCAGCCGACGCCCAGCAGCCAAATCAACCGCTGCCAACCCTCTACTGGATTTACTGGGTGGCGCTGGTCGTGTCGGTGTCGATTGAATTTTGCATGATCTCGTGGAGCGCCGACTACCTCGAAACCGGTCTGGGGATGCCCAAAGCCAACGCAGCGCAGGCGGTCAGCCTGTTTTTGGGCAGCATGATCCTCGGTCGCTGGGCGAGCAGCCGCTTAGTGCTGCGCTTTAGCTCGCACGGAGTCGTCACCGGCTCGCTGATCGTGGCGAGCATCGGCTTTCTGATCTACTGGGGCGCGACGACGGCGGTCGTCGGCATGGTCGGCTTGTTCATCACCGGGCTGGGCGTCGCCGCCCTCTACCCGCTGATCCTCGCGCTCGCCATCGGCTCGTCGAACGGGAGCACCGTCCGCGCCAGCGCCGTCTCGTCGCTGGCGTCCGGTACGGCGATCCTCGCGCTGCCGCTGACACTCGGACAACTCGCCGACGCGCTGGGCATCCACGCCGCTTTCGGCGTGATCGTCGTGCTGCTGATCTTGGGCTTCGCCATCACGCAGGGAGCAGCGCGGATGGCGCGAAGCAGCACCGCACTGGAGACAACGTTGTAGCTCCGTCAACCCGGTTTGCTACCGATTCCTAATTGGCACTTATTTTACAAATCGATTAAATCCTGATAACAGCCTCCCCCCATGATCGGTTTCTTGACCGAGCCAGCCGACTTGCTGCAAGTTCATCGGCTGCGCGCCGGATCGACGGCATGGTTCGCCGCGCTCGGCGTCACGGAGGTAGGGTTATGAAACAACTCATTTTACTGGGATTGATCGGCTGCGCGACGATTTTTACGGTCTACGCGGGTTCCAATTCGGTGGATCTCGGCGGCGACAACACCGTCTTCGATGCGTCGGCGGACGCCTTCGAGCATCCGCTGCCGCTGCTCAATGCGGACGAGCTAGAACGATTTGAACGGGGCGACGACCTATTCGCCACCGAATTCACCGCGCAGACCGGGCTGGGACCGATCTTCAACGCGACCAGCTGTGAGGGCTGTCACGCGGGCGACGGTCGCGGGCGTCCCCCGACGGTTGCGGGCGAAACCGGCACCGGGCTGCTGATCCGGTTGGCGCTGGATCGCCCCAGTCGCGATGGCAGCATCGAGCCGGACCCGGTCTACGGTGGACAGTTTCAGGATGTGAGTGTGGGACAAGCGCGGCAGGAGGGTTCAGTCAGCATCACTTACCGCGAAGTTCGCGGGACCTATGCCGACGGCACCGCCTATACGCTCTACGCCCCCAGCTACCAGTTGGCAGACCTACAGTACGGGCGGCTGCGTCCCGAAGTGACTTTCTCGCCCCGGCTGGCGTCACAGATGATCGGGCTGGGCTTGCTCGAAGCCGTCCCTGAAGTTGATCTGCTCGCCTTGACCGACCCCAACGACCGGGACGGCGACGGTATTTCCGGTCGCGCTAACTACGTTTGGGACACGACCGAGAATCGCTACGCCATCGGGCGCTTCGGCTGGAAGGCGAACCAGCCGAGCTTGCTCCAGCAGACTGCCGCCGCCTTCAACGGCGACATCGGCATCACCAGCAGCTTTGCCGCCGAGCAGCCCTGTACGGATCGGGAACGCCAGTGTGACGACACGCTGCGCAACCCACCACCCCCGCCGCCGAATCCGCTGTCGCTGGATGCGCTCTTGCCGCCACCATCCCACAACGATCCGCCGCACCGCAAGGCGGGCGATACCCTCGCCAGCCCGACTTACGAGATCGCCAGCAGTGACGTGCAGACGGTCGCCTTCTACTCCGGCTCGCTGGCAGTTCCGGCGCAGCGCAACGCCGACGATCCGCAGGTGCGGCGCGGGCAAGCGCTGTTCGATCAGGCGAACTGCTCCGCCTGCCACGTCAGCGAACTGCACACCGGATCGCAGCTTACGGTCGCCGCACTCAGCGACCAGACGATCCACCCGTACACCGATCTGCTGCTGCACGACATGGGCGCGGGCTTGGCGGATGGTCAGGTGAATTATCGGGCGTCGGGCAGCGAGTGGCGCACCGCGCCGCTGTGGGGCATCGGCTTGCTGGAGACGGTCAACGGCTACGCCTATTACCTGCACGATGGACGCGCCCGCACGCTCGAAGAAGCGATCCTCTGGCACGGCGGCGAGGCCAGGCCAGCCAGCAGGCGTTCGTCAACCTGTCTGCCGCCGATAGCGACGCCCTGATCGCGTTCTTGAAGTCGTTGTAAAAGAAAACCTCACCCGGCTGACCGTAGATGCGAGCGGGATGAGGTTGTAGGGGCGCAGACGTGTCTGCCCCTCTTTGCGTCTTTGCGTCTTCGCGCCTTTGCGTTAAATCTTTTCTTTCTTACGGGTAATTCCGGCTGAGCATCCGCGCGTAGGGGATCGTCTCGCGGACGTGCGACAAGCCGCAAATCCACGCAACCGTGCGCTCGATGCCGATGCCGAAACCGGCGTGCGGCACGCTGCCGTAACGCCGCAAGTCGAGATACCACGCATAGGCTTCGCGCGGCAGTGCCATCGTCTTGACCTTCTCTTCGAGCAGATCGGGATCGTAGATGCGCTCGCTGCCGCCGGTGATCTCGCCGTAGCCTTCCGGCGCGAGCAGATCGACGCTGCGGCAGACCTCAGGACGCCCCTCGACCGGCTGCATGTAGAAGGCTTTGACCGCCGACGGATAGTTGTAGACGAACACCGGGCGGTCGAACATCTCGGCGATGGCGGTCTCGTGCGGGCTGCCGAAGTCCTCGCCCCACGGCATGTTCAGCAGCGCCTTCTGTTCGGGATCGTCGGTCTCGGCGGCGAGCTTTTGCAGCCGCTCGACCGCTTCGTCGTAGCTGATGCGCGCGAACGGCATTTTGATCGCTTCCAGCTTGCTCACGTCGCGCTCGATGATCGCCAGTTCCGGCTGATGCTTCGCCAGCACCCGCTCGACCACCGACGTGATCATCCGCTCTTCGAGGCTCATCATGTCTTCCAGCGAGAGGTAAGCCGCTTCCGGCTCCATCATCCAGAATTCCATCAGGTGACGGCGCGTCTTCGATTTCTCGGCGCGGAAGGTCGGACCGAAGCTGTAGACCTTGCCGAACGCCATCATGTTGGCTTCGTTGTAAAGCTGACCGGTCTGCGCCAGATAGGCTTTCTCGCCGAAGTAATCCAGCTCGAACAGCGAGGTCGTGTTCTCGCCCGCCGCCGGGGTGATCAGCGGCGTATCGACCAGCAGATAGCCGTTGTCGTCCATGAAGTCGCGCAGCGCCCGGATGATCGTCGCTCGAATGCGCAGGATCGCCCACTGGCGGCTGGATCGCAGCCACAGGTGGCGGTTGTCCATCAGGAACTCGGTGCCGTGCTCTTTGGGCGTGATCGGGTAGTCTTCCGCCAGCTGCACCAGTTCCAGCGACTTGATGCCGACTTCGAAGCCGCCGGGGATGCCGGGGGCGCGCTCGTCGGCGCGGACTTCGCCGGTCACGCTGACCGACAACTCCTGCGTCAGCTTACCGGCGATCTCGAACTGCTCCGGCTCCATCTCCTTCTTGAAGGCGACACACTGGGCGATGCCCGATCCGTCGCGCAGTTGGATGAACTGCAAGCGTCCCTTGTCGGTGCGGTTGTAGACCCAGCCGCGCACGGTGACGGTCTCACCGACGTGCTGCGCGAGTTCTGCGATTGATACGACTTCTGCCACGATTTTTGTCCTAATAATTTACGTCCAATATGGCGAAATTATAGCACAGCGGGGCAGGAATTGATTTGAACCGCCAAGACGCCAAGATCACCAAGAAAGGTGAGAAAAGTGTCTTCTTGATGTACTTGGCGTCTTGGCGGTTGGCACTTCGTTTTCCTCCACTCATTGACAAAATACTACAGCACGGCTATTATAAAGTGAACATGTTCACTTTTAGGATCTACCATGACCGACCTGACGCCCAAAGCCGAACTGACCCGCCAACTCATCTTGAACACGGCGCTTGATCTGTTCGCGCGGCAGGGTTTCGCCGCGACCACCATGCGCGAGATCGCCGCCGCCGCCGACGTTTCGGTCGGGCTGGCATATCGCTACTTCGACAGTAAAGAGGCGCTGCTGCTCACGCTTTATCAGCAAATGGCAGCCGAGACCGACGCCGCGATCGACCAGCTTCCCGCCGGCAAGGTCGCCGACCGCTTTGTCCAGACGATGGTCGCGCGACTGAAGCAAGCCGCGCCTTACCGTGAGACTTTCCGCGCCTTGTTCGGCGCGATCATGAGTGCCGATTCGGATGCGGATTTGTTGGGCGCGAATGCCGAATCGATGCGTCAGCAAGCGGAAGACGCCTTTGTCGCCTTGGTTCGCGGATCGACCGACGCGCCGAAAGCCGAACTCGTGCCCGATGTCGGACGGCTGCTCTACGGCATCCACTTCGCCGTGATCCTGTTCTGGCTGCGCGACCGCAGCGACAATCAGCAGGCGACCAAGCAGTTACTCGCCTTCATCCGCGACCTGCTGCCGTGGCTGCTGCGCGGGCTGTCGCTGCCCTTCGCCACGCGCGAACTCAAGCGTTTTCTGCAGATTACTGAGGGGATCTTCGGCACAGGATCGTAAGCCTGTGCCTCTTTTTTCGCCGCGAAACTGAACACGTTCATTTCTAGAGGAGTCATCATGAAACACGCGGTCACCGGGGCATTCGGCTATTCAGGCAGTTACATCGCGCGGCGATTGTTGGCGGCGGGCGAAAGCGTGGTCACGCTGACGAACACGCCCCGCAAGGCAGAGTCGCCCGACATCCCCGCCTATCCGCTGGCGTTCGACGACGGCTTAGTCGAGGCGCTGGCAGGGGTCGACGTGCTCTACAACACCTACTGGGTGCGCTTCAATCACGCCAATTTCAACCACCAGCAGGCGGTGATCAACTCGCGCCGACTGTTCGACGCCGCTAAGCGCGCCGGTGTTCAGCGGATCGTCCACGTCAGCATCACCAATCCAAGTGCGGACTCGCGCTTGGACTACTTCAGCGGTAAGGCGCAGGTCGAGCAAGCACTGATCGACACGGGCGTTGCGCACGCGATCCTCCGTCCGGCGGTGCTGTTCGGCGGCAGCGACATCCTGATCAACAACATCGCGTGGCTGCTGCGGACGCTGCCGATCTTCGGCATTTTCGGCGACGGCAGCTACCGCCTGCAGCCGATCCACGTCGATGATCTGGCAGCGCTGGCAGTCGATCAGGGACGCCGCCGCGAGGAACGTGATCGTCAACGCCATCGGACCGGAGACGTTCACCTATCGGGAACTGGTGACGACGCTGGCGCGGATCATCGGCGTCTCCCGCCCGATCGTCGGCGTGCCGCCGCTAGCGGGTTACGCCGTGGGCTGGCTGCTCGGTCGGCTGCTCGGCGACGTGACCATCACCCGCGACGAGATCGACGGCTTGATGGCGGATTTGCTCTACGTCGACTGCCCCGCCCACCGGATCGACCCGCCTCACCGACTGGGCGCGCCAGCACGCCGACACCCTCGGCAGGCACTACGCCAACGAACTCGCGCGCCGCTAGCCACAAATCCACCTCTATAGGGGCGCACTGACGGTGCGTCCCACCTTTGCGTCTTACTCTTTTCTCTTTGCGCCTTTGCGTTGAATCTTTTTCTTTTCCCTTCTTGGCGCTGGCAACCGAAGGTTGCACGGCGTCTTGGCGGTTCGATTTCTTTTCTTTGCGCCTTTGCGTCTTCGCACCTTTGCGTTAAATCTTTTCTTTCTTTGCTCTTTTCCGTTCTTGACTCTCTCTATACCAATCGGTATACTAAATCGACATGATCGATAATCGCGCGAAAATCCTTCAGGTGGCGCTGGCGCTGTTCGCGGCGCACGGCTACGACGGCGTCGGCGTCCAGCAGATTTGTGACGCGGCGGGCATCACCAAGCCGACGCTCTATCACTATTTCAACAGCAAGCACGGCTTGTTCGAGACGCTCGTGACCGAGCGATCCGCGCCGCTGATCGCCGGATTGACCGCCGCGACCGCCTATCAGCGCGATCTGGTCATGAGCCTGACGCGGATCGTGCAGGTCTATTTCGACTTTGCCGCCGACGAGCCGACTTTTTATCGCCTGCTGCTGGTGACCTCGTTCGCGCCGCCGTCGAGTGAGTATTACTCTGCCGGTCGCCGAGCTGCAGACCCAGCAGTACCGGCTGATCGCGGCGCTGTTCCAGCAGGCAGCCGAGCAGCACGGCAATCTGCGCGGACGGCAGCTTCAGTACGCGATCAGCTTTCGCGGCATGATCGACAGCTACATCGCGCATGGCGCTGCAAACGGCGAGCGCCGTTGGCGGCGAAGATCGCGTGCATCTGTTGGTCAAGCAGTTCATGTACGGCATCTTTTCGGTCGGTCCGGTTTAGCGACCGGGCAGCAGCTTTAAATCTCGGTGGCGCGTGCCACTCTTTTTTTGCCGCTTTACTATACCGATTGGTATACAGGAGATCGTTATGCAACCGCATTGGATCCGCGACGCTTTTATCTATCACATCTACCCGCTGGGGTTGTGCGGCGCACCGGAGCGCAATGACTTTTCCGCGCCGCCGGTGCCGCGTCTCGATGCGCTCTACGACTGGCTCGATCACCTGCAAACGCTGGGGATCAACGCGCTTTATCTGGGTCCGCTGTTCGAGTCGACGGCGCACGGCTACGACACCGCCGATTATTTTCAGGTCGATCGGCGGCTGGGCAGCAACGAGACGCTGGCGCGCTTCGCGGCGGAACTCAAGCGACGCGGCATCCGCCTGATCCTCGACGGCGTCTTTCACCACGTCGGGCGCGATTTCTGGGCATTCCGCGACCTGATCCGCAATGGCGCAAACTCGCCATACCGCGATTGGTTCGCCGGACTCGACTTCGCCGGCAGAGTCCCTACGGCGATCCCTTCGCCTACGAGGGTTGGGCGGGGCATTACGATCTGGTCAAGCTCAATCTGTCGCACCCCGACCTGCGCCACCACTTGTTCGACGCCGTGACCAGTTGGGTCGATCGCTTCGACGTGGACGGCTTGCGCCTCGACGCCGCGGACAAGCTCGACTTCGACTTCATGCGGGCATTACGCGACCACTGCCGCGCGCTCAAGCCGGATTTCTGGTTGATGGGCGAGGTGGTCGGCGGTGATTACCGCCGGTGGGCGAACGCTGATCTGCTTAACTCGACGACCAATTACGAGGCGTACAAGGGGCTGTATTCCAGCCACGTCGATTGCAACTACTTCGAGATCGCCTACTCGCTCAAGCGCGAATTCGGCGCGGACGGCATCTACCGCGATCTGCCGCTCTACAACTTCGCCGACAACCACGACGTGGATCGCGTCGCCAGCAGCCTGACCAATCCGGCGCACCTCTACCCGCTCTACGGCTTGCTGCTGACCATGCCCGGCGTCCCCTCGATCTACTACGGCAGCGAGTGGGGCATCACCGGCAAGCGCAGCCAGACCAGCGATCAGGCGCTGCGCCCCGCCCTCAACCTCGGCGACGCTGTATCACTGCCGCAGCCGCAGCTTGCTGATACCATCGCGCGACTTCGCCGCCATCCGCCGCGAGTCGCCCGCGCTGCGTTACGGCGACTATGCTCAGCTTCACGTTGCCTCCGAGCAGCTTGTTTTTCAGCGGCAGGTCGAAGGCGAAACCGTGATCGTCGCCGTCAACGCCGCCGATCACCCGGCGACCGTTGCGCTGCACGGCGTCGCCGGATCAGCGCTCGACGATCTGCTCAATCCCGGCGACTCGTTCGTCGTCAGCCGCGGCACGGCGACCGTCGATCTGCATCCAACATGGCTGCGGATCATGCGGGTAAAGTAAACGAAACAGATGAACAGAGGACACAAAGATCGTCAAGAAGATGTCGATGAGGCGCTTGATGCCATTCGTGAGCATCGTATTAAGTTAGCTAGAAACCTAGCGTTCAGACTGTTAACTTGCTGTCCCTGATGAGCGCGCTTAGTCAGAAATACCGGTTCGACTTGGCTATAAGATCTGAACTATCACTTCCTCGCCAAGTCAGAAAATGCGTTAGATGTCATCCGCATCACACGCAAACGCTTATAGATCACCGAAAGCGACTCTTGACGCTCAAAGTCGATCCCTGCAAGTTCGGTCGTGAGCGAGACAGTCCTCATAGGCAATTCCGAC
This sequence comes from uncultured Chloroflexia bacterium, assembly GCA_963727545.1. Classification (GTDB taxonomy): domain Bacteria; phylum Chloroflexota; class Anaerolineae; order Aggregatilineales; family Phototrophicaceae; genus Flexifilum. Next base: position 119,981 of record CAVSGS010000015.1, read on the forward strand.
AATCTTGCCCAACTCGCGGTGCGGGTCAGGCGTCGCACCGATAATCTGGCAAGACAATGTCTTTTTCTAGACTTCTTTTGCAAATTGTGTTCTTTGTGGTTAACTTCTTTCCTCGCCCAACGCCCGATCCGTCTTGAGCGACGCGAACAGAACGCGCAAGTCTTCCGGCGGATCGCCCTCCTCGGCGATAACCTCGAAGGTGGTGTGAAAACTGGCGAGGGCGTCCAGCGCCGCGAGGCAGATCGCGGCGACGTCGCTGCGGCTGATGCGTCCGCCGCTGATGGTGTCGCCCTGCCCGATCTGGAAGGCGCTCGTGCCGCCGGGATCGTCGGTCAGTCCGCCGGGACGGACAATCGTGTAGCTGAGTCCGCTCGTCCGCAGGAAATCTTCGCCTTTGAGTTTCCAATCGAGCACGCGCCCGAAGTTGTTCAGCGGATGTTCGGGATGGGTCACGGCGATCGACGAGACGAGGATGAAGCGCCCGATCCCGGCGTTGCGCGTCGCCAGCACGAGGTTGCGCACGCCCTCGTAATCGACTTTCTCCGGGCTGCCCTCGCCGGCAGGCGCTTTCGCCCCAATCGTGCAGATCACCGCCCGCGCGCCGACGACCGCCGGTGGCAGCGTGATCGGCTGGCGCACGTCGCCGACGACCAGTTCGGCGCTGTCCGCCGGGCTAAATAGTGCCTCGCCTTGGGCGCGGTCGCGCACCAGCGCCCGCACCGGTTGATCCTGTGCCATCAGTTTGCCGACTAAATGCCGACCGACGCCGCCGGTTGCCCCGGCGATCAGAATAGGTTGGGGCTGAGTCATGCTGATCCTCTCCCTCGAAAAATCGCTGTCACACTGCTCAGTTTGCTGTGTAGTGCTGACCCATCCCTCGCCACGTGCGCGGTCGTGTGTGTCAATGGAGTTGGATTTCCCCCTCTCCAGCGCTGGAGAGGGAGATCGGGGAGCGGGATTGAGACTTACTCGGTTTTATCGACGCCCAAAGTCGCGCGGCGGGAACGCAGCAGGTTGCGTGGAATGTTCAGAATAGCGGTGCGCATTTCCTCGTCGCGGATCACGTGGATGAGGCTCGGCAGCCCCGGAATGATGACCAGCAGTACGATGATCGGCAGCAGGTACTTGTCGATCTGGTCGGCGGGGATCAGGTGCCCGAACAGATACCCGGCGAGGCTGACGCCGCCCGCCCACAAGACACCACCGATGATGTTGAAGGTCACGAAGCGGCGGTAGTGCATGTCGCTGATGCCCGCGACAATCGGCGCGAAGGTGCGCACGATCGGCACGAAGCGCGCGATTACGATCGTCTTGGAGCCATGTTTCTCATAGAAGACTTCGGCGGCTTCGAGATGCTTTTTCTTGAAGAAGGTCGAAATCTTCACGCAGGAACAGCCGCCGACCAACGCGTCGTCCGAACATGTAGCCAACGCTGTCGCCCAAGATCGCGGCGATGCTGCAAATGATGATCAGTTCAGGCAGCGAGAAAAATCCGGTCAGTGCCAAAAATCCTGCCGGAAACAGGATGCTGTCGCCGGGTAAAAAGAAACCGATCAGCAAGCCCGATTCGGCGAAAAGGATCGCAAACAGGATGATGTATCCCAGCGTCGGTCCGACTTGTTGAATGAAACCAATAACATCCATCTGACTACACCCTCCGGTGCATAACGCGCCTGATCGGGCGCACGCTGATTGTACACCCATCCCCGCGCCACCACATAGCACGAACCGCCCGCCGTCGATCAGCTTTTTTGTTCCCCCTCTCATCACGGAGAGGGGGTTAGGGGGTGAGGTTAAAGCTGTACCCCCGCGCTGATGTCGGTATCGGTTACTCGGCGGCAGCGTGCGCCAGCCGACTCCATTAACGCTCGGCGTTGAGCTTTCGCCGCACCTGATAAAATGCCCCGCCGCGCCGGAAGCCCAGCTTCTCATTGACGGCGATCATCGGCGCATTGCTCACGTCATTGATCGTCTTGATCGACCGCTGCCCGTTCTGCTTGGCGAATCGGATTGTCAGCAGTTTCAGGGCTTGACCGATGCCCCGCCCGCGATAGGCGGGCAGCACGCCCGTCATCTGGCTGAACGCATAGCGCTCGTGCAGGCTAATCTGCGACATGCCGATCAGCCTATCCCCGTCAAGCGCCAGAAAAATACCATCATGCCGGTACTCAGCGGGCAGCAAGCGACTACTCACGTAGCGCTCAAAGTCGATGAACGGCTGCGGTTGGTCGCGCGGGATGGTCGCGGACAGCGTTCTATTCAGGCTGTAAAGCCGTTCGCGGTTGGCGGCGCTGTCACCAAAGTCAGCATAGGTTGTGACTCAAATCCCGCTCGCTGCTGCGCTTTCCCGCGGCGGCGTGAACACCGAGTCGTCCCACGTCTGCAAATCAAGATCGAGGTTGACCATGTGCAGATATGGATGAAAATCACAGGCGGTGCAAAAGGCAAGCCCCGCGCTATCCATGTCGCTCACCCGCGACGTCAGATCGCCAATGCCCCGCTGAGCGCGCAAGGCGAGCGCGTCGTTCATCAGCGCGCGTCCGATGCCACGATGGCGATCCGTTTCACGAACCGCTATCCACAGGAAGCCGCTGGGCGACAGGGACATGACGCCGCTGAGCGCGCTTCCTTCGCTCTCAGCGATACGGAACTGAGCCGTTTCCGCCAGCGTACGCACATCCGGCGCGGGCATTGGATAGAACGCATCATACAACCCCTGAATCTCGTCAACGTCCCGCGCGCTGATGTCACGAATCCTCATGCCTAAGACCCTCTAGAGTTGTATCCCGGCGCTCACCTCGTCCAGCCGCGCGACTTCGTCGTCGGTCAGCCGCCAATCCGCCGCTTGCGCGTTCGATGCCGCCTGTTTCGCGTTCTTCGCGCCGGGGATCGGCAGCGTGCCTTTGCAGATCGTCCAGTTGATCGCCACCTGCGCCGGAGTCTTGTCCGCGTGCGCCGCGCCGATCTCGCGCAGCGCAGCGATCAGCGGCGGCAGCTTGGGCAAAATCCCCCGCATCATCATCGAACGGCTGCCCGGTGGTGGCGTCTCGACCGTGTATTTGCCGGAAAGCAACCCCTTACCGAGCGGGCTGTAGGCGATGATCTTGACGCCGCGTTCTTGCGCCGCCGCCAGCGTGCCATCGCGCTCGATCTTGCGCTGGATCAGGCTGTATTCGACCTGATTGCTCGCCAACGGATAGCCGCGCCCTTCGAGCATCGCGTGGCTGCGGATCAACTGTTCCCGGTTGTAGTTCGAGACGCCGACCGACCGCGTCAGCCCCAAGTCGAGCGCATCGGCGAGCGCCCGCGACCACGTCTCCACCGGGATCGGCGGCGCGGGGAAATGCACCTGATACAAATCGACGCTGGTCATGCCCAGCCGCTTCAGACTGCCGCGCAGCGCCCGGATCAACTGTCCCTTGACCAACCGCCACGGAAACGGGAAAAACTTGGTCGCCACCAACACGTCCGCCCCGCTCTCGCGGATGAACTGTCCCAGCAGTTTTTCGCTTTTGCCCCAACCGTAGATTTCCGCTGTGTCGAACAGCGTGATCCCGGCAGCACGCGCGGCGTCGAACGCCTGCCGCACGTCGGCATCGCTGTAGTCACCGCCGAAGCCCCAGACCATCTTGTCGCCCCACTGCCACGTCCCCGTCCCAATCTCGACCGCCTCCGGCAGCCGATGATCGATAACGTGATTTGTAACGTTTTCCACCATCGTAATCCCACTGCTTTCTCAACTTCTCGCGAGTGCCTGTACTTGCTTTAGCTGATAGCTGACCGCTGATTGCTGTCAGCTACAAATTCTCAATCGCCCCGCGCACAATCGACGCACTGCGCTTCAGCTTCTCGCATTCTTCATCGCTGATCGGCAGCGGCAGCGTTTCGAGCACGCCCTCGCCGCTGACCAGATGCGGCAGCGCGACCGTCACGTCCTTGACTCCCGCGACTTCGTCCTGCGGCGCGCAGACCGTCAGAATCGCGCGCTGATCGTGCAAAATCACGTCGATGATCCGCGCCAGCGCACTGCCGATGCCGTAGTAGGTCGCGCCTTTGCCGTTGATGATGTGGTAAGCCGCATGGCGGACTTGGTGGTCGATGTCGTCGCGCGCCGCTTGGTCAAACGCGATGTGCCGTTCGGCGAGGAAGTCGTCCAGCGGGATACCGCCGACGCCCGCCATCGACCACGCCAGCACCTCGGAGTCGCCGTGCTCGCCGATCACATAGGCGTGGATGTGCTGCGCGTCGATGCCGACCACCCGCCCCAGCAGCGCCCGGAAGCGCGCCGTATCGAGCGTCGTGCCGGAGCCGAACACGCGCCCGCGCGTCCAGCCGTACTCCGCCGCGATCTGTGCGGTCAGGTGCGTCATCACGTCGACCGGATTGGTCGCCACCACGATCAGGCTGTCCGGCGCGTTCATGATGATCTGCGGGATCACCTCGCGGAAGACGCCCGCGTTCCGGCTGAGCAGTTCCATCCGCGTCTCGCCCGGTTTCTGGTTGACGCCCGCCGCCATCACCACCACGCGGCAGCCAGCGAGCGCGTTGTAGTCGCCCGCGTAGATCGACAGCGGGTGCGCGAACGGGATCGCGTGCAGGATGTCGTCGGCTTCGGCTTCGGCGCGCTGCATGTTCTTGTCGACCATCACGATCTCGCGCCCGACGCCGCGCATCACCAGCGCATACGCCGCCGTCGCCCCGACAAATCCCGTCCCGACGATGCCAATTTTCATAGGGAATCCTCGTCCTCTAAGCCCTTCAACAAAGCTTCTACTGCTCGCTTGAGTGGTGGCAGGTGTTTTTCAACAACATCCCATACTTCATCAATGTCGATGTCATCGTATTGATGAATCAGCACATCACGAAAGCCCGCAATTTGCCGCCAAGGAACAGACGAATATTGCGTCGTAACGTCCGGCGACAAACGCTTAACCGCCTCCCCGATCACTTCAAAGCTGCGAATCACCGCATCTTGAAGCAGAATTGATTGCGAGAATGCAGCACGCCCTTCTTTGGTAAATTCTTCGATTCGCCGGATACGCTCCAGAATCTCGCTTAAATAAACGACTTGATCTTTCACAAGCTGACCGCATCTTTCATGACGTTCTCGCGAATACGCTCGCGCAGCGACCGCTCGCGCACTACGTCTACTTTGCAGCCAAGCAGATCTTCGTAGGTCTTGCATCAGCGCAATCCGGTCGATCAGTCCATAACCCGGCTTGAACTCGACCAAAAAGTCAACATCGCTTTCGGGGCGAGCATCACCCCGTGCCGTTGAGCCAAAAATCCGCACGTTATACGCGCCATGCCGCTCGGCAATGGTCAGGATTTCGTCCCGCCGTTCCTCAAGTAGTTCGCGCAGGATCATGATTCTCGCCTCAGCCCGCAGTTCACTTTCCTAAGTATAACGGAAAAGTTTAAGATCAAGCGTCAATCAAGCAACCCCGCGCACTTGAAGACCAATTACTCGGCAATATCGGCGTTCAGAACCAGAACGTCCGCCCACAAATGCCGGTAATCCGCGACAAACTGTTGATGCACCGGATGATTGAAATAGACGTCGACATCCTCCATTGCGGCGAAGGTCAGATAGTGCAGCGTGTCGTACTTGGGCGCCGAGTCGAAATCCCCCGAAATGCTGAACCCGCCGCTGTAACTGGCAATTTGCGGGATGGCATCCTTGAGCGCCGCCAATGCTCGCATGTGCGACTGGCGCTCCTGCTCAGAAGCCGTCTCGGTGAACTTGAAACAAACGATGCGTTGTATCGCCATGATTTTGGGTCCTCGCAAGCTTATGAGCAGTGGGCGACCTTGCAGCCGACGCTCATAGCAGACTAAGTAAATGTCCGCTGGGTTTTGTAGAGGCACAGCGCTGCTGTGCCCACCCATCGTCTAGTCGCCTTTGGTCAAATGTACCATGTTTAGCCCCGGCTGGAATTCACTTGAACGTTCTCTTAAACTGTTTTCGGCAGCTTTCCTCGTCAAGTGCCAACAATTGCCACCACTTGGTTTCATCCGCTTTTAACAAAAACCCGTTATACTAAGCTTACCGCATGAAATAGTTTCGTTAGGATGAGACGGATAATATGATTCAGGATAGTTCGAACCTGCACGCGCAGTATCCCGATTTCTCGCGTCATTGGTGCGACACGTCGGAGAAGTTCGCCGGCGGTGACGCGCTGCTGACCGCGATGCAGAATCATTGGGTTGCTGATGACAGTTGTATCGAGGAACATTACTGGCACGCCGGAACGCGCTTGGTGACGGTTTTCGTCTTCAACCTGCACAACGGCGGCGAAACCCTGCGGATGCCGGTGCTCGCCAACCCCTACGTACGCCGGGTGATCCGCGACGAGGACTTCACGGTCATTCAATCGCAGGAAGCGCGCGCCTCGCAGCGTCAAAGCCGCTACGAGGGTCACGACTAATCAACCAGCGCTAAGCGAACGCTCGTCGCAGCCGGGCGGGAAGCAGCGGCAGCAGCCGCGCGATCTCGTCCCCGCTGAACGGGCGCAGCACCAACAGCACGACGCAGTAAATCGCGCTGGCGATGACCAGCGCCAGCACCGGCTGGACGCTCCAACCGGCAGCCAGCGCCACCAACATAATCCCCGCCGCTGCCAGCGGTCGCCAAATCATCTCCCACCACGGGAGCGTTCCCAATGCCCCATGTAACAGCCGCGCAAACGGAACTCAGCAGCACCGCCTCCGACGCGATGGTCGTCACTGCCGCCGCGCGATAGCCAAACGGCGGGATCAAAATCAGGTTGCTGATAATGTTGAACGCCACCGCAAAGACAAACGCCCGCGTGATCCGCCGGTGCAGGTCGAGCGCGATCAGCACGTACTGCGTTAAGCTGTTCATCCAGCCGATCGGGATGCTCCAGATCATGATCTGCGTCGCGATCGCGCCTTCCGGCAAGTACTGCGCGCCGCCGAGCAGCCCCGCCAGAAATTCGCCCATGAACGTGAAGACCACCGCCACCGGCAGCGCCACACTCACCAGCAGCTTGATCGCCAAGACGTAATTACGTTTCAGCCCATCGCGATCTTCATGCGCCTGCCGCGACATCACCGGCAGCAGCGCTTGCGTGAAGAACGACGGGATGATGTTGATCGCCATCAGCCACTTGTAGGCGACCGAATACTTCCCGACCATTTGCGCGCCCTGCACCGCCTCGATGATCATCACGTCGATCTGGAAGAAGATCACCGACAGGAAGTGGTTCAGCATCAAGAACCAGCTCTCGCGGGTCATCTCGCGGATCAGCGGCAGATCGAGTAGCCGCGCCCGTGTAGGGGCAGGTTTGAAACCTGCCCCTACGGCATCGTCTGCGTGCTGTGCCCTTTCTATGGCATCGCTATCTTGTAGGGGCGCAGCGCGCTGCGCCCTCGTTGCTACATCGCTGTTTTGTAGGGACGCACGACCGTGTGCCCCTTCTCGATCCTCTGCATTGCTCCCCCTCGCCTCACGGAGCGGGGGTCGGGGGGTGAGGTTGAGCATCCCGCGCCCATTCCACGCCAGCAGCGACAGCGTGATCACGTTCGACAGAATGCTGACCGCCGCCAAGCCGATGATCCCGTAGCCGCCGATCAGCGCCAGCACGCCGAAGACCGCCTTGTTGATCGTCGCCACTGTCGCCACCGCCGCCGGGACCTCGGCGCGCTCGAAGGCGTAATACAACGCCGTCAAGCCGGTGCTCAAGCTGTTGGGCAGCAAACCGATGTACAGGATCAGGATCGCGATCAGCGCCGCCTCGTTGATCGGCGGCGTGACCGTCGCCTGCCGCACGCCGAGGAAGCCGAGCAGCAGCGGCACGCCCAAAATCGCCAAGCCGATGCGCATGGCACTGGTGTTGAAGAAGATGTGCGCCGCGCGCGATCGGTCGCGGGCGACTTCGCGCGTCAGGTAGAGGTTCAGCCCGAAGTTGGTGAAGATGTCGAACCAGACGAAGATGATCCCGGCGTAGAAGTACCAGCCGGAGTCGGTCGGACCGAGGACGCGCAGCATCACCAGCGCGAAGGCGAAATCGATGCCCCGGTTGAACAGGTTGAGGATGATCGGCGCGAGGCTGTTGCGGGCGACGCGCATGGTCGTGCTGGCGTTCTCCGGCGCGCCGACGAACATCCGCCACAGCCAGATGCCGAGCATCAGCACAATCAGCACGCCGCTGATGAACGAGGCGAAAATGCCGACTTGGAAAGCTCTGCGGGCTGTAGACCAGCCGCACCGTGAACGCGCCCGCCTCCGGCAGCACCACGCCTTGCAAATCGCCCTGCACGGGGATGACGTCGGCTTGCGTCTCGGCATCCTCGCCCGCGCCGGGTGCGCGAAAATAAGCGCGCCAGCCGTCAGCATAGTTCTGGCTGACCACCAGCGTTGAGGGCTGGTCAATCTGCACGTCGAATGTCAGTTCGCGCCCGCTGTCGCCCGTGATCGTGACCGGCATGTAATCCGTCGGAATCGTCAGCGCTGCCGGATCGAAATCAGCGCTGGCGACGACGTAGGCGCGCGGCAGCGCATTGGTGTTCTCCCAGATGCGGACGGCTTCATCTTCATACGCCAGCGTGTAATCGGGCAGATCAATCGTGGTCGCCGTCCCGCTGATCACGTAGCGGACGTTGAGCGCGTCCAGCAGCGGCGATTCGAGCGCCTGCTGCGGATCGAAACTAGCGGAGCCGTCGCCATAAGTCGTGTAGATCGGCGCGATGCGGTTGTACTGAAGCTGCACCTGCGGCGCGAGCCGCTCCATGAAATCGACGTAGCGCTTGGGGATGATGCTCTCGTAGCCGCGCACGTCGTCGAGTCCGTAGCGCATGGTGACGTTGGCGTTCAGCAGATGCGGCGACGTCACCGGGTCTTCGTAGGTCGTGTAGCGCCACTCGCCCGGTTGATTTTGCAGCCATGTGATCGCTGGCGGCGTGAAGTCGAGCAGCGCCGGATCGACCGCCGGGTTGAACCCGCCCGACGCGATCAGCAAATCCGCCGCGATCAACCCAACCGCAAATCCGCGCCACACCCACCGCCGCGTTTGTAGGGGCGCACGGTTGTGCGCCCCCGTCGTCATTTCGCTGTCCCGTAGGGGCACAGCGTGCTCTGCCCCTTCTTGTCTCCCCCTCTCATCATGGAGAGGGGGTCGGGGGGTGAGGTAAAACACCACCCCCGCCAGCAGCGTGATCACGCCGAAGATCGCCACGTTGACGAACTCGGCGCTGAAGAACATGCGCGCGTCGCTGAACGCTTGCGTCGCCAGCGCCAGCGACGTGAACGCCTTCTCCACCAGCGGCGCGATCTGCGGATAGAACAGCCGCGCACCCACCAACCCGATCAGCGCCAGCCCGCCGACGCCGATCAGCCCGACGCCGAAGCGCCGCGCCCACTTGTCGGCTTCGCGCTCCAGCGCATCCATCCCGAAGCCCGCCAGCAGCGCGACGACCAGCGTCAGCGGAAAGACCCAGCGGAAGGGCGAATGCAGTTGATTGATCCCCGGAAAGCCGTAGTACAGGATGGCGTAAGTCGGCAAGCCGAACATGAAGGTCAGCGCGACCACGCCGAGCAGCGCCATGATCACCTGCTGCGCCGTCCGCCGCTTGATCAGCCCGTAGAGCGCCAGCGCCAGCGGCAGAATGCCGACGTACAGCGCCGACTTCGACGTAGTTGCGGTCGACACCCCAGTTGATGGTCGTCAGCGGGTTGCCGTCGGCGTTGAGGGTCGGCGTGTCGGCGAGCGCGACGGTCTGTCCGCTGAAGACGTCGAAATAGCTGTGCTGCGCCGGACTGCCGTAGAAGTTGGGCATCAGGAACTGGATCGCGTCGCGCTTGGGCAGCGCCCAGCCGAGCACCTGATCCAGCGACGCGGCGTCGGAGCGGAAATTATCGTTGGCTGCCTCAAGCGTCGGGATGAACTGGATCGCGCCCAAGCCCACGCCGAGCGCCAGCAGCGCCACGACCATCAGCCCGCGACCGATTATGTGACGTAGGGGCGCACGGCGGTGCGCCCTTTCTTCCGCCTCGGCATCGGGTGTAGGGGCGGGTTTAAAACCCGCCCCTACGGCATCACTATCTACCGACGACGCAATATCGTTTCTCCCGTTCTCATCATGGAGAGGGGATGGCAACCGAAGGTTGCTTGGGGTGAGGTCTTGTAGGGGCGCAGCGCGCTGCGCCCTTCGCGCTGCGATGTAAATCCAAATCAGCCGCGCCCCGGCGTAATACGCCGACACGATCAGCGTGTAGTAGGTGATCTCGACGTGCCCCGCCAGCACCATACACCCTAACGCGATCGCCCCAATCGCGATCCAAGGCACGCTGGCGGGGACGCCGCGCAGCGCCCGCCGCTGGGTGATGATGAACTCGATCATCAGCAGGATCAGCGGCAGCCAAACCGCCGCCGCCACGATCATCGGGAAGACCGCGCTGATCACGAAGAAGGCGCTCAGTTGATAGGTCACGCCCGCCACCGCGCCGCCGGATCGCCCGATGCCCAGTCCGCGCATGAGCAGATACATGAAAATCCCGGCGAGCCACAACTGGCTGACCATGAACCAACCGTAAGCCGCTGCCAGCGGCAGCACGTAGTAGATCAGGCTGAAGGGGTACAGCATCGACTGCTGCCCCGCCGCGAAGAAGGCGATCCCGCTGAACTGGTGCGGATTCCAGAGCGGGATTTCGCCCTGCGCGATGCTCTGGCGGATGAAGGTCTTGAACTGGTAGTTTTGCAGGACGAGGTCGCTGACCAGATCGTTCTGCGGGATGGTCGGCGCGCCCACCTGATCGCGGTAGGCGGCGAATGGCTGGAACTGATACAGGTTGTCCGCCGGGATCAGCGTCTTACCGCCGACCGTCTGCCCCCAGAACATCAGCAGCGGCAGCACGAACAGCAGCGCAATAATCAGCAAATCGGGTAAGCGGCGGCGCATCAGCCCTCCACGTCAGCGAAAACGCCGCAACTATACTCGCGCGCTCTGCCCTTGTCTAGTTTGAGGCGAATCGAAGTAACGTTAGGAGGTGACCGCCTCCAATTGCGTGAGCATTGTAGGGCACGGCGCGCCGTGCCTGCACCAACTTAAGAAAAACTCCGCTTCTTGAGCGAGCGTTTGCTGGACACCGCCAGCGGCTCGAAGCCTCTGGCTAAGCATTCAAGCCGTCTGAAGACGGCTAACAACCATTTCAGCTTGTCTTTTAGCCCGTTTCAACGGGCTTGATTTGGTAGCCGGGGGATTTGATCCCCCGGCGGCGCCAGCAAAAATGTCGGTCAAATCGCTTAAGTTGGTACGTAGGGGCACGGCGCACCGTGCCCTACTTGGCGATGGCAACCGAAGGTTGCACGGCGTCTTGGCGGTTCAGTCTTTCGTTAATTTGCCGTTTGCCGATTTCTCGGCGTGACCGTCGTGATGTCGAGCGGCACGGCGGGCAGCGGCTGCCGCGTGATTTTGCTGCGCAGCAGCTTGAGCACGCCCCGGATCAGCACGGCAGGCGTCAGCACTTTGACCTCCAAGCCGGTCTTGCCATCGGTCGCCGATGATGCTAACCAGAGCGCCTTTTCCGCCGGGACTTCCGGCTCGTTGCCCCACATCTGGATCACGGTGCTCAGCGGATTGAGTTTCGTCTCGTAACCGGGCACGGCTTCCAACTTGCGCAGCATGTCGGTATCGACCAAACCGGGGTTGAAAGCATAAATGCCGATGCCCTGATCCTTGTATTCTTGCGCTAATGCCAGCGTGAAGCTGCGCACCCACGTTTTGCTGGGCGCGTAAGCGTTTTGGAAGGCGACCGGCTTGCGATCGCCGCGCCCCAGCAGGTTGATCAGCTTGCCGCTCCCCTGCGCCGTGAAGCGATCCAGCGCCGTCACCGAGCCGTAGTAGGTGCCCAAAATGTTGGTGCTGACGACGCGCTCGAAGCTCGCGCGCGGGACTTCGACGGTCGGTCCGTAGACCGACGGAGACTCCGGCGTTATTGACCCAAATGTCGATTTTGCCGAAAGTCTGCACGGCGAAATCCGCCAGCGCCGCGACCTGCGCCGGATCGCCCACGTCGCAAGCAAAACCCGCCGCTTTTCGACCCTGAGCGGTCAGCGCTTGCACCGTCCGGTCCAGCGTCTCGACGCCCCGCGCCGAGAGCACGACCGCTGCGCCTTCGCGGGCGTAGGCAGCCGCAATCGCCGCGCCGAGACCTCGACTGCTCCCCGTGATCACCGCGACTTTTCCGTCAAGCTGTCCCATCATTTGCCTCAATCCTTTGGCGTCCTTACAATTCATCGCCATAATTATAGGCGCTTTAACCCAGCGCTTTGCTGCCGAAGGGAATAATAGTTTCATGAGCGATATCACAATTAATCTCGACGCAACTGTCGATTTTCTGGTCGGCTTGCTCAATACCCCCAGCCCGACCGGCTATCACCGTCGAAGGGATCGAATACGTCCGCCAAGCCTTCAGCGCGATCCCCAACCTCCAACTGACGACAACCGGCAAAGGCGCGCTGCTGGCGACGTGGCGAGGCATCGGCAGCGATGCTCCCCGCGCCCTGACCGCCCACGTCGATACGCTCGGCGCGCTGGTCAAGGAGATCAAGCCGAGCGGTCGCCTCAAGCTGACCCAGTTGGGCAACTACATGTGGAACGCTATCGAGTTCGAAGGCGTGACCATTCGCACCGCCGACGACCGGCGCTATCGCGGCACGGTGCTGCCCAGCAATCCCAGCACCCACGTCAACGCGAGTCTCCGCACCGCCGAGCGCACCGCCGACTTGATGGAAGTCCGCATCGACGCCAAGACCTTCAGCGCCGCCGATACGCGCGCGCTCGGCATCGAGGTCGGCGATTTCGTCTTTCTCGATCCGCGCGTCGAAGTGGGCGACACTGGCTTCATTCGCTCGCGCCATCTCGACGACAAAGCCGGGATCGCGGCGATCTACGGGGCGCTGCTGGCACTGGTGGACGCACAGTTATCGCCCGCGCAGGACACCAGCATCTTGATCGCCAATTACGAGGAAGTCGGGCACGGCGGAGCCGCCGGACTGCCCGACGGCTTAGCCGAACTGCTGACCATCGACATGGCGGCGCTCGGCGACGGGCAGAACTCCGACGAGTTCCACGTCACCATCTGCGTCAAGGACAGCAGCGGACCATATCACTTCGCCATGAACGAGAAGCTGCGGCGGATCGCGTCCGCCCACGCCATCCCCTACAAGACTGACATTTATCCCTATTACGGCTCGGATGGCTCGGCTTACTGGCGCTCCGGCGGCGATGCCCGCGTCGGCTTGATCGGTCCCGGCGTCGAGGCATCCCACGCTTACGAGCGGACGCACACCGACAGCCTGCTCTACAGCGCCCAATTGATCGCCCGCTACCTGCTCGACGACGAGTCGTAATCGTGGACTACCGCCCACCACCGATCCGCACCGACGGCAGCAACGCCTTCGCCCAGCGCACGATGCAGGTGCGCCTGCCGGCGATCATCCGCGAGACGGGGCGCATCAACCCGGATTACCCGCCGGCAGCCTTGAACGCGCTCGAAGCGCTGGCGCACGGCATCGAAACCGACGCCCCGATCCCGCCGCTGGACGATCCGGTCTGGGCGGCGCTGTTGGCGCGGCATCGCGGCGAGACGTGGCAGAACACCGGCTGGTTCTTCGCCGAAACTTACGCCTACCGCCTGATCTGCGCGGCGATCTCGTGGCAGGAAGCCGGGCGTGACCCGTACGCGCCGCATAAGATCGAAGAAATCGGCAGCCCGGCGCTCCAGCAAACGCTCGATCTGGCGCTGGCGTTACCCCCCGACGACAACCGCCTCGCCGCTCTGCTGCTGGCGGACGTCTGGGGCAACCGGGTTGACCTGAGCATCAAGCAGATCGCTGCGCGCGGCGGCACCGGCTCGGCGGCGGATCTGCTGGTCGACGAGCGTCAGATCGCGCTCGATCACCTGCTCAGCCGCGAACCGGGCGAAGTCCACATCGTGCTCGACAACGCCGGGACGGAACTCGCGCTTGACCTCGCACTCGCCGACGCCCTGCTCGACGGCGCGGCGTACCGGGTGATCCTCCACGCCAAGCGCCATCCGACTTTCGTCAGCGATGCGACCTATGATGACGTGCTGACCTTCCTCGCCGCCATGACCGGGCGCAACTCGATCACTGGCGTCAAGGGGTTCGGCGCAGCAGCGAAAGAAGTCGGTACGCGCCTACAAACCGCTCTACTCGACGGTCGGCTGCTGGTCGAACCGGACATCTACTGGAACAGCGGCTGGTTCTTGTGGGAGATGCCGCCGCGCTTCGAGGACTTCTTCGCCCGCGCCGCGCTGGTGATCTTCAAGGGCGACGCCAACTATCGCCGCGTCGTCGGCGATGCGCTCTGGGATGCAGCGACGCCCTTCGCGCAGGTGGTGGACTACTTCCCCGCGCCCCTGCTGGCGCTGCGGACGCTCAAGAGCGACCCGATCGTCGGCTTAGCGCCGGGGCAAGCCGATCAACTCGACGCCGCCGATCCCGACTGGCGCACGAACGGCACCCGCGCCGTTGTCCAATTCGCCGTCAAATAGCGCCAATGATGCGAACGACACGCTGACATCAAGCCCACGTCCCGCAGTCCCGGAAGCCGCACGCAAAGAGTGCGGCATTTTGCGATCGGCGCTTGCTAATTTAGAACAAAAATGCTATCATCAATGACAGCTTCGTTCAGCAGTTTTTTGCTTATCACGTATAATAAAAGAGACAACCTAGCGGTAAAGGACGGGTGCCTTGGCTCCGAGAAAATCATCTAAAGATGTAAAAGACCTCACCATTACGCTGCCCATCGATGACGAGGGGCGGCAGAAGGCACTTGATGCCACCTTGACTGACCTCACCAAACGTTTCGGCGACGGGACGGTCATTCGCTTGGGCGACGCCGGACACATGGAGATCGACTCGATCCCCAGCGGGTCGCTGACGGTCGACATCGCGCTCGGCGTCGGCGGGGTGCCGCGCGGGCGCATCGTCGAAATCTATGGTCCCGAAAGTTCCGGTAAGACGACCGTCTGCTTGCACGTGATCGCCGAGGCGCAGAAGCGCGGCGGCTTGTGCGCTTTCGTGGATATGGAGCACGCGCTCGATCCGTCCTACGCCCGCGCCATCGGCGTCAACGTCGAGACGCTCTACATCTCGCAGCCGGACACGGCGGAGCAGGCGCTCGAAATTACCGAGGCGCTGGTCCGCTCCGGCGCGCTCGACGTGGTGGTGATGGACAGTGTCGCCGCACTGGTGCCGCGGGTCGAACTCGAAGGCGAGATGGGTGACAGCCACGTCGGTATTCAGGCACGGCTGATGAGCCAAGCGCTGCGCAAGCTCTCCGGCGCGATCAAGCAGTCGAATGCCTGCGTGATGTTCACCAACCAACTGCGCGACAAAATTGGCGTGATGTACGGCTCGCCAGAGACGACCTCCGGCGGGCGGGCGCTCAAGTTCTATGCCAGCGTGCGCCTCGACATCCGCCGGCTTGAGTCGATCAAGGCGGGTGGCGGCGAGGTCGTCGGTAACCGCGTCCGCATCCGCGTGACCAAGAACAAGGTCGCGCCACCCTTCCGCGAAGCCGAATTCGACATCATGTTCCTCGAAGGCGGCATCAGCAAGAGCGGCGAAGTGCTCGACCTCGGCGCGGAACTCGGCATCATCGAGAAGCGCGGCGCGTTCTATCGCTACAACGATGGGCTGCTCGGTCAGGGGCGCGAGAACGCGAAGACCTACTTGACCGAAAATAAGGACGTGCGCGACGAAATCGAAGACGCCATCCGCGAGCAGTATGGGATGCCTTCGCTGGGCGGGGTCAAGCCACAGGCGAACGGCAATAAGCGCCAGCCGAAAGGCGGCAGCGACGACGATTTCGGCGTCAGCGACGAGTAAGTGCAAGCGAGTTTTCTCGTGTAGGGGCACGATATATCGTGCCCCTACGGTGAAAATCTCCCCTTGAATTCCTTAACCATAATTCACGTTATCGAGTGCTGAGTCGCTCGGAAGCAAATGATCAGGTTTAGCGGGGTGCCTTGGCAGGTGCCCCGTTTTTGTTTCTTCTGCTGTGTGCAGGAACACACCGAACCTCAGCGTTCATGCTCTAAACGGGCGAGGTACGCTCCCCTCCCTGAATGCGGGGAAGGGCTGGGGGCTATCAGGGGTAGGTATTTAAGTTTTGTGCTGACCTCACCCCTAATCCCCTCTCCATGCATGGAGAGGGGACTTTGAAAACCTTCTGCGAGCTGTCTTACCCCCTCTCTACGTAGTGAAAAGGGGTCGTGAGGTCAAATAAAAAACCTACCCCTGACAGAGGGCTGGGGGTGGGGTAAAAATCTCATTCCCCGTGAAGTGCTTCCGCGTGGGGTTCGTCGTCGTACTCGATTGCCAGCGTGACGTGAGCAACGTCGAGCGGTTCGAGCGCCTGCTCTGCCGCCCGCCGAATGCGGATCACGCCCGCCTTGTCGGTCGCGCCGGGGACAACCAAATGCGCCGTCACGACGTTGTGTTCGCCGTCGAGCGACCAGACGTGCAGGTGATGGATCAACTCGACGCCTTCGATGCTCAGGAGGTTAGCGCGCACAGCCTCCAAATCGACACTGCGCGGGACGCCTTGCAGGAACAGCGCCGCCGTCTTTCTGAGATTGCGCACCACGTTGACCAGCACGAACGCCATGATCAACAGCGAGAGGATCGGGTCGAGGATCGGCACGTCGGCGAACAGCGCGACGATCCCGACGATCAACACCGCCGCCCAACCGAGCACATCCTCGATCAAGTGCCAGCCGACGACCTGAGCGTTGGTCGACGACGAGCCGCGCAGCCGCAGCGCTGCCGCACCGTTGGCGGCGACGCCGATCACCGCGAACAGGATCAGCCCCGGCACGTTGAACGACTCCGGTTGGCTCAAGCGCGGGATCGTCTCGGCGAGGATGAACAGCGACCCACCGATCAGGATCAGCGCGTTGATGAACGCGCCCAGCAGCGAAAAACGCCGGTAGCCGTAGCTGTAGTGCTGATCGCTCTGGCGATTGGCATAATGTTCGAGCGCCCACGCCAGCCCCAGCGACACGCTGTCGCCGAGGTCGTGCAGCGCATCGGAGAGCACGGCGACGCTGTTGACCAAAACGCCGCCGACCAGTTCCAGCAGCGTAAAACTCACGTTGAGGAAGAACGCGAATTTGAGGTCGCCGGTATTGTCGTGTTCGTGCTGGTGCATTACTCATTCCCGAAATAAGATTTGTAATATTATAACGCTATAAACCAATCTTTTCCAGCCTGCACCGGGCGAGGGGTATCACTGCTCGCGGCGCTGTCGGCTGAACTCGCGCGCCTCGTCGAGCGTGTCGAAGTAGAACGCGCTCAGATCGCGCGCATAGGGCAGTTTCGTGAAGGTATTCCAGAGCAGTTGGAGATAACTATCCACACCGACAACCAGAAACTGCCGCGTGTTCCGGTGCTTATTGAGATAGCGCAGCTTGAACTGGGTGATCAAGTCCGGCGGGAGGATGCTCATTGAGCGCGTGTCGTAGATAAAATCGACACCATGATCGACCGTATCCAGCATCGCGTTCGACTGCGCGATAGCATCATCGTATTCGCCCCACGTCCAGCGACCGATAATAGTCCACAGCAAAATCGTCTTTTCAGCGTTGTCCCACGTCACGTGAATGCTCATAGCGGCTCGCTTTCCCCAAATGCGTCGAGTATGCGCCCGTAAGTTTTCGGTTCCCGCTGGTGGAGCAGTGGAAACAGGGCGCGCCAGTGTGTCAATGTATGTGGATCGAGTTCAGCAGTGATAATTTCGGTTGTATCGCGCCCGGCTTGCGCCAGCACGCGCCCCATCGGGTCACAGACAAAGCTGCTGCCGTAGAAGCGAACGCCGTTTTCGACTCCGATGCGGTTCGCCGCGCCGATAAAAACGCCATTGGCGATGGCGTGCCCGCGCATGATCGTCTGCCATGCGTCCTGCGTGTCGATGTCGGGATCAGTCGGCTCGGCACCGATCGCCGTCGGGTAGAAGATCAATTCCGCCCCGTTCAAACTGTAGATGCGCGCCAGTTCCGGGAACCACTGATCGTAGCAGGTCGGTGCGGCGACGCTCACGCCCTCGGCAGCGTAGACGGGATACGCCGCGCCCGCTTCGAAGAAGTCGGTTTCGTTATAGCCCGCGCCGTAAGGGATGTGAATTTTCCGGGTGATGCCCGTCAGCGCGCCCTGCCGGTCGTGCAGGATCGCCGTGTCGAAATAGCGGTCGTCGGTGCGCTCGAACAAGCTGCTGATGATCGCGACGCCGTGCGCGCGCGCCAGTTCGCTAAACAGCCGGTCGGTATCCCCCCCAGCGATCGGCTCTGCCCACGCGAACCCCTGCGGATCGGTCGTACCGGGAAAGTACGGCGAAAGCGACAGTTCCGGCAGGCAGATCAAGCGCGCGCCGGTCGCCGCAGCTTGGGCGATCAGCGCGCGATACTGGGCTGCCATCGCGTCGCGGCTGCCCGCCCATTCGAGTTGGATGAGGGCAATTTTCAGTGCGTGCATCGTAACCCCCGCCGTTAACTTTCATCATAGTCAGTATAGTACGGGGCGCTCACGAGACTGCACACCAAAGCGGGGCGGGCAGCGCCATTCCGCATAATATTCATGAGACTTTCACAACTCCGTGCTAAAATTCACCCATTACTCTGCCAGCCTAAACGAGATTCGCTGCATGGATCGGTTCATCCAGTGGGTTTGCTATGTCAGCTAGACCAAAGCGCCAACCCGACATTCTGCTGATCATCCTCGACACGCAGCGCCGCGACCGCCTCTCGATTTATGGTCATACGCGCGAAACCTCGCCGGGGTTCGATCGCTTCGCCGACCGCGCCACCCGGTTCGAGCGCGCCGTCGCGCCGTCACAGTGGACGATCCCGGCGCATTCATCGCTGTTCACCGGCTTGTATCCCAGCGCGCACGGCGTCACCGAGGCGAACGGGCAGCTTTCACCGACTCACCCCACGCTGGCGGAGATTTTGCAGGTCGGCGGCTATCACACCGTCGCCTTCTGCAACAATCCGTTGGTCGGCGTGCTCGACAATGGCTTGCAGCGCGGCTTCGCCGAGTTCTACAACTACGCCAGCGCCATCCCCAACCGCCCCGGCGACGTCCGCAAAAACGATCTACAGCATCGCTTCAACCGCTGGTTTCATCCTTACGCCCGGCGGATCGGCAACCAGTTCGCCCGCTCCGACGAGTTGTTCCGGGTCTCGCTCCATCCGCTGCTGACGCCGATCTGGTCGAAGTACATCAACTTCAAGGGCAATACGCCCCACTCCATCGACGACCTGATCGCTTACTGGGATGCCTATCACGCCGGGGGTGCTGATCAACCCTTCTTCGGTTTCCTCAACCTGATGGGCACGCACCTGCCCTATCATCCGCCGCAGGACGTGATGGATCGGATCGCGCCGGAACTGCGCCACGACCGCGCCGCTTATCGCTACGTCAACCGCTTCAACGCCGATGGTGCAGCGTGGGCAGCGCCGCCTGAACAGCCGCTCGACGAGTGGCAGCGCGCCGTGCTCAACGGCTTCTACGACGCCGAGATCGCCCATCAGGACGCCCACCTCGATCGCCTGCTGCGTCACTTGGCGGACAGCGGCGCGCTCGATCACACCGTCGTGATCATTGCCGCCGATCACGGCGAGGGGCACGGCGAGCACGACTTATTCGGGCATGGGTTCAACGTTTATCAGGAGTTGGTGCACGTCCCGCTGGTGATCCACGCGCCGGATGCGGCTGAGGGGCAGCACGTCATCGAGAACGTCTCGACGCGGCGGTTGTTCCACACCATTCTGGACGCCGCCCACATCGCGCCACCACTAGATAACGCTGATCCGAATGCCAATGTCGCGGAGTTGTCGCTGCTGAACGCGCTCGACGGGAAAGCGGATGCGGAACAGGGGATCGCGTTTTCGGAAGCTTTCCCGCCTTCGACCTTCCTCAACGTGCTGGAGCATCGCAGTCCGGCGGTGGTCGAGCGGCTGCGACTGCGACAGGTGCGCCGCGCCATTTACGCGGGCGATCACAAGCTGGTGCTGGCGGAGAGCGGCGTCGAGGCGCTGTTCGACGTGGCGGACGATCCCGCCGAGACGCGCGACCTCGCCGCCGATCAGCCGAACGTCAGCGCCGCCCTCGCCGACCAGATTGACGCCTTCGTGCAGGGGATCAACCAGCCGACCGACTCGCGCACCGCCGAGGTGGATGCGCAAATCGTCGAGCAGTTGAGAGCATTAGGGTACGTGGAATAAAAGACGACCTCACCCCCCAACCCCCTCTCCATTGCATGGAGAGGGGGAGCTAAGGGCGAAACGAAGTTTCGCGCCGCAGCGGGGTGAGGTTGCTATCTTTCGATCTCCCCAATCGTCAGCCATTGATCGCCGTCTGAGCGTCGGCTGCTTGACCTGATCTTGCCACGTGTAGACCTGCACGTTGACGCTGTAGTCGCCCGGACGGCAGCGCGCTCATGTCGAGCGGGTGCGGGTCGTAGACCACCTCGCCACCGCTCCACGTCGTCGTCGGGCGCTCGCCGTTGAAGGGGAAGCCGTCGTTCTGCGCGACCAACTGCCCGCCCCCGTCGAGCAGAAACACCGAGGTCGTGTAGTCCACCCCCACCGGCTGATCGACCGACCACCACAGATCGACCCGCGAATCGGTCGAGTCGATGTCGTCCATGCGCAGCGTCATGCCGTTGGCGAAGGCGCCGACCGCCTCGGATTCGGGCGGCACGCGGTCGAAGCGGAAGACGTCGAGCGAGTTGCCGATATGATCGACTGACATTTTCGCCGTCTGGACGTGCCCGGTCTGCTGCAAGAAATTGAACGCCGACTGATCCGGACTCCAGTGGATCAGCCAGACCGTGTTGTAGTCATTGATCTCGCTGATCAGCTTGTCGGGGTAATCGGCGGCGCGGTCTTCGCGCCAAATCCGCAGCGATTCGCGCGGCGTCTCGGTCGAAAGCATGGTGTCGATGTAGTAGTCCATCGTCATGTCGTCGCGGTAAATCTCCATCAGCACGAGATCGTTGGGATCGGCATAGCGGACGAGGTTATCGGCGACCTTGTTCCACGGCGCTTTCGGATAATAGTCATCGACCGTCGAGACGCCGTAGATCACGATCACGCTGACGAGGAAGATCCGTGCCGGATTCTTGAAGTTGGCGAGTCCGCGCGCCGTCAGGATCGCCAGCGCGGGCGTCATCAGCATCAAGCGGCGCGGCGAGAGGATGTCGTACCAGATATTGCCGACGAAGGTCACGATCACGGTGAAGAAAAACCAAACAGCCAGCAGAAAAGTCGTGCTCAGCGGTCGCCACTTGATCTTGTGGTCGTCGGTGTAACGCACCAGCCCGAACAGGAACAAGCCGATCATCAGCGACCACATTTGGCTGAAGTATTTGAGCGCCATGTCGCGGGCGGTCTGCCAGTTCGAGGGCAGCGCCGCGTCCATGCCGGGGTCATGATTGATTTGCCCCAAGCCGTAGCCTAAGAACCACGGCGCGAACAGCACGCCGCTCAGCGCCAACCAGCCCATCGCCGCGATCCGCTTGCGCCCGCGCAGGAAGATCAGCGCGTGCAGCCCCTCGATGGCGGGCAGGTACAGCCCTTGATAGTGGGTGTGATAGAGCAGCACCAGCGTGATCACCCACAGCGCCGCCCGCTTGACGCTCGGTCGCTGCGCCCAGTACATGTAGAAGAAGACGCTGCCCAGCGCCAGCAGCGTCCGCAGCGCGTACATGCGCACGTCCTGCGCCAGCGAGATTTCCGAGTCGTTGAGCGCCAGCAGCAGCGCCCCGATGATCGGAATGATCCAGAACTCGTCGCGCGAGCGATCTCGCCGCAGCAGCTTCGCCAGCGGGACAATCGCCGCCACGCTGATCAGCGAGGGCAGCGCCGAGAACATCCGCATCGCCACCACCGACGAGCCGGTAATGCCGATCCACAGATGCAGCAGCAGGAAATAGAGCGGCGGATGCAGTTCTTTTGCCGCCAGCCACGCGATGATGTCCGGCTGCTTCTGATTCCAGTAAGCATAGCCTTCGTCGATCCACATGCTCTGGTCGCCGATGTGCAAGATGCGCTCGGCGGCAGCCAGCAGCAGGATCAAGGTGATGATCAGCAAGAAGCGCGATTTGGTCACAGAGCAATCAATCCTGAACGGGATGGAGTCGGATCACGGGGATGGTGCGTTCGACGCCCGCCTGATAGCGGGTGAAGCTGGCGTCCGCCGCGACGAACCGTTGGTAGAGCGCGTCGCGCTCATCGCCGCTGGTGATCTCGGCGCGCGCGGCAAGGTGTTTGCCCTTGACCTCAAGGCTGACGTTGGGATTCGCCTGCAAATTGTAGAACCACGCGGGCGGCTTCTCGTTGCCCCAGTTTGAGGCGACGATCAGGTAATTCTCGCCGTCGCGCAGATAACGCAGCGGCGTCGTCCGCGCGATGCCGCTTTTGCGCCCGGTCGTCGTCAGCAGCAGCATGATCTGCCCACCGATCAGCCCGCGCGAGATGCGGTAGAGAGCAACATTCAGTTGAATCATCAATTTGTAGAAGGATGGCATCGTCACCGCTTCGTCCACTTTTGCGCCTCAAGAGTACCGGATTTTGAGGCGATGGCGATAGCGGATGCGCGCTATGCCGTCAGTGGGACGATCCGAAACGCGGGGAAATCTGCCGCCACTGCGGCGAAGGCGTCAAGCGGCGCGTCTTTGTCGACCGGGATGTGCGGACGCGCCCCCGGCGCGATCTGCAAATAGGCTTTCAGGATCGGCGCGCGCTGCTCGACCGGGACTTCTTCAAGGATGACCGGGGTTCGCTTCCCGGCGTGAATGACGGCTTTGCCCTGCGCCGCCCGCAGGTTGAGCACCCACTGCGCCCGGTCGCCGAGCATCGAGACGAGGTAACGCGCGCCGTCCACGTTCGCCACCGCGACCGGCAGCGCGATCGTCCGCCCGGATTTCCGCCCGGTGACTTCCAGCGTCACCCAATTGCGGATCAACCCCGACGAGTGAAACATACGCCAAAATGCGTTCAGCGCGCGGGCGATCCCGTTCGGGTGGTCGCCGCGATACAGCCAGCGTTTGAAATCCACGTACATCGTCATCCATGCTCTCGTTCATCGACCTGCTGTCGATCTATACGCAGTTTTCTACGAGCGCGTCGCAGCCGAGCGCGAAGTATGGAGAGATGTCACCCTGATTCCATGACCGGGCAAGCGGAAAAGCGTTAACCCGAACCAACTATTTCCGCTCGCCCAGCTTGATTTGATCTTACGCGCAGTGCGGATCGTCGGGCGCTTAATCCTTCGCCACCGGGTACTGAATCTCGGTCGCCGATTCCGTCATGTTGTCGGGGTTGTGGTTGATGTAGATCTCGCGGTACGCGCCGGTGATGTGGTACCCGTTGGTCTCGATCCACTTGAGCAGGGTCGTATGCTCTTGAACGAAGTTCTCGAACGCGCCGTATTTGACGACCGAGACGACCTGCGCCCCCGGCAGCTCGTAAACCTGCACTTGATCGCTGCTGGCGATGGCGCGGTCAAGCGGGACGGCGGCTTCGGCGACTTCGTTGGTCAGCACCTCTGCGCCTTGATGCCAGATGGCGAGGCAGGGTCCGGCAGCTTTGCCCCCCTGCTCATCGAGATGGCGAAACACCTCCCCATAGGCGCGGTCGAGGTAATCCCCCGCCAGCGCATTCTCCGGGATGGTGATCTTGTGCGACGCGATCAGCAGCGGCGGAATATTCTTGAGCACGACAGCATCCATTGGTAAATCATCCTCTCGTTCAATTTGCTTCAGGCGAGCTTCGATTCGACTCAAACGTCCCTGCGCTTCGACCAGCTGCTGCTCGACTTCGGCGCGCTTCAGCTTGAGCATCCCGCGCAGTTGGTCGAGCGATAGATCGTCGGTCAGCACGAGGTCGATCTGCTCCAGCGAGAAGCCGAGATCCTTGAGCGCCAGTATCCGGTTCAGGCGCGGCAGTTGGGCGACCGAGTAGTAACGATACCCGGTTAGGCTGTCCACGCTGACCGGCTTGAGCAGCCCGATCTCGTCGTAATGCCGAAGGGTCGGAACAGAAAGCTGGCTAAGGCGGGCAAAATCTCCAATTTTGATCATGCTGCTGCTCCGTTTGAGTCGATGGGTTGACTATACAGTCTCCGGTAACTTGAGAGTCAAGGGGGAAAAAATCGGCTATACTCACGCGACTATGAAACTCTTATTCGTCGTCTCCTCACTTGACCTAACCCAGCCCTTCAGCGCCACGCCGGGATGGTGGCAGCTGCTCAAAGGGCTGTACGAGATTGGCGTCGAGGTGATCGCCACGCCCTATCAGGGACCTGCCATCGAGACGCTCTGGTGGCGCGCCGAGCCGAACCCCGCCAAATGGCAGGGCGACGCCTTCAAAGCCCTCCGCGATGCAGCGCAAAAGGTGCTGCCGAGAAAAGATTCAACGCAAAGACGCAAAGTAGAACCGAAGATCGCAAAGGGGCGGAACTGAGTTCCGCCCCGACGAACGATGAATCGCTGTCGGACGGCTGGTGCGGCAGGCAGCACAAACGCTGATCGCCCCGCTGTGGCTGCGTCATCTCGACCAACTGCTGACCCGCGAACCGGACATCGACGCCGTGATCGTGCTGACCGCGCCGCTCAATCATCTGGTCGGCGTCGCCGGAGAGCTCCAGCGTCGCCATCACAAGCCGATCTTCTACTACGACGGCGACGTGCCCGCCAGTCTGCCCAATCTGCGCGGCTTTGCGACCGGCTTTCGCATCTATCAGGGCGCGGACTTGACCGAGTACACCGCCTTCATCAGCAACAGCGCCGGGGGTGCCGATGCGCTCAAGGAGCTCGGCGCGCGCGCGGTTTACCCGCTGTTCTACGGCGCTGATCCCGACGTGTTCGCGCCGGTCGACGTTCCGGCGCAGGATATCGACGTGCTGTTCTACGGGCACGGGCGCGAGTATCGCGGCGAGTGGATCGACGCCATGATCCGCGAGCCGTCGCTGGCGCTGCCCGACGCCCATTTCGCCGTGCGCGGCACCAAGCTCGGCGATCTCGGTCGCGCCGAACTGCTGCCTTACCTCAGCTTCAGCAAGCTGCGCGAGTACGCCTGTCGCAGCAAGATCAACCTGTGCGTGACCCGCGCCGCTCACGCCAGCGTGTTCGCCTCGTCGTCGTCGCGCCCGTTCGAGTTGGCAAGCATGGGCTGCTGCATCGTCGCCAACCCCTACGACGGCATCGAGACGTGGTTCGAACCGGGCAAAGAGGTGTTCGTCGTCCATTCCGGCGAGGAAGCGCTGGATCGCTATCGCTATCTGCTGGCGCACGACAGCGAGCGGATCGCGGCAGGGCGTGCTGCCCGCGAGCGCGTGCTCAAGGAGCACACGTTCCGCCATCGCGCTCAGCAGTTGGTCGGCATCGTGCGAAAGTACATTTAACGTGGGTTATGGATAAACTTGCTTCGAAAGGGAGTTTTCTCGTGTAGGGGCACGATATATCGTGCCCCTACGATGTAAATCCCTCCTCAGATTCGTTAACCATAATTCACGTCATTTAGTGATTAGTAGTGGAACCCACACGACAAGATGCAGTATCGCTACGTCATTGAAAAGGAAAATTACGAAGATTTCGCCGCCGGACGGGTGCTGCTCTCACAGGGCGGGACGACCGCGTTTCCGGTGCGGCTCGCCAGCGAAATCTTCCAGCGCTGTGCCGCTTACTTCCCCACCGGGCAGCGCCTCCGCGTTTATGATCCCTGCTGTGGCAGCGGCTATCTCCTAACCGTGATCGGCTGGCTGCACGGAGCGCGCATCCAGTCGCTGCATGGCTCGGACATCGATGCGGACATCGTCCGGTTGGCAATCGACAACCTGAGCTTGTTGACGACCGTAGGTTTAGACGCGCGACGGGACACGCTGCGAGACTTAGCCGCTGCCTACCACAAATCCTCGCATCAGGATGCGCTCGCCAGTCTGGAGCGACTGCGCCAGCGTTTACCCACCGCGCCGATCGCCACGCAAACGTGGGCGGCAGATGCGCTCCAACCAACCGCCGACACCGCATCCGTCGACCTGATCATCTGTGATGTGCCCTACGGCAAGGTCACCGGCTGGCAAGCCGACGCGGACGACAATCTGATCGCCGCCTTACTGCAAGCCCAAGCTGACGTGCTGGTCTCCGGCGGAATCGCCGCCGTCGTGAGTGACAAATCACAGCCAGCGACCTATCCGCGTTATCGACGGCTCCAACGGGAAACAATCGGCAACCGCCGGTTTTTAATCTTGCAGAAGATATAGCGCCTACCAACCACGTAGACCGCTGATTTCCGGAGCGAACTTATGCCCACCATCCAAGCTGTGATTGACCTGATTCTCGCCGACATGCACGTCCCGACGCTGCCGCAGACCGTCGACGTCGTCGTCTCTGGCGACCCGGCGCAGGACGTGACTGGCATCGTGACCACTTTCGTCGCCAGCCACGAGGTCCTTCAGCGCGCCGTCGATGCCGGAGCCAATCTCGTCATCAGTCACGAGACCGCGTTCTACAACCATCAAAATCGCACCGACTGGCTGACGGATGATCCGGTTTATCAGGCGAAAAAACAGTTCGCCGACGCGCACGGTCTGGTCATCTGGCGGTCGCATGATTACTGGCATCGCCGCCAACCCGACGGCATCGTGATCGGGATGCTGCGCGCGCTCGACTGGACCGCGTACAGCGATCCCGCCACGCCGACGCTGATCACCCTGCCGCCGACGCGCTTGGGCGATCTGGTCGCCCACGTTCAAGCTAAGCTCGGCAGCGGGCGGATGCTGGTGATCGGCGACGCGGATCAAGTCTGCACCAAGGTCGCGCTGTCAGTGGGTTTCTCCGGCGTTGAACGACACATCGAGGCATTGAACGGTGCTGCGGACGTGGTGATCGCGGGCGAGGTTCACGAGTGGGAGACGGCTGAATACGTCCGCGATGCCCAGTATCAAGGGTTGAACAAGGCGTTAATCGTCACCGGGCACGCGGTCAGCGAGGAAGCGGGGATGGCGTATCTGGCGGAGTGGCTGCGCGAGCGCCTGCCGGACCTGCCGATCACGCACCTGCCCAGCGGCGATCCATTCCAGCATTGATCGTGGGGCGTGCCCGGAAGCACGCCCCCGAAACGACAACTCAGTTATGGTTGGTGCTGAACAGGATCGTCGTGCTGCAATTGATGCCGTCGATGACGTAATTACCGGTTATCGAACCGCGCATCGAAGTGGGCGACACAAGCTCGAAGCGCATTTGCGCGTTCGTGTTGCCCTCAAGGGAGAAAGAGCCGTAAAAGCTGTTTGTCCCGGCAATGCGATTGAAATTGGATTGACCGTAATTGAACGTATCGCGGTTGACAGTGTACACGTAGAACGTGTCCGTCAGCGAGTTGTAGAGTTCGGTCGACGAGAACGACACGTTTTCGTACCCCTCGCAGGATGCGTTCGCGTTGGCGTTGATGAAGAGCGTCCAATTGCCGGTCGTGGGCAGCGCATTGGCTCCGGCGGTCGCGCCACTCGGCTGATCGCTGGGAGCGCCCGCATCACCGGCGCTGACCGGCGGGGCAACCGCAATCGGGATGATCGGCGGCGCGGAGGTTTCCCCGACGTGATCGCAATCGCCGCTGGCATCCACCGACTCGGCAGAGACCCATAATTCCGCCGCCGCCGTACCATCGGGCGCGGCTTGGCTCTTGTCCAGCTGATACCACACACCACCGCCGTCGAGTTCAATCCGCCCGGTGACGGTCACGTCGCTATCGACCGGTAGGAAGCTGATCGCGCCGCGATTGGTTCCCGGACCCACGCGCAGCTGCGCGCTGTTGGCGCTGCCGGTACGGACGGTGCAGGCAACTCCGCTGCTTTCCGGCACCGAGGTGCTGCCGCTGCTGCTGACCGGTGCATCATCCGGGCTGTTGGTGTTGTGGAACGAGGTGATCATCGCGTCGATCAGATCGGCATAGTTGACCAAGCCGCCGATGTCGGTGACCACGACCACCTTGCCGTACAAGCCGTCGTTCAGCGTGACGAAGACTTCCATCTGTTCGGTCCGTCCGTCGCTGGACGAGAACGCCGCGCCAGCGCGACCGACGTAGCGCGTTTTCTGGATGTCAGCGCGCGCAATCTGATAATCGCCCGCGGCATTCACCGTGTCGATCAACACGGTGCCGACGTCGCCCAGCGACGGATCGATGCCGCTTGCCGCGAGTTCGGTCGGGGTCGTGACGACCAGCTGGAACTCGGTGCCAACGAGGGTGTGGCTGCCATCGCTGCTGGACGAAGTCCAACCATCTGGCATTGAGATCACATAGTCGTCGCCGAGATCGACCTGCTGCGTCAGTAAGTCGCCGCCCTGCGCGGCGCTGGTCTCAGCGCTTGCGCTGCCGTAATCGAACGAACTGATGATCGCGTTGATCTCGTCCGCGTTGTTGACCATACCATCACCCTGAGTGATGAGGTAGACATACCCATGCCCGCCATCACTCAAATCAAGGATGATGTACGTATCAGTGAAACCATCTTTGTCGACATAACCATAGGACACGGCAGAACGTCCACCATAGGAGGTGGTGGTGAAAGTGCGCTGCGAGACAAAGATTTTGTCCACGTGCAGCATATCGGCGAGCAGGACAGTCGCGTCATCAGCCGGATCGTACCCGCGCATGATCAGTCCATACGGCGCGGCGACTGTCATACTGACCACATCACCGTACAAGTTGAACGCACCGAGTGAGTCTGCTTCGACTGTCCAATCTTGAGGGACTGAGATCGAGTAGCCGTTGCCGAGATCGAGTTTCTGCGTCGGTGCGGTCTGGGCAAAAACGCTCAGCGGAATGGCTGCGAGCACGATCAGTAGGATGAACTGAAGTGCTTTCAAACCGCGAAAATTAAGCTTCATTGGTAAACGGTTCCTTTGAGTAAGTCGGTCTGAAACAAAAAGCAGCATCGTCTGATGCTGCCTTAATCGTAGCAAAATCCACCGGAGAATTGCGTAAGCGATCTGCTGAACTTCTTGTTAAGCGACCGTGCTCGCCTTCAGATCGTCCCAGTCGATGGTGGCGAGGAAGTCGGCGTCCAGCCAGGCGATGAACTGCGCCAGCAGCCGCCCCGTCCGCGTGATGTCCTTGAGATCGACCGTCTCGACCGGCGAGTGCATGTTGCGCAGGGCGATGCTGAACAACGCCGTCGGCACGCCCTCGCGCGCGACCTGAATCGCCCACGCATCGGTGCCGCTGTTGCCGGGAAGCACCTCATCCTGAAACTTGATCTCGTTGTTCCGCGCCACTTCCTTGATCTGCTCGACCAGCTTGACGTGGAAGTTGGGACCAACCGCGATCACCGGACCGCCGCCGATCTCGCTGGCGGTGTCGGTCTCGACCCCGGGCTGCGCCGCGAAGGTCACGTCGAGCGCGATGGCGATGTCCGGGTGGACAGCGTAAGCGGCGGTCGCCGCGCCGTACAAGCCGGTTTCTTCCTGCACCGTCGCGACCGCGTAGACGTCCCATTGATGCTGAAGTACTTTCAGTTCGTGCAGGCAGGCGGTGATGGCGGCGACGCAAGCGCGGTCGTCCATCGCTTTACCGGCGACGCGCGTCCCGTTCAGTTCGACCATCGGCGTATCCGGCGTGATCAAGTCGCCGATCTGCACCAGTTCCGCGACTTCGGCGGCGGGCAAGCCGACGTCGACGATCAAGTCGTCGAAAGTCGGGTATTTCCGGCGCGCGTCGGCGCTGAGTAGATGCGGCGGCACGGTGGCGACCACCCCCGGCAGCGGACGCTGACCGTGCACGATCACCGGCTGCGCGGGCATGATGCGGTTATCCACGCCGCTGATGCGGTGGACGAAGATGAATCCGTCGACGACTTCGCGCACCATCAAGCCGATCTCGTCCATGTGCGCCGCCAGCATGATCCGGCGCGGCGGATTAACGGGCTGGGTCGCGCGCTTGATGCCGATCAAGCTGCCGAGCTTGTCCTCGTCGAAGTCGTCCACCAGCCCTGCCCATTCGTCGCGCAGCACGGCGCGGATCGGCGCTTCGTGACCGGAGGGGGCGTGCAGTTCGACCAACGTTTTTAGGTGAGTCTTTACGTCAAACACGGAGGTTCTCCTCAATCGGGATTAACTGCTAAAGGGAATCACGGTTTCCGTCGGCGTCTCGGTCGCCGTAGCGGTGGCGGTATCGGTATAGACCGGGATCGGCGTATCCGACGGGGGCGGGATCGGCGTATCCGAGGGGATCGGCAGCGGCGTGTCAGTCGGGAAGGGCGTGATTGTCGGGAACGGCGTCAGTGTGGGCGCGTTGGTCGATGTCGGGAAGTTGAAGAACGTCGCCGTCGGGAAAATCTGCACCGACGTCGGCGGGATGATCACCGGCGGCTGGAACGGCTGCGAGGTCGGCGGCACGACGAACCCGACCGTCGGGAACGGCGTCAAGGTGGCGAACTGGACGTTGGTCGGCGAGACCGTAAACGTCGGCGGCTGCGTGATCGACTCCGGCGTCGGCGTCCGCACGATCCGCTGCGGCGCGGTGCCCCACAGCAAGAAGCCGAGGCAGTAGAGTGGCAGCGTCCCCAGAATGATGACAAATAACGAAATCCGTAGATTTCGTCGTCGTCGTTCTACCGCTCCCAGTTGGTTCATGCCGCCTCGCTTTGCTGTCGTGACCGCCGCTTATCATACCATGCGCGCGGACGTGCCGAAACCACTTTTTAGCATCCTCACAAGGAAGTGGCAATCAGGTCAGGAATAGTCGTAGGGGTTTGTAGGGGCGCACGGTCGTGCGCCCCTACGCGAAAACTACGTCTGATGAACCGTAACAACCTCAAAATCAAGCTTAATGCGATCACCCTGAGCATCTTCATACGAACAGCAGCACCGTCCCCGCCACCGCGACTAGCGTACCGATCACGGTCTGCCGGGTTGGGCGCTCCTTGAACACGGCGTAGCTGATCGGAATCAGGAAGATCGGCGTCAGCGAAGTCAGCGTCGAGGCGACGCCCACCGACGTCCGCTGCACCGCCACCAGCGACAGCCAAACGCCGATCACCGGACCGGTGATGGTGCCCCCGGTCAGGCGCAGCGCCGCGTTCGGTTTCGCCCGCAGCGCGCGGATCGTCGCGCCAAGCTGACCTTGCAGCAGTGCCAGCGCCCAGATCACCACCGCCGCCGCCACCAAGCGGATCAGCGAAGCCGACAGCGGCTCGATCCCGCCGACCAGCCCCAATTTCGAGAGCACGGTGCCGCCCGCCTGTCCCAGCGACCCGCCCAATGCAAACAGCAGCCCGATCCGGTAGCTGCGTCCGGTCGCGGCGACGCTGGAAGGTCCCGCTTGCTGCCGCTCGGCGACCACCGCCACCACCCCGGCGATCACCAGCGCGATACCGATCAACTGCTGTCCGTCCAGCGTCTCGTGCAGGAACGCCCACGCGATCACGGTGCTGAACATCGGCGCGAGCGCCATCATCAACATGGAGAGGCGCGGACCGATCAAGACGAAGGCTTGCAGCAGGAAAACGTCGCCAAGCACCAAACCGACGACGCCGGAGAGCATCAGCCAGCCGACCGTATCGACCGGCACGTCGCTGGGGAACAGCCGACCGAGCAGCAGCCAATGAACCAGCGCGATCAGGATCGCCGCCAGCAGCAGCCGCACGCGGTTGACCCGCTGCGCGCCGAGTTCGCGTCCGGCGAAGGTGAACAGCGTCGAGCCGAAAGCAAAGCACATGGAAGTACCGAGCGCCGCGAGTTCGCCTGTGATGTCTTGCATTAGGTTGAGATTCTCACGAAGGATGCTGTCGTCAGGATACCGCCCAGAGGGTAGCGCCAATCTGCCGGGACTGCCAGATGCCGATTAGACCGCCGCGCGAACGCGAGCGAATCGGGCTTGCGCCGGGGCTTTCCGGCGTTCAACCCTTCGCTTGGTAAATTGTGAAATTGTCGAATTGAAACTGTCCCGTGCCCATGGCGATGATACCCACCTCGCCGCGAATAGGCTGATCGTCCACAACGCGCTTGATCACCGTGTCATTGACGTACAGGTCGAACAAATTGTCGCGGCTGGCGATTGCCAGCTTGACGAAAGCATCCGGCGCGCCCGACGGAATACGCCCGGTATAGAGCGTGTGCATCCCGCTGCGATCCCGGCGGATGAGACGGCAAGTGCCCTCACCCGTGAGCACGAAGGCGTAATAATAGCGCTGCGCCCGATCGATCCGGTAGAGCAATCCGGCGGCGGACATATCCGAATTCGGAGCGGCAGCGCTCGTCTTGATCTCGACCGAAACCGGGAGTTCGCTGGTATCGGTGTAGTCCGTCGCATTCGCCGGTTTAATTTGGAGGTAGTAGTAACGAACTGTTTCGGGATTGGTCGGATTGATCAAGCGGTAGGTGCCGTTTTCGATCCCGCCGGTCCACAGTTCATCGCTGCCGAATAAAAGCGTGCCACCGAAAATTTGCTCACGTAATTCGGCGTCACTGCGCCCATAAGCCGAGAAGTCTTCCAGATAAAGCACTTGCGCCGTCATCCAATCGACCGGCTTGAGGCTCGGTTTAGACGGCGCGGCGGCGGTCGGGGTGCGCCCTAGCTTGTACTCGATGGCATCGGCAACCGACTCCGGCGTTTCCTGAAACCAATCGAGATAAGCGACGGTATCGAGGATGCCCGGAATCTGCGTATCATCGATGCGGATCGGCAGGATGTAGACGTCGTTCTCGCGGAAGGCGCGCGCTTGAGCGGCTTCGCGCTCATGATTCGTCCATGCTTTGCGGGCATAATGTTCCGAAAGAAAGAGGACGCTGAAGCGTGCTTGATCGCCGCCGTAGAGGTCGGAAAGATAGCTGTACAGATTCTTGCCCCACAGCTTCGCTTTCTCGAACTGGTCGTAGAAGACCTTAATGTCTCGCGCTTCCAGCACTTTGACCAACGCATCGACGTATTCCCGATCCTCACTCGCGTAGGAAATCGCCACCTGATAGGGATAGTCTTTGCTCATGAAAGCATCCTCGCCTGATAGAGTTTTCCATCCTCGAACCCGCGTTGGCGATAGTAAGCGCGCGTGCCCACCGCCGAGATCACCGCCAGCCGCGCGTAGCCTTCCGCCTGCGCGATCTCCGCCGCCCGCTCGATCAAGCGCGTGCCTAGCCCGGCGTGCTGCGCCCGTCCTGCGTCCAGCTTCGCCGATCTCGACCGACTGCCCGTAGACGTGCACCTCGCGGATGATGGCGGCGCCGTCCAGTTCGGGCGTGAGCGGTTCGCCCGCGTCCGGCAGCGCCAGCCGCAAAAACCCGGCGATCTCGCGGGCTTCGCTTGCGGTGATGAACTGGAGGAACACCTCACGCCCGCTGCTGGAGTCGTAGTGCAGTTCGTCCAAGTGCAAGGCGTCCGCCGTCACCCGATGTTGGCGCACCTCCCGCGCGCGAATATCTCCGCTGCGCTCGCCGCGCTTGGCTAATTCCTCGTCCACGATTTGGCGGAAATTGGTCGCCCGGTTGCCGCTGACGATGTCGGTGCCGGGAATGTCGCGGATCACGCGAGTGAGGCGGCAGTATTCGGGCGTCAGTCGGAAGCATTCGACCAACACGTTCAGGAGTTCGTCGTGGGTGTACGGTCGCCACGATCCATCTTCGTAGCGCTGCATCAACTCCGCGCTCTCGATCAGCGAGCAGGGGTAGATTTTGAGTTCGTCGGGGCGGAAATCGGGGTCGGCGAACATGGTCGCGTAATCTTGAACGTCCAGTTCCGGCGACGATCCGTAGAGATTGGGCATCCAGTGGGCGTGAATTTTGAAGCCCGCCTGTCGCAGCAGCTTGACCGCCCGCCGCGTCGCCGCGACCGTGTGCCCGCGTCGATTAGCCCGCAGCACCGCGTCATTGAGGCTCTGGAAACCGATCTGAACCTTCGTGCAGCCGAGCCGCCGCACGCGCAGCACTTCCTCGACGCTGATGTGATCCGGGCGCGTCTCGATCACCAAGCCGACGCAGCGACAGGGCGCGCTTTCGTTGAAGCGCTGCGCCGCTTCCAGTTCGTCCCACGTCGCGTATTCGTCAACCGGCGAGCGTTCGTCCTCGGCGGTCGCCCGCACCTGTGCGCTGATCTCGCGCGAGCGGCGCATCTCGGCGGTGTAGACCGCCTGCACGACTTGGTTGTAGTTCTGCGCCAGCGCATCGCCGTGCAGCTGAACGTTGATGGTGTTGCGATCGGGGTGAAGCTGCGACGCTTCGCGCAGCAGCGCCGTCACCTCAGCGGATCGGTTCACGCCCGCGCCGAAGTCGTGGAGCGCGTCGAAAATCCGCTTGACGAACCAGATTTGATAGGTCTCCGGGTAGAACGACCACGTGCCGCCCAGCACGATCACCTCGATTTTGTCGGTCGGGTGCCCGGTGTTGTAATAAGCCGTCAGCCGCGACATGGTTTGCAAGTAGGGGTCGAAGCTGTTTTGCTCGGCGCGCTGCGCCCCCGGCTCGTCGCTGAGGTAGCTTTTCGGCATCCGCACGTCATTGGGGCAGAAAATACACTCGCCGGGGCACGGGAAGGGCTTGGTCAGCACCGTGACCGGCGTGACGCCCGAACTGGTGCGGATCGGCTTCATGCGCAGGCGCTCGATCACGGCAGGGTCGAAGGCGGGCAGATCGTCCGCTCCGGCGAACTCCCGATAGGCGCGGATCAACTCGTCGCGGCTGAAGATTTTCGTCCTGCTGCGGCGAGCGTGGGCGCGCACCAGCTTATCGAGGTCGCCTTTGCCCAGCTTGGGCGCGGCGATCACGTCGCGCAGCACGGCGATCAGCGCCGCGCGGTTGGCGTCGAGGTCAAGTGAGGATTGGTATCGCATGAGCTTTCAATCATATCTGGCAAAATTTTAACTGATCATCGGCAAAGATGATATACGATAGGTATAGTCTATCATCGCGCGACACCGTTCGCGTCGAAGCCACAACCCAAACTGACACCTGATACCCCTTACCGGAAGTAGACGGACGACCGGAACGCTGCTGATGTTGCATAAGACAATTGGAAAATATCGCATCGAAGATGTCGTCGGCTCCGGCGGCATGGCGATCGTCTACTACGCGATGGACGAGGAGCTAAACCGCCCGACCGCCCTCAAGGTGCTGCACAAACACTGGACCAACGACCAGATCGCGCGGCACCGCTTCAAGCGTGAAGCGCAAATTGCCCAACGGCTCAATCACCCCAACATCGTCAAAATCTACGAGTTCGACGAGATCGACGAGACGGTGTTCCTCGCCATGGAATACGTCAGCGGCGGCAGTTTGGCAAAACGCTTCCAGAATCCGGTCGCCATCACGTTGGAGCAGTCGACGGCGATGCTGACCGCTATCGCACAGGCACTCGACTATGCGCACGCGCAGGGCGTCATTCACCGCGACCTGAAGCTGGAAAACATCCTCGTCGGTGACGACGACCGCCTGATCTTGTCCGACTTCGGCATCGCCCGGATGGTCGAACTCGTCGCGGATCACCGATTCGGGGATGGTGTTCGGCACGCCGCTCTACATTTCCCCGGAGCAGATTCAGGGGGTGAAGAACGTCGATTACCGTACCGACCTCTATTCCTTCGCGGTGATCGCCTACCTGCTCACGACCGGCTACCATCCGTTTTCCGGCTCGACGGCGCAGATCACCGCTTTCCAGCACATGGTCGAGCCACCGCCGCCGCCGTCTCAACTCAATCCCCGGCTGCCGCAAGTCTTTGACGACATTCTAGTCAAGGGGCTGGCAAAAGCCCCGGCAGATCGCTACGAATCGGCGAGCGCACAAGCGGCTGCCCTCGCCGCCGCCGCCCAACTCGATCCCTTGGTCGAGGTGATGGTGCTGATGCGCCAGCCGACGCCGATTATCTCACGCTCGGAGCCGAGCAGAACCGGCGCAATCACCGGTCCCGCCGCGACGATCCAACTCGATCCACCGCCGCCGGCGCCCCCGCCGCCACCGTCGAGGCATTTCGCTCGTTTCGCCCTGATCGGTTTGCTGCTGCTGGTGGTGCTGATCGGCGGAATTCCTGATCACGAATGGCGGGCTGCCGATCTTCGCGCTCGGCAGCGAAACGCCCGCGCCGCTGGTCGTCCTCGGCTCCGCGACCGCGACGGCAACCGCCACCGGTTCGGCGACCGCGACAGCAACCATGACAGCGACGAGCACCCCCACAGCAACACTCACGTCGACGGCGACGCCAACCGCCAGCGCGACCACCACGAGGACGGCGACCGCTACCCGCACCCGCCTCACGCCCAGCGCCACCGCGACCGCCTTCATGACCAACACGCCGGTCGCGACCGCGACGGCGGCGACCGCGACGGTGCGCGCGACCACCGCCGCCCCGACAGCTTCACTTGCGGCGCTCAGCCAGCCGTCGGCAACTTCGGTGCCACCGACTTCGGCGGCGCCGACATCCGTTCCGCCAACAGCGGTGCCGCCAACACCCGTTCCACCGACACCCGTTCCGCCGACGCCGGTGCCGCCAACACCGGTTCCGCCGACATCCGCACCGCCGCCCACCGCGACGACTGCGCCACTGCTGCCGCCGATTTTGCCGACGATCCCGCTGGTCGGCACCCTGCTGCCGAATCTTAGGCTTGTAGCCCGCCTTGACGCTACAATCACGCCTATGATTCTCTTGTCTCTGCTGGCAGCCAGCGCTGCTGCCGCCCTGATCGTAATGCTGCTGATCGCCGGGCTGAACGCGATCACCTTTCCGCGCTTACATCCGCCGCAGCCGGACCGGTCACGCCCCTTGATCGTCCCTTCGGCAGCGACGCCACTGGTTTCGATTTTGATCCCGGCGCGCGACGAGGCGACGGCAATTGGCGCAACCGTGCGCTCACTGCTGGCACAAACCTACGCCCCCTTCGAAGTGCTCATCCTCGACGATAGCTCCGCCGACGGCACCGGCGAAATCGCGCGCCGAGCAGCCGCTGGCGATCCGCGCTTTCAGGTGATCGCCGGGGAACCGCTGCTGGCGGGCTGGGTGGGTGAAAGCTGGGCGTGTCATCAACTCTCGCTGCGGGCGCAGGGCAGCGTGCTGATCTTCGCCGCCGCCGACGTGCAGTGGCAGCCCGAAGGACTGGCGGCGCTGATCGCGGAACTGCAGCGCACCCAAGCCGATCTGCTCACCGTCTGGGCGACGCCGATCACGGTGACGCGGGGCGAGCGGCTGATCGTGCCGCTGACGGCGCTGGCGCGGTTCGCCGATCTGCCCGCGCTGCTGGTGCAGCACCGGAGCAGCGCGACTTTCGCGGCGGCGACCGGTCAGTGTCTCGCCTTCCGGCGCAGCGCCTATCAAGCGCTGGGCGGGCACATCTGCGTGCGCGACGCTGCGTTGGCGGACTTGAGCTTCGCCCGGCAGATCAAAGCGCGCGGGCTGCGCCTGCGCTTGGCGGACGGCGCGGGCTTGATCACCTGCCGCCGCTACCGCCGCTGGCATGACCTGCGCGCCGGTTTCGCCGAGCAACCTGCTTGCCGCTTACGGCAATCATGTGACATTATTAGGGTTATCAACGCTGTTTCATCTGGCGATTTTCGTCCTGCCCGCCTTGTGGCTGCTGATCGGCTGGCTGCTGCCGCCGAGCGACAGCTACCCGTTGGTGCCGCTGGCACTCACGCTCATGGGGATCAGCTTGCGCGCACTGACGGCGGCAGCCACCCACCAACGCTGGTACGATGCCATCTGGCTGCCGATCTCGGCGCTGCTGCTGACGTGGATCGCGCTGTCGGCGATTTGGTCGCAGTGGCGCAAGCGCAGAGCGTGACTATCGACTCCGCCAGCCAACGATCTTCATGGCGGATGTTGATTGCAGTATGGAAAGCGGTTTCACAACTGTGAAAGAATTCTAAATTTGCCGTGAATTTTCTCGTGAGCGTCCTTATTTTGTCATATCATGATAGCATCGCTGTCGTTAATAGACCGGCACTCAACGGAACTCAGTAATGATCGCGTCTGATCACCAACCGCATCTCCTGATCGTCGACGACGAAATCTCCAACGTGGCTATTCTGGAGCGACTCTTTCGATCAGAGTATCGAACCACCGGTGCCAGCTCCGGGAAAGCCGCGCTCGACCTGTTGGCAGCCGAAAGTTTCGATCTCGTACTGCTGGACATCATGATGCCCAGCACCTCCGGGCTGGACGTCTTGCGCTCGATCCGCCGGACCGCCGGCACCGCCGAACTTCCGGTGATCTTGGTCTCGGCGCGCATGGACGAGAAAGACATCGTCGAAGGCTTAAGCATCGGCGCCAATGACTACATCACCAAGCCGTTTCGCCTCTCCGAGCTGCGCGCCCGCGTTCGTACCCAAATGACGCTCAAGCGCCTGCAAGACGAGCGCAACCAGACCATCGACGAGCTGCGCGCGGCACACGACCTCAAGGATCGCTTCTTCCGCATCGCCTCCCACGACCTGAAAGGTCCGCTTGGCAATCTACGCCTCGTCCATTATCTGCTGCGCCAACGCGTCGCCGACGACGCCATGTCCGAGGAACTCCTCAATACCGCCGACGCCAATATCAACAACATGCAGGGCGTGATCAACGAATTTCTCGATATGTCAGCGCTGCAAAGCGGCGTGATCGACCTGCACATGGATACGGTCAACGTCGAGCCGCTGCTGGAAGACCTGCTGCGCCAGTATCACCTCAACGCGCTCAAGAAAGACATCACGGTCGACGCTTCGCGCGTCACCGGCACGATCTACTGCGATCCGGGGCGCTTCTCGCAGGCGCTCGGCAACTTGGTCAACAACGCGCTCAAGTACAGCCCGTGGGGCAGCGAGATCGCCATCTGGACGGAGATCGAAGGCGAGCGGACGCGCATCTGTGTCGGCGATCACGGTCCCGGTATCCCCAACAACGAGCGGGACATGCTGTTCACCGAGTTCGGCAAGCTCTCGAATCGTCCCACCGGCGGCGAAAGCAGCACCGGCTTGGGGCTGTGGATCGCCAAGCACTTGACGACGCTGCAGGGCGGTGAGATCGGCGTTGACACGCCTAACGACGGCGGCTCGATCTTCTGGATCGAGATGCCCAACGCGCCGGTCTCGGTCGTCGCCGTCTCGTGATCGCTGGAGGCTAACTCGTGGATCGCATCGAAATCAAGGGGCTGCGCCTGCGCTGCATCATCGGCTTCAACCCGGAAGAACGCCGCGCCAAGCAGGACGTGGTGATCGACATGGTCTTGCCGACCGACTTGCGCACCGGTGGCGCGACCGACCAACCCGCCGACATCCTCAACTACCGCACCATCAACAAAGCCGTGATCGCCTTCGTCGAGGCGTCGGAATACAACACGCTCGAAGCATTAGCGACCGGGATCGCCCGCGTTGCCGTGGTGGACTGCGGCGCGCCTCAGATTCAAGTGACCGTCCACAAACCGGGCGCGCTCCGCTTCACCGACGACGTGCTGGTGACCATCGAGCGCACTCCCGCCGACTTCGAATAGCATCAACTAAGGTGGATCAAAAAGGCGAGCCTTAGCGCTCGCCTTGTCGGTTTCGGCTGGATTCGCTTAGTCCACGTCCGCCAGCCGCTCGCCGTTGACGTAGACGTTCACGCTGTCGACGGTGTAGTACTGCAATGCCGTCTGGCGCAGTTGCCCCTCGATGCGCGGCGTGTCGCAGACGCCGCCGCTGTGGACGTCACCGGCGAGGTAGATGTCAGCTTCGCCGTTGCGGATCGTCACGTCATTGACGCGCAGGTCGGATTGATAGAGCGCGTTGTACAGCCCCGATTGTCCGTAAGTCCGCGTGTGCAGCGACAGAAGTTGATTCAGCGCGGCGGTCAGCGGCGCGATCGTCGGCTGAATCTGCACCGTCACCGGGATCAAGCTGTCGTCGCAGCCGATTTGCATTCCGGAGCGCCCCGCGTCACCGATGGCGACGAGATAAATCTGCGTCTGGGTGAACGGTCCGCCGTCGCTCGGCTCGGTCGGCGTCGCCGTCGGCTGCACCTGCCCCGGCGTGACCGTGAACGGCTCGGAAACCGTCTCCTCGCCGTTCAGCGCGACCACCGCGACGTAATCGCCGGTCGAATAGGTCGGCGGAATTTGCACCGTGGCGCGCAGTTCGCCGTCGCTGCCGATCTCGCGGGTGGTGATGACGCTGTATTCAGACTCGGGCGCGCCTAGCCCGATATCGACTTCTGCGCCGCTCGGAAAACCGGAGGCATAGACCGTGATCGTCGTTCCGGCGGGACCGCTGTCCGGGCGAATCGAGACCGCGCGCCCGTTTTGATCGCCGCTGCCCGGCAGCACAATCGTCTGCCCCGCGTAGATCAGCGCCGGATCGGTGATATCGGGGTTGAGCGCCATCAGCGCCGCGACGCGCGTCCCGCAGCGATAGGCGATGCCGCTCAAGGTATCGCCGTAGGCGACGGTATAGGGGCTTTCGCAGGGGGTCGGGTTGGTCGGCGGCGCAGGCTGAGTCGGCGCGCTGGCGCGCGTGTCACACAGAACGACGTGATCGCCGCCCTCGGCGACGCGATAATCGTAAACCGTCCCGCGATAGGTCAGCAGGAATTGATAACCCGGCGTGATCACCTGCGCGTAATTCTGCCCGGACTGCGGACAGCCGAGGCTGGCGTCGCTGAAATCGCGCTGTGACCACTGGAAATTGTCCAAATCGTCGATGGAAATATTCGCGCGCTCGCCTTGGCTGAGCGAGGCGAGTACGGTCTGAGTTTCCGGTTGGGGCGCATTACCGGCGTCCTGCGCGTGGATGAACGTCAGCGGGACGAACAGCAAGAGTGTGAATAGGGTAATTCTGAGAATGCGAAATGATCTCATTGTCTCTCCTTTGAACCTAGGCGAACAATGACCAGCACTGGCGAATTCACCGCTTGGATGAACAGCTCGGCAGATCGGTTGGGATCTCAGGTAGTTTGAAAATCCAGAAAGGCGCTAAAGCCGATCCTTACGGGGATGCAGGCAACGAGTCACGGATCAAAGCGTGGATTTTCGGCGCAGTCTACGAATAGCCCGCCAGTGCGGTGAAATATACTTCGTAATTAATGTTAGCAGCAATAAAGTAATGCGTCAAGGGTATACGCTCCCCCTTACGCGGCAGACGGCGATCAGTCAGGTCACAAAACTGCGCTGATCGGCGTGCGGTCGCCAACTGCCATCGTCGAGAATGGCGGCGATCATTTGGATCGTTTGGCGGATTTCGGCGTCGCTGTTGTAGAAGTGCGGCGCGATGCGGATGCCCGCCCCGGCGCGATAGTCGATCACGATATTGCGCGCCAGCAGTTCGCGTGAGACGGCGTAGGCTTCCGGCGGGCGCACCGTGACTCATCGTCAGAATCGGCAGCATCAGACGGATTTTGTGAGCTATTAGGCTCCACACGCCCCGTTCGCACCATGTAGTCTGCGTAAGTTTCATTAAGCAATACTGTGCCTTTGCCCCGAATCACAGTCCCCGTGCCAGCAACTCTACGGATACGCTCCTGAATAGCTCTCCACGTACGATAGGGGAAAGCAGCGGCACCCGTCGCTTGCTTGCCCCCTTTGATCCCGTGCTCATGGTCTGCTCCTTCTGCCTGCTCCCCGCAGGCTGCTTTATACCCCTAGGGCAGTCCATTTACACAGCTAACCGTACACCCCCTCGTGAGCGGTTTCCATCGCAACTCTCACATAATTCCATGAAGGAGTATGCAGGTTTAGACGGGTAAAACAGAGTGCATGCCGAAAAACGTGGAAGCACTTACGAGCAACACCGTCACATTGAACCGAGTAATTGACCCGCTGCTGCAACGGTATTTCTTGCTATGAGGTATTTGTCGTTCTAAACTCCCCGAGTATCGGAATTCCACCGCAGCGACAAAGTCAGGGTTTCGATTCAGCTAGTCGGGAATCCATCTCCATCTTCCAAATATCCAGTCTCAGTGACCATGAGCTATTCCCGTGAAGTTTCTAGTATCTGCCGGTGTTTGATAGGAAAGGATCACGCGGCGTAGAGTCGCCGCGCCAGCGGTTGTGCGGGGAGGAGTACTGTCTTCAAGGCATTCATCCAAGGACCATGTTTCTCCGGTCAATGTGACATGTTTCGAACACTTACACGTTTCATTAAGTATAATAAAAATGTACCAAACTGAAGCACTGTAATCACGACATTCACTTACAACGATTGTTTCGTTTCGGCTACTCCACTGATAGAGGAAAGTTTTCCATAAAACTAAAAACACGCCTAATATTTCAAGAAAATTCCTTACAAAGGAGGGTTTTTGATCACACGTCGTGAAGTCGTCCCAGTTATTTGGGCAGCGCGTTTTGCCACAGCGCGGATACGAGCAGGTTGGCGGTCACACGTGATCATTGTTGCAAGCGTGCTTCTGACGACGGTGATCGGTGCGATGTCGCCCTTGTATACGTCGCTGGTCGCACAGGTGGGGATGGTGCAGCGCCTCGACTCGCAGCCGCTGGAAATGGTCAATATCAGCAGTCGCATCGCATTAAGCTCGCAGGAGACGAATTTCAATGCGGTGTGGGGTACCCTTGATAGTTCGGTGCGTCAATCCGCGCGGACAAGTTTTGACAGCGTCAATCCGGCGTGGCTGAACGAAATCGACCAGTGGAGCGAATCGGCACCGATGTTCGTTGTACGCGGCGGTGTCGACATCCCCAATTTGAAACTGCACGCGGCGTATTACGAAAACTGGGAGAACCGCGTTCAGGTACTCGAAGGGGAGCTTGCGCCGTCGAGTCGGGCGGACGTTGCCGGGGCAGTATCGTCGGAAGTGGCGGCTCGCTATGGGTTCGCCGTCGGTGATCTGATAACGCTGGATCAGCGCGGATGGGCAACCAGCCGACCGTTGACAGTCGAGATTGCCGCCATCATCGTTCCACTCGA
Source organism: uncultured Chloroflexia bacterium (assembly GCA_963727545.1). GTDB lineage: Bacteria > Chloroflexota > Anaerolineae > Aggregatilineales > Phototrophicaceae > Flexifilum. The sequence goes on from CAVSGS010000015.1 coordinate 162,873, forward strand.
TGAGCATGACCCATTCTGGATGGCACCGTCCCCTTTACGACTCGATACCGCGCAAAACAGCGTCGAAGCAAATATTTTGGTGTCACGCGACAGCTTATTGAGCATCCTCAGTAATGATACTCCGCAGGCAAGTGCCACTGTCGGGTGGCGATTTCTGTTCAATCATGATGCCTTGGCGTTTGGGCGCATTCCACAAGCTGTTGAGCAGGTGCAGCGCTTCGATGATAGGTTAAGGCAGCTTCTGGGAACTGAGCAAGGTTTCGCGCCCACGATCAACACCCAATTGCCCACCGTCCTCACCCGCTATCTGGACGAGATAAACCTGTTGAACGCGCCGTTTGGCGTGCTGATGCTGCAAGTCGCCGGACTGGTGTTGTTCTTCCTGCTGATTACGGTGACGCTCACCCAGCGGAGCGAACGCCATGAAGTGGCGATGCTGCAAAATCGGGGGGCGCTCGGCAGTCAAATCATGCTGCTCCGCGCCTTCGAAGGGATAATTATCTGCGTGATCGCCGCGTTGATTGCCCCTTTTATCGCACGGCAGATGTTGATTCTTGCCGCGCCGATGCTAACCCGTGCCCATCAAGTAACGCTTGAACTGGATGCGCTGCCGTTTGCCTACTCCGCTGTGACCGGACTTCTAGCGTTGGGCGTGCTGTTGATCACGCTGCGCCCAATCTTGAATCTACCGCTCATTAGCGGCGGCGGCACCGCGATACGCGCTGCCCGTCAAAGTTGGTGGCAGCGCTATTATCTCGATTTGCTGCTGGTCATCGTCGGCATTGCTGCGTTGTTTCGGCTGTTGGCAACCAACTCCCCATTCGCACGATCGCTGTTGGGGGGCTTACATGCCGATCCACTGCTGCTGGTTGCCCCTGCGCTGCTGTTCATCGCGCTGGGGAGTGTCACGCTCCGGCTATTCCCACCGCTGACAGATTTGATCGCTCGTGCGTTTGCGCGGCAGTCCAGCGCAGAAACCGCGCTGGCGAGCTGGTCGGTGAGCCGCGACCCGGCACATTACGCACGGCTCACTTTTCTGCTGGCATTGGCAATGGGAATTGGCTGGTTTGCTATCAGTTTTCAGACGACGCTCACGCGCAGTCATCAGGATCAAGCGCTTTACAATGTAGGATCGGATGTGCGGCTGGTTGAGCAAGATTTGCAGACCGACGCGATACGTTCCGCCCCGGTGGACACTTATACCGGGCTAAGCGGCGTCCGCGCGGCTGCAAACGAGTTCCGCCGCACAGACCTGAACTTATCGCTGGATGGCTTACAGATAACGCCGGGGCAGCTTCTGGGCGTGAATGCCGATACATTCGCCAATACCGCCTATTGGCGCCCTGATCTCGGTGCATTAAACCTGCCCTCTACGCCGAACTTGCCTGAAACAGGAGTCTTGCTCCCGACAGGTACAACCAAGATCAGTGTGCGCCTGCGGCTGCTGGAATCGATCCTCAATCCGCAGACGGGCGAACGCACCGTCGATACCGTATTGATTTCGTCTCTGTTCAACCAATTCGACGTCTTTGCCCGTGTGCGTGATGCGGATGGCAGCTATGCACAAGTGCAGTTGACACCGGTCAGCGTCGAAGGCGTCACTGATACAACCGACCTGTCGCGCTTCGATTTCAACAGCAATCCGTTTGCGTCTCCGGAACTCGTGCAGGCGGAGCGAACGCGATTGCAGGCGGCGTTGGAAGGCGTGAGCGGATGGATCACGTTCGACGGCGCGATCGATCCCCAATTGGCGGGTGCGCTCACATTGGATATGCTCTACTGGCGCACTAACTTTGGCAGTAGATGGTCACCTTCTAATCAGCGTCAGCTCGAAATCGCCGCGCTGACACCAAAGGATGGTCAGGATCAACCGCTGCAAGACAGCCTGTTAACCTCCGAAAATTGGTCGCTCATCTTTGATGACCCGAACGCGATTCTGTACAGCCAGCTTGACCGAAGTGTTTCCCCTGAAGCGGGAGATTGGTCGCTCAAGTGGGTGCAGCGACCAGCGCGTTCCACTTTTGGAATTGCTTTGTATCCGCCCGCACCTCTGATCCCGGCAGTGATTAGCGCGCCGTATGCGGCAGATTATGCGCTTGAAACGGGCGCCGCGTTTGACCTCTACATCGACAGCCGCCCGTATACGTTTGTGGTCGAGCATACCGCCTCGTATTTCCCGACTCTCTACGCCGACCAAGCGCCGTTTGTCGCTGCCGATCTCGATTCGTTGCTCTATGCGCTCAATGGACGGGTCGGGGCGGCGTATTATCCCAACGAAACGCTGATCTCGTTAACCAACGGGACGGATGCCGAGCAGTGGTTGCAAACGCGGACTGTGCAAGCGCAGACTCGGACAGTGATCAGTGCGGTCACGGCAGCGGACACGAGTGAGCGCCTCTCAGGCGACGTGCTGATGCTGGGGTTAAGCCGCTTACTCCTGATTGCGTTTATCATCGCGCTGACTCTCAGCATCGTGAGTTTGCTGGCATATGCGGCTCTGACCGCACAGAGCCGACGCGATCAGTTTGCCGTACTGCGCGCTCTAGGGCTGCCCTCGGTGCGAATCGCGGTCAGCGTGGCTATCGAGCAGGGGGTCGTGTTCGGCGTGGCGGCGATTCTGGGGACGGTTATGGGCGTGCTGCTGAGTGGGCAGGTGCTTCCTACCTTGGCGATCAGCAGCGAAGGCGGGGCGATTACGCCACCGTTTCTGGTCGAGGTTGATCCGGCGGCGCTGCTGCAATACGGGGCGGTGCTGTTCTCGTTGCTGGCTTTGGTGCTGCTTGTCACCACGCGCTTGATCCGGCGCATGTCGCTCGGTCAAGCGCTGCGTTACAGGGAGGAATAACCGATGCCATGGTCGTTTATTCTCAGCCGAATGTGGCGGAGTTGCCGTGAAATGTCGGTTCTGCTGATCGCGCTGAGTTTGGTTACAGGATTTTTCGCCCTCAGCCCCATGTATCTACAGGTCTTGGGAGAATCGGCACTGCGCTATGCGGTCGATACGGCTGCGCCGCGTGACCTGATGCTCTCACTAACCAGCGAAACCCCGTTCCAGCCGAGCGAAAGACCTATCATCACCCGTGAACTCGGCGCGGTCGCGGCGGGTATTGAGGCGCGTACCACCCTCAGCACGATTGTATGTATCTATACCCAAAACCTGTGTTTTGGCGATCAATACCGGCGTGCCTATCTCCCGACTGCCTACGAACGATTGACGGATCGGTTCGCCGTGACGGAGGGGCACTATCCGACTGCGTCGAACGATGCGGCGATCACCGTCGAAATCGCCCAACGTACCGGTCTGCACGTTGGGGATACAATCACGTTTTATCCCAATACGCCGGACAGCACGACTGTGCAGATCGTCGGCATCTTAGCGCCCGACACACCGGATGATCCGTTCTGGATCACCCAGCAAATCGTGACTCGCGGGCAGGTCATCGATGTCACCGAGAATTTCCAACGGTTTGATATGGGCGTGATCGTCAGCGAAGGCACGTTTGCTGCGCTCATTGTGCCCATTGGTCGGGTCAGTACCGTGTATGAGTGGTACGTCCAAACGGACGCAAACGCCCTACGCGCAGCGGATTTGAATCAGTTCACCGCCGCACTGGCATCCGTAGAAAGCACGTTACGGCTCACCCATTCCGATCTGCACCTGATCAGCGGCTTGAGTGGGCTGATCGCGGGTTTTCAAGCCGATTTGAGTGCAGTGGAAGGCACGGTCATTCTGTTTGCCGGGGGTGTGCTGCTGCTGCTGTTATATCAACTGATGACGACAACCGCGCTGATTTTGGAACGCCACGCGGTCGAGTGGTCGTCGATGATCAGCCGGGGCAGCAGCGCGATGCAGCTTGCTTGGATGCAAGCGGCGTCGATGACGATCCTCGCTACGCTGGCATTCGTGATCGGCGTACCGGTCGCTGTCGGGATTGTGCTGGTGATGGGTCGGTTCAGTGCTTTGAGCAGCGTATTAGGTGCCGGTCTCAGCCTGACGACGATCCCGCCCTTGAGCGTGATCCTCAGCGGTGTCGCAGCACTCGTATCGATTATTGTGCTTACGATCCCGGCGATCCCGGCGGCGCGCACGAGTTTGCTGCGCTTGAAACAATCGGTCAGTCGCCCCCCGACAACGCCGATCTGGGCACGTTATTATCTCGATGTAATCCTTATTGGGCTGAGTATCACACTGCTGTTACGGCTGTATCTGTTATTTGGCGGCACCAGCATAACCACGCTTATCACCGATCCGTCGTCCTTAATTCGCTTGTTCACAACGAGCGGTGCGCAAAATACCGGGCTGCTCAGCGATCCGTTTAATTTGGCGATCCCCGCACTGCTGATCACCGGGATCGCGCTGCTGTGGCTGCGCCTGTTCCCCTTGATCATGCGAGGAATTGGGGGATTGTTCAGCCGTTCCGATGGCTTGATCGCGCCTTTAGCCCTCTGGAATATCGCGCGCGATCCCGGACATTACGCCCAGTTGATCATGATGCTGATCGGCACACTGGCAATTGGTACGGCGTCCTTAGCGTTGGCAGCCACCCATGACACGAGCGCGTGGACATCGGCACGCAACACGACAGGGGCAGAGGTTGCTCTAACTTTCGCACCGGAAATCCCACCGACAGACGTGTTCCCTGAGGGTACGGATCGGCTGGCGCACTACAGCGTGACCGATCCTAACACCGGGATACAGACAGCACTATTCGGCATATCAACGAAGCAGTTCGCCGCGCTAACGGGGACTACACCGGAAACCGCTGTGCAGGGAGGCATGGAACTACCGCACACGGCGACCGATATTTCGATTGAGGTGTACGCTGAACCACTATCCAGTGGCGAGACGGTGCGTACCCGATTAGCGCTCGATGTGGTCAATACACTCGGTGTGCCGCGCTCGATCCCATTCACCACTCCGGATGAGACTGTCACGGAGCGATTTGTGTCGTACACCGCGCATCTACCCGCCGATTTGCACCTGCCCTATACGATAACGGGCATTCGCTTCCTGTCACGGGCAATGGACAGCACCTTTCAGCATATCATCTATCTGGACACGCTGACGGTGACACTCGCAGATGGGACAACCCGCGTCCTTGATGACTTTGAACGGTCTGCGTTCCCGGAATGGAGTCTGCAAACTCAAACTCCGCTTCCACTCTTATCGACGCGATCCCATGCTGCCGGGGGTGCCTCGTCCATGCGCGTCGAGTACGCGATTTTCGCACAGGGCGCACGCCTGATTGAACCCGTTTTAGCAGCGATGCCAACGCCGAGAAAATCGCTAATCCCCGTGATTCTCTCGACAGCATATGCCAATGCACTCGCTTCGCATACACGGCAGAACTCGTATGCAGTTGGGGATACGGTTGTGATCGAAATGCCGTTAAACGAGGGGAAACGCGATCTCCACGCTCGGATCGTGGGGCTGCTTTCCACCTATCCTGCCGGGGGGACGCGCTTCCTGATCGCACCGCTAGATGCGCTGGTACATTTCCTTAATGCTAATGCATCTCCAGAAGCCTATTACGCGGACAATACCATTTGGCTGAATCTACCGGATCGCCAGCTTACCCCGGTGCTGCGATCCCAAATCGCGGCGCTGCCCGGTTTAGTGAACGTCGATGAGGCATGGGACGTTTATAATCAACTGCTGCGCGTTCCGCTGCCGAATGCCATCATTGGCGTACTGTTCGCGGGATTCTGGATATCGCTGCTTCTGGGGCTGCTTGATTTTGCCTTCTATCTGGCGATGACGGCTTCCCGACGCGCGACAACCTTTGCAGTGCTCCGTGCGATGGGATTGAACGGCGCGCGCCTGTGGGGATTGCTCACCGCCGAGCAATCAACTCTGATCGCGCCCGCGATTGGGGTCGGTGTACTGCTCGGCGCGCTACTGGCAACGCTCTTGATCCCGTTTCTTTCTCTTTATGGTGATGAGGGGCTGCTCATACCGGTTGGGCAAGTTGCCGCTTTACTGTTGGTCTTCATCGTCAGCTTTACGGCACTGCTTACCGGGACGGCAATAGCGCTAACGCGCAGCAAAATCGGTCAGGTCTTACGTTTAGGCGACGAATAGGTAGGGAAAGCTTCCTAATGACACAATCATTCGTGATGTGCGAAAACCTCGTCAAAATCTATAAGGTGGCAGATCTCGAAGTCGTGGCACTGCAAGGGGTCGATTTGTCGGTGGAAGCGGGCGAAATGATGGCGTTGGTGGGACCATCGGGTTCAGGCAAATCGACTCTGATGAACATCCTCGGCACGCTCGACACCCCATCCGCCGGGCAGGTAAGTGTAGGAGAACACAACCTGCTTGATTTGACACGTCGCCAGCAGGTGATCTATCGCCGTCGCGTCGTCGGGTTTGTGTGGCAGCAAACCGCACGCAATTTACTGCCCTACCTAACCGCACAGGAAAATGTGGAATTGCCAATGGCACTCAATGGTGTGGGTTCGAAAGCTCGCCGCGCGCGTGCCCGTGAACTGCTCGCCGCTGTCGGTCTGGATCACCGTTTTGGGCACAAGCCGAGTCAACTGAGCGGCGGAGAACAGCAGCGGGTTGCGATTGCGATTGCCGTCGCAAACCACCCCGCATTGCTGCTCGCTGATGAACCGACTGGTGAGGTAGACAGCGATGCCGCCAACTCCATTTTTGACAGTCTGCGACTGCTCAATCGTGATCTGGGGCTGACCATCATTATCGTCACCCACGATCAAAACGTCGCCGGACGTGTGGATCGGGTCGTGGGTATGTTAGACGGGCGTGCCAGCACTGAAATTCTTCGCACCCGTGACGCCGCGGGTCAAGCGCTCACTGAGGATGAGTATGTCCTGCTCGACCGTTCCGGTCGTATTCAACTGCCGCAGGCGTATATCGAAACGCTGGAGATGAGAGATCGTGTGCGGTTACATTTATCGACAGGACATGTGCGCGTGTATCCCCAGCAAACTGAAGTCAGCGGAGAAGTCGAATGATTGCGCGTGAACAGGTCGATCCCATCCTGCGTGTCCGCGACCTGACGCGCGCCTATCCCATGGGCGAAACGCAGGTGTTGGCGCTGAAAGGCGTATCCCTCGATATTCTTCCCGGTGAAATGACCGCCATTATCGGTCGATCCGGCTCCGGCAAAACAACGATGCTCAATTTACTGGCAGGATTGGATCGACCGACAGCCGGTGAAGTATGGTTTAAAGCACAGCGGATTGATCTTTTGGACGAACGGGATTTGCTAAAGCTGCGTCAGGAGCATTTTGGGTTCGTGTTTCAATCCTTCGGGCTGCTGCCGCTGCTCAGTGCCGCCGAGAATATTGGTATTCCTTTGCGAGTACGCCAGTTTGTCCGTGCTGAACGCGAGCAGCGCATTCAAGAAGCGCTTGAGTGGGTTGGTCTGACGAAACGAGCCAAGCATCGCCCCTATGAAATGAGCGGTGGTGAGCAGCAGCGCGTGGCATTAGCGCGCGCGCTTGCGTCACAGCCGGAACTCATCTTGGCGGATGAACCCACAGGTCAGCTTGACAGCAAAATAGGGCGGCAAATTATCAGCTTGCTTCGTCGGATTGTTCAAGAACGCGGCATGACCGTCGTCGTGATCACACATGATCCACAGGTGGTTGCAGAAGCAGATACCGTTTTTGAACTACGGGATGGAGCTTTGTTGAACCCACAACACTAACTACTCTGGGGGCGCTTTTGCAAAATATGGCTTCTTCCATAGGTGCTGCCCCAGCAGGCACATCGGGGACACATCGTGGGATAGTGTCGTAAGGTCACCCCTGCATAGTGAGAGAACACGCTAACACTTTCATGCCCCATTTTCGCTCATAATCCTTCCTGCATCGCTCCGCCAACAATAGCTGTCACCATCGTCACAGGTAAGAAAATCGGCTTTGGCGGTCCGCAGATGGGCTGGTTCAATCGGAAATGCCAGCCAGTACTTAATTCTCTTTGCAGACCTTGCCTTCTGTCTCCAACTCGACCAGATAGTTATCGACAGTGCGGCGTTCCAAGTTCAGGTATTCGGCAATTTCCTGTACGGTCAAACAAGCTTCATGATGTTTCAGGAGAATGTAAACTCTATCAAGGCGGGCGCGTTTATCATCGTCGGTGATTCGGGGCACAATCATTTATCCTCATCAGTATCTATTTTTGAGTGTAGCAACCTTTTCGGAATTTATTTTCCAATTTGGATGAACTTTGAAATGCGCAATCTATAGTCGATATACTCGGTTGACCTGATGACGCGCCTGAGAAGTCGATAATGGATTATGACCAAGATAAAGTCGATGAAGTAGCGCTGGCGCTTTTGTTCCTAACGCTTGGTGCGGATAACCGAGCTTGGAAAGGGATGGCGTGGGAAGTCAGCAATCGACTTTACGATAAGGGGTGGATCGAAAACCCACGCAACAAGAGCAAATCCTTTGAGCTTACGGAGGCAGGACGTGAAGCCTGCATCCAACTGTTTCAAACGCACTTTGGTAAGTCGAACTCGTGAACTGATGCCAAGCAGTTAAGACAGCTACTTGTCTTTCCGTCAACATGGAGACAATTTTCCGTGAACAACACAGATGACCAATTCCTAGTCCTGCGAGACGAATTCCCGATTCTATCGACCTGCACCTACCTGATCAGCAACTCGCTGGGGGCGATGCCGCGCGGCGTCTACGATAAGCTGCGCGAATACGCCGACACGTGGGCGACACTCGGCGTGCGCGCGTGGGGAGCGTCTGCCTTCGACAATGCGACTTGGTGGAATCTCAAGGGCGCGGTGGGCGACCAAATCGCGCCGCTGATGGGCGCGCCTGCCGGGAGCATCCTCGTCCACGAGAACGCCAGCATCGCCAACAGCATCCTGCTTTCGGCGCTGGATTTCAGCGACCCGAAGCGCGACAAAATCGTCGTCAGCGACATGGATTTCCCCTCGGACGTTTACACCATCAAGGCCATGCTGCCGCAGATGGAAGTTGTCACCGTGCGAACGCATGATGGCGTCACCCTCGATACGCGGGAACTGCTCGCCGCGATTGATGAGCGGACGCGGCTGGTTAGTCTATCGCACGTGCTGTTCAAGAGCGCGTACATTGTTCCCGTCGATCAAGTGATCGAGAAAGCGCACAAGGTCGGCGCGCAGGTGCTGCTCAACGGCTATCACAGCGTCGGCATCATCCCAGTCGACGTAACTGCGCTGAACGTCGATTTCTACATCGGCGGGACGCTCAAATGGCTATGTGGCGGACCGGGTGGCGTCTTCATGTACGTGCGCCCCGACCTGCTGCCGACGCTTCAGCCCAAAATCACGGGCTGGTTCGCGCAAGCCAAGCCGTTCGCTTTTGAGGAACATATGGAACTGCGCGACGACGCCTATCGTCTCGCCAACGGCACACCTGCGATTGCCGCGCTCTATGCGATTCAGCCGGGTGTCGAGATCATTGCGCAGGTCGGCGTGGAGGCTATCCGCGCCAAGTCTATCCGGCAGACCAATTTGATCGTCGAACTGGCGGATCAAGCCGGTTACGAAGTGGTCTCGCCTAGAGATAACACCCAACGCGCAGGTACCGTAACCGTGCGTCCGCGAGAAGCGTACTCGGTCTCCAGAGAACTTATTGCACGAAATATCGTCGTTGACTATCGAGAGGGTGCAGGAATTCGCATCGCGCCCCATTTCTATAACAGCGATGACGAAATCCGTCAGACGATGCAAGCGATTGCCGATATTCTCGAAGATGGAAGCTGGCAAAAGCACGCCGCCAATCGCAGCTTTGTCACATAGTCAGCGTAAATGGCTTGACTTCGATTTGATTGCGAACGGCTAATGCGGCGAGATTAAGCGGCAAAACGCAGAGGCGTCTGACTTTTGCCGGTCAGTCGTGATCGTGCCCGCGCGGCGAGCTGTGTCACGCGGCGATACGACCTCGTAGCCCCGTTGATCCGCCGGATCGACGATCAAGTTGGTCTGCCGGATCGACTTGGCGCGGAACGCGAGAAGTTGATCGTCGCCGCCGTTCACCGCCCTGCCTCCAACCGAAACTAAGGCGCGGACTTTACCACCGCTGCCGCTCCGGGGCTTAATCCACCGCTTCTGTGTACATCACAACGATTACGCAGCAGCATCAGATCCATGTCCGGTATGCCGTAGGGGCGAGGCATGCCTCGCCCCTACAACCACAGCCCTCCGAATAGCCCCCCCATGCGATCCCGAAGGCTGGTATAGTCTCTGTAGTCAGCTTTGCGCTTAGCCTTCACGTTGAGGAGTCCCCATGTCCGAGATCCTGCTGCGCTTCGTCCACATCAGCGACACCCACATCAGCGCCGACCCGCACTACAACGATTACGAATCGCCGCACACTCCGTTGATCGGCGCACGATCTCTCGTCCACGAGCTGAACCATCTGCCTTTCCAGCCCGATTTCGTCCTCCACACCGGCGACGTCGCCTACAACCCGGACGAATCCGCCTATCACGCCGCCCGCGACATCCTCAGCGCGATTCAAGCGCCCGTTTACTATCTGGCGGGCAATCACGACGATCCGGCGGCACTTCAGCGGATTATGCTGGGCGCGGCAGCGATCAGCGACCCATTCGAATATGAGTTCGAGGTCAACGGTGTGCAGATCGTGACCGTCGACAGCAACCGCCCCGCCGAGCCGCCGCGCGGTCGAGTCAGCGCCGATCAGTTGGCGCGGCTGGAACGGATCTGCCGTGCCGACGACGACCGCCCGCTGATCGTGGCGACGCATCACAACGTCCTGCCGGTCGGCACGGTTTGGTGGGACGAATACATGCGGATGGAGAACGGCGAGGATTTTCACCGGGCGCTGCTGCCCGCCCGCGACCGGCTGCGCGGCGTATTCTGCGGACACGTGCACCAGAGCACCGACACCCTGCGCGACGGCATCCTCTACGTCAATACGACCAGCAGTTGGACGCAGATTTTCAACTATCCGGGGCAGATCGAAACCGAGAACGAGCGCAATGCTCAGCCCGGTTTCAGCGTCGTGACCATCACGCGCGAGCAAACCCACATCCGCCGCCACCGCTTCGTGGTCGATGCCGGGTCGCTGCGCGACTAAGCCCGCAGCGCGGTGACGATCTCGGCGATCAGGTCGATGAAACGCTGCCGGTCGGCGGCGTCGCTCAGCGCGGTCAGCGGCACGTTGGGGCGGCGATCCGCGCGGTCGTCGGCGAACGGCGCAGCGACGAACGGATCGAGCCGGCGCAGCAGGCGCAAGCGTTGATCGCGGTCGTCGTAAGGCGGAAAGTTCATCAGGAATTGCAGCGCGACCTCGACGGCGGGCTGTTTGGCGTAGGCACGCACCGAAAAGACGGTCACACCGCCGGGACCCACCGAGAGGTTGGCTTGAAACGCCGGTTCTTTGCGTCCGGTGAAGATCACGTGATCGAATTCCGGCTTCGCCCAGTCGTAGAGCGCCCGCGCGATCCGCGCGTTCTCGGCACCGTCAGGCAGCTGCTCGACGTACTTGAAGAAGTTGAGCCGGTTCGGGGCGGGCGAGAGCTTTTTCTGTTCGGTGGGCTTCGGCGCAGGCAGCGGCTCGGTCAGCGGCGTCCGCTTGAGCGCCGCGATCAGCTTCTTGATCGCCGCTTCCGGGCGGGTGCGAAAGTCGCTGAACTGCCGGTTGATCAAGTGCAGCGGCAGCGGTGTATCATCGATGCGGGCGATGAACAGCGGCTTGCGTAACTCCATCGCCAGCAGCGTCTCGCGTTCGACCCACTCCAACTCGCGCCCATCCTTCGACATCACCACCAGCAGCGCGCCGCAGCCTTCGACCGCTTTCTGAATCTCACGTATCCACGTCGATCCGTCGGGGATGTCGTCCACATCGACCCAGCAGCGCAAGTCCGCCTCCTGCAAACGCTCCGCCAGCCCGGTCGTGAAGTCGCGGTCGTGGGAGCTGTGGCTCATGAAAATGTAGGGCTGCGTCATGCCTTGTCCATCGTCGATCACCGGTACATTATCCTCTCATTGTACCCGAAAGCCGGAAAGCGGGCGCGGCAGTGATGGTCGCTTGACGCCGATTCGGGCGAATGCTAGGATCGCTCACTAAGAGAAGTGCAGCAGACATCAACCTTACATCCGACGAGGTCATGAGTGTGACTGAACTCGAACTGATCCTCGTGCCTGACCCGGACGAAGCGGGCGCGGCGCAGCTTTTTGTCGATGGGGCGATCAACGGCAAGCCCTATCGCTTTCTGCTCGATTCCGGTGCGGCGCGCAGCAGCATCGTCGCCGACGACGACACGTCGAGCTTGCCGGTCATCGACCAGCACAGTTCGTCGGGCGTCTTCAAGGCGCATCACGAGGACGTCGTGCTGGTGTCGAGCCTGAGCCTCGGCACGATCACCCGGCGCGACTTCTCGATCGTGCGCGTCCCCGCCGATCCACACGTCACCGACTTGATCGGCATGGACGTGCTCAAGGATTACTGCTGTCACTTCCGGTTTGCGGACAATCGCTTGCTGCTCAGCAGCGATCCACCCGACGCCACCATCGATTGGCAGCCGCTCCTGATGGACGCCCGCCATCACCCGTACGTCGATCTGCGCTGCGGCGACCAGCGCGCTCAAGCGGTCTGGGACACCGGCGCGAGCCTGACGGTCGTCGATCAGGGGTTCATCGATCGGCATCCGGCGTCCTTCGCCGCCGCCGGACAGTCGAGCGGCATCGATGCGACCGGCACGGAGGTCGCCACGCCGATGTTCACGATGGCGGCATCCAGCCTCGGACCGCTGCGCATACCGGCACTGCGCGTCGCCGGGGTCGATCTCGCCGGCGTCAACGCGACCATCGAAATCCCGATGGATATGATTTTGGGCTACAACCTGCTCAGCCGGGCAAATTGGTGGTTCGACTTCCCCCGTCAGCGTTGGGCAATCAGCGATCGGTTGGCGCGATCATGACCGAGATCCTGACCAACGCCACTGACGCCCAGCTTGCCGCCGCCGTCGAGGACAACCTCTACGCCTTTTTCCGGGCGATGCTGCCGCTGCCGGGGAGCGATCTGGTCGAGACCGACCGCCTCAGCTATCACCTCACCTTCCCTGACGGACCGATGTTCAAAGGGATTTGGCGGGCGCGGCTCGCGCCGGAAGAAGCCGACGCGGCGATCACGGAAGCGCTTGACTGGTTTCAGCAGCACCATGCCGCGCTGACCTCGTGGTGGATCAGCAACGCGACCGATCCGCCCGATCTGGCGGATCGGCTGCTGGTGCGCGGCTTCACGAAGCAATACGCCGGTGATCCGGGCATGGCTGCCGATCTATCCAGCTTGAGCGCGTCGCCGCTCCCGGAAGGCTTGAGCATCGTCCGCGCGCAGGATCGCACCACGCTGATCGACTGGCGCAACGTGGTCTGCGCCGCCTTCGACCTGCCCCTGTCCGCGATCCAGTCGTGGGTCGATGCAACCCTCGCCTACGGCATCGACGCCGCCCCGTGGCGACATTACGTCGCCTACTATCGCGGCGACCCGGTCGCCACGAATTACCTGTTCACCGGCGGCGGAGTCGCCGGGCTGTACTGCGTGGCGACCGCGCCTCACGCCCAGCGCCGGGGCTTCGGCTCGGCGATCATGCGCCAGCCGATGCTCGACGCCCGCGCTAAAGGCTATCAATATGCCGTCCTGTTCGCCTCGCCGGACGGCGCGCAGCTTTACCAGCGGCTCGGCTTCCGCGATACCGGCTGCCGCATCTCACGCTACGTCTGGGAAAATTCACGCTAGCTGTTCGTCGGCGCACCGGCTTGGCGCGGCACCAGCGACGCGACGACTGCCTGATAATGGGCGTCGATCTCGGCGCGGTCATGTTCTTCGTCCAGTTGGTGACGGCTCTGCTCCCAAATGAGCTTGGCATAGTGCTGCAGCGGCTCGCGATAATTCGGTGCCACGCATTCCCCGACGATGCGCACGGTTTTCAGCAGACGCGCTGCCACGAGCGGATCGCTGCTGCCATAATGGCGAATTTGGTTGAAGGCGGCTTCGATCGCATTTTGAAAGCCCAGCGCGCGCGTGATGACCCGCAAGTTGCTGCTTTCATCGTAACGATAGGACGAAGGCAGCTTGCGACAGCCGAGGTAAGCCAACGCCTCGCCCAAGCGGTCGATACACATGAACGCGGTGTAGGGATCGTTGATCGCTGGCGAAAGTGCGCGGAGCGCCATCGCCACCAGTTCATCGATCAGCAGCGCCATGTCTTGAGTCTGCGTGCGAGTTTTACCAATGATCAGCGCCCCGTTAATCGCGTTCGCCAATGCGTCACTGCTGCGCGCTGCCGGGTAGACCTTGACCCAACACGCTGCCAGCCACGATGAAATCACCGGGGCGCGGGTGCAGGTCGAGAATCACGTTGTGATCGCGCGCCGCGTCCAGCAGCCTTTGCTCCTCCACCATCTGCAAATAGCCGCTTTTGCTGGCGTGGATTGCCTCGGCTTGGCTGTCGAAGTGTTCCGGCAGCGACACCCGCTCGTCGGCGAGCGCTTCGCCGCGACCAAGCTGCTCCGGGTACAGATCGTCGATGGATCCCAGCAGCGCCTTGCCGATCCGCGTGATGATCGTGGTCGCCTGAATCAATTCCGAAATGTGATGGATGAAGTAGATCAGCACCGCTAGGCTGACGATCGCCAGCGCCACGCCCGTCATGGCGGAGATGCGCGGCACAAAGCTGTTGCTGTCCGTGCTGTTGATCGTGCGCAGCACCAGCAGCGAGTAGATGAACGACGCCGTAAACGTGCCCAGCACGACCTGATTCCCGCGGTCGCGCATGAAATTGCCCAGCACCAGCGAGCCATACTGCTGCGCCGCCTGCGCCAGCACCACCATCGTCAGCGAAAAGACTAAGCCGGTAACCGTAATCATCGAGCTGGCTACCGTCGCGAGCACTTCGCGCGTCCCTTCGGGCGTATTCTGGTACAGCCACGGTGTCACTTTTACAAACTGGCTGCCAAACCGTAGGTCGAGGTTCAACGTCGCAATCGACAGGACCACCGCCAGCAGCGCCATCACCACCGGAATAAACCAATAATTCGCCAGCAGGCGATCGCGCAGATTAAGCAACCGTCGTTGGATCTGCCTCAGCATCAATTTTGCCTCATGTCGATGAGCGTGATACAGCTATTATAACATTTTTTGTAATACTTTACGACTGGCTGCGCAATCGCTTTCTGAAGCAGACTTTCGGCGGACAGATCGCGCCATCCCCGACTTTGTGCGCAGCAGCCAGATCGCCCCGCGTGACGCGACCAATTACCTCGCGCTCGGCTACAGCTAGGACGAGCAGCAGCAGTACCGCGACGCGCTCGAATACTACCAGCGCTATGCCGACCTCAAAGGGAGCGACACGCCGTCCGCGATGCAAGAACGGATTCAGCAGTTGAAACAGATTGTCTTCTAAGCGGCGGTTGTGGATTTTGGTAGGGGCGCACGGCTGTGCGCCCCAATCGCGACTGAACTTCTAGCGCGTCGTGATCTGCACTTCCGCCGACGGCAAGCGCGGCGCGCTCGCCCGCACGGTGATCGTCCCCGGTTGGTGCGTCGCCTTGACGTACAGCGCCGCCTGCCCGCCGACCAACGCGAACGGATTCTCGCCGATCAGTTCGCCTTCGCCTTCGATCTCAAAACTGACGACCAGATCAGCATAGGGCAGGCGATTACCGTACTTGTCGGTGATCAGGAAGGAGAGCCGGGTCATGTCCGCGCCGTCGGCATGGAGTTCGGTGTCATCCACCCGCAAGATCAACTGCTTGGGCACGCCGTCAGCATCGATCAACTGCTCGGCTGCCGCTTGACCAGCTTTATAGCCGACGACGCGCAAAACCTGACGCGCCTCCGACCACATATTGGCGTGGGCGAACCCGGCGATCAAGAACGGCGGATGCGGCAGATGCGGGAAGTGCTCGCGGTCGGGCTGGAAGCGCCCATCAGGACTCGTCGCCGAAGAACAACTCGACCTCGTCGCAGTTGCTATAGACGTAGAACGGGTCGATCCCGCCGACGCTGCGGTCACCGGGGGTGAAGAAGCTGGCGATGTGCACCACCGGCTCGTCGATCAACTGGGTGGCGTAGAAATAAGCGGCGAACTTGGGCAGCCGGAAGATGTCCATCACGCCGTGATAGCAAATCCGGTCGCCCGACCCGAAATTCATGTGGGTGTTGTAGTCGAAAGCGCACCAGCCGATCGCGCCGGCGACGTTGCGCATCCCCATTTGCTGATTCTGGATGCGAGTATGGCGCAGCGCGTGCTCAATCTGCCGTTCCTCGTTGTCGAAGGTCTTGGTCGGGAACATGTGTCCGCTGAACTCGGTGACGAGGTGCGGCGTGTGCTGCGGCTCGACGATCGTGTTGGAGAAGTCGTTGAAGGTGAACACGTCCTCAAGGAACTGGCTCTCTTGGAAGAAGCGGACGCCGCCGGTCTGCCGGGTCGGGTCGAGCTGGTGCGCCAGCGCGTTGGTCGCGGTGTAGAAGGCTTCGTCATCCCACGACTCGTTGATGCGCACGCCCCACAGCACGATCGACGGGTGATTGCGGTCGCGCGTGACCATCGATTCGACGTCGCGCAAGCTGAGCGCTTGCCAGTCGTTGTCGCCGATGAACTGCCAGCCGGGGATCTCCTCGAAGACCAGCAAGCCGATCTCGTCGCAGCGATCCAGAAAGTGCGGCGACTGCGGGTAATGCGACGTCCGCACGATGTTGCAGCCCAACTCGTACTTGAGGATGTCGGCGTCCTTGCGCTGCAAGCGTTCCGGCGCTGCGCCGCCGATGTAGGGGTAAGTCTGGTGGCGATCCAGCCCGATCAGCTTGACGTGCTCGCCGTTCAGGTAGAAGCCGTCATCTTTGAACACCGCCTCGCGGAAGCCGAAACGCGTCGAAACCGCGTCAATCGGTTTGCCCTCGGCATCGCGTAGAAACGCATCTAGTCCATACAGGCGCGGCTGGTCTAGCGTCCAGAGAGCGATCTCCGGGAAATGGGAAAGCGTTAAAGTGACACTCGTTTGCGAACCACCGGGAACAATGACATCCTGTTCAGCTCCCGCGATTCCATCTAACCCGGCGCGCAAAGCAAGCTGCAATTTACAAGAACGCTGAACTGAATCCTGATTTTTCAGGACGACATCGACCTCGACTTTCGGCGCATCGGTCAGCACGTCGAGCGGGCGCACGAACACGTCGGCGATATGCACCGGCTCGACGTAGCGCAGATGCACGTCGCGGTAGATGCCGCCGAACGTTAAGTAATCGACCACGTTGCCGTAAGGCGGAATGTCCGGGCGCTCAGTCGAGTCGAGCCGCACTTGCAGCACGTTCTCGCCGTCACGCAGATAATCGGTCAGGTCGAACGAGAACGGCACGTAGCCGCCGTCGTGCTCGCCGAGCACACGCCCGTTGAGGCTGACCGCAGCCGCGATCATCGCGCCGTCGAAATCGACGTAGAGGCGGCGACCGTTCAACGGCTCCGGCAGGGTGAAGCGCTTGCGATAGGTCGAGATGAACTGGTAATCGAGGTTGTCGAAATTGCGGTGCGGCAGGTCGATGTTGGTGTGCGGCAGCGTCACCGCCGCAAACTGATCGTCGCCAGCGCCCAAAGGAAGTTCTTCCGGTGCGTAGAGCCAATCGTCGTTGAACAGGAGTACGGAGCGCATTATTCAGCTTTCGTTGCTTCAGGGAAAATATCTTTGACTGATAAGGTAAAACCGGGCAGCACGTCGCCACCGTCGAGCGTGTCGTCAACACCGAGGAGCTTAACCGGCTGCCCCGGCGCGTAAACTTCGACCAGCTTCGGCTCGACATTCACCACCCAGACGACCGTCCCGGCAGCGAGATAGTTGCCGATTTTGATCCGCAGCGTATCGCGCGACGTTTCCGTCGACGGAAAATCGACCTCGACGGCGAGATCCGGCGGGTTCGGGTTATAGCCACGTTGGGCGATCTCACCTTTCGCTTTGGACAATAAAGCCGACGTCGGGGGCGTAGCGTTCGCCGGAAACCATGTAGCCGCCCGCTTCGCCCGTCACGTAACCGAGATCGTGCTGCAGCAGAAACATGAAAATGAACCCGAGAATCCGCGATGAAATCAATGAAGCATAAGCATTCGATGGCACTTCGACGACTTCTCCTCCGATGAATTCCAGCAGCTTGTCGGCGTTTTCCGGCAGTTCAATGAGCTGATCGAAATCCTCGACGGTGAGTTGCTTGACCTGATCGACCACAGCAGCCTACCTCTCTACTCTGCGATCTATTATAGCGGGCTACGCGCCGCGCACGAACCACGCCGCGCCGCGCGGCTCGATCCGTGCGATCAGCCTATTGTTCTGTGCTGCAATTGAGTTGTCGCCTGCGAGCGCGTCACGCCACTCACCGGGGAGATACGGCAGTTCGATCTGAGCGGCTTCATCGCTAGCGTTGAAGGCGCAGTAGACCACTTCGTCACCCTGCCAGCGCTTGAAGGCATACACCTGCTGCGCGTCGTCGATCACGACCGCTTCGACCTCGCCCACGCGCAGCGCCGCTGAGCCGCGCCGGAAGTGGATCGCGTGCTTGAACTTGGCGATCAACTCGTGGTCGAGGCTGTCCCACGGCATCGTCCGGCGACCGTCCTCGGCGAAATCGCCCTCGATGCCGGTTTCGCCACCGTAGTAGATCATCGGCGCGCCGGGATAGCTCAACTGGAACGCCATGATCTGCCGGACGCGGCGCAGTTCGCCCTTGCAGGCGGTCAGGATGCGCCCGGTATCGTGCGAGTCGACCAGATTCATCTGCGCTTTGACCGCCGGGGGTGGCGTATCGCGCAGCCAGACCGCCAGCCGGTCGTCGAATTCGGTCGGCGATAGGTCGTCGGTCGCGAGGAAGCCGCGCAGCGTCCACGCGAAGCGGTAGTTCATGGTCGCGTTGAAGCTGTCGCCGAGCAGGTAGAAGGTCGAATCGCGCCACAGTTCGGAGACGGAGTAAGCGCCCGGCTTGGTCGCGTCGATGCGCTGGCGGAAGCGTCGCCAGAAGCCTTCGCTGTTGTCGAAGGCGACGTCGCAGCGCCAGCCGTCGATCCCCTTCTCCAGCCAATAGGCGGTGACGCCGCCCGCGCCGTTGAAATAGGCGTCCATCTCCGGGCACTCGACGAACTCCGGCATGAAGCCCAAGCCCGCCCAGCCGCGATACTTGTCGGGGTGCTGCTCGAAGTCGAACCAGCGGTAATACGGCGATTCGACCGAGTGATAGGCTCCGTTGCCATACTTGTCGGTGATGTCGAAGTAGATGCTGTCCGACGAGCAGTGATTGAACACCGCGTCGAGCACGATCTTGATCCCGCGCGCGTGGGCTTCGCGATCAGTTCGTCGAAGTCGGCTTCAGTGCCCAACATCGGGTCGATCTTGAAGTAGTCGATGGCGTCGTAGCGATGGTTGGTCGGCGCGTCGAAGATCGGGCAGAAGTAGATGCAGTCGATCCCCAAGTCGGCGAGGTAGTCGAGGTGCTGGATCACGCCGCGCAGGTCGCCGCCGAAGAAGTCACGCCCCAGCGGGGGATACTCCGGGCGCTCGCCCCAGCGCCGGAACTGCGGCTCGTGACCGTAAACGCCTTTCATCAAGCCGTCGGTGGATGGATCGCCATTGGCGAAGCGATCCGGGAAAATCTGGTAGATGACCATGCCCTGCGTCCACTCGGCGGGCATTCGCGCCGGGTCGTAGACCGCGATCTTGAAGGGATGCTGCTCGTATTCGCCGTAGACCGGCTTGATCTCGCCTTCGACCTGCCGGATTTCGAGCAGCGGCGGCTGCGCTTCATCACTGCCGGGAAACTCGAAGCGATAGGTCAGGATCGTCGGCTCCGGCGGGACTTGCAGCGTCGCCGACCACTGCCCCGGCGTCCCGGTCGGCAGCAGATAGAAGTGCCAGCTCAGCGGCTCGCCCTTCTCGGTGACGCGCCGCGTGTCGGTGATCACCGCCTCCGGTTGCAGCGGCGAGTCCTCGACCACCAGTTCGCAGATCGCGCCGAGCGGCTGCGCTCCCGGCGGCAGATGAAACGCCCCTTCCGGGCGCAGACGTTTGGCAGCTTGGCGGCTGATCGCTGAAATCATAGCGGTTATCCATTCGACAAAATACGAGCTTTTAGCAGTTAGCAATCAGCGGTCAGCAGATTGCTGAATGGCTATGGCAATCATAGCAAAAGTAAAAGGGCACGGTGATGCTCTTTTCCAAATTAAGACGGAGTACGTTTCCTCTCAAGTCACCAGTTGCCTCCCCTCTCCCCGCTTGCGTGGGAGAGGGGTCGGGGGTGAGGGGTTGCAGGGGCGTTCAATTGACCGCCCTACGGACAAACTCCGCCTTTAATTTTCAAACTGCATTACCGTGCCCCTACACTCAATAGCGGCTAGCTGACGATCGCCGCGCCGTCGGTGGCGTGGCAGACGTAGACGTTGGGCTTGATGCCGCTGCGCTGCTCGTAGCTGGCGGCGACTTTTTCCGCGAAGTCCTCGGCGGCATCCTCGCGCACCAGCGCGACCGCGCAGCCGCCGAAGCCGCCGCCGGTCATGCGCGCGCCGATGCAGGCTTCGTGCTCGCGGGCGCACTCGACGATCAGGTTGAGTCCGTCGCTGGAGACCTCGAAGTCGTCGCGCAGGCTGACGTGACTGGCGTACATCAACTGACCAAGCGTCACGGCGTCACCGGCGCGCATGGCTTCGGCGGCGTCGAGCGTGCGCTGATTCTCGGTGACGATGTGCCGCGCGCGGCGGTAGACCACGTCGTCGAGCAGGTCTTTGACCGCCTCAAGCTGCGGCAGCGTCACGTCACGCAGGGCGGGGACGTTGAAGAAATTGGCGGCGGTCTCGCACTGCTGACGGCGCACGTTGTACTCCGACGTGACCAGTTCGCGCCGCGTCGCCGTGTCGAGCACGACAATTGCCGTCGCCGGTGGCAGCGGCACCGCTTGGAGCTTCAGCCAGCGGCAGTCGATCAGCACGGCGTGATCGGCGACGCCGTTCGCCGAGATCATCTGATCCATGATGCCGGTGTTGACGCCGACCCACTGGTTTTCGACCTTCTGGCACAGCTTCGCCATCTCGACGCCATCCCACGCGATATCCGCCATCGCGCAGAACATCCGCGCCGACGCCAACTCAACCGCCGCCGACGAGGACAGCCCCGCACCGACGGGCACGTCGCCGGCGATCACACCGTCCCAGCCCTTGAGCGCGCAGTCGACCTCTTGCAGCGCCCACGCGACCCCCTGCACGTACTCGATCCACATATTCTCGCGCTTGACGATCTCGGTCAGCGAGAATTCCGCCATCTGCTCGAAGTCCATCGACCACAGCGTGACGTAGCCATCCTGACGCGGGCGTGCCGCGATGCAGACGGCGCGGTCAATCGCCAGCGGCATGACGAAGCCGTCGTTGTAGTCGGTGTGCTCGCCGATCAGGTTGACCCGCCCCGGCGCGCGCACGACCAGCGTCGGCGGCTCGCCGAAACGCCGCTCGAATTCTTCCACCACCTGCTGCTGCAAAGTCATGTTTTCTCCTTGAAAAGAAGGACTGAGTACCTAGTACCGAGTACTGAGTAAAGACGAATTTCGTCTTGGAGGTCAACTGGTTGAGTACCGAGTACAGAGTGTTTTTGACTCAGTACTCGGTACTCATTACTCAGTACTTTCCTTGTAGTGTAATTCCGGCAGCCCGCGCAGCCGATCCGCCGCCTGTTCGGGCGTGAGGTCGCGCTGGGCTTCCGCCATCATCTCGTAGCCGACCATGAACTTGCGCACCGTCGCCGAGCGCAGCAGCGGCGGATAGAAATGGGCGTGAAGCTGCCAATGTTCGTTCGCGGCGGCGAGGCGGTCGCCGGTCGGCGCGCCGTGCCAGCCCATCGAGTACGGGAACGACGTCTCGAACAGATTGTCGTACTTGGTCAGCAGCCGCTTGAGGATGCTCGCCAGCCCGTCGCGCTGCGGATCGCTCAACTGGGGCAAGCGCTGGACGTGCGCGCGCGGGAGCAGCAGGATTTCGAAGGGCCAGACCGCCCAGTAGGGCACGACCGCCAGCCAGTGATCGTTCTGGACGACGATCCGCTCGCCCTGCTGCGCTTCCAGCGCGGCGTAATCGACCAGCAGCGGCGATCCGTGCTGCTCGTAGTATTCGCGCTGATGCGTGATCCTCTTTGGTCGCTTCGTTGGGCAGAAAATTGCTCGCCCAGATTTGCCCGTGCGGGTGCGGATTAGACGCGCCCATCGCCGCGCCCTTATTCTCGAAAACCTGCACCCAGCGATAGGTTTTGCCGAGGTCGGTCACCTGTTCGCCCCACACGTCGACCACGCGCCGGATGTCGCTCAGCGGCATCTCCGGCAGCGTCAGATCGTGACGCGGCGAGAAGCAGATCACGCGGCAGGTGCCGCGCGCGCTGCTCGACATCAGCAGCGGATGACTGATTTCGCCCTCCGGCGTATCCGGCAGCAGCGCCGCGAAATCGTTGGTGAAGGCGTAGGTGCTGGTGTAATCGGGGTTGTGCTCGCCGCCCGCCCGCTCGTTGCCGGGGCAGAGATAGCAGGTCGGGTCGTAAGCCGGGCGATTCTCCGGCGGCAGCCGCTCCTGCTGTCCCAGCCAAGGGCGCTTGGTGCGATGCGGCGAAACCAGCACCCATTCCCCGGTCAGGGGATTCAGGCGCTGGTGCGGATGTTCAGTCGGATCAAAGGACATAAGCCGCGCTTTCTTACATTCCGAGAAATCGCAGCTATTTTAGCGATTGTTCGGCAGAAAGGCACGCTTCCGACGTCCGCAATCGCTTTTTCTCATCGAACGCGGTGGACTATTCCGGCACGACGGCGATCGCGTCCATTTCGCAGAGGAAATCGGGATTCGCCAGCCCCGCGACAAAGGCAAAGGTGATCGCCGGCGGGTTCGGTCGCTGCCCCCACACCTGCTGAAAGACTTGGAAACCGACTGGCAGCGGCTGTCCCTGCACGACGTACAGATTCCACTTGACGACGTGTTCGGGACGCGCGCCCGCCGCCTCGAGCGCGATTAGCATGTTCTTGAGCACCTGCTCCACCTGCGCCTTGAAATCGCCTTTGCCGACGATCTGGCGCGTCGCGCCGTCGACCGCGTCCTGCCCGCCGATGTAGATCGTCTTGGCTGCGCCCTCGACCACGATCACGTTGGTGAAGGCGGGATTCTGATTCAAGCCGTCGGGATTCAAATACTGGACACTACCCATCGCCGCTTTTCCGCTACTGAATTCATTTCACTGGATTGATCCTGTATGCAAAAACACCGCTCAGCAGTGAAGCCGAGCGGTGTTTTGAACCGGATGAAAGTCACCAACATCGCGGGGTTGTAGGGGCGTTACATGTAACGCCCTGTACCTACCAACTTAAGCGTTTTGACCGACGTTTTTGCTCGCGCCGCCGAGGGATCAAATCCCCCGGCTATCAAATCAAGCCCGTTGAAACGGGCTGCAAGATAGGTCGAAATAGGCTTTAGCCGTCTTCAGACGGCTTGAATTCTTAGCCAGAGGCTTCGAGCCTCTGGCGACACCCCGCGAACTCGCTCTCAAAAGACGGGCGGTTCCTTAATTTGGCGTCTATGGGGCGTTACATGTAACGCCCCTACGAGAAAAATCCACTATGCCGACCGCGCTATGCTTCCTCCGTTGCCAGCCGCAAAATCGATTGCAGCAGGACGTTCGCGCCGTTGACCACATCGCCCCATTCGGTGAACTCTTTGGGGTGATGGCTGATGCCGTCGACCGAGGGGATGAAGATCATCCCGGTCGGCGTGATCCGGCTCAAGACCTGCGCCGAATGCCCGCTGTAGCTGAACAGGCGCACGTGCGACAAGCCGAGCGACTCCGCCGCGTCTTCGACCGTCTGAATCACACCAGCCGCCATAGTGGCGGCTGGTATGTGGCTGACGTGCTGCGGTTCGACCTCAAGTCCGTTGGCGGCGGCGCATTCGCGGGCGATGCTGAGGAGCGTGGTTTCCATCTCGCTGAGCAGCTTCTCGCTGATGTGGCGGCACTCCATGTAGAGACAGGCGCGGCTGGGGATGATGTTGAACTGCCCCGGCTCGACCGAGATGTCGCCGACGTTGAAGATGCCGTCGCCGTAGCGCTCGCGGACCGTGTCATGCGCGCGAACGACGAACAACGCCGCCCCGCGCAGAGCATCGCGCCGCTTGTACATGTCGGTCGTGCCCGAATGTCCGGCTTGACCGATAAAAGTCAGTTGGTAAGTCGTGCGCCCGACGATCCCCGTCACCGCGCCGACGTTGACGCCCGCCCGGAACAGCCGCGCGCTCTGCTCGATGTGCAGTTCGAGATAACCCGCCAGCGAATTCGGCACGCGCCGCGCCCGATAGATCGCCCGCGGATCGATGCCCGCGCGCGACATCGCCGCCCGAAACGGCGCGTTATCGACGATCTGGTCGGTCAGGTCTTCGGCGGTGATCGTGCCGCTCAGTGCCCGCGCGCCGAACATCTGCCGCCAACAGCCTTCGTCGTCGGTGAAACTGATCGCCTCGAGGTGCACCGGGAGTTCGATATTCGCGTCGTGGATCGTGCGCAGGCATTCGAGCGCCGCCAGCACACCGATCGCGCCATCGTAGCGCCCGCCATTGGGCACGCTGTCGAGGTGCGAGCCGATCAGCAGGGTCTTCGCGCCGGGGTGAGCGCTCATCAACATGCCGCTGAGGTTCCCGGCGTCGTCGTCGCGGACGATCAGCCCGGCTTCGTCGATCCGGTCGGCGAACCACGCCCGCGCCGTGAGATCATCGGGCGAGAGCGCCAACCGGCTGACTCCGCCATCCGGCGTCGCACCGATTTCGCTCAACTGCAAGAAATCGTCGTAAAGACGATCGCCATCGATTCGCAAGTTGGGGATCACGAGAGAAGATTGCAAACCGCGCACCTTCCAAAAAAATCACCGTCGGGGTTTGCGGACCCATTATAAACCCCCTTTAAGCGCATCGGCAATTCTTAATCCCACCGTCGCGGCGCCCCCCTAATCAGTGGGGGACGGGTGGGCTTGTCAGCGGGCGTATAATTAAAGATGATACTAAATGTAGCAGTGAGGTTAAGATGCCGCTCGATCCCAATCTGGTCTACGTGATCTTGATAATTGGGCTGTGGCTGGTGGTGACTGCTGCCTACGTTCCCGGCACCGGCGCGGTCGAAGTGCTGGCATTTATCGGCGTGGTCGTAGCGCTGATCGGGCTGGCGAACCTGCCGACCAACTGGTGGGCAGTCGTAGTCGTCGCCGGGGGTGTGCTCAGCTTCTTGATCCTGCCGTTCCTCGACCAGCGCTTCGCGGTGCTGGCGGTCGGCGGGCTGGCGCTGCAAGCGGTCGGCAGTGTATTTTTGTTCAATGGGATAAGCGTCTCGCTGCCGTTGATCGTCGTCATGATCGCCTTCGCGCTGCTCTACCACCGTTTCGCGCTGCTGCGGATCTTGGCGGTCAATCGCAACGCCGCCCCGGCAATGTTGGACGACGAGCCGCTGGTCGGCACGTATGGCTACGTCCAGCGCGCGCTCGACCCGGTTGGCACGGTCTATGTGCGCGGCGAGTCGTGGACGGCGCGCAGTGATCATAAGCTTAAAGCAGGTACGGAAATCACGGTCGTCGATCAGTCGGGTCTCACGCTGTACGTCGAAGCTGTGAAACAGAAACATTCGCCAGAGGAGGCGTAACACCGATGGAAGCTCAAGGGGTCATCATCATCGTACTCGTTCTGTTTATCGTTTATTTAGCGGTGAGCATCGTGCGCGTCGTGCCGGAGTACGAGCGCTTGGTCGTGCTGTCGCTCGGCAAATACGCCGGAACGCGCGGACCGGGGATCACCCACGTGCTGCCGCTGTTGGAAACCGCACGCAAGGTTGACCTGCGCGAACGCTTCCTCGAAATCCCGCGCCAAACGGCGATCTCGAAGGACAACACCGCCATCGACATCGACTTCTTGGTCTACTACCGCATCGTCAACCCGAAGCTCTCGGTGCTGGAAGTCGAGAACGTGGTGCAGGCGTCGCTCGGTATTGCCGCGACCACCCTGCGCGCCGTGATCGGCGACATCGAACTCGACGACGTGCTGGCGAAACGCGAGCAGATCAACGACGTGCTCCGCGTCAAGCTGGACGAAGTAACCGAGCGCTGGGGCTTGAAGGTCACCCGCGTCGAAATCCGCGAGGTTGACCCGCCGAAACTGGTACAGGACGCCATGAACCGGCAGATGAGCGCCGAGCGCGAGCGCCGCGCGACCGTCACCAAAGCCGAAGGCGAGCGCTCCGCCGCGATCATGGTCGCGGAAGGCGAGAAGCAGTCGGCGATTCTGCGGGCGGAAGGCGAGAAAGAGTCGCTGGTGCGCCGCGCCGAAGGTGAGCAGCAAGCGCAGCTGTTACTGGCGCAGGGGCGCGCCTCGGCGCTCGAAGCGCTGTTTGCCGAGGCGAAGAACATCGACGAAAAGACGATGATGCTCCAGTACCTCGATGCGCTCAAAGCGGTCGGCGCGAGTTCCTCGACCAAGTTCATCCTGCCGATGGAACTCACCTCGCTGATGAGCCGCTTCATGTCCGCGATGCAGAACGCGGGCGGTGGCGACCCCGACTCGATCAAGGGCAGCAACGGACAGTCGCCCAACGCATAACGAGATTATCGCAGCGCCAACATAATACCGGAAAACCTCAGGTTTGCTGAAAGATTTTGAACGGGGAGCGGTTCCAAAGTTCCCTGCACAGATGACTTTGGCAAGCCTGAGATTGTTCATGTTCAGACTATACCGGAAAAGCATTATGACGATCAGGGAATACTCAAAGCGCCTCGGTTCGATTTCGCCGGGGCAGTTTCAAGCAGCGCTCGATCGATTCGAGCTTGGACGATTCATCCATGCCGAAGCTATTCCCTTCGGGCTGTTTGGTCAGAACGTCTTTGTGACCAGCTCGGCGGGCGAGTTTGTCCTGCGCGGAGCCGCTCACTATGACTGGCAGTTCCCGAAAGAACAATTCGTCGCCAACCTGTTGCATGCCCAAACTCGCGTGCCCGTGCCCTATCCCTATTTGCTGGACGATGACGAGACGATCTTTGGCTGGAAATACGGGTATGCCCTGATGCCCCGAATGCCGGGGTTACAACTGGCTGATGCCCAAGTCTTAAAGTCACTTTCGTTTGAAGATAGACAAGCCATAGCCCATACAATCGGCGAAAACTTGCACACGGTTCAACAGGCACAATGGCAGTTTTCGGGACAATACGACTACACGACGAGAACGATTCGAGCTTTCGAGGATGATTTTGGCGGGTGGCTGGTCAGTGAGCTTCGCCGCCTACTTCAATTATCTATTTCGTTTGAGACTGGAACGACACGCGGTGACGAAACATGGATCGAAAGCCTGATTGAGGAGACCCAAGCAGCTCTGAGTGTTCCCTTTCCGCCTGTTCTCGTTTTACACGATTACAAAGAGGGGAACTTGACCGTAACTCGCCAAGCGAATCGATGGCAAGTTAGCGGTCTGTTCGACCTGATGGAAGCGCTCATCGGCGACGGCGAGTACGACTTAGTTCGACAGTTGGCGCTCTACATGGAAGAGTCCGACCTGAGCTGGGCACAAGCTTTTCTGGCGGGCTACCAATTGAACACACCCTTGCGACCCGGAGCTGCTAAGCGTTTGGCGCTCTACCTGTTATATGACCGAATGATCGTGTGGGAGTATTGGCTTCGCCCAGAGAATGTCGCGCGGTGGGAGTACGCTGATCGCTCAGCCAAAGCGTGGATCAGCCCATATCTCGACAAACTGAATACGCTGCTCTAGCTTACACATCAACGAACACGCGCCGGGACAAATATATCACCGGCGCGTGTTCGATCATCGGTTTAGGACCGGCTGCGGCTAAATCTGGAAGCCCCCGGTGACGTGGACGATCTTCTGGGTGTAGTTGTGGACGTACTCTTGCAGCTTGTCTTGCAGCGAAAGCCAGTCTTCGCTGTCGAGGATGCCGCGCATCGTGTCGAGGTCTTTGGTGATGCCTTCAGTCATCATCTGCGGCGCTTCTTTACTGCGGCTGTAGACGGTATACCACGCCCCGGTCGGTTGAAGCCCCAGCCGCTGAACGCCGGGAACCCACTCACGCACGACGAACTCGAAATATTCTTGATCGCGTCCGGGCTTGATGTCCCAGTTCATTAGCAATTTAACGCTCATCCCGACTTCGCTCCCTACTCTGCTTTACGACTGTGGGGAAAGGATAATCACTTGTGGTTGTTCGGGCGCATCCGCCGCCGATACCTTTAGTGTATCCAATTCTTGCGCTTTGCTCACCCCCATCGCCTTGAGAAATTTGTCAACCGGATCGAGATCAAACCGCACGCCCGGCAGCGCATAGTGCATCGGGACGACGAAATACGGCTCGACCAAGCCGACCACTTCGGCAGCTTCGGCAGCACTCAAACCGTTGCCGCCGCCCACCGGAATCAGCAGCACGTTGACTTGACCCAGTTCTTCGACTTCCGACTGCGCCGGAATGTGCGCCAAATCGCCGAGGTGCAGCACCGTGAGCTTATCATAGTCGAACACGTAAGCGACGTTGCGGCGCTGTGTTTCGACGTCGTGCATCGGGAAGCCGCTCACGAACACGCCGCCGACTTCATATTCGCCGGGTCCGCTGATGACGTGTGGCTCGCCTTTGACTGCTTCGATAAAGTTATGTCCCGGTACGTTGTGACTGACCGTCACCAGATCGCCCTTGAGCTTCGGCGCGGGAATGCCGATGTCGTCAGAGAACGGATCGGTGATAACGGTGATCCGTCCGCGCTCAGTGATGCGAAAGCAGCTTAATCCATACCATGTGATTTCCAAAGCATGACCTTTCCCATGTGCTCATTTCAAGAGAGATTATACTCCAAGAATGGGCGCTTATCTAGCATTTGTAGAACATTTGCACTAGGATAAAGCATGATTGAACGACTTGAAGATCGCTTTGCCGAGGGATTGAACCCACTCTGGCGAGTCGCGGAGGTCGGGCAAGGCAGCGTCACGCCGAGTCCGGGATCGCTGCGGCTGACGGTCGCTCCGTCGCCGACCGCCTACAGCAACGCCCAAATCGCCGATTACGATTACGACGATTTCAACTTCAACTGGCAGCCACCGCTGCGGCTGACGGTCACGGCATGGGTGACGTCGCCAGTCAGCGATCTGCGCGGGACGGCAGGTTTCGGCTTCTGGAATCACCCCTTCTCGCCTGATTCGCGGCGGCTGCGGCTGCCGCAGGCGATCTGGTTCTTCTTCGCCGCGCCGCCGAGCGACATGGCGTTAGCGGCAGGCGTGCCCGGTCACGGCTGGAAGGCGGCGACCATCGACGCTGGACGGCGCAGCGCCTTGGAGATCGCGCCGCTGGCGCTGCCCGCCACGCTCTTGATGCAAATTCCGACCTTCTACCAGCGGATTTATCCCCACATTCAGCGACGGCTGGCTGTCGCCGAGCACTTGATCGACTTGGCGCTGCTGGGCGAGCGCCATACCTACACGCTCGACTGGCGCTCCGACGGCGCGGACTTCGGCATCGACGGCGCGAGCATTCTGCAAACCCCCTATGCGCCGCGCGGTCGAGCGGGATTTGTGGCATGGCTCGATAATCAGTATGCGGTCGTCACGCCGCAAGGCAAGCTGCGCTTCGGCATCGTCCCGGTCACGCGCGAGCAAACGCTCGTGCTGGAAAGTATCGTCATCGAGAGCCTAAACCCATGAATACCTATCGCTACGAAATCACCAACCAGATCGACGTCACCGACCTGCAACGGCTGTTCGCGCAAGCCAGTTGGACGGCGACACGCTCACCTGAAGCCATCCAAGCCATGCTCGATCACACGCTGGTCTGCCTCGGCGTCTGGGACGACGACCGGTTGATCGGCTTCGTTCGCGCTGTGACCGACGACGTGTTTCGCGCCACCGTCGAGGACGTGATCGTCGATCAAGCCTATCGTGGACGCGGCATCGGGCGCGAACTGCTGCGCCGTTTGCTGGATCGGCTGGCGCAGGTCGAGGAGATCGTGCTCGTCTGCGAGGACGAGTTGATCCCGTTCTATACAGCGCTCGGCTTCGAGCATTTCACCATGACTCACATGCACATCTGGCACGGCGACTAAGCGCGCCATAGCGTGCTATACTGATCGACTAGAGGAGAAAGGTGCAGTGATGAACTGGCAGGAGCTTCGGCTTCAACACCCGCATAGTTGGCTGTTGGTTGAAGCCTTCGATGCCTACACCGAGGGCAATCAACGGATTATTCCCCATCTGGAACTGATCGCCGCATTTGGTGACGACTGGGAAGCCGCTTGGGAGCGATATAAAGCGCTGCACCACGCCGACAAGTACCGTGAGTACTACGTGCTGCACACCGACCGAGAAGCGCTCGACATTGGCGTGCTCGATGCGTTTCGGCGGGCTGTTGCCTAGCCGCAAAACACCTATTCATCTCGATTTTTTACGTTTTTCGTTTTTGCCTGCCTACTTCACCTTATAATTTCACCAATACATCCCAATCCATGAAAGGCAATTGATGGCGACCATCATCATCGCCGGGTCGCCCGCGTGGGCTGCCGAGATCAGCGCCCTGCTGCGCGAGAACGACGCCGATCCGCGCCAGTACGTCGAGCGCAGCGGCTACGTCGCGCGGCTGGCGGACGACCGCGCCGCGTTGATCCTCGTCGACGGCGCGGACGATCAATGGCGCTTCTGGACGACCACGCCCAAGACCAGCCCGGCGACGCGCCGCGTCCCGGTCGTGCTGATCACGGATGACGCCGATCAGCGTGACGCCGCGCTCCGCAGCGGCGCGAACGTCGTCGTTGCGCCGGACGAGCTGAGCGACGAACTGCCGCTGCTGCTGACCGAACTCGCGCGCATACCGGCGCCGGAGACACTGGCGGAACTCGACCGCCAATGCGATCAACCACTGCCGCCGGAAGCGCTCGAAGCCGTGAACAAGTTCAATCATGGCGAATATTACAAGCAGCACGATCTGTTCGAGGCGTTGTGGATGCAGGAAGCCGGACCTGTCCGCGACCTGTACCGGGCGGTGCTGCAAGTCGGGATCGCCTATTTCCAGATCACGCGCGGCAACGGACGCGGGGCGCTCAAGATGCTGCTGCGCAGCGTGCAGTGGTTGGCGCTGCTGCCGGACACCTGTCAGGGGATCGACATCGCCCAGCTACGCGCCGACGCCGCTGGAGTCCGCGCCGAATTAGAGCGTGTCGGCGAAGATGGCATCGCTCACTTCGACCGCACGCTGCTCAAACCGGTTCAGTTGGTAAAATCGACTAAAACGTAAGACACTTATACCAATATCCGGCTTAGACCATACCATACCGGTCGAAACCTGAGCCTTGAAGGTGCAATCATGTTGACAAAAGCTACTGTGCAGCGCGTCTGCCGGATCGCCCTGCTCGGCGCGCTGACGCTGACGCTCTCCGGCGTGATCGGGGTGCTGGCGCAGGAGGATACGCCGACCGCAGCGCCACCGGTGCCGCTGCGCGTCGAAGTCCAAGCCGCCGACGGGCTAACGCTGGTCGGCGACCTCTACAACGCCGAACTGAGCGTCCAAACGCCCGCTCTGCTGCTGATGCACATGTACGGCGGGCAGCGCACCGACTGGCAGCCGTTGATCCCGGCGCTGACCGCTGCGGGCTACCGCGTGATCGCTGTCGATCTGCGCGGTCACGGCGAGACCGGCGGCAGCAACGACTGGCAAGCCGCCATCGGCGACGTGCAGACGTGGCTCGACTGGATCGAAGTCGCAGCCCTCGATCGATCCCGACCGGATCGCCCTCGTCGGCGCCAGCATCGGCGCGAATTTGGCGCTGGTCGGCTGCGCCAACGACGCTCACTGCGTGACCGCCGTCGCCCTCTCGCCGGGGACAGATTACTTCGGCATCACCACCAGCGACGCGATCGTGACCCTGCGCGATCGTTCAGCGCTGCTGGTCGCCTCACAGACCGATCAGCCGAGCGGTACCAGCGTCCGGGAACTGACGACCTTAGCGCAAGGCGAAATCGGCTTGCAGCTTTATCGCGGCAGCACGCACGGAACCCGACTGCTGAGCACGGAGGATCAAAGCTTGATCCCGCTGATCGTCGGCTGGCTGGACGTACATCTACGATGACACCGAACCCGTTTCTCCGCGCCGGGACGCCGCGCACGCTGATGATGATCAGCGCCAAGGGTGGCGTCGGCAAATCGACCATGACGGTCAACCTCGCGGCGGCGCTGACGGCACGGGGCAAGCGCGTTGGCATCTTCGACGCCGATCTGCACGGACCGGACATTCCCGCGCTGCTCGGCGTGCGCCAGCGGCGCAAACTGACCGGCGGACGCGCTGCCGGGGCGATGCTCCCGATTGAGGCGCGCCCCGACGCGCTCGACCTCCGCCCGATCCAGCCGTTCGAGCGCTACGACCTGAAGATCATGTCGCTGGCGCTGCTGGTCGGCGACGACCAGCCGATCACGCCCGCCAACGAGACGACCGGGCAGATCGTCAGCCTGATGCTCCAGCGCGTGAACTGGGACGAGACCGACGTCGTGCTGATCGACATGCCGCCGGGCACGGGCGAGCCGTTGGAAACCTTTCTCCGCGCCGGGCAGATCGACGGCGCGCTGCTGATCACCGTCCGCGAGCAGCTGGCTCACCTCGACAATGGGCGGCTGGTCAACCTGCTCAAAGCGCGCCACATTCCGGTGCTCGGCGTGGTCGAGAACATGACCCACGTCATTTGCCCGCACTGCGGCGAGATCATCGAACTCTATCCCGCGCCCGCCGCTGGCGAAGCCGTTTACGGTGACACGCCGGTGCTGGCGTCGATCCCGTTTCATCCGCACTTGATCCGCCAAAACTGGCGGGAGCGTCCGCTGTCGGAAGCGGATTCTCCCGTGACAACCGCCTTGCTGACGCTCGCTGACGCCGTGATCGCGCGCCTCGACGATCTAGCACCGCCTCGCCCTTCAGCTTCAGACGATTGTGCAGACTGTCCCTAAATTTGGAGTAGGTTATGAATAACATTGCCCACCGCATCAAAGGCTCGACCATCCGCTTTGCCGTCCTGATCGTCCTCGTATTCACGCTGATGTACGTGGGCTATAACCAACTTGAAGCACAGAACCTCGTGACTTGTCCGGGGTTGGTGCAGCAGGCGATCGACGCCGTTGGCAACAACTGCGGCAGCCTGAGCCGCAACAGCGCCTGTTACGGCTTTGAGCAGGTCAGCGCGGAGTTTTCGCAGCCGCAGCCGATCGGCTTCTTCAGCGTACCCAGTGACCGCGCCCGCCTGCTCGAACTGGAACAGTTGATCACCGCGCCAATGGATGCGACGCAGGATCGCTGGGGCGTCGCGCTGCTGAGCGTGCAGGCGAATCTGCCCGATACGCTGCCCGGTCAGAGCGTGATCTTCATGCTGCTGGGCGATACGCAGGTCGAAAACGCCGTCCCGTCGCAAGACGCCTTCCAGACCGGCGCGACGGCGAGCGTCACCATCCAAATCGGCGCGCAGATGTACCACGATCCCGACCTGAACTCGACCATGGTCGGCAGCGTGCCGCCGGGGACGTCACTCACCGCCGACGCCGTCAGCGCCGATGGGCAGTGGGTGCGCGTCACCTATAACGGCACACCGGGCTGGCTCACCCAGCAGGTGATCAGCAGCGGCAGCGACATCAGCAGCCTACCCACCATTGGCGAAACGCCGATGCAAGCCTTCTACTTCCGCACCAGCATCTCCGGGACGCAGTGTACCGAAGCGCCGAACTCGCTGGTGGTGCAGGGACCGCAAAGACGTCGCCGTCGACATCACCGCTAACGGTGCCGACATCCGGCTTGGCTCGACGATTGCGCTCTATCTGCTGCCGGTTGACCCGATGACAATGGAATATCTGGTTCAGCAGTACGGCGAGATCGGCGCGGTCTCGCGCTTGATGCAGCTAATTGTGCTCGACGGTCACGTCGTCCTCAATGCCGGAACGCCCGACGAGATCACGCTGGAAACCGGCGAGACGACCTTTATCTGCCTCTCCGAGCCGGAGAACTTGGGCACGGACGGTCAGCCCAACGACCGCACCGTCTTTACCGCCTGCCCGTGGGCACCGCCCCGCCCGGTGACGGTCGAGGACATCGCCCGCTTCCGCGAACTGCAGGGCATGACGCTCAACTACCCGATCACGCTGCCGCTGGAACTGCCTACGCCGACGCCATCGCCGACGCCGACCGCCTCGAATACGCCGCGCCCGCGCGCGGTGGTCATTCTGCCCAGCCCGACGCCGACCTTCACGCCGGTGCCGCAGCAGCCCCAGCAGCCCCAGCAGCCGCAACAACCGCAGCAGCCCCAGCAGCCGACCAATCCGCCACCTCCGCCGCCGACGCAGAATCCCTGCACCGACGGCTTCACCTTCCCGACCGACGTCAACGAGGGCGACAACGCCACGCTGATCGCCGCGATCAACGCTGCCAACGACGAAGCCTGTCACCCCGGCGCGGACACGATCAACCTCGTCGGCGTCGAGGGCGCGAGCTTCTACTTCAACGGAGCCGACAACAATACCAATGGTCCCAATGCACTGCCCGTGATCAGCTCGAACATCACGATCACGGGTCCCGGCTATCTGGGTAACCCGGACTACTTCTTCCGCTACTTCTACATCAGCCCGTCCGGCAACCTCACTTTGCAGAACATTACGCTCGATTTCGGTTCGCAGCCAAGTGGTAACAACGGCGGCGCGATCTACAATGATGGCGTGCTGACGATGGTCAACGGCAACGTCACTGGCAGTTATGCGGATAATGGCGGTGGCATCTACAACGCGGGCACAATGACGCTCACCAACAGCGACCTCGAATCGAATTCTGCGAGCAGTGGCAATGGCGGCAACCTCTATAACGCCGGGACCGCCACCATCAACCGCACCGTGATCGCTTACGGAAGCGCCATCAATGGCGGCGGCATCTACAACGGCGGCGGCTCGCTGAGCGTGCTCAACAGCACGATTTCCAGCAGCTACAGCGGCGGCGGCATCAACGTTGCCGGCGGCTCGGCGACCTTGAACTTCGTCACCGTCGCCAGCAACAGCGGCGGCGGTCTCTTTGGTTCGGGGATCACGGTGAAGAACTCCATTGTGGCGCAGCAAACGCCCAACTGCTCCGCCTCGCTGACGTCAGTCGCCGGAAACTTCACCGAAGACACCTCGTGCGCCGGGTTCACCACCAGTTCCAACCTGAACCTCCAAGCCTTCAATGGCTACGTGCACGCGCTCAGCTTCCCCAGCGACGCCATCGACGCGGTGGACTGCACCACCGATCAAGGCGCGAATGTCAGCACCGATCAAGGTGGCACCGGGCGTCCGGTCGATGCCGATCCGCAAGCCGGTCCGCCCGACTGCGACGCCGGAGCCTTCGAGTACAACCCGTAAGTCGATCCATAGCTTCCGTCGGGGCGCAGCGCGCTGCGCCCCATACGTACCAACTTAAGCGATTTGACTGACGTTTTTGCTCATGCCGCCGGGGGATCAAATCCCCTACAGGGTAGGTATTTAATTAACCTCACCCCCGCCCCCTCTCCACGATGTGGAGAGGGGGTAAAAACAGGTTACAAGGGTGTTTAAAGTCCCCTCTCTATATAGGGGCGTAAGTTAAACCTACCCCTCTCCCCGACTGCTGGAAGCGAGCTACAAGACGGGTGGACAATGAGTTTTAGCCGTCTTCAGGCGGCTTGAATGCTTAGCCAGAGGCTTCGAGCCTCTGGCGACACGCCGCGAACGCCCTCTCAAACCGCAAGCGGTTCCTTAACTTGGTTGTCTATGGGGGCGCAGCGCGCTGCGCCCCGACAAACTGCTAACACACTTTCCCTCTTTGGGCGCAATCGAACGCTGCGAGTATAATCGAACGTCGGTTAAGGGACGGTCGTATGCTCACAGTTGCGGATACACTTCAACTCGCAGAACTTAAAGGCGCACAGGTTGTCGCCGGGAGCGCCGGGCTGAACCGGCAGGTCGGTTGGGTCCATGTCGCCGGCGTGCCGGATGCTCCCAACTGGCTCAACGGCGGCGAACTCGTCCTGACCACTATGATCAACATGCCGGACGGCGAAGCCGAGCAAGTCGCCTACCTGCAAGCGATGGCGGATAAAGGCGTCGCGGCGCTGGCGCTGGCGGTTGGGCGCTACATCGACCGCACGCCCGATCACCTGCGCGCGGTCGCCGAGCGCAACGGCTTCCCGCTGATCGAAATCCCCTTCCAAGCCCGCTTTGTGGACATCGCCCGCGCGACCAACGAACGCATCACTCAGGAAAATCTCGCCCTGCTCGAACGGGTGCTGACAATTCACCGCGTGCTGACTCAGTTGGTGCTCGACGGCGGCGACCTCAAACAATTGGCGGAGACGCTGGCGGGGCTGGTCGGGCAGTCGATCAGCATCGAGAACGAGCGCTTCGAAGCGCTGGCGAGCCACAACATCGCCGACGTGGACGAAGCCCGACGCTATACCCTCAGCGAGGGACGCACCGATCCACGCCTCGTCAACGCGCTGGAAGAACGCGGCATCCTCGGGCAAATTCGGCGGACGCTGCGCCCGGTTCACATCCCCCAAATGGCGGACGTCGGCTTGGAGATGGAGCGCATCCTCGCGCCGGTGGTCGTACACGGCAACATCTACGGCTTCGTCTGGATCATCGCCGACGACCGCCCGATCTCGCAGTTGGACAGCCTCGCCATCGAGAGCGGCGCGACCATCGCCGCCGTGATGCTGCTGCATCAAGAAGCGCTGCAAAGCGCCGAAGCCTCGCTGAAGGGCGGGCTGCTGGCGCAGTTGATCGAGGACGACAAAGGGCATGGCGGCAGCCGTCAAGCCGTGCTGACCGATCAAGCGCTGCGCTACGGCGTCGATTTGAACCAGCCCTTCGTCCTGCTGATGGTCGAGCAGTCACCGGATCGCGGGTCGCCCAAGCTGCTCCAGCTTTACCGGCGCGTCAATCGCCTGTCCGCCGACTGGCACGTGATCGTCGGGCAGTTCGCCGGTGAGGTGTTGGTGCTGGCGCAAGCCTCGCTCGACCTCCCGGCGCTGAGCGCCGCCATCCACGCCCAAGCCGGAGCGATTCGCCTGAGCATCAGCGCGATCCAGTGCGCGCCGGACGGCATGGCGACCGCCTACAGCCAATGCCACGACACCTTGACGATCACGCAGCGACTGGCTGACGCTTCCGGCGACGAGCGCGACACCGTCTATTTCGACGATCTGGGCTATCTGCACACGATCTACCGCGCCGGTGCGGGCGCGCTGGCGGCGAATCCCTTCGTCCCGGCGCTGCGCCGCTTGCAAGCCGAGCAGCAAGCCGATCTGTTTCACACGCTTGAGGTTTATCTCGATGCAGGCGGCAACGGCGTCCAAACGGCGGAACTGCTGACCATCCACCGCAGCACGCTCAACTACCGCCTGACGCGCATCGAGGAAATCTGCGCCGCCAAGCTCAGCGACCCGCTGACGCGGACGAATCTGCAAATCGCGCTCAAGCTGCTGCGCCTGTTCGAAAAAAACAGTACTGAGTACTGAGTACCGAGTACGAGTGCTGAGTACTGAGTGCTGAGTACTGAGTGCTGAGTGCTGAGTGCTGAGTGTAAAACAGAGCGCGGACGTTCACCTAAACAAACGTCCGCGCTCTTTGTATTGCTGCATACTCCGACATGTCTGTTTTACACTCGGTACTCAGGCGTTACTCAGTACTCGGTACTTGCTACTTGTTACTTGCGCAGCGTGCCGATCGTCAGCCCGAACGACCCGGCGACGTCGGTCGAGCCGGAAACCTCGACCGTGTACGTCCCGTCCGCCGTGATGTGATAATTGCTGATCCACGAGTCGTAGAAGCCGAGCGTGGCGCTGCTCGTGCCATGATCGTCGTTGTCGATCAGCACCGTACCGGCGGCATCGACCAGCGCGACGTAGGGATCGAAATCGGTGGTCAGCGCCCGCGCCGTGATGGTGACGTAATCGCCCGCCTGCGCCTCGAAGGTCTGGGTGAACGTCTCTCTGGATTTCACCGTGCCCAGCACGACCTGCTCGCTCGGCAAACCGGTCGGAGCATCGGTCGCCACCTTGTCGATCGTCAGCGTGAACGAACCGGCGCTATCCTTGTAGCCGCGCACGTCGATCTCGTAACTCCCGGCTTCCTTGACGATCCAGTCGTAGATGCGCGCGTCGGTCTGCTGCAAGTCCGGGTCGTTGGTACCGTAATCGTCGTTGTCGATGATGTAGGTGTCGTTCAGGTAGACGACGACGCGCGGGTCGAAATCCGCCGAAGTCGCCTGTACCGTGATGATGTAGACGTCCCCGGCGTTCGCGTCGAGGTGGGTCGTGTAGGTGCCGTTGGCACTAATGCTGTCGTTGATCACCTGCGTGTCCTCGGCGGGCACGGCGGTCGGCGCATTCGGGAGCACCACCGACGCGCCACCGCTCAGGTCGATCGTCAGCTCGAACGTGCCGCCGATCCCGGCAAAGCCGGTGATTTGGATCGTGTAAGTGCCGTCGCTGGGAATCGCAAAGTGGGGGATTTGCGAGTCGAGCGTGCTCAGCGTATCGTCCGGTGCCTCGTGATCGTCATTGCTGGCGACTTCCGTACCGCTCGGATCGAGCAGCGTGACCTTCGGATCAAGCTGGCTGTCGGTCGCCCGGACGGTGATCGTCACCGCCATGCCCTGAATGGCATCGAAGGTGGTCGTATAGGTGCCGTTGGCGGGCACAGTGTCGTCGATGACCTGCGCCGGTCTGCCGGTCATTTGCGGCGGGGCGGTCTGGTCGCTGCTCCCGGTCGTCAGCGTAACCTCGACTTTGCCCTGCTGCGTATCGCTGGTTGCCGCGACTTCGATGGTATACGTCCCGGCGGCGGGCAGCGCCGCGCCGTCAATCTGCGCATCGAAGAGGGTCAAGTTGGAGCTGGGGTTCTCATGATCGTCATTGCTGGCGATCACGGTGCCGCTGGCGTCGTACAGGGTCAGCATCGGGTCGAGCACGCCTTCCGGTTCGAGGCTGCGCGCCGTAATCGTGACGGTTTCCGCGTCCATCGCCTCGTAGCTCAAGACGACGGGCGTCGTGCCGGACAGGGCAACCTTCGTTGGCGTGTCCACGGTGATCGGAGTGGCGCTACCCTGCGAACTGGATGTCTCCTGTCCGCCGGTCTGGGCGAAGACCGCCGGAACCAGTACGAACAGCGCCAGCAGACCCATCATTCGAGCAAGCTTAATCATTTTGACCTCCGAAATATAAAAAGGGCTGGCACAAAGCCAGCCCCGATCTTCCTTCGCGTGCCCATCAGCGCGCTGTAGTTACTGCTCAGCCACCCGCAGTCGCGTCCATCATGACGGCGTCCGCCGGTGCTTCAACCGAAACCGGCTCGTTGACACCGCTCAGGCTGAGGTCGAAATTGAGCGTGATACCCGCATCTTGACCCAGCGGCAAGCTAAAGTTCACCGCCAAGCGACTGAGCATTTCACTGCTGGTATCGACATACTGATCGACGCTAACATTCGCCATCGACAACAAGCTCGTGAGCATCGGTACCATCGACATCTGCGAGTTAGGCGTGGCGTCGCCGCTGCCCGACGCATCCATCTGGCTCGCCATCAGCGACGTAATTTCCGGAGAAGACACGAACTTGGCAAGATCGAAATTGAGCGTGAACAGTGCTTGACCATCCGCATCCGAGCGCACGACCGTGATGAAGTCCGCCGGGTTCAGGCTGGACAGCCCCGCCATCGCGTCGCCGATGCCGCTCATACCCGCCAAGCCGGAGAGGTCGCCACTTTGGAGCTGCGACGGATCGACCGTTGCATCCGAACCCGCCGACGCCAGTCCCATGTCGAACATTGAGGTCGCCGTGCTCATCGCGGCATCGAGGGTCTCGCCCTTCCAGCCGGTACCGTCGTTGTAGTAAAGGTAGCCATCGACCACGCGCACGCCCACGTTTACGTCGGTCGCTTGCGTCCCGTCATTGATCGTACCGGTCACGTCAAGCTGGAACATCGGGTTATCGCTGCTAGTGGAAAGCACACCCGATCCGGTCAAGTCGGCAGTGACGTCAGTGGCACTCAAACCGGAGGCTTTTAGCGTAGTCGTGAAATTATACGACGCGGAATCAACGCCGCTGAGGTTAGCCCAGCCCGCCTGCCACAAGTCATAATCTGATTGGCTCAGCCCAAAGGTTTCATCCTGAGCAAATGCGGCGGGCACGGTGGCAAGCACCAATGCCAGTAAAAGAAATGCAAGACTCAAGTGAAGCTTCTTCATTTCGTAACATGCTCCTCGATGGTTCGATGGATAGGGTAATACAATTTCTTTCGTCGCAACTTCAGTTTACGTGTAATAGAAGGTGCTGTCAAACGAGAAAGCGTCAACCATCACCCGCACGAAAACTGTTTATGCGTCCTTAATTCCCTATACGTAACCCGGCACCGCTAAGTTTCGTGATCCGGCGAGACTACCGGCAAACGCGGATCGATTTCGCCCCAGCTTCCCTTGACCCACGCATACGCCGGATCATCACTGTTGGCGAGCGACTGCGCCGACCCCGCCAAGAAGTTGAGGTAATAGGTTGTATAGCCCGGTGCGCTGACGACCGGATGATAGCCTTCCGGGACGAGCACGGCGTCGTGATTCCGCGCCAGCATCAGGGCGTCGATGCTGTGATCGCCGGTATAGACGCGCTGATAAGCGTACCCCTCACGGCGGTCGATCTTGTAGAAGTAGATTTCTTCGAGGTCGGCTTCGAGCAGCTTGCCGTCGGGAGCGACCCGGTGAATGTCGTGCTTGTGCGGCGGATAGCTCGACCAGTTGCCGCTCGGCGTGTAGACCTCGACGGCGACGATCCGCTGGCAGTCGAAGCCCGGCGGCAGAATGCTGTTGATCTGGCGCGAGGCGTTACCGCCGCCGCGCAGTTCGATGGCGCTGTCCTTGGGCGTAACCAGCCGCGCCGGGTGATCCTCGGTCGCCGGAACCCAGCACGACGCGACCTCGAAGCCATCGCTCAGCGCCTCGATCTCGAAATCGACGCCGCGCGAGAGATAGAGCGCATACGGCATCCCGCTGAAGACGTCGCGCCGCCGTCCGACGTGCTTGAAATCGCCTTGGCTGGTGTGGATCGTGCAGGTGCCGCCGAGAATGACGTGGGCATACTCAAAATCGCCGGTGCTGCCGCTCCACGTGTCGCCCATGTTCAGGCGTCGCGCCGCCATATTCAGAAAATCCCAACCGGCTTGTTCCGCCGAAACTTGAGCGAAAACGCCCGTGCCGCCGGTATCCTGCGAACGGATTAGGAGGTTTTTCGAGGTGTACTCCATAAGGTGACTATCCTTTCTTCAAATAAGCAGTAGCTTTACCGCAAAGCCACGCTGAACGCAATCATCGTCTGCTTGATCCCGGCATCGATTTAGGCGGCAGCACTCGCTGGCGGACGGCAACCGCTTGATTGAGGCGAAGCTGCACCAGCGTCAGCCCGGCGTAGAGGACAATGCACAGCACCGTACCGATCCAGTAATCTGTTGCGAATTCTGAACCGCCCGTGAACAGGGTGAGCAGCGTCAACATGCCGCCGTCGATTGGCGTGAGGAACAGCGATGGAACGATAACTGATAGGTTCGACGTTCTGCCGATGAGCAAGATGAACATGACAGCAAACGAAAGCATGATCGTGCCCAGATGCAGCAGCCCCCCGACACGGACAGCGGCGGTCTGGCTCGACGTGATTAACCCGGCGAGGACGCCCAACGCCGCCGAGAACGCAGCATAGACTGGTGGGAAGATGGCGATCAGCGCGGCGTAAACGATGACGGCAGTGATCGGCGGTGGCTCGTACCAAGGGTACACGGCGATGAATCCGCTCGCTAACCAGATCCAGAGCACAACGAGGAAACGCAGCACAAGCAGCGAACGATAATCGCTCAAGATCACCTGCACCGTTGCAAACCACTTGCCGATGACGATTCGGCGAGCGTCGACGCCCGTCAGCAGCAAGCTCTCCCACGTGCGCCCCTGCTTCTCCCGCGCGACCCCGACAGCGGCAACCTGCAAGCCAAAAGCGGCAAGGCTGAGGTGCTGCACCATCACCAACACGCCCATGAGGACCGCCAGCATCGCGAACCAACCGCGCAGAGTCTCGTGAACGTCATCGCGCGGGGCGGCGATCAACGCTGCTAACTGGGGTTCCAGTGCGAGGGCGATGTGCGAGAGCAGCGCGACGATCAGCAGCAGCGTCAGGATCACCGGAATGCGCCGGGAGCTGTTACGAAGTAACGGTGTGCGCTGCTGATGGAGCATTTCTGCCCGCGCGATCGGGTTGTCGTTCAGCGCTCGAATCATGCGCCGCCTTTCGTAGCAAGGATCGGTTGTAGGGGCAGGTTTGAGAGCGTGTTTAAAAACCCCTTTGCTGTGTCAAGCAGTCGTCATATTTGACCAGAAACACTTGAAACGGACGAAGGCACTCTCCCCTCCCTGAATTCGGGGAGGGGAAGCGCAAGGCAAACCGAAGGTTTGCACCGCGGGGGTGGGGTCAAAGCGGTACTTTTTAGACACGCTCTGAAACCTGCCCACCGGTGGCTAGAAGCCCACCGACCGCAGCAGCGCGAGGCTCTCCGGCAGATCGGCGTGATACTCGGCGGGATCGTTATTGCTCGGTTTGCCGCACTCGTAAGCCGCCCAACCGGTGTAGCCGATCTCGTTGAGCGCCGCCGCCGCTGCCGCGAAATCGGTCATGCCCTGACCGGGCAAGCGGCGGTTGTTATCCGCTAGATGCACATGTCCGATGCAGTCGGCGTGATCGCGGATCGCGGTGGGGATGCTGGCTTCTTCCAGCGCCATGTGGAACAGGTCGGCGACGATCTTGACGCGCGGGTGATCGAGCCGCCGCGTGATCTGCGCCGCCTGATTCAGTCGATTGAGCAAGTGTGTCTCGTAGCGGTTGATCGGCTCGACGTAGAGGTCGACGCCCAGCGCTTCGGCGTAATCCGACAGGGTGCGCAAATGGGTGTAGAACAGCTCGACCTCAAGCTGACCCGCCGTCAGGTACGGCATCAAGTCAGGCAGCACCGGCGCGCCGAAGTGCGGCACGACGATCACCCCCGCCGCGCCGATGTCGACCGCGTTGCAGATCGATTGGCGCAGATTCGCCAGCGCGCGTTCGCGCTCCGCCGGCAGCGGATCGAGCAGGCGACCGAGCGATCCGCCGTGATTGACCGCCGCCGCGCGCACGCCGGTCTGCCGCGCCGCCGCCGCGATCTCCGGCACTTTCTCGGTCAAGCCCTGTCCCCAGAACTCGATGCCATCGACGCCCAGTTCGGCGGCGCGCTCGAATTTCCCCAGCAGGCTATCGCCCATCAGCATATCTTCTTGAATGGCAATCAGCATAATCTCTCCTCCGTTATTCTGCGAAGGATAGCCTGTTGCGAGCAGCGCGACAAGCGCTGGTTACGGCTCCGGCGCGAGCACGGAGTTTTTCTCGCGCAGCGCCTTGAATTCCTTTTCCAGCCGCGCCAGTTCCTCGTCGGAGAGGTCTTCGAGGTCGATTAAATTGTCGCGGGCGTGATCGGCACTCTTGAGCAGTTCGTCCAGCTTGAGGTGGATCGCTTTGGCGTCGCGGTTCTGGGTGTTCTGGATCAAAAAGACCATCAAGAAGGTGATGATGGTCGTCCCGGTGTTGATCACCAACTGCCACGTATCGGAGAAATGAAACACCGGTCCCGTCACCGCCCAAATGACGATG
This sequence comes from uncultured Chloroflexia bacterium, assembly GCA_963727545.1. Lineage (GTDB taxonomy): Bacteria > Chloroflexota > Anaerolineae > Aggregatilineales > Phototrophicaceae > Flexifilum. Next base: position 206,619 of record CAVSGS010000015.1, read on the forward strand.
ATCGCCAGCGCGACGATGAAGCTCCACGGTGAGCCGACGAGCAGGGAAGCATGATGAGCAAACTTGCGGAAGAAGTCGTTCATTTCCAGCCTCATAATATCGAACTGCCGGGTGATTTTGGCGTCAATCTAACAGTTCACATTATAGGCTAGAACGCAGTCGTGTCCAAGCCGACGTTACTCGCTGGTGATCCAGCTATATTCGCGCTTGAGACGGCTCCAATAATTCGCGCGGCTGATCACGGTGATCAGGCGGAAATCCGGCAGGATCATGCCGGTCAGCGATCCGCCGTAGACGCAGCCGGTATCCAGCCCGTAGACGCGCGGCACGGCTCCCGGCGGATAGAGCAGCGGGCGCGCCCCTTCCAGATAAGCGCGGTGCCCGACGACCAGCGGTTTTACGCCGTCGTAAACCTCGTACCAGAGGTGCTCGACCAACTTCTGACGCAGATAGTCTTCGCCGCTGTCCAAGCCGATCAGCACGTCATCACGCTGATCCGCCAGCGCAACCCCCGGCTCGAAAAAAGCGTGCGCCAGATCGACCTGCGGCAGTTGCGCATAACTCGGCAGCGACCGCATGTAATCGAGCGCAGCGTCGTAGTCGTCGCCGAACTGGTGCCGCGTGATCAACTCCGGCTTGGATGGACTTTTCTCGCCATCCGCGGCTTGAATGTGCTTCATCTCGTGGTTGCCCATGATGGCGCGGGCGTTGGGCGTATCGCGGAAGAATTCGAGCACGCGCGGCGATTCGGGTCCCCGGTTGACCATGTCGCCCACGCTGATGATCTGGTCGTCCGCGCTCAGCGCCGCCCGGTCGAGCAGCGTTTGGAACTCATCCCAACAGCCGTGAATGTCGCCGACGATCAGCGTTTTCACAGGCGTTTCCCCATCATGAAGAACTGCTGTCCGCCGTCACCGCGCGGATGCACGACGGTTTCGGTGATGGTGTAGCCAAGCCGTTGATAGAGCTTGACGTTGCTGTCCAACACCGTCCGCACGCTGATCTCGACGCGAACGACGCCCTGCGCGCGGGCAATGGCTTCGATGCGCGCCATCAGCGCCGAGGCGATCCCGTTACCGCGATACTCCGGCAGCACCGAGACGCGCCCCGCGTAGCAGAAATTGACGCCCTGCGCGTCGCGGCGGAAGGCATAGCGCGCCGACCCGACCGCCTGTCCATCGATCCATGCCAGCAGCGCGCCGCCCTCGCGCATCATCGCCAGCGCGTCGGCGAGCGTCTCAGTGTGGACGCTCGACGGCGGGTAGAGCGTGTCGCGGTATTCGGCGAACGCCGCCTGCATGATGTCATAGACCAGCGGCGCGTCGGCTTCGGTCGCAGCAGTGATCGTGATCATCAGTCGAAGTCCGTCGGCAGATCAGGCTGGCGATAGTGCTCGAACAGGCGCGCGATCTGCTGGGCGTTGACGCGCCCGATCGACAGTTGTTCGGGGATTTCGTCCTCGGCGAAGAAACCGACCTCGCCGATTTCGGCGTAGCTCGCGCCGTTGCGCGCCGGGTCGACGTGGCGCTCGCGGTCGAGCAATTCGCAGAGGAAATAGGCTTTGTAGGCGTGAAACGGGATCGGCGGGTGATCCTGCTTGTTGCGGTCGTAGAGCGCCAGCAGCTTGACCGCCCGTGTCCGGTAGCCCGATTCCTCGTAGACTTCGCGGACGACGCCCTCGCTGGCGGATTCGCCGATGTCCGCCCAACCACCGGGCAGCGTCCAGCGATATTGATCCATCTTCTCCTGCACCAGCAGGATTTTACCGTCGCAAAAGACGACGCCGCGCACGTCGGTTTTCGGCGTCGCGTGCCCGCTCTGCGCGTTGACGAACGCCTGCATCGTCTCGACGTCGGCGCTGCCGTCCGCCGTCAGCATCTCGACGGCAATCGCCATGACTTCCTCGTAGCGTTCGTGATCGAACGGCGACGCATCGTAGTGTAAGCCGGTCTGGGCGATGGCTTGCAGCTTCTGCGCCCATTCCAGCCGCTTGGGGATCGACATTCCTGCGCTCCTATCCAGCGGGTGATCACCAGCGGACTAGGATAATCCCCGCAGCCGAACGCGACAAGTCCGCGTTGATCTAAAACAGGCGAAACGTAGGGGCAGATTTGAAACCTGCCCCTACCGCCGATAGTTCGTGTTGTCGTTGCCCAAATCGGGCATAATAACCCCATTACAGCGTGTAGGGGCGAGGCATGCCTCGCCCAGATTTTTCGGGAAAGGGCAGCACCTATGTCACTGGAAACGAGCATCGGGCAAATGCTGATCGTCGGCTTCGAGGGGCTGACCGCGCCCGACTACATCCTCGACTGGATCAAGACCGGGCGCATCGGCGGCGTGATCCTGTTCGGGCGCAACGTCGAAACGCCGGAGCAGCTCGCCCGCTTGACGCAGACGCTCCACGCCGCCGCCCGCGATGCCGGGTCAGCCGCCGCTGCTGATCGGCATCGATCAGGAAGGCGGGACGGTCGCCCGCCTGCGCGACGGGTTCACCGAAAGCCCCGGCGCGATGGCGCTCGGCGCGGCGAACGATCCGCAGCTTGCCGGGGAGGTCGCCGCCATGCTGGCGCGCGAACTGCGCGCGCTCGGCATCAACTGGGATTACGCGCCGGTCGTCGATTTGACCCACAACATCGAGAACATCTCGGTCGGGACGCGCTCGCCGGGGAGCGACCGCGACGCCGTCAGCCGGATCGTCGCCGCCGAGGTGCGCGGCTTCCAGCGCGAGCGCGTCGCCGCCTCCGCCAAGCACTTCCCCGGCTTGGGCAACACGCCGGTCGATACCCACCTCGCGCTGGCGGTGATCGAGGGCGAACTCGATTACCTCTGGGATCAAGACCTCGTGCCCTTCCGGGCGGCAGTCGCGGCAGGTGTCGCCTCGGTGATGGTCAGCCACGTCAAATTCGCCGCGCTCGACGCCGAGTACCCCGCCACCCTCTCGCCGGTGATCGTCCAGCGGCTCTTGCGCGAAGAAATGGGCTACACCGGCATCGCCTGCTCCGATTCGATGGAGATGAAGGCGATCAGCGACCACTACGGCGCGGGCAAATCAGCAGTGCTGGCGGCGCTCGCCGGGTTGGACTTGCTCCACTACTCGCACTACGTCGCGGATCAGGAAGGCGCGTACAACGCCCTGCTCGACGCCGCCCGCAGCGGTCGCCTGCCGCTCAGCGTGATCGACGCCGCCAACGCCCGCATCGCCGCGTTCAAGGCGCAGTACGCCGTCACCGACGCGCCCGATCCGTCGATCATCCGCAATGCCGATCACCTCGCGCTGGCGCAGCGCGCCGCCCGCGCCGGGACGGTGCTGCTCAAGAACGACGGCGTGTTCCCGCTGTCCGCCGATCAGCCGAATGTGGGCTTGGTGGAGTTCGGCTCCTATCTCAACTCCGAGGCGCTGGATCGCGGCGATCCGGCGAGCTTCTCGCGGCAGATCGCGGCGCGCGCGCCCGGTTTCAGCAGCGTATCGCTCAAAGGCAGCGATCCCAAGCCGGAGCTGCTGGCGCGGGCGCAGAGTCTCGCCGCCAGCGCCGACGTGCTGGTCGTAGCGACGCGCAGCGCTCACGTCAACCCGGAGCAGCTTGGCATGGCGCGCGATCTGCTCAGTCGGGCGCAGCGCAGCATCTTGATCTGCCTGCGCAATCCCTACGACGCCGGAGTGCTCGAAAGCGGACGCCGTGCTCTGCACCTGCGGCGACAGCACGCCGTCGCTCAGCGCCGCCGCCGACGCGCTCTTGGGCGACTTCGCGCCGACCGGGAAACTGCCGGTAGAGGTTTAAACCTCACCCCCCATCCCCCTCTCCATGGGGCGAGGGGGAGAAAAACGAGGCAAGCTAGATGTTTAAGTCCCCTCTCCTAGGGAGAGGGGATTTAGGGGTGAGGTTACGGTAAACAAAAAAGGCGGAGCATATGCCCCGCCTTTTCGTTGCCTTGGATGGGCGCACAGTCGTGCGCCCTTGCTCCGTTAAATTACTTGTCGGCGAGTGCCGCGTGCGCCGCCGCCAGACGCGCCACCGGGACGCGGAAGGGCGAGCAGCTCACGTAGTTCAGACCGGCTTTGTGGCAGAAGGCGATACTCTTGGGTTCGCCGCCGTGCTCACCGCAGATCCCGATTTCCATATCAGGACGCACCGAGCGCCCCTTCTGGACACCGAGTTGGACCAAGTAGCCGACGCCGACCGGGTCGAGCACCTGGAACGGATTCTCCGGCAGCAGCCCTTGCTCAACGTAGTCGAGCAGGAACTTGCCTTCGGCGTCGTCACGGCTGATGCCGTAAGTCGTCTGGGTCAGGTCGTTGGTGCCGAACGAGAAGAATTCGCTGTATTCCGCCATCTCGTCCGCGGTGATCGCCGCGCGCGGCAGTTCGATCATCGTGCCGATCTTGTATTCAATCGGGCAGCCGGTCTCGCCCATAACTTCTTCGCCGACCGCTTCGATCAGCTCACGCATCCGCTTGACTTCACTGGCGGAGCCGGTCACCGCGACCATGATCTCCGGGTGAACTTCCACACCCTCGGATTTCAACGCGCAAGCGGCTTGGAAGATCGCGCGCGCTTGCATCTTGGTGATCGCCGGGCGCTCAATGCCGAGACGGCAGCCGCGCAGACCCAGCATCGGGTTGAATTCGCGCAGACTTTCGACGGCGACCAGCATTTCTTCGATCTGCTGGAGTTCGTTCGGGCGGTCGCCCATCAGCCGCAGACCGGCAGCGCGCAGCGCCAGTTGCTCGTGATCGGGCATGAATTCGTGCAGCGGCGGGTCGAGCAGCCGGATGATCACCGGATAGCCGTCCATCGCTTTGAAGATGCCATAGAAATCGTCGAACTGGAAGGTCAGCAGCTTATCAAGCTCAACCTGCTCTTCTTCGCTGTTCGGCTCGGCGAGGATCATCGCCTGAACAATCGGCAGACGCTCTTCTTGGAAGAACATGTGCTCGGTACGGCACAGACCCACACCCTGAGCGCCGTAATCGCGGGCGCGGCGGGCGTCGTTCGGGTAGTCGGCGTTGGCATAGATGCCGAGGCGACGGAATTCGTCCGCCCACTCCAGCAGCTTGATCAGGTAATTTTCGCGGTGGAAATCCGGCTCCATGCGGCTGATTTCGCCGAGGAAGACTTCACCGGTCGAGCCGTCAATCGAGATCGTCTCGCCTTCTTTAACGACGGTATCACCGACCTTGAGCACGCGCCCGCGCACGTCGATGTCGAGCGCTTCCGCGCCGCAGACGCAGGGGACGCCGAACTGGCGGGCGACGACTGCCGCATGGCTGGTTGCGCCACCACGACTGGTCAGAATACCCTTGGCTGCCAGCATACCATGCACGTCATCCGGCTTGGTTTCGGGGCGAACCATGATCACGTCGCGTTTCGCCTTGCCCCACTTTTCGGCGAGGTCAGCGTCAAAAGCGGCAACACCAACCGCCGCACCGGGCGAGGCGTTGACACCGGTAGCGATCATGCGACCGGCTTTCTTCGCCGCTGCTTTTTCCATGTCGTCGAACTGCGGGTGCAGCAGTTGAATGACGTTGGCGGTGCTGACGCGCTGGACGGCTTCTTCCTTGCTGATCAAACCTTCTTCAACCATCTCAACCGCGATGCGCACGGCGGCGCGAGCCGTCCGCTTGCCGTCACGGGTCTGAAGCATCCACAGCTTACCGCGCTCAATCGTGAACTCGACGTCCTGCATGTTGCGGTAGTGCTGTTCCATGCGGTCGGCGATCTCGGTAAACTGCTTGTAGACTTCCGGGTTCTCACTTTCGAGATGCGCAATCGGCAGCGGCGTGCGGATACCCGCCACCACGTCTTCGCCCTGCGCGTTCATCAGGTAGTCGCCGAACAGCTTGCGGTCGCCCGTTGCCGGGTGGCGCGTGAAGGCGACGCCGGTGCCACTCTGCTCGCCCATGTTGCCGAAGACCATCGTCTGCACGTTGACAGCCGTGCCGAGGTCGTGGGCAATACCAGCGGCATTGCGGTAGTCGATGGCGCGCTTGCCGTTCCACGACTTGAAGACCGCTTCGATTGCCAGTTCAAGCTGACGATACGGGTCTTGCGGGAAGTCCATCCCCGTCTGCGTGCAGAAAATTGCTTGGAATTCTTTGGTGATGCGGAACCAGTCTTCGGCGTTCAGGTCGACGTCCAACTTGACGCCGCGCTCGCGCTTGACGTCGGTCAGGAAGTCTTCGAAGGCTTCGTCAGCGACGTTCATCACGACCGTGCCGAACATCTGCACCAGACGGCGATAGGCGTCGTAAACGAAACGGGCGTCGCCCGTCAGCTTGACCATGCTCTCGGCGATGGCGTCGTTCATACCGAGGTTGAGGACGGTGTCCATCATACCGGGCATCGAGAACTTCGCGCCGGAACGAACCGAGACGAGCAGCGGATTTTCAGGATTGCCAAAACCCTTGCCCGCGCGTTCTTCGACGGTCTTCAGGGCTTCGAGAACTTGATCCCACATGCCTTCGGGGAACTTGCCACCCTCGGCGAGGTAGGCGTTGCAGGCTTCGGTCGTGCAAGTCAGCCCCGGAGGAACCGGGACACCGGCACGGGTCATGTCGAACAAGCCCGCGCCCTTACCACCAAGCAGCGCCCGCACTTTGTCCCACGAGCCGACCAGTTCTTCAACCGCTTCGACTTCGCTGAACAGATAAACCCAGCGCTTGGCGTCCTTATTGCCGGTCGAGCGCTTTTTTGCAGAAGGTGATGCTGTAGCCATTGTCTTGCCTCTTTCCTCTCAATGCGTTCTTTGTGATTTAGAAAATATGACCTCAACAAATGCGCGGGAGTTGTTCACCGCTCAACATATCGACAATCCGCGTTACGCCGATCACGCTGCTCATCGTGACGGTGGCGTCGGCGGTGTCAGTAACGCTGCCGATCCAGCGGGCATCTTCGCCTAATACGGCGAGCGTCCGCGCTCGATCCTCCGGCGCGACGAAGGCGATGAAACGACCTTCGTTCGCGGTGTACATGGGGTCTAAGCCGAGGATTTCACACGCCCCGCGCACGTCTTCGCGTACCGGGATCGCCTTTTCCTCGACATGGATGTGGTGTTGGGCGGTCATCGCGATCTCGACCAGCGCGCTCGCCAAGCCGCCGCGCGTGAGGTCGCGCAGGCAGTGAACGGCGATACCCTCGTTCAGCAGCGCCGAAATCGGCGTGATGAGGGGAGCGCAATCGCTCTCGATCTCGCTTTCGAAGGTCAAGCCTTCACGCGCCGCCATGATCGCCATGCCGTGCCGCCCGATGTCGCCGCTCAGGATCACGGCGTCGCCGGGGCGAACTTGCGCCGGTGCGATCACCTGATCGTGCTCGATCACGCCAACGCCGGCAGTATTGATGAAGATGCCGTCGCCTTTGCCGCGATCGACGACTTTGGTGTCGCCGGTGACGATCTCGACGTTCGCCGCGCGCGCTGCCGCCTGCATCGAATTCACGACGCGCTGAAGCGTCTCCAGCGGCAGTCCTTCCTCAAGGATGAAGCCCGCGCTCAGGTACAGCGGACGCGCACCGCACATCGCCAAGTCGTTGACCGTGCCGTTGATCGCCAGCGTACCGATGTCGCCGCCGGGGAAGAACAACGGCTTGACGACGTAAGAGTCGGTCGTGAAGGCGAGCCGGGCATTGCCGACCGCCAGCGCCGCGCCATCATGAGCAGCCATCAGCGCCGGGCTGGAGAAAGCGGGCATGAACACGCTTTCGAGCAGGTCGTGCATCGCGCGACCACCGCTGCCATGCGCCAGCATCACGTTGGTGAAGCGGGTTTGTGGCACCGGGCAGGAAACGGTCATCTCAACCATGAGTCACCTCAAGCGGACGGTAGCGGTAGTAAGCGGCACAAGCCCCTTCGGTCGAGACCATCGGCGCGCCGAGCGGCTGCTCCGGCGTGCACAGTGTCCCGAAAGCCGGGCACTCGTGCGGCTTGATCTTGCCTTGCAGCACCGCTCCGCTCAGGCATTCGGCGCTTTCTTCGGCGGTGTAGTCGAGCAGATCAAAGCGGCGCTCAGCGTCGAAAGCCGCGTACTCCGCGCGTAAGCCGAGTCCGCTGGCGGGAATTTCGCCGATGCCGCGCCACTTACGCGGCACGACCTCGAACACCTCGCGGATGATGGCTTGTGCCGGCTCATTGCCAGCACGACGCACGCAGCGCGCGTACTGATTTTCGACTTCGGCGCGACCGCTTTCCAGCTGCCGGATGGTCATGTAGATACCCTGCATGATGTCCAGCGGCTCGAAACCGGTAACGACGAACGGAACCTGATATTTCGCGGCGAGCGGGTAGTATTCCTCGTAGCCGACCACCGCGCAGACGTGCCCCGCCGCCAGAAAACCCTGCACGCGATTACCCGGCGCACTCAAAATCGCCTCAATCGCCGGGGGGACGAGCACGTGTGAAACCAAAATGCTGAAATTCTCGACGCCTTGCAGCTTCGCCTGATAGACCGCCATCGCGTTCGCGGGCGCGGTCGTCTCGAAGCCGACGGCGAAGAACACGACCTGCTTATCCGGGTTGGCTTGCGCGATACTCAGCGCGTCCATCGGCGAATAGACCATGCGAACGTCGCCACCACTCGCCTTCGCACCGAGCAGGTCGCCCTGCGTGCCGGGGACGCGCAGCATGTCGCCGAAGGACGTGAAGATCACGTCCGGGCGCGCCGCCAACGTCACCGCCTTGTCGATTTGCTCGACCGGCGTCACGCAGACCGGGCAGCCGGGACCGTGCAGCAGTGTAATTTCGGGCGGCAGCAGTTCATCGATGCCAAATTTGACGATGGCATGGGTTTGCCCACCGCAGATTTCCATGATCGACCACTCGCGCGTGGTGATCTTTTGGATCGCCTCGGCGAAGCGGCGCACGGAAGGCGCATCTCGGTACTCGTCAATGAACTTCATGCCAGTTATCCGAATAGAACTCTCTCAAAGTAGGGGCGAGGCATGCCTCGCCCCTACAACAAACACCTTACGTTTAGGACTCAACCTCATAGTAGGTGAGCGCCTTCATGTACTGCGCCCGCTCGAAGGCTGTCGGGTCGGCGCAGTTGACTTGGCTGAGCGCACCACGCATCTGCGTGACCGATTCGTATTCGTTGCGCTCCATCCACTCTGCCAGTTCGCGCTCGACCACCCGCAGGTGATCGATGCCGTGCCGCAGCAGCGCCGAAGCCATCATCGTGACCTGCGCGCCCGCCAGCAGCAGCTTGACCGCGTCCTCGCCGTGATGGACGCCGCTGGTCGCCGCCAACTGTGCGTTGACGTGACCGAACAGAATGGCGATCCAGCGCAGCGGCAGACGAAGGTCTTGCGGCGTGCTCAGCAGCACGTTCGGCTTGACTTCCAGCGCCTCAAGGTCGATGTCCGGCTGATAGAAGCGGTTGAACAGGACCAGCGCGCTCGCGCCGGCGAAGTCGAACTGCTTGGCGACGTTGGCGAAGTTGCTGAAGTACGGGCTGAGCTTGATCGCCACCGGGACGTTGACGGCGGTGCAAACCGACGACACGATCTCGATGTACTGTTCTTCAACTGCCGCGCCGGTCGTGCGGTCGTCGGTCGGGATGTTGTACAGGTTCAGTTCGAGCGCATCCGCGCCCGCCTGCACCATCTGGTTGGCGAACGACACCCACTTGCCGGGGGTCGTGCCGTTCAGGCTGGCGATCACCGGGATGTTGACGGCTTCCTTCGCGCTGCGGATCAGCTTCAGATAGCCTTCCGGTCCGGTGTGGAACTCGCTCGGACGGGGGAAGAAGGTCTGCGCTTCAGAGAAGCTGTCGGTGTTCGCCGTCAGATAGTGTTCCAGCGATTCCTGTTCCATCCGCAGTTGTTCTTCAAACAGTGAGTAGAGGACAACTGCGCCCGCGCCCGCGTCTTCAAGGCGCTTGATATTTTCCACTTTCTCGGAGAGCGGTGACGCCGACGCCACAAGCGGCGAACGGATCGGCATGCCGAGGTAGGTCGTATTCAGATTTGTCATCTCAGTGTGCTCCGTTACCATTGCCGCCGAACGGACGTGATGCCATGTATTCGTAGAGTGCCCAGCGCGTCGCAACGTCGCCCTGTGCTTCCTCGAACAGTTCCGCCGCCCGATCAGGATGCGTCAAACTGAGCATCCGGAAGCGGTTTTCCATATCCATATACTGCTTGAGCGGCAGTTTCGGTGCCCGCGAGTTGAGCGTGAGCGGGTTGCCATCCGCGTTCGGGTTGTAGCGATAGAGCAGCCATTGACCGGAGTCGACGGCAGCCTTCTGGTCGTGCATTGCCGTGCTCATCTTGATGCCCTGCATCTCGCAGTGGCTGTAGGCGATAATCAGCGACGGTCCGTCGTAAGCTTCGGCTTCGAGGATCGAGCGCAGCGTTTGGTCGTCCTTCGCGCCCATCGCCACGCGGGCGACGTAGACGTTGCCGTAGCTCATGGCGATCAAGCCGAGGTCTTTCTTCGCCAGCGGTTTACCCGCTGCCGCGAATTTGGCGACTGCCGCGCGCGGCGTCGATTTCGACATCTGACCACCGGTGTTCGAGTAGACTTCGGTGTCCAGCACCAGCACGTTGACGTTGCGACCGCTGGCGAGGACGTGATCCAGACCGCCGTAACCGATGTCATAAGCCCAGCCGTCACCACCGAAGATCCACACGTCATGTTTGACGAGCGCATCGGCGAGCGTCTTGAGCTGTTCGGCTTGCGGCGAAGTCAGGCTTTCGAGCCGCTGCTTGAGGGCGGCGACACGCTCGCGCTGGTCGTAGATACCGGCTTCGTCACTCTGGTCGGCGGTGAGAATTTCGCTGACGATGATGCCGCCGAGTTCCGGTTCGAGCGCTTGCAGGAGTTCGCGGGCGTAAGTCGCCTGCTGGTCGAGCGCGACGCGCATTCCCAAACCGAATTCCGCGTTGTCTTCGAACAGCGAGTTCGACCATGCCGGACCGCGCCCATCAGCGTTGAAGGTGTACGGGGTCGTCGGCAGGTTGCCGCCGTAAATCGACGAGCAGCCGGTTGCGTTGGCGATCACGCTGCGGTCGCCGAACAACTGCGTCACCAGCTTGATGTAGGGAGTCTCACCGCAGCCGGCGCACGCGCCGGAGAATTCGAACAGCGGCTGCTGCATTTGCTGCTGGCGGATGCTCGACACCTTGATGCGGCGGCGGTCGACTTCCGGCAGGTTCAGGAAGTACTGCCAGTTGACATTTTCCTGCTCGCGCAGCGGAGGCTGCGGCGCCATGTTGAGCGCCTTCAGGTTCAACTGCGACCGGTTCTTCGCCGGGCACACGTCCACGCAAATGCCGCAGCCGGTGCAGTCTTCCGGCGAAACTTGGATCATGTAGTCCATGCCCTTGAATTCGGTATCGCGGGCGGCGGCGGTCTTGAGCGTCTCCGGTGCGTCCGCGAGCACTTCCTTATCGGCGACCTTGATGCGGATCACCGCGTGCGGGCAGACCATCGCGCATTTACCGCACTGGATGCAGATTTCCGGGTCCCAGACCGGGATTTCCAGCGCCAGATTACGTTTCTCCCACTGGGTCGTGCCGGTCGGGTAGGTGCCGTCGATCGGCAGCGCGCTCACCGGCAGCTCGTCGCCACGTCGGGCGATCATCTGGGCGGTCACTTGCTGAACGAATTCCGGTGCAACTTCCGGTACCGGCAGCATCAGCGGCAGGGTGCTGGTCACAGCGTCGGGGACGGTGACTTCATAGAGGTTCGCCAGCGTGGCATCGACCGCAGCGAGGTTCGCCGCGACGACTTCTTCACCCTTGCGACCGTAGGTTTTCTCAATCGAGTGCTTGATGGCGTCGATGGCTTCGTCGCGCGGCAGCACGCCGGAAATCGCGAAGAAGCAGACCTGCATCACCGTATTGATGTGCGCGCCCATCTTGTTCTCGCGGGCGACCTTGTAAGCGTCGATGACGTAGAAGCGCAGGTTCTTCTTGATCAACTGCTCTTGCGCGACGCGCGGCAGCTTGTCCCAAACTTCGTCGGGGCTGAAGAAGGTGTTGAGCAGGAAAACGCCACCGGGCGCAGCATCGCGCAGGATGTCGAAGCGCTCGATGAAGTTTTGCTGGTGGCAGCCGAGGAAGTTCGCCTTGCTCACCAGATAGGGCGAGCGGATTTGCTGCGGTCCGAAGCGCAGGTGCGAGACCGTCATCGAGCCGGATTTCTTCGAGTCGTAGACGAAATAGCCTTGCGCGTAGTTCGGCGTGTTCTCGCCGATGATCTTGATCGAGTTCTTGTTCGCGCCGACCGTGCCGTCCGAACCGAGACCGTAGAAGACCGCGCGAACGACCTTGTCGCCTTCAATCGAGAAGTCGGAGTCAAAGTCGAGGCTGGTGTTGGTCACGTCGTCGTTGATGCCGATGGTGAAGTGGTTCTTCGGCTTCGCTTGCGCGAGGTTGTCGTAAACCGCCTTGACCATCGCGGGGGTGAATTCTTTCGAGGACAAGCCGTAGCGCCCGCCGACAACTTTCGGTGCAGCGCTGCCTTGCCATTCTTCGACGATGGCGGTGATGGTGTCGAGGTAGAGCGGCTCGCCCGTGCTGCCCGGCTCTTTCGTCCGGTCGAGCACGGCGATCTTCTGGGTCGTCTCCGGCAGTGCGTTGATGAACGCCTTCATATCAAAGGGACGATACAGGCGAACCTTGAGCACGCCGACGTTCTCGCCCTGCGCGTTCAGATAATCGACCGTCTCGTGAACCGTGTCCGCGCCCGAACCCATGATGATGACCACGCGCTCAGCCGTCGGCGAGCCGTAGTATTCATAGGGTTTGTAAACGCGCCCGGTCAGTTCACCGAACTGCGCCATCAAGTCGGCAACGATGCCGTAGGTCTTATCGTAGAAGGGATTGACCGTCTCGCGGGCTTGGAAGAAAACGTCAGGGTTCTGCGCCGTGCCGCGCATGAACGGGTGATCCGACGACATACCGCGGGCGCGGTGCTCGAAGATCAGTTTGTCGTCAATCAGCGCGCGCAGGACTTCGTCGTCCAGCAGTTGAATTTTGGCGACTTCGTGCGAAGTACGGAAACCATCAAAGAAATGCAGGAAGGGGACGCGCGCCTTGAGCGTCGCCGCCTGTGCGATCAACGCGAAGTCGTGGGCTTCCTGTACCGAAGCGGACGCCAGCAGCGCCCAACCGGTCGCGCGGGTCGCCATCACGTCGCTGTGATCGCCGAAGATCGACAGCGCTTGCGCCGCAATCGAGCGCGCCGCAACGTGGAAAACCGCCGACGTCAACTCCCCCGCGATCTTGTACATGTTGGGGATCATCAGCAGCAAGCCCTGCGACGCCGTGAAGGTCGTCGTCAGCGAACCGGCTTGCAGCGAACCGTGCACCGTACCCGCGGCGCCCGCCTCGCTCTGCATTTCGATGACTTTCGGGACGGTCCCCCACAGGTTGGGTTTGTCGTTGGCAGCCCACTCGTCCGCCCATTCACCCATCGGCGACGACGGAGTGATCGGGTAAATGGCGATCACCTCGTTGAGCTTGAAGGCGACACGGGCGACGGCTTCGTTGCCGTCGAGCGTCGTAAACTGAGATTCAGTGGTCATAAAGCTCTCCTAATTCGCCCATTTGCTCCAAATATTCAAAGACGCGATGGGCTTCTTCCTCATCAACCATGCTAAGCGCAAAGCCAACATGGACGATCACGTAGTCACCGACTTGCGCTTCGGGAACGTAAGCAAGGCAGGCTTCCTTGAAGATGCCGCCAAAACTGACCTTACCCATGCGGTCCAGCCCGCTCCCGCTAATGCTGACGATCTTGCCCGGTACGGCTAAACACATGATCCAGCACCTCGCTCCCAAAGCTGCGCGTCGTTTTGCGCGCGATTCCGTTCGCCGAAACGGGAACGGACGACTGCCGCAATCTGTCCGAGCGCAATGCCGCCGTCGTTGGGCGGGACATTCTGCTGCCAATAAGGGACGAAACCGGCATCACGCAGCGCGCGGATGGTTTTTTCCAGCAGCGTGCGGTTCTGGAAGCAGCCGCCCGTGATGACGACGCTCCGTTCGTCGACCCGCGTCGCTACCGCAACCATCATCGCAACCAACGTGTTATGAAACTTCGCCGAAATCACACGAGTGTCCGTTTCGTCCAAAATGGCTTGTACTGCCGCGTTCCAATTAAGGATGCACCCTGCGGTGTCACCATCACCAGTGACAGGTGTAACCTGATACGGGTAGCATTCTTCGGTTTCAAACCCTTGCCCCGCGTATTCCAGCGCCATCGCCGCCTGTCCCTCAAAACTGGACTTTTGCTGCAAGCCGATCAGCGCGGCGACGGCGTCGAACAGCCGCCCGGCGCTCGACGTCAGCGGCGCGTTCACGCCGCGATCCAGCGCCGTCAGGAGTAAATTCAGTTCCGATTCGGTGAAATCGAGCCGTTCGCGGGCATACTTGTGCGCCAGATCGCGCCCGAATGCCGCGTAGAGCACGCCGAGCGCGCTCCGGCGCGGTTCGCGCGCTGCCAGATCGCCGCCTTGCAGCGGGAAGGTCGCCAAGTGCGCGACGCGCTCGAAGCCTTCGGCGCTATTGCGCTTCGTGATCCGCAGGAACTCGCCGCCCCAGATCGTCCGGTCGGTGCCCAAGCCGGTACCGTCCCACGCGATGCCGAGCACCGGCGCGTCAAGCCCGTGTTCCGCCATCGCGGAAAGGACGTGCGCGTAGTGATGCTGGACGTAAACGACACGCAGTCCGCTTTGCTCGGCGAAGCGGGTGGCGGCGTAATCGGGATGCAGGTCGCAAGCGACGGTTGACGGCTTCAGGTCGTACATCGCCTGCAAATCGGCGAGCGTGCGCGTGCAGGTCGCAAACGCCGCCGCGTGATCCAGATCGCCGACGTGCTGGCTCAGAAAGACGTGATCGGCGTGGGCGACGGCGATCGCGTTCTTCTGCTGCGCTCCCACCGCGATCACGTCGTCCGCGCCGGGGAGCGTCACCGGCTGCGGCGCATAACCCCGCGCCCGCCGGATGATGACGGTGCTCTCGGCGGCGACCATGACGACTGAGTCGTCGACCGGGCGCGCGATCGGGCGGTCATGGACGAGGAACAGGTCGGCGATTTCGCCCAGCCGCGCCAGTGCCTCATGCTCGTCGGTGCAGATCGGCTCGCCGGAGAGATTGCCGCTGGTGGCGACCACCGGAAAACCCAACTCCATCAGCAAGAGGACGTGCAGCGGCGTGTAGGGCAGCATCACGCCGAGATACGGATTCCCCGGCGCGACCGCTGGCGCAATGCCGTTGTCGTCGCGCTGACGGAGCAGCACAATCGGCGCGGCGGCTGAGGTCATAACCTCGCGTTCGGCGTCGCTGACGAAGCAGGCGGCTTCGACCGGCTCCAGCGCCGGGAACATGACCGCCAGCGGTTTCTCGTAGCGCTGCTTGCGCAGCCCGCAGTCGCTCGACCGCTTGCTCGTCGCGCGCATCGACCAGCAGGTGAAAGCCGCCTAACCCCTTGACGGCGACGATCTGCCCGCGCTTGAGCGCAGCGGCGGCAGCCAGCAGCGCGTCGTCGCGGACGGACAAGACTTTTCCGGCGCGATCCCACAGCGCGACCTGCGGTCCGCAGTTCGGGCAAGCGACCGGCTGGGCATGAAACCGTCGATCCAGCGGATTTTCGTACTCGGCACGGCAGTCCGGGCACATGAGGAAATCGCGCATGGTGGTCGCCGCGCGATCGTAAGGCAAATCGTGGATGATGCTGTAGCGGGGTCCGCAGTGGGTGCAGTTGATGAAGGGGTAACGGAAGCGGCGGTCATGAGGATCGAGCAGTTCGCGCAGGCAGTCGGGACACAGGGCAAGGTCAGGCAAGATCAGGGCAGTTTTCGCGCCCCCTTGATCGCTGTGCCGGATTTGGAATTGCGTGTCGCCCTGTACGGGCAGAATTTCAGTTTCGAGGCTTTCAATTCGCGCGTGCGGCGGGAGTTCAGTTTGCAGGCGAGCGACCAAGGCATCAAGCGCTGCGGCTTCGGCTTCCGCCTCGATCACCGCGCCTTGCGCCGAGTTGATCACCCAACCGGTGAGCTTCAGTTCGCTGGCGAGGCGGTAGACGAACGGGCGAAAACCGACACCCTGCACCGCCCCGCCGACGGTCAACCGCCGACGTTCGATCACGGGTTATTGGGCGGGCAGCGAAACCTCACCCCCCGCCCCCCTCTCCACTGCGTAGAGAGGGGGGGTACCCAACATTATTGGGGAGTGAAGCAAAACGGGGGTGGGGTCAGGTTCTTCAATCCAGCCGAGCACCGTCTCGACCAGCGCCGGCAGCCGCCGCCGCAGTTCGGGCGAGAGTACGACGTCATAACCGAACGATGCCCCCACCACCGTGATCAGGTAGGCTTGGGGCGCTCGTCCGTAAAGCTGCGCCGCCGCGCTCAACAGCGTCGGCGGCGTGAGGGAATGGGCGAACGCACTGTCGACGTTCGCCCCAAGTTCGGCTGCCGGGGTGACCGGCTGGCAGGAGATCGTCCCCGGCTCGCCTTCAATACCAGCGTCAATGAAGAACACCCGATCCGCCGTGCTGATCGGCTCGGCGTATTCGGGCATCAACTGCACGTGAGTGATCGTGTTGACGTCGGGACAGCGGGCAGCGACGGCTTGGGCGATCACCTGCCCCAGACCATCGTCACCGCGCACCTGACTGCCGTAACCGATCACCAACTGCATTTAGCGACGCACCTCGTCGACTACCGCGCCATCCGGCGTGACCAACTGAATTTGCATCGGCATCTGCCCGACGGCGTGCGTCGAACAGCTCAGGCAGGGATCGAACGTGCGGATCACCGCCTCAACGCGGTTGAGCATCCCCTCGGTCAAGCTGTCGCCCTTGACGTACTGCCGGGCGACTTCGTAGACGCTGCGATCCATCGCCATGTTGTTGTGTCCGGTAGCGATGATGAGGTTCGCGCGGGTGATCAAGCCGTCGTCGTCGATGGTGTAATCATGGATCAACGTGCCGCGCGGCGCTTCGCTGACGCCGATCCCATTGTGGCTGTTGGGCGACGCGAAGGCGCGCACCCGGTCGCTGAGGATGTCGGGCGTGTTCAGCAGCACGCCGATCTTCTCGAAGCAGTACAGGATTTCCAGCAGCCGCGCGTAGTGATAGTGGAAGCTGCTATTCCAATCCAGCGTCTTGAAGAAGGCGAATTCTTCGTCCGCCAGCGGCGTGCCCATCGACTTGATCAGGTTTAGCCGCGCCAGCGGACCGACGCGGTAGATCCCCGCCGGGTAGCCGAGCGGACGATAAAACGGCGACTTGAGGTACGAGTAGGACTCGACCAACTCGCCGATGTAGCTGTCGTAATCTTCGGGATCGAGGTCGTCGGCGACGAGGTTCTTGTCGGCATCGATGAAACGAATGCGCCCATCGTAGAGTTCGAGCGTGTCTTGAGCGTTGGTCAAGCCCATGAACATCGTCTGGAGCGTGCCGAAAGCGTTGACTTCTTCGTCGTAGTTCGCCAGCACGCTGCGATACCACGCCAGCGTGCGCGTGATGATCTCGACGCCTTCCGGCAGCATCGCCAGAATCGCGTCGCGATGATCCGGGTCGAGCTTGGCGCTGACACCGCCGGGGACGACCCACGCCGGATGCACCCGCTTGCCGCCCAACAGTTCGATGATCTGCTGACCCATCTGGCGCATCCGCACGCCGTCGCGGGCGAGGTTCGGGTGCGCCGCCGCGACGCCGAACACGTTGCGCTGCGCGGGGTCGGCATCCATGCCCAGCAGCAGGTCGGGCGAGGAGAGATAGAAGAAACTGAGCGCGTGCGACTGGGCGATCTGCGCCAAGTTGAGGATCCGGCGCAGGTTCGCCGCCACCGGCGGAATCCGGACTGCCAGCAGTCCGTCGCAGGCTTTCGCCGAAGCGACGAGGTGGCTGACCGGGCAAATCCCGCAGATGCGCGACATCAGCGAGGGCATCTCGTGGAAGGGGCGCCCTTCGACAAATTTCTCGAAGCCGCGAATCTGCGTCACGTGGAAGTGCGCATCCTGCACCGCGCCGTCTTCGTTGAGTTGAATCGTGATCTTGGCGTGACCCTCGATGCGGGTCACGGGATCAATCGTAATCGTCTGAGGCATAATCCGTTGCTCCTAGGCGCCGAAGCGCGTCTTGCCGGTGAGAACGGGAATGCGCCCCGCCAGCAGTTCGCTCACGGCATAGAAAATCGTCTCTGCCGGTGGCGGGCAGCCGGGGATGAACACGTCAACCTTGACCACCGAATGCACCGGGCGTACGACCGGCAGTAAGTTAGGCACGCCATCGGTCGGAATCTGCGGGTTGATCAGGTCTTGATCGAGGTAAGCGCGCTGAAGCACCGCTTCCCCGCCGATCGAGTTCCGCAGCGAGGGGACGTTGCCGGTCACGGCGCAGTCACCCAGCGAGATCAACGTCCGCGTGTGGCGGCGAATGTGCTGAATTTTATCCAGATCGCCTTGGCTGCTGACCGCGCCTTCGACCAGCGTCAGATCGACTTGATCGGGGAAGTCCTTGCGGTCGACCAGCGGGCTGTAGACCAACTCGATTTGATCGGCGAGCGCGAGCAGGCGGTCGTCAATGTCGAGAAACGACATGTGACAGCCGGAACAGCCGTCAAGCCAGACGGTAGCGAGCGATTTTTTGCTCATTTGGCAACCTCTCTCATCATGCGCAGCGTGGTCAGGTAACCTTTGTGCTTGACCATCTCGCCAACCGCCTTACCCTTCACGAACAACGCGCCGGTCGGACACACTTGCACGCATTTACCGCAGCTCGTGCAGGTATCCGAGTCGCCCCACGGTTGATCCAAGTCGGTGATCACGCTCGACTCGATGCCGCGATTCATCACGTCCCACGTATGCGCGCCCTCGATTTCGTCGCAGACGCGCACGCAGCGCGTGCAGAGAATGCAGCGGTTCGCGTCAAAGCCGAAACGCTCGTGCGACGCATCGACCACCCGCACCGGGCTGAGATTGGGCAGGTTGATGTGGTCGATCCCCAACTGCACCGCCAGCGCTTGCAGCTTGCAGTGACCGTTGACGACGCAGACGGAACAAACGTGATTGCCTTCGGTGAACAGCATTTCGATGATCATGCGGCGGTATTTATCCAGCCGCTCGGAGTGCGTGTAGACTTCCATGCCCTCACGCACGGTCGCGATACAGGCAGGAACCAGCTTCGGCGACCCTTTGACTTCGACCAAGCACAGGCGGCACGCGCCGACGTCCGAAAGGCTGTCGACGTGGCACAGGTGCGGCAGGTCGATGCCGTGTTCGCGCGTGACTTCAAAGATCGTCTCGTCGTCGCGCCCGCTGACATCAATATCGTTGATCTTGAGTGTTACGACAGTACTCATCGCGCACCCTCTTTCTGATACTCGTGCTCGTGCATGTGACAAACACCAGCCGGGCAGGTCTTGTCCACAATGTGCGCGATGTATTCGTCACGGAAATAGCGCAGGGTGCTGATCACCGGGTTCGGTGCGCCCTGTCCCAGCCCGCAGAGGCTGGTATTCTTCACGGTCTCGCACAGTTCCTCGAGCAAGGCGAGGTCATTGAGTGTCGCTTCGCCCTTGGTGATCTTGTCGAGGATTTTGTACATGTGCGCCGTCCCGACACGGCAGGGAACGCATTTGCCGCAGGATTCCGCCATGCAGAATTCCATGAAATACTTGGCGACGTGCACCATGCAAGTCGCATCGTCCATCACGATCAACCCGCCCGACCCCATGAACGAGCCGATGCTGGCGAGCGATTCGTAATCGACCGGCAGGTCGAGGAACTGCTCCGGGATGCAGCCGCCGGAGGGTCCGCCGGTCTGCGCGGCTTTGAAGCGCCGCCCGTTGGGGATGCCCCCGCCGATGTCGTAGACGATCTCGCGCAGCGGCGTGCCCATCGGCACCTCGATCAAGCCGCTCTGCTCGATACAGCCGGTCAGCGCGAAAACTTTGGTGCCCTTGCTCTTTTCGGTGCCGATGCTGGCAAACCACGCCGCGCCGTTACGGATGATCGCGGCGATGTTGGCGAAGGTCTCGACGTTATTGATCAGCGTCGGCAAGCCCCACAAACCAGACTCCGCCGGATACGGTGGGCGCGGGCGCGGCTGACCGCGCCGACCTTCAATCGAGGCGATCAGCGAGGTTTCCTCGCCGCAGACGAACGCCCCGGCACCGACGCGAATTTCCAAATCAAAGTTGAACGACGTCCCGGCGATGTTGTTGCCCAGCAAGCTCTGCCGCCGGGCTTGGCGGATCGCCGTTTCGAGCCGCTTGACCGAGAGCGGATATTCCGCCCGCACGTAGATGTAACCCTTATCCGCGCCGACCGCATAGGCGGCGATGATGATGCCTTCGATCAGGCGGTGCGGATAGTCGTCCATCACGCTGCGATCCATGAACGCGCCGGGGTCGCCCTCGTCGCCGTTGCAGATCACGAACTTGTGCGGATTTTGCGCTTTCTGCACCGTGCGCCACTTCAAGCCGGTCGGGTAGCCCGCACCACCGCGACCGCGCAGCCCGCTGCGCGTGATCTCGTTGATGACTTCGTTGGGCGACATTTCGGTGACGGCTTTGAGCAGCGAGGAGTAACCACCGGCAGCGATGTATTCCTCGATGCGCTCCGGGTTCAGGCGACCCGCCATTTCGAGGACGATCCGCTGCTGGCGCTTGAAGAACGGCTTGTCGGTCGGCTGGTGCAGCCGCTTGACCGGCTTCTTCTTGCCCAAGCTGGCGATGATGTCCGCCGCGTCGGTCGCCTTGACCTGTCCGTAGAGCACGTTTTCCGGCTCGACGGTGACGGTCGGTCCGGCGACGCACAAGCCACGGCAGCCGCCGCCGACGATCTGGCAGGTTTTCTCGACACCCTGCTGGCGCGCTTCCATCTCCAACCACTGCTTGACTTCGGCGCTGCGCGCCGATAAGCAGGACGCGCCCATGCAGACGTAAACGCGATGATCGTACTGCTCTTGATCGGCGTGCTCTTGCTCATGAATTTGCTGTAGTTCGTCTTCTGGAAGCATGGAATGGCTATCAGGAAGCATTGCTGAGGTGCTCCTTCACTAATTCGGTGGCTTTGTCGGGTGTCAGTTCGGACAGCACTTCTTTGTCGAACAACGCGACCGGAGCAAGCCAGCACATGCCAACGCAATGAGCGACCGACAGCGACAGCTCACCATCGGGAGTCGTTTCACCCGGCTTAATGTCATAATTTTCTTGCAGCCGATCTGAAATCGCCGATCCCCCCTTGATATAGCAGGCAGTACCGAGACAGACAACGCAGCTGTGTTCGCCTTGCGGTTTCAACATGAATAAATTGTAGAAAGTAGCAACCCCGTAAACCTTGCTCAAAGGGAGCATCAGGCTTTGCGCTACGTAACGCAAGGTCGCTTCATCCAAGTATCCAAATGCTTTCTGTGCGCTGTGGAGCGTCTCGATCAAAGCGTGGGGCGCAAACCCATACCGTCGCATCGTCGCGTTGACGATGCGCCAGCGTTGATCGTCTGATGGAGGCGCTACGCTCATTGATTTGTTCCGCATACATATCTCCTTAACGGTATGCGTTTCAACTAATTCCGCTACAGTAGAGCATATTAGATCGCACGATTGCATCAACGTGGCAAACCTCACGCCGCATTGGTAAGGGATGTCACCTTTTGTGACGAATTTCACGATTGAAATTAATGAATCTATCTACCCTATTTCCCCCTCATGATGATCGTCACCACGCATAGATGACATCCATCATATATGGCTCCATAATTCCCAACCCCCCGCCCAATGGCGCGTATAGAGATGTGTAAATCACGTGGACGAATACGTTGAGCAGACGCTTCACCCCGCTGATCAAACCTGCCTCGCAGCGTACCAACCGGGCAGCTTGCGGACGCTGAAGCAGCACGACCGGAGTACGCGCGCTTCCCTGACGCTCAGGGAACTTAGAGAGGGGATCAACCAGCAAATGTCTATTTACTCGATTGCGCCAGAGAACCTCAAACCTGAACCGAACTCGGCTTATTTCGCTTTGCCCGCTGCCGCAGCGCGAACTGCGCCGCTCACCGACGCCGCCAGCGCCGCGCTCGCCGGGGCGCTGACCAAAGCCGCCAGCAAGCAGACTTACTACACCATCCGCTATTTGGTGGATCGGGATCGGGTCGCCAACGCTTATCGCGCTTACGCTTATTTCCGCTGGCTCGACGACCAACTCGA
Source organism: uncultured Chloroflexia bacterium (assembly GCA_963727545.1). Lineage (GTDB taxonomy): Bacteria > Chloroflexota > Anaerolineae > Aggregatilineales > Phototrophicaceae > Flexifilum. The sequence continues at coordinate 228,775 of CAVSGS010000015.1, forward strand.
CCGGGTGGACGCGCCGGACGCCGAGCGGATCGCCTTGATCGAGCGGCAGCAAGCGCTGCTGCAAGCTCTCGATTTGGGCATCGTCCCATCTGATCTGTGCGCCGAGGAGCAGCTTCTATTCACGCTGATCGGCAGCGACCCGCGCCCACACAGCGGACTGCGCGCCTATATCGACCACATGATGGCGGTCATGGTCTTCGACACCCACCGCCGCGACCGGCTGATTTCGGCGCAAGAGCTGGCGGATTACTCGCACCATCTGGCGGCAGCCGTCACCGAAGCGCTGCACTACTTCATCGGACACTGCTGCTTTGCGCCGACCGGTTCGACCCGCTATCTCGCCGTGACTGCCGCGCACATCACCCACATGCTGCGCGACACCGGCGACGATCTGGCAGCCGGTTACTACAACATCCCGCGCGAATATCTGGAGCAGCACGGCATCGAGCCGTGGGCGCTCCAGCGGGCGGACGCATTGGACGGCGACGCTTACCGGGCGTGGGTTGCGGATCGGGTGGCGCTGGCGCGCGCCTACTTCAACGCCGGTCGGCAGTATTTGGCGCAGGTCGGCAGCCTGCGCTGCCGCGCGGCGGGCTACGCCTACGTCGCGCGCTTCGAAGGCGTGCTGGACACGATTGAGCGCGACGGCTATCGCCTGCGCGCCGAATACAACCAGCGCAAGACCCTGCGCGGTGGTTTGAACATGGGTTGGTCAACACTATCGATGCTGCTGCACAGCCTGACGAGAGGATACGCATGAAAACGCAAACGGCAATCGTGATCGGCGCGGGGATTGGCGGCATCGCCACCGCCGCTCATCTGGCGCAGCAGGGGCTGCACGTCACCGTGATCGAGAAAAACGCGCGACCGGGCGGTCGCTGCGACAGCTTCGTCCGTGAGGGGCATCGCTTCGACACCGGACCGACGCTCTTGATCATGCCGCTGGTCTACGAGGCGGAGTTCGCCGCGCTCGGCGCGTCGCTGCACGACATGCTCGATTTGCAGCGCGTCGATCCGACTTACCGGCTGGTCTTCGACGACGCCAGCGGACTTTCGCTCACCTCCGACTTGAACCGGATGCGCGAGCAGCTCGAAGCGATCGAGCCGGGGAGCTTTCAAGGTTACCTGCGCTATCTGCAAGAAGGCGGACGGCATTACAAGCTGGGGATGGATCGGCTGGTCAACCGGGATTTCCGCACGGCGGGCGAATTTTTCAACCTCGCCAACCTGCCGCTGCTCTACAGCGTCAAGCCGCTGGTGCCGCACTACGCCAACATGGCGCACTACTTCCAGAGTCCGCGACTGAAGGCGGCTTTCACCTTCCAAGACGTCTACATGGGCTTGAGTCCCTACGAAGCGCCTTCCACCTTCTCGATGATGCCCTACACCGAAATGGCGCACGGCGTCTGGTTTCCCAAAGGCGGCATGAATCAGGTCGTCGCGGCGCTGATGCAGATCGCCACCGACGCGGGCGTCGAGTTCGTCTTTGACACCGACCGTCGAGCAGATCGAGATTGAGCAGGGCAAGGCGCGCGGCGTGCTGCTGGAAGACGAGCGCCGGCTTCGCGCCGACGTGGTGATCGCCAACGCCGACCTGCCCTACGTCTATAACAACTGCTGCCCAAGGGCAAGTTGGCGCAGCAGATGGCGAACAAGCAGTTCTCCTGCTCGGTCGTCAGCTTCTTCTGGGGCGTGGATAAGACCTACCCGGCGCTGGGCGCGCATACGCTGTTCCTCGCCGACGACTACCGCGCCAACTTCGACAGCATCAACCGGGATCGCACCATTCCCGATCATCCCAGCCTCTACGTCCACGCGCCGACGCGCCTCGATCCGTCGTTCGCGCCGCCCGGTGAGGACACGCTGATCGGCATCGTCCCGGTCGGGCATCTCGACCCGTCCAACGAGCGCGACTGGAAAGACCTGCGCGATCAAGCACGGCAGGCGGTCTTCGGCAAGCTGAAGCTGCTCGGCATCACCGATCTAGAGGATCACCTCAAGTTTGAGACCAACTACACCCCACTGTCGTGGCGAAAGCGCTATAATTTAATGAACGGGGCGACTCACGGGCTGTCCCACACGCTAACCCAGTTGGGCTATCTCCGCCCGCGCAACCGCCATCCGCGCTATCACAACTTGTATTTCGTCGGTGCCAGCACGCATCCCGGCACCGGCGTACCCACTGCCTTGATCTCCGCGCGGTTGGTCGCTGAGCGCATCAACGATGACTTGGGGGGAATAACCTCGCCGCGCCACGCGTCCGAACCGCTGCCCGACTTCGCCTAAACCACAACCTCATCTCCAAACCTCTCCACCAAATGGTGGAGAGGGCGCTAAGGGGGAACTAAAAGTTCAGAGCGCAGCGGGATGAGGGCAGAAATCAGCAGTTCACATACTTACGTCCGTCGCACCGGAACCGAGGGGGATACCAAATCATGTACTACCAACGTCGTCCTACCATTTCACTCGTCGTGCTGTCGATCTGCCTCCTCTTTCTGGGGATCAACGGGCTGATCGGCGGCGCTTTGATGCTGAGCGATCCCTACGGCGCGCCGATGGGGATGTCCGTCACCGTTCTGGAGCGCACGCCGTTTCAGAACTTCATCGTCCCCGGCTTCTGCCTGATCCTCATTTGGGGCGTCGGCAGCCTCGTCACGCTGATCGGGCTGTGGCGGCGTCCGCATTGGCTCGATTGGGCGAACGACATGCTCCACGAGCATTGGGCGTGGTCGCTCTCGGTGCTCTTGGGGCTGGCGCTGGTCGTCTGGCTGACCTTCCAACTGTTCACGCTGCCGGAAGTCGCGCCCATCCAGTACATCCTCTACGGACTCGCGCTGTTCCTCGTGCTGACGCCGCTGCTGCCAGAGATGCGCCGCTACTACCGGATTTCGGATCGCCGCGTGTCGTGAACACGCTTTGCTCGTCCGCGTAAGATCGGTCGTTTAGAAAGGAAAATGAACGTGAGCAACAAGATTCTGATCACCTATGCAACCAAGTACGGATCAACCGGTGAGGTCGCCGACAAAATCGGCGAAGTCCTCACCAAAGCCGGCTTCGCCGTCGAGGTGCTCCCGGTCGATCAAGTGGCAACGCTCAGCAAATATGGAGCGGTGGTGTTCGGCAGCGCCGTCTATGCCGGACAGTGGCGCAAAGAAGCGGTCAAATTCCTTGAAGACAATCGAGCGACGTTCGCCGAAATGCCATTCTGGATCTTCTCCAGCGGTCCGACCGGCTCCGGCGATCCGGTACAGTTGACCAAAGGCTGGCTGTTCCCCGACGCTCAGAAAGCCGTGGTCGAGAGCATCCAGCCGCGCGCCGTCGCCGTCTTTCACGGCTGGCTGGACTCCGACAAGCTCAACTTGGGCGAAAAACTGATCGTCCGGGGCGTGCGCGCGCCGATGGGCGATTACCGCGATTGGGATGCGATTGTGGCGTGGGCGCGGGAAATCGCCGCCGCGCTGCAAGCGGAAAGCTCGCCCGCGTCCCCGACCAAGTGATCGCTCCATTTGTTTTCCCGTAGGGGCAGACCGGTCTGTCTGCCCCGCTGCGCCTCTGTACTTATATTTATGCGGCTTGTCCACCCTCCGCGCTCAATTTTGCCGGGATCGGCGCCTTGTTAGCCGGTCACCCCACCCCTTAAGCGATAATCCACCGTGAGTATGATCAGAAATCATTCTCCCGATGGACGGTTTATTTGATCCACAGTAGGAGAATAACCATCAGAGTGAGAGTGTTTGCTTTACCCGGCGTCGCTGCGGTGGAGCAGTTTTTTTAGGAAGGAAGGACGTTATGAGAAAAACCCACTGGTTGGGTGTAGTAGGCGTCCTGTTCGTGATTGCAGGGATGTCACTTCTGTTCCAATCACGGGTACTCGCGCAAGACGAAGCCACCCCCGAGCCTTTTGCGGGGATGAGTGGTCCGATTGAAGGTGAACCGCCTTATCTGGCGGACATCTACACGGAATGGGTCGGCTCGGCTCACGCGGATACCACAGCAGAAGCGTTCAATCATTGGAATAGTGAAGGCGCGGTTGCCGCTTCGTGCGCGCGCTGCCACTCCACACCGGGCTTCATCGATTATGTCGGCGGGGACGGCTCGGAAGCCTTCTCGGTCGAAGCCGATGCGCCAATTGGCACGGTCATCACCTGCGACGCTTGCCACAACAGCGCCGCAATGCAGTTGACCAGCGTGACCTTCCCGTCGGGCGTCACCATCGACAACGTCGGGTCGGGCGTGCAGTGTATGCAGTGCCATCAGGGGCGCGAGTCGACGGTCAGCGTCAACGCCGCGATCACCGACAAGGCTGGATTGACGCCGGACTCGAACGAGGTCAGCACCGATCTGAGCTTCGTCAACGTGCACTATCGCGCTGCGGCTGCCACGCTGTTTGGCGGCGAAGCGATGGGCGGGTATCAGTACGAAGGCAAGTACTATCAGCAGCGCAATCTGCACGCTGAAGGCTTGAACACCTGCACCAGCTGCCACGATCAGCACTCGCTGGAAGTCAAAGTTGACCTCTGTGAAAGCTGCCACGAAGACGTCAAGTCGGTTGAGGATCTGCCTTACATCCGTATGAACGGATCGCTGGTCGATTACAACGGCAACGGCGACACGCTGGAAGGCATCGGCGAGGAAATCAGCGGCTTGCAAGAAATGGAAATGGAAGCCATTCAGGCTTACGCCACTGAAGTTTCCGGCACCGACATCGCTTACAGTGCTGACAGCTATCCGTACTGGTTCGTGGATACCAACGGCAATGGCGACGTCGACGAAGACGAAGCGACCAACGCGAACGCATTCAAAGCGTTCACGCCGGTGCTGCTCGAAGCCACCTATAACTATCAGTTCGTCGTCAAGGACCCCGGTGCATTCGCCCACAATCCCAAGTACGTCATTGAACTGCTCTACAACTCGATTGAGTCGCTCAACACTGGTCTGAGTGATCCGATTGACCTGAGCGAAGCGCACCGCGACGACGTGGGACACTTCAACATCACGGCGGAGCCGTTCCGTCACTGGGACAGCGAAGGCGAAGTCCCGGCGACCTGCTCCAAGTGCCATTCGGCAGCCGGTCTGCCCTTCTATCTCGAAAACGGCGTGACGATTGCCCAGCCAGTCGCTCAGTCGCTCACCTGCTCGACCTGCCACGACGTGGCGAACAACTTCGAAACCCACCCGGTTGACGAAGTGACGTTCCCCAGCGGCGCGACGGTCAGCTTCGGCGAAGGCGATGCGGCGAACCTGTGCATCTCCTGCCATCAGGGGCGTGAGTCGACGGTCAGCGTCAACAGCGCGATTACCAAAGCGGGCGTTGGTGCCGACGACGTGTCCGATGCCCTGTCCTTCCGTAACGTCCACTACTTCGCCGCCGGCGCAACGCTGTTCGGCACCGAAGTCAAGGGCGCGTACGAGTTCGACGGACAGGAATACAACGGTCGCAACATGCACGACGGCGCCGACTACACGACCTGCACCGACTGCCACGAAACCCACACGGGCGCCGTGAAGATCGATGCTTGCTCGGACTGCCATGACGTTCGCGATGCCGAAGACTTGCAGTACATTCGCGGCGCTGACGGTGTGGATAACGCCGACGACGCCATCGACTTCAACGGCAACGGTGACGTCGAAGAAGGTATCGCGCAGGAAATCGCCAGCTTCCAAGATGCGCTCTATGCGGCAATTCAGTCCTACGCGACTGACACCGCCGGGGCAGCCATCATCTACTCGCCCAACTCGTATCCGTATTTCTTCGCGGACACGAACGGTAACGGCGAGTTGGATGCGGACGAAGCCAACGGTGGCAACAGTTACAAGAACTGGACGCCGAACCTGCTGCGCGCCGCCTACAACTATCAGTATGCGGTCAAGGATCCGGGTCAGTTTGCCCACAATCCTGACTACATCATGCAGGTGCTTTACGACAGCATCCAAGCGGTCGGTGGTGACGTCTCGAACTTCACTCGCCCGCCCGTGACGGCGTCAGACGCTGAATAATCTCACTCTACGGCAACACCGTTAACAGCAAAATCGGTTGGGCAATCGCCCAGCCGATTTTGTTTTACCGCCCCGCGACACGTACTCGATTTGCGTTTCGACAAAAACCGTTATGAGAAAAACCCACTGGTTGGGTGTAGTAGGCGTCCTGTTCGTGATTGCAGGGATGTCACTTCTGTTCCAATCACGGGTACTCGCGCAAGATGCGAATCCACCCCTGAGCCTTATACAGGGATGAGCGCCCCGATTGAAGGTGAGCCGCCTTATCTAGCGGACATCTACAATGAATGGGTCGGTTCGGCGCACGCGGATACCACAGCAGAAGCGTTCAATCATTGGAATAGCGAAGGCGCGGTCGCTGCTTCGTGCGCGCGCTGCCACTCGACACCGGGCTTTATCGATTACGTCGGCGGAGACGGCTCGGATGCCTTCTCGGTCGAAGCCGACGCACCGATTGGCACCGTCGTCACCTGCGATGCCTGCCACAACAGCGCAGCGATGCAGTTGACCAGCGTGACCTTCCCGTCGGGCGTCACCATCGAGAACGTCGGGTTCGGGCGTGCAGTGTATGCAGTGCCATCAGGGACGTGAGTCGACTGATTCGGTCAACGCAGCGATTGCCAATAAAGCCGGGCTTGGACGGTGAACTCGAACGAGGTCAGCGCCGACCTGAGCTTCGTCAACGTACACTATCGGGCTGCGGCTGCCACGCTCTACGGTGGCGAAGCACGCGGTGGGTATCAGTACGAAGGCAAGTACTATCAGCAGCGCAATCTGCACGCTGAAGGCTTGAACACCTGCACGAGCTGCCACGATCAGCACTCGCTGGAAGTCAAAGTTGACCTGTGCGAAAGCTGCCATGAAGATGTCAAGTCGGTCGACGACCTGCCTTACATCCGCATGAACGGCTCGCTGGTCGATTACAACGGCAACGGCGACACGCTGGAAGGCATCGGCGAGGAAATCAGCGGCTTGCAGGAAATGGAAATGGAAGCGATCCAAGCCTACGCGACCGAAGTTTCCGGTACGGACATCGCTTACAGTGCCGACAGCTATCCTTACTGGTTCGTGGATAAGAACGGCAACGGCGAAGTCGACGAAGACGAAGCGACCAGCGCGAAACGGCTTCAATGCCTTCACACCGGTGCTGCTCGAAGCCACCTATAACTATCAGTTCGTCGTCAAGGACCCCGGCGCGTTCGCCCACAATCCCAAGTACGTCATCGAACTGCTCTACAACTCGATTGAATCGCTCAACACGGGTCTGAGTGACCCGATTGACCTGAGCGAAGCGCACCGCGACGACGTGGGACACTTCAACATCACGGCGGAGCCGTTCCGTCACTGGGACAGCGAAGGCGAAGTCCCGGCGACCTGCTCCAAGTGCCATTCGGCGGCCGGTCTGCCCTTCTATCTCGAAAACGGCGTGACGATTGCCCAGCCAGTCGCTCAGTCGCTCACCTGCTCGACCTGCCACGACGTGGCGAACAACTTCGAAACCCACCCGGTTGACGAAGTGACGTTCCCCAGCGGCGCGACGGTCAGCTTCGGCGAAGGCAACAGCGGCGAACCTGTGCATCTCCTGCCATCAGGGGCGTGAGTCGACGGTCAGCGTCAACGCCGCCATCGCCAAATCGGGCGCGGGTGACAACGACGTGTCCGATGCCCTGTCCTTCCGCAACGTCCACTACTTCGCCGCCGGCGCAACGCTGTTCGGCACCGAAGTCAAGGGCGCTTACGAGTTCGACGGACAGGAATACAACGGGCGCAACATGCACGACGGCGCCGACTACACGACCTGCACCGACTGCCACGAAACCCACACGGGCGCCGTGAAGATCGATGCTTGCTCGGACTGCCATGACGTTCGCGATGCCGAAGACTTGCAGTACATTCGCGGCGCTGACGGTGTGGATAACGCCGACGACGCCATCGACTTCAACGGCAACGGTGACGTCGAAGAAGGTATCGCGCAGGAAATCGCCAGCTTCCAAGATGCGCTCTACGCGGCAATCCAGTCCTACGCGACTGACACCGCCGGGGCAGCCATCATCTACTCGCCCGACTCGTATCCGTATTTCTTCGCGGACACGAACGGCAACGGCGAGTTGGATGCGGACGAAGCAACGGTGGCAACAGTTACAAGAACTGGACGCCGAACCTGCTGCGCGCCGCCTACAACTATCAGTATGCGGTCAAGGATCCGGGTCAGTTTGCCCACAATCCTGACTACATCATGCAGGTGCTTTACGACAGCATCCAAGCGGTCGGCGGTGACGTCTCGAACTTCACTCGCCCGCCCGTGACGGCGTCAGACGCTGAATAATCTCACTCTACGGCAATACCGTTAACAGCAAAATCGGTTGGGCAATCGCCCAGCCGATTTTGTTTTACCGCCCCGCGACACGTACTCGATTTGCGTTTCGACAAAAACAGCTATAGTGAATCCTAGATCAACCTGCTGGCTTTCGGAGACATCCGTGCTCAAGCGATTAATCTCCTTCACGCTCAGTCTGTTGTTCGCGCTCAGTCTGGCGATCATGCCGGTGCAAGCCGGGGGATTTACCGCCACCATTCAAGCGCTGGTCTGGTCGCCGGATAGTCAAGCCCTGGCTTATGCGACCAAAGAGGGTCTGTTCGTGGTCGATCTCGACGGCAACCAACAGCGGATCGCCGACGTCGATCCGCTGAATATGACGCCCGCTTGGTCAGGCGATGGACAAGCGCTGCTCGCCACACAATCGGTTGGCGATCAAGCGCAAATCTACCAGTTCCCCTTATCCGGCGAACCGGGGATCGCGCTCACCGAGCGTCTCGACGAACAATCCGCTCACCTTTGTACCGGGCAACTTCAGCGGCAGCGATCCGGTCACATCGCCCGACGGTCAATCGATCGCCTTTCTCGCCTTCCGCGAAGGCGATAGCAATTTATCGCTCTACGTGATGGCAGCCGACGGCAGCGATCAACGGCGGCTGCACGACACCGCCGCAGCGGATTGCCCGTCCCTTCTGGTCGCCGGACAGCCAAGTGCTCGCCTTCGTCACGCAGCCGGGGCAAGCGCTCGGCGATCTCTATACTGTCAACCGTGACGGCAGCGGGCTTACGCAGGTCACCGACAGCCGGCGACGTGGACAGCTACCAGCCGCTTACGTGGCTGCGGATGCGACCAGATTGCGTTCTGCCGTATCTATGATCAAGCGCGAGCAGATTGAGCTGAGGGCAGTCGACGGCAGTGAGCACACGTGATTTGGCATCGACGGATGCGCGCCAGCAGATTTCGCCGGACGGTCTGCGGGCTGCTGTTCGAAGCGCTTGGCTCCAAATGGGGCTACCTCACCCTCATGCGCTTCCACGACGGCGGCACAACGACGCATTCAACTTCCCGGCGAGCGCGCCTATTACGAGGCTTCATGGTCGCCGGACGGGATGAAGATCGCCTTCGTCACCCGCCGCTTCGACGATCCGCAAGAGCGAGGACATCGTCGTGACGCAAGGCGGACGGCAGCCAACCGCAGGTGTTGGTCAGCCTCAAGCTGAAGTGAAGCCGCCTACGAAGTCGCCAGTGCGAAACTCTCGTGTTCAAGCAACTCAAGGGGCGACTGTGCAAACATGGTACTCGCTAAGTTGCGACCCCTATACAGACTCGGGTGCGACGTCTTCAGTGGCGCTATTGGGATAGCGACAGGTTTAAACCCGTCGCGGTACTGCGTTTTCTTCCCCACACCTCACGGAGAGGGGGTCAGGGGGTGAGGTTGCGGGAGTGAGGTTAAATCAAAAACCGGGCGATCTGCCCGGTTTTCTTGTCTCGCTAGAGACGTCGAGTCTATTCGTCGATCAACTGCTGCACCAGCGCGGCATCGCGGCGCGCATTGCGCAGCCGGATCGCCAGACTGCTGATGTAGAGCGCCAGCACGCCAAAGACGACGACCAGCCCCAGCAGCAGATAAGCATTGGTATCAGGGGTTGTCATGATTTATTTCTCCTAGTTCATCTCGCCCAACTGCTGGCGGAGCAGTTGGGTGCGCTCGAAGGCGTTTTCCAGCCGGATGCGCCACCAGACCAGCGCGGGCGTAATCAGCAGAGTCCAGACCATCATGCTCACGCCCAGCGCCGCGCCCATATTCGGCGTCATCGAGAACGAACCCTCGGCATTGGTCGAGCTGGGTCCGATCACCGTCGGGTGGATGGTGTCGGGGCGCACGCGGGTGATCACGAAGGTGAACACGACCGTCAGAATGGCGAAGATCGAGTAGACCGACGCCAGCTTGCGCCGCTGATCGGGGTTGGCGAAGGCGTTACGCAGCATCAGGTAGGCGGCGTAAGTCAGCGCCATGATCGCCGCCGACGTCAGCCGAGGATCCCACGTCCACCACGTATTCCACATCGGGCGCGCCCAAATGCTCCCCGTGATCAGGGTGATCAGCGAGAGCGCCAAGCCAACCTCGACGCCTGCCAGCGCCAGCGTATCCCAGCGCGTTTGCCGGTGCGCAGATAGGCGACGCCACCGACAAAGGCGGCGCTAAAAGCGACCGAAGCGCCCACGAACGCGCCGAGGTGCATGTAGAAAATCCGCTGGACGTTGCCCTGAACGGCGTCGGTACCGGCGTAACCCAGCGCCATGTACAGCGCGCCGATGAAGCCCAATACCGCCAAAATTGTGAGTCCGTACAAGATGCGATCACGTCCCGGCAGCGACATGGCTGACGCTGTGGGCATGACCTCCCGTGAAGCGACGTGCTGTGTTGCACTCATAGTGCCCTCCATTACTAAAAATAGTTGTCTAAAGATGATCGTTATAAGTTATTGGTTCAATAGCTGACTTTCGCAGCGGACGTAGGGGCTAAAAAGCCCATACGGCGAACCAACCTAAAGGCGCTAATTATCCGCTTCCGCTTGATCTTTCATCTGCGATGATCAGCCGCGCTTTCAAGGCGCTGCGCTGCTGTTGATAACTGGCTTCCGCGACTTTGCCCTCGTGATAGCGGACGTCCAGTTCGGCGATCTGCTTGATCAGCGCGCTGGCGTCGAGCGTCTCCGGCGCGCTGGCTTTCGACTCCGCCGGTGCGCTCGCGCATGAAGAAGCCGAACGCCGCGCCGATCGCCAGCAAGCCGACGCCGATCAGCACGTAAGCGATGGTGCTGACGCCGCCGACCGGCGCGGTCGTGGTCGTCGCCGGTGCGTCGCCGCCGCGCCGCCGATGGCGAAGTTCAGCGTCTCGCCCGCCGCGAGGTCGAACGTCGCCGCCGTAGCTGACATAATTGGCGGTCCCATCTGGCGCGTACCCAACTGGCTGAAGCCGTTGCCGGCGACCGACATGCTGCCGGACTGCACCAAAACTTCAACCTGCCCGTTGAGCGGGTAATCCACCGGTTGAGCGATGGCGAGGCTGGTGTTGTCCGAATACGGCAGGCTGAAGGCGACGTGCATCACGTAAGCGTCGCCGGGGAACACCGGCTGCGTATCGGAAACTACCGATCCGTTGACCAGATAAGTCCCGCCGGAGAAATCTTCGTAAGTCGCGCCGGTCGGCAGCGTGACGCTGGCGGACGGGGGCACGCCGTCGGTCATCTGCACGAAAGCGTGATCCGACGAGTTGACGAAGTTGATGATCTGGATGATCTGAAGCTGTCCGGCTTGGCTGTCCGGCTGAACCATCATCAACATGCCGCCGATCTGGATATTCGTCGGGTCGTCGGTGATCTCGTAGATGTTCAGCGGGATGGTCAGGTCGGGTTCGCCGCGTCGCCGGTGATGATGTCGCTGCTGAAGCTGACACCCGAATAGAGCGTCGTCAGCAGATATTGCCCGCCGGTCTCGATCGGCACGTCGGCGAAGCGGTAACTGCCGTCGGCGTTGACGGTCGTGTTGAGCGTCTGCGCCCCGTTCCCGTCACTGCTGATCACGTGCAGGTTGAGCGCCAGATCCGCCGGGACACTCGCGCCTTCGGTCTGGTTGGTGACCGTCCCGCTGACAGTGCCGGTCGCGGCGACGGCTTCAGTCGCGGCGGCAGTTGCTGCTGCGTCGCGGCAGCGCTTGCGCTCGGTCGTGGCGACCGGCGTATCCGCCTGCGCGACGGCTGCGGCCGCTTGTTCAGCGTCGGGGTTACCCAGCGCGTAAACGTAATTGGCGACCGACCAGCGCTCGTCGTCGCTGAGCGTGCCGCCCCACGGCGGCATCATTTTATCCATCCGCCCGTTGGTGACGATCTCGTACCAATCGGCGGGGGTCGCCCCTGCCGACGTCTGCGGATCGGTGAAGTCGGGCACGCCGGTGATCTGCCCGGAGGTGACGAATTCGCCGTCGCCTTTGCCCGACGTGCCGTGACAGCGCGTGCAGTTGGCGGCGTAGACCTGCGCGCCGAGCGCGAGATCGGGCGCGGTCTGGGCACGCTGACGTCTGCGCGGAAGTGGTCGGAGTGGCGGGCGGGCATCGTCGCGACGATGTCGGGTTCGCCCGCCAGACCGGAGCAGCCCGCCGCGATCAAGGCGAGTAGAACCAATCCAACCAGCGGTTGAAGTCGTTTCAAAATCATAATCCGTTCTTGTCCGTACTAGTGGGTCGATTTAATGTATTGGGCTATCGTTTGCTC
>CAVSGS010000016.1:0-289051 GCA_963727545.1 uncultured Chloroflexia bacterium
CTGCATCAGCGAGGCGAAGATCGCGTCGGCTTCATCCTGCCGACCGAGCGCCCGTCGCGCCATGCCTTGATAGAAGATCATCTCCGGCGGCTGATCGTTGTAGTACAGGGCTGAGGTCGGCTCCAGCGAGCCGAGCGTCGCCTTCTCGAAAGCGGCGTTCGCCCGCTCGCTGTCCCCGGATCGGCGATACGCTTCGCCGAGCAGGTAATAGATTTGGTTGTCGTGCGCGCCTGCCAGCTTGCCTTCGCCGAGGTTGAGCGGATAGCTCAGCGTCTCGCCCAAATGCTGGATCGCGCTGGCGTAATCGCCGGACAACAGCGCTTGCTTTGCCAGTTCGACGTGGCTGGCGGTGTACTGCGCCGCGACCTTGCCCTCGCCGCCTTCCCACGGATGGAAGGTGCGCCGCTTCAGGATCGCCAGCGCATCGGCAGAGCGACCGACCACGTTAAGCAGCGTCACGAACTCGATAGTCAGGTCGTCGCGCGCGTCCACCTGCGCGCGGTGGGCTTCCAGCCGCGCCAGCCGCTCCGCCGGAGGGCGGGCTAACCGCTTGTCCAGCTGATCGAGTTCGAACAGCACACGGCTGTCGGTCGGGTCGAGCGCGAAGGCGCGCTCATAGGCGGCTTGCGCCGCTGCCGCGTCGCCGCGCTTGTTCATGTATGCCAAGCCGAGGTTGCGCTGCACCGTCGGAAAATCGGGGTCGAGGTCGCGGGCGCGTTCCCAGCAGGTGATCGCCTCGTCGTAGCGGCGGTGCGCGTACCAGAAGTTGCCCAGATAGTAGGGGGCGCGGGCGTCATTCGGTTGACGCCCCATGGCGGCTTCGAGCGCCAGCACCGCCTCGATCTGGTGCGGGAAGCAGTAATCCGGCGACCGGAGCGCGGCGGCTCTAAACTGGTCATCGGCGGCGGTCGCGTCGCCCGCTTGCAGATCGATCCATCCGGCATAGTAAGCTGCCAGCGGATCCGCTGCGACCAGCGCCAGCAGGTCGAGCGCTTCGGCGAACATGCCCGCGTGGGCGTAGTCGAGCGCCAGTTCGCTGCAGGTGTAGGGATTGTTCGCGATCACGGCGGGATAGTCGGCGTCGCCGTTCAGCCAGTGCTGCTCGACCATCACGCCGAAGTCGAGCCGATCCGCTTGCAGGCTGGTTTCCGCTTCGCGCGCTGCCTCGTCGGTTCGCCCCAGCTTGCGCAGGATGGCGATCTTCAATTGGCGCGCCTCGTGATGCTGCGTGTTGCGGGTCAGCGACCGCTCGATCAGGTCGAGGGCGTCGGTCCAGTCGTGGCGGCGGCAGGCGATCCGTGCCAGTTCGAAATAGCCGCTGTCCTGCCACGCCGAATTCCAGACCGCTTTGTAGAAAGCGTCGAAGGCTTCGTCGTAGCGCCCCTGAAACTTGAGCGCCAAGCCGAGGTTGTAGTAGGGTTCGCCGTCGTAGGGGTTGGGGTTGCGCAGCGTCAGCCGCGTGACCGCCTTGCGGAAATAGGCTTCGGCGTCGGCGAACTTGCCGCGTCGCAGCAGCAGCAAGCCGAGCGCGTTGTTGCAGCGGCTGTCGAGCGGGTCGCGCCGGAGGGCTTCCTCGTAATACGGCTCTGGCTCGTAGGTCGCGTGACGGTACTGTTCCAGATGCAGCCCGTTGAGGAACAACTCCTCGTTGGAGGCGATCTCGGCGGGCGGACGCGCTGCCGTCGCCGGGTTGGGGATATGATGTTCCTGATCGACCACGGGCGTATACGACAGCAGTTCGGCGCTGTCCGTCGTAGACCGCCAGCTTGAGTTCACCGGCGGTCACCCCGTCCGGCAGGGCGACCGTTTCGTCGAGCACCGTCTCCGGGTCGAGCGCGAGCGCGCGTTCGAAGATGACGTTCCCGCGTCCCGTGAGCGTCACCCGTACTGTGCGCGGGCTGGAAACGTAGACGCCGACGCGCGCGCTCGACTCGCTCACTTCGAGGTTGAGCGCGACGTCTTTCGAGACGTTCTTGGGCGCGCCGATCTGCTTGTAGGGCATGAAGACCTGCGTGAAGCGCTTCTCTTCGCCCGGTTGCAGCCAGCTAAAATCCGGCTGGTTGTCGGTGTACGCGCCGCACATCAATTCGATGTAAGGACCGTCCTCGTCGGTTAGGTGGCGATCCCACGCTTTGCCGAAGTCGCCGTTGCCCCACGTCCACTGCTTCTTGCCGGGGACGACGTGGTGATTGGCGACGTGCATCATGCCCGCCTGTACGCCGTGATCGTAGCAGCCGACGAAATCGAAGTCGGAGTGATACGCCATATAGGAGGTCGGCACGGGGATGTTCTTGTAGCGCGAGATGTCCGTCCCCGGCGAATAGTCCATTTTGTAGTACGTGCCGGTCGCAATCGGGAAGCTCGATACGTCGCGCTTGCCGTGATCCATGACGGCGTAGACGTCGGGCGGAAAGACCGACTGGTAATCGTCGTTGACCGCGACCGCCGGGTTCGCCCACCAGAGGAAGGTCTGCGGAAAATCGGTGCGGTTGTACAACTGCACGCCGATTTCGAGGTAAGCACGGTCGGGATAGAGGGTGAAGCCCGCCGTGCTCTTGGTGCGGAACATCCGCTCGATTTCGCCCATCCAGACGGTTTGACTGCCGTCGGCGTTCGCGCTGATGCGATAATCGACCGGCTCGAAGCTGCTGGGGCGGTGATGCTGGGGCCAGTTGAATTCGATGCCGCCGGAAATCCACGGACCGGTTAGCCCGACCAGCGCCGGTTTGATCACCCGGTTGTAGTAGATGAAGTGGTAGCCGTTGGTCTTGTCCAGCGCCATCTGCACGCGCCCGCCGATCTCCGGCAGCAGCATGATTTTCAGGTAGCGATTTTCCAGAAAGACGGCTTGGTAGGTTTGGTCGTGCTTCTCGTCGAACACGCGCTCGATGATCGGGTGCGGGTAGACAACTCCGCTGCTGCCCTGATAAACGCGCTTCTCCAAGAACATCGGGTTTTTCTCCGGTTCGCCGATGCCGTAAGTCGGAATGACGACCGGTTCAACCCACGCCTGTACCCGATCCTCGCTTTGCTTCATCATGCTTTGCTCCCCCTTACGCTCCGGCGTATTCGACCCGGAATCGCCCGACATGCTATAATCCCGCGAAACTTGGTTTGGACGAACTCAATGTCGCAAATTCGCATCCGCGAAGGTTTCAAAGATCAACTGCTCTACGTCATCCCGCGTAATACGGTCACGCGCCTCAACGAGCATCCGCTCGTCTTTCCGCTCATGCCGACCGACATCGGCTGGTATCCCAACGCCCGTTTCCACTACTGCGAGCGTCCACAGGGCGCCAGCGAACACATTTTGATCCTGTGCGTCGCGGGCAGCGGTTGGTACAACATCGACGGGCACCGCGGCACGGTGCAGACCAACCAAGCGCTGCTCATCCGACGGGACACACCTCACGTTTACGGCGCGTCCGAGACCGACCCGTGGTCGATTTACTGGCTCCACTTCATCGGCAGCAATGCCGACTTGTTCGCTCGCCAGTTGACCGCCGACGAACACGTGATCGCCGTCGATCCCGATGCCGTCGACGCTTTACAGCAGCTTTTCGTCAACTCCTGCAACGCGCTGGCGACCGGCTTCGTGCTCCAGCAAATGATCTATGCTTCGCAAACGCTGCATCACTTACTCGCCAGCCTGTTTTTCGCCAACCGTGCTTTCGCGCCGATGCTCCAGACCAGCCGCTTTCATAACCTGCATTCGACGCTGTCGTACCTCGAACAGAACATCCATAATTCGCTGACGCTGGCGGACATGGCGGAGCACGCCCGCTTGTCCACTTCGCACTTCTCGCGGCTGTTCAAGGAGCAGACCGGCTACTCGCCGATGGACTACTTCATCCACCTCAAAATCCAAACCGCCTGCAAACTGCTTTATCTGACCGACATGACCGTCCGCGAGGTCAGCTTTGAACTGGGCTACGACGATCCCTACTATTTCTCGCGGCTGTTCCGCAAGGTCATGGACATGTCGCCGATGCAGTATCGCAATCAGCCCCGCAGCGAGATCGCCAACCGCTCGCAACCGCTGCAGCAGCCCGACCTCTAATAATCGAGTTCGTGCTAGTTTTTCAACCCCTCACCCCCTGACCCCCTCTCCCACGCAGGCGGGGAGAGGGGGAAGATCGCTGGTTTTTGTCCCTCTCCCCGTTTACGTGGGAGAGGGACGGCTTGCGACAGCAAGCGGGTGAGGGGGAAATAAGCCTAAGCAAACTAGCACCAAAGGTTACCTAATAATCGTTGACCCCCTTCAGCGTCAGTTCCTCGCTGAAATGACAGGCTGCCAGCTGACCCGGCGCGATCTCGCGCAGCGGCGGCGTCTCAGTCTTGCAGCGCGCTTGCGCGTAGGGACAGCGCGGGTGGAAATAACAGCCCGACGGCGGATTTGCCGGGTTGGGAATCTCGCCGCTGACCGTCACGCGATGATGCTTGTGCGTCGGGTCAGGGCGGGGGATGCTGCCGAGCAGGGCTTCGGTGTAGGGATGGTTCGGCTTCTGATACAGCTTCGACGTCGGCGCGAGTTCGACCAGCCTGCCGACGTACATCACCGCGACCACGTCACTCACGTGCTCGACCACGCCGAGATCGTGAGAAATGAACAGGTAGGAGAGGTTCAGGCGGTGCTGCAAGTCTTTGAGCAGGTTGAGCGTCTGCGCTTGAATCGACACGTCGAGCGCGGAGGTCGGCTCGTCGGCGATCACCAAGCGCGGATTGACGGCGAGCGCTCTGGCGATCACGATGCGCTGGCGCTGTCCGCCGCTGAAAGCGTGCGGGAACCGGCGCATGTATTCGGGTCTCAGACCCACGAGTTGCAGCAGTTCGGCGACGCGATCTTGCATCGCTTTACCCGTGACGATGCCGTTGACTTCCAGCGGCTCGCCGATGATGTTGAGCAGCGTCATGCGCGGGTTCAGCGACGCGAACGGGTCTTGGAACACCATCTGCATGTTGCGGCGCACGTGATGCAGCGTTGCTCTGTCCGCGCTGGCGACGTCGACCGCGCCGCGCTCCTCGTCGTGAAAGATGACTTCGCCGCCGGTCGGCTCGATACCGCGCATGACCGTATGCGCCAGCGTCGTCTTGCCGGAGCCGCTCTCGCCGACCAACCCCAGCGTTTGCCCCTCCGGGATGATCAAGCTGACGTCGTCGACCGCTTTGACGTAACCGGTCGTGCGCTTGAGAAAGCCGCTCGTGACCGGGTAATACTTCTTGAGATGGCGGATTTCGAGCAGCGGGCGATTCCCCGCCACCGCTGGGTTAGGCGCGGTGGTCATTTCGGTTTCCTTCCGTTTGCTCGTCGTAGAGGAAGCAGCGCACGCTGTGACCGCCCCCGACCGGGATTTCTTCCGGCAGCGTTGCGTCACAGATGCCGGGCATGAACTGGGCGCAGCGGGGATGGAACGGACAGCCGCGCGGAATGGCGAAGGGCGAGGGCACCATGCCCTCGATGGTGCGCAGCGGACCGGTGCTCTTGTTGCCCACTTTCGGGATCGATTCGAGCAGCGCGCGCGTGTACGGATGTTTCGGCGCGTTGAACAGCGAGTTGATGTCGGTCTTTTCGACCACGTGACCGAGATACATGACGACGACTTCTTCCGCCATCTCGGCGATGACGCCCAAGTCGTGCGTGATGAACATGATCGCCATATTGAGTTCTTGCTGAAGTCCCTGCATCAATTCGAGGATTTGCGCCTCGGTCGTCACGTCGAGCGCGGTCGTCGGCTCGTCGGCGATCAGCAGCTTCGGCTCACCGGCGAGCGCCATCGCAATCATGACGCGCTGGCGCATCCCGCCGCTCAGTTGATGCGGGTATTGCGTCAGCAGCTTGCGCGCCTGCGGCAGTCGCACTTTATCGAGCAGTTCCGCCGCGCGATCCTCGGCGCTGCGCTTGGAAATTCTCTGATGAACGAGGATGCCCTCGACGAGCTGGTTGCCAATCGTGAACAGCGGGTCGAGCGAAGTCATCGGCTCTTGGAAGATCATCGCGATCTCGTTGCCGCGAATTTGGCGGATGTTTTCGCTGCGCGGACCGTATTTCAGCAGATCCACGACTTCGCTGTGACCGTTTTTCTCCCGCCGGTAGAGGATCTCGCCGCCGACGATGCGACCGGGCGGATTGATCAACTGGAGGATCGAGAAGCCGGTCACCGATTTGCCGCAGCCGCTCTCGCCGAGCACGCCCAGCGTTTTGCCGATCGGAATGTCGAAGCTGACGCCGTCCACCGCGCGGACGACGCCGCTTTCGGTGAAGAAGTGCGTTTGCAGGTCTTTGATTTGGAGGAGTAGATTCTCAGCCGTCATGATCAGCCCTACTTTGCGAATGGATCAGCGGCATCGCGCAGACCGTCGCCGAGGAAGTTGAAGGCGATCACGGTGGCGATGACGAAAACGGCGGGCGTGAGGATCCACGGCTGCTGCAAGAGCACGCGCACGTGCTGAGCATCGGTCAGCAGCAAGCCCCAACTAATCAGCGGCGAGCGGATGCCCAGCCCCAAGAAGCTGAGGGCAGTCTCGCCCAAAATCATGCCGGGGATGGCGGTCGTCGCCACGACGATGATGTGGCTCATGGTGTTGGGCAGCAGGTGGCGCGTGATGATCCGCCAGTCGCTGCAGTTGGAGTAGCGCGCGGCGGTCACGAAATCGGTCTCGCGCAGCGAGTAGACCATGCTGCGCGTTTGCCGTGCCAGCGCGCCCCAACTGAGGATCGCCAGCACGATGGTGATGGCGAAGTAGGTGCGGTCAGAGGGCCAGTTATTCGGGATCAGCGTCGCTAATGCCAGCCACAACGGCAGCTGCGGGAACGACATCAGCAGTTCGATGATGCGCTGGATGGCGTCGTCGAACAAGCCGCCGATGTAGCCGGAAGCGATGCCGAGGATCGAGCCGAAGATCAGCGTCAGGAACACGCCGACCAAACCGACCGAGAGCGAGACCTGCGCGCCGAACCAGACCCGGCTGAAAATATCGCGCCCCTGCGAGTCTGCGCCGAACAGGAACAGCGTACCGGGTTCTTCGACGCCGAACAGGTGAATGTCCGACTTGATGAAGCCTAGAATCGTGTATTCCGAGCCGTGCACGAAGAACTGGAGCGGGTACGTTTTCTCCGGGACGATCGAGAAGTCCTTGCGGAACGTCTTCGGATCGACTGCCGACTTGACCTCATAGGCAAACGGGACGAGGTGGAAATTCCCCTCGGTGTCGAAGAAGTGCAAGCCCTGCGGCGACATCGAGACGTACTTGCTGTAAACCTCTAGCGGGTTATTAGGGGCGATAAATCCGGCGAAGATCGCCGCGATGTACATAAAGATCAGGAAGATGCCGCCGATCAGCGCCAGTCGGTTGCGCTTGAAGCGCAGCCACATCAAGCGGCGGATTGAAAGGATGTTCGCGTCGTCCTCTTGGCGTGTGTCGCGGGCTGCCGCTGCGTCATCCGTTTTGCGTGTCATGTCCATGAGTTTCATATCCTTCACACGCTACGAGAACCGGATGCGCGGGTCGAGCATCGCCAGCAGAATATCCGAGACGAGCGTGCCGAGCAGGACCAGCAGCCCGATCAGGGTCAGGATCGCCCCGGCGAGGTAGATGTCTTGCGCTTAAATCGCCGTCAGGTAGGTGACTTGGATGGTCGGCAGGTCGAGCACCACGCTGGTGATCACGAAGCCGTTGATCAGAAAGGCGAGTGTCTGGCTCAGCGCGCCGATCAAGGGATGGAGCGAGTTGCGGAAAGCGTGTTTCCAGATTACGGTGCGTTCGGGGACGCCTTTCGCCCGCAGCGCAGTGACGTAGTTTTTGCCGAGTTCATTGAGTAAGTTGCCGCGCATCACGCGCATGACCCAAGCCATGCCGGTGATCACGACCGCGCTGACGGGCAGCCAAATATGTTTGAGTGCGTCGATGATCAGCGGAATCGACAGCGGCTTGCCGACGAAGGTAGGCGATTGCAACCCGGTCAAGACTTCGCCGTTCAACTGCCATGCGAAGACCAGAAAGGCGAGCGCAATCAGGAAGTCGGGTAAACCTAGTCCGATGAATGAAATCGTCGTCAGAAAATTATCAGCTTTGGAATATTGGTGGGTCGCCGAGTAGACGCCCAGTGCGATGCCGATACCCCACGAGAGGATGAAAACGCAGATCGAGACCGTCACCGTTGCGCCGAGCTTGCTGGCGATGATGTTGCTGACCGGTTCGCCGGTTGCCAGCGAGATGTTGAAATCGCCGTGCAGCATGTTGACGCCCCAGTCGGCGAAGCGCACGAGGAAAGGCTTATCCAAGCCGAACTGCTCGCGCATCGCCTGTTCTTGCGTGACGGCGTCTTTGTTACCACCCAGACTTTGCGAGCGAATGTAGTCGCTGACGTAGTCGCCGGGGGGGAGTTCCATAATGAGAAAGCCCATAAATGCGATCAGGATCATCGACGGGATGAACTGGATCAGCCGCCTGACGATATACCGTCCCATGCTTTCTCCTCCAATCTTTCCTAAGGGGAGCGACAAAGTCGCTCCCCCCATACTTGCTTTCCAGTGCTAGTTCGTTTGATCCATGTAGAACTGTTCGGGGTCGGCAGTGCCGGGGTAGCCCAAGTCCCACGAGGCAACCAGACCAACTTCCGGTACGTTGTGGAAGTTGTTCTTGACGATGACCGGGCTGGGGTTCTGCCCGATCGTGCCGATGGTGATCGGACCGTATTCGACGTGGATGCGGTAGGCGTCGAGCAGGGCGGCGTTCCGGGTTTCGTTGGTGGTCGCCGAGACCGCACGGCTGTAAGCCTGTTGCAGCATTTCCAGCATCGAGCCTTCACGCGGCGCGACACCATCTTTGCCGCCGCTCTGATAGTAGGTGCCAAGGTTCATGCCACCCATCGCCCACTGGACGCCTTCGACCGGTGCCCAGACCGACGGCGCCGAGAGCAGACCCCAACCAGCGGCGCTGCCCCACGCGAACACCGGCAGCTCACCGTTTTGGTTGGCAGCAGTGTATTCATCCCACGTGTACTGCACAATGATGGTCTTGATGCCGACTGCTTGCCAGTCTTGCTGGATCAGTTCGACGCTCTGGTTCACGCGCGTGTCGTCTTGGAATTCGCCGATGGTCAGTTCCAGCGGCGTGCCATCGGGACGGTCACGGAAGCCGTCGCCGTCGACGTCGACCACACCAATCGAGTCGAGCAGGGTGCCCGCTTCTGCCGGATCGTGTTCGATGTACTGGTTCGCCCACTCGTTGTAGATTTCCTGACCTTCGGGGCTTTGGAATTCTTCAGCGTTGGAGAGCATGGCAGCTTGACGCGGAGTCGCCAGACCGAGCGCCGTCACTTCGTTGATGCGGTCACGGTCGATGGCGACCGAGAGCGCCGCGCGGAACGGCTGCTCGTACATCAGGTCTTCGATACCCTTGTCGGCGAGGTCATAGAACAGCATCAGCCAAGGCCAAGCGAAGTCACCGCGATCCCACATGATGACGTGGTAGTCGCCTTGTTCGGCGCTTTCGAGGATCAGCGGAACGTCTTGCAGGGCGATGTCACGAACCTGCATGTCCAGTTCACCGGCGATTGCCTTGAGCGCGACCTGTTCCGGCACCGCACCCGAAGCGATTTCGACCTGAATTTCGTCGATGTAGGGCAGTTGGTTGCCTTCAGTATCGACCTTCCAATAGTACGGGTTGCGCTCGAAAGTCGCAACTTGGTCGGCGATGTAGTTGACGGGCATCCACGGACCGAGCACGGGCATGTCACCGTAGTGATAGCGGGTGTCGGTGTTATAGCGATTGATCAGTTCGGTCGTATCAGTCACTTCCGGGTTGTAATCGGGGTGGAACTGCTTCATGTAGTGCGCCGGAACGAGCGCCTGCGCCGAGTTCCACGGACCGCGCGAATGGTTTTCAAGGAACAGCGGGTTCGGGGCGGCGAAGGTGAACTTCAGGGTGTAGTCGTCGATCTTCTCAAGCTGCATCGGCTCACCACCAATGACCGTACCACCGGGCGGATCGACCGGCACGTTTTCGTTGAGCGCCATGTCGTTCCACCAGAACAGGTAATCGTCAACGGTCAGCGGCTCGCCATCCGACCACTTGATGCCCTGACGCATGTGCGCCGTGAGGACGGTCGCATCGTCGTTCCATTCCCACGATTCGAGAATGTTCGGGCGGAAACCGGAGGCATCGCGGTTCCACTTGAGGAACGGCTCGACGCCGGTGGTCATCAGGGTGAAGCCGAGGTTATTGTTCTCGTCCAGCAGGTGCCACGTGCCACCGTACTGACCGATCTGCTCGACCGGTTCTTCAACGATCGGGTTCGCGGGCAGGCGCTCCGCGACCGGGGGCAGTTCGCCGGCGGCGACTTTTTCCGCCAGCGACGGCGCTTCGTTATAAGTCATGTCCTGAGCAACGACCGCGCCGCTCACTACGACTAACAAAGCCACAAAAATCAAAAAGCGTTTCAACGTCGTCATGGTTTTCCCTCATTGACAGTGCATTTGACAAAAAATTTTGGTTGAGATGGTTTTGCTTTGACGTTTCGCTCCTCTCCCTCTAACGTACATTGATGCGGTACTACTCAAGCCGCGTCCCGGCGGTCAAATCCGCTCTAGGCGCAGCATCTGGCTGACGAAAGTGCCTTTCATCGCCAGTGGAATACCCCGTTTCATGAGCGCTGTACCGCTCAAAACGAGATCGTGGTCGGCAATTCGATAATTGGCGTTCGGGTCTAAGCCCTGCAGCCGCAGCGCGATCCGCTGGTCGCCGTAATTGGAGGCGCTCAAGAAGGCGAAGGCGACCGCTTCGTGCCCGTCGGGATGCACGAACTGGAAGGCGGAGATAGCGCTTTCGCGCGGCGAGCGCAGCCGGTAGAACTTGCCGAACTGCACCGTTTCGCGGATCGCTTTGTACTGGGCGACGAAAGCGGCGGTTTGCTCCAGATCGGCGGCGCTCCACTTGGTCAAGTCCGCGCCAATGCCGAGCGCGCCCATCATCGCCAGATGGAAGCGATATTCCAGCGGTGTGTCGCGGCGGTTGTTGATGAAGATTGGGTCGGTGACCCACATCATGCGGGTGAGCGGCGCGTGCGCCAGCGTGAAACCTTCTTCGATGAACAGGTCGTCGTAGGGATCGGTGTTGTCGCTCATCCAGAACTGCTCGGCGTAGCGCATAACGCCTAAATCGACGCGCCCGCCACCGCCGGAGCAGGATTCGAAGATCACGCCGGGGTGCTTGGCGCGAATCTGGCGCAGAATGTCGTAGATGCCGCGCGTGTGCCGCACCCAGATTTCGCGGTCGTGTCCGGCGGGCGCATCCGTCCAGCCCGGTTCGCTGAAGTGGCGGTTCATGTCCCACTTGACGAACTTGATGTCATTGTTGCTCAGCAGGTCGTCTAAGAAGGCGACGATGTATGCCTGCACGTCCGCCCGCCCGACGTTGAGCACGCATTGATTGCGTCCGAGGCTGCGCGGACGGTTGGGGAAGCTGTAGATCCAATCGGGATGCGCGCGGTAGAGGTCGCTGTCCGGGTTGACCATCTCCGGCTCGACCCAGATGCCGAATTCCATGCCCAACGCTTTGACCTTGCCGATCAGCGGCGCTAACCCGTCCGGGAACTTATCTTTGTTGACGTACCAGTCGCCCAATCCGGCGCGATCGTTGTTGCGCTGACCGAACCAGCCGTCGTCCATGACGAAGATCTCGACGCCTAACTGCGCCGCGATCTCGGCGGCTTTCACCTGATTTTCGTAATTGACGTCGAACTCGGTCACGTACCACGAGTTGTAGACCACCGGGCGCGGCTGCTGCGCGGTCTCCGGCGGCAGCACGTGGGCGATCTCGTAGGCGTGGAGCAGGCGGCTGGCTTCGCCGTAACCGTCCTCCGTGAAGCCGCCGACGAAGACCGGGGTTTCGAAGCTTTCGCCCGCTTCGAGCCGCCACGTGAAGTCGAAGTCGTTGACGCCACCGGTGACCGTCACCTGCTCGAAAGCGGTGCGCTCGACGACGAACTTCCAGTTGCCGCTGAACGCCAGCGCCCCGAACCAAACTTCGCCGTGCGTCTCGGTGGTTCCACCGGGCGCGAGCGCGAAGAAGGGGTTCGAAGTCGAAGCCGCTCGCGCCGCGTCGCCGCTCGACCACCTGCTTGCCCATCGGCAGATCGGTGCGCTGAATTTGGAACTCGCCGCCCCATTTGCCGTTGAGCGTCGTCAGCGTGTAACTATCGCGCGGCTGCACTTCCCACGTCGCCGACATGATTTGCTCGATGTCGATCGGTTCGCTGCCGGTGTTGACGACGGTGGCGCTGCGCTCAATCACATCGTGATCGGCGAAGACGCGGTAAGTCAGGCGAATTTGCAGCGGATAATGCGGATCTTTGAATCGGATGGTCAGGGTATCCACGCCACCGTTGTCGGCGTCGCCCTGCTCGATTGTGCTGCCCGTATATTCGAGCAGGACGGCGCGCACGCCGTCGGCGAAGCGCACCTTCAGCGCTGGTTCGTTGAATTTGTAATCACCCCAAACCGGGAATTCCTCGTGCGAGTAGCGCTCGACGTTTAGCCAGCGGGCGTATGTGTCGTCCGCCTCGTAATCGCTGGTTTGCGGGAGTTTCGCGCCCCAGTAGAGGTGCTGTAGAAAGCCCTGCTCGTCGATGCCGAAGGCGTAAGCGGTCTTGCTGGTCGTGAGAATCCAGATTGGCAGTTGGTCAGCTGATTTTGCTGCTTCAGTAATGGGCATCATGAACCTAATTAATCACTAAG
This sequence comes from uncultured Chloroflexia bacterium, assembly GCA_963727545.1. Lineage (GTDB taxonomy): Bacteria > Chloroflexota > Anaerolineae > Aggregatilineales > Phototrophicaceae > Flexifilum. Next base: position 12,738 of record CAVSGS010000016.1, read on the forward strand.
CTGTGAACAGCGCGAGATCATTTTTCGGGTGAATTATTCTGCGGTGCTGGTCGTTTTCGTGAGAGGATGAACTAAAAAATGAGGCTCTATCTTCGTCACACTAAGCATCGCAAAATAATTATCTATTGCCCTATTTTCTTAACGATACAATTTTCGCCCGCCCTCCACAATAGAGAATCTCATGGAGTAATGGATTATATTATGATTATGCGCTGCGTCGGCTGGAACTCTGTCTCGGTTGTGCCGTCCACTTTTTAAGCGTCTGAGCGCGACTCGAAATCGCCTCGACGCGCTGCAACACGGGGCAATTAACTGTCGTATAGGTAGAATAGATGAACGCTTTTACGGTGAAGGCTGACAATGCTCCGAGTGACACAACTCCGTTATCAATATGGAGCCAATCCGGTACTGGACAATCTGTCGTTTGAACTGCCGGATGGCACGCTCGCGGCGCTGGTGGGACGCAACGGCGCGGGAAAGTCGACGCTGCTGCGCTGCCTCGCCGGATGGACGGTGCCGGAGACCGGAACGATCGAAATCGACGGGCGGACGATGCAGCGCCACGATCAGCAGTACCGGGAGCGGGTGGTGCTGGTGCCGGATACGCCCGACTTCTACGACGAACTGACCGCGTGGGATCATCTGCAACTGGTCAGTCAGCTCTATCGCGTGAGGGACTGGCAAGACCGGGGTCTCGCGCTGCTGGAGCAGTTCCAACTCGCCGATCAGCGGCGTGCGTTCCCGTTCACCTTCTCACGGGGGATGCGCTACAAGCTGGCGTTGTGCATGGCGCTGGTCGTGCAGCCTGCGCTGCTGCTGCTCGACGAGCCGTTCGGTCCGTTGGACAGCCTCGCCAGCCGCCTGCTCTGGCGCTTGCTGCAAACCTACACTGCGGCGGGCAAATCGGTGCTGTTCAGCAGCCACATCCTCCCTGATGAGGGGCAGCCGGATCGCTTTTTGCTCCTGCGCGATCAGCGGGTGACGACGCTGGACGCGGCGCTGGTGACCAACCTCGCGGACGTGCTCGATGATTAGCGATCTGCGCACGCTGATCTGGTTGGCAGTGGAAACGCTTCAAAGGTAACGCCGCCTATTGGCTGCGGCTGCTCGGCTTCGAGCCGGACGCCAACCGCTTCTATCTGATCTACGCGGCGTTGTTCTGGCTGTTCTGGGTCTATACGGTCTGGGCGTTCATCGTCCAGCAGGTCGAGCAGATCAGCCTGACGATCCCCTCTGCGACCGTGATGCAGTTGCCGAGCGGTGTTCCGGCGCTGATCTTCATGGCGCAGCTGCTCTATCTGGGGCTGGTGCTGCGCGACTCGCCGCTCAAGCTGAGCGCCGCCGAGATCGAGTTCGTGGCGGCGTCGCCGGTCAACCGGGGGAGCTGGGTGCTCGTCCACTTCGGGCGGTCGATCCTGCTGCTGGCGCTGCTTGCCGGATTGGGAAGCTGCCTGCTCGCCATGCTGCTGACGTGGCAGTCCGCCCCCGCGCTGGTCGGCTTCGTCGGGCTGCAAGCCTTGGTCTTAGGGCTGCCGATCTTCGGGTTGAGCGCGGCGGTCGGCTGGATTATCGTGCTGATCAAGGCGGGGTTGGTCGCGCGCTGGCAGCGACTCGCCGTCTGGTTGATCCTACCGGCGGCGGTCGTGCTGGCGGTCGTCTTTCCGCCGGTGCTGCTGTTCCCCGGTACGCTCTGGCTGACGGCGCTCGATGTCGGGAGCATTGCTCCGGCGTTGGCGATCGCGTGTCTGCTGTTCGGGTTGGCGGGGCTGCTGCTGGCGCTGATCGGCAGCCGCTTGAACATGGCGACGGTCGCCGACGACAGCCGGATGTATGCGCGCGTCCAGAAATTGGGCATGTTCGGCAGACTGTACGCCGAGGATGTGATCGCCAGCGTCCAGCGGCAAACGCGCTTGGCGGGCAAGCAGCGCTTGAGCTTGAAGCTGCCCGCAGCAGCGACCGGCTACACAATCAGCTTGAACCGGACGCTGCTGTCGCTGTTCCGGTTGGCTCCGTCGAGCATCTTTCGCTTGATCATGCGCGGGGTCGTGCTGGTGGGGATCGTCTCGTTTGGCGTTCAGTTCGGCGGCTGGAATCAGCTGCAGACGTGGCTGCTGCTGTTGCTAATCCTGCTCCAGTTTCGCCCAACCGAGTTGAACGCACCCTTTCAGCAGGACGTGGGACAGGCGTTCACGCGCCAGTTCTTGCTGCAAAATCCGCTGCGCCTCGCCCTCGCCGACGGCATCTTCCCGATCAGCTTGGCGACGGTCGGCGGCGCGCTCGCGCTGATCGTGCAGGGCTGGCTCGATCCGCTGACGGCGCTGCTGGTCGCGCTGGCGTTGATCGTCGGGCTGGAATTCTGCCAAGCGTTGGAGTTGGTCAGCGTGCCCGGTTTGTTCTTCCGGCGCATTCCCTACACCTACTCGGTGGCGCTGAGCGGACTGGCGCTGATCGCGGTGGTTTTTCTGCTCCAGAGCGCCATCGCCGCCGTGTCCGCCATCGTGCTGATCGATCTGCTGCTCGGCGCACTGCTGTTTCGGAGTCACTTCTAGCCCGGCGATTGCGCCATTCCTCGGCGAGCAGCGTGTCGTTTATCACGATGACATTCGACCGAATACCATTCAAAATAGGGGCACACTGGGAGTATCATGGGTCGCGCAGCGACCGATTCGGGCAGCTTGCTGCTGAGCTTGAACCGTTGTTAACCAAAAGGATTGATCTTGAGGGCTAGGCTGTTACGGAAGCGCATCATGCGATATCGCGGGGCGGTCGGCTGCGTCGTGCTGCTGCTGGGAATGCTGCTCTGCCTCGGCACCGTGACCTTTGCGGCGGATCGCATTTGCTATGGCAATCTCAGCCAACGGCTGCCGCAGTACCCGAATGCGACCGTCAAGATGCGGTCGCACAATTTGCTGACCGAGTTCGGCATGGGCAATACGGTCATGATTCTGATCTCGCCGGACGACCCGGAAGTCGTGCGCGCGTGGTATGCGACTCACACCGGCAGCTATCTCCGCGACTCGCTGCAAAACAATACCCCCTTCTTCCGCATGGCGCAGGGACAGGTCAACGTCGGCGTTAATCCCGACGGCGAGGGCAGCGAGATCATCCTGTACGGGACGTGCATCAACTAAGCCGACCGCGCCAGCCGACCGCGCCAGCCGACCGCGTCATTCGTCACAGCAGCATGGTGAGAAATATTACTCGTAAGTAATTGCTGCATGGTATATGCTTAGAGGTAGGGAGGCGAAGGCTCTCTTTATTGGTTTGTGCCATTCGCCATTTTCGCTAGCATTCGGGCGTTCCGTTTCGACCCGTTCAATCCCGCAGCTTCCGGTCGAACGGCGCAATCTCGTCATCGTTAAGCAGATCTCTTCCGGGGGTTTTCAGCTTCGGCGTTGGTCGAGAAGATCGCTTTATCACCCCCACATTAAGACCCGCGCGCCTGAATCCTCCGGCTGATTGGTAAGTCAAGGAGCAGCGCCATGGATCAACCACTAAGGACGCTACAACGACGCTCTAACCCGACGCTGGTTGTCGGTCTGGGGAATCATTTGCTCGGCGATGACGGAGTCGGGTGGTGTGTCGCTGAGCAGATCAGGGAAGCGCTCCGCTCGACCCGTGCGGCAGTCGACGTCGATTGTTTGTCGGTTGGTGGGCTGCGGTTGATGGAGCGGTTGACCGGCTATGAACGGGTCATCCTGATCGACGCGACCACGACCGGACGGTCGCCGGTGGGCAGCCTGTCCCAGTTCACCTTGAGCGATCCGCTCGATCCGATTGACTCGGCGCACGGCGCGACGCTTCAGTCCGCTTTGCGCTTGGGACGCGCGCTCGGCGTCGAACTGCCCAAGACGATCGTCATCATCGGCATTGAGGCGGAAATCACCTTCGACTTCACCGAAGTCCTCACCCCGGCGATCGCCGAGGCGGTGCCGCGCGCCGCCCAACTCGTCCTCGACCTCGTTCAGCAGACTTCCCCCGCCGCTCAGCAGCGTTAAGCCACGCGGCGAGCACGCCGTCGGGTACGTGGGCGTTGTTCGCCGCGTCGCAAGCCGGTATAATGCCGGAGCGAAAAAGCACAATCCTTAGGGAAACATGGAACTTTACATCATTCGACATGGGCAGTCTGCAAACAACGCCCTCGCCGACGAATCCCAGCGTAGCTACGATCCGGGGCTGACCGAAAAAGGCAAACAGCAGGCACAGCTTCTTGCCGACTTTCTAGCGGAGCGGATCAGCCGCGATCCGATCAATAGTCCCGGCGGCGGCGGTTCAATTCAGCACCAGACCGGCAACACGGGTTTCAATCATCTCTATTGCAGCGCCATGCACCGCGCGCTGCTCACTGCCGCACCGGTTGGTCGCGCGTTAGGGATCAAGCCGGAAGTCTGGATCGACATCCACGAGCAGGGCGGCATGTACTTGGAGCAGGCGGGCGGCTACGTGGGCTATCCCGGTAGGACGCGCGCCGAAATCCTCAGCGAGTTCCCGGATTACGTGCTGCCGGAGACGATCACCGATCGCGGTTGGTTCGACAAGGCGCGCGGGCACGAGGCGGCTTACGAAGGTGCCGGTCGCGCGATCAAGGTGGCGCTGGAACTGCGTCGCCGCGCCCGCGAAGAAGCATCCGGCGAGCGGATCGCCATCATCACGCACGGGACGTTTACCGATATGCTGATCAAGGCGCTGCTGGGTCAGCTTCCCAATCGCCAATACTTCTTCGTCCATTACAACACCGGGATCACGCGGATCGACTTTGACCGCGACCTGTTCGTCGTGCGCTACGTCAACCGGATCGAGCATCTGCCCCCGGAACTGATCACCTGACGGGTGGTGCTGTTCTGGTGTAAAATCCGTGCAGTAAATCTCATCTTGCCAGATTGTAGGGGCGCACGGCCGTGCGCCCCTACCGGAAAATGGATGGGATCAGAAGGTTTGGTAAATCAGGGATGAAGCGATGCCCTTTGAGTACGAAGCTTTAGTCGGCTATCTTTACGTCGTCGGTGGGCGCTCGATCAGTGCGCCGCCGCCGGGGACGCTCGTCGAAGTCGCGCCCAAGCGGGTCGCGCGCGGGCGGGAAATCGACACCTTCTTCACGCTCGTGATTCCGTCAGGCGTCACGGTCGCGCCGGCGGTGTTCTACGAGGAGATGGCGCGTACCGGGGCAGAGCAGTATTTCAACAGCAACGGCAGCGTGACCGCCGGGATCAAAACCGTTTTCACCCACCTGAACAGCAACCTGTATACCCATAACAGCAGCGATCCGCGTCACTACGAGGCGAGTATGCTTTGCGGCGTCCTGCGTGGCGCCGATCTCTACATCGGCAAGGTGGGGTCGGGCGTCGGGCTGTATCGCGCCGACGGCGAAAGCCAATCCTTCCCGACCGACTTCAGCTACCGCGAGGCGCTCAACACGCCCGCGCTCGGCGTCCAGCAAGAAGCCGAGATGCGGATGGGACGTTATCAGGTCAGCGCCGGTTCGCGCTTGATCCTCGCCGACGCCGCGCTGCTCGATTACCCGACGGAGACGCTCAACGGCGCGCTGCAGCTCGAAGACGTGGGCGCGCTGCTGGCGCGGCTGCGCGAGAGCGCCAACCGCCAGATCACGGCGATGGCGATCGAGTTCGTCTCGCCGGATGCGCCGACGACGCTGCCCGCCAAGTCGGGCGAGTCGTCGGCAGTGATCACCGGCGCTGCCGCCGAGCCGGTCTCGGCTGCCGCGACTGCCGCTCAAGCCGATCCAGCAGCCGCCGCCGGAACGATTCGCCGCTCGTCGCAGCGGGGCGCGCTGCTGCGCAATATCGGCGCGCGTGTCGCCGGAATTGGCGCGAAAGTCGTCGATCTACTGCTGCATTTGCTCGACCGCCTGATTCCCGCGCCGCCGGAAGGCAAAAAGGGTTGGCTCTCGTCGCCCTTCGCCGCCGGGCTGACGCTGCTGATCCCGGTGGTGGTCGTCGTGCTCGTGGTCATGTTCTGGATCAGCGGCACGGGTGAAAGCGAGTTCGATCAATGCGTCACCCGCGCGACTGAGACGGTCAACACCGCGCGCGGCATCGCCTCCAGCGACGTGTCCGGGACGTTGGCAGCGTGGAACGGCGTGCTCGCCGTCGCCGAAGAATGCGACTCGATTCGCGCCAATGACGCCACCATCACCGCTTATCGCACCGAAGCCCGAAGCATCCTCGACCGCTTGCAGACGATCACCCGGCGCGACATGACCGTGATCTACTCGTTCCCGAACGCCCAACTGTCACAGGTGGTGCTGCAAGGCGAGGACATGTACGTGCTCGACTCCGCTAACCAGCAGGTCTACCGTATCACCCTGACGACCGACGGCATGGGCGTCGTCGCCGACTCGTATACGCCGATTCCGGCGATGCGCCGCAGCGGCAAGGTGATCAACTTCGACGTGGGCGACTTGATCGACATCGCGTGGGCGGATAACGGCGCCGGTGTCGCCCAGAGCAACGTGATCACCGCGCTCGACCGCAACGGCGTGCTGATCGACTGTCCGCCGCGCTTCTTGCAGGATTGCAGCGCGCAGCAGCTTCAGGGCGCGGAGACGTGGAGCAACCCGGTCGCCATCCAGTTCTGGAATGGGCGGCTCTACGTGCTCGACCCCGGCGCGAACCAGATTTGGCGTTACAACGCCTCCGGTGGATCGTTCGCCGGGGTGCCGATTGAATACTTCACCGGGTCGAACCGCCCGGACATCACCAAGGTGATCGACTTTGCCATCAACGCCGCGGGCGATGTCTATCTGCTGACCAATACCGGCGTGCTGGCGCGCTTCACCGGCGGCGAGCAGCAGGACTTCGCCTTCAGCTTCCCCGATACGCAGCAGATGGACGCGCCCAACGGCTTCTTCCTGAACACCAACCCGATTGCGCAGGGGTTCTACTTCGCCGAGCGCGACAAGCGCACGATCTTCGAGACGACGATGGCGGGCACCTTCATCAACGCCTACCGCGCCGAAGATGACAACCGCTTTGGCGAACTGTCGAACGTCATCGCCGATACCAATCAGGGTGTGATCTACGCGCTCTCCGGCAACTCGATTCTCGCCTTCCAGCGCTCACAGTAGGCAAAACGTAGGCGGATCACCCTTTTTCAGCCGTGTATAATGGCACGCAGCTTATAGCTGTCAGCAATCAGCTTTCAGCTAAAGCGAGAATGCGCTCTGTATAGTGAGCAAGGTTTGCGCATAAACTGGATTTTTCGGGCGCAGCAGGCTGCGCCCCTACGGTCGTAATTTCTGCGAGGCATCAGCTTGGCGTTCTAGCTGATAGCTGACCGCTAAAAGCTGATAGCTCGTTTTTCACTTGAGGTTATCTATGCGTCAAATTCCCGGATGGTTATTTATCGTCGGCGTGCTCGCCTTGGTGGCGGGTACGGCGATTTGCTCGGTCGTTTCCTTTGCTGGCGCGCGCCAGTTCGCCGTCGATCTCGGTGAGAGCGGGATGCAGGTGCCGTCGTTCGGCGAATTTCTCGCTGCGCAGCCGACCGCGACCCCCTCGCCGACTGCGCTTCCGCCGACGGCGACGACGCGCCCCGGCGACACGCCCGTCCCGACTCAACCCGGTCCCACTGCAACGGTCGATCCGCTGGGCGATTACGCGATCACCGACCCGCGCCGGATCAACATCCTGCTGATGGGCATCGATCAGCGCAAGGGCGAAACCGGCGAGTTCAATACCGATACGATGATCGTCTTCAGCGTCGATCCGGTGCGCAAGTCGGTCGGGATGTTGTCGATCCCGCGCGACCTGCTGGTGGACATCCCCGGATCGACGTCGAGCCGGATCAACACGGCTGAACGGATCGGCGAATTGAACCAGTATCCCGGCGGCGGTGGGGCGCTGGCAGCGCGCACGGTCACCGAGACGATCGGCATCCCGATCGACAAGTATGTGCTGATCAACTTCGACGTGTTCACGACCGTGATCAATCTGATTGCGCCCAACGGTGTCGAAGTCTGCCCGACCGCAACCATCGACGATCCGACCTATCCCGACGCCGGTTACGGCTTCATCCACGTCCATTTCGATCCGGGCTGCCAGCGGCTCGACGCCGAGCATCTGCTCCAGTACGCCCGCACCCGCCATACCGAGAACTCCGACTTCGACCGCGCCAAGCGCCAGCAGGAAGTGATCAAAGCGGTGCGCAACGAAGTCGTCAGCGCCGGCGGGATCGTCAACATCATCGGGCAAATTCCGGCGCTGTGGGATGAGCTTTCCGGCAGCTACAAGACCAACCTCACGCTGCGAGAGATCCTGCAGTTGGCGACGCTGGCATCGCAGATCCCGCAGGAGAATATCCACTCCGGGCAGATCGGACCGCAGCAGACGACCTCGGCGACCATCACCTTGGGCGGCGTGCCCGCCGACGTGCTGATCCTTGATCCGACTCAGCTCACCTCGCTGCTTCAGAGCGTGTTCAACCCGACGACGGCAGCGGCGACGACCGGTCAGGCGACCCCCGGCGGCACGGTCGCCAGCGGTGATACGACGGCGAACCTCTCGCTGGCAGAGCTGCGCCAGCGCTCGCAAGCCGAAAACGCCTCGATTGTGGTCTTCAACAACACCGATATTCCCGGCTTGGCGGGACAAACCCGCGATTGGCTGGCAAGCCGTCAAGTGACGGTGCTGGACGTCGGCAACATGCCCTCGCCGAGCAGCAGCACGACGACCATCCGCACCTACAGCGATAAGCCGTGGACGGCGCGTTACGTTGCCCAACTGCTGGGTATCTCGACTGACCAGATCGTGCCCGCCTCCGCCGACGGGTTGACCGCGGCGGACGTGATGGTCGTCGCCGGTCCTGATTTGCAACCGCTGCTCAGCGGGCAGTAGTCCTCTCTGCGTGCTTCAATCCCGTTCGCGGTAGATCATCACCACGAGCGGGATTTTGTTTTCCCTGATGATGTGACAATAGCAGCAATCTTGATGCTGTTTGTCACCTGAAAATCTCCCCTGTGCCGATTACGCTTCTCCCGAAATTGCGAATAGGTCGAGTGCGCTATGAAGTCGAAAATCCTGATGCTCGCGGGGATCCTCGCGCCGGTCGTCTACGTCGGAACCGTAATCTTGGGCGGCATTCTCCGACCCAGCTACAGCCACATCTCACAGCCGGTCAGCGATCTGGTCGCGTCCGGCGCGCCGAACAAATCTTTGCTCGATCCACTGTTCGCCAGCTATAACTTGCTGACCATCGTCTTTGGGATCGGTTTGTGGCAGCGCGTACGGGCTGAGCGCGACAGCGGTCGCCGGACGGTCGGCACAATCGGCGCGGTGATGCTCCTCCTCGAAGGGTTGTTCGGCATCATCACCCTGTTTTTTCCGGAAGACGCCGGATCGATTGCCGAAGCGACCTCAATCGGCAAGCTGCACGTCGTCTTTGCCGGGTTAAGTTCGCTGACTACGATGCTCACCATGCTGCTGATGGGCTTCTGGTTTCGAGCGGTCGCTCGGCTGCGTCGCTGCGGAGCTTACTCGTTGATCTCCCTCCTCGTCGTCTTCATCTCCGGCGGCATGGCTGCGGCGAGTGTGGCTACCCACAGCTCGATCGGCGGGCTGCTCGAACGGATTACCATTGGCGGATTCATGCAATGGACGTTCGTGATCGCGCTGCGATTGCGCCGCGAGGCTTCTACCGACGCTCCGAAGATCTGATTACATCACCCTCATTTCGATGAATCCGACAGCTAGCGGACGTTCGAACGTCCGACTAGCTGTCGGATTGCCGCGCTGAAACCACCGGTCGCCGCTCGATCGCCCCAGATGGCGAAAGCGGTGCTGCTTGTGAGGAATTTCACGTGATCTTCGTCCCGCTAACCTTCGCAGGACGTTCACATTATGCTATCCTGAAGCGGACTCTTGAGAGAAGAACTCTAGACAAAGCTATGCAAACGACTGAAAAACCGCCATTGGATCGGGAGACTTTGCGCGACGTCATTGACCTCGCGCTGTGGGCAGGGCAGCTGCTCCTGCAAACCGGCGCCGATGCCGAGCGCGTCGAGGAAACGGTGCATCGCATCGGGACGGATTTGGGGGCGGAATGGGTCGATGCCTTGGTTTCGCCCAACGCCTTGATCGTCACGACCAGCAGCGGCGACGAATTCCGCACTAAGGTGCGCCGGGTCAACAACATGGGCGTCAATATGGCGACGGTCGAAGGGATCAGCCACATGACGCATCGAGTCAGCGAAGGCAAGATGGATCGCTTTGCGGTGCGGGCGGAGTTGGAGCGGCTCGACGCGCTGCCGCGCGAATACAATCGCTGGGTCGTCGTCCTGACTGTCGGTTTGGCGTGCGCCGCCTTTTGCCAGTTATTCGGCGGCGATCTTCCGGTGACGCTGGTCACGTTCGTGGCGGCGTCGGCGGCGATGTTCGCCCGGCAGGAACTGACCGACCATCATTTCAACGCCTTTCTGGTGGTTATCGGTACGGCGTTCACCGCCGGGTTGATCGCGAGCTTGGCGACTATTTTTAGTCTGGGCGAGCGCCCTAACCTCGCGCTGATGGCGTCGGTGCTGCTGCTGGTGCCCGGCGTGCCCCTGATCAACTCGATTCAGGACATGATTCGCGGGCACATCGTCATCGGCTTGGTGCGTGGGATCACCGGGCTGGTGATTTCGCTGTGTATCGCGCTCGGCTTGCTGCTGGCGATGCAGTTGATGGGAGTCAGCGGTTTATGACGCCTTTGCTGCAATCCATGCTGTTTGACGGATTCTGGTCGGCAATTGCGGCGACCGGTTTCGCCATCCTGTTCAACGTGCCGCGCCGGATGCTGATCGCCTGCGCGATTGCCGGTGCGCTTGGTCACGCGACCCGCGCGCTGATGATGCACTTCGGCATCACCATCGTCCCGTCGACACTGGCGGGCGCGGTCGTGATCGGCTTCACCGCCGAGTATGCCGGACGCTACTGGCACGCTCCGGCGGTCTTGTTCGCCGTCAGCGGCGCGATCCCGATGGTTCCCGGTTCGTTCGCTTACCGGGCGATGCTCGGCGTGATCCGCATCTCGACGGCGACCGCCGAGACCGGTATGCCGATCCTGATCGACGCCGGGATCAACTTCGTCGCCACCGGGCTGATCCTCGCGGCGCTGGCGTTCGGCACGGCGATGCCGACGCTCATATTCCGGCGGCATAAGTAGCGTGACTGAAAATAGGCGTCGTAGGGGCATAATAATGCACTTTTCCAAATTAAGACGGAGTAAGCACGATCTCATATCCGTGTTTTTCACCCCTCTCCTAGGGAGAGGGGACGGGGGTGAGGTCAGTAGGGGCGCAGCGCGCTGCGCCCGTTCTCAGTTTTTAATCGGTAATCCGCATTATTACGCCCCTACCAATTCACGCATCATTCCTCTGGCGGGACGATCTCGTAGGCTTTGACGCGCGTGCGCCATTCGTCGGGGATCGGCGTCGGCTTGTTGGTCGCATAGTCGTAGACGACGACCGTGATCCGCGCCTGCGCTGCGATCTGCAGTTGATCGTCCTTCACCCGCGCGACCAACTGCTCGGTGACGCCGCTGGTTCTGCCCAAGCGCACCATCCGCGTGAAGACGCGCACGTCGTCGCCCGCGAACAGCGGCAGCTTGAAGTCGATTTCGACCCGCGCCATGATCAGCCCGACTTTCCCGCCCGCGCCGTCCCACAGTTTGAGTTCGCGCCGGGTGTAATCGACCCGCGCCTGTTCCAGATAGGTCAGGTAGACGGCGTTGTTGACGTGCCCCAGCGCGTCCATGTCGCCCCAGCGCACCTGAATCGGGTAGTGATGCCGGAAGCCCTCCGGCGGTGTGATCGTCGTCATCGGTTGTCCTCGATTGCTTTGCTCAGCAGTAGACGGCGCGCACGCGATAAAAGCCGGTTCGCAGCGCCGTGACGTAAATCGGGTATTCGGTCGCTGGCGGCAGTGCCCAGTTATCCACGTGCAGCCAGAACGACGTTCGCCACCCCCACAATGCCGCCGGATCGACGGTCGAGCAGGTTCCGGTGACGCTGGTCTCCGCCCACAAACTCCAGTCGCGGTAGTCAGCGATGTTGCCGATTGTGACCGCCCACGGCGAGCCGGAAGTCTGAACCGTGCCGCCATCCGGCGCGCCGAGCAGCGCCCACACGTCGCCGAAGCGCAGGTCGGTCGGCAGATAAATCTGCCAGACAACTCCGCTGCGTCCGATCAGTGTTGGTGGCGGTTCGGCGCTGCGACTCCCGTAGGGATAGTCGCTGCTCCACGTCCAGTTAATCAGCACCGTGCTCGGCGATGCGTTCGCCCGCGTCATGCCCTCAACCCACGAATTCGCGGCGAGCAGCGCGATGGCTTCATCGACGCTGGTTTCGCCGGGGGTGATGCCCTGCCAGCAGGGGAGTGTGCAGTCCGTTGTTGCAGTGAAGAACACCCCGGCGGGCAACTCGCTTCGCGCGAGCAGCCGGATCGCGCCGATCAGCAGCCCGCCGATCAGCGTAAGCGCCAGCGCTGCCCGCACGATCAGCCGGGTCACGGAGTTGTCGTGCTCATGAAATCACACCGGCGCTGAGGGTGGCTTCTTCAGGGAAGGGCGCGATCGTCTGCGGGTCGCTGCCGTCGAGCGCGGCGAAGTTCAAGCTGCCCGCGTTCACGAAGAACACCCAGTCTCCGGCGAAGGCGATCGCGCCGTCCGGGGCGTCCATCAACGCTTTGGGGGGTTGTCTGAGCTTGCCGATCCGGAGCCTGTCCTGCTTGCGATAGACGAAGCGCTCGCCATCCGCCAGCCAGCGCAGGTCACTGATATGCCCGCTGTCGTAGACGCTGGCGTTATTGCGGTTGGCGTCGGCGATCACCAGCGCGGTCGTGCTTGCCGAGGCTTGCAGGTAGGTCAGGCTGTTCGTGCCCCAAGCGGGCAGCCCGTCGGGGAGGGCATCGACGACGCCGAAAATCGCCGGTTGGTCGTTGGGCGGCGCGGCGCTGAGGGGGATTTTCCAGAGCGTGACCAGCCCGTCATCACGGTTGAGGATCGGCACGCGCAGCAGGCTGCCGTCGCTGCTCCACGCCAGCGGCGGCGTGATCGGCGCTTCGCTGGGCGCGGCGATAGCGGTGAAGGTCAGCGCCTCGCGGACGCGCGCGCCCAGCGGATCGAGCACCGAGATGCGCCCGTCGTCGTCGGCGTAGACACCGGCATGGACGACCGCGATCCATGCTCCATCGGGGCTGATACTGAAGGCATTCCCACCGGCTCCCGGCGGCAGGATCAACTGGGGCTTGAGGTCGATCTGGACGCGGTAGAGATTCTCATCGTCCACCACGCCCGACGCGGTGCGTTGGCGGCTGCTGAAATAGATCGTCTCGGCGTCCAGCCAAGCGACCTGCGCGATCTCCGGGTGTCCCTGTCCGCGCGCGGGAAAGTCGCCCGGGTGGACGACCTCGCGCGCGCCGGTGCCGTCGCTGCCGACGACCCACAGCGTCGCCGCTTCCCCATCTGCGCCGCGCGTGAAGGCGATCTGCTTGCCATCCGGCGCGAGGTAAGCGCTGATCACGCCGCTTTCGGCGATTAACTGCGGCGTCGTGTCATCCGTGGTCCACGCGAATAAGTCGCCGGCTTCGACCCAGACGGCAATTGGGCGGGACATGGCTGCCGTCGTCTCGGCGGTCGCTTCCGACGTCGCTGTCGGCGTCGAACTGAACGCCAGCGTACACGACGACAGGCACATGACCAACAGCACGGCACCGAGTCCGGCGAGTCGCGTCGTGGGGGCGAAGTTCAGCCAGCGATGACTTGCAGACAGCATCTTAGCCTACCACTCGGCGATCGAGCCGTCGGCTAAGCGCCAGATCGGGTTGTGCCAGTCGTGACCGGCGGTGGCGGCTTGACGCACGGCTGCCTCGTCGATGGTGATGCCCAGTCCCGGCGCGGTTGGCAGGGTGACGAAGCCGTCGGCGTAGGCGAATACGCTCGGATCGGCGAGATAGTCGAGCAGGTCGTTGCCGACGTTGTAGTGAATGCCGAGGCTCTGCTCCTGAATCATGGCGTTGTGGGCGACGGCATCGACCTGCAAGCAGGACGCCAGCGCGATTGGACCGAGCGGGCAGTGGGGCGCAAGGGCGACGTCGTAGGCTTCCGCCATCGCCGCGATCTTGACGACTTCCGAAATGCCGCCCGCGTGGGACAGATCCGGCTGGATTACGTCGACGTAGCCACTTTGCAGCAGCGGCTTGAAATCCCAGCGCGAGTACATGCGCTCGCCGGTGGCGATCGGCGTCGAGGTGTGGAGCGCGATCTCGCGCAGCGCTTCGAGATTCTCGCTGAGCACCGGCTCCTCGATGAACAGCAGGTGATAGGGTTCGAGTTCGTGGGCGAGGACTTTCGCCATCGGCTTGTGGACGCGTCCGTGAAAATCGACCGCGATGCCGAAGTCCGAGCCGACGGCGGCGCGCACGGCGGCGACCCGCTCGGTCACGGCTTCGACCTGCGCGAACGAATCGATGTAGCCCAGTTCTTCAGTCGCGTTCATTTTGGTGGCGGTGAAGCCGAGCGCTTGGCGATTTTGCGCTTCGGCGGCAACGTCGGCGGGACGGTCACCGCCGATCCACGCATAGACGCGGATCTTGTCGCGGACGGGTCCGCCGAGCAGGCTATAGACCGGGACGCCGTGCCGCTTGCCCTTGATGTCCCAGAGCGCTTGGTTGATCCCGGCGATGGCGCTCATCAGCACGGGACCGCCGCGATAAAAGCGGGCGCGGTAGAGCATTTGCCATAAGTCCTCGATGCGGTCGGGGTCGCGCCCGATCAGCATTGCTTCGATTTCGGCGACGGCGGCGGCGACCGTTGCGGCGTGCCCTTCGACCACCGGCTCGCCCCAACCCTCGATTCCGTCGTCGGTTGAGACCTTGACGAATAACCAGCGCGGCGCTACCAGAAAACGTTCGATTTTTGTAATTTTCATTCGCTACACTTCCGGTGACAATCCATATATTCGGCGGATCAAGGCTGTGACTCGCAGGCGGCATAAGTAGTTGTCGTAGGGGCGAGGCATGCCTTGCCCCTACAGCGCGGCTCGTTTTCGACGCGCGAACCAACAGCGTATGCGGATCATAGCATTTCCGGTGGCTTTGCCAAGTCGTTATCGCCGCCCGCAAGCGCCGCGCTGTGGTATGATCCGGTTGCACAAGCAGTTTAAGTTTACGGTGGAAGGACCTACCGGTATGAAGCGCATCGTTTGGCTACTTCTCCTGTTGGCGTTGGGACTCGTGCCCGGCGTCGCCAGTGCGCAAACCGCGACCTCAGATTATCCGAACGCCCGCCTGTTGGTTGATACGAGCTGGCTTGCCGATCACTTGGACGACGCCAACCTGCGCGTGATCGACATGCGGAGCGCATCCGCCTACGGGAGCGGGCACATCCCCGGCGCGGTCAGCGTCCCGCTCGACGCGATCGCCTCGACCATCAATCAGGTGTCGCTCGAATACGACGCCACTAAAGTGCAGGCGACACTCGACCAAATCGGCTTGACGCCGGACATGACTGCCGTGATCTACGACGACCTCGGCATGATGAACAGCGCGCGCATGTTCTGGACGCTGGAATACGTCGGGCATCAGGACGCGCGGGTTTTGAACGGCGGCTGGAACGCTTGGCAAGCCGATAACCTGCCGACCTCGACCGCTGCGCCGGACATCACGCCCAGCGATTACCCGATTTCGCTGGTGCCGGAGCGCTTGATCAGCGCGGACGAACTGCTGAGCCACCTCGACGACCCGACCTACGCGATCCTCGACGCCCGTTCGCCGGACGAATACACCGGCGCGGTCAAATTCGCCACACGCGGTGGGCACATCCCCGGCGCGATCCTGTTCAGTTGGTTCGATACGCTGACCGGCGGCTCAGTGCTCCCGGCGACCGATCCCAATTGGCAGGCAGCGCTGCAAGATCCGGACGTCGAAATCTTCCGTCCGGCGAGCGAAATTCAAGCCATGCTGACCGCCGATGGCGTGACGCCGGATAAAACGGTCGTCACCTACTGCCAGACCTTCTGGCGCGGCGCGCATCTCTACTTTGTGCTGCGGCTGATGGGCTACACCGACGTGCGCGGCTACGATGGCTCGTGGTCGGAGTGGGGCAACCGCAGCGATCTGCCGGTCGTGACCGGCGATCAGCCCGGTTTCGCCGCCGATTCGCGGGGGTAAGGACTTTTTACCTCACCCCCTGCCCCCTCTCCCTAAGAGAGGGGGTAAAGACAGTTCGCGGCGTTTAAGTCCCCTCTCCTAGGGAGAGGGGATTTAGGGGTGAGGTTTGTTTCCTGAAAAGGATCGACACATTCATGCGATTTGCCAACGAAGCTGAAGCGATCACCTACGTGTTTCGCTCGCTGCGAAAACTGCGCGGGGTCGATCGCGGACCGGACGAACTCTCGCGCAACACCGCGCCGACGCATCGTCTGCTGCAAAGAACCGGGCTGCTCGCGGCGCACGCGGACGGCAGAAACGTCGTGCGCGAATACGCCGTCGTCACCGGAAGCAAGGGCAAAGGCTCGACCACCGTGATCACGGCGAAACTGCTCCAGCATTTGGGGCACACCGTCGGCATGATCACCAGCCCGCACCTCGCGAGCTGGCGCGAGCGCATCCGCGTGAATGGGCGCGCCATCCCCGAAGCCGACTTGATCCGCATTCTCGACGAACTCGCGCCGGAGATCGATGCCATCGAAGCGACGCTGAGCGACGAGCAGTATTTCAGCCCGCAGGGGATCTTTCTGGCGATTGCGCTGCGCTGGTTCGACGAGAACGCCGTCAACGCGGCGGTGCTCGAAGTCGGGCGCGGTGGGCGCTTCGACGACATCGCCGTCGTGCAGCAATCAGCTCTCGCTGTTCACGCCGATCATGCTGGAGCACCAGCGCCAATTGGGACCGACCTTGCAACGGATCGCATGGCACAAAGCCGGGATCATCAAGGCGAACAGCTACGCCTACAGCGTTCCGCAGCCGACCGAGGTGCTCGAAGTGCTGCAAGCGGAAGCCGACACGCTTAATGCCGAGTTTGCGTGGATCATGCCGCTCGACATGGGCGAGTATCTGGGCGAGACGGCGCGCGGCATTCGGATGCGGCTGCATCGCTACGGCGAGTTGGAACTCTCGCTGCACGGACGCTATCAAGCTGAGAACGCGACGCTGGCGGTGCAGGGCGCGGGTAACATGCACGGTCGGCTGGCGGGCGTGGCGCATGGATCGCCGGAATACGTCGAGGCGATCCGCGCCGGACTTGCCGACGTGACGTGGCCCGGTCGCTTGCAAAAACTGCAAGATCACCCGGCGGTCTACCTCGACGGCGCGATCAATGGGGCGTCGGCGCGGTCGCTGATCTCGAGTCTCGAAGCTGAACTGCACGATCCGGTGATCGGGATCGTCTGCGTGCCGGATGACAAGGATTACGATGGCGTCTACAAGGAGATCGGCTTGGTCAGCGATTCGCTGATCATCACCGAGACGGCGCGGAACATCTCGCTGCATTTTCCGCCGTTCCGCCAAGCGGTCGAGACGGCGCTGAACTACAACCCGGATGTCACCCACGAGCCGACGCTGGCGGCAGCGGTCGAGGAAGCGCGCGCCCGCGCCGGGACGGATGGCACGATCCTGATCGTCGGCACGCAGTCGATTGTCGCCGACGCGACCGAACTCTGGGGCTTCAGCTACGAGGTGATCTAGCGCCAAACCTGCCTAATACGGTCCGTAGGCGCTGCCGGTATCGCCGCCGGTGAGGATGAAGGTCTGTCCGGCGGTGTCGTCGCGGATCAGCGCGCCCTGCTCGAAGCGTTGGATCGCCAGCGACGCCGACTGTTCGCTGGTGCGGGCGTAGCCGAGCGCTTGACGGACGCCATCGACCGCTTTCCAGACCGCGCCGAAACCCTGCTCCGGCATCTGCAAGCCGGTCGGCGGCGGTACCGTCCAGCCTTGATCGGGCGGCGCTTGCTCGACGTACCAATACTGCCCGTCGATGCCGCCGCTGGGCACAATCGCCCAGATTTCTCCGCTCGGTATCCAGTACATCACCCCATGCTCGAAAATCTGCCCGGTGCCGATATAGCTGTGTGACGGCTCGCCCGCGCAGCCGAGATCGTTGACGGCGGCGGTGTTGGTCGTCCACGTCGTGCCGTAGATCGCATCGACGGGGTAGGCGCAGCCGGGCGCGGCGAGAGTCGGGAAAGCGGCGGAACCGGCGTCGAGCGTCCCGGCGAAACGATCCGGGTTGACGTTGAGCAGATCGCCGTCGACCGCGCCGGATTCGCCGAGGAAGGTGCCGACGTAAGCAGTGGGCGCGGCGGTATTGGTCGGTGCCGAGGTGGGCGTGGCGACGCTGACGGCGCGCTGAGTCGCGTCGCGATCCTGATCGTTGGGAGTCGGCGAGAGGTAGAGCGTCGCCAAGATTTTCGGCTGGGCGGCGGGTGTACCGAGCTGCTGCGCCGAGGATGGCTCGGACAGCGGCGAACAGGCAGCGATCAAGAGGACGGCGAGAGCGATCAGCCCCGTCGCTACGCTATGCACTTTGCGATCTCTAATCATCAGTTGCACTCCACCGGGAGCGAATACTCAACCACATTCTCAAACGAGCCGTCGGTGCGCTGCGTGTACAGTCCGTAGCTGATCCGCGCGGCGTTCGGGAGGCGCGGCAGGCTGTACACGTCGCGTACGACCTCCTCGGCAGCCCACGTCGTCAGCGGACGCCAGCCGTAGACCGGCGCGCTGTGATCGTCTTGCGCGATCACGCTGCCGTTGGCGTCGAGCAGGTGGACGAAGACGCTCAGGTCGCGCTGGGGGTGATCTTCGGCGTGCCACGCGACCTGCAAGACGATCGCGTCGGGCGCGCAGTCAACTCGATGCGCCGTTTCCGCAACTTCCGCCCGATCCTGATTGGGATCGGCTTCCAACTCCGGCTGCGTGGTGATCTGCACCAGATCGGGCGCGACGGCGTGCAGATAGACGGGCTGCCCGATCTGCTCTTCCCACCAACTTATAGGTTGATTGTAGAACGTATAGGCAGGTGTGACCAGCGGTCCCTGTTGGAGCAGCGTTTTGTAGTCGGCTTTATGGGTGACGAGCCGCATCCCCGGCAGCAAGCCGAGCACGTCGCGGGCGAAGCCGACCGCGAAATAACGCGGTCCCCACGCCAGCATCAAGGTTGCGCCGGGCGGCGTGTGCTGCGCCAGCGCGATGGTCTGCAAGCCGGTCGGGTCTTCGGTCAAGCTGGCGATGAAGGGGGCGTTTTCGCTGTAGAGGTAGCCCGCGTAAGCGACGGCGATCACCGTGAGGATCACGATCACGTAAGGCTGCTGGCGCGATCGTGACGTGCGCACAACCTCACCGACCGGCGCTCGCTCGCTTGGAAGCGGCGAAGACGCCAGCGTCGTCAGCGATTTTTGGCGGCGCGGCGTGATCGAGCGGATGGCGGGGTTGACGATCGGCAGCAGCGCGTCCGCCAGCAAGAGCCAGCCGAAGGCGAGGCTCAGCGTCACCGCGAGGATCAGCGCCGAGAGGATGTCGGTGTAAAACAGGGCGTGGAACAGATACGCCGTCCCGCCGCTGACGATCAGCACGAGGGCGACGCGGCGCGTGCGCGGCGCTGATAGCCCGACGATCAAGCCGGCAATGCCCGCCAGCACGCCGGGGATGGTCAGGTCGGTGACGATCACGCTGTTGACCAGATTGACGTTGGCGATCAGCGCGTCGAGCGAGGCGGGCAAGCCGATGAAGCGATCCGCCTCGCGCCCCATGAACTGGTCGATCAAGCCTTGCAGCGTGCCCGGTTCGCCGTAGACCCACGCTGCGCCGGTCGTCGCGCGCAGATAGAGATAGGCGTAAGGCAGCAAACCGATCAGCCCCAAGCCGAGCAGGGCGAAGATCAGCAGCGGGCGTTTGCGCAGCAGCGCTTTGAGTTCGGGGTAGACGGCGACGATCAAGGCGGGCGCTGCCATGACCAGCGCGCGATGATGCGCCACTGCAATCCCGCCGATCAGCGCCAGCCAGTAGAGTCGTCCGGGGATCGGCGGACGCCAGAGCGCGACGATCAGCAGCAGGAGCAGCAGGCTCAGCGTCATCGTGTAGATTTCGGCGATGTCGTTGTGAATCCAGACGGTACGGGTCAGTCCGTAGAGGATCGTTAACCCGGCGGCGAGGTAGGGGCGATGGGTCAGCTTGACCGCCAGCACGTAGATCAGCGTGAGGGCGAGCAGCCCCCAGAACAGCGAGACGACGGCAGGGGCGGTCGCCGCGCCGACGCCGAAGGCGCGCAGCAGCGCGACCAGCGTGCCGCCAATCATGACGTAGAGCGGGTAGCCGGTCGCGTGGAGGGTGCCAAATTTGTTGAGCACGACCTGCGTCTCGCCCACGTCGATCATGAAGTAATTTTCCGAGCCGTTGGGGATGGTCTGCAGCGCGGGCAGGTAGGCGATCAGCAGAAGCGCCAACGCCGCCGCGAGACCAAGCATCGTCTGAGTTGTGCGGGAGTGAGTCATGGATGAGAGATTACCATAAGTCGGCGGTTTCTTAAGCGGCACTCAGGTTCGAGTGTCATAATCCGCGTCATCGTATCGCACAACGATGAGAACGGAGTGAGACGAAATGGAAATTGGCAGCCAAGTTCCCGATTTCGCACTTCCGAACCAAGCGGGGCAGACCATCCACTTGAGTGATTATCGCGGGCGCAAGCTGATCGTTTTCGCGTTCCCGAAAGCCAATACTGCTGGTTGCAACATGCAAGCGTGTAGTTTCCGTGACGAATTCCCACAGGTCGAAAGCGCGAACGCGGTGGTGCTCGGCATCAGCGGCGACAGCGTCGAGACGCTCAAGCAGTGGAAGCAGGACAAAAACCTGCCCTACGATCTGGTTTCCGACCCGGAGCACAAGGTGCTTGAGCCATGGGGTGCATGGGGGATTCCCGTCTTGGGCTTGATCCGTATCCCGATGGTCAACCGCTCCTACTGGGTGATCGACGAAAACGGCGTGCTGATCGACCAGCAGATCAACGTAGGTCCCAAAGACAGCGTGAAAAAAGCGCTGGCGGCGGTCGGCGAAAGCGTCGCCGCAGCCGGGGATTGAGGCGCAAACCTGATTGTTTCGCCCTTGCAACCTCACCCCCTAACCCCCTCTCCACTCTGTGGAGAGGGGGAACAGAACAGGTCACAATGGGCTTTTAAGTCCCCTCTCTATGCAATGGAGAGGGGATTTAGGGGTGAGGTTTGTAAGGAATGTTGTAACTGCGCCGTTTTGCGCCGGTGCCAGCGCGCTGCGCCCCTACAACAACGTCTATTCATGGATGTGTCAGCGGATGCTGATGCGGCTGCCGTCGGTCAGCTTTTCGATCTGGACGTGCACCGGGAACGAGTTCGCGCAGTTCGTCAATGTGCGTGATCACGAGGATCAGGTCGAAATCTTCCTGAATCGCGGTGATCGCCTCGACCAGCTTGTTACGCCCCGCCTCATCCTGCGTGCCGAAGCCCTCGTCAATGAACAAGCGTCCGTAACTGCGCCCCGGCGCGCCGCGCCAACAACTGCGACAGCGCGATTCGCAGCGCGAAGTTGACGCGGAAGGCTTCGCCGCCGCTGAACATTTCGTAATCGCGCGTGCCGAGTTCGTCGGCGATCTGGATGTCGAGCGTCTCGGCGACGCCGCCGGTGACCTTCTCGCGCTGCGTGTTGAGCATCAGGCTCATCCGCCCGTCGGTCATGCGGCTGAGCAGGCGGTTGGCGGATGCTTCCAGTTCCGGGATCGCCGTTTCGATGATCATCGCCGGGATGCCGTTTTTGCCGAACGCCAGCTTGAGTTCGTCGTAAACCGCGCGATGTTCACGGCGCTGCGCCAGCCGCGCTTCGAGTTCGGCTTTGCGGATACGTCCGTCCTCAATCGCTTTGAGCGCCTGCTGCGCGTTGATCAGTTTGCGATAGGCGTTGTCGTGGGCGATGCGCTGGTGATTGACCTCGGCGCGGCGGGCTTGCTCCTCGCGCACGAGCACTTCCAAGCGGGCGATCTCGCCGCCGAGCGCGTCGAGTTTCTCATTTTCTTCAACTTGCGCGGCGATCAGCCGGTCGCGCCGCGCCTGCGCGCCTTCGAGCGCGAGTTCGGCGTCGGGCAGGGCTTCGAGCGCGATCTGCAAGGTCCTTCTGCCGCCCTTCGAATTCGTGGAAAGTGGTTAAGCCCTGCCGCGCCGCGCTGTGCTGATCGCTGTCGTAGCCGAGCGCCGCCCGCTGACCGTCGAGCGCGGCGATCTGGGCGCGCACGTCGGTGGCGAAAGCTTCGCCGTCGAGGGTCTGCTGCGCCGCGTCGCGCTGAGCGCGGACTTCGTGCAGTTGCAGCTCGGCAGCGCGGGCGTTGTCGACGCCGGACTTGAGTTCGCCCTCTTTCTTTTGCAAATCGGGTAAACGCTGCAGCTTGACTTTGACGTCGGTGATCGCGTCTTGAACGGTCTTGCTCTCGCCCGTGATCGCCTTCATGCGCGCTTGATTGGCGCGGTAGGTGTCGCCGCGCGTCGTGCCCTGCTCCTGAAGCTCCGCTAGCAGGCTCAGGCGGTGATCTTCGGTCAGCGGCTGCCCGCACAACGGACAGGTTGCGCCTTGCGCGGCGCTCAGCCGGTCGATCCGGTCGCGGAGTTCGTTCATCTCCGGCAGCAGCGCCTTGTTGGTTGCGTCCAAGCCGGTGCGCTCGTTCTTGAGCGCGTTCGCCTGTGCGTCGAGATCGGCGCGCTGATCGTCGAGTTTGGTCAGCGCCGCCAGCTCGATACGGAGTTCTTCCAGCGCCTCCGGTTGAGCGGCATTGACCGTCCGCTCCAAACCGCGAATGGTCGCCTCGTGCTCGCCGACCTCGCGCCTGAGTTCGGCGCGGGCATCGTCCAACTGCCGTTCGAGCGCGTGGCGCTGGGCGTCGAGGTCGCTCAACTGCATCAGCTTGTCGCCGAGGGCGTGATCGGCGGCGCGGGCGTCTTGCAGCGCGGCATAACCCGCCTCGATCTCGTCGCGGGCGGCGATGGTGCGTTGGTAGCGGGCGACGTTTTTCTCCTGCCGGGTGATGTCGTCAGCGGCGGCTTGCAGATCGCCGTCAAAGCTGCGCAAGCGCTGCTCGATCTCGGCTTTGGTGCGCAGGGCGGCGCGCAGTTCGTTGGGCGCGTGCTCGACCTGCTTGAGCGCCGCCTCCGCCAGTTCGAGCGCGGCGGCGGCTTCCTGCTGCTGGGTCTCCGCTTCGGCGAGGTCGGCTTGCAGCGCCGGTTCGCGGGCGATCTCGGCGTCCAGTTCCTCGACCTGCAAGCTGCGCATCGAGATTTCGGCGTCGATTTCCTTGATCACGGCTTTGACGGCATCCTCGTACTGCTCCCAGCGCTCTAAGCCGAGGATGTCGAACAGGATTTGCTTACGCTCGCGCGGGGCTTTGGTGGTGAAGGCGTCGGCTTTGCCCTGCTGCAAGAACGCCGAGTTGACGAACGTGTCGTAATCGAGGTTGATCAGGCGGCTGATTTTTTCCTGCGTCGCCCGCATACTCGGCTCGCTGATGTCGTTGGGCGTGCCGTCCTCGTCGTAGGCGAACAGGCGCAGCGTACCCGCGCCGCTCTTGGTGCGCGTGCGCTGGCGATGCACCTGATAGATCAGCCCGTGCTGCTCGAATTCGAGCATGACGTACATGTCGTTCTGCCCCATGTGGACGAGTTCTTCGTCGCGGCGGGCGCGGGCTTTGCCCCACAGCGCCCACGTGATCGCGTCGAGCAGCGACGACTTACCCGCGCCGTTGGGACCGGTCAAGCAGGCGAGGTGGATCCCGTCGAAGCGGATCGGGTCAGGCGAGCGGTAGGCGAGGAAGTTCTTGATCTCTAAGCGCAGGGGCAGCATAAATTATCCGGTTCATATTCAGCCAATAGCAGCGGAATTATAGCACTTCTGTGCGAAAGAGCGGAAAGGAAAGAAGATTAACCGCCATGACGCCAAGATCGCCAAGCAGGGCGAGGCCACCAGATCATTCGCAGATTGGCACAGCGTTTTTCTAATCAACGTGAATAATGGATAAAGCCCCTACAAAAACAATCGGTAACCAACTACGCGGTCGACATAACTCGGTTTTCTCGTTAGCAGGTTTTAAACCTGCCCTACGGTGAAATTTCCCCTCAAATTCCTATCCATAATTGCCGTTAATCACGGACTTGAAGCTACTGGAAGCCAAGATCGTCACGCGAACTAAAAACCTCTTTCTTGGCGATCTTGGCGGTTCGAATCGTCCTTTAGCTGAAAGCTGATCGCTGACTGCTGAAAGCTAATTGATCGTCCAGTAGGTGTAGCCCCAGAGCAGCGCGCCGACTTGCAGTTCGTCGAGGTTGCTGCCGGTGTTGGGGATGGCGGTGGTGTCGTCGTCGTGCCAGACCGAGACTGCGCCGGACGAGGGGAAGCCGATGAAGGCGACCTGCTGACCGTCGGGCGAGAGCGTCACCTGAGCGGGCGATCCGGCGGCGGCGGCGTTGGTGTCGACGACTTCCCAGAAGAAGCCGTCAGTCGGATCTGCACCGAAGCGCAGCGTGTGCGATCCGTTAGCGGCGGTCGTGATCTCCGGGATCGTCGGCGCGGCTTGGGCGACGCCGGTCGCCGGGTCGATCAGGATCCAGCCCGACGATTGATAGAGGATACCCAACTGATTGATCCCTTCGATCCACGCGAAATCGACCACTTGATCGTTGGGGACGGCGGCAAGGCGCGGGTGCGAGAGCAGCTTGCCCCGCGTGTCGTAGAGCAGGTAATCCTGATCGCCCGCCGCGTCGGTCGAGGCGTTGACGGCGATGCCGCCGCTGCCCCAGCGCAGCGGCGGGGCGGCACCCTGCACGATCGGCGCCGGGATGTTCTCGGCAATCGCGCCGAGCGCATCGTAATCCACGCCGGAGATGACGATCGAGGGCTGCCCATCGGGATAATCGAATTCCGTCCATGCGATCTGCTCCCCATTGGGCGACCAGACCGGCGTTGAGCGGATGGTGGCGTGGTCGGGCACGCCGTCGACGAACAGCGAGGCATCCCTCGGCTGCATCGAGAGCTGCGTCGATTGCCCGCTGGCGAGATCGAGGAAGTAGATGTCACCGGGCAGGTCGATGTCGGCGATGAAGCCGCTGGCGTCGACCCGATCCAGCGCCTCCATTCCCACCGGAGCGGCGGCTTTATAGGCGATGCGCTGTCCGTTCGGCGAGAGCACCGGACCGGAGATGGTGCCGTTCTGCGTCAGCGCGACCGGCGCGGCATCAAATGAGTCGACGCGATACAGGTCGCCGCGAATCCAGAGGATCAACGGCGTGGCGTCCTGCGCGCTGACGGCACCGACCGCCAAGAAGAATAGGCTTAAGCATAAAAAGAGTAACCGATTGCGCATCGCTTGCTCCTCACTTTAAAAAAAAGGCGTCACGGAGCGCTGGTTGATCGCTCCGTGACGCTGATCATGGCATAAATTGGCGCTGTTGCAAAGCGCCATCCTCAGAGTGTAGGGGCGCAGCGCGCTGCGCCCCTACGAGTTTGCGTTAGTTCACCGGCGCCAGCCAGACGTCGTTGCCTTGACCCTCCATCGTCCAGCCGATCATGCCGTTATAGTTGACCTGCCACCACGCCGCGTACTCGCCGCAGGTCGGTCCGCCGATCACGTCGACGGTTGCGCCTGCCGGGATCAACCCCAGCACGCGGCTGGAGGTCGAGGCGCTGGCGCGCAGGCGATTAGGCAAGCCCGGCGTCACCTGAGCGCGGCGTCCGGCGCTGATCCATGAAGGCTGGAAGCCGGGGCACATCACCCGGTCGAGCCAATACTGTCCGTTTTGACCTTCCGCCGTCCAGCCGATCATGCCGCGATAGTTGACCTGCCACCAGTTCAAGCCCTGCACGCACTGCGGTCCTTGAATCACGGTGAAGGTATCGTTGGCGCTCATTGACGCGAGGATTTGCGCGTTCAGCGACGGCTGCGCCCGCAGGCGATTTGGCAGTCCAGCGCGAACGACGCCGGTATAGCCGGAGAGCAGATTCGGCGCGAGCGTGCAGTACTGGGGCGGCGTCGGCGTAGCGACCACGCTGTACGGTTCGAGCCAGTAGGTGTTGCCCTGTCCTTCTGATGTCCAGCCGACGGTGCCGTAGTAGTTGACCTGTCGCCACGTCATGCCGTTGGCGCAGGTCACGCCGGACAGGACGCTGAAGACGCTGCCGGCGGGCATGGTCGCAATGATCACGCTCGACCAGTCCTGATTCGGCTGCGTGCGGATCACGTTGGGCAGCCCCGGCGTCACTCGACCCAGCCCGCCGTCGCTCAAGCGCGTCGGCAGGTTCATGCAGGTGGTGGCGGTGTACGGCTCGGTCCAGTAGACGTTGCCCTGTCCCTCCGGCGTCCAGCCGATCTGCCCGTTGTAGTTGACCTGCCACCAATTGGAGCGGTCGTAGCAGTTCGGTCCGCCGATGACGGTGAAAACGGCGCCCGCCGGAATCTCGCCGAGGATGATGCTGTCGTAGCCGCGATAGGGCTGGCTGCGCAGGATGTTGGGCAGTCCGGGTGTGACCTGTGCCTGTCCACCGATCTGGAGGCGCGTCGGGAGCGCGCCGTAACAATAGCCCTGTGCCTGTGTGACCGGCACGAAGGCAGCGAGTAAAAGGATCACGGTCAGCAAGCCGACCAAGCGTTTAATCATGGTGTTTCCCCCTAGAGCAGGTGCTCGTACTGCTAGTAATTCATCGGGATCATCGTCTTATCGAGATAATACGAATCAATTCCAGATGGGTTATGAATCTCATTATCACGGAGATCGATCGGCGAATGCTGGCTGACGGGCGGACGCCTACCTGACGCTGGGGTTAGAAAATGGATAGAATGCGCCGGGATAAACTAGCGGCGGTTGTGCCCGATCATCAGCAGCGCGGCGAGCAGTGCCAGCGCTGCCCCCGCGATGAATGGCGCTGGCGCGCCGAAGCCGTGCCAGCCGCCCACCCCCTGCCAGAGCAGTCCGGCGAGGACGCTGGCGGGCAGCGCCATCAAGCCGACCGTCGCGTTGTAGAAGCCATAAGCGGAGCCGCGCTGCTCCGACGGGATCAAGTCGGCAACCAGCGCCTTCGCCGTCCCCTCGACCGCCGCGTAATAGAAGCCGTAGAGCGCAAACATCGCCCAGATTTGCCACGCCTCGGTCGCGGCGGCGAAGCCGAGATAGATCAGCGCATAGACCAGCCAGCCGCCGACGATCAGCCGGTGTCGCCCGATGCGATCCGAGAGCAAGCCGAGCGGACCGGAGAACACCGCGTAGATCAGGTTGAAGGTGATCAGCATCCCCAAGACCCCGGCGACATTCAAGCCGCGTTCCTGCGCCCGCAGAATCAGAAAGCTGTCGGACGAATTGCCGAGCGTGAAAATGGCGATCACCACGAGAAAGAACTGAAATTCCTTGTTCATCGCCCGCAGACTCAGCGTGGCGCGCGGCTTGGATGCGGTTGGATCGGCTGGCGGCTGCTGCCTTTTGACCTCGCGCGCGCCGACTGCCAGCACGATCACCGCCAGCAAACCGGGGATTACGCCGATCAGCACCAAATCCCGGAAGGTCGCTTGGCTCAGGTCGAGCGCCTGCGACTGGGTCGCCAGCACAACCAGCAGCGCGATGATCAGCCCGATCATCGCTCCGGCGGTGTCCCCGGCACGATGCAAGCCGAAAGCGATACCGCGATGGTTCGCGTCGATGCTGTCGGCGATCAGCGCGTCGCGCGGCGAGGTGCGAATCCCCTTCCCGGCGCGGTCGGCGAAACGCACCGCCAGCACGCCGTACCACGAGGTCACGACGTAGAGGAACGGTTTTGCGATCGATGACAGCCCATACCCGGCGACTGCCAACCACTTGCGCTGCCCCAAGCGATCCGAAAGCCAGCCGGAAAAGCCCTTGAGCAAGCTGGAAGTCGTCTCGGCGATGCCGTCGATCACGCCGATGACCACCATCGGAACGCCGAGTACGTTCGAGAGGAACAGCGGAACCAGCGTGAAGATCATCTCGCTGGAAATGTCGTTGAGAAAACTGGTGAGGGTCGCTGCCCAGACGTTACGGGGCACGCCGGACAGCACACCCCGCTTAGCATCGCGCGGGGGTTCGGCTGGATTACTCGGTTCACCTTGGTTCATCACGATTCTTTTCTGCTGGCGACGGCTCGACCAAGATCAACGCAAAGTGGGGGCGGAACTCAGTTCCGCCCCGACACATTTCCACAATTTATGAGGCGGGGGTGGCTGCGGCTTCGGCGACGGTGACGCCGAGCGCCCGCAGCGCGTCGAACAGGTCGGCGTAGGCTTTGTCGGCGTTGGCTTGCTGCTCGTTGGCGCTGGTGCTGTCGGTGTTGATGATGCGGGCAGCGCTGATGGTCGCGTCAAAGCCGCGCAGGAGATCGGCGCGCAGCGGATCGAGGCAGGGCGAATCGGGATCGCCGCCCATTTGGTAGTTGGCGACGAAATCGCGCCGGATCGTCATCTGCGTGATCAGCGCCGGAATTCGGCTCGAACCGAGCGCATCTTCAAGCGCTTGCTGGGTGAAGTAGGTGTAGGCATTCTGGATTTGCGCGTCGTTCCACCACGCGGCGGCATCCGGACAGCCGAGATCGGGCGTCGCGGTCGGCGGTGGGGGCTGCGTCGGGGCGGCGACCGGCTGCTGCGCCGCCTCGGTTGGGACGATAGCGACGGCAGTCGGTGTGCTCGACGTCGCGGCGCTGGCGGCGCGTTTGGGGATGTAGCCCAACTGCTGACCGGCGTAGACGATGCCGAAGCCAATGCCGAGGAACAGCGCCAGCGCGACGACCGCATAGACGATCACTTGGAAGAAGCCGAGGATCAGCGAGCCGATCCGCAGCGGCGTGCGCGTCGAAGTCGATCGCGGTTTGGGCGGACGGCTGCCGCCACCTCGACCGAAACGGCGCCCCCGGCTCGGACGGGGTTCCGGGTCAAGCTGTTCGTCGATTTCCTCATCGTCATCGAAAGCGCGATCGTCGACTTCCAGCCGCAGTGCGTCGAGATCGACCAATTCGAGATCGCGACCAAACAATTCGTCGTCAAAGGGGTCGAATTCGTCGGACTGTCGCCGCGCCATAATGCCGCCTCGCTTTACGTTTCTGCTGCCCACTGCAAGCGAGATCGCTCACGACGCGCTCGCAGCAAGGGGACGCCGAATAACAAGATGATGACCAAAGTATAGATCAAAATGGAGGCACCATCGCCCGCAAGTATTGGCGCGGTTTTGAACAGGGTAGTGGGTGTGTTGCCGAGCGCGTGAATGCCGACGACGATAAACAGGTTGTCGGTGCGCAGATAGATCAGCGTGTAAATGGTGCCCCAGATCAGCAGCAAGAGCAGATCGAGCGCGATGTCCGGCGGCTTCATGCCGAGGTAAATCCGGTTGGGGATGTGGGACAGGGCGAACGCACCCTGCGAGATCAGCAGCGCTAGCACGAGGCGACGTCCCGGTCGAGCGTAGAGCCGGTCGAGGCGCATGTAAATCTGCGGAAAGAGGAAGCCCCGGTAAGCGATCTCCTCGAACAGCGCGTTGCCGAGAATCTGCGTCAAGACCAAGCCGATCATGAAGGCGGGATTCTGCCAATCGCTGCTGAGCGTCACCTCGCCATAAGTGATCAGTCCGGCGATCAGGTGAATGATCTGCGCCATGCCCCAGAAGCCGAGTGTCGCCAGCACCGCCAGCGGAATCTGACGCGGGATGAAGCCGACGTCATAGAGGCGCAGCCTGCCGAAGCGCAGGATGATCAGCCCCAGAATCACGCCGATGAAGACCAGATTCGCCAGCAGCGATCCGGTGAACAAGCCGCCGGTCGCTGAAGCGAGCGGACGGAAGGTATTTCCGGCAAAAAAGACGAGGTTGACGACCAACGTCAGCGCGAAATGGACGGCGATAAACTGGATGAGGGTGCGGCTGCGCGCGCTGCGGATCGGTTCGTTCAAGGTGCTTACCTAGAGTGACGTTGTGAATGCTCGCCTGTTATTATAGCGGCAAAAATGACGTCGTTGCGCCTCAACGAAACAATTCCGGGGTTTTATAACCAAACCCATACGTGGGGATGTGACGTAAGGGCGTTCAATTGAACGCCTTGTAGATTTGCTTGATTTGGACTATCCGCCGATTGTCGGCACGCCGTCGCAATTGCCCTGCGTGGCGACGACGTCGCTGCGCACCCACGATCCGTCGTCGGTTTGCCACCAGACGTAGCCATCAGTGCCCAACGCCTGCCCGGTGACGGTAGCAGTCTCACCTGCTGTCAGCCGTCCGAGGCTGGCGAAGCCCGTGCCCGCACCGCTGCGGCGATTGACCAACTGCATCGCGCGGATAGTGCAGATGGTCGCTGCGGGCGTCGGCGGCGCGGCGAGCAGATTCAGCGGCGCGATCACGTCCTGACCGCTCACGTTGACCGGCGGATCGACGCCGGGAATGCCGTAGTCAAAGGCGCCGACCGTCCCGGTGTCGTAATCCAGCGTCACCCAGACTCGATCGCCGCTGGCGGCGTGGATCGGCACGACGACGTGGCGATTCTGCCCGGCGTGGAGCGGCGCAGTCGCCAACAGATTGCCCGGTGCGCCATTCTGGTCGGCGAAGATCACTAACCAGCCGGGTTGATCGATCAGTGCAGCGTCGATGACAACTTGGACTGTGCCAGTTGTGTCACTCTCAAGCGGCACTTGGTCGCGGACGCTCAGCGATGGTGCGGCGTCGATGGCGCTGGTCACGACCGCGCCATCCACCGTGACCGGGTTATCGACGTTGGCGGCGGAGCCGTACTCGAAGGTGCCGACTGTTCCGGTATCGTCGTAGAGCATCAGCCACAGGCGCGGCGTCAGCTTGGCGGTGTCGAGGTTGGCGACCGTCAAGTCGGTGCTCAAGCCCGCCGGGACGGGGATCATGCCGACGATTTGACCGGGTAGGTTGTTCTGCTGATTGTGGACGACCAGCCAACCGGGATCCGCTGCCAGCACTGACGCGACTGTCACCGCGTTATTCGGCGCGGGCTGCCCGCCACCGCCCACGACGATCTGATTGGCGGCACGGATGTGGGGCACGAGCCAGATCGGGGTGCTGGCGCTGACACCATTGACGCTCACCGGCAGATCCGCACCGTCAACCGTGCCGAACTCGTACTCACCGGCTGCACCGGTATCGACGTGGAGCGTTGCATAGACGACGTTGGTCATGCCTGCCGCATCGAGGTCAATTTCGACGTTGCTGTTGGTCCCGGCGAGGATGCGCTCCTTGCCGATCACCGCGCCCGGTGCGCCAGCGGTGTCACTGCTGATCACCAGCCAGCCGTCCTGCTGCGCCGTCACCGCGGCGATCACGAGCTTATCGTTGGTCACGAATTGATCGTGGGCGAGCAGCATGGTCACGGCGAAGGGTGTTGTCACCATCCGCCCATCGTTGATCACCGGGTTGTCGATGCCGCTCAAGCCGTCGAATTCGTAGACGCCGGGCTGACCGTCGTCGACGTGGAGGACAGCGTGCAGTGTCGGCGTGACGACCGCCGGATCAATCGAGATGGTCAAGTTATAGTTCCAGCCCGCCGCGACCGGCACATAGCCGGCGGCGCGCCCCGGCTTGCCGTTGTTATTAGCGTGAATGACGACGAAACCCGGCAGCGTGCTGTAGACGCTGTCGATCAAGACGGTGCCGTCGGTCGAAACCTGATCCGAGACGTTGACGATGGGTGTGCTGGTCTGGGCGGCAGCGGGCGCGATTCCCACCACGATCAAGGCGAGCGCTAAGCAGATCGTCACGAACAAAGAGCGGCGCTGGATCATCATGAAGCCTCGGTCTCCGGCTCGCTGCCAACTCCCAAGCATGAGCCTGAACGCTGTACGCTTACGAATACTCCGGATCTTCATCTTACACCAGATCGATCTGCCGATGGTCAGAGCACGGTGAGAATCGTTTGGCGTGATTAAGCACCAATTAAAAAGGCATGGATCAGCCGATCCATGCCTTTTGATCACGACAAATTACTCGGTTTTACGGCGAGACGACGTACCAGACGCCGCCCGCGCCTTGACCATTGGCGTCACCGGCGGCTTTGTCGTCGGCGTAGTAGTAGAGCGGCATCCCGTTGTAGGTGACCTGACGGCTGCCGTCGTCGCGGGTGATGGTGTCGAGCGTGCCCATCACCGACGCGGGCACGGCGAGCCGGTCGTTCGCGCCAACCGTGAAGGCGGGCCAGTTCGCGGCGCAGTCACCGGTGCAGTTGCTCACGCCTGCGGTGTCGTTGGCGAAGGTGTAGAGCGTCATGCCGCTGACGTCGGTCAGGTAATCGCCGAAGTCGGCGTTGTTGCTGACCGCGACCGTCGGCGGCGTCACCGTCCACCACACGTCGCCGACCGCTTCGCCGACCGTGTCGCCGATTTGGGTGTCTTTGGCGTAGTAGTAGAGCGGCATTCCGTTATAGGTGACTTGCAGCGTGCCGTCGGTGCGCTCGGTCGTGCCCAGATCGCCTTGCAGGAACAGCCCCGGAACGATGGCGTCGGCGCTCTCGACCGTCAGCGCGGGCCAGTTGGTCGCGCATTGATCGTAGCAAGCGCTGGTGCCGTCGGTGTCCTTGTCAAACGTGTAGAGCGTCATGCCGTTCGCGCCGACCAGCACCGTGCCGAGATCGGTTGTCGGGGCGCTGTAGACGGTTGCCGGTGGGAGCACCCACCACGTCTTACCGACCGCTTCGCCATCGGTGTCGCCGGGAGCTTTGTCGTTGTACCAGTAGTAGAGGGGCCAGCCGTTGTAGGTGACCTGAAGCGTGCCGTCAGTGCGGGCGACCGTGCCCACCGTGCCGGGGATCGCCGGGTCAACAGTGATCGCGTCGGCGCTGTCGACCAACAGCGGGGGCCAGCGTTCGGCGCAGCGGTCGTAGCAGACCGAGTCGCCGCCGACGGGATCGCGGGTGAACAGGTAGAGCGTCAAACCGTCCGGTCCGACCAAGAACGAGCCGAGGGC
Source organism: uncultured Chloroflexia bacterium (assembly GCA_963727545.1). Classification (GTDB taxonomy): domain Bacteria; phylum Chloroflexota; class Anaerolineae; order Aggregatilineales; family Phototrophicaceae; genus Flexifilum. The sequence goes on from CAVSGS010000016.1 coordinate 45,688, forward strand.
GTCGGTGCTGCCGAGTCCGACCGTATAGCTGGTATCTTGCGCCAGCAGCGGCGCGGCAACCAGCAGCACGCTCAGTGCCAGACCTAGTAAAACGAGCATTATTCGCTTTTGTGACATTCTCTCTCACTCCTCAAGATTAAACCGAAGTTCAAACTGCGCACGTCGTAAGGATCACCGGCATCAGCGCTGTCATGCCGGTGATGCTCACTATGTTGTTGAACGCTGCGAATTCGCGGACTGGATTTATCGTTTTCAAAATTCGTGTACTTTGCGAGACGTGGTGGAGATTAAGGATACGTGGATACAGCGCGCCATGCCCCAACTTAAGAAAACTCTGCTTTTTGAGCGAGCGTTTGCTGGATACCGCCAGAGGCTCGAAGCCTCTGGCTAAGCATTCAAGCCGCCTGAAGACGGCTAAAAACCGTTTCAGCTTGTCTTTTAGCCCGTTTCAACGGGCTTGATTTGGTAGCCGGGGGATTTGATCCCCCGGCGGCGCGAGCAAAAATGTCGGTCAAATCGCTTAAGTTGGTACGTATGGAACACGGCGTGCCATGCCCCTACAACCCATCTCTCTGCAAATCCCTATGCTCTACTTTGCGCCCGCTGATTAAGCTTGCTAGACTTTGATTCACCAGTGATTGAGCGAGCGAGGTTGGTCAAACGGTCTTGCCAGTGGACGACATCGAGCTAATGCAGCAGATCGCTGCCCGCGACGAGCAGGCGCTGTGGGCGTTGTACGAGCGCTACGGCAGGGCGGTCTACAGCATTGCCTATCGCGTGCTCAACAGCGACATACTCGCCGAGGAAGCCGCGCAAGATACGTTCCTCAAAGTTTGGAAACAAACCAACCGCTGGGATGCCGAAAAGGGCAAGCTGATCAACTGGCTGCTGACGATCGCTCAGTTCACGGCGATCGACCGCCTGCGCAAAGAAATGCGCCAACCGACCGTTCATCCTGACCCCATTGAAGAGACCGACGAGAACTTGCTGACGGCGAAGAACGATCTGCGCTGGCAGGAAGATTCAGCGCTGCGGATGCTGGTCGCTCAACTGCCGCCGGAGCAGGCGCGCTTGATCGATCTCGCCTTCTTTCAGGGGATGAGTCACAGTGAGATCGCCGACGGGCTGCAAATGCCGTTAGGGACGGTCAAGACGCGCATTCGGACGGGATTGCAGCATTTGCGCGATCTTTGGCTGGAATCTGCCAACAGTCCATCCAATCCGGGGTAAATGAACGTATTATCATCATAATGTGAATGTTGTCAGTCTATGAGCGTGAATCCACCAACCCAAACCGCCCTCGATTGTGAGGCGTTAACCCAACTGATCCCCGAATATGCCTTCGGTTTGACCGATGACGCCGAAACTCTATTGGTCGAGGCGAATCTGGCGCGCTGCCCGGAAGCGCAAACCCTGCTGGCGGATTACCGCGCGCTGCAAGTCGATCTGCGGGCTTCGGTGGTGCAGGTCGAACCGTCGCCGGAACTCGGCACGCGCTTGATGGCAGCCGTCCGCGCCGACGCCGCGCACCCCCCATCCGAGCCGGTCACGCCGAGTGCTCCAGCACCCGCGCCGCTCTCTGTGCCAGTCGCGCCAGCGCTACCGCGTCGTTCGCGCCGGGTCTACGTCGCGTGGATCGCCGCCGCCGCCGCTCTGATCGGGTTGGTGATCACCAACGCCTACTGGTTCAGCCGGGTCAACGACCTAAGCGACCGGCTCGAGAGCCTGACGACGACCAACGGCAGCGCTTTTGTCCTGACCGATACCAACTCGCTCCATTGGGTGCGGCTCCCCTCGGCGACTGAGGACGGCAGCGCCTCAGCGTTCATGATGTGGAACAACGACAGCCAGACCGGGCTGCTCTACGCGCGCGGCTTCCCCGAACCCGCACCGGGCTTCGGGTATCAGCTTTGGCTGGCGACCGATGCCGGACGAGTCAGCGGCGGCGTCTTCGAGGTCAACCCGACCGGCGACGGTGCGCTGCTGATCCACGTCGCCGCGCCGATTGACTCGTTCACGCGCGCCGGGATCACCACCGAGCCGGTCAGCGGCAGCGATGGACCGACCAGCCCGGCGGTCGTGCGCGGCGATCTGTAATCGAATCGCGCGGCGCGCCACCCCTGACCTTTTCTTTGTTGGCGCACACTCTCTTAAGGCATTAAAATAGCCTAAGAATGTGCTGCTATCCGTCCGCAAGGATGCTTTAACGTCCCGGATGCTTTACGCCTGCAAAGGAAATCGGTATGCTGCGAAGAGAATCCCGCCCCTTGTTCCTGCTCCTGCTGATTCTGTTGGTCGCGGCGTTGTTCGCTGCGCCGACCATCGCGGCACCCGGTCCCGATCTCGCGGTGACGGTCACGCATACCGGCACGTCCGGCGCGAACTTCATCACCAGCAGCACGACCGGCACCGTCAGTGTAGCAGTGGAGAATGTTGGCGATACCGACACCAGCGGCAACATCACGGTCAGCGTGTCGCTGGCGGGTGGCTTAACTTATAACGCCTTCGGCAGTTCGTCCGGCGGGCTGTTCACGAGCTGCTCCGGCACGACGACTGTCACCTGTACGACCAGCGGCGTGATCGCCTCTACCGCGACCGAGACGGTGAGCTTCAGCGTCAATGCTCCGGCGACGGCGAATGCCGGTCCCTTCACCAACAGCGCGTCGGTCTCCGGCGGCGGCGACGTCGATAACAGCAATAACAGCGCCAATGACGCGGTGCCCTTCGGTATCTACAATACGGGCATTGATCTGCATCTGACCGTTTCGCACACTGGCAACACAGGTAGCGGTAACAAAGATTATATTGTCAACAGTACTGACGGATCGGTGACAGTTGTCGTTCAGAATCTGGGAACCGACCCCACTGCTGGTTCAATAGCACTCCTTATCAATCTCGATGGCAATCTTACTTTCATCGCTCAGACTGCTGGCAGTTTCTTTACAAATTGTGCTGGAACGACGACTGTAAATTGTTCTACGGGAACATCGTTTGCATCGGGTCAAGGCGACACGATCACGTTTAAAGTAGCAGCACCTTCAGCTATTGACTTACGACAAAACGATTTCAGCATATCTCTCCGGCGGTGGTGTAGCTTTATTTGGTGTAAATGATAAAACCACGTACAGCATTGTGACCTCCGGCACGGCGACGCCGACAGTCACGGCGGGACCTTCGCCGACGGCGACTTTCCCGCTGCCGAGTTTCACCCCGCCGCCGTCGCTGGTTGTCCCGACCGCGATCCCGACAGCGACCCTGATCCCGCCACCGGCGACGCGCACGCCGCTGCCGCGTCCGGCGAATGCCGGTCAAGCCGTCGGACCGATCCCGCACCCGGACGTGACCGTCGTGGTGGATCGCGATGGCGTCAACGTGCGGCTCTATCCAGCCATCGGCGCGGAAGTGATCGCGACCGTCAACGCCGGTTACTCGACCAACATCCTCGCCCGCAGCGGCGATAACCAGTGGGTGCAGGTCGAGATCGGCGGGCAGTTGGGCTGGATCGGGCTGGCGGTGCTGGCGGTCGTCAACGGCGACCTCAACAGCGCGCCGGTCGCCGATCCGCGCACCATCCCTTACGGCGGCTTCGAGAATCCGCGCGCTGGATTGACCAGCGCGACCAGTCCATTCACCGGAAAATTGCAGAACAGCGGGCTGCGCGTGCGCGGTGGTCCGGGGCGCGCTTACCCGGTGCTGGCGAATGCCCCGCGCTACACGATCTTCCCCTTGTTGGGGCGGACGCTCAACAATACGTGGGTACAGGTCAACTTCGAGGGGACGCTCGGCTGGGTGGCGGCGCAGTTCGTCGATTTCCAGCAGGGCTTAGGCGTGCTCGATCAACTGCCGATTGACGGCATTGTCGCCGACGGGCTGCCGATCTCCGAGCCGACCGGCGATAACTACATCGATACGCTCAAACTGATGCTTTCGCGGGTGGAACTGGCGCAGCCGTCGCTCGACCAGATCCGCAGCGTTTGGACCGACGTCGCGCTCGGTGGACGTGCCACCTGCGGCAGCTATCCGGCGCGCCCGACCGACTTCAACATCCCGAACCCGATCCTTGCGCCCTACTACGCGACGCTGAATCCGCTGCAAACCGATTTCAACGCGGCGATGGCGAATCTGCGCCAAGCCATCGATCTGCTGATCGATGCCTGTAACACGCCGCAGCCGCCCGAAGGTTTGGTCGGTCAGCCGGTGGTGCAAGCCGCGCTCGACGCCATCAACGCGGCGGACGCTAGTTTCGTCAGCCTGCGCCAGCGGCTCCACGGGCTGCTGCCGCCGGATCAGCCGATCACGGACGACGAGTGCTTGTTCACCTTCGGCGACCGCAGCGAGGTCGTGCCGCGCCTGCGGATCAACGAGGCGCAGATCATCACGCTCTCCGCGACCCATTTCGTCAAGGGCTTCTGCTTCGACGGGGGCGCGGGACAGTCGCTCAGCATTCAGGCGTTGGTGGTCAGCGGCAACGCTCGCCCGCGCCTGACGGTGAGCGCTTTCGACAACGCGACCAACTTCATCGGCACGGCGCAGATCTCAAGCGGACGGGACGACGACCACCATCTCGCCGATCCTGATCACGCAGACCGGACGCTATATCCTGATCGTCGCGGATCTCGACGGCGGCGAGAATTTCGAGCCGCTGCAAGGCGACATCGCGCTGCTGCTGACCGACAGCACCGGCGGACTGGGCGGGGCGCAGTTGGCGATCGACCCGGCGACGGGTAACGTGATCGTCACGTCGGGCGGCTACGTCGCTCCGGCGACACCGCAGCCGGGCGTCACGCCGGGGATTGGCTAAGCGATTTCTATTCCCCTCACCCCCGACCCCTCTCCCACGCAGGCGCGGAGAGGGGAGCAAAGCGGGCGGATGAGGTTCAGGAATTTCTAGATTCGCTCAGAAAACCGTAGGGGCGCAGCGCGCTGCGCCCCATACGTACCAACTCAACTTAAGCCATTCGACTGACATTTTTGCTCACGTCGCCGGGGGATCAAATCCCCCGGCTATCAAATCAAGCCCGTTGAAACGGGCTAAAAGACGAGTTGAAATGGTTTTTAGCCGTCTTCAGACGGCTTGAATGCCTAGCCAGAGGCTTCGAGCCTCTGGCAGTGCCCAGCGAATACTCGCTCAAAAGGCGAGCGTTTCCTTAAATTGGTGTCTATGGGGCACAGCGCGCTGCGCCCCGACAAAAGCACTCGGTAACTTGAGATTCGCGCCGCTGCTCTACGCCCAACACCCGCTCCCCGCTTGCGTGGGAGCGGGTCGGAACGCAGTTCCGGGGTGAGAGGTTAGATGTTGGGCGTATAAATGGGATCGACGCTGCGCGTTGCGGCGTCAGCCCGGGTCTTGAGTTTCATACCGCCGACGATCATCAAATCACCGAGCAGCCGCATCAGGCGGTCACCCGCATGAGCGCGATCGTGTTCCGCTTGCCGGGCGAGTTGATGCAGCTTGGCTTCGCGCAGCAGCTTACGTTTCTGGTCTTGCACGTATGCGAGTGAGTCGGTTTGGTTAAGCATGTTCATTCTCCGCTTGGACTTCGCGCGCTCACCGTGCGGCGAGGGCAGGCTAACGAGACTGAATTTACTGGCTAGAGCCGATTTCTCATCGTTAGGATCCAGTGGTCGCACCCCGACTGGATGTGGGCAGCCGCGCGGATCAATGCGCGTGCTCGACGACGATCAACCAATTTTCAGACATGTCTTTCTACCTAAGGATTCGCGTAACGCCGTGATTTGTTCATTATTCGGTGTTAAAATAGTACTCAGAACATCTGTTTGATGGAGTGACAGGCATGACGGACCTTCCCGATCTCAAAACGCTCCTCGACTTTGACAAGCCGGGGGAATCGGAGCAGGCGTTGCGTGCCCTGCTAGCCCACCACGAAGGCGATCTTGAGTCCGAACTTGCGCTGATGACGCAGATCGCCCGCGCGCAGGGCTTACAAGAGCACTTCGCCGAGGCTCACCAAACGCTGGACGAAGTGGAACAACGTCTCACCGACGAGACGCCGGTGGCGCGCGTTCGGCTGCTGCTCGAACGCGGGCGGCTGTATAACATGGCAGGCGACAAAGAAAAAGCCCGCCCCTATTTTGAACAGGCATGGGAACTCGGACAGGAAATCGGCGAGTTGGGGCTGGCGGTCGACGCCGGGCATATGCTCGGCATCGTCGAGGTCCCCGATACGGCGTGGAGCTTGAAGGCGATCGAACTCGCCGAGAATACGAACGACGAGGAAGCGCGCTATTGGCTGCCCCGGCTCTATAACAACATCGGCTGGACCTATCACGAGCGCGGCGATTACGAGGAGGCGCTGGTCGCCTTCCAGAAGGCGCTGCGCCTGTTCGAGCAGCAGGAAGACCCGGTGCGGACGCGCCGGGCGCGCTGGGCGGTCGCCCGAACGCTGCGATCATTGCAGCGCTACAGCGATGCGCACGCCGTTCAGAGCCAGCTGCACGACGAAGGTGCGGTCGATGGCTACGTCGAGGAGGAATTGGGCGAGTGCTTGCTGGCGCTCGGTCGCGGCGAGGAGGCACAGCCGCACTTCGAGCGCGCTTACGGCATTCTCTCGCAAGATGAGTGGCTAGTGCAGAATCAGCCCAAGCGGATCGATCGGCTGCGGTCGCTGTCGCAAACCGATCAGTAACAGCAAGGCGTCGCCGGTTGGCGCAAGGAGTGAGGCTCAAATGCGGAAATGCTCGATCGTGATTGTACTGCTGGTGCTGCTGATCAGCGTGAGCGTGACCACCGCGCAGGACGTGACACCGGAAAGTCAACCGGCGTCAACGCCGATCAGTCCATCGCTGACGGCGCAGATGGCGAACCTTGAAGCGATCACCGCCGCCCTGCGCGATCTGCCGATCAAGCAGTCGGTCGAGCACCGCTTCCCGACCCGTCAGCAGACGATCGACTATCTGCGCGCGACCTACGCCCGCGAACTTCCGCCGGAGCAGATCGAGCGGACGAAGAACTTTTACGTCGCGCTCGGCTTGCTCCAGCCGGACATCGATCTGAGCGAGGTCTACTTAAATCTGCTGGGCAGCCAAGTCGCCGGGTTCTACGACTCCGACACCGAGACCATGAACGTGATCCCGACCGTCGGCGACGACCCCGGCACGACGCTCTCGTTCACCGAGCAGCTGATTTACGTTCATGAGTTCACGCACGCGCTGCAAGATCAGTATTTCGGGCTGAGCGCCTTGATGGACAATCCCGACGTGCAGAACAGCCCGGATCGCTCGCTGGCGGTGACCTCGTTGGTCGAGGGCGACGCGACCGCGATCATGGTGGTTTACGAGCAGGACGTTGTCAAGCGCAACCCGTTCGCCGCGCTGGGAATGCTGGTCGAAGGACTGCAGGCGGGCAATCTGTTCCTGCCCCCCGACGTGCCCTCGATTTTGACGACCGAACTGCTGCTGCCTTACGAAGCGGGCTTGAACTTCGTGGTCGCGCTCTACCAAAGCGGTGGCTGGGACGCGATCGATGCCGCTTACAGCCATCCGCCGACGACCAGCGAGCAAATTCTGCACCCGGATAAGTACATCGCCGGGGAGGGCGCGCAGGACGTGGCGCTCGACGATGCCAGCGCCGCGCTCGGCGACGGCTGGGTCGATCAGTGGGATACGACCGCTGGCGAGTTCTATCTGCGCGAGCAGTTGAAAACCGAACTGTCGAGCGACGAGGCGAATGGGGCAGCGGCAGGCTGGGGCGGCGATCACTTCCGCATCTACGTCGATGGCAGCGGCGACCTCGCTTACGCGCTGGCGCTGGCGTGGGATACGCCCGCCGATCAAGCCGAGTACGAGGACGCTTACCGCGCTTACGCGACCGCGCGTTTCGGCGTTGAAGCCGACGCCGACGGCTGCTGGCAGACCGACGCCAGCACGACCTGCCTCGTCAGCGGCGACGGCACGCGGATCGTCTCCGCGCCGACGCTGGAACTCGCGCAGGCGTTGCTGGGGTCGTAAAGCCGACCTCACCCCCCGACCCCCTCTCCGTGAGGAGAGGGGGAGAAAACGCACTTACCGACTCAGCAAGCTAATTTGGCTTGAACAACAAGTCCGCGATGAGTTGCTCTCGTGGAAGCTACGTTGTAGGGGCGAGGCATGCCTCGCCCCTATGCGGAAACCGAGTATTAGTCGAATTACTTCGCTTGCCAATTTTGAAAAATCCCCTTACACTGCGAAAGCTGTCTTAACGATCCGCAGCAGATGAGCGGTATGTCATCTGGAGAGTGAGGTTTGCCATGAGCAGCATCGTCAGCCGGTAATCACGAACAGCGTCGGATTTTTTAGGCGTCCGCAGGGCGACGTTTTCGCGTACCTGCCGCACGCCGCGCGTTTGTGATCGGCTACTAGCTGCACATGGAGTAACAACCTCATGAATCGTCGTTTTTCCGGGCTGTGGCAACACCCGGACTTTATGAAACTGTGGGTCGGGCAGACCGTCTCCGAATTTGGGTCGCGCATCACGCGCGGCGGCATCCCCTTAATCGCGGTTATCACGCTGTCGGCATCCCCGGCGGATATGGGCATTCTCGCGGCAGTCGCTTCGCTGCCGGTGCTGGTCTTCGGCTTGTTCGCCGGCGTCTGGGTCGATCGGCTGCGGCGGCGACCGATCATGATCGCCATGGACGTGACGCGCTTGCTGCTGCTGCTGTTGATCCCCGCCGCCGCCCTGACCGGACATCTGAACATGGCGCTGCTGATCGGCATGACGATGGTGCTGGGCGTGCTCGGCTTGGTCTTCGAGACCGCCTATCGCGCCTATCTGCCGTCGCTGGTCGAGCGCGAGCACGTCGTCGAGGGCAACAGCAAGCTGGCGACGACTGACTCGCTGGCGGAGATCGGCGGTCCGGCGATTGCGGGCTTTCTGATTCAGGTGATCAGCGCGCCGCTGGCGATCTTGGTCGACGCGCTGACCTTCGCCGTTTCTGCGACCAGCTTCGCGCTGATCCGCCAGCCGGAGCGCAAGCCGGAGCGCAAGCCGGAACCATCAGCCCAAGCAGTCGCGCAGGGGCGCTCGGTGCGGCGCGAGATCGCCGAGGGCATCAGCGTGATCCTGCACGATCCGGTGCTGCGGACGCTGGCGATTGCGCTGGCGCTGCGGTCGTTTTTCGGCAATTTCTACGCCGCGCTCTACGACATCTACGCCGTGCGCGAGCTGGGCATGTCGGCGGGGCTGCTCGGCGTGAGCATCGCGGGCGGCGGCATCGGCGCGTTGATCGGGGCGCTGCTGGCGAGTCGCGTGCAGCGGCGCTTCGGCTTGGGCAGGACGCTGATCGGGGCGCTGCTGATTAGCGCGTTGATCAGTTTCCTGATCCCGCTGGCGCAGGGATCGCCGGAAGTGGCGACACTGCTGCTGTTCGCGGCGCAGGTCGTCGGCGATGGCGCGATGATGGTCTACATGATCTATTCGCTCAGCTTGCAGCAGATCGTCGTGCCCGATCACCTGTTGGGGCGGACGAACGCGAGCATGGGCTTCTTGGCGCAGGGCGTCGCGCCGGTCGGCGCGCTGATCGCGGGCGGGCTAGGGGCGTTGATCGGCGCGCGCGGTACGCTGCTGATCGCCGTGATCGGCGGCTTGGCGACGGCGATCTGGGTCAGCCGTTCGCCGCTGCGTCAGGTCGCGGACACGCCGGTGATGGAAACGCCCGTCGAGACCATCTAACCGTATCTCCGTAGGGGCGCACGCCATGCGCCCCTACCACCCGCTTGAACTTGTGGGAATTTGTGCAAACCGGAACTATCAACGTCTCGCGGGGTTACAGTGGATAGACCTCTTGCTTCCAAGCTGCGGACGCGCCGTAATTTTCATTTACCCTGTGTATTCCGTGAGTGAATGAGAATCGCGCATATTTATTCGTGGGTGATCTGTTACAGTAAATGGGTCTAGATTGTCATATTCCGAAACGAATGATTGTGGAGAATAAGGATTGACCCTCGAAGCGCTTCAACCGACCGCAGTTCCGGCAGCAAAACTCACTTGGCAGCAAGCCGTGAAAAATTACCAACACTCGGATGCCCGCCGCAGCGTCATGCAGATTTTGACCAGCATCCCGCCATTTTTCATTACTTGGTATCTGGCGTATCGCAGCCTTGAAGTTTCTTACCTGCTGACGCTCGTCTTCGCCCTGTTCGCCGGGTTGTTTGCGATGCGCTGCTTCATCATCTTTCACGACTGCGGGCATGGATCGTTCTTCAAATCGCAGAAAGCGAATGATTTTTGGGGGATCGTCACCGGGATCATCACCTTCACGCCGTACTATGCGTGGCGACACAGCCATGCCGTGCATCACGCGACCTCCGGCGACCTCGACCGGCGCGGCATCGGCGACGTGTGGACGCTGACCTACGAGGAATATCAGGTGCTCCCGTTCTGGCAGCGGATGTTTTACCGCCTCTATCGCAATCCGTTCGTGATCTTCCTCGTCGGTCCGACGATTGACTTCGTGATTTTGCAGCGCCTCCCGACGATGAATTCGTCCGAGAAGGCGCGCGAGAAGAACAGCGTCACCTACACCAACATTGTGCTGCTGGTGCTGGCGATCCTGATGAGTTTATTGGTCGGCGTGCGCGATTTCGTGCTGGTGCAGCTCCCGGTTATCGCCTTCGCGTCGTCACTGGGTGTGTATCTATTCTACGTCCAGCACCAATTCGAAGACTCCTATTGGGAGCACCATGAAGACTGGAACTTTGCCGAAGCCGCGCTGCACGGGAGTTCTTTCTTCAAGATGGGACCGATCATGCAGTTTTTCACGGGCAATATCGGCTTCCATCACATCCATCACCTCAGCCCCCGGATCCCGAATTACAACCTCGAAGCCTGCCACTACAATAACGAGATGTTCCGCGAAATCGAGCCGATGACGTGGCGTACCAGCCTGAAGTCGCTGCACATCCGGCTGTTCGACGAAGATCGCGGCAAGATGATCGGCTACTACAAGCCGGAAACTGACGTCACCGAAGCCTAACCCGAATCAAAAACCGGGGGTTCGAATGGAACCCCCGGCTGCTTTGGTCAATCGGTGGTGTCTCCCGCTACGGGCGATACATGATGTGATCCGGTTGGCGGGCAGACTTCCGCTTCGCCTTAGCACCCGAATCAATCGCTTCATCGTCACGAGCACGCTGCCGGTCGCCGGGGAGTACCTCGGTGCTCTGGTTGATTTCGCGCCGCTCCGCCGCCTTACTCTGATTCGGTATCGCCGCGCGCGTGCCGAGGCTGCCGCTGTCGTCGGCATCGAAATCCTCACGCTCTTCATCGCGGGCGCGCTGCTGATCGCCGGGGAGCACCTTGGTGCTCTGATTGATCCGCCGCCGTCGCTCTTCAGCACTCAATTCGTTCGCCATGATCGGCTCCTTGCTCTCTGTTATTACGCCTTTAATTAAATCACCAACTCGGCGGCAGCGCAAGCAAAAACGAGCGAAAAGGCGGCGTTTCTATCCCATTTCTAAAGATTGTGCTGCCGGGCAATAAACGCTAGTAGGTGGGTCTTTAAGGGCAGAGCGTGCTTGTATACCCCATATGAACCAACTTAAGCGCTTTGAATGACGTTTCTGCTGGTGCCGCCGGGGAGAAAAATCCCCCGGCTACGAAATCAAGCCCGCTGAAGCGGGCTGCGAGCCGAGTGAAATGTTTTTTAGCCGTTTTCAGACGGCTTGAACGCTTAGCAAGAGGCTTCGAGCCTCTTGCGGTGACCGGCGAGTGCTCTCTCAAAAGGCGAGAATTTCCGTAAATTGGTGTCTATGGGGCACAGCGTGCTGTGCCCGCTCACCAAAATCCGAATGGTGGTCTACTAGGCTACTGCGGCGAGGTGAGCACGAGCGGAATCGTCAGGGTGAAGACTGATCCCTGACCAAGCTCGCTTTTGAACGTCACCGACCCGTGATGCGCTCGCAGCGTCTCGCGGACAATGGCGAGCCCCAAGCCGGTGCCGGGGAAACGATTGACGTTCGTGCCGCGCCGAAAGACCTCGAATAGATACTTCTGATCCGCCTCCGGGATGCCAATGCCGTGATCCGTCACGATAAACTGGATTTGGCTCACGTTGCAGGTGACTTTGAAGTGAATGTCGCCGCCGTTCGGCGAGTACTTGATCGCGTTCATGATCAAGTTGGTCAGTGCTTGCCCCAAGAGCTTCGGGTCGGCGTAGACCTGATGGCAGAAAGCGCCCTGAAACTCCGAAATGATCTGGTGCTGATGGGTGTTCGCCTGCATTTTCGCCGCCAGCGTCGCGCAAAAATCGCGGAGGTCGATCAGCACCGGCTGGAATTCCAAACCGACCGACTGCGCCTTGCTGATGGTCAGGATCTCGTCGAGCATGATGGTGAGATGGCGCACGCCCTCCTGAATCTGGGTGAGGTGCTGGTTGGCGTGCTCTTTGGTCATGCGGTCGCTGTAGTTCTGGATCAATTCCGCCGAGGCGTGAATACCGGAGAGCGGCGTGCGAAATTCGTGCGAGACCATGGTCACAAAGTGCGTTTTCAACTCGTTGAGTTCGCGTTCTTTTTCGAGCGCCTTACGCAGTTCGGTTTCGGTGTTGATGCGCTTGGTGATGTCGCGGATGGTGCTGGAGACGAGCAAACCGATCGCCGTCCAAATCGGACTCAGGCTGATTTCGACCGGGAACTCGTGACCGTCTTTGTGCTGCCCATATAGGAGCAGACCGGAGTCAATCGAGCGGAAATGCGGATGCTTGAAATAATGATGACGGCGGCGTTCGTGTTTGGTTTGATAGCTGCTCGGTACGAGCAGTTCAATCGGCTGCCCGATCATTTCATCGTCGGTGTAGCCGAACAGTGACTTGGCTTGCGCGTTGGCAAGGATGATGTTCCCCGTCTCGTTGACGATCAACATCGCGTCGGGCGCGGATTCCAGTAGATCCCGGAAAAAGTCGCTCTGATCGATCTCCAGCATGGTCAGGTCAAAGCTGATCGCGATCAGCGGAGGCGCGTTGGTATCGTTCGGAATCGGGGCGAGATGGATGACGGCTTTTCTGCCGATCAGCATAAAAAAGGCGTCGGTTTCGAGATCGCGCGGGGTGTTCTCCCGCTGGACGGCTTCGGCATCCGCGTAGTACGCGCGGAGGCTGTTAATGTCCTCAAGGGCGCGACCTTCAATCTCGGCAGCAGTGGTCGAAAAAATGTGATAGAACGCGGAGTTAGCGGCAAGCGCAACCAACTGCTCGTCGAGAAGGATGAAGGGCGTCGGGATAGCAGACAGCAGGTTTTCCGTCGAGATCTGCGAGCGCTGAACTCATGGCTATCACACCTCAAAGCCGGAGTTTATTACGAGTTACTATATCTGTGCGCTATAAGTACATAATGGAGCGCACAAAAAAATATAACCTAATCTTACCACAGTAGTTGTTTTAGGTAATTTTGCCTAGGTGCAGTTTTGCCCGTGAATGTAGGAAAATTGGGGTGTCACCGGTACGGTGGGCGGCTTCATGGCATTCAAAACGGCATGCCGTTTGAACGCCTTTTGGGGAATTTCACGCCTGATCTTTAGTGCCTCATCTGGCAAATAATCCGATATGGAACGCGGGTTTTTGTAGGGGCGCAGCGTGCTGCGCCCAATTCGAAGGATTTACCGGACAAGACATTTAGCTCAGATAATCGCGCAGGTGACGGCTGCGGCGCGGATGGCGCAAGCGACGCAGCGCGCGCCCCTCGATCTGGCGAATGCGTTCGCGCGTCAGCCCGAATTTTTCGCCGACTTCTTCGAGCGTGTGGCTGCGTCCGTTGAGCAGCCCGAAACGCAAGCGCAGAATGCGTGCCTCGCGCGGGGTGAGCGTGTTCAGCAGGGCTTCGATCTGTTCGTGCAGCAGCTTATCGAAGGTGCTCTGGGCGGGGCTGGGCAGCGAATCGTTCTCGATGAAGTGTCCGAACTCGCTGTCGTCGTCCTCACCGACCGGACGCTCCAAGCTGAGCGGCTGCCACGAGACCCGCAGCATCCAGCGGACTTTGCGGGCGTCGATTTGCATCTCGGCGGCGATCTCTTCCGGGGTCGGCTTGCGTCCGTAATCCTGTTCCAGCGTCCGCGCCACCCGGTAGAGCCGCCGAATCCGGTCACTCATGTGAACGGGGACGCGAATCGTCCGCCCCTGATCAGCAATCGCGCGAGTGATCGTCTGACGAATCCACCACGTGGCGTAGGTGCTGAAACGATAGCCCCGGCGGTAATCGAATTTCTCGACCGCCTTCATTAAGCCGAGGTTGCCCTCCTGAATTAAGTCGAGGAAGGGGACGCCGCGCGCCATGTATTTCTTGGCGATCGAGACGACGAGGCGGGTATTCGCTTTGATTAGATGCTCGCGGGCGGCGATGCCGTCCTGAACGAGCTGCTGAAGCTCCGGCGCGCGCTTGTGGTTGGGGTTATTTTTCAACTTGCGCGCCGCATCGCTGCCGGCTTCAAGGCGCATGGCGAGGTCGATCTCCTCTTGCGTCGAAAGCAGAGGGACGCGCGCCATTTCTTTCAGGTACAGCCCGACCGTGTCGTTCGACGAGAGGTCGCCGTAGTCCTCCTCGACGTAGCCCTCGTCTTCGTCGTCGAGTTCATCCTCCGCCCACGGGTCGTCGTCGGTGTCCTGAAGCCCAAACAGCGCATCGCTTAACGAGTCGGAGTCGTCGTCAAAACTCACCTCATCTTCGAAATAATCAGGGTCAGAAACAAAGTCTAATTTGGAATCAAAACCATGATCGTAGTCGTTCAAGGCACATTTCCCTTCGCAACTAGGACGAAAAAAGACGCTATTTACGATTGCTGCTCGACTGAATCAACGACTAAGTTTGACGGTCGAGCAGGTGTTTCAGACTTTCGAGTCGTGGGTCAATCATTTGGTCGGCACAAGTGCAGGTGGTGTAATTCAAATTTGCCCCGCATTCGGGACACAATCCCTTGCAGTCCGGGCGGCAGAGCACGCCGCGCGAGTCCGCGATCAGCACTTCGGCACGAACGAGAGGAGCGAGATCAAGGATGCCGTCATCGCTCAAGCTGAATTCGGCATCTTTGGGTGTCGGATAGTTATAGAGTTCTTCAAGGTCGAGCGTGACTTCGCGCAGAGTCGGTTCGAGACAGCGATAGCATTCATCCTCGACGCCGACTTGCAGCGTCCCGCGCACGAGGATCCCTTCTTTGGTGCGACTGAGGCGCAAGGGACCGCGCACGTAAGCGAGATCGACGTCATCCGCGACCCGGATGGCGGGAATATCGAATGCGGTGTCGTGGGTATGACCGGGACCCGCACCCAGCAGGAAGCCGATATTGAGTTTCAAGACACGATTGCTGACGTAGCCGTTGGCGAACTGTTTCACAGAGAACCCTGAAGTGTGACGGGTTAGTATTCAAATGTAACTTAAAATTATATGAGTTTTCCCGTTGTGTCAAGATATGGGACAACAACTCTAGGCGAAGGCACACTTTAGTCCTATAAAACGGGGCTGTGTGCAGCCGAAGCGGGGTAAGAGTTATTTTGCTCTGGTGGATACAATTGCCGGGGCACGGCAACGCTATCTTCGGCGGTACCGTGCCCGCTAGAATGGATTGCGGCTAACAACTCCCTTGCTGGAGCGTATAGCGAAGCTCTTTACGATTGTCGCCCTTTTCCGAATTCAGCGATCTGGTTATTCGGGTCGATGATCAGAATGATAGTGTGATCCTCGTTGTACCACGTCGAGACCGTCAGCGGCATGTTGACGCGGAAGGTCTGCCCCGGCTGGAGCGCCGGGAAGCCGCCGATCGTCGTCTGCTGGGTCGATCCATCGGCGGAGCGCACGTCCGTCACCGAGATGGTGCCGCTGGCGCTGACCTCGCTGCCGAGATTCGCCACGTCCAAGCCGATGGTGAAAGTCTGCTGACAGGTCGGCTGACCGGGGGTCAGTTCGACAATCCCGGCGACCAGATTGACGTTGGACGTCACCGCCGGGACTGCTGTCGCCGGAACTGCGGTTGGCGGCGCAGCGGTTGGCACCGGCGGACCCGGATCGCGCGGCAGGCTGGCGAGATCGCCGGAGGCGTCGGTCAGCGCCGCGTAGACCCAGCCTTCGCCGCCGCCGTAGCGCACCTTGTACCACGATCCCGCCGGGTTAAGCGCCAAGATTTCGGTCGTTTGTCCGGCGGCAAAGGCGCCGATCGGCGGGTCGAATTCGAGACCGGGACCGCGCCGGACGTTGATCCCCTGTGTGAAGCTGGCGGTCGGGCTGGTCGGCGTAGCGGTCGCCTGCGGCGCGCTGGTCGCGGGCGGCGAGGTCGGCTGCGCTGACTGCTGCAGCGGTTGCCTGCCCGCTTGGTTGCAGATTAGCGGTGCCGGTCGTGGGCGTCGCGCCGGTCGTGCTCGAACTGGTGCTCGGCGCTGTCCCGGACGAATTGGTCGATCCGGCACCCGGCGTGCCGTTGGCTTCGATCACGTTGATCTCGACCGTCGCCGGAGCGCTGCTCGTCCCGTCGGTGCGGTAGGCGGTCACGCCGAGCGTATGCGTGCCGACTCCTGCCGCCGACCAGCCGTAAGTTGCGTTGAACATGGTTGCGCCATCGGCGTTAGGCGAGGGGATGGTCGCAACGGTCGAGCCGTCAACGACGATCTCAACGCGGTCGATGTCCGTCCCGGCGTTGCTGACCGTCGCTTGAATGTTGACGGCGACCCCCTCAAGGTAGATCGCGTTTGGCTGGGGCGAGACGATTTGAACGACCGGCTCGCCGCTGACCGGCTGACTCTCCGGTGCGCTGCTCAGCGTACAGCCCGCAAGCAGCGCGATTAACCCAATCAGGAAACGCCGCTGAGTCGAGCGTAATGACATACCTGACACACTCCTCGTAATGCGTTTGCGCCCTAAATCTAGCGCAGCGGGAGCAATTGTGCGACTCCGTAGCTAAGACGCAGAGAAAACGCCGGTTTCCTGCACGTCGACGCGCACGCCGTCGAGTTCGCGCGGGATCACTTCATGGTCGGCGAGTTCAGCGCGCGGGATTTTGTTATCGACCATCACGATCACACCGACGTGGGAGGTGCGCTTGCCGCCCTCCGACGTGAAGCCGACCGCCACGCCGATGACGTGTGGTTTATTCATGAGGTCGTCGGCATATTTAGCCTGTACTGCCGAAGCCCGACGGACTTGCTCGTTGACATCCTCTGGTGAAGACATAGCTGCCTCCTGTATAGCCATTAGCTTCTAGCGGTCAGCTATCAGCTACCTCACCCCCTAGCTTCCTTCGGAAGCCACCCCCTCTCCACGTCGTGGAGAGGGGGTAAAGACAGGTTGCGAAGGGTTTTAAAGTCCCCTCTTTATGTAATGGAGAGGGGATGGCAGCAAAGGCTGCTTGGGGTGAGGTCGCTGACCGCTGACTGCTACAACGTGACGTTGAGTTCGCTCAGCACCGTGTCGATCGGATTGAAGATGGTCGCCAAATCCGAACCGGCGAACAGCAGCCCGACGGCGCGGCTCTCGGTCGCGTCGACGATCAGCGAGCCGGAATCGCCGCCCTGACTCATCGCTTCGGTGACGACCTGCCCGACGAACCGCGCCGTTTTCGCGCCGTAAGCGATGTTGACGGTTGCGTTCAGCAGGGTGACGTTGCCCTCGGTGTACTGGGTCGTGCGCCCGTACTTGCGGACGCGCATCCCTAAGGTGGCGGGTTTCGTCCCGCTGACATTGCCGATGGTGACGATCTCGCCGGTGAACTGCGACGGATCAACCGGGCGGGCGAGAGCGCAGTCGATCCGGTTTTCCGGCACGGCGCTGGCGCTGACGGTGCTCGCCACCGGCGTCGGCGCGGCGACGGTCTGGCTTGCCGCCAGCGACTCCAGCGTCGTCGAGGTGACGCGCTTCTGCGAGCCGAGCAGCGCCGCGATCGCGTTGGCGACGGTGACGAAGCTGCTGACCACGTCACAGCCGGTCGTGCCGCCGGGATTGGGCGTCGGGTTAGGGTTTGGATCCGGCGTGGGACCGGGATCGGGCGTTGGCGGTGGCTCCGGCGTGATCACGTCGTCGGTATAGTGGATGGTGATGAAGCGTTCCAGCGTCGCCACCATGTCGGCGGGATTTTTTCCGCCGTCAATCGGACCGGGTTGCAAGATCGCGTCGCCTTTCTTGCCCAGATTGCTGTTGGCGAGCACGTGATTGTTGGAGAGGATCAGCTTATCGCCGCTGACCTTGTCGGTCACGAGCACGCCGAGCGTCCCGGCGGTGATCTGGTAGTGACCGATGCTCACGCCGCAGGGGATCGGGCGGATGCGCTGGGTCGGATCAAGCTGCGCCTTCAACAAGCCAACTTCATAAACGTCCGTCAGCATCCCATCCACTTCCGGGGGGATCACGTCCTCGACGGCGAGCGCGGACAGCGGCTGCTTCGCTTGAACCAGCACGACGACCGAGAGATCGCCGCTCTTTTCGCCCTTGGAGGCTTTATAGCCAACGGCGACTCCGACCACGTTCTTTTTCGAGAGTAGCTGCGGCTCGAACCGTTCCTGAGCTTGCATGGCTTGAAAGGTTGACATGGGCTTTTTATTCTTCCTTCCTAACGTTTTGATTATTCTAGCACGGGCGGAGCTTGTGCGAGAATCTCTGAGCGAGCGCTAATGCCGGATGCTGGTCTGACTCGCTCAACACGCGCGCGGCGCGTTCGTGGTAGAGTTGTAGCGAATATACTGATTTCGCGCTCTAAGCTAACTTCAGTTATGGATAAGACGATTGTACAAACGAGTTTTCTCGTGTAGGGGCACGATATATCGTGCCCCTACGGTGAAAATCTTCCCTTGAATTCCTTATCCATAATTCACGTTAAGCTAGGTTTTGAAAGGATCTGCCGCGCGATGCAGGTGATCGAACCTGATCCGCAGTTAGGCGAAGCGCTCGCTAACTTCCCCAGCAACCGCCTGCGCCCGTTGATCATCGCCGGGGCGGTGATCGCGCCGGTGGCGCTGCTGCTCGGCTTGACGACGGCGCAAGTCGAGGCGTGGTGGGGACCGCTGGTGACGGTGATCGTGGTCGCGTTGGTCGGCTTGATCGCCGGGTGGTACGTGCTGCACGGCTGGAACCGCGAGATCATCCTCTACGAGCGCGGTTTCAGCTACCGCGAAGGCTCGACGGTGGTCTATTTCAATTACGACGAGGTCGCCAGCATCCGGTCGCGCGCCGAGCGGCTCGCCTATTTCGGCGGCTTGATCCATCGCAATCGCTATCGCTACGACGTCTCGACGTGGGCGGGCGATCGCTTCACGATCACGCACCAGTATCGCCACGTCGATCAGCTCGGCACGCAGCTCACCGAGGCGATCAACCGGGTGCTCGCGCCGGAGATCGCGCAGCGGCTGGCAGACGGCAAACTGGTCGCTTTCGGCGACACGCTGCGAATCGGCGGCGATGGGCTGCATGATGGCGGGCGCACGCTGGCGTGGCGCGATTTCAATGGCTACCGGATCGGCGGGCGCAAGCTGACGATCCTCGCGGCGGGCGATATCGAGTGGCTGGCGCTGCCGCTGGGCGAGATTGACAACGTGCTGCTGCTGGTGGCGCTGCTGAAGGGGCAGATCGCCACGCGCGAAGGGCAGCGCCCAGCGTCCCGCGATGGCGATCCGGGTTAATCGTTAGGCTGGCGATCTACGAGCTCGCCGCATCCTCGGCGTAAGCGATCTGCACGTTCTCAAAGTTCGTCCAGCGCAAGGTGAAGCCGGGCAGGTCGAGCGCATCGACTGCTGCCGCGATGTCGGCTTCGGTCGGCGTGTTGTCGCCCGGCGTCAGGTTGAGCGTGATCACCAGCGTGTCATTGCCGTCGCCGCCGTCGAGCGGCGTGTCGATGACGCCTTCGCTGTAGTCCAACGTCAGCGTATCGTCGCCCGCGCCCATCGTGATGGTGCTCTTCTCCAACTGCATGTGACGATCCTGCGTCACGCGCAGGTGATCCGCGCCGTCGCCCAGATCAATCTTGCCGCTGATCAGTCCGCTCAGGTCGACCACCTGCGCGCCGTCGTCGCCCTGAATCGCTGCCACACCGCCGACAAGTCGCGACCCCTCCACCAGCAGCGATCCGTCCCGGATCATTTGCACTGCCACGCCGTCCGGCACCTCAATTTGACTGCTGTCGATGACAAATTCGCTGTCGCCCATCACACCAACCGACTCCGCGCCTTCGACCCGAAGATTCACGAGCACGAAGCGCAGTTTCCCGTCCGAGATTTGGACGCCGGTCGCGCTTTCGCTCCCCTGCACCAAGATCGTCGGCGTCGCCGGATCAACTTCACCCCAATAGCGTACGTCCACGTCGCCGTAGACGTAGATACCCGTAACGTTCGTCCCGGTTGCGCTGAGCGTCACGTTGTCGTTGATCAGCAAGCGGCTGCCGCGCGTGTTCAGACTGATCAACTGCCCGGTGAGGTCGCTGGCTTCGAGGCGCAGATGATCGTCCAGCACCAGCGTGCCCGATCCGAAGATCGGTCCATCGATCAGATGGTAGGCGGTCGCGTAGTCACCGCCCGCGCGGATGACGCCGCCGCCCCGTATCAGCGTCAGGTCGTTGACCTGAAAGGTTCCGGGCGTGGTCGCATCGGCAAAGTCGAGCGTGCCGTCGATCTGCATGGTGACGACGTTGTTCGGTCGCACGAACAAGGGCTGCCGCCACGTCGCCAGCCGCCCGACGGTGAAGTTTTTCCCGGTGATGTCGTAGGTATCAGTGCCGACACCGGGTAGGCACATGACAGATAATCCGCGCGGAATCCCGGTTTCACAGCCGAGGAAGGACGGAACCACCAAGACCAGCGCGATCAGGATGATGGCGAAAATCAGCACGAGTCGAATCCGCTTGCGGACAGGTGCTAAAAATTCGGGCATGGTATCCCTCTCGATTTTGCGGCTGCTGAATTAGGGAATGGGGCGATGATAGCTGCGAAGCTGTACGCTCACTTTACTATAGTCGACGAATTTCAGCGAATGGGTGCGCCGCTGCTGCTTTTCACTTTGGCTTTTCAACTCTATACTCTTGCTTATGGATTACGTAATTCACCTCGTCGTCCCGAAGACGGGCGAACTCACACCGAAAATGGTCGAGTGGCTGTTCAAGCACGGCGGAAATCCGCTGGTGCCGGAGGAGCATTTCCCGGTGCGCAAGCTTAAGCCGAAGGTGCTCGCGCGCATCCTGCTCAAGCTCGATCCGTCGCTGATCCCGGAGCAGCTTGAACAGGGAGTCGGGCTGAATTATCCGATGCCGGAGTTAGGGATGCGGCTGCTGATCCACGAGCGCGGCGTGATGCTGGAATTCCCCTACATGGGCGGGACGCTGGCGCGGATCGTACTGGGGATCGGCTACACCTACATTCGCTTCCTCTACGACCGGGCGGGCTTTTGGAGCTACGACCCGCAGTTGAACGTAATCTCTTACGCCGACGACTATCAGAGCATCGACGAAACCGCCGACTTGATGGAGCAGCTTTTGCCCAAACTGCTCAATGGCTAGCGAGCGAGGATTGATCTTCTCGGCGGGAGTTTATAGAATACGCGCATCGGGGCGTGTAGCTTAACGGTCAAAGCATCCGACTCATAATCGGCTGACTCTAGGTTCGAATCCTAGCACGCCCATCGAACTACCTACGATCCGTCAACCACCTGCGCCCGACAGTCCGCCAGCACCTCCGGCGGAATCAACCGCCGTGCGATCAGGATCAACCCCGGCACAATCAACAGATCATCCAACTGACCGATCACCGGAATGAAGTCCGGGATCAGGTCGAAGGGCAGCAGCAGATAGCCGACCGCTGCGCCGAGTGCGAGCTTTGCCAGCAGCGGGGTGCGCGCATCCGCCAGCACGAGGCGGTACACCGCGATCTCGCGCTTGGCGTCGCGGGCGATCTGCCGCAGTTTGGTGCTCAGGCGCGGGCTTTGAGTGCGTCGATCTGGGTTTTCATCTCCGTCCACAAGCGCTCCACTTTTGGTTTCAACGTTTGCCAGTCAGGGCGGCGTGCCACTTGATCGAGGTACTGGCGCGCCTGCAAGCGCTTTTCGTGCAGATCGTCGAGCGTCTGCTGCTGCTCACGCCGCCGCTGAGCCGCGTCACTGCTGCGATCTTCTGCCGCTTCCCAGTCTTCTAGATCGGCTTCCAGCTGGTGAAGCTGTGTTTCCATCGACTGCCGAAACGCGGTTCTGTCGTCCATGTTCATACGGTGCTCCCAATAAAAGTCCGTCGCTCTCAGTATAGATTCATTACAGTTGGAATTCCATTGGAAAACGAGGAAGATGCCGTGAGGGAAAGCCGCCGCACTAAAAGAAATCCCCTCTCCGCCAAGCGGAAAGGGGACTGAAACGGCTGATGGCAATTGCGGCGATTACGAGGCAGACGGCGTCTCGTCCGCGTTGAGTTCGGCGTTGATCGCCTGAGCGAAGTTGTCGTAAGGCTGCGCGCCGACAAACAGCTTGCCGTTGATGAAGAAGGTCGGCGTGCCGCCCACACCCAATGCCTGACCGTCGTTGTAGTCCTGAATCACCTCGTCGCGGTGCTGCTGATCGTCGTAGCACTGGGTGAAAGTATCAACGTCGAGATTCAGGTCAGTAGCATCTTTGACGAAAGCGTCGCGGTTCAGGTTGCTTGGGTCGGCGTACAGCAGGTCGTGGAAGTCCCAGAACGCGCCTTGATCGTTGGCGCAGCTTGCCGCCAGCGCCGCCGAGAGCGAGTCTTGTCCCAAAATCGGGTAGTCGCGGTAGACGAAACGCACCTTGTCGCTGTAGGTTTCCAGCAGCGGCTTGATGGTCTGGTCGTTGAAGCGTTTACAGTAAGAGCAGTGGAAATCGCCGAATTCGACGATCACGACCGGCGCGTCTTCCGGTCCTAGCGACGGCTGATCCACTACCGAGACGTCATAACGCTTGTTGGGGTCGACCACGTCGGCAGCGGCGTTACCGGGGACGGCGGCGACCGCGGTGGCGACCGCCGAGTTGATCAGCGCTTCGGTGTCGATGGCTGCGCCTGAGCCTTGCGGCAGCGCGGCGATCGCCGACGAAACCGACTGCTCGATCAGCGCGGTGTTTTCCTCGCGGTTCTGCTGGGCGATCCGGTCGTAACCGAAGACGCCGATCACCACGCCGACCAGCAAGGCGACGACAGCGATCACGAAATAGTTGAAGGTCACGCGCGGGATCACGGCGAGCGCCGGTGCCTCAGTGGGAGTGGTCGGCGGGGCACTTAAAATTTCGGCATCTGGCGCTGCCGCCGGGGTATCCGGCGGCGGAACCGGAAGATTCGCATCAGTGTTCACAATCGTTCCTTACCCATTAAACTCATCCTCGAAAAATCATACCACAATCACTGGCAATAGAGGTTCGGTGGTACGCTCACTCAGTTACTTTGTGCACCGCATATTTGTGACGCTTGCATACCCGGCATCCTTACGGGCGCTTTCCGTGTAAAATAGAGTGGTTCAAGAAATTTCCCAACTGGAGGGATATTGAGAGGTCTGGTCGTTAAGGAGCAAAGCGGCTTCTTTTGGGTTGAGGCTGAGGACGGTCAAATTTACATGTGCCGCCTGCGGGGGCGGCTGATGGAGGAAGCGCAGTCGTCGGACATCGCCGCTATCGGTGACCGGGTGACGATTGCCCCGTTCGAAGACCTGACCGGCACGCTCGAAGCGGTCGAGCCGCGCACCAGCGTGATCTCGCGGGCGATGCGGACGGAGGGGAGCCGGGGCGCGGGCGCGTCCGAACGCGAGCAGGTGATCATGGCGAATGCCGAGCAAGCGATCTTCGTCTTTGCCGCGACCGCGCCGACGCCGAATTTCCGCCTGCTGGATCGCTTTCTGGTGATGGGCGAGAAAGCCGACATCGAGCAAATCGTGATCGTCGTCAACAAGATCGACCTGCTGGAT
This sequence comes from uncultured Chloroflexia bacterium, assembly GCA_963727545.1. Taxonomy (GTDB): domain Bacteria; phylum Chloroflexota; class Anaerolineae; order Aggregatilineales; family Phototrophicaceae; genus Flexifilum. The sequence goes on from CAVSGS010000016.1 coordinate 69,534, forward strand.
CGTCCGGCGGCGGAAGCGGAGTTCGCGCCCTATACGGCGATGGGTTACACCACCCTGTTCACCAGCGCGCTCGAGCGGCAGGGCGTCACCGAATTGAAGGCGCTGCTCAAAGACCGGATTTCGGTCTTTACGGGACCGTCCGGCGTCGGCAAAACCAGCCTGCTCAACGACATCCAGCCCGGCTTAGGGCGCGCGATCAAGGACGTCAGCCAGATCACGCAGGTGGGGATGCACACCACCCGCGACAGCGAACTGGTCAAACTGGACGAGGGTGGCTATCTGGCGGACACGCCGGGTATTCGCAACCTGACGGTCTGGGACGTCGAGCCGGAGGAATTGGACGGCTACTACCGCGACATCACGCCGTTCATTTCGCAGTGCCGCTTCCGCGACTGCACCCATCACAGCGAGCCGGGCTGCGCCGTCCGCGCCGCCGTCGACGCCGGGAAGATCAGCCGCGTGCGCTATCAGAGCTATCTCAGCCTGCGCGACGAACTCGAAGAAGCCTACGCCTTCGACTAATTTCTGACCTCACCCCAAGCAACCTTCGGTTGCCGTCCCCTCTCCATTACACAGAGAGAGAGGACTTTAAAAACCCTTCGCAACCTGTCTTTACCCCCTCTCCACAACGTGGAGAGGGGGCAGGGGGTGAGGTAAATAAAAAACCTACCCCTGTCAGGGGCTGGGGGTGGGGTCAAAGCGCGACTTTTTAGACACTTTCATGCAACGCCCCTACCACCCGGTTTCGCTTCACGAGATTACGCTTACCCTCCGCTCCAATATGACGTCAGCGCAATCATCGAAATTATGGCACAATAATCATTCAACATGACCGCAAGTAGAGGGATTTAAGATCGTGTCGACCTCACTCGTCGGGCAGAAACTCGGCAAATACCAAGTCACCGAACAACTGGGGCAAGGCGGTATGGCGACCGTCTACAAAGCCTACCAGCCGGAGATCGACCGCTACGTCGCCGTCAAGGTACTGCCGCAGGCGCTGGCGACCGATGAGCAGTTCGTCAAGCGCTTCCGCTTGGAGGCGCGCACGATCGCGCGCTTGCAGCACCCCCACATTCTGCCGCTCTACGATTACGGCGATGAGAACGGCATTCTCTATTTGGTCATGGCGTATGCTGATGGCGGATCGCTGGCGGATCGCATCCGGCGGGGGGCGATTCCGCTGCCGGAAATCGAGCACATTTTCGACGAAGTAGCGAGCGCGCTCGACTACGCCCACCGCCAGAACGTGGTCCACCGCGACATCAAGCCGGATAACATCCTGATCGATCACGAGGGGCACAGCCTGCTCTCGGATTTCGGCATCGTCAAACTGCTGGAAAACTCCTCCGGCGCGACCGCCACCCTGACCGAATCGGGCGGCATCGTCGGCACGCCCGCTTACATGTCGCCGGAACAGGCGCAGGGCTTGCCTTTGGCGCCGCAGTCGGACATTTACTCGCTCGGCATCGTGATCTACGAGATGATCGTCGGCGCGCAGCCCTTCTCGGCAGAAACGCCGATGCAGATCGCCATCAAGCACATCACCACGCCGGTGCCGCCGCTGTTCGACAGCCGCGCCAACCTGCCCGCCGTGCTCGATACGGTGATGCAGCACGCGCTGACCAAAGACCCGGATCAGCGTTACGCCAGTGTGCGCGACTTCTTCGCCGATTTTCAGCGTGTCTTGCACGGCGAGCAGCCCAAGATCGCCGCGACTGCCGCCACCGAAACGATCACCGAAGACGCGCTGCCGCCGATCCTGATCCGCACCGCGCCGGAATCGGCAGTGCAGCCGCCTCCGCCGCCAACTCAAGCCGCTGCACCCGCGACCGCGACCATGGTCGCATCGCCCGCTTCCAACCCGCTGATCCTGTTGGGCGGCTTTGCCGTGATCGCGCTGCTGGTCGTCTCCGTCGTGTTCCTCGTGCTCAACGCCAATGATGCGCCGCCTGCCGAAGCGCCCACCGCGCCGCCGACCGTCGCGGCGGTGGCGGTCGAGCCGACGGCGACGTCGCGTTCAGTCGCAGCCTTGCCGGTCGAAAACGCTAATCTCAGCGTCGGCACGATCAGCTACAGCAGCGCCAATGCTCCCGGCGATACCGTACAGGTTAAAGTCAACGAGCTGGCACAGCCGCCCGCCGATCTGGATTACTACCTATGGCTCTACAACACCGCGAGCGCTGAGGCGCTGGCGCTCGGCAGCGTCCGGCTCGACCCGATGGGCGATGGACAGTTGACCTTCACCGCCGACGCGGGCGGGATGCTGCCCGCACATTACAACGCCGTGCTGATCACGCAGCAGGACGCCGCCAGCGACGCGCCCGCCGGCGAGGTCGCCTATCACGGTGCCATCCCTGCCGAGGTGATGACGGCGCTCGACGCGATCCTCGTGTCGTCGCCTGATGGCATCCCCTCTGGTGACAGTACCTCCAGTTTGCTAGCGGGCGCGATCCAAGAGGCGCGGATCGCCAAGCAGCACGCCGGACTCGCCGCCGGGGCGAGCAGCGCCGGGAGTATGCACTCCCACGCCGAGCACACGATCAACATCCTGCAAGGCACGCAGGAGGACTACAACGGCAACGGTCGCGGCGAAAATCCCGGACGCGGCTACGGCATCCCCTACTTCCTCGACCGGATCGAGGCGCAGTTGAGTGCGATCAGTGCCGCACCGGACGCGGATAATTTGATGGACAGCCAGATCGAGTTGATCCGCGTCTGCATCGTCAACGCGCGCGGCTGGATGAACGAGATCGTCGACCGCGAGAGTCAGTTCTTCACCGTCGAGGACATCGACAGCGTGCAGACGCAACTGCAAGAGGCGAGCGACTACGCCGCCGCGCTGCTCGACGGCATTGACCTCAATCAGAATGGGCGCGTCGAGCCGTTCGAGGGCGAATGCGGCTTGGCGCAAATCGACACCTTCGGCATCGCCGTCGGCAACCTGCGAATTAGCGCCGGTGCGCTCCCGGAAACGGAAGAATAACCTTTGCAACGATCATCTAAACAAAACGTCACGGTAGGGGCAGAACTCAGTTCTGCCCCTACGACCCTACGCCGTTTGCGCACGCAGGGGGTGCTAACAAGGGTAGGTTTTTTATTTACCTCACCCCCTGCCCCCTCTCCACTACGTAGAGAGGGGGTAAAGACAGCTCGCCGGATGTTCTTAAAGTCCCCTCTCCATGCAATGGAGAGGGGATTTAGGGGTGAGGTCAGCACAAAACTTAAATACCTACCCCTGATAGGGGCGGGGCAGGGGGTGGGGTGGATTGTCCTCGTGCTTCTCCTTCTTCTCCTTGCTGCCTGTTCCTCCACTGCGCCGACGTCGAACGCGCCGCGCAACCCGCCGACACTCGCCGCCCCGACCCAGTTCGTCGAAGCCGAGACGCCGATCAGCCTCAACAACGTCGCCGATCTGCGCTACCTCGGCAGGCTGGATCAGCCGGGCACGCTGAGCACGATCTTCGCCTATGCGCTCTCGCCGGACGCGACCCGCTTGGTCGGCTTGAACAATGAGGAGCTGCTGGCGTGGAATCTGCTGACCGGCAAGGTCCTGTTCGAGACGGCGCGGGGCGAGGTCACCCGTCTGTATTACGCGCCTGACAAAACCGAAATCTACGGCACGTCCCCCGATGGGACGGTCGGCGTTTATGATCCGAACAGCGGCGGGCTGAAGACGTCGTTCGCCGGAAACAGCAACAATACGGCAGTCGCTTTCGCGCCGGATGACGGTTGGCTGGCGATCGGAGCGAACGACGGCACGATCGTCGTCTGGGACAGTTACGCGCGCCAGCGCTTGGCAACTCTGGATGCGCAGAGCGGCACGATCACGGCGCTGGCGTTCTCGCCGGATGGCGATCAGCTTGCCTCTGCCGGGAACGATGGCGTGGTGCGCTTGTGGCGCTGGCGCGATAGTCAGCAGACCGCCGAGCGCGCGCTCACGCTGCCGATTCGCGTGCAGGCGCTCACCTACTCGCCGGACAATCAAACGCTGGCGATCGGCACAAACCGCGACGCGCGGTTGTGGTCGCTGACCGACGCGCAAACGCATGTACTCGACACCGGGCAGGGCGGCGGCGGGCAGGTCTTGCGCTTCACGCCTGACGGACGCTTCCTGCTGACCGGCAACAGCATCTCCGGCTTGAGCCTATGGATGCCGGGAACGGGCGAGCTGGCTTCGCGGCTGCCGGATACGCAAGGAGATAACGTCTCGGTGGCGTTCTCGCCGGACGGCAATCTGTTGTTGACGACGGTGCTGGGCGGACAGGTCTCGCTGTGGAATCTGGTGCAGTTGACCGGCGAGTCGGTTGCGCAGTCGCGGATCAACGTGGGGACGGAGCACATCCTCTCGGTGGATTGGACCGACGACGGTCTGCTGCTGCTGTTCTTCGACTCGGTCGGACCGGTCTATCTGTGGGGCGTGGGGTGAAACCAACGCGACGAGCGGTCAGCATTTCAGCTAAAAACACGTGAATGATGGTTAAGCCAACTATGAGCACGGGTTTTCCCGTGTAGGGGCGCACGGCTGTGCGCCCCTACGTCGAATCTGGATCAAAAGAGGCACAGCGCGCTGTGCCCCTACTCGTATTTCGCTGATTGCTGACCGCTGAAAGCTAATCGCCTAATCCTGCGCGACGCTTTCTTCGGTCGCTGCCGGTTCGCTGTCCTGCGGCTCGGCTTTCCAGACCTCTTCGGCGATGTCGATGTAGAGCCGCCCATCGAGGTGGTCGATCTCGTGCTGGAAGACGCGCGCTTGCCAGTCCTTCGCCTTGAGGCGGAGCGGCTTGCCGTAGCGATCCAGCCCCTTGATGACGACATTTTCATAGCGAAACACGCTGCCGAAGTAGCCGGGAATCGACAGGCAGGCTTCGACGCCCTCGACCTGCGTTCGGCTGTGCTTGACGATCTCCGGGTTGGCGACGACGTAGAGCACGCCCGCTTGATCGCCGTATTCTTCCTTGCTGTCTTCGTCGTCGGGCAAGCGCACCACGATCACGCGCTGGCTGACGGCGACCTGCGGCGCGGCTAAGCCGGTGCCGGGCGCATCGAGCATGGTCTCGACCATGTCGTCGACCAGTTTCTGGAATTTGCCGTCAAAGCTGGTGACACGCAGCGCCTTCTTGCGCAAAGTCGGATTGTCCGGTTGGATAATTTCGCGGATTGCCATAGCTCACTTGAGGGACTCGATTTTCAGAATAACGTAATTATACCGCAATTCTCCGCGCGGTTGGAGACCCGACCGTAGGCATAAGGGGAAAATCCTTAACGCAAAGACGCAAAGAAGAAAAGAAAGACGCAAAGAATTTTCTCAGCTTTTCTTTGCGCCTTGTTTTTACCCTTTGCGTCTTTGCGTTAATTCTGTTTGCTTTTACTCTCGATCCGGGCGCCGTTTGGGGATGCGCGGCGGGCGGTTGCCATCGTTGATGCGCGGCGGCGGGGCGTCGTTGATCTGCGTGTCTGGCGCGGCGGGGCGGGCGTAGGTGTTCCCCGGCAGGGTCGCACCCGACAGGCTGATCCCCGGCGGCGCGGATTGAGTCGGCTGCTGTCCTTGCTGCAATTCGTGATAGGTCTGCAAGTAGTCCTTGATCACCTGCCGCTGCTGTTCGACGTCGCTGACTTGGCGCTCGTTCTTGATCGCGGAGAGGCGGCGTGAGATTTCCGCCTGTACTTCCTGCGGATCGTAGATCGAGTCCATGACTTTCGCGTCGCTGAGGTCGGAACCGATCAACGAAATTTGGACGTTGCCCCGGTTCAGAATGTTGTTGATCAAGCCCGTCGACCCGCGATTTCACGTTGTCGATCTGGCTGATGCGGATGCGCTCGGACTCGTTTTGCAGCCAGAGCGGGCGTTTGCGGATCAGGGTGATGGCGTCGCTGCCGATGATGAACAGGTCGTTGCGCCAGTCCCAATCGGCGGCGTAAAACCAGATCAAGCTGACGATCAGCAGGAACATGCCTGCCGCCAGCCCAATCGGACCTGTCAGTGGAAACGCCGGGACGAGCAGACTGATCAGCATGAGCACCAGCGATGCGCCGACCGCCAGCGTCGGCAGCATGATGTGCTGCATCCAGACGGTGGAGTGCTTGCGATAGACGATGTCGCCATTGGCGGCGATGAACTTGGTGCGGACGAAGGGCAGCCCGATGGTCGCGGCGTGGTCGCTGCGCTTGGTCAGGGGCACGGGCTGGGGCTGATCGGACTGCGCCAAGCCGAGCGCCTGCTCGACGTCGTCGCGGACGGTTTCGCGCTTGCGCTGCTCCAAGCGGTCGCGGAAGCGGTCGCGCTGGGTGAAGATCGCCGACTGCACCTGCTGCGGCTCGGTGAGCATTTCCAGCGTCATGTTGGCGGCTTCGCCCGCCGTGCGGACGAAAATCGTGCCGTAGTGGAACAGCCGCGCGAACGGATCGGCGGGGGGGATGGTCACGTTGACCTCGATCACGCGGTCGAGCGGGATCTCGCTGAGCGTGTTCTCGAAGCCGATGATCTGGTTCCAGATGCGGACGATCCGCTGGTCGCTGACGACGATGCTGTCGTTCTGCCACTCGAAATAGAGGTACATGGCAATCGCGCCGGGGATGATCACGGCGAGACCGGCAGCGCCCAGTGCCAGCACCGGCGCGCGCTCCGCCAGCACCAGCGCGAAGGCGAACAGCGCCAGCGCCACCACAATCGCGATCCAGCCGTAGCGGGCGACCGCCCACCAATGCCGCCGCCAAACGTGGAGCACGGTTTCGTCGTCGCGCTGCCCCTTGAACAGCTTGCCGCCGGTTTGCCGTGCGGCGACGTCCGTCGCCGACTGGATGCGCAGGTTGGCGCGAATTTCAGGATAGCGCGTGACCATCTGGACGAAGGCGGTGCGCGGGATCAGCAAGACGATCGCCGTCTCGACGATCCGCAGTGAGGCGTTCTCGTAGCCGCTGTCGTAGAGCGCGGTTTCGTCGATGTACTGCCCGGCTTCGACCGTGCCGACGCGATCTTCCATCCCGCTGGACGACCGGCGGGTGAGGATGCCGCGCCCACCGGCGAACAGGAACAAGCCCTGTGTCGGCTGCCCCTCCTGCACGACCAACCCACCCGGCTCGAAGCGCAGCACCACCGTCAGCGCGGCGATCACGCCGATCTGTGGGGCGGTGAGCTGCCCGAACAGGGGCAAATTCCGAATTTGGGAATGTACAAACTGCTCTGCCATCGCGCCCTCAAAGCAAGTACCGAGTACCGAGTACCGGGGATTGAGTAATGAGTGATCAGCCTGAAAACTGTGTGCCGACTCAGACCTCGAACCTCAGTCCTGTTTTTCTCGGTACTCAGTCCTAGGTACTCGGTACTTCTTTTCTCGTTACTTCCATTGTAGCAGAGAACCGACGCGCTACTCCTCGGCGGTGTCCGGCGGGATCGCTGCCGTGATCAGCGTGACGTAGCGGCGCAGATCGTCGAGGATCGACTGGCGATCTTCCGGGCTGATCAGCGTGAGTAGGTCGCGCAGTTGGCGCATGAGGTCGGTTTGGATGCGGAAAAACAGGTCCTCGCCGGCTTCGGTCATGACGACCGTGACTGAGCGGCGGTCGGCGCGATTCTTCTCGCGCTGCACCAACGGCGGCGTAAATAATTCCAGCCGCTTGACCAGCCCGGTCATGGTCGCGTTGGTCAGTCCGTGCAGGCGAGCGATCCGCCCGATGGGGCAGCTCCCGCCCTGCTCGGAGAGGGTTTTGAGGACGTAAAACTGTGGGGTCGTCAGCCCGTGATCGGTGAGCTGCGCGGTGAGCAGTTTCTCGCCGTCGAGCACCAACCGGAACAGCAGCGCCCAAAGTTGCAGTACGTCACGTTCGAGTTGATCGTCCAAAATTTTTATCCCAAATGAGACAGTAAAGGAATTATTTCACATAATTAGAGTTTATGCCGGTTTCGAAATAATTGCGTATAGCGAGCTGGTCGCAGATGGGGTACCCCATCTGTACTCTTCACTCAGCCTTGCTCATTTGTCCCCATCCCCGTCTGCTTGTCAGCAGTGATCTTGATTAACCTCACCCCCTAGCTTCCTTCGGAAGCCGCCCCCTCTCCACGTCGTGGAGAGGGGGTAAAAACAGGTTGCAAAGGGTGTTTAAAGTCCCCTCTCTATGTAATGGAGAGGGGATTTAGGGGTGAGGTCGTTATTCGCCCAAGCTCTCCCACACTTCCAGCTTTGCTCGCACCCGGCGGATCACTTCGTCGGTGAATTCGCTGGTCGATGCCGAGCCGCCGAGGTCGTTGGTGCGGATACCGTCGTTGACCGCCTCCATCACCGACTCGTAGATGGCGCGGCTGGCGCGCAGCGCGGCGTCGCTTTTCATGTAGCGCAGCAGCGCCGCGCCCGCGAGGATCATCGCCATCGGGTTGGCGAGGTTCTTGCCTTCGAGACTGGGCGCGGTGCCGTGCGGCGCTTCGGTCAGCACGGTCTTGACCTGATTGTCCTCGTCCAGCGACAGAATCACCGACTCGGCTCCGGCGATGCTGCCGAACATCTTCAGCACCAGATCGCTGAGGCTGTCGCCGTCGCGGTTGAGCGCCGGGATCACCAACGCCTCGCCGGTGGTTTCCAGCAGCAGGGCGTAAGTCGCGTCGATCAACTGGGGATCGTAGCGGACGTCGGGGTAGCGCGCCGCTGCTGCGTCGAGTTCTTCCTTGAAAATGCCCTCGTAGACCGCGCTGACGGTGTACTTGGGACCGCCGAAGACCTTCGCCCCGGCGCGGCGGGCATAGCGGAAAGTGAACTCGGCGACCGCGCGACAGGTGCGGCGGGTCAGCTTGCGCGTGCTGTAGGCAATCTCGTCCAGACCGCTGCCTTCGCGCCATTCCTTCGCACCGTAAGCATCCTCGACCGCCATCCGCACCACCGAGATCGGCGCGTAGACGCCCGCCAGCGGGCGCACCGCCGGGATGCGCCGCCCGGTGCGCAGGATCACCTGCCCGTTGATCGCTTCGCGCAGCAGGGCGTTGGGGCTGCCGACGTCGTCGGTCGCTTCCGGCGTGATCGTCGCCGCCTTGATGCCGTAGCCGGTCTGGTTGATGACCTCGGCGGCGTCGTGAACGACTTGGTTGTGGGTAGCGCGGCGGTTGCTCAACGAGAGGTCGAAAGCTTTGAATTCGACCTCGAAACGGGTCACGGCGGGATCAAGCACGCGCAGCGCTTCGTCGAGCAGTTCCTGCCCGGTTTGATCGCCTTGCAGGACGGCAATGATTGGTTTGCTCACGCTGATTTTCCTCTTTCATGTGAATTGAATGTGGCAATTCTACGTCAGAACGTAGTCTAGGAGTAGGCTTTGCTAGGCTGTGCATTTACGGGTTTTACGCTATTATATCGTTGAATTGAGTCAAATCGACTGCATTTAGCCGAAGAATTTGTCGAGTGGTCGGTTTTCTGGTTGAGGTTTGGCGCGGTCGTATTGGCAGGCACGACTGACCGCTGATCGCTGACAGTTTGAAAAGGGATTTACCGTGAAGAAACTCGCTTTGGCAGTTTTGCTGGCTATGACTATCACCGGAGTGGCATTCGTGAACGCCCCGTTGGTGAGCGCCCAGACCGCCACCCCGGTCCCGACGACGACCGGACCGTCGAACAGCGTCGAGGGCTACTTGATCGTCTGTGGGGATTCAGCGGTGCTGAACTTCTCCGGCACCATGCTGGTCGGCTACGACATTTACTATCAAATCTTCTCCGGCGCGAGCGGCTCCGGCACGGCGATCACCAACGTGCGCCAAGTCCCGGCGGCGGGCGATTTCGCCGTCAGCGACGTCGTCAAGTACAACGAAGGCGTGACCGTCGCCGAAGGCGGGACGGCGAGCGCCAACGTCAGCGTCGCCCGCGAGAGCGATTTCGAGCCGCGTCGATTTCAGCTTCGTGCTGACCGATACGCAGGACGGCTGCAATAACCCGACCAACACGCTGATCCCCAGTGCTGATATCGGTACGAGCAGCGGCACTAGCAGCGCCACGACCTCGAACACCGGCGCGGGCGTGACGACCAGCTTGCTCGCTCCCGACGGCGTGCTCAACCCGAACTTGTCGCCCGAACCCGAAATCGTGATCGGCGCGCGCCTGAGCGATCATTTCCGCTCGGAGACGCCCGGCTTGATCTTCGCCGAATGCGACGCCTATCCGCTGGCGGAACCGGGCATCATCTACGACACCGATAACGTCGTCATTTACTGGTCGTGGTTCGCCAAGACCCAAGACGACATGCAGCAGCACCTCGACAACGCCCAATATCACGTCACCCTGAACACGGCGGAACTGCCGATGACCACCCGCAGCGAGCCGGTCTCGCGCAACGGCGACTTCTGGGTCTTCTACACCGCGCGTGTCGGCAATCTGCGACCGGGACACTACGAGGTCGGTTCTTTGCTGACGTGGGCGAACCAGATCACCGATGGCTATAACGATTTCGGACCCGGCACGTCGAACACGCGCGAAAGCGGGATTTGCAACTTTGACGTGAAGCTCAACCCCAGCGGGACGACCATCGAGCACACGAACATGTATTTCCCGACCAATTATCCTACGCACGACATCACGCCTTACGACGAACAGTAACGATGTCCACGCTCTCCGAGGATGCGTCAGCGCGGTTCGAGATCGCGCTGACGCCTGATCAGGAGGCGCAGTTCGAACGCTACGCTGCCGAACTTGCCAACTGGAACACCCATACCAACCTGACCGCGATCACCGATGCCGAGGGCGTGCGCGTCCGGCATTTCCTCGACTCGCTGACGATCGCCAAAGTCGTGCCGATGACGCCCGGCTTGCGCCTGATCGACGTGGGCACCGGCGCGGGTTTCCCCGGCTTGCCGCTGCGCATCGCCTACCCGGACATAGCGCTGACTCTGCTCGAAGCGACCGGCAAGAAAGTCGCCTTTTTGCAGCATTTGGTCGATCAATTCAGCATGGACAACGTCCGGCTGATCAAGGCGCGCGCCGAGGACGCCGGACAGGATGCTGATCTGCGGGCGGGCTATGACGTGGTCGTCGCGCGGGCAGTGGCGCGGCTGCCGAGCCTGCTCGAATATCTGCTGCCCTTCGCGCGAGTCGGTGGAGTCTGTATCGCCATGAAGGGGCGCACCGCGCAAGCCGAAGCCGACGACTCGCAGCAAGCGCTGGCGACCTTGGGCGGGCGGATCGCGCGGATCGAGTCATTCGATCTACCGGGCGTGGACGAGCCGCATCACTTGATCGTGGTCGAGAAGATCGCGCCGACGCCGAGCGAGTATCCCCGTCAGCCCGGCATCCCGACGCGGAAGCCGCTGTAACGAGTCCCAACATCAGGGTTGCCTCAATGCGAAGCGACGGCAAAGGGGCGGTTGTAGGGGCACAGCACGCTGTGCCCGTGTTCTATCATAAGTTCTCATATGGGTTGAACTTCCAATCGAAACCGACGCGTACTCTCCGTCCTTGAAGTCGGGGAGGGGCAGGGGGTCGGGGTAAAAACTATGAACTTCATCATCGTGGGCAGCGGGGCGGTCGGGAGCTATTTCGGCGCGCGCCTGCTGCAAGCCGGTGGCAACGGTGTTGCAAATGACGTGACCTTCGTCGCGCGGGGGGCGCAGCTTGCTGCCCTGCGCGAAGGCGGCTTGCGGCTGATCGACGACGTGAGCGGCGAAGACTTCGTGCTGCCGGTCAAGGCGACCGACGACTGGAGCACGCTGCCGACACCGGACGCCGTGCTGATCGCGGTTAAGGCGTGGCAGGTCGAAGCGGTCGCGCAGCGGCTCCCCGGCGTGATCGGCGCGCAGACGCAGTGTCTCACGCTCCAAAACGGCGTCGAAGCCCCCGGCATCGTCGCCGAACAGGTCGGCTGGGCGCGGACGCTGGGCGGCTTGGTGCGCGGCTTCTTCCAACTGGACGCGCCGGGCGTCGTCCATCACGCCAGCGTCCAGCCGACCATCATCTTCGGGCAGTTGGACGGATCGCGCAGCAGCCAAGCCCTTGCTTTGCTCGACTGCCTGACCGCTGCTGGGATTTACGCTGAGTGCTCGGAGAACATCGAGGCGGAACTCTGGGCGAAATTCCTGCTCGTCACCGCCTTGAGCGGCGTCGGCGCGGTCACCCGCGCGCCGATTGGCGCGATCCGGGACTGTGACCTGACGTGGCAGCTGCTCCGTGACGTGATGACCGAGATCGCCGGGGTCGCTCAAGCGCGCGGCGTCGATCTGCCCGCCGATACGGTCGCGCGGACCATCGCCTTTATCGAGACCTTCCCGCCGGATGCGACTGCCTCGATGCAGCGCGACTTGGTGGCAGGGCTGCCCTCGGAACTGGACGCTCAAACCGGGGCGGTCGTGCGCTTGGGTCGCGAGGCGGGCGCAGCGGTGCCGCTCAACGCCACCATCTACGCCAGCCTCGTCTTGCAAGAACAGCGCGCTCGCGCTAACCAGTTATGATCCTGCGCCCGACGCCGCCTTACGATTTCGCCCGCACCGTCGAGGCGTCGCGTCATCTCTACACGATGGGCGAGCGCCGCTCGGACGCCTATCGCCGCGTGATCCATGTGGGCGCTGCGCTGGCGCTGATCGAGGTCACCAGCCGGGGCACCGTGGACGATCCATTACTGGACGCGCGGCTGCTGGCGGTGCGTGACGCCGTCGTCGACGCGGAATTTGAGGCGCAAGCCGAGGCGAAAATCGCCCGGATCCTCAACGTCGCCGACGACCTGAAGCCGTTTTACGCTTATGCCCGCACCATTCCCGCGCTCTGGACGACCGTCGAACTGCTCTACGGACTGCATACGCTGCAAGCCGACAGCGTGTTCGAGGGGCTGGCGCTGACGATGATCGAGCAGCAGATCTCGCTGCGGATGGCGCAGGCGGCGGAGCGCTGGCTGCTGACGTGGGGGGACGAGTCGATCGCCTACGAGGGCGCGACTTACTACGCTTTCCCGCGACCGGCGCAGATCGCCGCGGCGACGGTCGCTGACTTGACGCCGCTCAAGATCACGTTTGCGCGGATGCAGCGCTTGATCGACGTGGCGCAGGCGATCACGGCGGGCACGCTCGACCTCGAAGGGCTGCGCGACCAGCCGGTCGAGCAGGTCTATGCCGCGCTGATGGCGCTGAAAGGCGTTGGTCACTGGACGGCGGCGTGGACGATCACCCGGTCGCTGGGCATCTATGGCTACGTCGGCGCGGCGGACGTGGCGCTGCGGGCAGCGGTCAATCACTATTATTACGGCGCGACCGGGCGAGCCGAGCGCGAACTGGTCGATCAAACCTTCGCCGCGCACGGGCGTTTCGACGGCGTGGCAGCGTTTTACACCCTCATGCGTTGGGCTGCTGAGCGTTATTGACGGTTCCTCAGCGTTGATTTTCCCGGCGCTCTTCATGCGAAATTCACATAATATTCATACCCTCGCGCGCTGTTGGCGTTGATCCATCGTTATACTAGGAGAGTAGTTCTTTAGTACCACAGTACCGCGACCGAGGTTGTATTTCGCTCCCACTAACCCGGCTTAACGCCTCTCTGGAAACATAATGACCTTACGCAGAAAAACGTTGTTGGTGATGACCCTTGTCATCGTAACGCCGGTGCTTCTTGTCAGCGTGGTGCTGCGAAACGTGACGACGAACAGCTATACGCAGCTTGAAGATCAAAGCGCGCTGGTCGACCTCGACCGCGTGATCAACAGCCTGCAGGACAGCATCGACGACATGGCGTTAGGGATGCAGGATTGGTCAAACTGGGATGCCACCTACCAATTCGTGCAAGATTTGAACCCCGATTATGCGAATGAGAACCTGACCGACGACACGTTTTCGGTGCTCAATATCAATCTGATGCTGTTCCTCGACTCGTCCAACCGCATCGTTTACAGCAAGATCTTTGATCAAGAGGGCGATCTTCAGGCTAACTTCATTCAGGACTTCGCGGATTTGGAGCGCAGCGGCGGCTTGGCTCCGCTGCTTGAGGCGCCGACGGCGGGTTACTTCAGCCTCGATGGCGAACCGTTGATTGTCGCCTCGCAAAAGATTTTGCGAAGCGATGGCAGCGGTGCCCCGGACGGGACGTTGATCTGGGGACGGCATCTGGATGCCGGGGCGATCAATCGCTACTCGCAGCGGCTGCGGCTGACGCTCAATCTGGGAGTCACCGACCGCGCCGAGAATCCTGAGGATATGCAGGCGGCAGCGACCGATCTCGCGCTGGGCACGCCGCGCGTCGTCAGCGTGCTGGATGCGAATACACTGGGCAGCTACGCGCTGCTGAACGACATTTTCGGTCAGCCGAGCTTGATTCTTCGGGTGACGGTGCCGCGCCTGATCTATCAGCAAGGGCAAGCGAGCCTAAGCTTTTTCTTCGTGATCCTGATGGCTGCCGGTGTGGTATTTGGGCTGGCAGCGCTGCTCTTGTTGGAGCACTTGGTGCTCAAGCCGATGGCGCTGCTCAGCCAGCGCGTCGCCAACATGAGCGACCAAGACGATTTCACTTCGCGCTTGCCGGTCAACGGGCACGACGAGTTGGCTCAACTTGCTCGCTCGATTAATGGAATGCTGGACAGTGTCACGCAATCGCGGGCGGCGCTGCGCCAGTTGAATGGCGAACTTGAAAGCCGTGTGAACAAGCGCACGACCGAACTGGAGTGGCAAAAGACGCAGCTTCAGCGCGTTATGGACACGATGGGCGAAGGCGTTGTCCTCTCAGTTGAGGGCAGGATCACCTATGCCAATCGCGCCTGTGCCGAACTGCTCAATTACCAGCCGCAAGACCTCATCGGCAAACCATTTGCCCTGCTTCATGCTGACGCTGATTCGAAAGAGACTCCGATCTGGCGTGAACCGCTCCAACACTACGAGACGCGCCTCGCGCGGCGCGATGGCACTCCGGTGAACGTGGCGATCACGTCGACCATCGTCGACGAGACCGACAATCATCCGCGCCGTGTGGTGATCGTGCGCGACATCACGCAGGAATTGGCGGCGAAAGCGCAAAAGGATTACTTCTTCGCGCGCGCCTCGCATGATTTACGAACGCCGCTGACCAACATCATGACGCGCCTCTATCTGCTCGGTAAGAAGCCGGAAGAACTCGACCGGCACCTGCGTATTCTCGATCAGGTCTCGATGCAGATGATGACGCTGGTCAATGACCTGCTGGACATGATGCGCTTCGAGCAGGGCAAACTGGTGATCCATCGTCACGATCTCGTGCTGCAAGAACTGACCGAGCAGGTCGTCGAAACGCAGCAGGCGGATGCCGAACTGCGTGGGATTAACCTGATCGCGGAGCTGGAAGCCGTACCGCTGCACATCATCGGGGATACGCCACGCTTGCAGCAGGCGATCACCAACCTGATTGGCAACGCGATCCATTACACGCCGGAGAGCGGCGGGATCGTCGTTCGCGTCGGGCGGCAGTTCGAGGCGGATCAAGACTACGCGGTGATCGAGGTCAGCGACAACGGCGTGGGCATCAGCCCGGAGAACCTCGCGCACATCTTCGATCCCTTCTTCCGCGTCAACGACGAAAAAGGCGATGGCTCCGGTTTGGGCTTGTCGATTGTCAAGGAAATTGTCGAACTGCACGGCGGCAAGGTCACGGTCAGCAGCATCGTCGGTGCCGGGACGACCTTCACGCTCCATTTTGCGCTGACGACCAGCCAAACGCATCAGGAAGAAGATGAATTCGTCAACATGCCCTGATCGGCTGAAGGCGATCGCTGAATATTTTCGCCGGGACATTAGGCGCTGCGTCCCTGCGGCTAAATTGATTCCCCCTTGTATTCTCTTGATTCCAGCGTGACACTAACAGTAGATCGAGTCACAGAGTCGAGGTCGTATGACTGAAGCTAATTTCGTTCGCATCTATCCCAACGTGACCCTACCCGACGACGCGCAAATCGACGATTTCGTGGTCTTGGGGAAACCACCGCACGGCAAAAAAGCAGGAGAACTCACCCTGAGCTTGGGGGCGGGCTGCGTGATCCGCTCGCATACCGTGATTTATGCCGGGAACAGCATCGGCGCGAACTTCCAAACCGGACACAGCGCGCTGGTCCGCGAGGAGAACATCATCGGCGATGACGTGAGCATCGGCACGCAGAGCGTGGTCGAGCATCACGTGACCATCGGCAACGGCGTTCGCCTGCACACGCGCGTGTTCGTGCCGGAGTTCAGCGTGTTGGGCGATGGCTGCTGGCTGGGACCGGGCGTGATGGTCACCAATGCCCGCTATCCGCGCAGTGAAGGCGTCAAAGACCGGCTGATCGGCGCGCACATCGAGGCGGGCGCGATCATCGGCGCGAACGCGGTACTGCTGCCCGGTGTGCGCATCGGCGCGCGCGCGTTGGTCGGCGCAGGATCGGTGGTGACGCAGGACGTCGCGCCGGGGATGGTCGTCGCCGGAAATCCCGCCCGCGTGATCAACCAAATCGAGAAGATTAAATTCTACAAGTGATAGTACCGAGTACCGAGTGCTGAGGACCGAGAAAAACGGCGAACTCAGCAGGGGTGATTGCCTTGTTTTTCACTCAGTACTCGGTACTGAGTACTCAGTACTGGAGGCTAGTATGGCAAAAATTCCGCTCGTAGACCTGAAAGCGCAGTACGCCAGCATCAAGCCGGAGATCGACGCGGCGATGCAGCGCGTCGTCGACAACACCGCCTTCATCGGCGGCAAGGAAGTCAGCGACTTTGAAGCCGCCTTCGCCGCCTTCCAGCAGACCAAGCGTGCCGTCGGCGTCGCCAGCGGCACCGGCGCGATTTTCCTCGCGCTCAAAGCGTTGGGAGATCGGACCGGGCGACGAGGTGATCACGACGCCCCACACCTTCATCGCCAGCGCGGAGCCGATCGAAGCGCTCGGCGCGACGACGGTGCTGGTGGACATCGACCCGGCGACCTTCAACCTCGACCCGGCGAAGCTCGAAGCCGCGATCACGCCGCGCACCAAAGCGATCCTGCCGGTGCATCTGTACGGACAGCTCGCGCCGATGGACGCGATCATGGAAATCGCGCGCAAACATAACCTCAAGGTGGTCGAGGACGCGGCGCAGGCGCACGGCGCGGAGTTGAACGGCAAGCGCGCCGGTGCGTGGGGCGATGCCGCCTGCTTCAGCTTCTATCCCGGCAAGAACCTCGGCGCTTACGGCGACGGCGGGGCGGTCTGCACCAATGACGAGGAACTGGCGAACAAGGTCGCCAAGCTGCGCGATCACGGGCGGACGAGCAAATACTCGCACGACGAGATCGGCTACGGCGAGCGGCTCGACGGGCTGCAAGCAGCCGTGCTCGGCGCGAAGCTGCCGCATCTCGACGGCTGGAACGATGCGCGCCGCAGTCACGCCGCCTATTACAACGAGGCGCTCAAGGGCATCGACGGCATCGAGACGCCGCGCGAGATGGACGGCGCGCGTCACATCTACCACATCTACTGCCTTCGCGTGCAGGGTGACCGCGACGCGATCCTCAAGGAACTGAACGCGCGCGGCATCGGCGCGGGCATCCACTACCCGATCCCGGTGCATCTGCAACCGGCGATGGCGCATCGCGGCTGGTCAGCGGGCGATTTCCCCGAAGCGGAACGCGCCGCCAACACGATCATCAGCCTGCCGATGTATCCCGAACTGGACATCGAGCAGCAGAACCGGATCGTCGAGGACTTGGCGGACGTGGTCGGCGCGGCGGTCAAGGGGTAAAACGAAAGATTTAACGCAAAGGCGCAAAGTCGCAAAGGGGCTGGTTATAGACCAGCCCTGTTTTGTTTAGATGGCAGCGGGATCAGGTTGCATGACGGCATCGACCAGCGACGCAACGAACGCGCGTGCCTGCATGATCTCGATCAGCACGGGCTGATTATCGGGACTGAGATGGACAATCGTCTGCCCGACGTGCTCGGCGTGGCTGATCGGCAGCGCTTCGTCGAGTTCGAGCGTCAAAATATCGACATCACGGCTGTATTTAATCTTCATACCGTTTACGCTCTCCCGGATAAAACGTTACGACAAAGTAGCTCTCATCATCTTCAGTATACACGACCCGCAGCACGGTGTTTTCGCTAATTTGACGTTGTGCGATGGGTGGGTCTTTATCGCGTTCAACTTTATCTGGCGAACGGACGGTGGCGATAATCGCTTCTTTAGTCACGCGGAAACCATGCCGTTCAAGGGTTTCAAACTTCTCCAATGCGTGCAGACTGAATCGAATTGGTTTCACTTGCAACCCAACTGCGATACTCCGCCAGCGCCTCGTCCGCCATTTGTGCCAGTAAATCCGCCGACTGATCAAAGGATTTCTGCCAGCGCTGATCGTCTTCGAGTTCTTCGAGTATCCAGCGCGCGAAAACATCCTGTTCTTCTGGTGACAGTTTGGCAACCTCAGCAATGGCTTTTTCGAGTAGTTGGGTCATTGTTTTTGCTCCATCAGGTTGTCTTGATTATACCGTCAATTCGCCCACTGCGGAGCCTTCTCGGCGAAGGCATCCCCCGCGAGCTTAGGCGTGCCGTCGGTGGCGCGCAGACTCGGCGCGATGACGACAACTCTCAGCGCGGATAGTGACACTTGACCCCTGTCGATCAGCCCTGAACCGTCTAAAATCGATCTCAGCGTTGATCTGTCACGATAGGCTGAACGCGATGAAACTCAAGTGTCCGGCGTGCGGCGCGCCGATCCCCGCCGCTGCCATCAACGTGCAGCAGATGATCGCCGTCTGCCCGGAATGCGACAACGTCTTCAAATTCGAGGGCACCTTTCGCCAGCAGCGGCGCAAGCTCAAAGCGCCCGCTCAATTTCAAGTTGCGGACGACGATCCCGACCGTCTCGACATGGCGTTTCATTGGTCGTGGCGCACCGAGCCGCCCTTCAGCATGATCACCATCGTGGTCGCGTTTGTCTTCGTGCTGGCGACCTTCGTCGGCATGGTCGCGGAAAACGCCGGTGGTGCGGCGATCCTGCCGCTGCTGCCCGCTGCTTACTTGGGTTATACACTGCTGACGCTCTTGGTGAACTCGACGCATTACGAGTCCGACGGCGAAACGCTGGCAGTCTACACCAAACCGCTGCCTTATTTTCGCTACGGCAGCAAGTCGATCCCCATGGACGAGATCGAGCGCGTCAGCGTCGAGCGCGTCACCGACCCGCGCTTGCCGCAAGGCAAGGATGGCTTCTTCGACGTGTTCGTCCATACGCTCGACGGCGACCTGCAGAAGATCGCGGCGATCGTCAACTATCAGCACGCCTACTTCATCGCGCAGGAGATCGAGGCATTTATCGGCGCGCTGCGGGAAACGTCCGCGCAGTCGCTCGATCGTGCGTTGATCGAGACGGACGATGCCGACGCGCCGGATCAGCTTGACGAGCTGCCGGAAGCGCCGCCGTACAAGGCGCTGCGATCGTGAGCGCCGATCAGTGTACGGTCTCGCTCAAACAGTTCTTGGTGACCGAGCAGGTCTGTCCGGCGGAGTGGGCGGGCTTCGATCTGTATCTGATCCGCGACGACGAGGTGGTGTTTTACGTCGGACAGTCGGAGAGCGCCTTCGCGCGGGTCTGGGATCATTTTCTGGGCGGCTTCAAAGGACGCTCGACGATTGGGCGCTTTATCCTGTGCAACTGGCACGCCTCATTACACTTCACCGTCGAACTGCTGAGTTCGGCGTCGCCGCGCTTCGCCGCAGTCGAGTACGACCGCGATGCCGCCGAGCGCGCCTTGATCGAGCAGTACGCGCCCTGTTTCAACATCTCGCTCAACCGCACTCCGCACGATCTCCCGGCGCGTTATCGCCCGACGACCGCCAAGCCGCTCTGCTCGCGCAGCCCGCGCAAGCTGATCATGGAAGCGAGCCGCGCCCTGCAAGCCGAGCAGCGGCGGCAGTGGCTCGACGACGACGCGAGCACTTGAGTGCTTGACCGTCGCGTACTTTGCCGGACAATCAAGTCAACTGAAGCGAGGCACCGGGAGGGAACTATGACGCGCAAAAGTTGGCTGACACTGGGGTTGGCGCTGGCGTTCGGCGCGCTGCTCGGCTACATCGACGTAAATAGCCAAGAAGTGCAGCTGCCGATGTTCTGTTTGCTCTTGTTCTCGTTCGTGCTCGGCGTGATGCAGCCGAAAGGAGCGTGGCGCTGGGGCGTGCTGATGGGCTTGAGCCTGCCTACTGCTTACTTCGTGATGTTCGCGCTGAACCTGCGAGCGGTCGATGCCCCGCGCTACCCGATCACGCTGGTGGTGCTGGTGATCCCGGCGCTGGTGGCGGCTTACGGCGGGGCGCTGGCGCAGCGCTTGAGCCAGCCCGCGACGCCAACCCGCTAATTTTCGCGCAGGTTAGGTGATTTGGACTTATTCAATTTCGGCGACATTCGCTACAATAAGCGTCCTCACTGGAAACGATTGCTATAGGACGTAGGAATGACCGCCAATTTCAACACGTACATTGAGCGCCGTAAATCCGACTGCGCGAAGTGGGACTACTATCCTGATGACGTTCTGCCGCTGTGGGTGGCGGATATGGACTTTCGCTCGCCGGAGCCGGTGATCGCGGCGCTGCACGAGCGGGTCGAGCACGGCGTTTTCGGCTATCAGATGGATTGTCCGGAATTGAGCGACGTGATCGTCGAGCGCTTGCGGACGCATCACCAGATCGACACCGACGCGAAGGCGATTCAGTTCACGCCCGGTTTGGTCTACGCGGTCAACACGATCAGCCGCACCGTTGGCGAGCGGGGATCGGGCATCTTGGTGCAGACGCCCGCCTATCCGCCGTTTTTACACGCGCCCAACAGCAGCGATCGCGTGCTGCAAACCGCGCCGCTGGCGCTGACGGTCGACTTCGGCGTGATGCACTACGAAGTCGATTTTGATGCGCTGGAAGCGGCGATCACGCCGGAGACGCGCCTGTTCATCCTCTGCAATCCGCACAATCCGGTTGGGCGGGCGTGGACGCGCGCGGAGTTGGAAGGCATCGCCGAGTTCTGCCTGCGCCACGACCTGATCCTGTGCTCCGACGAAATCCACTGCGATCTGGTCTACAACGGCTACGAGCACATCTCGATTGCTTCGCTCTCGCCGGAGATCGCCGACCGCACGGTGACGCTGCTCGCGCCGAGCAAAACCTACAATATCCCCGGCTTGGGCTTGGGCTTCGCCGTGATCCAGAACGAAGACCTGCGCCAGCGCTTCCACGAGGCGGCGATGGCGGTCGGCGGGCATCCGAGTGTGATGGGCTATCCGGGCGCGCTGGCTGCCTACACGCAAGGTCAGGAATGGCTGGATGAGGTGCTGGTTTATCTGGAAGGCAACCGCGACGCGGTGGCTGATTTCGCCCGCGAGGTGCTGCCGGAGGTGCCGATCACGCAGCCGGAAGCGACGTATTTGACGTGGCTCGACTTCCGCCCGCTGAACCTCGACCCCGATCCGTACACCTTCTTCCTCGACAACGCGAAGGTCGCCTTCAGCAACGGCAAGGACTTCGACGCGCCCGGCTTCCTGCGGATCAACTTTGCGACCACGCGCGACAACCTCAACGAAGCGCTGGATCGCGTGCGGATGGCGCTCGGACGGTAGAACGATCTCATCCCAAGCAACCCGCGCTTGTAGGGGCGTTATATATAACGCCCCTACGGACAACTCCGTATTTAGCGTGAATAATGGATTAAGACCCTACAAAAACAACCGGTAACCTACTTAAGCGGTCGACATAACTCGGTTTTCTCGTGTAGGGGCAGGTTTTAAACCTGCCCCTACGGTGAAAATTTCCCCTCAAATTCCCTATCCATAATTGACGTTATCTAGTTGTTAGCCACATTACCGTGCCCCGATTTGCGCTCTACCACTCAATCTCTAGCCAACTCGAAGATCAGCACCCAGACGGCGAGGTCGAGCTTGTCCGCGCCGTGAATGGCTTGCCATTGGGCGAAAAAATCCTCGCGACTGGCGTAGCCCTCGGCTTGGGCGTCGGCGAGTGACGCGTCACCCGCGCGCTCGCACTTGATGCCGAGCAGGTGAATCCGCGCGACCGAGGCGGCGTTGCGCGATGGCTGCACCGCGTAGGTTTTGCCGACACGGTATTTGTCGCGCCCGTGAATCTGCACGGCGACGATCCTGTCCGTCCGCTTCGATGGCGGTCTCACCGGCTTTGACGACGCGCCTCGTTTGCGTTTTGCGACCACTCAGCAGCAGGTCAAGCGTGTATTGGAAGATCATTCCATTTCCTCCGGCAGCGCGGGCGGCTGAGCGAGATAACTCAGGAACACGCCGATCACAGCGGCGAAGAAAGTCACGCCCAGCCACATGTGAATCTGCCACCAGATCCCCGCCCGCGCGATCAGCAGCAGGAAGTAGCTCAGGAACAGGACGAACGGCACGGCGAAGCCGAAAACGCGCAGTGCCAGCGGATTTTCGCGCGCGGGCGGGAGCCAGCGCAGCAGCCCGTCGCCGACGACCCCGGCGATCAGCGGCGCGAGGATCACGTAGGCGTAAGACTGGCTGTCGCGCCACTGGACGAACAGCATCGCGGCGGCGTTGACCGTCAAAATCAGCGTGACCGCGCCGAAGGGCAGCCGCCAGCGGCGCAGGGCGAAGATCAGCACGCCCATGAGGATCGCCGCCGGGAACAGGATCGCGGCGACGCCTGCCGCATCAAGGACGCTGCGCGTCCCGACGCCGCCGCGATTGCTCCGTCCCACGAAACCATTGGCTTGAGCGAAGGCGTTCGAGAACTGGGTGAAAAAGGTCAGCAGCGAGACGATCATCAGCAGCGTGATCACGACCGGCAGCAGATTGCCCCACGTCGGCGCGACGTTGGTTCGCCGCCATGCCGCCCGCAGCGCTCCCGTGATGATCAGGAAGCCGGAGGTCGCCAAGAGCAGATGCGCGGGGCTGAGCAGGGTCGAGAGGTTGGCTTCGAACCCGGCAATCGAGTGCCAGATCATGTCGAACACGCCGCCGGCGAAGAACAGCGCCACGCCGATCAGCGACATGGTGTAGCCGTAGGGCAGCGCTCGGCTGAAGGGATAGCCCTTGCCGATGTTGCGATACTGGGCGATGCCGAGGAACAGCCCGACCGCCAGAATCCCCGAATAGAGCAGCGCGTGAAAGGGCGTGAAGAAGGTGTTGTCGACCGCGCCGTGATTGTGGGCGTAGCCGTCGACGAACAGCCCGATCATGAACCACAGCCCCAGCAGCGTCACCGCGAGGTCGAAGCGGACGCTGCCAGCCGGTCGCTCGTGCGGGCGGCGCGCGCGGACGGTCGCACAGTATTGAAAGTTGCCATAAATCATCCTGCTGATCAGCCGCCACTGCTTCCAGTTTATCCGCTTTTGCCGAGATTTGGGGGTATAAACCCAAACGCCCCCTTGAGGCGGGGGGCGCTTGGTCATTTGGGGGAGAAATCTGTCCGCTGGTTCAGGTGGGGGACCAAACCACGAACAGTTTGACAGTATAGCCGCTGATGCGCTTGGCTGCGCGTGACGTTTACGCGACGCTCGCCCTACGCTCCCGTTACGCTGACATAACAGAATTTGTTATAAACGACGCGCTTATCATCTCACCCTTGCCTTCTCTCGGAAGGCAAACACAGTTCGTAGGGGTTTTTAAAGTCCCCTCGCCATGCAATGGAGAGGGGATTTAGGGGTGAGGTCGCTTCCGCTTATGGCGCATCCTCGTTGTGGGTTTCCGGCTCGGCGTAGGTGGTGACGCTGAAGGGGATGGCGGCGCTGGTCTGGGTCGATCCGTCGCTCATGTGCGCTTGCGCCACCAGTTCGTGATCGCCAAGCTGGAGCGACCACCACAGGTCCCAAGGTGAGGCATCGACCGTACCCAGCGTTTCGCCGTCCATGATGTAGGTGACGGACTGCGTGCCCGGCGGCGCGCCGACCGTCAGCCGCAAGCGCTGCGACTCCGCCGGGATCAGCGGCGAGAGCTTGAAGACGGTGTAGGGATCAGGTTCGAGCAGGCGCAAGCCGACGTCGCGGTCGGGCACGAGCACTTGCGCGCCGCTCGGCGGGATCGGCAGCCCTTCGCGGATGCCCCAGTCGCGGGCTTCCTGCGGCAGCACGGCGTAGACCCGCTGCACCCGGCGATCCGGCGGGGTGCTGTCGTCGGCGAGCAAGCCGGTCGCGCTGTCGATGGTGAAGGTCTGGTAGATGTTGTCCGGTTGGGTCGGCTCGGTGCCGTCGATGAACAGTTCAACCCGGCGGCGCGGACACTGCGGCGTCGCCAGCAAACCGCTCAGCGCGCAAATCTCGCGGGTGACGATGCCGTCCGGCTCGCTGAACTGCTGCTCCGGCTGACCGATCAGCACGGCGCGCATGAAGGCGTTCCAGATCGGCGCCGCGCCGGTGACGCCGGTCACGTCGACCATCGGCGTGTTGTCGGCGTTGCCGACCCAGACGCCGACCACCAGATTAGGCGTGTAGCCCATCACCCAGTTGTCGCGGAAATCGGTGGTCGTGCCGGTCTTGGCGGCTGCCGGTCGCCCGATGTTGAGGGCGCTGTTCAGCCCGAACGAGCGGATGCGCGCCGAGTTGTCGCTCAAAATGTCGCTGATGATGTAGGCGATCCGCTGGTCGAGCACGCGGACAGTCGCAGCGGCCGCGCCGGGCGGCGTCTGCTGCCACTGGTAGATCACCTGATCGGCTTTGCGGTCGGTCACTTTGAGGATAAACGTCGGCTCGACGCGATAGCCGCCGTTGGGGAAGATGCTGTAGGCTTGCGCCATGTCGAGCAGGCGGACTTCGCCGCCGCCCAGCGTGATCGCCAGATCGACGCGGGTGTTGTTCGCCAGCGAGGTCAATCCGGCGTTGGCTGCCAGCGTGACCATGCGCGTCGATGCCGATGTGGTCGAGCGTGATCACCGCCGGGATATTGAACGACGACGCCAGCGCCTCGCGGACGAGGACGGGTCCGTGCTCGACCTGCCCGAAGTTGGCGGGCGTGTAGCTTTCCAGCTTGCGGGTGACGAACGGCGTCTCGACGTCGAGCAGCATGGTCGCCGCCGTGAACGGATCGGGGCGGTCGGGGTTCATCGCCGCCGCGTAGGTGAACGGCTTGAGCGCGCTCCCCGGCTGGCGCAGCGCCAGCGCCGCGTTGACCGCGCCGTCGATGCGCTCGTCGAAGTAGTCCGGGCTGCCGAGCATGGTCAGCACTTGCCCGGTGAACGGATCCATTGCGACCAGCGCGGCATTGTTGGCGTTGGCGGGCACTTTCGAGGCATCAATCGGGTGGTTGATGGCGTCTAACTGCTGCTGCGCGATCCGCTGCGCCTGTCGCTGCCAGTCGAGATCGACCGTCGTCACCACGTCGAGACCGTCGTTGTAAAGCTGCTCCGGGTAGTCGCGCTCGAGCTGCTTGATCACCGCCATGACGAAATGGGGCGCTTCAATCGGGAACGGACTGGCGGCGAACTGAAGCTGATCGCGCTTGGCGGCGTCGGCTTGGGCGGTCGTGATGTACTGATTCTGCGCCATCAAGTCGAGGACTTCGGCTTGCCGGTCGCGGGCGACGTCGAGGTTGGTCAGCGGATCGTAAGTCGCGGGCGCTTGCAGCAGTCCGGCGAGCAGGGCGCACTCGCTCAGCGACAGATCGGGCGCGGACTTGCCGAAATAGGCTTGCGCCGCCGCCTCGATACCGTAGGCGAGGTTGCCGAAATACGACTGGTTCAGGTAGAGCGCCAGCACGTCGGCTTTGCTGTAGGCGTTTTGCAGTTCGACGGCGAGGATCGCCTCGCGCAGCTTGCGCCGCAGCGAGCGCTCGGCGCGCTGTTCGGGATCGAGCAGCAGATTACGCGCGACCTGCTGGGTGATGGTGCTGCCCCCGGCGATCACTTCGCCGCCGGTCAGGTTGATCCAGAAGGCGCGGGCGATGCCGACCACGTCGACGCCGGGATGGCTGTAGAAGTTGGCGTCCTCGGTGCTGATCACCGCCTGCTGGCATTCCAGCGGGATGGTGTCGAGCGGGATCGCCGTGTTGCGCCCGCTGGTCTGCGAGTCGGCGAGGATTTCGTAGAGCAGCACGCCGTTGCGGTCGTAGATGCGCGTCGAGGGCAGCGCCATGCCCGCGTGCAGTTGATCGATGGACGGCAAGTCCGCGAACAGCCACGCAGTACGCGAATGCCGCCAGCGCGATCATGCCGACGCTAGCGATCAGCGCGAGTTTCTGCCAGTCGAGTGAGTGAGGTGAAGCGGCGAATGATGGTCATACGCTATTCTAGCGCAGGTTGCGCAGATTGTGCAGGATGTACGCTTCTGCGCCGATTGACCTACGCTGATCAAATGCGATACAATTTTGTTAATCGAACGGACATGCGTTCATCAAGGCAGCTTGTGAGTGACTGAAATATCCTTTGACCGATAGACAGAAAGACCATGATCCGGTTCGCCTTGCCCGGGATTGATGGACGGAACTGTCAGAAAACGAGTGGCTCGTTCATGATCGGGACGTACGAGAGATCATGGGTTGTTCGAGCTTGATGACAATGGTAACGAACTATCGTCGAGAAGCTTGGAACGACGTTCAGATCTGCGGATTTCGTATGCATTTGTTGCAGCTGTGGTTTCTTTAAGTCAGCAGTGCCAAGCGAGTTATATGCTTTAAACGAATATCTCATTCTCTGACGCTGTATGACCATGACTTTGAAGTAGAATGAGTGGGTCAAGAGTCAAGAGCCAATCAATACAATCTATCAGCAATTATTAGTGGCTCAAACATCATGCATCGAATTCAAGCTGGCTAATGTACAGCAGTCGATTGGCTCAACCTCTGCTTATGAACGATGACGTAAAAGTCACAGCTAACGCAGCTTATTGATGAGTTCAAAGAAGCGCTTGCTTACTGCCGATTTGTCAGATCGACGAAGCCGAATGAAGCAGAAGTCTGCCGCTCATCACATCGAAGTCGCCGTCGATCAGTTGAATTCTGGCTAAACCCAATAAGAAGCTGATTAGCTATCAGTATCGATGGGCTTGAGAAAGCCGCCACGAACATCAAGCGGCGTAGCTGTATCCCGTATTTGAAGCTGCCATCGCCATCGCTGCGATTCTGCGTCACTGTTCAGTGATCGTTTGACTACGAATCCCAAGCGTCGTCGACCTGCTCTGCTACGAAGCATCTCTGGCTAGGAGTTCAAGCACCGCTAAAGCGGACTCTTCTTTGCAGTCGGCTTCAGCCGACTTGGGTTTGCTAGCCGGACGGTTTCAACCTCCGGCGAGTGTTGGCGTGACCCTCCGCGCTTTGCCCGCGATTTTGACTTGTGCTAAACTCCACAAATTAAGACGGCTGGTGCAGAACGAATGACGAGGCGCGTATGGGGCGGCGAGGATCGGTTCTTACTCTCGTGATCATCAACGTAATTGTGACGCTGGTCGTCGCCTTCGCGGTGATGTCGATCATCAATTCGCAGGATCAGAATCAGCCGGCGAACCAAATCGTGATCACCGTGCCGGTGTTGATCACCGCGACGACGGACGCCAACGCGACCCCGGAAGTTCGCATTATCACGGCGACGCCGCGACCGGGCACGCCCGACACCGTCGCGCTGCCGACCGGCATCCTCGACGGACTGGAAGGGACGAGCGCGCCGATCCCGACCTTCAACTCGGCGTCGCTCAGCGGCGACGATGCGCTGCAGCTCACGGCGACGGCGCTCGGACCAAACTGCATCCTCTACACCATCAAAGAAGGCGATACGCCCTATGGCATCGCCGAGGAATACGGCATCGCCGGTGACGACCTGATGTCGGTCAACGGACTGACTGACGAGTCGGCGGCGTTCCTGCAAATCGGCGACGTGCTGATCGTGCCGCTGGACGGCTGCGACAAGTCGGCGTTGACGCCGTTACAATCGGTAGTTGAGGCGACCGAAGCCCCGACCGATACGCCGGAGCCGACCGGCACGCCCGCGACCGCGACGCCGCTCCCGTCCGCGACGGCGCTGCCCTCGGCGACCGCGACCGCCACTCTGCCGCCGACCGCGACCAACGCGCAGGTCGAAATCGTGCGCGTGCTCAACCCCGGCGACATCAACGCCGAGGCGGTGGACATCCGCAACAATGGCGCGGTGGTCGACGTGACCGGCTGGACGCTCAGCGACGGTGCGGGGCATACTTACACCTTCCCGGAGCAGCGCTTGTTCCAGCAGAGTATTCTCACCATCAACACCCGCGCCGGCGCGCAGGACACACCGACGGCGAAATTCTGGGGGCTGGATACCGCGCTGTGGTCGTCCGGCTCGACGCTCACGCTGAGTGACAGCGAAGGACACGTCCAATCCACCTATCGAGTCCCGTGAGGTTGATCCGATGGCACTGATTGACGAGATCATTCAGGACGCAATGCGTAAGGGGCAGTTCGACAATCTGCCCGGTACGGGTGAACGGCTTAAACTGGACGATGACTCATGGGTGCCGCCGGATCAGCGGATGGCGCACAAGCTGCTGCGCGACAATGACCTCGCGCCGGATTGGATGGCGCAGGGCAAAGCCTTGGACCTCGAGCGGGATACCCTGATCCGCAGCCTACAACGGGCACGATCGCCGCAGCAGATCGCCGTGCTCCGCGAGCAGGTAGCAAAACATAACCGGCAGGTCCTGAGCTACAACCTGAAAGTTCCCGCTGGGGTTGTGCACAAGCGGCACTTCAACTTCGAGGCGGAACTGAGCAAAACGCGCTAACTGCGTTCGGCGAACATTCCGTTGAGGAGACGTAGGTAGTCAAGGGGCACAGCAACCTGTGCCCCTCGATAGCTTACTGCTTGTGTAGTTGTAATGAGGAAGACGCGGAGTGAAAAAGGCTGCCAGTCTTACTGAGGCAGTTGGTTCTTCTCGTCTTCGGTTGTTGCTTCGGTCTTCGGCTTGCCGCCTTCGTCCAACCCCTTACGGAAGTTGGCGACAGCACTCCCCAACTCACCACCGATACGCGACACGCGACCAACCCCGAACAGCAGGAGGACGATCACGAGAATGATGATCAGTTCAGTGGGACCCAGTGACATAACGAATTCCTCTTATTCCGCTCTTTAAAGCATTCAGCCTAATTCTAGCACACTTCGGATTGCTAGGGTCGATTATGAGTGCTAAACTCATCTAGGAGGTTTATTTTGCCTGAACAAGCGTTATATCTCAAGTGGCGACCGCTGTCGTTTGACGATTTCGTCGGTCAAGACCATATTACGCGGACGCTGCGCAATTCCTTGAAGTCGGGGCGGGTACGGCACGCCTATTTGTTCAGCGGACCGCGCGGCACGGGAAAGACGACTTCGGCGCGGCTGCTGGCGAAGGCGATCAACTGCCAGAACCCGGACATCGACAAACGCCCCTGCAATGAATGCCCCGCTTGCATCGCCGTCAACGAGGGGCGCTACCTCGACTTGATCGAGATTGACGCGGCGACGCATACCGGCGTCGACGACGTGCGCGACCTGCGCGACAAGATCGCCTTTTCGCCGGGCGAGGGACAATTCAAAGTCTACATTATCGACGAAGTGCATCGCTTCAGCGGCAGCGCCTTCGACGCGCTGCTCAAGACGCTGGAAGAACCGCCGGAGCACGCGATTTTCGTGCTGGCGACCACCGAGATCGATAAAGTGCCGCAGACGATCAAGAGCCGCTGCTTGCAGTTCGAGTTCCGGCGCTACACCGTCCACGAGACGGCGGATCAGTTGGAGCGGATCATCGCGGGCGAAGGCATCACGGCGGAGCGGGCGGCGCTGGAGATGATCGCGCGCTACGGCACCGGCAGTATGCGCGACAGCATCAGCCTGCTCGACCAGATCGTGACCGACCCGAACGAGCCGATCACGCTCGGTTTAGTCGAGCGCATCCTCGGCACGGCGAGCAGCGCTGCGGTCAAGGAACTGGTGCAGGCGTTGATCGAGGACGACGCTGCCGAAGGGCTGCGCGTGATCAACGCGGCGGTCAATTCGGGCAGCGATCCGCGCCAGTTCGGTCAGCAGGTGGTCGATCATTTGCGGGCGCTGCTGATCACGCAGACGGCGGGCGCGGACATGATCGAAGCGTCGCCGGACGAGCGGGTGCTCTACGAGCAGCAGTCGGCGCAGATCGCGCGGGGGACGCTGGTGCGGACACTGCGCGCTTTCAACGAAGCGGTCAACAGCTACAAAGGTGGCTGGCAGCCGCAGCTTTCGCTGGAACTGGCGTTGATCGAGAGCTTGCAGCAGCCGGAGCCGGTGGTGCAGGTCGTCCAGCAATCCGCTCAAGCCGCGCCGTCAGCACAGACCACTCAGCAACCAACGAAAGCGGCTGAGCCGGATCTGGTGCAGCCGCAGCGCGACGCCGATCCGAGCGTCACGACAGCCGCGATCCATGAAAAATGGGAGCGAGTCGTCAGCGCGATGTACAAGTACAACAAGATTCTGCCGCCGATGATGCCCTACTTCCGCGTTCAGCGGGTCGTCGGGAACATCGTCTATCTGTGTACGGATAATCCCGTTTTCTTCGACCGGGTTCAGCCCTTCGCCGACAAGCGTCAGGTGATCGAGAAGGCGCTGGCGGATGTTTTCCAGAAGCCGTTGAGCGTTCAGATCGTCAAGGTCAAGCCGCAGGAGATGGAAGCGGCAGCCGCCGGATCAACGCCGGATGAGGACGTCGATAGTAACAACTCGCTGCTCTCGACCGGGTTGGAATTAGGCGCTGAGATCAAGCGGCTGGATCAGTAGGAAAAGCAGTGGTTAGTGATTAGTCGTTAGAGCGTAGGTGTAACGATGAGAATTATGGATTCAGCCTGCGCCGCGACGGGTTTAAACCCTCGGCGAAGTCCGCGTAATAACGGCTGATCGTGGCAGAGAAACCGGTCTTTAGCTATAAACTAATCACCAAAAACTAAAAACCAGCATTATAAGGAGTGAAGTCAATGAGCAAGCGGCGTGGCGGTGGGGGATTCCCCGGAGGCGGAGGTAGTGGCATGAATATGGGCAACATGAATAAGATGCTGCAAAAGATGCAGGACGACATGCAGGCAGCTCAACAAGCGCTCGAAACCGAGACGGTCGAAGTCACGCGCAACGGGATCACCATCGTGATCACCGGGCACCAGCGCGTGCAGTCGATCAGCGTCGATCCGAGCGTGATCGACACCAGCGATGAAGAATGGGCGACCGATCTGCAAGACCTGTTGGTGATCGCGGTCAACGAGGCGATCGAGCAAAGCCAGATGATGGCGGCGCAGCGCATGGAAGCGATCACGGGCGGGCTGGGTAACATTCCGGGGCTAGGTGGGCTTCTGTGAGTAATGCCGTGCCTGAACCAGTCACCCGACTGGTTGAGTCATTGTCGCGGTTACCGGGCGTGGGACCCAAGACGGCTTCACGCCTGACTTACTATCTCCTGCGCGCGCCGGACGAACTCTCGCTGAGCTTGTCCGAGGCGCTGCGCGACCTCAAAGCGCAGACGCAGTTGTGTTCCGTGTGCTTCAACATCACCGTAGACGATCCCTGTCCGATTTGCGCCGACGACGGACGCGATCACCGGACGATTTGCGTGGTCGAGGAACCGCTCGACGTGCTGGCGATCGAGCGGACGGGTAGCTATCGCGGTGTTTATCATGTGCTGCACGGGGCGATCTCGCCCGTGAACGGCGTCGGACCCGACGACATCCGCATCCACGAGTTGGTTGGGCGGGTCGATCAAGCCAGCATCCTCGAAGTGATCATCGCCACCAATCCGGGTTTGGAGGGCGATGCTACCGCGATGTACATCGAGCGCGAGCTGAAAGCCAAGGGTGTCAAGCTCACGCGGTTGGCGCGCGGGCTGCCGGTCGGCGGCGATATCGAGTACGCCGACACCGTCACCTTGATGCGCGCGCTGCAAGGTCGCAGCGAACTCTAGTAACTCGTTAAAAAAGTCACAAACTGCCCCTTTACAGAAGGGAGTGGGGGGCGTATTATTCTGCTCCGCCGCAGGGAGACATGCGGTGGCAGGCGAAGAAAGCAGCCTGAAGGCACCTAAACAAACTCTAGTCGAATATATCCCAAATATCGCAAACGGCTTTAAAAACCGTGGAAATTGAGCGAAAACTGGGGTTGACGAGAGTGGGGTGAGACTGCTAAGATAGCCGAACCTCAAACGCAAGCGCAGTAACGAGCGCGAGCGAAGAAAAGGAGCGAATGCGCAGCATTCGCCAAGCTGAACCGCTTGCGGTTTCAGCCAGCACCTTAACAATAGCAATGTGCAGACGAAGAGCAACAGTCAACATACGGAGAGTTTGATCCTGGCTCAGGATGAACGCTGGCGGCGTGCTTAACACATGCAAGTCGAACGGACATTTTCGGATGTTAGTGGCGCACGGGTGAGGAACACGTAGCTGATCTGCCCTCAAGCGCGGGATAACGCCCCGAAAGGGGTGCTAATACCGCATAAGCTCCCGCTTTTTAGAAAAGTGAGAGAAAAGGCGTAAGTCACTTGAGGAGGAGGCTGCGGCCCATCAGGTAGTTGGTGCGGTAACGGCGCACCAAGCCGACGACGGGTAGGGGACCTGAGAGGGTGATCCCCCACACTGGGACTGAGACACGGCCCAGACTCCTACGGGAGGCAGCAGTGAGGAATATTGCCCAATGGACGCAAGTCTGAGGCAGCGACGCCGCGTGGGTGAAGAAGGCCTTCGGGTCGTAAAGCCCTTTTCTAGGTGACGAGTAAAGGACGGTAGCCTAGGAATAAGTCTCGGCTAACTACGTGCCAGCAGCCGCGGTAAAACGTAGGAGGCAAGCGTTATCCGGAGTTACTGGGCGTAAAGCGTGCGCAGGCGGATCGGTAAGTGAGTTGTGAAAGCCTCCGGCTAAACTGGGGGAGGACAAATCAGACTGCCGGTCTAGAGTCAGATAGAGGGACGTGGAATTCCGGGTGTAGCGGTGAAATGTGTAGAGATCCGGAGGAACACCAGTGGCGCAAGCGGCGTCCTGGGTCTGAACTGACGCTGAGGCACGAAAGCGTGGGGAGCGAACGGGATTAGAGACCCCGGTAGTCCACGCTGTAAACGATGTCAACTAGATGTCCACCGGGCTACGGTCTGGGGGGTGTCGAAGCTAACGCGCTAAGTTGACCGCCTGGGGAGTACGGTCGCAAGGCTAAAACTCAAAGGAATTGACGGGGGCCCGCACAAGCAGCGGAGCGTGTGGTTTAATTCGAGGCTACACGAAGAACCTTACCTAGGTTTGACATGGGCGTAGTAGGGAACCGAAAGGGGACCGACCTTCGGGAGCGTCCACAGGTGCTGCATGGCTGTCGTCAGCTCGTGTCGTGAGATGTTCGGTTAAGTCCGAAAACGAGCGCAACCCTCGGGTCTAGTTACAAGTGTCTAGACCGACTGCCCGTGAGAAACGGGAGGAAGGTGGGGATGACGTCAAGTCAGCATGGCCTTTATATCTAGGGCTACACACACGCTACAATGGGCGGTACAGTGGGTTGCGAAACCGCGAGGTGGAGCCAATCCTAAAAAGCCGTTCGTAGTTCGGATTGCAGGCTGCAACTCGCCTGCATGAAGCCGGAGTTGCTAGTAACCGCAGGTCAGCCATACTGCGGTGAATACGTTCCCGGGCCTTGTACACACCGCCCGTCACGTCATGGGAGTTGGTCACGCCTGAAATCGGTCAGCTAACCGCAAGGGGGCAACCGCTGAAGGCAGGGCTGATGACTGGGACGAAGTCGTAACAAGGTAGCTGTACCGGAAGGTGCGGCTGGATCACCTCCTTTCTAGGAACAAAGATGCGGACGCCGAGAGGCAAAGCATCGAACGAGCGTGAAACGCTCGTGTCAACGTACAACCAACAAGCACGGATAAACATCCTCGTGCTGACTGCTCTACTTTTCGTCGCACATTGCTGTTGTTAAGGGAAGTTAAAATCGTTGACAAATCCTTAGTGGTTTGCTACGATAAATAACACGATAGAATGCATAACTCTCAGGAGAGAGAACTAGTTGGGTCGACGGAACGCTTTGCCCTAAACTGAATAAGTTTTGACAAGGTATATCTGTTTAGCCATCTAGACAGCCCGGTATACCCGGGTTGTTTTATGCAATGCACCTGAACAAGTTGAGGCGGTAGTTCACCCGGTCGGCGGGCACAAGCGAGAGCTTGTGAACGGCGACGAGGGGAAATATCCCCGACGCGAGGCAAGGTCTCCGGACCCGCTGCCAGAGCGAGTGTCACGGCACTCGCGGTGCGAACCGATGGTTCGCCAAGCTGAAGCGTTAGCTTCAGCCAGCACCTTAACAATCACAGACGCAGTAGTAACGAGTAATCAAACACACGCAAGAGGATCCGGTTCTCCGTATCACAGGAACCAAGCAATTAAGAGCACACGGAGGATGCCTTGGCGTCAAGTGCCGAAGAAGGACGTGGTACACTGCGAAAAGCGTTGGCGAGCCGTGTGCAGGCGCAATAGCCAACGATGTCCGAATGGGGAAACCCGGCGCGACGAACTCGCGTCACTCCCGCAAGGGAGAGGGAACCGGGTGAACTGAAACATCTAAGTAGCCCGAGGAAAAGAAAAGAATTCTGCGAGTAGTGGCGAGCGAAAGCGGAGGAGCCCAAACCGCACCTTTCGGGGAGCGGGGTTGTAGGTCTACCGGAAAGTTTCGCGAGGCGAGCCGAACCCTCTGGGAAGGGGGACGAAACAGGGTGAGAGTCCCGTAGGCGAAGTTGAGCGAGATGGGGTAGTAACCTGAGTACCACAGAGCACGCTAACTCGGTGGGAAACTGGGAGGACCACCTTCCAAGGCTAAATACACTTGACGACCGATAGTGAACCAGTACGGTGACGGAAAGGTGAAAAGAACCCCGGCGAGGGGAGTGAAAGAGAATCTGAAACCGTGTGCTTACAAACGGTCAGAGGGGCTACGTGCCCTGATGGCGTGCCTTTTGGAGAATGAGCCAGCGAGTTAATGGCGGTGGCAAGCTTAAGGGAGAGACACCCGGAGGCGGAGCGAAAGCGAGTCTGAATAGGGCGCTAAGTTGCCGTTATTAGACACGAAACCAGGTGAGCTACCCATGGTCAGGGTGAAAGTCCGGTGACACGGACGGGAGGCCCGAACGCACCTCTGTTGCAAAAGGGGGCGATGAACTGTGGGTAGGGGTGATATGCCAAACGAACTTGGAGATAGCTTGTTCTCTCCGAAATCGCTTTAGGGCGAGCGTGGCGTGATGACTAACGGAGGTAGAGCACTGACTGGGCTAGGGGGCGTTAAGCTTACCGAACCCAATCAAACTCCGAATGCCGTTAGGGAAGCGCTGCAGTCGGACTACGGGAGATGAGTTTCGTGGTCGAAAGGGAAAGAGCCCAGACCCCCAGTTAAGGTCCTCAAATTCTAGCTAAGTGGGAAACGATGTGGTCGTGTTGAGACAGCCAGGAGGTTGGCTTAGAAGCAGCCACCCTTAAAAGAGTGCGTAACAGCTCACTGGTCGAACGCGACT
Organism: uncultured Chloroflexia bacterium; assembly: GCA_963727545.1. Lineage (GTDB taxonomy): Bacteria > Chloroflexota > Anaerolineae > Aggregatilineales > Phototrophicaceae > Flexifilum. Next base: position 104,901 of record CAVSGS010000016.1, read on the forward strand.
GCGCGGAAAATGTAACGGGGCTTAAGCTAGGTACCGAAACTAGGGAATTGAGTCAACCTTCGGGTTGACCGATTGGTAGGAGAGCGTCCCGCCAGCGGTGAAGGCGTATCGGCAAGGTACGTTGGAGTGGGCGGGAGTGAGAATGCTGGCATGAGTAGCGAGAATAAGGTGAGAACCCTTATCGCCGAATGTCTAAGGTTTCCGACGGAAGGTCAGTCCGCGTCGGGTTAGTCGGGCCTAAGCCGAGGCTGAAAAGCGTAGGCGATGGACAACCGGTTAATATTCCGGTACCGAATGATGGGAGTGTGTGCTGAACGGCTTGGGAAGGCTCAGCCTCTGAGTGGATGGAGGTGGCAAGCGGTTAATGGCCGTGATGCCGGGCGTAATGCCAGAAGTGAGCGGCACCTAGGTCCAAGAAAAGCGGCACACATGTTGAAAGTCATTCGCCCGTACCTCAAACCGACACAGGTAGACGAGTAGAGGATACTCAGGCGAACGGGAGAACTCGGGCTAAGGAACTCGGCAAAATAGTCCTGTAACTTCGGGAGAAGGGACGCCCACGAGAGTGGGTCGCAGTGAAAGGGCTCTATCGACTGTTTACCAAAAACACAGGTCTCTGCAAACGCGCAAGCGGACGTATAGGGGCTGACACCTGCCCAGTGCCGGAAGGTTAAGAGGAGGGGTTCACGCTCTGAATTGAAGCCCCGGTGAACGGCGGCCGTAACTATAACGGTCCTAAGGTAGCGAAATTCCTTGTCGGGTAAGTTCCGACCCGCACGAAAGGTGTAACGAGTGGAGCGCTGTCTCAGCCCGAGACCCGGCGAAATTGAAGTACGTGTGAAGATGCGCGTTACCCGCAGCAGGACAAAAAGACCCCATGGAGCTTTACTGTAGCTTGTCATTGCGTTAGGGTTGCACTTGTGTAGGATAGCTGGGAGGCGGAGAAGCTGGGGCGTTAGCCTCGGTGGAGCCAACGGTGAAATACCAGCCTGGTGTGACTTTGGCCCTAACTTGGCGGAAAGCTGAGGACAGTGGCAGGTGGGCAGTTTGACTGGGGCGGTCGCCTCCAAAACAGTAACGGAGGCGTTCAAAGGTGGGTTCAGGCTGAATGGAAACCAGCCAGAGAGTGCAAAGGCATAAACCCGCTTGACTGCAAGGCCAACGCGCCGAGCAGAGACGAAAGTCGGACTTAGTGATCCTACGGCTCAGAGTGGAATGGCCGTAGCTTACCGGATAAAAGCTACCCTGGGGATAACAGGCTAGTCTTGCCCAAGAGTTCACATCGACGGCAAGGCTCGGCACCTCGATGTCGGCTCATCACATCCTGGGGCTGGATAAGGTCCCAAGGGTTGGGCTGTTCGCCCATTAAAGTGGTACGTGAGCTGGGTTCAGACCGTCGTGAGACAGGTCGGTCTCTATCCGCTGTGGGCGTTGGGAATTTGAGAGGCTCTGCCCCTAGTACGAGAGGACCGGGGTGGACGGAGCGCTCGTGTATCGGTTGTCGCGCCAGCGGCACTGCCGAGTAGCGATCTCTGGAGTGGATAACCGCTGAAAGCATCTAAGTGGGAAACCAACCTCAAGATGAGATTCCCCATCTCGCAAGAGAGTAAGACCGCTCGAAGACGACGAGCTTGATAGGCTGGCGGTGGAAGCGCAGCAATGTGTGGAGCTAACCAGTACTAATGGTCGAGGGCTTAGTTCAGGTGATGCGGGGAAGCGGGTGTTTTTGCGGAGTGGGTGAGAGCGAGTTACTGCGAGCAGCAAGTCTGTGATTGTGAAAGTGAATAGAGTGAAATCTGCTAGTCTGAAAGAAAAGACGGGCAGACTATGTTGGTGACTAAAGCGGTGAGGGTCCACCCGGCTCCATCTCGAACCCGGTCGTTAAGCTCACCAGCGCTGATGGTACTGCTCGGGCGACTGAGTGGGAGAGTAAGCCGTTGCCAACATAGTCTACCCGTCTTTTTTTCGTTCCCCCCTGCTCGCTTTAAAGCAAAAGCGACCGCCTCGTGGCAGTCGCTTTTTTGTTGGCTTGGCTAAGGCGAAGTGGAGACGTCGAGGCTGCACGACGCTACAGGGTTTAGTCTTCGGCTTCCTCGACTACGAAGTTATCGTGAATCTGCTCGAACTCGTTGGCGAGATCGCGCAGGACAAAGCACAGGTGCAGCGCCGGGTTCATGATCTGCGAACGGTCGTCGACGATGGCGTAGGCTGCCAAACGCTGGATCTCTTTTTCCTTCAGCCCTGCCGTATCCTCCGGCGATAGCTCGGCAAAGAACTGCTGGTAGGCGCGCTCGCCCTCATCCACGCGCGCGCGCAGAATGTCGAGCAGCTCGCGCATCCGCATGATCCCTTGGCGGGCTTTTTCGAGTTCTTCGGGCGTTGGTGTGGTCACGATACCTTCTCCTTTATTGAATTTCCTCCGCGAGTTCGGTTGAGCGGTGCAGCGCGATGCGGTTGAAGAAACGCAAATTGACAATGGCGATGCCGCAGAAAATCAGCAGCGCGCCGACGATGATCCGCCAGTCAATCAGCTCGTGCAGCACAATCGCGCCCAGCGTCAAGCCGACGCCGGGGACGACGTAAGTCACCATGCTGGCGCGCGCCGCACCGAGTTCGCGTACGATCCAATAGTAGATGATGTAGGCGATAAAGGTGTTGGTGAAGCCGAGCAGCAGCACCGCGCCGAGCACGTTGGTGGTGACGGTATCCAGCGGTGTGGCAGCTTGACCGCCGAGCAGCGGCGCGATCACCATACAGATGCCGGACGAAATGGCGGCGAAGGTCATCGCGCCGGTCGAGACCATGATCGGCTCGTAGCGGTTTTGGATCTGCTTGCGGCTGTAGATGGTGAAGTTGGCGTAGAACAGCGACGCCAGCACAATTGCCAGCGAGCCGAGCAGCTGCGGCACGTCGATGCTGATCGCCGGTCATGCTGCGACTCGCCAGTACGATCACGCCGAGGAAGCCGACGCTTAGTCCGGCGATCTTTTGCAGCGTGATCCGTTCGTCGACGAAGAAGAAGTGCGCTAACACCAGCGTGAACAATGAAGCAGTCGATTGGAGCATCGCCGCTAAACCGCTGGTGATGTTGGTCTCGCCCCACGTGATCAGCGAGAAGGGGATGGTCGTGTTGCCGATGCCGATGATGATCAGCGGCAGCAGGGCGCGAAAGTTGAAGGGCAAATGCTTACCGCGCAGGAACAGCAGCGCGTTCAAGCCGAGCGCGGCGATGCCGGTGCGGATGAAGACGACCTGAAACGGGCTAAGCTCCGCGACGCCAACGCGAATCAGCAGAAAAGATGATCCCCAGATCAAACCAAGTGCCCAAAATCCCGCCCATTTACGCAAGCGCTTGCTCCTAACGCATAAAGGGCGACGTGTCTCGCGTCGCCCTTTGAGCCAAACCGATCACAGCATATGATGGTAAAGACCCGCTGTCAACCCTCATGGACTTAACCGCGGTGGTCAGGTGATGCGCTCGATGCCGACGACATTGCGGGAAACGCGGGTCGTGTAAATGCGGTATGTGCCTTCAGCGAACGGCTCGTTCCACGCCGGATTCAGTGCTGCTTGATGCCAGCGACCTTGATCGTCGGGGAACAGGACGACAGGTTGATCTTTCGCCGTTCCCGGTCGCAGCGACGTTTCACCGGCTTCCACATCCTGATCTTGACGCATCTTGAGCCACATGCGGAAGGATGGCAGCAGAAACAGCCAAGCAACGAACACGCCGAATAGGAAAAATGCCCCAGCGAACGGCAGCGTATTACCGCCGGTGGTCTCTCTCTGAAGCAGCGTTGCGACAAACATAACCAGCACCAGCAGACAGAAGCCGCCCAGAACGACGACCGTTTTCGTCATTTCGTGGAGCATCTTCCGCTTCTGCGCCGGGCTGATTATGCCTTGTCGATTATACGCGAGGTCGGATTCGTCTAGGCTGGTGTAACCAAAGATGTTCAGGACGCGATCAGCCATCGGTAATCCCCTAACTGGTCGATAAGTCAAGTGTAATGGCGATGCAGCCAATCGACAATGTCGGTCAGCACGATCTCCTTGTCGAGTTCGTTCAGGATCTCGTGGCGCATTCCGGCGTAGCGTTTGAGCATTTTATCGGTCGAGGCGACTTGCTCGTAGGCGAGTTGGCTGCCCGCGGGGTTGACGAGCTTGTCGTCCACGCCGCACATGATCAGTATGGGCAAGTGCAGCTCGTGGAGGTGCTCGCGGACGCGGCGGGCGGTGTTGTTCATTTCGATGCCGAGGCGAACGCGCATCGGCTGCTTGTTGGTCAGCGGGTCGTTTGCCCAACGGACGTCGACTTCAGGATCGGTCGAGAGGATGCCGGGTTTGCCGGTATCGAGCAGGTGCAGCTTGGGCGCGATCCGGTTCAACACCTTGCCGATTAGAATCAGCAGCGGCGAGACGTTGGCGTCGGCGAGGACAGGCGCGCCGGAGATGATCAAAGCGTCGATCTCGTCCTGATAACGCTCGGTGAAAGCGAGGCTGATCAGCGCGCCCATGCTGTGACCGAACAGGATACGCGGGTGGTCGGGAAACTGGGCTTTCATCTGGTCAAAGTAAATTTTCAAATCGTCAACAAATTGATCCATCGTATCGCAGTAGGCGCGCAGCCCTTCGCTCTTGCCGTGCCCACGATGATCGAGCGTGAAGACGGCGTAATCTTCGGCGACCAACCGGGCGATTACGTGCTGATAACGTCCGCAGTGTTCGCCGTAGCCGTGTACCAAAAGAACGAGCGCTTTCGGGTCGCCCGACGGGAGCGCCTGCTCGGTGTAAATGGTGAGTCCGTCGCTGGTGGTGAAGCTGCCGCTAGGCATCGTGAATACCTTTTCTTAAGTGCGTTGCTACGAGGTCTGAAATCATGAAATGAGCATAACGCGCTTTGCCGTTTTGCGCTGTGGGTTTGGCTTAAAGATTGGACTGCTGTGTGGCTGACGGTCGGGCGGCGAGGCGCCCCGACAATCTCTCACCTCCGATCCTTCTCCTACGCAAGCGATGAGCGGGGAGACGGAGAGGGAATCTCGTATCATGTTCCTGCGATCCCGCTCTCTTGGTTTTGACTCAGCACTCAGTACCCGGTACTTCTTCTCAAATCGAGAGCGGGACGTCAAGGCGGAGCCACGTGCGCCCGATGCGAAAGAGCGTACCCGGTCGCAGGCTGACGCGCCCGCGCAGGGGTTCTTTCTCGCGCTCCAGAAATGTCCCGTTGCGGCTGCGCATATCTTCCAGCCAAAAGGAGAGGACGTAAGGCTCGGTCACCGAGTCGCTGGCAGTGATCGGCGAGACGATGCAGCCGAGGCGCGCGTGCAGCCGCGAGACCTGATTATCGTTGGGCAGGTGAATGTCGCAGCCCTCACGCCGCCCGATGTTGATGATCAATTCGTCGCCGACTTCCGGCTGCTCGAAGCGCAGGGTTTTGCCGTCGTTGGGACCGCTCATGTGGGTGATTGAAATTTCTCTATCCATAGCGGCTGTCGGTTACTCCTCGGTGTTCAGCCGGTCGCGCGCTTGCTGGAGCTTGCGTCGCGTGGGTTCGTGGGTCGGGTCGAGCGCCAAGGCGCGTTCGAACATTTCGATCGCGCGCTCATAGACGTCGGACATCATTAAGGCTTCGCCGTAATTGTGCCAGAACCAGACGTCGTCGGCATTGAGCTTAACCGCCTGATCGTAGTTGTCGAGCGCGTCGCTCCAGCGGTTGAGCGCCGCATAAGCCAGCCCACGCCCGTTCCACGCCCAAGCATAACTCGGATCCAGCTCGATGGCGCGGTCGTAGCTCTCGACCGCCTGATCGTAGCGGCTCAAGCGGCGCAGCACCTGACCACGCCGCGCCCACGCCGTCGGGTTGCTGGGCAGCGCGCGGATCGCCCGGTCGATCACGTCGAGGGCGTCGCCCCGGCGCGTCATGTCGAGCAGGAGGTCGACCATGTTGGTGTAGTACCAGATCACGCCGCCGTCTTCTTGGAGCGCGCGCTCGTAGCTGGCATAAGCTTCTTCGCGGTGTCCGAGCGCCTCATGCGCCAAGCCGCGCCCGTTCCATGCCCATGCATAACGCGGATTGAGCGCCAGCGCTTTGTCGTAGGCGCCGAGCGCGTCGCTGTGACGGTCGGTGCGGCGGTAAGCTTGACCGAGTTTCGCCCAACTTTCGGCGTGATTCGGGTTGAGCTTGACGGCGCGTTCGAGTACCTCGGTGGCGGCGCGGAAGTGACCGAGCGCGACCAGCGCATCGCCCTGATTGTACCAATACCAGACGTCCGCCGGGTCGATCTCCATCGCGCGGCGGAAGCAGTCGAGTGCTTCGTCGTAGCGCCCAAAAGCGGAGAGGGTCAGCCCGCGACCGTTCCACGCCCACGCATAATGCGGGTCGAGTTCGACGGCGCGCGTGTAGGCGCGCAGGGCATCGGCGCTGCGGTCGAGCCGGCGCAAAACCTGTCCCATCTTCGCCCACGTGCGCGCGCTGCGATTATCCAGCTTGAGCGAACGCTCCAACAGACCGAGCGCCTGCTCGTGATCGTGCAGTGAGATCAGAATATCCGCCTGCCCGAAAATGTAGGCGGCTTCGTCCGGTGCGGCATCGCTGGCGCGGCGATAGGCTTGCAGCGCCTCGTCGTAGCGTTCGAGCGCCTCGTAGGTGATCCCCTGCTCGTTCCATGCCCAAGCGTAACCCGGCTCGATCTGGGTGGCGCGCTCATAGGCGACCAGCGCTTCGTCGTAGCGCTTCAACTGGCGCAGGACGTTGCCGCGCCGCGCCCAACTGCGGGCGTGATCGGGCGACGAGTTCGATGGCTTGTTGCAGGGCTGCCAGCGCTTCGTCGTAGCGACCGAGCAGCGCCAGCACGTTGCCGAGGTTGTACCAATGCCACACGTCCGCCCCGGCGACGTCCGCCGCGCGCTGATAGCAGCCGAGCGCTTCCTCATAGCGCTCCATCTGCTCTAAGACGATCCCCTTGCCGTTGATCGCCCAAGCGTAATTGGGCTGGAGGGCGACGGCATGATCGTAAGCGTCGAGCGCTTCGTCATAGCGATGCAGGTAGCGCAAGACCTGACCGAGCTTCGCCCAGCTAAAGGCGTGGTTCGGGTCGACGAGGACGGCTTGCCGTGCCGGAGGGAGCGCTTCCTCGTACTGACGCAGCTCGACCAGCATTTCGGTGACGTTGTACCAGTGCCAAACCTCGTTGGGCTGATGGCGTGCCGCCCGCTTGAACGAGATCAGCGCGTCTTTGAAATTGCCAATCGACTTGAGCACCAAGCCATAGCCGTTGTGCGCCCACGAGTAATCCGGGTCGAGCCGGAGCGCCTGCTCGTAAGCGTGGAGTGCCTGCTCGGTTTCGCCCTGTACACGGTAGATTTGACCGAGCTTCGCCCAGCTATTCGGGTGAGCCGGATCAACCGCGAGGGCTTTTTCCAACGCGGCGATCGCTTCGGCTTCGTGACCGAGATTGTGGAGCGCGTCGGCTTGGTTGTACCAGTTCCAGACGTCGTTGGGGTCGATCTCGGCGGCGGTGCGGTAGCATTCGAGTGCTTCTTGGATCCTGCCGACCCGTTCGAGCACCATGCCGCGCCCCTTCCATGCCCACGCATAACGCGGCTGGATGCGCAGCGATTCGTCGTAGCATTCGCGGGCTTCTTCGAAGCGGTCGAGCAAGCGCAGCGTGCGCCCCTTGCGCGCCCACGCCCACGCATAATCCGGTTGGAGCTGGATGGCGCGGTCGTAGGCTTCGACGGCTTCGCCCATGCGACCGAGTTCGGTCAGCGAGTAGCCCTTGTCCATCAGTTCGCGAGCTTCGAGCGCCGGTCCGGTGATTTCAAGGATCGGCGGTGCGCCGGTGACGTGCTCGTAGATCACGGTCAGCGCGTCGGCGATCTCGCCCCATGAGCCGGGGCGGTCGTCCGGCTGCTTCGCCAAGCAGCGCAGCGTGAGATCGCGCAGGTCAGCCGGGAGTTCGGTGGCATCAGCGGCGCTGAAGGTCGGCGGCTCGTTGAGATGGGCGCTGATCCACGCTTCGAACTTGCGCACCTGAAAGACGTGATGCCCGGTCAGCATTTCGTAGAGCAGGCAGCCGAAGGCGTAAATGTCCGAGCGCACGTCCACGTCCGCCGAGCGACACTGCTCCGGCGACATGTAGGGCGCGGTGCCGAGGATCGCGCCGACGCGGGTCAGCCGCTCGTTGGGGTCGCTCTCGACTTCGACGTCGATCAGCGTCTCCTGCACGTCGAGCGAGCGCACCAAGCCGAAATCGGTCACTTTGGCGATGCCGTCGTGGGTGACAAGGATGTTGGCGGGCTTGAGGTCGCGGTGCACCAAGCCGGGGACACGGCGGGTCGCGTGCTGCATCCCTAAGCTGATGTGCAGTCCGAACTCGATGGCGAGCGGCATCGTGATACGCTTGTGCTCGATCCAGCTACGCAGGTCGGGTTCGAGTCCTTCCGGTCCGCTGATGTGCTCAAGGATGATATACGGTCGCCCGCCGATGTTCTGCACCAGCCGCGCCTGCACGATGTAGCGATGCTTCTCAAGGCGAATCCACGTCACCGCCTCTTGCACGAAGCGGGCGACGGCGCGCTCGTTGTTCAGAAAGCGGCTTTGGAAGCTCTTAAGGGCGACCGGTTCGCGCTGTTCGTGATCGTAGCACAGGTAGACGACGCCCATACCGCCGCGCCGCACGTCGGCGATTTCGTAGCGCCCCTCGATGCGGTCGCCGATCGCGTACTCGTCGTCGGCGTGCCGCTCATGCGGTGGCTGCGTCGGGACGGAAGCGGACGCCACCGATTTATAGGTGGTCTCGAACGACGGCGGTTCGTGCTCGGTTGCCAGCGGGTTGTTCTCGATGCGGGTTTCGCTGAGGAATTCCTGTTCGCCGCTAGGCAGCGGCGTCTGCCCGGAACCGCCGAAGTCGGTCATGGCGGTTTCGCTCAAGAAGTCGCTGTCATTGTGCGCCGTATCGCTGTAAGCGATGGTGTACTCATCGGTACGTTGGTCGCCTTGACGATAGCGCTCGGTCAGATCGGCGATGGTTTCGGCGCTGACGTCGCTATCCTCGTCGGCAATCGCCCAGAGCGCCACGGAGAGATTGAGGCGGGTGGGGTGCGCGCGGGCGGCGGCAATCAGCCACGTGATGAAGTCGGTGACGGCGCGCTGAGCTTGGCTGCGGTCGAAATTGTTGGTCGCGTTTTCGGCGGCGCGCCGGTAAGCGAGCAGCGTTTTCCCGGCATAAAACACCCGCAGGCGCTGATCTTCTCCCTGCGTCAAGCGGGCGCACCGGTCGCCGAGCGCGAAGGTGTCGTTGATGTCGCTGCGCCGAAGTGCCAGCCGACCGAGTGTGCGCACCTCAGCGTTCGGGTCGTTGGCAAACGGATCGCGCGGGTCAAGCGGGTGCGGACGCCGGAGCAGCCGCTTTTGCTGATCGGGGGTCAGGTCGACGGGCTGCCGCCCTGTCTGGGGCACTTCAGGGATCAAGACAACCTACCACGCTTTCTCGATCTCTAGCTTGTCGTAGCCCAAGACGATCTCGAACAGATCAGTTGCTAGAACTGCCAATTTGCGCTGATCGCGTTCGCTCAAATCGAATCCGATCACATCAGCATTCATCGTACCCGGATCGTAGTCATCTTCGAGAACCTGCCATGAGATGAGCTGGAAACCCGTAAAAACCAACCGAAATTCTCGTCCTTCGTCGTAGTCGGCACCGATTTCCAGCTTATGCGCAGCATAATTTAGGTCAAGGCGATTAATTAGCCAAGCGCCCCGTTCTAGGGCGAGTTCACTTAGCATCGAATCAGCTTGCATTGTCATCAATCACCACCCATTCTTGCTCACTTCGCGGGAGATTATGCCATACCGCCGACCAGAGTATCTGACCCGTGACAATGTTGAGCCGCATTCCTTTAATCCGATTTCCATCGGCGGTGTACATTCGACGCGGCAGCCGAATTACCTCACCATCTGGGCGAATAACAAGTTCTGAATTGTCGTTGAAGCGATAGTGTCGATATCCGTTTTCTGTTATCGACAATCGTTTCAGTTCCGCATGACCGTTTAGATATTGGTCGGCTTCGGTCAGCGTCCACCCCTCTAGACTACCAAATGACGATACTGCGCCAAATCCCCCGGAGCCTACACCGGGATCACGCACATCACTCACGAATGAACCTGAGCGGTCAAGAATTGCAGGTGATCTTCTTCGATGGCAGCGGTGATGGTGTCGCCGGGGACAAAGGCATCCTCGACAATTTTGGCGCTCAGCGGGCGGGTGAGCAAGCGTTCGATCGCACGGTGGAGCGGACGCGCGCCGTTGACCGGGTCAAAGCCTTTTTGCAAGATCAGCGCGCGGGCTTCGTCGGTGAGGATGAGTTTTAGCTTTTGTTCCTCAAGTCGATCGTAGAGGTCGGAAAGCTGTAAATCAAGAATCTGGCTCAGCGTATCCGGCGAGAGCGAGCGGAACGTAACCACCTCGTCGATCCGGTTCAGGAACTCCGGGCGGAAGAACTTGCTCAGGTGAGCGGCGTAATCGGGTTCGTGACCGCCGCCCATGAAGCCGAGCGCGGGGCGGGCGCTCTCCTCGGTGCCGATGTTGCTGGTCATGATGAAAACCGAGTGGCGGGCATCGACTTTCGCGCCGTGCGCGTCGCTCAAGCGCCCCTCGTCAAAGACCTGCAAGAAGACGTCGAAGACTTCCGGCGCGGCTTTCTCGACTTCGTCGAGCAGGACGACGCTGTAGGGATGGCGGCGCAGGCTGTCGGTCAACTGACCGCCGCGCTGAGTGTCCTTGTAGCCGGGGGGCGCGCCGATCAAGCGGGCGACGGTGTGCGAGTCGTGGAACTCGGACATATCGAGTCGGAGGATCGCGTCGTCGCTGCCGAACAGGAAGTTCGCCAGCGCGCGGGCGAGTTCGGTTTTGCCGACGCCGGACGGTCCCAAGAACAGGAAGACGCCGACCGGACGATTCGGGTCGCGCAGACCGGCGCGCGCCGTCTTAATGGCGGCGGTGATCACGTCGACCGCATCGTCCTGCCCGATGACGCGGGCGCGCAGTGCGGATCGCAAGTCGGCGAGGCGGCGCTTCTCGTCGGTGGTCAGGTCGCTGACCGGGATGCCCGTCCATTCCGAGAGGACGGCGGAGATATTCTCGACCCGGACTTCCTGCGACTGGTCGTCGTCATCGTCCGGAGAAGTCGTGCGGATGGTCACGCGGGCGCAGGCTTCGTCGAGCAGGTCAAGCGCCTTGTCCGGCAGCCGACGATCCGGCAGGTAGCGCACCGAGAGGCGCACCGCTGCTTCGAGCGTCTCCGGGCAGATGGTGACGCCGTGATGCAGTTCGAGCCGCTCGCGCTGCGATGCCACGATCGCCAGTGCGTCGGTCTCGGAGGGTTCTTCGATGTCGATGGGGCGGAAACGGCGGTCGAGCGCCGGGTCTTGAGCGATAGCGCGGCGGTATTCCTCGTGGGTGGTCGCGCCGATGCAGACGATCTCGCCGCGCGCCAATGCCGGTTTGAGGATGTTGGCGGCGTCGAGGTTGCTGTCGATAGTGTCGCCGGCGCCGACGATGGTGTGAATCTCATCGATGAACAGGATCACGTTGCCGGCGCGTCCGGCTTCGTCGACGATGCCGATCAGCCGTTCCTCGAACTGACCGCGCAGACTTGTCCCGGCGACCAGCGTCCCGACCTCGATTTGGACGACGCGGCGGTTGCGGAGCGATTCGGGCGCGGTGCCGTCGAAGATGGCGTAAGCCAAGCCTTCAACGACTGCCGTCTTGCCGACCCCGGCATCGCCGAGCAGGAGCGGATTGTTCTTCTTGCTGCGCGCCAGCGTGCGGGCGACGGCGCGGATTTCGTTTTCGCGGGCGATGGCGGGACCGATCTTGCCGTCGGCGGCTTGAGCGGTCAGGTCGCGCCCGTATTTGTCAAGCAGGGGCGTCGGGGTACGCCCGTCGGTTTGCGAGTCGAGATCGACCGACGACTGCATAAATACGTCGTCGTTCATGAAGTCGTCGAGGTCGGAGAGGTGGAACAGGTCGTTCTCGTCCGGGTTGGCGAGGTCCTGCTCGTAGGCTTCGTTGAGCAAGCGCTGAAGCCACAGGTTCACGTTGAAGCCGAGTTCGATCAGCTTGCGGATGGGGACGCCTTCACCCTCTTGCAGCAGCGCCAGCAGAATGTGCGCTTCCTCAACTTCGTCGGATTCCTCGCGGTCTGCCATGAAGATCGCCAGCGAGAGCACCATTTCGGCGCGGGGTGTCAGCGGGAGAATATCGCTGGTGCTGCCCTCGCCGGTGCCGATCTCACGGCGGATTTCGTTGCGAACTTGGCGCGGATTCAACCCGGCGCGACGCAGCAGCTCAGCGGTCGCGCCGTTTTCGATCTTGGTCGCGCCGATGAAGATGTGCTCCGTGCCGATATAGTTATGCCCTAGGCGGCGTGCTTCCTCAGCCGCAGCGTTGAGCAGACCGGCGCACCGTTTGCGGATTTCCTTTTCGGGAATGTCGGGCGGAGGTGTCAACTTTACTCCTCGTCGGTCATGCGCATACTCGCGGCACAAGTATAGCGCAACTCATTGGAGTCGTGAAAAACGATAAAGTGTAAATCCATGTCTGGGGGATATAATTTTCATACATGGGTGCTGCACGTTAGGAAGAACGGTCTGATGGTTTTCTCCGATCCCCTCATCGGTCAACAACTCGGTGACTATCGAATTGACGATTTACTCGGACGTGGTGGGATGGCGCACGTTTACCGAGGGTACGATCCGAAATTGCAGCGCTATGCCGCCGTCAAGGTGATCGATGCCAATCTGCTGACGAAAGATGATGAAGACGAGTACCGGGTGCGCTTTCAACGCGAGGCAAGGGCGATCGCCCACCTGAATCACCCGAATATCGTCGGCGTTTATCAGTTTGGCGAGGTCGGCGTTCGCTATTACATGGCGATGGTCTTCATCGAGGGGCGCGATCTGGGACAAATCCTCAAGGAGCATAGCGCCAACGGGACGCTGCTGCCGCACGACGAAGTCTTTCAGGTGATTCACGACATCGGCAGCGCGCTCGACTACGCTCACGAGTTGGGCGTGATCCACCGCGACATCAAGCCCTCGAATATCATGGTCACGCACGATCACCGGGCGGTGCTGACCGATTTCGGTTTGGCGTTGAGTGTGCCTGAGGGCACGCTCGGCAACACCTTCGGCAGCGCTTATTACATTGCGCCGGAGCAGGCGATCTCATCGGCGAATGCCGTCGCTCAGAGCGATCTTTATTCGCTGGGGGTGGTACTGTTCCAGATGCTCACCGGCAGAGTGCCGTTCGACGATCCTTCGGCGATGAGCGTGGCGTTGATGCACCTGAGCGATACGCCGCCTTCGCCGCGCAACGTCAACCCGGCGCTGTCTCCGGCGATCGAACAGGTGGTGCTCAAGGCGCTGGCGAAAGAACCGAGCAAACGCTTTCAAAGCGGTGCGGAGATGATTCAAGCGCTGGAAAGCGCACTGGCGGAGGAGCGCACTAGCCCTCCCGCGTCGCTGACCGCCTCGCGCGGGTCGCTGCCGACCGAAACGGAACGCCCGGATACGCTGCTGTTCCCCGAAGCGCAGATCGTCCAATCGCGCGAGCGGATCGCGGTAGCGCGTCGTCGACTCAGTGCGGATGGACAGCCGCGCCAGCGGCTTTACGCCGGGATCGTGGTGCTGGTGCTGTTGATGGGCGTCGTCGGTGGCTGGCTGCTGCTGCGCGATCGCTCCGGCGACGCGGGCGACGTCACGCCGACGGCGATTGTCGCGCTCGGCGCAGCAACCCGGCAACCGACCGCCGCCGCGAGCGCAACGACCTTGATCGAGCCGGTCAGCGCGGTGGTGACGTTGTCGTCGGCGGCAACCTCAAGGGCGACGGCGACCTTGACGCCAACCGCGACGCGCACAACTGCGCCCACTCGCTCTGCGACTGCGACCGATCCGCTCGCAACTGCTACCGCGTCGGATCCGCTGCTGCCGGCTTCGGCGGCGACCGAAGCCGTGACTGAAGTGGTAACCGCCGCTCCGATTGCAACGGGGTCGAGCACCACGCCGATCCTGCTGCGCTATGACAATGACAAACTGGTGCTGATCAACCGCTCGACGCATACGCTCAGCATCCGCTACCTGAGTTTCGTGCGTTACAACTCGCTCGGCGCGGTCGCCTTCACCGCCGACCAGTGGGAATCGCCACTGTTGAGCGCGGTGCTGCCGCAAACCTGCTTTCTGATCTGGCGCAACAATCGCGGCGAAGTCGAGACGCCGGATTACTGCGGTGCCCGCGAAGCATGGTTCGCCGCCGGAACGCGCAGCCGCTTCTGGATCAGCAATCAGCCGGGAGCGACCTTCGAAGTCTGGAATGCGGGCAAGCTGGTCGCGACCTGCGCGATCAGTGATGGCGAATGCGCGCTCGATCCGCAGGTGATGAAGACTAGGGCTGGATTGTTATGGGCGGGGCTGTGGCTAGCGAGACGGTCGGGGCGGCACTCGCCGGAGCATTGGACGCCGCCGGTGTTTCGCCGTTGACCCAGACGTAGGCGATCACGTTGGCGAGCACCAACAGGAGGAAGATGATCGTCAGTGTCCGCAGCAGGCGCGGCGTGATCCAGCTTGGCTGTCCGCGACGTGGTGCGGGCTGATCTGTCGTGGTCTCCGGCTGTCCCATTTGGCGCACCGGCTGACGCACGACGATCGGCGGCGCGGGCGCGCGGGAGAGATTGACGCCCAAGCGGGCATTTTCGAGCAGCCACGACTGCATCAGGTCGGCACTGAGGGCGATACCGGTCGGCGTCGGCTGAAGAATCTCGCGATATTCGAGGCTGCGCAGCGTCGCGTTGATGGCGGTGAGGTCGAGCGGAAAATCGGTATCGACCAGCCACGTTTGCAGCGCCGCCGCGTCGATGCGTCCCAGCGGATCGTCGTAGAGCCGTCCGCTGATGGCGGTCAGCACGGTGCGCTCGTTGGCGGTCAGCCGCTCCCAACGGTCGCGGTAGTCCGCCTCGTTGTAGAGATAGACCGACGACGTGATCGCTTTAACGTCTTCCAAGGTGAAAACGTTCAGTTCCGGAGTCGCTTCCCACCGTTTGAAAAACTGGTAGCCGAAGTGCTGGACCAAGCCCGGCGCGCCGCCGACCGTCCGCTGAACCGCCAGTGTGCATTCGTCGGGGACGGCGTAGAGTCCCTGCACCGGTGCTTGTAACAGCCATTTGGTCTCGTCCGGTGCGAGGTTGCTCAGGCGGATCACGTCGGCGGGGACGACCAGCGGCGCGAGGTCGTCGAGATCGTCCTCGAACTCCGCCGAGATCGTCGCGGTGAAGTAGATCGGCGTCAGTTTTTTGGTCAAGCTGAGCAGGTAGGCGAAGGTGTCTTCGGGCAAGCGACCCTCGCGCACCGCCAACAGCAGACAATCGACATCGTCGAGCTGGATCAGCAGCTTGCGACGCACCGCGCCGAGAATCTGCGGCAGGAACGTGACTTCGAGCCAGTGGCGCATGTCGTCGCCGGGGGCGTCGAGCTGCGAGAGGCGGCTGACGGTGTAGCCCTGCCGGACGAGTTCGGCGGTGATAGTCTGCGCCAGCGCCAGCAGCCACACGCTCTCCTTCTCCAGCGCGATCTGGCGCAGGGGGATGCGGACGCCGAGGGTCGTCTCTTTGAAGACAGTGGCGGCATTTTGCAGGAGTGCGGTTTTGCCGATGTGTCGCCGACCGACGAACAGGATCGCGTTGGTGGATACCGGGTCAAACAGGCGCGCGTACAGTCGGGCGAAAGCATCCTGTCGCCCGGCAAAGGGTGCGGCTGCCGCCGTTTGATCGTCGCCATAACCGGCGTGGTAGGGATTCACCGTATTTATCATAATATTCAATTATACATGGTTCGTCTCGCACTCGCTCCGTCTTTCACGTATAATTCGACACGATTTTTGCGAAGTCATCACAAAGGTTTGAAATCTGTGGAAAGCACGATCAAGACTGCGCCACGCGCGCTCGCGTTGGTGGGGATGCCGGGCGCTGGAAAATCGCTGTGCGCGCGACATTTGGAGGCGAAGGGCTACTTTCAGTTTCGCTTCGGCAGCATCGTCGTCGATGAAGTGGCGCGGCGGGGCTGGGTGCTGACGCCGGAGCACGAGCGGATTGTCCGTGAAGAATTTCGCGCCAACGAAGGCATGGATGCCATCGCCAAGCGCGCGCTGCCGATCCTGAAGGGGGCGCTGGAACGGCAGAACTGCATCATCATCGACGGCTTGTACAGTTGGAGCGAATACAAAACGCTCCAGAGTGACCTCGACGGCGACTTGTTCGTGGTCGCCATCGTCAGCGAGCGGGGGCTGCGCTATGCCCGGCTCGCCGACCGCCCGGAACGTCCGCTGACGGCGGAAGAAGCGCAGCGCCGTGATTATCAGGAAATCGAGAAGCTCGAAAAAGGCGGACCGATCGCGCTGGCGGATTTCACGCTGCTGAACAACGGCACGCCGGACGTGCTGCTCTCGGCGCTCGACGAGTTGGTCGCGCGGCTGGATTTCACGCCGTAAAGCGGAAAGCTTCAACGCCCAAAACCGAAAATTCGGATCGACGCTGCTTTGCTCTCCGCTGCTTAGCTGCTGCTGACATACCGTAATTTCCTATACGATCTAAATTGACAAGAGGCGGTTACGCTTTCTATACTCCAAGAGATAGATAACCACCGGAGCAAAGACCTTGCGGCGTCTCTTTCTGATCGTCTTGTTGGCTTTAGGTGTGGTGAGCGGGCGGCTACAAACCTTGTCGGCGCAGTCAAGCAGCGCGCCGCAGCCCGGCGATCCACCCGTGCTGGCGCAGATCAGCGTTTTCCCCACCGACGCCGCCGGCATCGTGACCGTCAACGGGGACGAAGGCTCGGTTTTCCCCAGCGCGACCGTCTACGTTCGCAACCTCTACACCGGCGAGACCGTCGCGGCGCGGGCGAGTACGACCGGCAAGTTTAGCGTTCAGTTGTACGGACCCGGCAACACACCCTTCTGGATCAGCCCAACCACTGCCCTTGCACCGGAAGACTTGTCCGGTATGACCGGATCGCTGCCGGGTGGACCGGGCGTGATCTTCTACGGCGGGACGCCGACTACCGAGCAGTTCACCGTCGCCGGGCAGTTCATGACTCCCGAAGGTGATCAGGCGACTTGGACGGCAACCGGACGGACGGATGCGCTGGACGTGACGGCGGGTCGTGCGTGGCAGGTGCAGCTTGACATTACCCTGCAAGCGGAACTGCCGGAAGCCGCCGCGATCATCGGGACGGTCGGCTTGCAGCCAATCGCCCGGAGCGTGGGCGGCGATGTAGTCGCCGTCGGCGGAGCGGGCAGCAACAACGGCTGGTCGAGCATCCTCACGCCCAGCGGAATGCCAATCGACAACCTGAACAGCAGCGTGACGCTCGGCGAAGTGACCGCGCGTCCGTCAGACTTGGTGCACGAGTCGGGGCTGACGCGCTTCGTGCTCGACTTTTCGGTGATGCTGCCGCGCGATCTGCCGCGCGGGTTATACGTCCCGACTTTTACCGGCGCGACGCGCCTTGAAGGGGAGCCGGTCGCGTGGAAAGCCGACGCGCTGACGCGGCTGCCGCTGGTGCTCAGCGTGGATGGTGTGCACGAGGCGCGCCTACCGCTGGCGCTGTTCTACGACAATCCGAGCGATGGCAGCCGGGGTGTAATGCCTGACGCAGATCAAGGCAGCTTCGCGCTCTCGAATCGAGTGCGCTTCAACAGCCCGACCTACATTTTGCCGCCGGTCGATGCGACGACGGGCGAGTCGATTACCTATTCGCTTGAACCCTATGTGCTCGACGAACTGCTCAATCGCTACGACGAGACCAACGCCCCGCTGATCCCGTTTGCGCTGCCCGGTGGATCGCTGCAAGTGAGTGTGGTCAAGCCGGACGGCACGACCACCAATTACGGCAGCCAACGGTTGACACAAAGCCTCGTCTCGACGGCGGCGCAGGACGAGCGCGTGCAGTTCGGCACCGAGTCGCCGGTGGACGTTTATCACCTGACAACCGGCGATCCACGTCTGCAAGCGTACACCTTCGACCAGTACGGCGAATACCGGATCGCGGTCAGCGGCAGTCTGAACGACGTCTGGGGCAATCGCTACAGCGGTGGGGGCAGCTATAGCGTCCTCGTCGCCGAGCCGCTTGACCTGACGCCGGGGGTGATGGCGGGCACGCCGTTCGAGGTCGGCAATGCGATCAATCTGGGGCTGCACCTCGCGCCGGGCGTCCCGGCTCAGGTGACGGTGACCGTGCGGATTTATCCGCTGGACGGTGGCGACCCGATCGAGCGCGTGGTCGAGGGCGACGCGAATGCCAACGGCTATTTCCAGCCCGATGAAACGCCGCTGATCGCTTCGACGCCGGGCGAATACGTGATCGATTATCAAGCACGCTACGAAGGCTCCGACGGTCGCTGGTGGGCGGCGAGCCTGCGGTCAGCGGGCGTGATCGCGGCACGCGAGCCGTCGATTATTGCGCACGGCGAGCGCGGCGTCCCGGCGATGACCGGCGACCCGCATCTGGCGTGGTTCGACCTGCGCCAGTACGCGCGGATCACCGGCACGACGGCGGTGCAGACGCAGTTGAATTACCCCTATCACAGCGGCGACGTGGCGTGGATCGGCGACGGCACCGCTGGCGGCATGACGCCGGAACTGACGATCCAAGACGGCACCGGAGTCTACGCCGATGCGCTGGTCAAGGCGCTGCCGGGTTACGTTGGCGAAGCCGGGCGGACGCTGCGCGCGCTGGCGGCACAAGCGGAACTGCCGCTGGTGCTGGTCAGCGATGCGGGGACGGCGGGGTTGTATCCCGACCAGCTTCAAAGCGAAAGCTACGGTTACGTCAGCGCGGTGCGCCCGAACGTCAGCGTGCGCCAGTTCGTCGCCGATGGTGGCGACAGCGGCTTAGCGCTCGACTGGAATGAGGACGATCCGCTCAATCAGCAGATTGGCGCGGGCGCGACCGGCGATCTACCCGACGATTTCATCTTCCTCTTCGGCGGCGCGGTGCTGCGCGTCAATACCGACGAGGGGCAGCTCAGCGACACGGCGATCTACGGATCGCTGGCGGTGGTGACCGCCGACGACGAAATGCCGCGCGTCTATCCACCGGGACGAGGTACGTCCGGCGGGGCAGCGGGCGGTCCACTGCTGACCTACAACGGCGATCCGGTCGATGCGTTCGTCAACCTGACGGCGCTGCAGCCGGGCGATGTGCTCCAATTGGGCGATACCGTCGCTATGGCGGGGCAAGTCGCTCCGGCGCTCCCGGCGGCGATCACGATGACGCTGACCTCCCCGAGCGGGCAGGTCTACAGCTTCGCCGACCGCGCGAATAAGATCGGCTACTTCTACAATCCCGACGACCGCATGACCGTCGGCGAAGCGGGTATCTGGACGGTCGACGTGCAGGTGACGCTCGACAGCGCGACTTCGGCGGGCGAAGCGACCCCGCCGCTGGTCACCGGGAGCGTGCTCGGCGCGACCGACGGGCGTTTCTTGATCTACGTGCTGCCGCTCGGCTCCCAGCCACTGGATTGGAATCCGCGCCTGACCGACGTGAGCATCCCGGCGGTTTCGCCCTACAATTTCAGCTTCACGCTGCCGGAAGACTGGACGAACATTCGCGCCTTTTACACCTTGAGCACGCCGGGCATGATCATCGAGCAGGACGAAATTCGGGTTTTCGGGCGCAGCATCAGTTACCAGTACAGTCCGGTGCTGATCAACCGCGCGCATCCCAATCTCGAAAGCGAAAGCCACCTGAGCGGTTCGGCGGTGACCGACGTGCGCACTCTGACCTTTGCCGTGATCGGGACGGACGCGAACGGCGTGCTGCGTATGCAGAGCCGCAGCTTTACCCTGATGTACGGTCGCTTGATCACGATGGACTAGCGAATGCCGCGCAGAGACTCGACTTCAGTTGTGACCCGACGCTCGACCGCTCCCCAACAGCAAAAAGGGGAGCCGGTGGCAGCGCGCTTCCCGCTCGTCGCCCGGCTGCGGCGGCTGCGAACGAGCCTGCTGATCGCGGGGGTGGGCGTGCTGGTGGCGATTGGCTTGCTACCGGCAGCGCAGCCGTCTGCGGCGCAAACCGCGCTGCCGACGCCGACACCGCTGCCGATCTTCGCGCTGCCGGACGCGCGCTTGAACCGCGCCTATTCCAGCAACACGATCGCGCTGGCGGGCGATGGGCGGACGCTGGTCGCTGCCAACATGATCAACAACTCGATGACGATCCTGATCCCGCAGTTCGACCGGGTGATCGCCGAGGTGCCGGTCGGCAAGGACCCGCGCTCGGTAGCGATCACGCCCGATGGGACGCGCGCGCTGGTCGCCAATCACGGCGACGGCACGCTCTCGGTGGTCAACGTGAACTCTCACGAAGTCGTCGCCACCATCGCTCTGGGCGGCGTGATGCCCTATGCCGTCGTCGCCAACAGCGACCAGACGGCTTACGTCTCGCTGGAGGGCAGCGATCAAGTGGCAGTGGTCGACCTCGCCGATGGGCAGGTCAGCGCGAGGATCGACGTGCCCGACTCGCCCGCCGGGTTGACGCTGTGGGGCGATTTCCTCTACGTGACTCACTTCTGGAGTGGGGACCTCAGCCTTGTCTATCTGCCGCAGCGCCGCGTCGTCCAGACGGTGAGTACCGGCGAGGATACGGCATTGTTCCAGAACTTCGAACCGGACATCACGCGCGGAGTCGCCTATCTGCCGCAAACGCGGCTGAATGCCGATAACACCGCGCTGACCTTCGACACGACCGCTTTTCCGGTCGTCAACGTGGTCAATCTGCGTGACCTCACTGTGCAGCGCAACAACCGGATCGGCTTGGCGACGGCGGATCGTCCGGTCAACATGCCGTTCGCCGTCGCGCTCGATCGCTTCGCCCAGCGGCTCTACGTCGCCAACGCGGGCAGCGACAGCATCAGCGTGATCGACCTGAACACCGGTTTCGCGCGGGGCAACATTGCCGTCGGCGCGAATCCGCGCGGCATCCTGCTCAACGGCGACAACACCGTCCTGTACGTCCACAGCGAGCTAGACGGTACGATCACGACCATCGACACCGGCACCCTGACGGTGACCGACGTGCTGCCGATCATCAACCTGTCGGTGTCGCTCGATCTGCTGTTGGGCGCGCAGTTGTTCAACAGCGCCGCCGATCCGCGCATGAGTTAAAGCAGCTGGCTGAGCTGCGCGACCTGCCATTTCGACGGTCAATCCGACGGGCGGGTTTGGCGCGGCTTCCCGGATGGTCCCCGCAATACGCCGACGCTCTATAATCTGCCGGAAACCGTGCCCTATAACTGGTCGGCGACGTGGGATGAACTGGCGGACGTGGAACTTAAAATCCGCTGGCTGCAGGTCGGCAGCGGCTTGATCGACGCGCCGGAGATTTCACCCGCGCTCGGCGATCCGCACGCCGGGATCTCGGTCGATCTCGACCTGCTGACCCAGTATTTGACGACGCTGCAAGCGCCCGCGAATCCGTACAGCTTCCCGAATGACCAGATCGCGCGCGGCAAGGCGGTGTTCTTGCTCGAAAAGTGCGATCAGTGTCACGTCGGACCGGCGGGAACCGACTTGCAGAGCCACGACGTCGGGACGGGGAACTCACCGCTGGAACGACACGGCTCGGCATTCGATACGCCCTCGCTGCGCGGTTTGTGGCTGAGCGCGCCTTACTTCCACGATGGATCAGCGGCGACGCTGGACGCCGTCTTCGCGCTGCCGGGCACGCACCAATTGATCGGTAAAGTCTCGGCGCGGGACTTGGATGCACTGGTCGCGTATCTGCTCACATTCCCCGATTAACCATACATAAATTCCAAGTTTAACTCTTGCTAACTTTTTCGGGGATTGGTATTATTATCATAAGGATGATAAAAATTGCGGCTATGAGCGGCTGTAAGACAAGGTGAAGGTGAATGAGTGCAAGTGCCGCCATGCAAGAATATCTGGCAGAAGCCTACCGGCTCGCCTATTATCAAGACAGCGAGCCGTTTATCTCGACCTCGGCGCTGGCGGACGTGATGCGCGTTTCCGCGCCTGCCGTCACCCGGATGGTACAGCGGCTTAAAGAAGCGGGCTATCTCGAACACGAACCGTATCGCGGCGTCCACTTGACGCCCGCCGGTGAGCGCGAAGCGCTGATGAGCATTCGGCGGCATCGCTTGGTTGAGGTGTTTCTGGTCAAGGTGATGAAATTCGGCTGGCATGAAGTTCACGACCAAGCCGACGAACTGGGCGTCGTGATCAGCGATGCGGTGGTCAACCGGATGGATGCGCTGGCGGGTTATCCGCGTCGCTGCCCGCATGGTGAGCCGATCCCGACGGCGGAAGGCAAAATGCCGCGCGTGCTGGACATCGCGCTCAACGAAGCGGAACCGGGCAGCACGCTGGTGATCAGCCGGGTCAACACCCACGACATGAGCAAACTTGAATATCTGGGCGACCTCGGTTTGACGCCGGGGCGCAGCTTCACGCTGGTCTCGCGCGCGCCGTTCAACGGACCGATTCAGCTTCAGATGGACGGCGAAACCCGCATGATCGGCTACGAGCTGGCGGGCGTGCTGCGGGTCTGCCCGCCGGACGAGTTTGAACTGAAGTAGCCAGCAAGTACACAGATTTTCCTCGTAGGGGCAGAACTTAGTTCTGCCCCTACTGACTCTCAGTGCAGTCATCGATCTCTACGAGCACAATTTCAACCCCGCAGCCACCGCAAAGCGCAGAAATTCGAGCATCTCGGTCAGGTCGTCGGGCTGGTGCTGATGCCGCCAGATCAGCGCGCGGTCGATCAGCGGCTGCCAGCGCGGATCGAGAGCTTGGCGCGCCCATGCCGCAGCGGTCGGCTTCGAGGCGATCTTGCCCTCGTAGAGCGTGTAGAGCGCTCGGCACATCGTCAAAATGGCAAAGGCTTGATAATCACGCGGCTTGAGCCAATCAGGTCCATCAAGCTGTGCTGACCAGAAATCGCGCAGCGCCGCGCAGACCGCTGTCTTGAGATCGGCAGGCTCGACCGGATCGATCAGTGTGGCGGGATCAGGTCCCCAAAGAATGACGCCGTGGGTGCGCACAAGCTCTCGTTCGAGGATCCAATTGCTGCCGTGCTTGGCGATGCCGAAGTCCCAATCGACCCCGATGGTCGGATGATCGGCGTGATCGGGATCGTAACGACGCAGGGCATCGCGCGGGATGTAGGAGCCTTCCAGCTTGGTCGCGTAGCGCAAGCCGCTGGCGGCGATCCGCCGGTGGAGGTCGCGCAGCGCGTCGAGGACGGGATCGGCGAGATCATCGGCGGTGACCGCCAGAAAATCCACGTCGCTGGAGTCGGGATCAAAATCGCCGAGCGAGAGCGAGCCGTAGAGATACATCCCAACTAACTGATCGCCCAGAATGGCGTACACGCCGTCGAGCAGCCGCCGCAAGATCGCGTTGACGTCGGGATAGGGCGTTAGTTTCTCGTCCGCCACGCCGCCAGACCCAAGCAAATCCAGCCCGCGAGGAACGCTAGTCCTCCGACCGGGGCAAGCGCGCCCATGATGCGCACGTCGAATAGGCTTAAGACGTAGAGGCTGCCCGAAAACAGCACGATCCCGACGGCGAACAGGACGCCCGCCCACCGCGCCCAGCGCGACGGATAGCGCTCGACCACCCACGCCGCCGCAACGAGTGCCAGCGCGTGGTACATCTGGTACTGCGTGCCGGTGTGAAATGAGCTTTCCAGATCAGGATGCGCCGTGAAGTAGGCGGTGAGTCCGTGCGCGCCGAAAGCGCCAAGGGCGACGCCGAGAAAGCCGAACAGCGCTGCTAAGGTGATAAAGTTTTTTGAAGTCATGACATCCTCAATCGGCAGAACCGCGTAAACCGCATATAATAAGGCAAGAATCTCCCATTCTCAGCGCACTTATCGCCGATTCTTCCTTTGTTTGATCGGCAGCGCGTAAATGGTTTATTGCTCCACCTTATTCCGGTGCTCATAGAGGCAAAGATTATCCGTGTTGTCTCCCGCTAGTCATGCGCTAGAGCATTTTTACTACGGGCAGCTATTCTATCAAGGAAAACCGCAGGGGGAACTGCAACTTCTGGCATCGTCGCCCGGTGTGACGTCCGAACACGTCGCCGAGGCGCTGCAAGAAGCGCGCATTCCGCCGATGTCCGGGGCATCTTTGACGGCGTGGGGATTGCTGCGCACGCCGACGATCCCGTTCGTGATGGTTCAGTCGCAGGTAGGCAGCCGCCGGCAGGCGATGCGCCACATTATTTTGCTCCCGGCGGAAGTGCTGCGCTCGCTCGGCGGGAACTTGCAGGCGCTCCGCCAATTGATCGAGCCGGAGATGCCGATCTTCGAGATGGTCGGCAATACGATTCCGGTGCTGCAACTGCCCAAAGTAGACGCGCCTGACGCCGCCGAACAAGAGGCGGCGATGCTCGGCTTGATGACCGCCACCCACGACCGGCTCGGCGTGATCGAGGACTTGCTGGCGGCGCTGATTCAGGGCGTGCAGATCGTCGTCAAGAACGCTCCCGCCGATCTGGATCAACGGATTGAGTTTATCGAGGGGCTGCTGGCGCTGCTGCCACCCCCGGCACGCTTCGGCGTCACCTTTGCGACGCACGCGCTGCCCTCGACCCGCATTAACGCGCAGATTCGTTTCTTCTCCGACGATCCCGTGCCGACCGATGCGCTGGTCTACCTGTGGGATGAAGCGCGAGTAGAAGGCGTCCAAGTCGAGGACGAGTACGCCCGCTACATCCGCAGCCAACTGCGGCTCGATACCGGCTTGGTGATCGAGCAGACGACCGCGCTGACGGCGGTGGCGGCGTGGCGGATTCGCTTGGGCGACACGCTCTCGGAGGCGCTCAATTATGCTTCTTACCGCCTCAAGATCGACACCGCGATCCAGAACAATCAGCCGATCGAAGCGGGCGAGACCGCCAAGGTGCTCGCCGAAGACCCGACGCTGACCGATTCGCTCAAGGCGGCTTACGTGCGTCACCTGCTGGCGTTCGCGCTGGTGCTGGACGAGATCGAGCACGCCGACAAGCTCGCCGTCGTGGTGCGCGGTCAGCCTGACCTTGAGCGCGTCATTTTGCAGCAGATGAGCGAAGCGCTGGCGGCGGGCAAAGCCGACCGCGTCTATCGCACGCTGTCGCGCTGGCTGTCGAATCCGCTCGGCTTCAACGGCATGTACTGGGTCGAATTGACGCAGCAAGCCGCGCTTGGCTACGCCGATCAGGTGGCGAAGGCGCGACAGTTCGACACGCTCAACGCCTTCTTGGGACACGTGCGCCGCAACAGCGGCAACATCGAGACCGCGCCGATCATTCCACGCTTAATCGAAATTGCGCTGCCGCTGGCGGTCGAAAATCGCGCGCTGGCGGAGAGTGTTTTTGTGTTGGCGGCGGGGTCGCTCCCGGCGAACCGCTGGCAGCGCTTCCTCGGCATCAAGCCGCTGCTGGCGCAGCTTCCGCCGATCTTGTCGCAGTTTGTGGCGGTGTTGGCGGGCAAAGAAGCCCCTCCGCCCGATCTGCTGGTGGACGTCGCCGGGATGTTGGGCGACGAGTGGCGGTCGCTGTTGGTGATCCGGCTGATCGAAGTGGCGCTGCTGACCGGTCGCAGCGACTTGATCACCGGCTCGGCGATTGCGGCGCTGGTGCAGGCGGCGCAGTCACCGTTGGGTAAATCCAACGATCCACTACTGGCGTGGATCGGGCGCAGCCTCTCGGAAGATGAGGTGCTGCTCCAGCGGGAGAGCGCCGCCGCGCGCGGCTTGCTGCAAATCCTGCTGATCCGGGGCGCTTATGATGAACTAGCCGACGAACTGCTGCATCAAGGGCGGTTGTTGTACCCGACCGACAAGCAGTTGAGCTACGCGGCGATGGTGCGCAGCCTGTTCTTGGAGACGCCGCTGGCGATCGACCAAGTGCCGAATGCGCTCAAGCTGTTGAGCAGCAAGGGATTGCGCCCGCTGCCGCTGGCAATGGCGTATTTCGGCGCGCTGGAGCAGCAGCAGTGGTCGGGCGCGATCGACGACGTCGCCGCGGAATTGACGACGCTGGTCTTCAGCAACCGCCTGATCATCGAGGCGATTCAGCTTGATCTGATCATGCAGCTTTTGCAGTATCACGTCCAGCGCCGCGACACCAATGTCACGATTCGCATCGCGGCGTTGATCCCGGCGGCGGCAGCCCGGCGCGGCGATGCCGGGATCGCGCCGCTGATCCAGATGTATCGCGTGCTGACGTGGGACGACGAAGTGCGCTCGGCGGCGATGGAAGCGCTGCGGCGTTTCATCCGCCGGTGCAGCGACAGCTTCGCCCCGCACGCGATTGAGCGGTTCCGACAGGAGTTGGGTGACAACATCGGCGCGCTGCTGGAAGCGACCCACGCGCTGCGCCGTTTGATGGGCGGCGAAGACCTCGCCGATTACGCCTATCTGCTGCATACAGTGGCGCAGTTCTTCTATGACACCGGGCTGACCTACGTCGATAAGAACAACGTGCCCAACATTCCCGGACTGCTGAGCGACCTCGACAGCCTGAACGGAGGCTTGAACAACTCGGAGCGCCGGGCGCTGTGCGGCGCGCTGATCGAGCTGATCCGCGTGATCGGCGTGCTGAGCGATCAACATCGTGCCATCTACTCCAAAGAGTCGGACGACCAGATCGAGGCGCTGCTGCAAGCGCAGGGAAATGCGCGCAGCGTGCTCGACATCTTCCGGGTGATGGGCGGCTATTTCGCGCGCGGGCGGCGGATGAGTGCTCGCACCGACCGGCTCGTCACCGAACACCCGCTGGCGGATCGCTCGGCGCCGATGATGATGCGCGAGGTGCAGCAGATGAGTCGTCTGCTCAAAGCGGCGCAGCGGGCATTTCTCGCCGAGACGCAAATTTCGATCAGCGCGGCGGCGATTTAAGCGGAGATGGAAAGCTTGTGGAGCGACATCGCGCTGTACGAGCGGCGCGTGCTCGTGCGCGACCTCGCCATCGACTTGCAGCGTATCCCCGAACTGATGCTGATCATCACCGAGCGGGTGGATGCCAAATCGCTGCTGGAAAACAACAGTCTAGCGCGCAAGCTCGACGCCAATCGCCAGAAACCCGATAATACATTGGCATTCTACCGCTTCATGTATGGTTATTTCCGCTCACGGATTCGACGCCGGGAATAAGTGACCTCACCCCCCAGCCCCCTCTCCGCCGCTTCGCTTACTAGGCGAGGGAGAGTCCAACGGCTCAGGTAGAGAGATGATGCTATTCAAATCCGATCATGGTTTGCGAATTAGGAATAAGGAGCGATCCAAGTTTCATAATCGGATGGTTGTAGGGGCGAGGCATGCCTCGCCCCTACGCCTAAGTCATCTTGTCGATGCGATGGTTTGGATCTGATGCGATAGGAAACTAAGGGCAGATGTTGATGCAGGTGGTTCGCTTTGACGACGTAGAAGCCTTTTACGCGCGGGTGGAGCCGTACCTCGCGGCGCACGAAGCCGAGCATAACTTGACGCTCGGCATTATTTCGACCATTCGCCATAATCCGCTGCGCTATGCTGAGCCGTTCTTCGCACTGGTCGAAGCGGATCGAGCGATCCAGCTGGTCGCCCTGATGACGCCGCCGCGTCCCCCGGTGCTCTCGCTGGCGACGTCGCCCGCAGCGGTCGATGCGCTGGCGGAATACTTCTTCGACGCGCAGATTGTGCTGCCGGGAGTCAATGGTCCCGCCGAGGAGAGCGATCGCTTCGCGGCGACGTGGTCGACGCTGACCGGTCGGCGTGCCGAGGTGCGCACGCCGATGCGGACGTTCAAGCTGGAACGGGTCAATCCCGTCAGCGGCGTGGCGGGACGGATGCGCCCGGCGACGCTTGCCGACCGCGACCTGCTGATCGACTGGGAGTTGGCATTTGTCGCCGACGCTTTTCCGGATGCCGCTGCGCTTCCGCGCGAAGACGCCGAGCGCATGGTCGACTTCCGGTTTTCCTCGCCGACCAATTACGTCTTTCTCTGGCAGGACGCGGCGGGCGTGCCCGTCTCGCTGACGGCGGGCGGATCGCCGACGCCGAACGGGATGCGGATTGGTCCGGTTTACACGCCGACGGCGCAGCGCGGTCACGGCTACGCCAGCGCGCTGGTCGCCGGGGTGAGCCAATGGCTGCTCGACCGGGGGAGTCAGTTTTGCTT
Source organism: uncultured Chloroflexia bacterium (assembly GCA_963727545.1). Lineage (GTDB taxonomy): Bacteria > Chloroflexota > Anaerolineae > Aggregatilineales > Phototrophicaceae > Flexifilum. The sequence continues at coordinate 133,125 of CAVSGS010000016.1, forward strand.
CCTGTTCACCGACCTGCGCAACCCGACGTCGAACCACATCTATCAGGTGATCGGCTATCAGCCGGTCGGCGATTTCACCGAATACAGCTTTTCTGACATTTAGGGTCAGCAGCACGCGCAGAGAAGGTAACTCCAATGTCGGAAATCGACTTTTCGAAGCTGAAGCGCGTTCGCCACGCCATGCCGGATTTCGTCCGCTCGGCGCTGGTGGAACGCGATTTGATCGCCGCTTATCAGAGCCGACCGGCGTATCAGCAGAACGATTACCTCGGCTGGATCAGCCACGCCAAACGCGACGAGACCAAGCAGAAGCGGCTCGATCAGATGCTCGACGAACTCGAACGCGGCGACGTCTACATGAAGATGCGCTATCGCCCATAACGCAGCCGGAATACACGTCGCTGTCGGATAAGGTGAGAGCGGCAGACCGGAATCGCTGTATACTGGATAACGAAGCGATTTATCCAAAACAGCACCAGAGGATTCCCGTATGGATGTCGGTCTCGAATTCGCTCATTACCGCGTGATCGAGCACATCGGGCGCGGCGGGATGGCGGACGTGTGGTCGGCGCGCGATCAGACGCTCAACCGCACAGTCGCGGTCAAGACGGTCGCCCGCGATTTATCCCATGACATCAATCCGCTCAAGCTGTTCGAGCGCGAAGCCCAAACGATTGCCAATTTGGAGCACCCGCACATCCTGCCGATCTATGAGTTCGGCGAGTACGATAACCAGTTGTACATCGTTATGCGCTACGTGTCCGGTGGGTCGCTCGAAGACATGCTCGAAGAAGGACCGCTGCCGCCGCCGGAAGTCCTGCGGTTGGGACGAGCGGTCGCGCAGGCGCTTGACTACGCTCACGAGAGCAAGGTCGTCCACCTCGACCTGAAGCCGTCCAACATCCTGCTGGACAGCTACCAACTGCCGTATCTGGCGGACTTCGGGCTGGCGGCGGCGATTGGACCGGAAGGGCGGGCGGCGAATCCCGGTTCGGGGACGCTGTTGTACATGGCACCGGAGCAGCTTACCGCCGAGGTGCTCGATCACCGCGCCGACATTTACAGCTTCTCGATCATGCTGTTTCACATGATGACCGGGCAGCTTCCCTTTGACGCGACCGTGCCGCTGGCGCTTAAGCAGATCCAGATGAACGATCAGCTGCCGAGCGTCGAGACGCTCCAGCCGACGCTGCCCCCCGCGATCACGGTGATTCTGCGGCAGGGGACGGCGATGGAGGTGGCGAAACGTCCGGGGACGCTGCTTGAGATCGTCGAGGCGATCGAGGAAGCGCTGGGCGCGCCGGTGCGATCTGCTGGTAGGCGTTCCGGCGCACCGACCCCGACCAGCAAAGGCACGCCAGTCCGCCCGGAGGATTTGGTCACACGCACCGAGTCGCTGGACGATCTGATCACCGGACCCGCCGATGACCTGATCACGCGCAGCGCGCCGGACAGCGGCGAGATCGACAACATCCTGTCCGGTTCGCTGGACAACCTGATCTCAAGATCGGGTGAGGGGCGCAAGCTCGACCCGGAGACGACGCGGATCGAGGGTGCGGAGGGCTTGCCCACGCTGATCGACGCCTCGCCGGAAGCGATGGCGCGGCACGAAGCGGTGGACATCTACACGCGGGCTTACCGGGCGTGGCTGCACGGTCAGGGGCGTTTCCTGCTCGGCATCACCCACTTTATGCTGATCAACGACTACTACGTCAACGCCGAGCAGCACGGGCTGGAAATCGACCAATCCGGCATGGAAATGATGCTGCGCGGCGCGCTCGAATACGACCACGACATCGATACGTGGTGGGAGCGGCTGGACGACGACGCCCGCCGGTTGGTCGCGCTGCACGCGCTGTTGAGCGAGAGTGCTCCGGCGCGGGTGCGGGCGCTGCAACGGCTCGCGCTGCTGCCGGACGCCGAGCCGCCGCAGATTCCGCGCTTGGTCGCGCAGCAGTTGCAGGTCGAGACCAACGCGCCCGCCCAATTCGCGGCGCTGCGCGTGCTCGAAGTGCGCGGCAGACCGCAGGCGACCGCCACGATCAACGACGGCGCGCCGCTGTCAATGAGCGCGATGCTCTCGACGACGCGCAGCCGGGTGGTGTTCTCGACGGTACAGGACTGGCGCGAGGTCGTCTATACGCCGGACATCGACGGGCTGCTGGCGGAAATGGCGCTCGATCCCGATACGCCGCCGGACGTTGCCGAGTACGCTGCCCGTGTGATCGGGCGGATTCGCTCGGAGACGGCGGTCAAGCTGCTGGCGGAACAGCAGCAGCAAGGCGAGCGGCGCGCGCTGCACGCGCTGGCGCTGGTGCGCGACGAAGCGCCCTCGCTGCCCAAGAACGTGGTCAGCCGACAGGTGCGGCTGTATACGTGGCTCAACAATACGTGGCGGCGGGTGAGCGACGACCCGATCAAGGCGATGTCGCGCTACTTGATCGCCGCGTTCTTCGCCGCGATTGCGGTGTGGTGGTATGCCTACTCGGAGATTTCGAGCGCGGCGATCTTCTTCGCCGAACGCTGGGGTAAGTCGGTGACGACCGGAGTCACCTTCGGCGTGGTCTTCGGGGTGGTCGTGCTGCTCGGCGCGGAAATCCCGGAGCGGCTGCGCGGTTTCTGGCTGTGGTGGGCGCGGCTGCTGCTGAGCGCGGCGCTCGGCTTCCTCTCCGGCGTGCTGGTGTGGATCGTGTTCGCGTGGTTCTTCCTGTACTATCAACCTGCGCCGGAGGACTTCAACGCGATCATCCTCGGCGGTATCGGGACGGCGGCGGCGTTCGCGCTCGGCTCGGTCTTCGATCTGCCCGGCTGGGTCACGGCGATCTGGGCGGGCGTGTCGCTCTACATCCCGCTGTACGTGACGTGGGCGAACTTCATGCCGCCGCTGATCTACACCCGCCCGATCCAGATCGTCAACGAGGTGACGTTCGGCTTGCCGCCCTTTGTGTATCACCTGCAATTCGCGACGCGCACGCTGGAGCCGATCCAGTGGTACGCGATCCCGATTGTGATCCTGATCGCCATCGGCGCGTATCTGCCGCGCCTTGTGCGTGATGCGCGCGGGCTGTGGCGACGGGTGCGCCAGTCGCGGGCACAGGCGACGAAACCGCCAGCGGTGCCGGAGCAGATCATGCCGCCGCCGCCGGAGCCGGTCGCCGGGGAAGCTTAAAGCTGCCCTTGGAGTTGGGGTTCGCGGATTGCTTGGTAGAGAGCGGCACCGATGATCGCGCCAATCACCGGAGCGATCCAGTAAATCCATTGATTTGCCCACAGCCCGACGATCAGCGCCGGACCGAAGGATCGCGCCGGATTCATCGATGCGCCGCTGATCGGTCCGCCCCACAGCGCGTCGAGCGCGACAGTGAAACCAATCGCCAAGGCAGCCGGTGCGCCGACTGCTTTGGTGTCAGTCGCTACCGAGACGATCACGAACATCAAGACGGCGCTGAGCAGGATTTCCAATCCAAAAGCTTGCCAAACCGAACCCGATGGCGTCGTCGCCCCTAAGGACGCCGCATCGCCGAGCAGTAAGCGCAAGGTGAGCGCGCCGAGGACTGCCCCGAAGATTTGCGCCAAGACGTAAGCAGCCACCTCCCGGCGCGGAAAATGGCGGGTGACGGCAAAGGCAATCGTGACGGCGGGGTTGAAATGCGCGCCGGAAATGTGACCAGTCGCTGCGATCATTGCCGTGACGATCAAGCCAAAGGTCAGCGCGATTCCCAAGTGGGTGATCGTCCCGGCTTGGGTATTGACCATGATCGCACCGCAGCCTGCTGTGACCAATCCATAGGTGCCGATCAGTTCGGCGGTGGCGCGCCGAATTAAGTCCCGGTTCGTGAGGTTGTTCCCCATCGGTCAGCCTGCGCCCTCACGCAGCATTTGAGCATAGGGATGGGGCATACCGTCAACTTCCGGTGTCGCTTCGATCGCCTGCGCGGCACGTTCGACGTCATAGGGCACGCGAACGAAGTTCACGCTCAGGTCATGACCGGCGACGGTCAGGGTCACGTAAGCCGCGTCCGGATTGTGGTCTTTGGGCTTGCCGACACTGCCCGCATTAATCACCTGCCTCCCGCTCGGCAGACGCTTGTGATACGGCAGATGGGTGTGTCCGCAGACGAGCACGTCGGCAGCGGCGATGTCCATGATGCGCTCGAAATAGTCGTCGGGACGATCTTCGAAAAGGTACTCGTTGACTTTGCGCGGGCTGCCGTGGACCAGCAAGATCCGCAAATCTTCCACCTGCAGCGGGATGCTGGCGGGCAAGGCGCGCAAGAACGCCTTGTTGTCGTCGGTCGTGTGGGCGTTCGTCCAAGCGATCGAGCGTTCACCGCGCTCGCGGTCGATCGCGGCTTTGTAAGCACAGCCGCAGTCTGAACTGTCGTTGCCGACTCCTTGATCGTAGTTGCCCATGATCGTCGGAAAACCGTGCTGACGAATCACTTGGACGACTTCATTGGGAAAGGTGCCATAGCCGACGAGATCGCCGAGGCAGTAGACCGAGTCGGCTGGATGCGACTTTAGATCCTGAAGCACCGCTTCGAGCGCCGGAAGATTGCCGTGAATGTCGCCAAATATCTGAATTGTCGTCGCCAAAATTCGACCACCTAGCGCTTATATTGAAGATTATCGATGCGTTATATTCACGCGGTTAGGTTAAATCGAATTTAAGCGCTGCGAAACATCCTTTAACATCGAGCTGTGAGTCGCCTAACAGAGCGCGCCAAGCAATGACTCACGACAGCGAGAAACAGAGAGCAGTTACCGTCTAGTTCTTCGGTGGAAATATAGCGGGGACGCGATCAGGCGCGGGAAACCACGCCCGATCCCGGTGCTGCCATCTACCTAGATCCGCGAGTAGAGCCGCCCGCCGAACTCGTCGACCAGCTTATCGTCGAGTTCGTCGGCGTAGCCCGCCACCAGCGTGATCACGTTGTTGGCTTCGACCGCGTCCAGCCCTTCGAGCGGGCGCTCGCTGAAGATGTAGACCACGTCGAGATGCACGCCCAGCGCCGCGTTGGTCAACTGCAAGTTGAGTTCGAGCAAGCGGCGGTAGAGCGGCAGCAGGTTGGTCATCGGCAGGTGCAAAATCGGCGAGAGTACCTGTAGATAGCCGGTCATCTCCTGCTGCGAGACGTAGACCTCGATCACCGCGCTGCCGCGCCGGAAGCTCCAGCCGAAGCCGTCCTGAATGTTCATGCGCGCCTGCTGCGGATCGACGCCGACGCCGAGCAAAATCTGCTCGACGGTTTGCGCGTACTGGTCGAGCCGCTGAGTCGCTTGCCGTGTGCCCCGGTTGAACATGGTCGTATCTCCCCTTACAGTTGTCGTCGTAGGGGCGAGGCATGGTGCAACCTACGGTTGCCTTGCCCCTACACGTGATTTAGCGATTTTGCGCCGTGCGCTGACTTGAGCCGCAGCGCAGGCAGACGTTCTGATACAGTCCGGCGGTCGAGCCGCAGACGACGCAGCGGATCTTGCCGGTCGGGTAGTAGGCTTCCGCCTGCGGGATCGGGTAGCGCTGCATATTGAGCGCAGGCGGGGTGATGCCGCCGCACTGCTCGCAGTAGAAGAAGCCCGCACCGGCGGCTCGGCTGGCATTGCCGCAGTCGGGGCAGTAGATGCGTTTCTCCGCTTGCGCCTCACGGGTGTACTGATCGACCATGCGGCGAATCGCGGCGACGTGGACGCCGAACATGTGCCCGGAAGTGCGGCTGGTGTTCTTGGTCATCATGCCGACCAGATAGTTCTTGTCGTCGAAGATCGGGTCGCCGCCCGCGTCGATCAGGCGGGTGGCGGTCGTCGGGATCCAGTGGGCTGCCATGACGCGATGGGTCGGTCGCTGAGCGCTGCGGACGATCTCGCCCTCGTAGGTGACGATGGTCAGCGGTGCGTTGTCCGGCACGCGCGGCAGCGGCGTGATCGGCAGCAGGCTGCCGGGGTCGTGCTCGACGCGGATCAGCGTCAGGTCGAGGTCGGTGAAGGCGCGAACGACGTAGCCGATCAACTGCTGACCGAGGTGGAGTTCGACCGTCACCTGCTGCAAGCCGCCGACAACGAAGCGGGTCGTCGCCAAAACGCCGGGCGCGACGAAAAACGCTGTGCTCGCGCCGTTGGGTCCGCCGATGATGTGGGCGACGTGATCGGCGATATTGACGCCGCCGGAGGGCACGCCGACGGCGGCGACCTGCTGGGTCTGAGTCGCGCTGGCGGGGGCGGCGGGAAGCTGTGCGGTCAGCAGCGTCGCTAAGCGCTGGCGTGCCTCGGCGTTGCTCGGATCGGCGGCGAGGGCTTCACCATAGTAGACGCGCTTCTGCTGCGGATCGGTCTGCGTTTCCGCCAGCCACAGGTAGGCGATTGCCCGGACTTCGGGGGCGAGTTCGCCGCTCTTGAGCGCAATGCGGATCAGCCGCGCGCCTTCGGCGAGGCTGTTGTGCTGCACCGCCGCGATCCCCATTTCCAGCGTTCGATGTGACATGAACCCCCCTAGAAAGTCCGCATTTTTAGGCGGGCGCACGCCGTGCGCCCCTACCTATGCGCTGTTACGTACCCATTATACTCGCGGCACCGGTTGCAAGCTCAATTGTGTTAGGGGGTGCTTCGTATTAGAATCGGGGGAGATTGCGTCGTTTAGGAATCTTATGTATATTTTTTGAAATGCTTTCTGCCGAAGCGAGATCAATTTAAGCCACACAAGTCACGGTATATGGGTAGGGGGCGTCAATGCCGCTGCAAGGCAATTTGCGAGATTTCAGCACAACTCAATTGCTAAACCTGATCAACCTCGCTGGCAAGACCGGCACATTGGCGATCTACGAAAGCGTGAAAACCGGCGAAAAAGATGCGGTTGGGGGCGATAAGATGGCTCCCGGCAAGGAACGCGCGCGCGTGTCGTTCAAGATGGGCAAGTTGATCGCGGCGGCGCTCGGCGGGCAGGATGGCAATCTCGTTTCGGTGCTGAACAAGGCGGGCAAGCTGACCGACGATCAAGCCCGCATCATCCGCGAGCGCGCGCGCAACACCAGCGACAAAGCGTTAGCGCTGCTCTTGATCAACGCCAATTACGTCACACAGCGCGACGTAGTTGGCAGCATCCAGCAGCACACGTTGGATGCGGTTTACAATCTGCTCGGTTGGGACGAGGGACCGTTCCGCTTCGAAGACAACTTACTGCCTCCCAGCGACCGCATCCTCGTGCCGATCGACCTCGAAAACGTGATCATTGAAGGCGCGCGGCGGATCAAAGAGATCGAGCAGTTGAACTCGCATCTGCCCAACCTCGATATGGCATTGAAGTTCCCGGAAAATCCGCGCGAAAAGTTCAAGGGGATCCATTTGAGCGTCGAAGAATGGCGCGTGGTATCATTTGTGAACCCTAAAAACACGATCCGCCAAATCGCTAAGGCGAATAATATGTCCGAAGTCGAAATTCGCCGGATTGTCTACGGGTTAGAGCAAGCCGGGCTGGTGGAACTGATCAAACCGCCGAGCATGGACGGCGCAGTTCCGGGGATGAAACGCCCGGCGACACGTGCGCCTCAAGTGCAGCGGACAGTCGTCACGAAACTGATCGATCGGATTCGCAATATCTAATCCGGCAGCGCTGGGGACCTTACTTTACGGAGAGCGGATAGGTTATGCAAACTGTCAAGATGGTGATCACGGGACCCTTCAGTTCCGGCAAAACAGAGTTCATCCGTTCGATCAGCGAAATCGACGTGGTGACGACCGAGCGCGGCATCTCGTCGGAAGCTGAGCGCATCGTCAAAGAGTCAACGACGGTAGCGATGGACTTTGGACGCATCACGGTCGACGACGAGCTGGTGCTGTACCTGTTCGGCACGCCGGGTCAGCGGCGGTTCGACTTTATGTGGGAAATCCTCGCCGAGGGAATGCTCGGCTTCGTGGTGATGGTCGACAGCACCAAGCCGGAGACCTTCCGCGAGGCGAAAAGTATCCTCGAAACCTTCCGCGCTTATGCCCCAACGCCTTACGTCGTCGCCGCGAACAAGCAGGACTTGAAAGACGCGTGGACGATTGACGACCTGCGCATCGCGCTGCGCATTGAGGAAGGCGTGAAACTGCTGCCCTGTGTCGCCAGCGACAAGGAAAGCGTCAAAACTGTTCTGCTTGAACTGCTCTACTCCATCTTAGAAGAAATGGACAGTTGAGCGCGCGCAGGTCCGGGCGCGCCGACACAAGGGTTAAGTCGTGGCGTCTCTAGTCACCGAGCGGGGCATCGTCCACTATGAGGCTTACGGACGTGGACGCCCCGTCCTGCTTTTACATGGCTGGTTGAATTCGTGGGCGGTCTGGCGTCCGACCGTTCAGTTGCTGGGTCAAGAGTTCCGCGTCTACGCGCTGGACTTTTTTGGCTTTGGCGAGTCCGGCTCGCAGTCGGAAGATTATTCTGTCACCAACTTCGTCTCGATGGTCGATCAGTTCATGGATCGAATGGGGATCATCAAAGCCCCGCTGATCGGGCATTCGATGGGCGGGACGGTCGCCTTAAGCGCTGCGATTCGCTACCCGGAGAAAGTGGTCAAGGTGGCGGCAGTCGGGTCACCGATTCAGGGGTCGTCGCTGAGTCCGCTGCTGCGACTGGCGGCGTATCCGGGCTGGGTCAGCTTGAGCGAGACTCAGCCGCGCCTCTACAGCCTCTTTCAAGGCGTGTTTCTTCCCTTTTTGCGCGGTTACGCTTACTTGATGGCGAAAGACGGCAAGCAGGTCGGCGAGATGCTGACCGCCGACGTCTCCAAATTGACCGCCGGCTCGTTCTTCGAGAGCATCGCCACGCTGCGCCAAACCGATCTGCGCCCTCGCTTGAGCGAACTGCGGATGCCGGTCTTCGGCGGCTACGGCAAAAAAGACATCATTGTCGATCCCAAGCAGTCCAAAGTTTTGAAACAGTACGTTCCCCACAGCCGGATCGAGTGGTTCGAGCAATCGGGGCATTTCCCGATGTTGGACGAGTCGGAACGTTTTCACGCCGCCGTGCGCGACTTCTTGTACAATGGGTGAAGATCGAAGTCGTTGGTGATTGGTTTTTAGTTCTTAGTTTCGTCCGCTCGCTGCACGACCCGCACAATCACCTGTCGTTGAGCGCTTTTGATAAAAACCAAAAACTAACCCCTAGAAACTGTCCTTGAGCCAGCCGGGATCAACTATGCAACGTTACGTGATTGAAGATACACGCCATGTTCCCCCGTTCAATCAACCGGCAAGTCTGCTGACGGTTGGCACTCGTCCCCTGAAAATCCATCACGAAGACGTGTTTCTGCGCTGCTTCAAAACCGCGACCGACGTCGGCTATACCTTCAGCAGCGCTCGCGATATGACGGCGGTGCAGGGTCCGGCGGTGGTCTATCGGGACAGCCTGTGGTTCGATGCGGAGTTCCTCGAATATTTCATCGACCGGGCGATCGCCAGCAAGCGCGCCTGTCGCGCCGCGATCCCGGCGGACGATCCTGCTTTTCGAACCTACACGCTGCCGTTGGCGACCGGCTTCGAGCGCGCGACCGCTCCCGACGGCACGGCGATCTACCTGTGCGACTTGTGGTACTTCCCGGAGAGCTACACCGACGACATCCAGCCGATCGTCGTACCGAGCGATGCCGAAGAAATGGGTTTCTACAGCGTCCCCGACTTCATGACGATGGAGCAGGGCGACCTGACGCACTACGCTCCGGCGCGGGCGGTGGTCTCGATTGAGAGTTGGGTGCACGTCTACTTCGCAGCGATCATCTTCGGGATGTTCGGGCGCGGCAGCCGCTTCGACCGCTACGTCCAAACCCATAATTTTTACACGCTCAAGCTGCTCTGGCGGGCGATCATGGAGCAGAAACAGCTGCTCAGCACGTCGGAAGTGGTGCGGGTCGGCAAAGGGACGAGCATCCACCCGACCGCCGTGATCACCGGTCCCGCTTCAATCGGCGAGAATTGCAGCATCGGACCGGGCGTATTCATCGATAACTGCACCATCGGCGATAACGTCACGATTGACGATGGCTGTGTGCTGATGATGAGCGCGGTCGCCAATGGCTGTTTCCTGCCGTTCCGCTCGGCGCTGTACTTGACGGCGATGATGGAGAACACGATCATCGCGCAGAACACCTGCTTACAGATGTGTGTGATCGGACGCAACAGCTTCGTCGGCGCGGGTAACACTTTCACCGACTTCAACCTGATCGAGCAGCGCCCGATCAAAGCCGCCAACATCAACGGCGAACTGGAAGACGTGGGACAGGTCGTGCTCGGCGGCGCGGTCGGTCACAACTGCCGGATCGGATCGGGGATGGTGATCTTCCCCGGTCGCATGATCGAGTCCGACGTGGTGCTGGTGGCGTCGCCCCAGCGCCGGGTGATCAGCCGCAGCGTGACCTTCGAGGAGAGCGATCACCACTACGTCGGGGCAAATCATCAGCGCCATTATCCGCGCGCCGATGAGACGGTCGCCGAAGACGAAACGTGGGATACGTGGTAAAGCAAGTGCTCAGTGCTGAGCAATGAGTGCTGAGTCAGATGCATTCCGCGAGCACAAGGATAGGATTACGTCAGGTATGGATAAGACGATTGTGCCAGCGAGTTTTCTTGTGTAGGGGCACGATATATCGTGCCCCTACGGTGAAAATCTCCCCTTGAATTCCTTAACCATAATTCACGTTAGGATTGAAAAAGGGCGCGATATATCGCGCCCTTTTTTTGTTCTTACTCGGCACTCATTGCTCAGCACTCAGCACTGTTTTTCTCACAACTTGAGGGCGGGGATCGTGTCGGTGGTGCGGAGGCGACTGGCGGTCGTCGGCTCCGGCGCGGTTTCCGCGACTTCCAAGCCCATTTGCCGGACGACGGGCATCGTCGCGGTGAAGAGCGTGATAATCGTCAGCAGCGCGCCTGAGCCGACGAACAGCAGCATCAAATTGACGTTGATGATCGCGCCCGCCAGTGCACTCGACACCGGACCGATCCCCACCGAAGCGAACAGGGTCAGGCTCATCACGCGCCCCATCAACTGCTCCGGGACGCGCCGCTGCAACCACGTCATGAAATTGATGTTGACGTAGCCCATCGTCGTGCCCATCGCCAGATTGATCAGCGCGGCGACCGGCGTCGAGGTGCTGAACGGCAGGATGATCATGCCGATGCCGAGCAGCGCCACGCCCACCATCAGCGCCGAGCCGAAGCGCGTGGGTCGGGGCTTGGGCAGTACGCCCGCCAGAATCACGCCCAGCAGCGCGCCCCCGCCGTAAGCCGACATCAGGATACCGTAGGCAGTCGCGCCACCGGTCAGGTTGCGATCCGCCAGCACGGGGATGCCGATCTGGAACAGTCCGGTGCTGAACAGATTGATGGCGATTAGCAGGATGAAAACCACCTTGAGGACGACGCTGTCCAAGACGTAGCGCATCCCTTCCTTGATCGAGGCGAAGACGCTCGCCGGGGTTGCGTCGGACGTGTGCTTGGCGGGATGGATCAACCAGAGCGCCACCAGCGAGCCGAGGAACGATGCTGCATCGAGCGCGAAGGCGACGCCGATCCCCTCGACGCCCGGTACGGCGTCCGCTGTCGTCGGCGTGCCCGCCAGCGCGCTGATGATCACGCCCGCGATCACCGGTCCAAGGAACATGCTCAGCATTGCCATCCCCTGCGTGAGCGTGTTCCCCATTTCAAGCTGATCGCTTTTCAGCAGCGCTGGAAGAATCGCGCTCGACGCCGGGAAGAAGAAAGCGTCTGCCGTGCCGAATGCCAGCGCAAGGAGGTAGAGCATCCATAATTGAATGCCGCCGCTCAGCACCAGCAGCGCCAGCAGCCCGACCAGCACCGCCCGCACCAGATTCGAGGCGAACATGACGCTGCGCGGCGAGAACCGATCCACCAGCGCGCCGCCGACGATCATGAACAGGGCGCGCGGGATGCTTGCCAGCGCCATCACCGTGCCGAGCGCCAGCGCGCTGCCCGTAAGCTGCAAAACGAGCCATGGCAGCGCGATCAGGTAGAACTGGTCACCGAGCAGGGAAATGCTTTCGCCGATCCAGAGCAGACGAAAGTCGCGGATGGCGAATGGATGGACTGATTTCGTTTCAGCCACGGCAGCAACAGACATACCAGCTACTCCTGATATTCACGGGTTGATTCTGCTTCACATCCTTACATACGTCGCAACCCCGGTTTGAGTTACACTGATAGTGAAAATTCGTCACGAGGATCCAACATGAGCGAAGACACCTTCGCCTTTATCATCCACCCGATCCAGATCAAGAAGGATGTGGCGCGGAAGTATCCGCTGCTCGGCAAAATCTTGACCGAACGGGAGATTAACTTCTTCTCGCGCTTCTTTCCACCGGTCTATCTGTCGGAAGTGAGCGGGATTCGCTCGGCAGAGACCGGGCGCGAACTGAACGGCTGGCTGATCGCCTGTCCGTTCACGCCGCCGACGATGATGTCGCTGCCGGTCGAGACGGTCTACAACAAGATCGTCGCCTGCGGGCACATGGCGGAAGAACTCGGCGCGAAAATACTCGGCTTAGGGGCGTATACCTCGGTCGTCGGCGATGCGGGCAAGACGATTGCCGATCGGCTTGACATCCCCGTCACAACCGGCGACAGCTACACCGTCGCCATCGCCGTCGAAGCGATCCGCGAAGCCGCGCGGGTGATGGACATCCCGCTGCGCGAAGCGACGGTCGCCGTCGTCGGCGCAACCGGCGCGATCGGGCGAACCTGCGCCCAACTGCTCGCCGGGGAGAGCGCCGAACTGATCCTCGTCGGGCGGCGGAGCGAGCCGCTGGACGCGCTGCGCGCGGAGTGCACCGGCTTGGGCGCGCAGGTCAGCGCCAGCACCGACGTCAGCACGATCTACACGGCTGACCTGATCCTCGCCGTGACCAGCGCCGTTCACGCCGTGATCGAGCCGAAGCACCTCAAACCGGGCGCGGTGATCTGCGACGTGGCGCGCCCCCGCGACGTCTCGCGGCGGGTCGCCGCCGAGCGCGACGACGTGCTGGTGATCGAGGGCGGGATGGTCGAAGTGCCCGGCGAGCCGGACTTTCACTTCGACTTCGGCTTTCCGCCGCGTAAAGCCTATGCTTGCATGGCGGAGACGATGGCGCTGGCGCTGGAAGGGCGCTACGAGGACTACACCATCGGCAAAGACATCAGTATCCGGCAGACGCATGAAATCGAGGACATCGCTGACCGGCACGGCTTCCGGCTGTCCGGTTTCCGCTCCTTCGAGCAGCCGGTGAGCGACGAGCAGATCGCCGCCGTGCGCGAACGCGCCGCCCGCAATCGGCGGGCGTTCTCATCTTAAGCAGGGATAAAGGGATAGTTGACAATGATCCATGCAAGCGGCTCCTACGAGATCAAAAGCTGGGATGAAAAAACGTGGGACGGCAAAGGACGTACCGAACAACCCGGCGCGAAATTGACTCACGCGGCGGTGACGTTCCTGTTCCACGGCGATGTCGAAGCCGAAGCTAAAACGCAGTATTTGATGAGCTATCTGGACGACGCCAACGCGACTTACGTCGGCTTGCTCCAACTTGACGGACAAATCGGCGACCGCAAGGGGACGTGCGTCTTGAAGCTCGACGGCAAATTTGAGAACGGCGCGGCAAGCTCGATCATGACCATCATTCCCGGTTCAGGGACAGGTGAACTGGCGGGGATCATGGGAGCAGGCGAAACCGTCGCCGTCCATGCCGACACGCAGCCATTTACGCTCGATTACGAGTTCAAGTGAGACGGCTTACTCGGCGAAGATGTCGCGGACGGGGAGCGTGAAACCGGGCAGGGCGGTTCCGCCGTCGAGTGTATCCTCGACGCCGTAAGTCTTGGGGGCAGCGTCAGGGCGGTGGACGGTCACGCGCTGCGGATCGGGGTTGACGACCCAGACGATCACGCCCGCGCGCAGGTAGTTATCGACCTTGATCGCCATCTCGTCGGGCGTATTCGACGGCGACAGCACCTCGACGGCGAGATCGGGCGCGATGGGGTTATAGGCTTCGGTGGATGGGGCTAGCGTCTGTCGCGTTTTTGAGACGAACGCGCAATCGGGAATATAGCGTTCACTGCCGATCATGATAGCCACCATCTGCGCCAGTGGTAAATCCAAGCCGCTTTTGAAGGACGAAGCCGCCGATCAATATATTCATGCGATGAACCCAGCGCCGATGAAACTCCGTTGGAAACCACTTCGATTATCTCCCCCCCGATGAGTTCGAACAGGCGGTCGGCGTTCTCTGGCAGCGTCGCAAAGCGCTCGAATTCGCTCGCGTCAACCTTGGTTGTTTGCATCGCCATAAGAGACTCCACTGCTCAACACTCGTGATCGAATTGTACCACGAGCGATGTTACAAAGTTTACACTTGCGTCCGGCGTTCGGCGTTATACTTAGGGACAAAGCGATCCCGTCTCGTCTAGGTTGGCGTGATGTCAACTACATTATGTATAGTTGGGTTTTGATAACGAGAGTCGCGTGACAAGGTTTCACCGCGTTCAGACACCCGGTGGCAAGGGGCAGGCATGAGTAAAGGACGGATACTGGTCGTCGAGGACGACCTCGACATTTCCAATATGCTGCGGATTTATTTCAGCGGGCAGGGCTACGAAGTGCAGGTGGCGCCGCGCGGCGGCGATGCGCTGACGGTGACGCGCAAGCAGCTCCCGAACCTGATTGTGCTCGACATTATGCTGCCGGACATGAACGGTTACGACGTCTGCCGCGAACTGCGCACCACCACCCGCACCAGTCATATCCCGATCATCTTTCTGACGCAGAAAGACGAGCGCAGCGACAAGATTCAGGGGTTGGAACTGGGCGCGGACGACTACATCACCAAGCCGTTCGACATCGAAGAACTCAAGCTGCGCGTGCAGAACGCGATCACCGCTGCCAACCGGCAGACGCAGATCAACTCCAAGTCGAACCTGCCGACCGGTCGCTTGATCGAGGATCATCTACGGACGCTGATGCACAGCGAGCGCTCGTGGACCTATCTCGACTTGAAGATCAACAATTTCGACGCCTTCACCGACGTCTACGGCTTCGTCGCCGGGGACGAGGTGATCCGCTTCACGGCGGTGCTGCTCGGCGAGGTGATCGACGAGGAAGGCACGCCCGACGATTACGCCGGACATCCGGGGCGCGATAACTTCATCATCATCACGCACGCCGCCGACCCGGATCGGTTGGAACAACTGCTGCTAGAGACCTTCGACGAGAAGATCAAGCAGCATTACTCGTTCATCGACCGCGAGCGGGGCTACATCCTCGTGCCGGATGCTGATTACGGCGAGCGCCAAGCGCCGTTGATGACGCTGGCGGCAGGCGCGGTCTCGACGCGCACGCACCAGTTTTCGGACATCCGCGAGATCACCGAACTCGCCGCCGAGGATCGCCGCCGGGGGGTATCCGGGCTGGACAGCAGCGACAGCGCGAACCTGCTCACCTCGTGGTAATGCTCAGTGACGGGTAAAGTCTCATGGGACTGGCTTTAATTCTCTTTGCGGGCGCGGTTGTCATCCTGATCTGGCTTTATCTGTGGTCACTTCAACGACAGCGGCTCGGAAATATCCCCGAACTCGCCGCGAATGCGACGGATATCCCGGCGGCGATGCTCGCCAACGACGATGCCGTGATCGTGGCGTCCGAGCACGGACAGGTGCTCCACGTCAATGAGACGCTGCAGCGCTGGCTGAACGTCGACAACCCCGACTTAGAGATGATCGCGCGCGGCGCGCAGCCGGTCGATACTTTCCTCGAATTGTTCACCCGCGAGGCACAAGCCTCGCTGCAAATGAATCAGCGCTGGGTCGAAGCGACGTCGCACCGCGTCCCGGCGGACGGCGGTCAGCGGATGGTCGTCGTCCTGCGCGAACTGACTGCCAATCCGACCAACCCCGACGCGCTCGACCTCAACCGGGCGATCAACGTCGTCAACGAGATCGGCGAGACGATCAACGCCAGCCAAGGCTTGGAGCCGGTCTTGCAAGGGCTGCTGACCATCATCCGCAAGCAACTGCCCGCCGACGCGGGCGAAATCTGCCTGTGGGATGAGGAGCAGGAGGTGTTGGTGCCGCAGGGCTGGATCGGCGATAGCGCCTACGTGCTGTCGCTGGTCGAGGCGGGCGGCGCTTACGCGCCCGGCGAAGGGATCAGTGGCTGGATCGCCCGCTATCGCCGTCCGGTGCTGAGCAACCTCGGCGACGAGACGGCAGTCCGCCCCAAGCTGAGCAATAGCCCATTCCAGAGTTACGTCGGCGTGCCGCTGCTGGTCGGCGAGCGCTTCCTCGGCACGTTGGAATTTGCGACGGCGCGCCAGTTCAGTTCGGCGGATCTGTCGCTGCTGCAAGCGGTCGCCAAACCGGTGACTACCGCCATCTACAATGCCGAACTCTACAGCGGGCAGACGCGCCGAATCGAGGACTTGGCGACGCTCCAGCAGGTGATCGATCAGGCGGCGCTGGCAGAAGACCCGGCGCAGGTGATCCTGACGCTCAACCAGCGGATCGCCCGGCTGCTGGATGCGCGCGTCTGCGGGATGCTGGTCTACGATGATTTGCGGGAAGCGCTGGTCGCGCAGCCGCCGTTTTATGGTCTGCCGCTCCAAATCGTGCGCAATTTCGCCATCCCGGTGCCGGAAGGCAGCGCAGCTTACGATATTTGGCAGCAGCAGGATTACTGGATGACCAGTGACATCATCGGCGAACCGCTCGCTGAGGAGATGCGGCTCTCGCTGCTGGTCAATACCGCCGGGCTGCATGAACTGATTCTGATGCCGCTGCAAGTCGGCAGCCGCCGAATCGGGACGATCCTGATCGGCGACAAGCAGGCGGGCGGCGGATTCAACGCGCAGGACATCCAGAATTTGCGCCTGCTGTCGGCGCAAGCCGCGGTCGCGGTCGAGGATATTCGCTTGGTCGAGCGCCAGCAGATCCACGAGACCGAGATGACCGGACTGCAAGAGATCGCGCAGGCGTTCGGCGCGATCAGCCATTCCGACGTGTTTTACGCCAACGTGACCGAGCGGATCGCCCGCGTGATGGGCATCGAGCGCTGCGGCATTCTCCTCTACGACGCTGACATCGACAGCTTGGTCGCTCAGAAGCCCTATTACGGGCTGGACGACCGGATCGTCAGCCGTTACGTGATCTCGCTGCAGACGAGCAGCGCGCTGGATCAGATTTGGCACGAAGAAGATTACTGGTATACCAACGCTGTCCCGACCGACAAGGTGATCAATGGCGCGGGGCTGGCGGAATTCGCCAACG
Source organism: uncultured Chloroflexia bacterium (assembly GCA_963727545.1). Taxonomy (GTDB): domain Bacteria; phylum Chloroflexota; class Anaerolineae; order Aggregatilineales; family Phototrophicaceae; genus Flexifilum. Next base: position 150,396 of record CAVSGS010000016.1, read on the forward strand.
AGATCGGCTTGCAGAAAACGCTGCTGGCGATCATGTCGACCGGTGGGCGGCGGCTCGGCTTGGTGCAGGTTTCCAACAAGATCAGCGGCGAGGATTTCACCGACAACGACGCCCGGCTGCTGCTGATCTTCAGCGCGCAGATCGCCGGGATGATCGAGAACGCGCGGCTGCTGCGCGCGGTGCAGACGCGCGCCGACGAATCGGAAGGTTTGCGCCGTGTCGCCGAGTATGCCGGTGCCGTCATGACCGGCGAGGACGATTTTCTGCCGGTGCTGCGCGAAATCTGCCGCTTAACCAACAGTCCGGCGGCGTTCGTCAACGTGCTTGACCCGCAGTCGGGGCGCTTGATCGGCTATCCCAAGTACGGGTACGGCTTCCAGCGTGCGGAGCCGGTCATTTACGACACCTACGAAAAAGGCTTCGAGCGCAGCGTCGCGCTCTCGCGCCAGCCGTTCATCAGCTACGACGTACCGCTTGACGATGCCGTACTGCCCGCTTATCGCGAGACCTTCGCCGACATGGAGATGACCACGACGGTGATCGTACCGCTGGTGGTCGGCGAGCAAGTGCTCGGCGAGATGGGCGTATTCAACCGCGAGGAACCACCCTACGGCGAAGCCGATATTCGCAACTTGCAGGCGATTGCTATCCACGTTGCCGCCGCGCTCGACCGCGTGCGGCTGCAAGAAGCGACCGGTCAGAACTTGCGCCGCCGCTTGCAGGAACTCGACGCGATCTCGCACGTGAGCAACGAATTGGCGACCACGCTCGATTACGAGCGCGTGCTCGACGTGATCCGCTACGAAGCCGTCCGTGCGACCGATGCCGAAGGTAACAGCGTCGTCCTGCTGCGTCAGCCGGAAACGCCGGACAGCGAGCCGCGGATTGACCGGCGGCTGGGCGAGAGCCAGTCGAAGGTGCTGACTAGTGTCGAAGCGCTGGCGATCCAGCAGGGGATCGAGCCGGTGGTGGTCGAGGATTATCAGGCGCAGGCAGCTCTGCAAGCCGATCCGCCGTCGGCGCGGTCGGCGGTGGCTGCCGCGATCGTCTACGAGGATCACCCGATTGGCGTGATCCATCTCTATCACAGCCAACCCTATGCTTTTGACGAGCGCGCCGCGACCTTCCTGATGACGCTGGCGGCGAAAGCCTCGCTGAGCTATGGCAACAACCGCCGCTACGTCGAAAATCAGGAACGCAGCGATCACCTACGCCGCCGTGTCGAGCAGTTGAGCCAGATTTTCGAATTGGGGCAGATGCTCCAGACCAACGTCGATCCCGGTTCGGTGCTGGAGGCGATTGCCTTCAGCATTCAGCAGACCATCGGCTTCGACATCGTAGTCATGCTGATGGTGGACGAGGACGCTGGCGTGCTGCGGCGCTCGGCGCAAGCCGGGCTGCCGATTGAGGCGTTCGAGGAGAGCAAGTATCGCGCGCTGCCGATGGCACTGCTGCGTGAACTGATGGCTAAAGACGAGTACCGGGTCAGCGAGTCGCAGTTCCTGCCCCTTGAGCGGATGTCGGATTGGTACCGCGATGGGTTCGACGTGTTGGGCACCGGCTTCGCCATCACGCGGACGATGCACCCACGCTCGGAAGAGGATTGGCACGACGGCGATCTGCTGCTGGTGCCGCTGATGGGCGCGGGTGGGAATCTGCTCGGCGTGATGAGCCTCGACCGCCCGTTTGACGGTCGCCGCCCGGATCGCTCGACGATTGAGATCCTCGAAATCTTCGCGCACCAAACCTCGACGACGTTGGAGAATACCCGGCTCTACACGACCAGCGTCCGCAACGTCGAGCAGGAAGCGCAGTTGAACGAAGTCATGGAGGCGATCGCCAGCACGCTCGACACCAGCGACATTGTCGAGTCGGTGGCGCACGGCGCGCTGCGGCTGCTGCCTTTCATGCGCATGACCTTCGCCATGCTCGAACCCGAGCAGCAGAGCTTCGATCTGATCAACGTGACGGTCAAGGCGGATAACTCGCTGGTGATCGAGCGCGAGCTGCGCCCGTCGCTTGAGGGCGGCGCGCTGGAATACACCTTCGAGACCGGCGAGGATGCACTCTATGGCGCTGACGAAGGGACGGACTATCCCGATTTGCAGCGCTGGCACAAGTTGGGCGAGCGCACGTCGCTGGTCGTGCCGCTGATCACCGGCGGTATCTGCCTCGGCGCGCTGCACTTGGGCAGCGACTTGGCGCAAGCCTTCGGCTTCGAAGAATTCCGCCCGCTGATCAAACGGATCGGCAATCTCGCCGCCGTCGCCATGCAGAATGCGCGGCTGTTCAATCAAGCGGTCAATCTGCGCGCCTTCAACGAGTCGGTCGTCGAGTTGATTCAGCAGGGGATCGTCGTGCTCGACAATGTCGGGCGCGTGATCACGGTCAACGACTTCATGCGCCGCCGTTTTGGTTGGCACGAAGCGGCGCGACAGGATTTGTTCGAGTTCCGTCCCGCGCTGCGCCCGATCCTTGAGCAAGCCTTGGCAGCGGTAGTGCGCGACGTTGCGCCGCAGGAATTGATCAACCAAAGCGTGATCGAGGACGACCGCCGCTTGGTGCAGAGCTTCTACCTGTATCCGCTGCGCGCGGCTGAGGGTGTGCGCGGCGTCGTGCTGCTGATCGAGGACGTGACCGAGCGCACGCGGCTGGAACAGGACATCGCCGCCCGCGCGAACCAACTCGCCGCGCTGACGGAGATTTCCAGCCGCATCACTGCTGCGCTCGACCGCGACGCGGTGCGGGCGCTGACGCTCGACGAAATGCAGCGCGTGATCAGCTACGACGTGATGACATTGTGGCGGCGCGACGGCGACGACCTCGTGATCGAGGGGGCGCGCGGCTTTATCCCCGGCGACCCACCGTTCCGGGTTGCCATCACCGCGCACGAACGACTGGGGCAGGTGTTGGAATCGCGCCGCGCCGTGTCGATCAATCATTTCGAGGGGACGGACGCGCTGCCCGGTGAAGAAAACATCGGGAGCTGGCTGGCTGCCCCGCTGATTCGCCAGCGCGACGTGATCGGCGTGATCACGCTGGGCAAGCGCGAAGAGAATTTCTACGATCAACAGGCGCAGCAGGCGGCTTCCGCCTTCGCCAATCAGGTGGCGGTGGCGGTCGTCAACGCCGACTTGTTCGAGGAAGCCCACGCCCGTACTGAGCGCTTGAGCCTGCTCAACCGCGTGTCGGTGGCGCTGGCGCAGTCACTCGACGTCGAGAACATCATGGAGATCGCGCTCAGCGAGATCGCCCAGTCATTGCAAATCGAGCGGGCGCGGGCGACGATCTTCGAGCGCGAGACCAACAGCGCGCGGGTCGTGGTCGAGCATCCGCGCGGCGATTTACCGCCGACCGAGTTCGTCGATCTGCGCGAAAACCCGGTCTTCCAGCAGGTGATGCACAGCGCCGCGCCGCTGGTGATCGAGAACGTTGCGCTCTACGACGGCGATCCCGCCATCGGGACGCTGCTGCAAGACCGCAAGCTGACCGCCTATCTGGTCATGCCGCTGACGGTCGGCGGGCAGGTGAGCGGCGTCTTCGAACTGGAAGCCGACGATACCCCGCGCCACTTCGACCCGGAAAAATTCGACCTCGCGACGATCATCGCCAACCAAGCGGCGATCGCCGTGCTCAACGCCAACCTGCTCGAACAGACGCTGGTGCGCACGCGCGAACTGGAAACGCTGCTGGAAGCGGCGCAGGCGACTTCCTACACGCTCGACATCGAAGAAGTGTTCGCCAGCATCGTCCGCTTGGCGCTGCAAGCGCTCGACATGGACGACTGCGCGATTATGCTCTACGACAACGTCGAAGAAGAACTGCGGGTCGAACTCGACCTCAACCGCGACGACGATCCCAGCCGGATCGTGCCGACGGGCACGCTCTACGACCTGCGCGAGTATCCCGCCAAGAGCCACGCGCTCCACGACGGGCAGATCGCTGTGATCCGTCGCGACGATCCTAACGCCGACCGCCACGAGATCGCGGAGATGACCGAGACCGGCGTCAGCGCGCGCATGTTGGTGCCGCTGATCGTCCGCGATCAGTCGATTGGGCTGCTGCAAATCGAACTGCGAACGCAAATGCGGACCTTCACTTACCGCGATACGCGGATGGCGCAGGCGCTCGGCGCGCAGGCGGCGACGGCGATCGAGAACGCGCGCCTGTCGACGCAGACCGCCGCGCTGGTCGAACAATCGCTGGTCATCAACGACATCAGCCGCACGATCTCGGCGACGATGAACACGCAGGACATGATCAACATCGTGCGCGATCAAATGCCGACGCTGACCGATGCCGAAGAGATCATCGTCGCGCTGTACAATCCGGACACCGAGCAGATCACCTTCCCGCTGGCGCTGCGGGCGGGCGGGGACTTTGAGATGCCGCCGGTGCAGTTGGGCGGCGACGAATTCTCGTTTGTGATCCGCTTCCGCCGCCCGGTGTCGATGGGTGGCGAGAATCCGAGCGCGGCGGAAGTCCGGCGCAACCTCGGCATTGTCACCGACGTGGAGTCGTCGCGTTTCCTCGGCGTGCCGCTGATGGCAGGCGATCAGGTGGCGGGCGTGCTCGCCGTCCGTGATACCAAGCAGACGCGCCCGTTCGGGTTGAACGACAACCGGATCTTGACGACTATCGCCGCGCAGTTGGGCGCGACGCTCCAGAACGCGCAGCTGTTCGAGCGCGTCCAGAACTTCGCCAACGAATTGAACGTGCGCGTCGAGGAGCGGACGGTCGAGTTGCAAGAAGAACGCGACCGCGTGAACACGCTGTACCAGATCACGGCGGAGTTGGGGCGGACGCTGGACACCGACCGCGTGTTGGCGCGCGCGCTGCAAATGGTCGCCAAAGCGATCGGCGCGACTGACGGCGTGGTCATGCTGATCGAGCCGCAGACCGGCGAACTCTACTGCCGGACGGCGCTCAACACCGCCTTGGGCGAGCCGGTTTACGGCACCAGCGGCGATGGACCGGGGTGCATCAAGCACCCGGCGGCACAATTGGCGCGCTGGATGCTGGACAACGTCTCGTCAATCCGGATCGACGACTTGGACGAGCAAGATTTCTGGTCGGGTGGGGAATGGCGCAGCGCGCTCGGCGTGATCATCGAGACCAACGAGGACGTGCAAGGCGTGCTGGTGCTGCTGGGACGCGCACCGGCTCAGTTCACCGACCCGCATCTGCAACTGGTGATCGCGGCGACGGCTCAAGTCGCGGCGGCGGTCAACAATGCCGACTTGTATAACTTGATCCGCGACCAGAACGAGCGGATGGCGGCGCTGCTGCGCGCTGAGCAAGAGGAAGCCGGGAAGAACTCCGCCATCCTCGAAGGTATCGCCGACGGCGTGCTGCTGGCGGATGCGACCGGCGTGGTCGTGCTGTTCAACAGCGCGGCGGAGCAGATTCTCGGCGTTGCCCGCGACTCGGCGCTCGGTCAGCCGCTGGCGCGGATCGCGCACATTCACGCAGATGCGGCGCAGTGGGTCAACGCGCTGGACGCATGGGTCGCCAAGCCGATGAATGGGAACGCAGGCGAGGATGAACTGTTCATCGACCGCTTGGAAGTCGGTCGGCGGGTGGTCAGCGTCCACGCCTCGCAGGTTTTCATCGGCGATCAATTCCTCGGCACGGTCTCGGTCTTCCGCGACGTGACCCGCGACGTGGAAGTCGACCGCATGAAGAGTGAATTCATCTTCAACGTGTCGCATGAGCTGCGCACGCCGATGACCAGCATCAAGGGCTATGCCGACCTGCTGCTGAGCGGGGGCGTCGGCACGGTCAGCGGCGAGCAGCAGCAGTTGCTCGGCACGATCAAAGGCAATACCGATCGCTTGGCGACGCTGGTCAACGACCTGCTCGACGTCTCGCGGATCGACTCCGGGCGTGACCGGCTCGACGTGGAATCGGTACAGGTCGGCGTCGTGATCCGGCAGGTGGTCGATAACTTACAGGCGCGCCCGCAGTTTTCGCGCAAGGCGCTGTCGCTGCAAGTCGACGTCGATCCCGACCTGCCGCTGATTCAAGCCGATCCCCTGAAAATCATACAAATTGTCTCGCACTTGGTCGATAACGCCTTCAACTATACCAACGCCGGGGGTAACATCGAGATCAAGGCGCACCGGCGTGACGACGCGCCCGATCACGTACTGATCACGGTCAAGGACGACGGCATCGGCATCCCCGAAGAATTCCAGAGCCGCATCTGGGATCGGTTCGCGCGCTACGAGGCGCACGCGCTGGTCATGGACGTGGCGGGAACTGGCTTAGGCTTGTCGATTGTCAAGTCGCTGGTGGAGATGCACCGGGGCGAAGTGTGGTTTGAATCGCGCGAGGACGAAGGCACGACCTTTTACGTCTCGCTGCCGGTGGCGGGACCGGAAAATATCCAACTCACGAGCGAACAAACCGTTGAAGGGTAAAAATGGCGCACATTCTAGTTGCCGAAGACGAACGCGACATTCGAGAATTGATCAACTTTACGCTGATGTTTGCCGGGCACACGGTGACGCTCGCCGCCAATGGCGCGGAAGCGGTCGAACTGGCGCAGGCAGCAGCGACGGGGCAGAAACCCGACTTGATCATGCTGGACGTGCGAATGCCCAAATTGACCGGCTACGAAGCCTGTCGTGAAATCAAGCTGATCGATACTTTTCACGACATCCCGGTCGTTTTTCTCTCCGCGAAAGGACAGGACGAGGAGATCCAAAACGGGATCGAAGCGGGTGCAGCAGCTTACATCCTGAAACCGTTTTCGCCCGACGATTTGACGCGGCGCGTCAGCGAGATTTTGGACGCGAACGGCGCAGCGTAGAGAACGAGCTTATGAGCGCGATCACGACAAGCGGCAACATCATCCATTATGAGGTCTTGGGACGCGGACGCCCGGTCATTTTAGTGCATGGCTGGGTTGGCTCGTGGCGGTATTGGATTCCGACCATGCAGCTTTTGCAGACTAAGTACCGCGTGTACGCGCTCGACTTGTACGGGTTTGGCGACTCGGCGAAGAATACACAGCATTACACGCTGGAACACCAGATTTCGCTGCTGGCGGATTTCATGCAGCAGTTGGGCATCCCCAAAGCTGCGCTGATCGGGCATGGCTTGGGCGCGCTGATCGTCGCGGAGTTCGCGCGGCGCTACCCTGATCGCGTGCCGAGGATGCTGGTCGCCAGTGCGCCGCTGTTCGACCCCGGCGATCTCGACCAGCGCGTCCCGGCAGGGCGCAAGGTCTTCAACCACCGTCCGGCGCCCGCCGAAGCAGCCGACACACTGCCCGACCCCAATGCGCCAACGGTCATGAGCGCCAGCGCCGCCATGCGTGCCGCCTTGATCGAAGCGGCACGGGCGCGGGGCGGTGGGCTGGCTCCCCAGCTTGAGAGCTTGATCGCGTCCGAGGAGAACCTGACGCCGAGCGGCAGCAATCCGCTGACGACTTTGATGGAAGGCAGCGATCCTGATTCACTGCTGGCGCGCTGCTTCCGGCGCTCCGAGGTGAATCACCAGAAACTCAGCATCGACATCCCCAAGATCGACCCGCTGGTGCTCAAGCGCTCGGTCGAGACCTTCGACTCCGGGCGGATGCTGGATACGCTGCGCCTGCTCAGCGTGCCGATCCTCGTCGTTCACGGCGGCGACGATCCGCTGATCCCGCAGCCGAGCGAAGAGATCCTGAACTACATCACGCTGGACAAGGAAAACTTGTTGATGCCGATCCTGCTGGCAGGGGTGCGTCACTTCCCGATGCTGGAAGACGACCGCTTCGCCCGGCTCGCGAATGAGTTCCTCGAAGCGCCGGACGTGAGCAAGTTGGAGATCAAGGATCGCTGGCGACGGCGCACGCGCTAAACGTCAGTTGAAAGTTCCCAGTTAAAAGCTTAAAGTAAATCATCCTTGTTCCTAACCTGATGAGAACGTGAGAACTTGAACCAACGCTTATTGCTCGCATCCCCCTTTCGGCGCACAACATGGACGCATTAATCTTCGCCAACGGCGAAATCGACGACGGCGCGATGGTTAGCCGGGCGCTGACCCACGCCCCGGATGCGCTGATTATCGCGGCAGACGGCGGCGTGCGCGTCGCGGCGCATTATGGACTGCACATCGACGTGGTGGTCGGCGACATGGACTCGCTGACGGCGGACGAACTCGCGGCGCTGACAGCGCAGGGTTCCGAAATCATCCGGCATCCCGCCGAGAAGGACGAAACCGACCTCGAACTGGCGCTGAACTTAGCGGCAGAGCGCGGCGCGACGTGGCTGCGCGTGATCGGCGCGACCGGCGGGCGGCTCGACCAGATTTTGAGCAACATCTATCTGCTGGCGCTGCCGAGCCTCGACGCGCTGGACGTGAAACTGGTCGCCGGAAAGCAGGCGGCGTGGCTGGCGCGCCCCGGTGAGACGGTGATTCAGGGCGCGCCCGGCGACACGGTCTCGCTGATCCCGCTCAACGGCGTGGTAAGCGGCGTCGTGACCACCGACCTGTACTATCCGCTCAAAGCTGAAGACTTGTTCTTCGGTCCGGCGCGCGGCGTCAGCAACGTGATGACGACGACGCGAGCAGTGGTCGGCGTGCGCGCGGGGGTGTTGTTGATCGTTCAGACGATAGGACGCGCATGATCATGATCACCGTGATCAAGCAGAACCATCGGGGCGAGAAAGTCACCGAGTACAGCGGCGATCTGCTGGCGCGCGGCGCGACGTGGCTGTGCGTGAGCGCTCGCTTTAATTTCGACGACAAAGACGCCGGTTACGTCGTCTTCCGGCGCGGCGACACCTTCATCGAGTGGCACTACAGCGATCGCTGGTACAACGTCTTCGAGTTGTACGATTTCGAGTGCGGCAATCTCAAGGGCTGGTACTGTAACATCACCCGCCCGGCGATCATCGAGGACGACACGGTGCGGGCGGACGATCTGGCGCTCGACGTGTTCGTCGATACGAGCGGTCAACTGCTGCTGCTGGATGAGGACGAGTTCGCGGCGCTCGATCTGCCGGAGGAGGAGCAGCAAGCCGCGTGGGACGCTGTCGAAGCGATCCGGCGGGCGGTGGCGGAGTGTCGGTCGCCGTTCGAGCAGTTGGAAGTCAACCGGGGGTAAAGCTGACCCCACCCCCGACCCCTCCCCGAATTCAGGGAGGGGAGAGTGCCTTCGTCTGTTTCAAGCGTAAGTGGTCAACGTTGCTGACTTCCCGACACCGCAGCGGTGTTTTAGACATCCTTATTGAGTGCTCTGACAAACTCGTCGTAGTTGGGTGTGGCTCCGCAAATGAGCGTGTGAGCTTTTGGCTAAAAACTAAGAACTAACCGCTAACTGCTGCTGGTTTCACTCTTTCCCCGGCTGGATCAACAGCACCGGGATGTTGATGTACTGCATCACGTCGCGGGCGACGCTGCCGAACAGCATCCGCGACAGTCCCGTGCGCCCGTGTGAGCACATGACGACCAGATCGATCCCTTCGCTTTCCACGTAGTCGCAGATCAAGTGGGCGACCGCCGAGCCTTCGATCAGATGCGTGCGGACTTTGACGTCTTCTTCGCGCAGTTCGGACCGCAGCCCGATCAAATACTGCTTCATCTGCTCGCGGGTTTGCTGTGCTTGATCCTCGCCCTGCGCCAGTGCGATCTGGTCGGCGAACTCGCGGGCAGGGGGAACAAAGACGTTGAGCAGAATGATCTCGGAGTCCGGGTTGCTGCGAGCAATGTCAACGGCGTGCGGGACGGCGCGCTGCGCCCAGCCTGATCCGTCGAGCGGTACGAGGATTTTCTTGTAGCGTCCTTGGGTAGCCATGGGGCGTTGCTCCGTAACGAAATTATGCTTTCATTCTAACCGATCCCGCTCTGATCGGCACTTTACGCTGCCCAGACAAATCAGCATCGCTCAGTTTCCCGGCTGACGTAGGTGAGTGATTGCCGCTATAATTGCGCCGAAATCGAAGGCGGTGATCCGTATGGCGGCACTCTCCAACAGACAAATCGCCCGCGCGGCTGCGATCGTGGTCGGCGGGTTTTTAGCCAGCGGCGTGCTCGGCTTGATTCGCACGGCGGCGTTCTCGGTGACGTTCGGCGCGAGCGCATCGCTGGATGCGTTTTACGCGGCGCAGCGCATCCCGGAAGCGCTGTTCGTGGTGGTCGCGGGCGGCGCGCTTGGCTCGTCGTTCATCCCGGTCTTTGGGCGCTTCCAGTCGCAGGGTGACGGCGAGGGCGCATGGCGGCTCGCCAGTGCGGTGATGTCGTGCGTCTTTGTGCTGGCGACGATCTTGGCGGTCGTGACGGCGATGCTTCGCGCCTACCCTCGTGCCGACGGTGCTTGAGCCGGGCGCAAGTCCCGCGCAGCAAGCGCTGACGACCTCGCTGACGCAGGTCTTGCTGCTCACGGTGGTGATCTTCGGTATCAGCGGTTTGCTGATGGCGATCCTCAACGCGCAGCAGGTCTTTGCGCTCCCGGCGCTGGCGTTGAGCATGTACAACATCGGGCAGATTTTCGGGGCGCTGGTGCTGACGCGCGTGATCGCGTCCTATGGCACCCACTATGGCACGCTGATCCCGCAGTATGGCGATCTGCTGGCGCGCGGACTGCCGTCGGATGGCGGTGCGCCGGTCTTCGGCTTGGCGTTCGGCGCGGTGATCGGCGCAGTCTTTCACCTGCTGATCCAGATCCCCGGCTTGCCGCGCGTCGGCGCGAAACTGCGTTTCCTGCCCGATCCGCGCGTCCCCGGCGTGCGCGAAGTCCTCGTGTTGATGGGACCGCGCGTGCTCGGCTTGGCGGTGGTGCAGATCAACTTCATCGTCAACGTGAATCTGGCGTCAGGCATGGCGCCCGGCAGCATCTCGGCGTTGACGACGGCATGGACGCTGATGTTCTTCGCCCTCGGCGTGATCGCGCAGAGCGTAGGGACGGCGGTTTTCCCGTCGCTTTCGAACCTCGCTGCCCGTAAGGATATGCCCGGCTACAAGGATCGGCTGGCGGGAGCGATGCGCGGCGTGCTGTTCTTGTCGTTCCCGGCGACGGTCGGCTTGATCCTGCTCGGCGAAGCCGGGATCAGCTTGCTCCTGCGGGGCGGGGCGTGGACGGCAACCGATACGCAAGCGACGGCGTGGGCGCTCGGCTTCTTTTCGCTGGGCATCGCCGGACACAGCCTGCTCGAAGTGCTCTCGCGGGCTTTCTACGCGCTCTCGGACACGTGGACGCCGGTCGTGGTCGGCGTCGCGTCGGTGATCACCAACGTCGTGCTCAGCCTGATCTTCATCCGCGTGATCGGCAGTCCCACCGACTTAACTCACGGCGCGTTCGCCGGGCTGGCGCTGGCTAATGCACTGGCGACCCTGCTCGAAGGGGCGACGCTGTGGCTGCTGCTGCGCCGTCGCATCGGCGACTTGAACGACCGCAGCATTCTCTGGGGAGCAGGGCGGTCGCTGCTGGCGGCGCTGGCGATGGGTGCGGTCATTTGGGCGCTGCTGAATGCCCTCACGGGCGCAAGTGTGCTGCTGCTGGTAATCCTCGGCGTCGGCGTCGGCATGGTGGTCTTCTTCGGCTTAGCCTTTGCTTTCGGGATCGAGGAAGCCCGATCGGTTCCGCGCGCACTGCTGCGACGGCGCGGGTAGAACGAACATCGAGCAAACCGCCAAGCCGCCAAGATCGCCGAGAAATGATCATGATTTGACGGAATTTGATGCTGGTTAAGCGCGTCTTCTCATTCGACCTTTAGTTGACACCCCAAGCATTACAAGCTATATTAAAGTTGCTGGAACGCGAGTACTGTCGACGCTGCATCTTGCAGTGTTTTTCAGCACATAAGAATTACGAATAGGCTGACGATTATAGTGTCAGAGGGGAATAAGATGCCCGGACCAATGGATATCAACGATTTGATCGACAACATCCGCGACGAACTGCCGACGCGGGTTCACGACGCTTTCAACGAGGCGGTCGAGCGGGTGGCGACACAGGGGCGCGAGCAGCGCCGTCACGTGGCACGCCAGATGATGGATCGCAACCCGTGGGTGCGGGCTGAGCGCCGCCGTCAGCGGCAGCGAACCACCGTATTTTCGCTGCTTATGCTCGTGGTCGGCGTCGTGGGCGGGGCAGCGGTGATGTACTTGTTCGATCCAGAACGGGGCAAGCGACGTCGGGCGCTGCTGCGCGATCAGGCGGACAGCGCGTTCGACGAGGTGAGCGATTCGCTGGAAGGTCGCGCGCGGGATGCCGTTAACCGGGTGGAGAACGCCGTCCATGATGCCCAGCCGGGTCAAGCTCAGAATGCCGGAGTGAGTGATTTCACATTGCAAACGCGAGTGCAGGCGCAGTTAGGGCATTACGTCGCTGATCCCGGCGCGATCAGCGTGGCGGTGAACGGCGGCAACGTGATCCTCGGCGGCAAAATCCACGCGCGCGAAGCGCAGCCGCTGATCGAGCGCGTCCGCACGATCCCCGGCGTCAAGAGCGTCGAGAATCGGCTGGAACTGCACGACAGCGGCGAGAATGTTCCTAATCCGCAGGCTGGCTCGAACGGGAACGGCATTCATTAATCGACCTCACCCCTGACCCCTCTCCTTAGGAGAGGGGCAGCTAGGTGGTTGTTTATAGGGGGAGATGGTCGCATTAGGCAGAAAGTCAGACTGACTCAACCGAAATTGACACGGGGCGGGCACCGATAAATCGTCGGTGGATCCGCCTCTTTTTATTGGTCGTCAGCGGGATTTTCAGTGCTGGTCGATTGGGGCGGCGCGATTGGTAGGCGGATTTGAAACTTGGTCTCGCCGGGATGCGAAGTCAGCTTGATCTCGCCGCGATGCCGGGTCACGACGATGCGATGGGCGATGTCCAAGCCTAAGCCCGTCCCTTTGCCGACCGCTTTGGTGGTGAAGAACGGCTCGAAGATGCGCGATTGGATCTCCGGCGGGATGCCGGGACCGTCGTCGGCGAGTTCGACCCAGATGTCCTCGTCGTCCGCCCACGTGCGCAGAGTCAGCTTGCCCTTGCCGTTGGCGTCGCTCATGGCGTCGGTGGCGTTGTCGATGATGTTGGTCCAAACCTGATTGAGTTCGCTGCCGTAGGCGGTCAGCTTGGGGATGCTGCGGTCGAAATCCTTTTCGACGGTGATGTGCTTGTCGCGCAGCTTGTACGCCATGATCGTCAGCGTGTCCTCGATGCCCTCGTGCACGTCGATCTCCTGCAGCGGCGCTTGATCCATGTACGAGTAGGATTTGACCGCCTTGACCAACTCGGAGATGCGTTTCGTGCCCTGCTCGATCTCCCGCAGCAGCGCCGCCGCGCCGAGCGAGGCGTTCAGCCACGCTACCGCCGACTCGATGGCAGTCGCCGCCCAGTTGATCGAGCAGCGCTTCCAGCGCCTCGACGTCGACCCCGGCACCGACCAGCGTCGGCGCGATTTCCCAGCTATTCGCCACCCCTTGATCGTCCAGCCACGTGCCGAGTTCGTCCTCCAGATCGCTTTGCGCCAGCGAGTCGAGGTCAGCGGCACGATTAAGATTGCTGGCGGCATCGGCGCGAAGCTGGAGCAGTTGATCGAACTGATCCGGCTCAAGCTGGCGACTGAGCGCAATCAGCAGCGGCTCGATTTGGTCGAAGGATTGGTGCAGCTGACTGGCAGCGCGGCGCGCGGCGGCAGCGGGATTGTTCAACTCGTGCGCCAGCCCCGCCGAGAGGATGCCGAGGGCAGACATTTTCTCGCGCTGGCGGGCGAGCGCTTCGGTCGTCTGGATGCGCCACGAGAGCGCGCCGAACAGCTTGCTGACGATCACCGGGCAGACGGCGAACATCTCGCGGAAGGCTTGGTTGTCGAAGCGGAGAAACTTCGTCGGTTGGAGCGCCCGCGCGCTGGCAATATAGGGGGTGCCGCTGAGCAGGGGAACCTCGCCGCTGAAGCTGCCGTCGTGGTGGGTGGCGAGTACCGTTTCGCTGCCGTTGATGTCCTGCGTGATTTGCAGTTCGCCGGAGATGATCACGTAAAAGTAATCGGCGTCCTGCCCCTGCCGGAAGACGTAATCGCCCTGCTCGGCTTGGTACTCCTGCCCGTGATCGAGCAGCCACTGGAGTTGATCGTCGCGCAGGTGCTCAAACAGGGGCACGGCACGCAGTTGATCGTAATCCAGCATTAGAGTTCTCCCAGATATTGGTGGATGAATTGAACGCCGATCGAGCCTTCGCCGACGGCTGACGCCACGCGCTTGACCGAATGATGGCGCACGTCACCGGCGACAAAGATGCCGGGCACGCTCAATTCGAGCAGGAAGGGCAGCCGGTCGAGCTTCCAGCCTTTCGGCGGCTTGCCGTCACGGACGAGGTCGTTGCCGGTGATGATGAAGCCGTGGCTATCGCGCTCGACCACGCCGTCGAGCCAATCGGTATGCGGCAGCGCCCCGATGAAGACAAACAGCGCCGCGCCCTTGACCTTTTCCGTCTCGCGAGTGTCGTTGTTGATCAGCGTGACGGCTTCGAGGTGCTCCGAACCGTGCACCGCCATGACCTCGGTGTGGAGCAGCACGCTGATGTTGGGCGTCGCCTCGATTTGATCGACGAGGTACTGCGACATGCTCTTACCCAGCGAATCGCCGCGCACGACCATATAGACGGTGCTGGCGTACTTGCTGAAGTACATCGCTGCCTGTCCCGCCGAGTTGCCCGCGCCGACGATGAAGACGTTCTCGCCCTGCACCGAGGGCGCTTCAGTCATCGCAGCGCCGTAGTAGACGCCCGCACCGGTCAGGGCGTCGCAGCCGACCACGTCGATGCGGCGGTAGGAGACGCCGGTCGCGATCATCAGGGCGTGACAGCTAATCTCGCTGCCGTCGGAAAGTTCAAGAATGCGGTATTGATCCTCGATGCGGACTTTGACGACCTCCGCCGGGGTGAGGATTTCGACGCCAAAACGCGTTGCTTGGGCGACGGCACGGCGGGCGAGGTCGCTGCCGCTCAAGCCGGAGGGGAAGCCGAGATAGTTCTCGATCCGCGAACTCGTCCCGGCTTGACCGCCGGGGGCTTCGCGCTCGATCAGGATAGTGTGCAAGCCCTCAGACGCGCCGTAAACGGCGGCTGCCAAGCCCGCCGGACCGCCGCCGACGATTGCCAGATCATAGAAGGGCTGCGCCGCCTGCGTCTTCAAGCCGACTTGTCCGGCGATCTCGACGTTGGTCGGGTTCATCAGCGGCGTGCCGTCCGCCATCAGGACGACCGGCAGTTCGACGTTCTCCATGAAGGCGATCAATTCTTCGGTGGTGGCGTCGGCTTCCAAGTCCATCCAGCGATAGGGTACGCGGTTGCGGGCGAGGAAGTCCTTGACGCGGTGCGCGTCCGGCGACCACTGATGCCCGATCACGCGGATGCCCTCGAAGGCGGGGCGATAAGTCGACTGCCACTGGTCGATCAGGTCGTGGAGCACCGGGAACAGGTTTTCTTCCGGCGGATCCCACGGCTTCATCAGATAGTAGTCGAGGTCGATCTCGTTGATCGCCTGAATGGCGGCGTTGGTATCGGCGTAGGCGGTCAGCAGCGCGCGCTTGGCGTCGGGGAACAACTCGCGCGCTTGCTCCAGAAACTCGACGCCCGACATCTCCGGCATTCGTTGGTCAACCAAAAAGATCGCGACCGCATCGTTACGCAGCTTCATCTGCTGCAAGGCGCTGAGCGCGTCGGCGCCGGTCTCGGCGCGCATGACACGGTAGTCTCGACCGAATTCGCGGCGCAGGTCGCGCTGGATCGCTTGCAGCACTTCCGGGTCGTCGTCGAGGGTGAAGATAACGGGTTTCGATGCCATGAGATTTTGGTTCCGTTTCGATAAAAGAGCGTCACTAAATTTGGTTTATCCCAAATTTATCCCAAGTTTGGGATAAGTTGGGAAAATACGGTCGGTGTGGGATTCATGAAACTGACCCCATCCCCAGCCCCTCCCCGAATTCAGGGAGGAAGAGTGCCTTCGTCCGTTTCACCGGCAGAGGGGCGTTTTGTTTTCGTAGGGGCGTTATATATAACGCCCCTACCACCCCTGATAGGGATAACGTTCTAATAACCGCAGTTCCAGAGCGCCCTACAGTGGCTCGATCTGTCCATCGTCGAGCAGTTGGTTGACGCGCAGTTCGGCGCTGTCGAGCAGGGTTTGGCAGTACTGCGCCAGCGCGCGCCCGCGCTCGAACAGGCTGACCGATGCTTCCAGCGCAAGGTCGCCGGTGTCAAGCTGGGTGATGATGTCCTCAAGCTCGGCGTAGGCGTCCTCGAACGAGAGCGCGCTGAAATCGAGGCTGGTGTTATCCGTCATGGTTTACCTTTGCTGTTACGGTGCCGTCGTGGAACTGTACGCGAATGTCATCGACCGGCTGCTGCGCTGAGACGATGCGCTTGCCGGTTTGGGCGTCGGTCACGAGTGCGTAACCTCGTGCCAGAATCGCCTGCGGACTGGCGGCGACCAGCGCGCGATCGCGGGCGGTGACGCGCTCGCGCAGCAGGGCGATGCGGCGCTGCTCGGTCGTGATCAGGCGAGCCTGCCAATCGTCTAGGCGCTGGCGAGTGTTGCGCACGCGCACCAGCGGCGACAATTGGCGCAGGGTTTGGCGGCGCGCGTTCAGTCCATCACGGCGGCTACGAAGTGAGTCGTCAAAAGCGCCGGCAAGGTGTCGCGTCAGTCGATCCAGCCCCAGCGCGAGTTCGGCGAAATCGGGCGTGAGCACTTCGGCTGCGGCCGAGGGAGTTGGCGCGCGCACGTCGGCGACGAAATCGGCGATGGTGAAATCGGTCTCGTGCCCGACGCCGCTGACGACCGGGACGCGGCTGGCGGCAATCGCCCGCGCGACGCCTTCGTCGTTGAACGCCCACAAGTCCTCGATGCTGCCACCGCCGCGTGTGACGAGGATCACGTCCACGTCGGTTGCGCTCAGGCGATCCAGCGCGCGGACGATCTGCGTCGGCGCATCCAACCCCTGTACCAGCGTCGGCGAGAGGACGATCTCGACCAGCGGATAGCGGCGGCGCAGGACGTTCTGCACGTCCTGAAAGGCAGCAGCATTCGCCGACGTGACGACGCCGATCCGCCGGGGGAAGGGCGGCAGCGGGCGCTTGCGGGCGTGATCGAACAAGCCCTCGGCTTCGAGCCGCTCCTTGAGCAGTTCGAACTGCCGGTAGAGATCGCCGATCCCGACCGGGCGCAGCCGATCCACGTACAACTGGTAGGTGCTGCGCTCCTCGTAGATGGTGACGTTCCCGTGCGCGATCACGGCATCGCCGTCGCGGGGGAGCACCGCTAGCTGCTGCGCGCTGGATCGCCACATCACGCAGGCGATCCCGGTTTTGCCGTCCTTGAGTGTGAAGTAACAGTGTCCCGATGGCTGGGCTTGCTTGAAGCCGGAGACTTCACCCTCGACCCAAAGATCCTGCAAGTCCTCGTCGCGCTCGAACAAACGCCGAATGTGCGCGTTGAGTTCTCGAACCGAGTACGTGCTTTGCATGAAATTCCTTCTGCTGTAGTTAGGTTTATTATACCTGTTCTGGATAGGCGCTATCAAAACCTCGCAGCTCGCCAGCTAGTACTTTCTCCAGCACTACTCAGCACCCGGCACTTCTTTTTCTGTGCGTTGGATGTGGGGCGGGGGGCTGTTACAATTAGGGCACGATTTTCGGAATCAATCATCGAGGGCAGGCACGATGGCATATTTGAATGCTCAGGAGCGCGAGGCGTTGGCGCGCGAACTCACGACGATGAAATTCAATCAGGCAAAAGGCAAGCTGCGCCGGATGGATGCTGACGGCAAGCTGGCGTTTCTGCGCAACAATCAGGAGACCGGCGAATACCTTACCCGCTTCGATCTGTACGGATTGGGGGTGGTCGTCACGCTGATCGAGCGCGAAGTGGGCGAACCGGTTACACGGACGGATGCGCCGGGGTCGGCTGCGGTGCGCATCAAGCCGGAAATGGCGCTCGACGAGGTGGACGTCACCCCGATGCCGGACAATCATTCGTAAAAAAAGTACTGAGTGCTGAGTACCGAGTACTGAGTAAGAACTCCCGACGGCGTAAATTGTCATCGTGCGGTAGCAGATTAGACCTGTAGACTGTGCGAGGATAGTTTTTACTCAGTCCTCAGCACTCAGTACTCGGTACTGTATTTGAGAAAGGAACTGCTTATGCTGCGCACGCTGGCGCGGACGCGCGACGCAAACTGGATTTATCGTTGGGCGAGCGCGGGGGCGTTCACCCTGCTGACGATCATCGCTGCGCGGGTGAGCATCCCGATGCAGCCGGTACCGTTCACGCTGCAACCGCTGGCGGTGATCCTCGCTGGGCTGATCCTCGGCGGGCGCGACGGTGCGATCAGCCAGATCGCCTATCTCGCCCTGATCGCGCTCAATCTGCCGGTGGACGCCAATCACCTTGGTGCGGCGGCGCTGGTCGGTCCGACGGCGGGCTACTTGTTCGGCTTTGTGGCGGGGGCGTTCGTCGCCGGGCTGCTGGTCGAGCGCGGAACGACGCGGCTCTGGCAGCGCTGGATCGCCGGGATCGTCGGGATCGCGGTGGTCTATCTGTGCGGCATGGTCGTGCTCAAAATCAACACGGGTTTGGCGTGGGATGCGGTGTGGACGACCGGTGCTGCACCCTTCATCGTGCCGGATTTGGCGAAAGCATTGATCGCGGCGGCGCTGGCTGAAGGTGGTCGCGCGCTGCTGGTGCGAGAATAACCTCACCCCAAGATCGTCAGGCGGATTCAATTGAAAAAAGCGGGGTTGCAGGGTAGCGGTGTGATCTTAGACACCTTCCCCGTTGTCTAAGATCGGCTAAAATCCGTGATTATGTGGATTATCATCGTTCTTCTCATCCTCTTGATCGCCGGATGGGTAGGCTTGCAGATCAAACCTGCGCCGTTTCCGGCTTATCGGGCTTCATCGCTGCCGCCTAAGCAGATGACGCTGCCGACCGATCTGCCCGCGCCGGTCGAGCGCTATTTTCGTGCTGTGTTCGGCGGCGATCAGGTGCCGGTGATCCAGTCTGCCGTGCTGACGGGCAGCGGCAAACTGCGCTTCATGGGAATCACCTTCAATGCGCGCTGGCGTTTCACGCACGACGCCGGACGTAACTATCGCCACTACATCGAGGCGACCGTCTTCGGCTATCCGCTGATGAAAGTGAACGAGCGCTATCTCGACGGCAAAGGGCGAATGGAACTGCCGGTCGGCGTGATTGAGGACGATCCGAAGACGAATTCGGCGGCGAATCAAGGGCTGTGGGGTGAGTCGATCTGGCTGCCCTCGATCTTCGTGACCGATGTGCGCGTCCAGTGGGAAGCCATCGACGACGACAGCGCGCGCTTGATCGTGCCCTTCGGCGGCGACGTACAGACCTTTACGGTCAGCTTCGACCGGGAGACGGGCTTGCTGCGCCAGTTCGAGACGATCCGCTGGCGCGACGCCAAAGACGCTGAGCCGATTCGCTGGATCAACCAAGTGCGCGGCTGGCAGACATTTCATAACGTCAAAGTGCCGTCACCCGCAGCAGTGATCTGGGCTGATCAGGGATCGCCTTGGTTTGTGCTGAAGGTCGAGGACGTGGCGTACAACGTGGACGTCAGCGAGTACATTCGCGGGCGGGGATTGTAATTATGGTGTAGGGGCACGATATATCGTGCCCCTACGTAATGTCCGTGTTACCTAAAGCGCCTCGATTGCCGCGAGTTCTTCCTCGCCGAGGGTCATGCCGAGCACGTTGTAACCGGCATCGACGTGCATGACCTCGCCGGTCACTGCCGACCCCATGTCCGAGAGCAGGAACAGCGCCGCGTTGCCGACTTCTTCCTGCGAGATGCGGCGGCGCAGCGGCGCGGATTTCTCCGAATACTGCAACATCATGCGAATACCGGGCACGCCCGCCGCCGCCAGCGTCTTGATCGGTCCGGCGCTGATGGCGTTGACGCGGATGCCGCGCGGTCCCATATCGTTGGCGAGATATTTCGTGATCGCTTCCAGCGCGGCTTTGGCGATCGCCATGACGTGATACTTGGGCATGACTTTCTCGGCGGCGTAGTAGCTCAAGCTGAGGATGCTGCCGCCGTCGGTCATCAGCGGCTCGGCACGCTTCGCCATCGCGATCAAGCTGTAGGCGCTGATGTCGAGCGCCAGCTTGAAGCCGTCGCGCGAGACGTCGATGAAGCGCCCGCCCATGTCCTCGCGGTTGGCGAAGGCGACCGAGTGCACCAGCACGTCGATTTTGCCGTAGCGCTCCTTGACCTTGGCGAACACCTCGTCCAGCTGCTCGTCGCTGCTGACGTCGCAGAGTTCGACGAAGTCACAGCCGATCTCGGCTGCCAGCGGCATGACGCGCTTTTCGAGCACCTCAGCGCCGTAGCTCAGTGCGATGGTCGCGCCCTGTTCGTGCAGCTTTTGGGTGATGCCCCACGCGATCGAATTCTTGTTGGCGACGCCGAAAATCAGCGCGACTTTACCATCCATTAAGCCCATGTGGTGTTTCTCCTTGAAAGAGTGGTCAGCTTTCAGCACTCAGTAGTCAGCTTGTGTTCTCTAGCTGAAAGCTGATGGCTGACTGCTGTAAGCTCGCGTTTGCATAATTTAACACGGCAGGTCGACTGAAGCTACGGTTGCCTTCTGCGTGCCGACGGCGGTAAGATCGGGCGCGTTTAGACTATTGGTGCAACGGATAAAGGGTAGACGATGGCAGATGAGACGATCAACTTGATCGTGGCACTGGATTTTTCCGACGAATTGATCGAAGACTTGCGCGGGCTTTCACCACGCTTGAACGTCGAACGCTACTATCCCGACGTGCCGGAGAATGCCTACGAGAACGCTGAAATCTTGTTCACGG
Source organism: uncultured Chloroflexia bacterium (assembly GCA_963727545.1). Taxonomy (GTDB): domain Bacteria; phylum Chloroflexota; class Anaerolineae; order Aggregatilineales; family Phototrophicaceae; genus Flexifilum. The sequence goes on from CAVSGS010000016.1 coordinate 171,215, forward strand.
CGCGCGATTTTCCGCTGCCCGAACAAGCGCCGCGTCTGCGCTGGATTCAGCTTTACTCGGCGGGCACCGACCACGCGCTCGACAAGCCGATCATCCGCTCCGAGGACGTCGAGGTCACGACCGCCAGTGGGATGCACGCGACGCAGATCAGCGAATTCTGCCTGATGATGATGCTCGGCTTTGTCTACAAGCTGCCGTTGATGCTTGAGTTTCAAGGTAAGAAGAAATGGGGCACACGCGAGGAGCATTTCTCGCCGCTGCCGCTGCGCGGGCAGACGGTCGGCATCGTCGGCTATGGCGCGATCGGGCGCGAACTGGCGCGGATCGCCAACTCGCTGGGGATGCGCGTGCTGGCGATCAAGCATGATGTGATGCACCCGGCGGCGGGTGATGCCTATCACGAAGCCGGTACGGGCGACCCGGAAGGCGAAATCCCCGAACGGCTGTATCCGCCGCAGGCGGTCGGTTCGATGGTGAGTGAGTGCGATTTCGTCGTGCTGGCGATTCCGCTGACCAGCGCGACCCATCACATGATCGATGCGGCAGTGCTCAAGCAGATGAAAAAGACTGCCGTGCTGATCAACGTGGCGCGTGGTCCAGTTGTCGACGAAGCCGCCCTGATCGCGGCGCTGCGCGAGGGCAGGATCGCGGGAGCGGCGCTCGACGTGTTCGAAGAGGAACCGCTGCCCGCCGATAGTCCGTTTTGGACGCTGCCCAACGTGATCGTTGCGCCCCACATCGCCGGAGCGACGGCGGTCTATGCGGAAAAGGCGGAGGCGCTGTTCAAGGAGAATCTGGAACGCTACCTTGACAACCTGCCGCTGCTCAACCGCGTCCAGCGGGAGCGGGGTTACTAATACGACTCACCCCCAACCCCACTTCATTGCAGGGAGATGGGGAGCAAAGAACGACACTCGACTGGATACGTGAGGAGCTGTTATGTACGGATTGATCGGCAAGTTCAAGGCGCAGCCGGGGCAGCGCGCCGCGCTGCTCGATTTGCTGCTGCAAGCGGCAAACTCGCTCGGTGAGGTCGAAGGCTGCTACATCTACCTGATCAGCGAGGCGACCGACGACCCCGATACCATCTGGATCACCGAGGCATGGCGCAGCCAAGCCGATCATGACGCCTCGCTGACCAATGAGGCGGTCCGGGCAATCATTGCGATGGCTCGCCCGCTGATCGCTGACATATCCGGCGGCTTCGAGATCGTGCCGGTCGGCGGTAGAGGGCTGCCGACCTCCTGATCGCCGCCGTACCGTCGGATCAACCGCCATCAAACCACAGCACTGCTTGGCGCGGTTGCCGTTTCTTCGCTAAAATGGGTTTCAGCATTGGAAAATATTCAAAAAGGTGCTGAAATGAAAAAGTACCAGTTCATGCAGTTTGCGTCGACCCGCCTGTATACCGGCGCGGTGGCGTACTCGCCCGATGGCAAGCAGATCGCGCACGTCAACAACGCGACCGGGCAGTTTAACCTGTGGATGGTGCCTTCGGGCGGCGGGATGGCGCGTCAACTGACCAGCTATACCGATAATACGGTGCGGTCGGTTGCGTGGCGTCCGGATGGTGCCGAAATCGCTTTTGTCGCCGACCAGAACGGCGACGAGCAGCATCAGGTCTACACGATCCCGGCGCGCGGCGGCTGGGCAGAAGCGATCACGGCGAAATTCGACGCGCAGCACTACATCGCCGACCAGCCCTATTCGCCAGACCTGAAAACGCTCGCCTACGCCGCCAATGACGTGAATCCGGCGAACATGGAGATCATCCTGCGCGATCTGGCGACCGGCGCAACCCGGCGTCCCTTCCCATCGGGCGGCGCGATGTACATTCCGGTGAACTGGTCACCGGATGGGCGCTATCTGTTGGGCTTCAAGCAAACCTCGAACACTGAGACCGACATTCTCCTGCTGGATACGCAGACGAATGAGATCGTCAATACGACCGCCCACGAAGGCGAAGTCATTTTCGCGCCGGGTCCATGGACGCGGGACAGCGCCGGGTTCTATTTGGTCACCAACAGCGGGCGCGAGTTCAACGGCTTGGCGTATTACAGCATCGCCGCCGGCAAATGGGATTGGGTGGAAACGCCGGATCACGACGTCGAAAAGTTGGTGCTGTCGCACGATGGGCGGGTGCTGTTGTGGGCGCTCAATGAAGGGGGCGCGTCCAAGCTGTACGGGCGTGACCTGACCACCGGCGCGGCGCTGACGATGCCCGATCTGCCGCTCGGCGTGATCGACGGGCTGGACATCAACCCGGATGGTACGCGGGCGGCGCTGGTGTTCGCATCGCCTGCCGAAGCCTCGAATCTCTATGAGATCGACCTCAAGACCGGCGAAATGATCGCGCTCGGTCAGAGTATGCTCGGCGGCGTCGATCCCGCCGACATGGTGATCCCGGAATTGATCGAGTATCCCACTCACGACGGGCGGATGATCCCGGCGTGGCTCTATCGTCCAAAGGTGGCAAGCTCGGACGATGGAAAATTCCCGGTCGTGCTCTCGATTCACGGTGGACCGGAAGCGCAGGAACAGCCGCGCTACGCCTATAACGGCTTGTACCAATACCTGCTCAATCGCGGGTTCGGCATTCTGGCGCCCAACATTCGCGGATCGTCGGGCTACGGCATCACCTACCAAACGCTGATCCACCGCGATTGGGGCGGCGCGGAACTCGGCGACATCGAACACGCGGCGAAATATCTGCGCACGCTCGATTGGGTCGATGCCAACCGGATCGCCGTGTTCGGCGGCAGTTTCGGCGGCTTTGCGACCCTCAGCGCGGTGACGCGGCTGCCGGAATACTGGGCGCTGGGCGTCGACATCGTCGGTCCGGCGAACCTGATGACCTTTGTCAAGTCCGTGCCTCCGCATTGGCGCTCGATGATGCGCGCTTGGGTTGGCGATCCTGAGGACGACGAGGCGCTGCTGATCGAGCGTTCGCCGATCACCTACGTCGATCAAGTTCGTGCGCCGCTGCTGGTGATTCAGGGGGCGAAAGATCCGCGCGTGAACAAGGCGGAAAGCGATCAGATGGTCGAGCGGATGCGCAAGAATGGCAGCGATGTGCGCTATTACGTCGATGAGAATGAGGGACACGGCACGACGCGGCGCGAGAACGCGATCAAGTGGTACAGCATGATCGCCGACTACATCGTGGAATATCTGCTCGACGAACCGGCGGAGTAAACGCTTGACCTCACCCCGCTGCGGGACGAAACGAAGTTTCGCCCTTAGCTCCCCCTCTCCATTGCAATGGAGAGGGGGTTGGGGGGTGAGGTTTTGAGGAAAGAACGGCACTTCAAATCCCCAAATACCCTCAGTGCTCTCGTCATCTTCGATTCCAACGAACATCTAATGTTCGGCGCTGCAACCTTCGCGCTCTCCCCGGCGTATAATGAAGTAGAACATTAGGTGAGGAGTTCACACGATGACCGACCAGAATAATCAAGACACGACCGAGATGCCGGGTGCGGAAAAACACGATCCCCTGAACGAATTTCTGCGCCACCAACAGCGCGCGGTCGAGGAAACCGGCAAGGCGCTCGAATCGCTGCTGCCGCCGGGATTCCGCGAGCACAGCCAAGAAGCCGGGCGCGAGTTCGTCAAAGGCATGAAGGTGCTGTTCGACGCCGCGCTCGAAGGCGTGGAGCAGGTGAGCAAGGAAGTCGACAAGAACCTAAATCGCCAGCGTCCCGCCAGCGACGAAGGCGGCGACCGCCCGTCCACCACCGGCACGACCAAGGTCAAGGTGCAGGTGGATTAAAAGAAGTACCGAGTACTCCGAGGACTGAGTAAAAGCAAAAGCGGGCGACGGCAATTGAGTTTGCTGTCGCCCTTTTCTATTTCAGCTTGGCGGGATTGTTCTCATCCGACGTCCACCGCGCCGGATTGTAGAGAATGTATTCACGGATAGCGGTCAGTGATTTGTCGCTGCGAATGATGTGATCGTAATAGCCGCGCTGCCAAACGGTCGATCCCGGCGTTGCTCTGTGTTCGTTGATCGCTTTTGCTGCTGCTGACTTGAACGATCCGATCACCGCACCCAATGAACCGCTGGGTGGCCCTGATTTATCAAACCTTGCTGGTAGGGGCGACGCATGCGTCGCCCCTACGGCGTTGTCTCCATGCAGATTGTCAGGATCGATCAGCACAACGATGGCGTGGACGTGATTCGGCATGATCACGAACGCGTCAAGCTCGACGTTCACGAAATGCTTGGGGATTGCTTCCCAGCTATGCTGAACAAGTACCCCTAACTCATTCAACTGCATCTCGTCCCCGACGATTTCGCCGAACAGCGGCGCGCGTCGATGCGTGCAGATGGTGACGAAATATGCCCCGTTTTCTCGATAATCGTAGCCTTGCAGTCGAATTGATCGGCGGCGCGATGGGGATTCTTCCATTTACTCCCCGGTGAAGTAGAGCACCAGCACCATGATCCCCGAAATGACGAAGCCGACCGCCGCCGGGATCACGTCGCCGTTGACGTAGAAGATCGTCGAAGCGATCAAGCTGCTGCCGAACAGGATCGCCCGCGTCGTCCGCCGCTCCTGCAACTCCATGCGCTGCAACTGGCGCTGATACTCGCTCGACGGCTCGACGCGCATGGTGATGTCTCCGCGCTCGATCCGCGACATCAGTTCTTTGCTGTCCGCCGATCCGCCCCGTCCGAGCAGATTCTGCCCGAGGTTGAGCAGCGTTTGCGCCCCGCCGTTGTTGAGCAGCCCTTGCAGCACCGACGATCCGAAAATCCCAACGATGGGGCTGGCACCGGCAGCTTCAAGCTGCTGCGCGATCAGTTTTTGGGTATAGGGCTGCATCTCGCTCCACGGGTTGAAATCGGCGTCCAAGCCGGTCGCGATTCCGCTGAGGATACCCATCGTGCGCCCCAAGTAGATGAAGTCCTGCGGCACTTGGAAGGGCATCGCAAACAGCAGATCGTTGAACTCCCTGCCGATGTTCGCCATGCTCTCGTAGCTGACGTCGCCGATTTGCGCCATCGTCAGCCCCCAAACTTGATCGAAGACGGCGCGGGTCGCTTCCTCGATGCGCTCGGTGTTCGCGCCGGGGAGCAGGATGCCCAGTTCGCTGTAGCTCTGGACCAGCTTCTTGGCGTCGCGCGTGAGCACCGCCGCCATGCGTGCCGATCAAGCCGTTGATGATCTGCGGCGTCAGCGTGCCGATCATGCCGAAGTCGATGAAGATCAGGTAGAAGGGGTTGCCGTCGCCGCCTTCCTGCGCCTTGTAAGCGTCGTTATCCGGCGGCAGCGGGTAGATGAACAGATTGCCGGGGTGCGGGTCGGCGTGAAAAAAGCCTTCCTCGAAGACTTGGCGCAGATAGGTGTCCATCAGCCGGGTGGCAACGGCGCGGCGGCTGATCCCGGCGGCTTCGAGCGCGGCGTAATCGTCCAGCTTGATGGTGGTCACGTCTTCGAGCGTCAGCACGCAGTCGGTCGAATGCTCGGTGTAGACGGTCGGCACGTAGACGCCGAGGTCGTCCTTGAACATCTCGCTGAAACGGGCGGCGTTGCGCGCTTCGTGCTTGTAGGAGAGTTCTTCGAGCAGCACGCGCCCGAATTCCTCGATCAGCGCGACCGCGTCCATGCGGCGGTTGATGAATTTGAAGCGATTGGCGATCTTGGCGACGGTGAACATCGCCGCGAGATCGGTGTAGCACAATTCGATGATGCCGGGACGCAGCACCTTGATGACGACTCGCTCGCCGGTTTTGAGGCGCGCGCGATGGACTTGACCGAGCGATGCCGCCGCGACCGGCTGGTCGTCGAACTGGCTGTAGCGCTCGCTGATCGGTCCGAGTTCGGACTCGATAATCGTGCGGATGTTCGCCGTCGGCACGCCGGGGACTTCGTCGCGCAGCGTGGCGAGTTCGCCGATCACTTCGGGAGGCAGCACGTCGTTGCGGGTCGAGACGAACTGTCCCATTTTGATCATGACGCCGCCCATCGTCACGGCGAAATTGCGAAAAGCGCGCGCGTAGCCCTGCCAGCGCTTGGTGTTGCCGCGCTCGACGCGCTCCGGGAAGTAGCGCTGCAAGATGATGTTCCACAGCACCAACTGTAAGAACAGCGCGCCGAAATGTCGGACGACGCGCACGTAGCGGAACTGCATGCGCAGCGAGCGCGGGCGCTGTTCAATGATCTCGCGGACGTGGACTTGCTCCTGCGCGCGCTCGGCGGGTGATCCGACCGTCGTCTCGCCGTTTTTGTTCGCCGGGACGATCACCAAGTCCTTAGTGCTCTGGCTGTTTGGTGAACCGTAGGTTGAGCGTTGATTGTTCAAATTTAGCATCCGCTATTTCCAAATCCCATAAAGCGTAGGGCAAGACGATGTTGCGGCGGTAGGGTCCGACGCGCAGCGTAAGCTCGTCGCGTGAGCGGTAGATGTCGAGGTCCTTCTTGTCGGCGAAGGGCAGCGGCACCGAAAGCTGGAAGTCATCGCCCTGCTGGGTGATCAAGTGCGTTTTGCCGCTGAACATCTGCTCGGCGGGGTTGTTGTCGCCGTAAAGCTTTTCCCCAAGCTGACGCAGCGCCTCCATGCCGCCGACCTCGTGCCCGAACATGGGCGAGGTCATCATCGGCAGCTCGCCGAACGCTTCGTGAATGAACTCGATGTTCTCGCGTTGTTTCTGCTTTGCCTGTTCGAAGTAAGGATCGATCACCTCGTCGGGGATGATCCGGTTGCAGATGATGGCGTCGGTCGCGTAGCCGTAGAGATTGAGGTAGGTGTAGGTCCGCTGCGTCTCCTTGATGACCATCTTCTCCGGGTTGACGACCAGCCGCACGCTGGCGATCTCCGGGTCGGAGAGGATCTCGCGGACGTGATCGAGCGTGTCGAACAGCTTGCGGACTTCGTCCCACGCATCATCCTGCGGGACGTTCTCGTTATTGCGACCGAGGATGCTGTTGATCGGGCGTAGGATTTTTGCCGCGCCGCGCGTCAGCATTAAGATGCGTTCGAACCACCAGCGGGTCACGTCGGGCAGGCTGAGCAAACGGAGCGTCTCGGCGGTCGGTGCGGCATCGACGACCAGCACGTCGTACTCGCCGGACTGGACGTACTGGTTGATCCAGAGCAGGTGCGCGCCTTCTTCGAGACCGGGCAGGATCGTCACTTCTTCGGCGACGATGTCCTCGACACCGCCTTTGGTGAAGATCGAGGTCAGGTAGCGCTGAATTTTGCCCCAATACTTGTCCATCGAGTAGCGGGTATCGACTTCTTGCGCCCACAGGTTGGGCGCGATCTGCATCGGTTCGGGACCGATCTCGGTTTCGAGCGAGTCGCCGAGGCTGTGGGCGGTATCGGTGCTGATGACGATGGTTTTCAGCCCCATTTCGGCGCAGCGCAGGGCGGTCGCCGCCGAGACGCTGGTCTTGCCGACGCCGCCTTTGCCGGTATGCACAATCACACGCATAGAATATCCCTCAATTCAACATGGCGTTGATTATACAACGCCGGGATGATCGTTTATCGGTATCCTTATATACGGCTTAGGTATGGGGGATGTTGCGGCGGCAGCGTTAGAGGTGTGATAGAAATGATCCGGAGAGAATAGCGAGCGTTGGTTCATTCAGGTATATTCATGTGCATCCACTGTCGTAGTAGACATGGCATTGGTCGCTGATGTTCAAAATCACCTCGTCAACCTGTGCATCTTCGATGGCGATTGAAGTCGGACTTCGTTAGCTGTGCGATGGTTCAAAATCTCTGGCTAAGCCGATTGGCTGTAGCTAAGTGACTTCCATCTGGAGCGCTTGCTGCGGCGATATACGCCTCGCGCTCACACAGTGACTCATAGCATACCGATAGCGCTGTTGACCAATGCTGATCAGCGATAGCATTGACGCATGAAATGCGGTTAATAGCGTTTAATTCGCTGCAGATTTGTCGGCCGTATTATATCGCTTGCATGTCGTGCGTTCGACGTCGCCGTAATAGAGAGATCTCGCCGAAGACGAAGCTTGCCCCGGAAGTAGCGCCTGAAGGGCTGAGAAGTCATGAATCGTACGCCAGACATGCATAGCACGCATGCAGAATACTGATTAGCAGAAATAGATCGGCATGGAGATAGTTAGTCTCGAAAAACTGCTTACGGGGAGTGTGACCAGGGATCACATTGTCAGTATCGAGCGTGTCGTCGATGCCGTAGCGCGCACCGGCTGATCGGTGCGTAGACGTCAACACTTGCGTCGGTAGATTTCCACAGCGAATCCGCTTGCAGGTAAATTTGCCGCTTGCGACGGATGCTCGCGCTTTGTCGGTCGGCGAGATCACCTCGACGCCCACAGCGGCGACTGGATCGGGTAGTTCCTGCGGCGGTTTGTAGGCGCGGTCGACACGCCTGAACCTCGTAATCGCCTTCGCCGCTCGTGTAGCAAGGAAATCGTGAGCGTCGCAGAACTACTGCGCGCGAGCAGTGCCCAACACCAGATTCCAAGTTCGACCTGGTGCCATTTCGATGATTTCTCCGTCGATGAGTTCGAAGTCTTTATCCGCGTTTTCCGGCAGCAGTGCGAACTGCACGAAAGCTTCGAGCGAGACGTCAGTTTTCTGCATTACGTCGGCTCCAGTTTTACTCAGCGAACAGGTCGCGGACGGGGAGGGTGAACTCTGGCAGCACGTTGCCGCCGTCGAGCGTGTCGTCGCTGCCAAAGGTGACGACGGTATCCGCCGTATGGACTTCGACTTCTTGGCGTTCGGGAAAAACTAACCAAACGAGCGATGCACCATTTTTGAGGTAGTACAGCGCTTTTTCGCGCATTTCGAGATAAGTGTCGCTCGGCGATTTGATTTCGAGGATCAAATCGGGCATGTGCAAAACCGCGCCCTTGGTGACGATGGGTTCTACATTCTCAGGTCGTGTGTAGGCAACGTCCGGTAAGCGATCGTTGCGCGTGTCGTCGACGGGACGATAACGACTCTCGACGGTGACGCGTCCGCCATGTTGTCGTTTGTAGAGGTTGAACTCGGTCGTGGCGTTGGCAGCAATGGTGCCATGTTGTTCAGTTGGCACTTTTTCGACAATCTCCCCGTTGATCAGTTCAAACAGACGTTCCGAGTTCTCAGGCAGGGCGATAAACTGCTCAAACTCGGTGAGAGACGTATCAATTTTCTGTGCGCTCATGCTACGCTCCATCTCGCATCCATTAGGGGACGCTTACTCAAATTGTAGCACACAACCATCTAGTTCCCGGCGGGCTGGGGCGCGTGACCGCCGCCGGTCGAGGTGTCGGTCGGCGCGACTTCGTCGGGGAACCACCAGTAGTTGTCCTGCGCGTTGATCTCGATCACCTCGCGGTCGGGGAAGCGGTCGAGCAACTGTTGGCGAACCGAGCCTTCCCCGGAGAGATAATCCCACGCGACCACGATGTCGCTGTCGAGGTAGGGACTGGTCACGGTCATCAGCGCGCCGGTCGCGCGCCACTTGACGCTCAGTCCGCTGACCAGCACCAGCACCGGCTTATCGGTGGTGCGGCGGGCGTTGATCGCGTTGATCTGGTCGTGGTTGATGAAATTGAAGTCGGTCAGGACGCTGATGCGCGGCGTACTGTAGGCGTAGAAACTGTACGCCAGCGCTGCCGCCAGCAGCGTGTAGACGATCGGGACGTCCCCAGCGCCCGATGCGCCGCGCCAGCCACGCGATCGGGATCGCGCTGATCAGGGCGAGGCTGGTTAAGCCCTCGAAGTAATAGCGCGTGCTGTAAAGCTGCGAGCCGATCCAGTAAGTCATCTGGATGATCACCAGCCCGGCGGCAGCGCACCAGAGAATCCACGTCCATGTATGCACGCGATCACGCCAGAACAGCAGCGGTAGATACAGCCAGCCCAGCGCCGCACCGATCCACAGCCACGCGAAGTTGGGATCGGTCAAATGGGCACCGCCATCATATGCGCTGGCGAAGCGCAGCCAGCTATAAGCCGCCATGACCCAGACGAGGATCAAGAGGGCTTGGCGGCGGTAGGCGAGCAGGAAGCCAAACGGCAGCAAAATCCAACTGATGCCGATCAGCACCCAAGTATCGCCGACCTTGTACCAGTAAGTCGACTGCGTGAGCAGGTGATTCGCCATGTCCGGTCGGATCGCGCCGTTGGACTGCGTCAGCGACCCGATCGCCCAGCCGAACAAGTCGGCGGACGTCAGCGAGAGGTCAAAGCCCGCCTGCCGGATGCCTTTTTCGAGCGTGTGCCCGCTGCGTCCGCAGCATTTGCCGAAGCCAACGCGGTCGTAGCTCCAGACCAGCGTGTAGAGGTCTTTCGTCGGGCTGCCGGTGGCGAGGTCGTTGTTGAGCGGCACAATCGCCGCGATGATCAGCGTGATCGTGCTCAGCAGGAGCAGGGGCGTCAGGATTGCCCAAAATCCGCGCGCGGGGAGAGGCTTCCTTGCTCGTGATTCTGTCTGCGGCGTCAGTTCGGGCGACGCTTGCGTCGCGTCTACAGTTTCTACCGGGGGAACGGCTCTGTCAGCAGCGGATTCGCGCGTCGGACGGATCACACTGCGCACCAAGCGCACGAGACTATAGAGGATTAGCGGCGTGCCGACGGCGAGTCCGGTGATCGGGCGGTTGGCGACTAACAAGCCGAGTGCGATGCCCGCAATCGCGCCCCAGCGCAGCGTATGTTTGCCCCGCTCGATGCGCCAGTAGGCGTATAAAAAGAGCGTCGCCGCGAACAGCGCCGAGGTGTGTCCCATCAAAGTCGCGTTGAGCAGCAGCGCCATCGGCGAGAAGGCGGTCAGCGCGGCAGCGATCACGCCGACGTCGGGGTTGAAGATTTCGCGCCCCAAGCGGTAGACGAGCACGACGGTCAGCATGGCAAACAGCGCGTTCATCAGCCACGGCTGTCCCATCAACACGCCGAGCGCCAACTGAAGGGGCCAGCCGGGAGTATACTTGCCGAAGCGCAGACCGTTCAAATCGACGACGAAGGGCTGCCAAAAAGCGCGATGTGGTTCTGGCGAGGCGATGACCAGTTGTCCACCGGTATAAGTGCGCGCTTGAAACAGGTAGGCGACCTCGTCTTCGAGGTGCGGCATCCGCGCAAAAACCACTTGACTGACGTAAGCGCTCATGAAGAACGCGAAAAACGCCAGCAGTAGAGCGGCGAGAGCAGATTTCGGGAAGGGTCGGCTTATCATGGAGCGAAATAATACCTCTCGATTGCCACTTGGCATAGCCCTCCTCACTGTTTTATAATCGGACGACTTCCGTTAAGGGACACCCATAACGCCGCCGATGGTTGGCGTTTTCAATGAGGATGTAGCGATGAAAGTAATTCTTTTAGCAGATGTGTATAAACATGGCGTCGCCGGTGAAGTGATCGACGTCGCTGACGGCTTCGCGCGCAACTGGCTGCTGCCCAAGAGCTTGGCAACGAAGGCGACCCCCGGCGCGCTGCGCAAAGCGGAAAACCTCCGCGCGCAGGCAGATACTCGCAAAGCCGTGCTTGACCAGCGCTTGAACGAACTCGCCCACCAGATCGACGGGGTGGAGTTGTTCTTTGGTCGCCGCGCTTCGCCGACCGGCAAGCTGTTCGGCTCGGTGACGACCAGCGAAATCGCTGACGCGCTGAACGAAGCGACCGGTATCGACATCAATCGCCGCCGCATCAGCCAGATGGCGCTGCGCGAGATCGGTACGCACGAAGTTCCGATCCGGCTCGGCAACGAAATTTCGCCGTCGCTGAAGGTCACGGTTGTGCGCGAAGAAGAATTCAAGAGCTTTATGGCGCAGCGCGAAGCCGCTCTCGCCGCCGGTGAAACGCCGGAAGTGGCTGAAGAAGCCGTCGCGGAAGCTGATGCTGACGCCGACGCGCCAGCCGCCGTCGAAGCGGAAACCCCGGTCGAGCAGGTTGAAACCCCCGTCGCTGAAGCGGTTGAGCCGGCTGAAGCCGCCGCCAGCGACGAAGAACCTGAAACTTCCGCCGAATAGTCCTCGCTAAACACAGGAGCGACCCGACGACAATGCTTTTCGGGTCGCTCAGGATTTACTGAATGGATGCACAGGCGCTCGGTCGCTACCTGCGCGAGACCCGCGAAGCCAAAGAGCTGAGCCTCGACGAGGCGGAGCGGGCGCTGCGGATTCGCCGTCGCATTCTTGAGTCCTTCGAAGTCGGCGATTTCAATCTACCTGATTTCGCTTCTATTCAAATTCGCGGATTCATTCGCAACTATGCGCGATTTCTCGGTCTGGATGAAGACCGGGTCGTAGCCTATTACGACAAATCGCTGGTCGAGGAAGCGCCTAACCGCCGCTTGAGCGGGCGCAAAGGCGGACGCCGGAAAAAAGACAAGCACGACAGCCAAACCATGCCTGCCGCGCCGGTCGCGCCGCGTCGCGTGACCGATACACCGCCCTCGCTGCCGGCGGTCAAGCTGGCGGCGACGCCGGAAACCCGCCGGGGGATCGGCATTTTTGCGCTGCTGCTGCGCCTGCTGATCGCGGTGGCGGCGATCGCCGTGATCGCCTTCGTCGTCATTCAACTGGTGCAGACCAACACCGATCTGCCGCCCGTGCCGGAAGGCAACATCCTCGGCGACCTGCCGCCGTCACCCACGTTTACGCCGCGCCCAACCGAAGCCGTGGCGATCCTGCCGACTTCGCTGCCGAATCTGCAACCCGATTTCACCGGGCAGGGCATCCTCGTCACTATCAAGCTGGATGAACGGTCATGGCTGCGCGTCAGCGCCGACGGCGTCGATCAGTACGTGGGCATTGCCACGCCGGGAACGTCGCTCGAATATCCTGCCGGGAATAATATCAGCATTACCGCCAGCAATGCGCAAGCGCTGGACGTCGTCTACAACGGACAGCAGCAGCCGACTTTTGGCGGGCGCGGTCAGTTGGTCGAGGTCGTTTTCAGCGCGACCGGTGTCGAGATCAACAGCGGTCCCGGTTACGCGCCGACGCCGATCAACAGCCCGACGCCGCTGCCGACGCCGACCGATGCGGCGGGCGCGCTGGTCGCGCAGTTAACGCCGACCGATACCCCCGGTCCCAGCCCGACGCCGAGCGACACGCTGACGCCCTCGCTGACGCCGAGCGAGACGCCGATCCCGACGGATACGCTGACGCCGACCGAGACCTTCACGCCGAGCTTGACGCCGAGCGAGACGCCGATCCCGTCGAATACGCCGTCGCCGACGCTGACGCCGACCTTCACGCTGACACCCTCGCCGACGCTGACGCCGAGCATCACGCCGACGCCGACGGTCACGGCGATCCTGCCGCCGCGCGGCATCCCCGACAACGCTACGCCGACCAAAGTCGGCGGATGATGGTATAAGACAACGTTGTAGGGGCGGGTTTCAAACCTGCCCCTACGAGCATTGTTTTGTGTTGTCCTCGCCTATATTGACAACCCCGCCTATAGATCACCGCGTCAATCGCGTATAATAAAATCCATCACACAAGACGAAAGCTAAATCAAGCGATGGCTTCACGCAAAGACAAATACTATCTGGTCAGCCTCGGCTGCTCCAAGAACACCGTCAACTCCGAGAGCATGGCGCAGGTGCTCAACCAGAACGGCATGATCGGCGTCACCAACCAGAACAAAGCCGAGGTGCTGATCGTCAACACCTGCGGCTTCATCGACACCGCCAAGCAGGAGTCGATTGACACGCTGCGCGAACTGGTCGACTCGCGGCGCAGCGGACAAATGGTGATCGCGGCGGGCTGCCTCTCGCAGCGCTACGGCGCGGACTTGGTGCAGGAAGTGCCGGGACTCGACGGCGTGATCGGCACGCGCCGCTGGATGGACATCTTCGATCTGGTGGCGCGGCTGCGCGTCCGCCAGCATCCCGAACCGCTCTATCACCTGCCGGACGAAGCGAAAGTCGTCGGCTTGGACGAGCGCGGTGTGCTCCGTGCCAGCGTGCAGGGCGCGTCCGCTTATCTCAAGATTGCCGATGGCTGCCGTCGCCCGTGTGCCTTCTGCGCGATCCCCAAGATCAAGGGCACGATGGTCAGCCGCCCACTGGATTCGATTGTCAGCGAGGCGGTGCGCCTCGAAGCGATGGGCGTCAAAGAGATCATCCTGATCGCGCAGGACACCAGCGATTACGGCTCGGACGTGGGCATGAAGGACGGCATGGCGCAGCTGCTCGATGCGATTGTCGCCGCCGCGCCCAACATCCCGTGGATTCGCGTGATGTATGCCTATCCCGGTTACGTCACGCCGCGCCTAATCGAGACGATGGCGCGGCATAAGCAGATTTTGCCGTACCTCGACATCCCGCTTCAGCATGGACATCGCGACACGCTGCTGCGGATGAAGCGCCCGGCGAAAATCGAGTGGGTCTACGAGACGCTGGCGAACATGCGCACCGCCATGCCCGATCTGGCGGTGCGGACGACCTTCATCGTCGGCTATCCCGGCGAGACCGACGCGGAATTCGACGGCTTGCTCAAGTTCGTCAAGGACTTGGAATTCGACCGCGTGGGCGCGTTCAAGTATTCCTACGAGATCGGCACGCCGAGCGCTGCGCTGCCGCATCAGGTCGAGGACGACGTCAAAGAGGCGCGCTACGAGGCACTGATGGAACTCCAGCAAGGGATCAGCCTGAAGAAGAACCAAGCGCTGATCGGCAAGACGCTCGACGTGCTGGTCGAGGGTCACGGCGAGGGTGAAGACGAGGACGGCAACCTGACCGGCGATTCGCTCAGCTTAGGGCGCAGCTACCGCGACGCGCCGGAGATCGACGGCTACGTGATCGTCGAGGGCGAGCTGCCGGTCGGCGAGATCGTGCCGGTGCGCGTCACCGGGGCGACGACCTACGACTTGATCGCCACCGTCGAGACCGGATCGCCGATTGTGATCGAGCCGGGCAAAATCTACGGCGAAGGGATGCTGGATTAACCCCATCCCCGACCCTTCCCCGACTTCAGGGAAGGGCGCAATCTCTCTTTAGATTTTCTGCTTTGTTTGTAGGGGCAGAGTACGAGCCTATTGCCTGCGCTTGCTCTGATTGAGCGCACACTCACACACAGAACAAACGATGGCACTCTCCCCTCCCTGAATTCGGGGAGGGGTTGGGGGCTATCAGGGGTAGGTATTTAAGTTTTGTGCTGACCTCACCCCTAAATCCCCTCTCCATTGCATGGAGAGGGGACTTTTAAAACCTTCTGCGAGCTGTCTTTACCCCCTCTCTACGTAGTGGAGAGGGGGCAGGGGGTGAGGTAAATAAAAAACCTACCCCTGACAGGGGGTTGGGGGTGGGGTCGCTATTCGTCGTTGGATTCGCGGCGGGCGCGGATCTGCTCGGCGGTGAGCTTCTCGACCGGGTGGTCGCGGTGGACGACGTAGTGATCGAGGTCGCGGGCGACGTAGGTGTGCTCGAAGACGCTGCGCGCTTCGGCGATCACGCGGCTTTCGGGATAGCGGCGGGAGACGTGGGTCAGAATCAGCGTCTTAACGCCCATGTCGCGTGCCAGCGTCGCCGCCTGTCGCGCGGTGATGTGCCCAAACGAGTTGGCAACGTCGGCTTCGTCGTCCAAGAAGGTCAATTCGATCACGAGGGCGTCGGCATCACGGACGATCTCACGGATCGGGTCGAGCCGTCCAATGTCGCCGATGTGGACGAGCTTGGCGCCGCGCGTCTCGGCGCCGAGCACCATCTCCGGCGTGATCGTCCGCCCATCCGCCAGCGTGACGCTCTGTCCGCTGACCAGTCGCCCGCGTTCGGGACCCGCCGGGACGCCGAGCGCTTCGGCTTGCTCGACCAAAAACGGACGGTGCGACCGCTCCTGAAAGACGAAGCCGAAATTGCCGCTGCCCCGGTGCTGCACCGAAAAGGCGCTGACGGTGAACTCTTTGGTTTCGAGAATTACGCCGGGTTTCAGTTCCAGCAGGCGGATGTCGATCGGCAGCCGCTCGTATTGGAGCACGACGCTGAACAGCAGCGCGTTGACCCGATCCAGCGTGGCACGACCGCCGTAAATCTCCAGCGACTCGATGTTTTCCCAGTGGGCGAAGGTCGAAACCAGCCCGCCTAAGCCGAGAATGTGGTCGAGGTGGGCATGAGTGAGCAAAATGCGATTCAGCCGCTTGAAGCCGATGCCGCTGCGGAGGATCTGGCGCTGGGTACCCTCGCCGCAGTCGATCAGAAAGCGATATTCGCCCGCGAGGATCGCCTGAGCGGGCAGCCCGCGATGGATCGACGGCGCGGACGCGGAGGTCCCTAGAAAGACGATTTCGAACATGGATTACTTTCCCTGCACTTCAATTTGCCCCAAAAAGAGGCGGGTGCCATGCGGCTGGTCGCCGAGGAAGACCGGCAGGCGAATGTCGGTGCTGTCCTCGTAAGCGCCGATGGAAATGCTGTAGCTGCCGGGGATCATGGTGTGCGGCAGCTCCACGTAAGTCACCTGAATGAAGACGTCGCGCGGGCGAAGCTGACTCGGCAGCACGCTGATCGGATGGCTCTGGGCGACCGGGTTGGTCGGGTCGGATAGGATGTGGGTGAACAGGCGCAGGTCGGGCGGCACGTAGCCGTCGACGCGCCAGTAAGTGACGACCGGGACGACGTCACCGGGGGCATAGGTCGCTGCCCAGTCGTGATCGTAGCCGAGGAAGGTGATATTGCCGCCGAAGCGGATCGGTGGAGCGGCGAGAGTCGGCGCGGCGGCTGTGTTATCCCCTTCAGTGGGAGCCGTTTCGAAGGCGACCGGCGCGGTCGTCATAAAGCTGCCGACGCGCTGAGCCAGTGAGTCGGTTACGTCGAGCACGATCACCGAGTCGGCGGGGAGGTCGGGCTGATTGACGATCTGTCCCTGATTCAGCCACGGCTGAAGGTACGGGTTGACGCCGGCGGCATCGTCCGGCTCGGTTAGAACGACCTGCTCGCGGCTGCCACCTTCGGTCAAGATCAGCGCCGAGCCGCAATCGGCATAGCGCAGCGTCACGTCCTGCCGGTGCATCATCAGCGCGAGCATTTGCGTGGTGGTCAAACTGACCGGGTTATTCTGCGGCTTCAGGGTGGCGGTGCAGAGGACGGCGGGGGTATCGGCGGTGGTCAAGTCGAGATAATGCGCCAATTCGCCGAGCCGCGCGTTGTAAACCTGCTGCATCTGCGGCTGCTGCGCCCAGTTGACGAACAGGTCGCGCACGACCCAGACGACGTTAAAGGCGAGCAGCGCGATCAGCCCAACCACCGCAACGATCCGCGAAGCGCCGCGCACGCTGGAATAGAGCGTGGTCACGCCCAAGCCGAAGAACAGCGCGATTAGGGGCAGGAGCGGCGCGTAAGCGAGAAAATTCGGGCTGCCGGCAGCGAGTAGAGCGAAGGGGGCAATGAAAACTAACGCGATCAGCAGCAAGACGCAGCGCGCCTGCCGCCAGCAGCGCAGCGCCGAGACCACGCCGACGATCAAGATCACGCCGCTGACCAGATCGATCAGCGGGCGACCGGGCAAGTTGAGCGCGGGGTTGCTGTCGCCAACGAAAAACAACCCGTTAAATCCGGCGGCGAGCGTTTGTAGGAGGTTGCGATTCGGGTCATCGGCAAACAGGCGTCCAGCCGCCGCCAACATTGGGCGCTGGAGGCTGGAAATCACGTAAGGCGTGGCGATCACGATCATGACGACGACGGCGAACCACGTAAAGCTGAGCGTGCGGCGCGTGAACGGGCGGCGCGTAACGATCATGTAGACGATGAAAGTCATGCTGAGCAGCGCAACCGGGAAGCTGATCGGGTGAAGGTAGAAGCCGAGACCGAGCAGCAAGCCGAGCGCGCCAAATGCGGCGGTCTTCGGCGCGCTGGTTGAGTCGTCTTCCTCGGCGCCGCGTTGCGGGGCGGCGCTGAAGACTGGCAGCGAAAGCGCCAGCGCCAGCAGCACCGCCGTCACAAACAGCGGCAGGATCAACTCCGGGGCGACCATGCGCGACAGGATGATCGGCAGCATGGTGACGCTCATCAACGCTAGCGCCGACAATCCGGCGAGATTGCCGAACAAGCGGCTGCCGAGCGCGTAGATCAGCGCCAAGGTGAGCATCCCCAGCCAGACCGAGAGAATGCGATAGCCGATCAAGCCGCCGCCGGGACTGCTCACGGCGGTGAGCAGAGTTTGGTATAAGCCTTCGCGCCCCTGACCATGAACATTGTAGAAGACTTCAACGCGCCCCTGCCGGACGGTTTCGGCGATGCGAATGTCGGTGATCTCGCTGGCGCTGAAACCGGGCGGCAGCGTAGCGATCTGCGACAAGCGCAGCCCCGCCGCTAACAGCAGCAGGCAGATCGCAAAGGTGTAGCTCAGGCGGTTGGACAACGGGAACTCCTCGCAGTACTCAGTACTGAGTACCGAGTACCGGGTAAATACAATAGCGCCAACGAATGCGCGGCAGCGACGTAGATCCGCAATCGAGATGTAGGGGCAGGTCTTAGACCTGCCCCTACGCTGCACACGCTCGATTCTTCACACAGCTCTTTATGTCATCAATAATTCCACAAAAGGAAGTCACTTTTCCAAAATACTTTGTCGGCAACAAAACTCAGTACTCGGTACTCAACACTCGGTACTGCTTTGCCTAGAGCGCGGTCGCCCACGCGGTGAAGCCGAGCACCGCGATGCCCAGCGCCACGTTGATCCACGTCAGGCGGACTTCGCGGCGGCGCAGGTGCTCAAGTTCCTGTGGGTCGCCTTTATGATGCTCCGCTAGCAGGGTCGCTCGCTCCAGCGACGGCGCGACCCAATATTGCAGCGCTAACCCGCAGACGATCATCCCGCCGATGGCGATGTGCTTGAGCAGAATCACCCGACTCCACTCGTTCGTGAATTGTAACACGCCGTTATAGTGCGGATCACCGGACATTTGGATCAAGCCGGTGACGATCAGCAGTGCCAAGCTGAAGTTGCTCAGCGGGAAGAAGCGCTTGCGCAGCCGCGCCAGCAGCGTATAGAACGCCGGGTTCTCGCCGAGCACGCGCTGAGCTTCCGGCAGCACCATAATCGTCAGGATCACCAAGCCACCGATCCAGATGATGGTGGCGATCAGATGAAAGAAGTAGCTAATCGCAAGAATGGACGGGGACAAGTCCAAGCGCCTCCGGGCTGCCGGGATCGCGCTGCGGAATCACGCGGTCGCCGCAGTATTTGGGCATGTTTGCCAGATCGATATACGCCTGACGAGTATACCCGCTTGGCGTGGTGATCGCCCACCACCATTCTTCATTCGCCTCCGTCCACACCGGGTCGGCGATGTAGATGGTCGACATCAAGCCGACCCACGGACGCCAGTTTTCGACGGCGTACTCGTAGGCGGCGACGAGGTTGCGGGCTTGGGTCGCTTCATCGACCGCGAACCACGAGTAATCCGGGTTTTTCTGATCGGTTGTCCAGCCGACTTCGAGCAGCGCGACTTGATGGGCAGCGTCGCCGTTAGCGACCATGATCCGGCGCATGTCCTCGACGTGGCGGAAAGTGAAGAAGCGATGCCCGCCGACGCCGTCTTCCGGCGGGACTTCGGGCGCGGAGTAGCCGGGCGCGTGCAGCCCGACCGCATCGACGTACTGCTGGAAACCAGCGTCGTACATCGCTTGCAGATAGACGTCGTCAGGGTGGGCAGTGTCGTCGTAAGTGCCGGTTGGCGCTAAACCCGCCGAGATGACGATCGCCGCCGGATCAGCCGCGTGGATGGCGTCGCTGCACGCCTTGAGCAGCGCAACGTATCCGGCAGCGTCCGGCGGGCGATTACCCCACTCGCGGCTGAGGTTCGGCTCGTTCCAGACTTGGTAAGCGGCGATCCGCCCCTTGTAGCGATTCGCCAGCACGCCGCAGAAGTTCGCGTAATCGGCGAAGTCGTCGGGCGGCGCATCGATGAAACTGCTGCCGCGCGCGCCGATCGTCGGGTGCGCCCATTCCGGGGCGTCGCTGAGCCGCGCGATCACCTTGAGATCGCGGCGTTCCAGTTCGGTCAGCAGCGCGTCGGCACGGTCGATGCTCCATTCGTCGCGCTGCGGCTGGATGTCGTCCCATGCGAAAGTCTGCTTGACGTGGCTGAATGCCATCAGCTTGATCCAGTCCATGTCGCGTCCGGCGAAACCGTGATCCCACCAAAGGAAGGCTTGAATGCCGTAGGTCAGCGACGTGAAGGGTGGGTCGGTCACGGCGAAGCCCATGAAGGCGTCGGTATCGGAACGCGGCACGCTGATCAGCAGTGGGAGGCAAATCGCCCAAACGATGACGGCGGCGATGATGTGAAGGCGGTGAGTCAATGGGGATTACTCCGTAGGGGCACAGCGCGCTGCGCCCCTACACGAATGTTCGCTAATTCGATTGGCTGGCTTCGTAGTTGGCGTTCCAGTCGCGCAGGGCGTCGAAGACCGGACGGAAGACGAAGTTCGGACCGATGATCGAGTAGGCGACGTTATCGTTGTCGGCTGCCCAACCGGCTTGCGGACCGTAATTCAGGTTCCAGAGGAACGCCAGCCAGACGAAATCCGACTGCTGCATGAAGTCGACCGCCTTGATGGTGAAGTCCTTCTGTTCTTCAAGCGTGTTGTCGAGCGCGAACTCGAAGCCTTCCGGCACGCCGTCGAGTCCCTCGGCGGAGGGCCAGCCAAACTCGGTCACGCACAGCTTTTGTCCGCTGTAGTTCGGCGCTTGGGCGATTTTGGCGGCGTAGGTTTGCAGGGTACTGCGGAAGCTCCAACTGTGGTGCGGGTTATCGTAGGGACCGCGATATTTCGCCGTTGGGTCGTCGGGGATGGTGTCGTAAGTGTAATCCGGGCTGACGTTGATGCCGTTGTGATGCGCGCCGACGCAGTCGGTGTAGTTGAGCAGCCCTGCCGCGAGCATCTGATCCATGTAGACGAAGTCGTCCCAAGCGTGGACGCCGTCGCTCAAGCCGGTGGGCGAGAGCGCCCCGCTGACCACGATCACGCCGGGGTCGATCGACTTGACCGTCTGGTAAGTGGCGTGGAGCAGTTCGACGTAATTGGCGGCGCTCAAGCCGTTGGTGGACGTCCATTCGCGGTCGAGGTTCTGCTCGTTCCAGACCTCAATCGCGTGGATTTTGCCGGGGTAGCGGCGCAGCAGCGCAGCGACGAAATCGGCGTAATCCTGCGGGTTGGCGGGCGGTCCGTGCTGAGTGAGATCAGCGCCCTGCTCGCGCGACCAATCCGGCGCGGTCACGACCGAGACCAGCACTTTCAAGCCCTGCGCGGCGGCAGCGGTCAGGAAGGTATCGGTTTCGTACCAGTCGTAGCTGCCTTTTTCCTTCTCGATGTCTTCCCAGCGCACCTGCTGCTTGACCCACTTGACGCCGAGTTGATTGGCGGCAACGTCCGTCCACTGATCCATGTGGTCATAGCTGATCTGCACCTGAATGCCCAACTGGAAGCGCTTGTTCTCGACCGGGAGCAGTGTCGGCGTCGGCGCGAGCGTGGCGGTTTCCGCTTGCGCGACGGTCAGCGGCGTCGCCGTCGCCGGCGCTTGAGTCGGCTGCGGGGTGTCGGTCGGTACTGCACCAACGACCGCGATCGTGCCGGTCGGGATGGCGACGTTGCGCAGATTGGCGCTGCTGTCGCTGCCGGTATTGTTCAGCGATCCATATGCCATGTAAATGGCGACGAAGGTCACCGCGCCCATGATGAAGGTGATGCCGACCCAGATCAGCGTGAAATTCCTGACCTGTCGGCGAAAGCGGGTTCTCGGTGTCGATGCCATATTCGAGCCTCGTTTCAACAAACCTACATAGATGTGTGTCCGTAGGGGCGTTATATATAACGCCCCTACAACCGAATCGATCTATTGTGTCAGCGCGCCCCTGCCAGCGCACTGCACGCTGGACAGCCTCCGCCGGGGCGGATCATGGCGTAACCCGCCATTGGATCGCTGCCGTAAGCGGTGAAATCGACGTTCCAGATAATCATCAAGCGCACCTTGCCGCTTTGGGAGGCGATGGCGGCGGCTTGCGCCAGCCATGCCGCCTGCTGCGCGACGGTCGTGTTCGCCGCCCAACCGAAGTACGGATCGAGCGGTGGATAGCCTTCCGGCGTCAGGTAGCCGAGTTCGGTGAAGCACAGCGGCTTCTGTCCGCCGATGATACCCCAATAGGTGCTGATCATGCTGGGCAGGTAGCGCGTGTAGTAGTTGTCGCGCGGGTCGCCGCTGGTTTGATTGGGCGGGACGATGCCCTCGTTGTAGTGCGCGCCGACGCAGTCGGCATACTGCAAGCCGCCGCTGCTGACCACATCTTGCAGCCAGTGATCGTCGTTCATCACCTTACCGGGATAGGCGGCTTCGGCGCCGGTCGGGGAAGGCGCGGCGCTGATCACCATGACGCCACCGTTGCGACTCTTGATCGCCTGATAGGAAGCGCTGAGCACGCGCACGTAATTCGCACCGCTGATCTGCCCGGTGGGCCACTCGCGGTCGAGGTTCGGCTCGTTCCAGACTTCGATCGCGTCAGGACCGAGTGCGGCGACGCCGCCAACCCAGTTGGCGAAGCCCTGAATGTAGCCGTCACCACCGCCCGCCAGATCGTTAGGATAGCCGACCAAGCCGAGCAGAATTTTGAAGCCCGCACCGTGCGCTGTCGCAATCGGTCCGGCGGCGACGCCCGGATCGGTGCCGGGAGTGTAGCGCATTTGGATTTTCATCCACGTCATGCCCGCGCTGTGCATCTGACCGGCTGCGCCGGTCGCCGGGTGGTCGACGTGACCGCCATACTCGAAGCTGCCCCCGGCGATGCTGCCCGCGCCGGGGGGGCGGCAGCTTGTCCGCCGCCGGAAGGCGCGGCGACGACCGCTTGGGGCACACTGGTCGGGCGCGGGGTGGGCGTTGGCGTCGAGGTGGGCAGCGGGGTGGGCGTCGGCGTCGGCGCGAAGACCGCGACCGCCGCGCCGCTGCGCTGAGCGGCGGTGTTGTCGTTATCACCGACGACTTCGACGTTGACGGCGTAGTTGCCGTCCGGCGCTTGGATGGTGGTGACAATGCCCTCGTTTAGCCCGGTTGTCACCGAGTCGACCACGCCGTTGATGCCCTGAATCGTCCAGCGCAGTGCCAAGTTCAGCGCTTGCGGCGTGGACGGGATCTGAATCTTGTAGTTGAGAATAGCGTCAAGGATGTCGGGCGCGGTGCCGCTGCTCAGCAGGTCGTCGAAGGCGATGCCGCCCAGCGCGAAGGGCACGGTGCGATCCATCCGGTAGCGCAGCGCGTCGGACGTGGTCAGCCACATCCGCGCGACCGTACTATCGTCGTCGCCGAGGTAATCGACGTAGGGCTGCATCGTGTTCGGCTCGCTGCCAGACTGAGCGCGATAGCCGTTCAGCCGGACTTCGACCGGATCGCCGGGGTTGACCGTCCCGGATTCGGACTTCTGGGCGTCGATCTCGACGTCGCCGAGCGCCGACAGCGCTTGCTGGTAGCCGATTGGCGTCAGGCTGTCGCCGACCTGCTGCTGCGACAGCGCCGTCAAGCCGAGCAGAAGCTTGTCCCGGCTGACCTCGCCGACCGCCCAGCGGAGCAGCGCCTCGACCGGGCGATCCGCGCCGGGGATGAAGTCGGTCGGGCTGGCGTCAAGGTTGATTTGCAGGTAATCGACCGCCGCGCCGAGCGCGCGCCAGTCATAAGCGCCGGTGTTCCAACTGCCGTCCTCGTTGACGGCGCTGGGGACGGCGACGATCAGCAGCAGCCCGGCTTGATGAAGCTGCTGGGCGAGGTCAGCGATGAAAGCGCTGTAGGCGTCGCTCAGTTCGGCGGGCAGGTCGCGGTAGTCGATCAGCACGCCGTCATAGCCGGAGGCGAAGGCGGCGATCTGGGCGGCGTGGGTGCGGCGCAAACTGCTGTTGGCGAGGATCGCCGCGATAGTATCGGGATCGGTGGCGCGCGGATCGGCGTAGTTGCGGATCGACGGCGTGACCAGATAACCGGCGTTGAGGTCGAAACCCGCCGCCAGATTGCCGACCAGTTTGCCGTCGAGAGTCGGCTGCAAGCCCGCCGGAGCGACGATCGTCGCCAGCTTGCTCGCGTCCGACGAGAGCACCTGCGTCACGTCGTAGGCGACCAGCACGCTCGGCTGGTTGATCGGCGCGGCTTGGAACAGCGCGACGCGATCCGGCGCGGTGGTGACGACGCTCAAGAGCCGTCCGTCGGTCGGATGCGCCGGGATGAACTGCCACGTTTTCGTCCGGGCGCTCCAGCCGTAGAGGTCGAGGATGTCCGGGTTCACGTCGGGCGGTAAATCGATGCTGAGGGTCATTTCGGCGTTCGCGCTCGACGGCTCGACGCCGTAGACCGAGCTTTGCAGCGCCAGCGACGGCGGGACGGCGGCGAGCGCATCGGGAATCCACGTCCCGGCGCTGCTATCACCGGCGAGGAAGCGATCCATCGGCACGGTGTTCAGAGTCACGTCGAGGGTCTCACCGGGGTTGAGGTCATAGGCGGCGAGGGTCAAGCCGCTGCTGGCGACCGCGTTGGCGCTGCTGGTTAAGGTGACGAAGTTTCCGGCGAAAAAACGTTGATACAGGTTGATCGGCGGCAGGAATAAGCCGATCACGACCAGCGCCGTAAAGACGACCAGTGTCGTCAGCACCGTCACCCAACAGCCGCAGCCGCCGCGCCGTTCCGGTTCGGGATTGGTCAATTCTTCAGGCGGCAGGGAGTCGGTGTCGAGCGGCGTGAACGGATGAGTATCACTAGATTGATCGGTCATTGCTTCTACCTACAAATAGGCGCGCGGACTTGCCCGCGCGCCCTACTTGATCGAACTGTCGATGGGTGGGTTAATTGGCGAGTGCATCACAGGCGGGGCAGCTGCCATCGGGGCGGATGATCGCATAACCCGCCATCGGGTCAGCGCCGTAGTTGGTGAAATCGATGTTCCAAACGATCATCATGCGGACTTTGCCGCTGTTGCCCGCCAGCGAGACCGCCTGATCGATCCATGAAGCCTGCTGGGCGACGGTGACGTTCTGCGCCCAGCCAAAAGCGCCGGGCAGCGGCGGGAAGCCTTCCGGCGTCAGATAGCCGAACTCGGTGAAGCAGAGCTTGCGCGCGCCGTTGAAGGCGGCGGAATAGGTATTCACCATGCCCCAGAAGTAGCGGGTGTAGTAACCGCTGCTGCCGCGCGGATCGCCACTGGTCGCGCTGGGAGGCAGGATGCCTTCGTTGTAATGGACGCCGATGCAGTCCATGTAATTGGCGGCACCCGCGCGCGCCATGCCCTCGATAAAGGGCTTGTCGTCGCAGCCCGCGCCGCTGCAGCCGCCGAAGTAGCCGGTCGGGGCGGGCGCGGCGCTGATCACCAGCGTGCCGGGGTTGGCGGCTTTGATAGCGTTGTAGGCACGGCGCAGCATTTCGGTATAGCGCTGCGGGCTGATTTGCCCGGCAGCCCATTCGTGATCGATATTGGGTTCGTTCCAGACCTCGATAGCGTCGGCACCAGCGGCAGCGGCGGCTGCCAGCGATTGAGCGTACTGATCGAGATAGCCATCATCGCCGACCGCGCCGGGTTCGCCGACGACGCCGAGCAGAATCTTGAAGCCGTTGGCGTGTGCCTCGTTGATCGGCGTGGCGTAGTCTTGGAAAGCGTGGACTTGACGCTTGATCCACGTCATACCGGCGTGGTGCATCTGGTTGATGGCGTTCGCGCCGAAACCATCGACGTGACCGCCGTATTCGAAGCCGCGCACCGGGGCAGCATTGACGACCGGTGCTGCTGGCTGCTCAGCCGGGGCGTCGGCGGGCTGCTCGGCGACGGGTGCAGGCGCTGCGCCACCGGCGGGAGCGGAAACGGTGTAGGGATCATCGACCCACTTCGACGGCAGCGCCGCCAGTTGATCGGCGGTCAAGCTGGTCGCCGTTTCGACCACCCAACCTTGCTGGTTGTTCTGCGTGACGCCGCGCACCCAACCGCCACCGGGGGCGCGTCCATCCACCCGCATGGTCGAGCCAGCGGCGAGCACGTCGACGCGCCGCCAGTCCGTCCCCGGACCGCTGCGCAGGCTGGCTTCGCTCGTGATCGTCGCGTCGACCCCGTCCTGAGCCAACACCACTACCGCGGATAGCAGGACGACGAGCAGGACACTCACCAGCGCAAACAGTTTCCGCATCATCTACCCTAATCATCTCACAACATAAACCCCAAGTCGCGCGGCATTGTAGCAAAAGGGGATAGCCTCTGCAAACCCCTTTCGCGCTGTGAGCGAAGCGGCTAAACTCTCGCAGTAGGGGCGAGGCATGCCTCGCCCCTACAAACTGAGCCGTAGAATTAGATACCTATAATCGAAACCGATGATTCGCCTACGCTGCCAGCGAGGCTAGATTTTCTTAAATGAAAGGCTGAATCGATGAGCAACTTTTACGCGACGATTGCCCGCTATTACGACTCCGAGCACGAGGGCAAGACCGAAGACCTCGTGCTCTACAGCGAACTGGCGGAAGAATACGGCGGACCCGTCTTGATCGTCGGCAGCGGAACCGGGCGGGTGCTGCTGCATCTGGCGCAGGAAGGCTACGACGTGCACGGCATCGAGATCGAGCCGACCATGAACGACCGCGCCCGCCGCAAGCTCGCCGGACTGCCGCACTTGCGCGACAAGATCACGCTGCACGAAGGTGACGCGCTCAAGGTCGCGCTGGACGAGCGCTTCAAGCTGGCGATCATCCCCTATAACACGCTGATGCACTTCTTCCAGAACGAGGCGGATCGGCAGTTGATCATGCGGCTGCGCGAGTGGGTGTCGGCGGGCGGCGCGCTGGTGATCGACCTGCCCAACGCGGGCGAAGCCTTCGCCGCGCCGGACACCGAAGCGGTCACGCTGGAGCGGACGTTCCTCGAACTGGAGAGCGGGCATCTGGTGATGCAGCAGTCGGTCAGCCGGATCGACCGGGTCGAGCAGTTGATGGAAGTGACGTGGATCTACGACGAGATCGGCGAGGAGGGGGCGCTGGCGCGGACGGTCGTGCCGGTGCTGATCCGCTACTACTTCTACGCCGAGTTGAGTTTGCTGTTGGAATTGTGCGGCTTCGCGGTCGAGGACGTGTTCGGCGATTTCGACCGCATCCCCTTCGAGGACGGCGCGCCGCGCATGATCGTCGTCGCCAAGTAGGCGTTATTGATCGTTGAGTCCCTTGCCCGCGAGGATCTGCTCTCGATATTTCTCGATCCGCGCCACGCGCGTTTTGGCTTGCTTAGGCGCGGCAAAATAGAGCAGGTAGCCGCGCTGTCGCCCCGGCGTCAGGGACTCAAAAGCCGTCTTCAAGGCGGGGTTTTCGTCGAGTTGGCTCTGAAACTCGTCCGGGACGGCGAATTCGGTCGTCGGTTTGAGTTCCACCTTCAGACCGGCTTTTTCGACTTCAGCCGCTTCGTTGATATAGGCTTGCAGGATCGGTTCTAGCTCGGCGATTTCGTCAGCACTGGTGAACCGAATCTGGCGCGCCGACTGCACATTCTCCGTCTGCTGCACCAGAATGCTGGCGGCATCCGTCAGCAGCGCGCCTTTGACGAACAGCAGCGCGCAGTATTCCTTAAATCCGTGCATCAGAGACGACGTTTTTGCCTTCCACGGTGTAACAGGGAACGCCCCACTTCAATTCCTCGGTCAGCCCGCAGTCGAGCACGATCGTTCGCAGTTGCTCAAATTCCTCGCGCCACTGGTTGGCTTTGGTGAAGAAGAAATCGACTTTGGGATTGGTTTTACCTGCGGTCATGGTGCTCTGCTTTTCGTTAGCGTGTGCGGCAAAATGAGCGTACTCGAAGACCCTATGCTCGTCAAGCGCTCGCGACGACTGAGCCAAGTCGGGATAGACAGTCTTGCGCTGACCGACTAGAGTAGTTGCTCCGAATGAGATAGAGGTGTAGGGATAACAAATCTATCCTTACAATGCACACCATGCGCTATCTGTTTGCCTTGTTCTGTCTTGTCTTGTTCGCCGCTTGCGACAACGTCGCCCCCACGCTGACCCCGACTCGCCCCCTTTCCGCACCGACGCTCGAAGCGAGTGCCACCGTCCTGCCGCTGCTGGCTTTGCAAGAGCCGACTCAATATCTCTACGCCGGGCAGAATGACCCGACCGCCGCCTCACTCCCGCGCGATTCGGAACTGCCGCCGCTAGCAGCCGGAACGCTCGCGCCGGGCGAGACGCATCAGCCGATCGCCGTGACTGCGCCTGACGGGGATCAGCTGTTGGGCGATCTCTACGCCAGCCGCCAGACTGACGTGATCGCGCCGGGGATTTTGCTGCTGGCGCCGTCCAACGATGGTTGGCTCGATCTGCCGCTGCGCTTGCAGGCGCAGGGTTATACCGTGCTGGCGATGCCGCTGCGGGCGGGTACGGATGCGAATTCGCTGTCGGCGCGCGGCGACTTCGAGGCGATGATCGCTGCGCTCAGCCAAACCGCCGATCCGGGACACTTGGCGGTCATCGGCGCGGAGGCGGGTGCAGACGTAGCGCTGTTGGGCTGCTCGGATGATTTGCTCTGTGATGCGCTGGCGCTGCTGACGCCGACCGATCAGGTCGTCGCGCAGAACACGATTATCCGCTTCAATCCGCGCCCGATCTTTATCGCGGTAGGGCGGGATGATGCGGCTAGCTTTGGCATCGCCGAATTTCTGCGCGGATCAGCGCGGGGTGATGTCGGCTACGAACCGGTTGACGGTGCAGAGCGCGGGGCGACGCTGCTGCAAGCCAGCAGCACCCTCCAAGATCGGCTGCTCGAATGGCTGGGGCAGCAGTTGGCTTAAGTTCTGGTCATTTATCTTCTTTTCAGCCACTCGTCGCTGAGGATGCCGAAATAGAGCTGATCGTGATACATCTCCCGGAAGTATGAGCGCTGGCGCAGTTCGCCTTCGTACATGAAGCCGAGCTTGCGCAACAGCCGCTTGGATGCCATGTTCTCCGCTAAGATGACCGCCTCGATGCGATGCAAACCCAGATTGCGAAAACCATAACTGAGGGCGCAAGCGACCGCCTCGGTCATGATGCCCTGCTGCCAGAAAGCGCGGTTGAGTTCGTAACCGATCTCGGCGGTGTGGAAATCGGAATCGAAATTCCAGAACAAACACGAGCCAATCACGGTATCCACGCCCTTAAGCGTCATCGACCAGAGCAGCGCTTCGCAGCGCTCGTAGTAGCCCTGATGACGCTGCATCCATGCTTGCGTGTCGGCGATACTCTGGTGCGGCTCCTGCCCGTAAGGCGTCGTGATTTTCGGGTCGGACTTGATGGCGAAAAAGGCGTCGGCGTCAGTCGGCTGCATTTGCCGCAGCATCAAGCGTCGAGTGGTGAGGGTGGGGAATTGGGTAAAAGCGGGGTTGGGGGTCATAAGTTTTGTTTCCGTGAAAGCGAAAATAAATTTGGGGATTCCTAGCGCTGCTGCGCGCGCAGTATTTGCCGCAGCGTGTCGAGCGGTTGGAGATCGCCATTGTCGTCGGTGTAGTACCAGTGATCCCAACCATTGCAGGGCGCGCTGGTGAGTATCCGCGCGATCTGGTGGATCGACCCGCATAGGTCGAGGTACTGGAGCTTGCCGTCGCCGCGCACGTGGGCGATCCGCTCCGGGTCGCGGTCGAAGCTGAGGATCTGCCCGGCTTCGATCAACCCGGCTGCGAGCAGCCGCTTGAACGAGATGCGCGGTGGCGTTGGCGCTGACTCGACGATCTCCGTTTCGGGAATCACCGCGTCAATCCGCGCCTGCGCGACCTCGATGTAAGCCGCCTCGCGCTCAATGCCAATCCAGTGGCGTCCCAAGCGCTTAGCGACCGCGCCGCTGGTGCCGGTGCCGAAGAAGGGATCGAGCACGACGTCGCCGGGATTGGACGCCGCGCGGATCACCCGTTCGAGTAAGGCTTCCGGCTTCTGAGTCGGGTGGGCTTTGGCACCGTTGATCTTGATCCGCTCGCTGCCGCTGCACAGCGGGATCAGCCAATCGCTGCGCATCTGTTTGCCATCGTTGAGCGCCTTCATCACCTGATAATTGAAGGTGTAGCGCGCTTTCTCGGAGTGCTTCGCCCAGATCAGCGTTTCGTGGGCGTTGGTGAAGCGCACGCCCCGAAAATTCGGCATCGGGTTCGCCTTGATCCAGACGATCTCGTTGAGGATCCAGTAACCCAAGTCGAGCAGGATCGCGCCGACGCGGTGAATGTTGTGATAGGTGCCGATCACCCAAAGCGTCCCTTCCGGCTTGAGGACGCGACGGCAGGCGCTCAGCCACGCGCGGGTGAAGGCATCGTAATGAGCGAAGTCGTCGAACTTGTCCCAGTCGTCGTCGACGGCGGCGACTTTAGTCTGGTTCGGTCGCCAGAGTTCCTGTTGCAGTTGCAAGTTGTACGGCGGGTCAGCGAAGACTAAATCGACGCTGGCGGCGGGCAGCGCGGCGAGTTGGTCGAGACAGTCGCCGGTGATGATTTGGTCAAGAGGAAGTGCTGGTCGGGTCATTAGGCGCTCGATCATCAGGGCAAGGGGGCAAGCGCAGCTATTCGCCGCGCTTACCTTAGCCGAATTATAGCGCCTTCGGGCTGATCCGCTTAGGCAGCGGTACAGGAACTGCCCATTTCCGCAGGAATCAAGGCGGAAAGCTGTTTAAACGTTCGTATTCATTACGGGAGAGCGGACGCCACAGCACAGCGTTGGGGAATGCGGGATCGTCAAGCACCTGCTGCACGCTCGACGGCGGGATGGGGTCTCGGCGGCTGTAGAGCATTCGCAGCGGCAGTAAGTACTCGGCGTCGGCGAGCAGCACGGGCAGATCGTCCTTTGATGAGGGCATCCATTCATCCGGCTGGACGAAAAACCCGTCAACTTCACCCTCGCCGACGATCCCTTTACCACGCTGGTAGATCAGGATGCGCGTCCCTTGTTGGAGATCGATCGCGTCGTGGGTTGCCCGGTCGAAGGGCAGCGGTAGGTCATGCTGCCACTCGGCGGGGACGACTTTGATCGCAAATCGAGTAGTCATTTTATCTGCTCCTTTTCCCATTCCGCGCTGATCGCCCGGTACTGCTGCTTGGAGAGCGGAATCCACGTTTCATCAAAGACGCTGAAATCGCTGCCGAGCAGTTTTTGCAGTCGCGCCAGCGAAATGGATGGCGTCTGTCCTTTCAGACGTGTGACTTTCAGGGGAACGTGATAATCGTTGGCGGTCTCCCGGTTGTCGCTGGCGGCAGCCGGCGGCTCGGTTTGGGTGGGGATCTGGTCCAGTTTGCTTTCCAGATCGACATTCGCCGGAATTGACGCGTCGAAGGGTGGATTCGGCGATACGCCTTCGGTCTGGAAGACGTCGCCGCTGATCTCCGCCTCGGCGACCACCGCGTCAATCGGCGCGCCCACGTAGATCAAGGCGTGCGTCCCCGCGATCAGCGCGGCTTGATGGTGCAGAAAGGTTACTTTGTCAATTTCGGCATGGTCCTGATTCGCCCAACTGGTATCGACCATCAAAAGTCCGTAAGCGCTCATGATCAAGTCCTTTATCTATTTTGTAACTATAGCATGAATGCGTCAGGCGATTTGTAACGTTTATCGAATTCTCAGGGATAACGGGGTTTGTAGGGGCATGGCGCGCCATGCCCCTACGCGAAATTCAGACTGTTTCTACGCGCGCAGTTTAGCGTCGAGGCGGTGATGCAGCGTGCGGACGATCCGCGAATGCACCGACGCGACTTCCTTGTCGGTCAGGGTGCGGTCGTCGGTCTGATAGGTCAAGCTGTAGGCGAGGCTCTTGCTCCCTTCGGGAATCGAGTCGCCCCGGTAGACGTCGAACAGGCGCACGTCCTTGAGCAGATCGCCGCCCGCCTCGCGGATAGCGCTCTCGACGGCGGCGGCGGACGTCGCCTCGCTGACGATCAGCGCGATGTCCTGCAAGATCGGCGGGGTGGTCGGCAGCTTGGTGATCGAGACGGTCGCCGGGACGAGGCTCAACAGCGCGTCGAGGTCGAATTCCGCCATCAGCACCGGCGCGTTCGTGAGCGCGAAGCGCTCGGCGACCAGCGGGTGAAGCTCCCCGAAGACGCCGATCTCGGTGTCTGCAATGCTCAGCAGCGCCGATTTGCCGGGATGGAACGACGTATGCTCGGCGCGCTGGTAAACCGCGCCGCCGATGTGCAAGCCTTCCAGCAGTTCCTCGACGATGCCCTTCAGATCGAAGAAGTCGAGGTTTTGCGCCTTGTCGCTGTTTTGCCCCTGATTCATCCAGCCTTCAGGATAGCGCGGTCCGGTCACCAGCAGAGCGAGACGGCGCGGCTCGTCGGGCAGCAGTTGATCGTCGTGGGCGAGGTAGATCGCGCCGATTTCGAAAGTCTGCTGGCGGTCGGTGAAACGAGCATTGGCTTGGGCGTTGGTCAGCAGATTCGCCAGCAGCGTGTGGCGCATGGCGACCTTGTCCGCCGCAATCGGGTTCGCCAGCGTGACGTAATCCGCCAGCGGCAGCGACGAGACCGCACCGGGCGGCACCAGCAGCGCCTCGCGCTCCGGCGTGGTCAGGCGGTAGCTGATGTTCTCGCGCAAGCCCAGCGCGACCAGCAGATCGCGGGTGTGTTCTTCCAGCGTCAGCGTCGGATTGCCGCGCTGCGGCGGCATGGCGTCGGCGATGATGGTGGTCGGGACGTTGCCGTAGCCGTAAATCCGGGCGATCTCCTCGATCAAGTCCGCCTGCCCGACGATGCCCTCGCCGATGTCCATCCGCGTGTCGGGGACGGAAACGTCTAATGACTCGCCGTCGTCGTGATCGTAGTGGACGCCGAAGCCGCCGCGCATGAGCAGATTTGCCGCTTCGTCGGCGCTGAGCGGCACGCCCAGAATCCGCGCGATCTGCTTGATCGGCAGGTTGACGGTGATCTCTGGCGCGGGCTGCGGATACTCGTCGATGATCCCCTGCGCGACCTCGCCGCCGCCGGTCTCGCGCATCAGTTCGATGCCGCGCTTCACGCCGCGCAGCGCCCAACTCGGATGTACGCCCCGGCTGAAGCGCAGTCCGGCGTCGGTCATGATCTTCTGCGCCTGCATCGAGTGGCGGACGTTGATGAACTGCCAGTTCGCTGCTTCGAGCAGGACGTTCTTGGTCGTCTCGCTGATCTCGGTCTCCGCGCCGCCGATGATCCCGCCGATGCCGAGCGGTCCGGCGCTGTCGGTGACGAGGATGGTGAAGTCGTCGATCTCGCGCTGTTCCTCGTCGAGCGTGGCGAGCTTCTCGCCTTGCGTCGCCAAGCGGGTGACGATCTGCGGCGCTTTGCCCCCGGCGCGAGCGACCAATTTATCGTAGTCGTAGGCGTGAGTCGGCTGCCCGATCTCGAAGGTCAGGTAATTGGTCACGTCGACGATGTTATTGATCGGGCGCTGCCCGACTGACGCCAGACGGCGCTGCATCCACTCCGGCGAGGGCTGGATGGTCACGTCGCGCAGCAGGGCGGCGGTGAAGCGCGGATTAAGCTCCGGCTCGCGGATTTCGATGCTGACGGCTCCCGCAATCGGCGCGCCGGTCATCTCGACGGCGTAGGACGGCTCGCGCAGCGGCGTATCGAGCAGGGCGGCGCACTCGCGGGCGACGCCGAGGATGCTGTAGGCGCGGGCGAGGTTGGGCGTCAGTTCGACGTCGAAAATGATGTCGCCGAGCACGTCTTGCAGCGGCGTCCCCGGCGGGAAGCCCGGATCGTCGTGCATGAGGATGATGCCCTCGTGCGAGTCGCTGATGCCGAGTTCCTTCTCCGAGCAGACCATGCTTTTATTGGGGATGCCGCGCAGAGGCTTCTCCTTGAGGATCATCCGTTTGGGTTCGTCGCTGTGACCGTCCCAGACTTCCGCGCCTTCGGCGGCGTAAGCCGTCCACAGCGGCGGATCGAGCACGCCCTTGCCCTTATAGTCGAACAGGTTGGGCGCGCCGGTGACGCATTGTTCGAGTTCGTCGCCGCCGTAATCGACCATCGCCAAGACGAGACGGTCGGCGTTGGGGTGCGGCTTGACCTCGCGGATCGCGCCCAAGAGCAGCTTCTCCCGATCCCAAACCAGATGGTTGGAGACGGGATAGCGGACGCCCTCGACGGTGGTCTGGGGCAAGCCGATGTAGTCGATGTGCCCGACTTCCAGCCCGGCGGCGGTCATGCGCTCCGCCAGCAGTTCGGGCGGCACGTTGATGTCGATGAATTCTTTGAGCCACGATACAGGTACGAGCATAGTTGAGCCTCTCGTTATCTCGTTCAGTCGCCAGAGGCTCAAAGCCTCCGGCTATTCAGTCAAGCCGCCTAAAGACGGCTGTGAGCTAGCCCGCTTCAGCGGGCTTGAATTTCTAGCCCGATGCTTCGAGCATCGGGCGAACCTACGATTCCGGTTCTTCCGCTGTGGCAGATGCTTCGTCCGTTGTTTCGCCACTCTGCCGACCGCGCCGCTCGCGCCGCTGCCGCCCCTGTTCCTGCTGCCGCTGCGCGATCAAGGTGATGAAGCCCGCCAAAATCCCTAAGCCGACGAAGATGTAGATCATCGTGAACACCTTCCCGGCGTCGGTCTGCGGCGAGAAATCGCCATAGCCGACGGTCGTCAGGGTGATCACGCTGAAATAGAGCGAGTCGAGCCACGTCCAGCCCTCGACGCTGTGATAGAAGACCATGCCGCTGACCAGCACGAGGATCACCAGATAGACCGCGCCGCGCGTTTCGTGGTCGCGCAGCAGTGACCAGATCGTGCGGATGAAGCTGTAAATCAGCGGCAGGATCGGCAGGGGCACGGGCTGGCGCTCCTAGAACTGTTCCAGAAACCGCAGATCGTTGCCCCAGTAGTAGCGGATGTCCTGCACGCCGTACTTGAGGTTGATCATCCGCTCCGGTCCCATGCCGAAGGCGAAACCGCTCCAGACTTCGGGATCGTAGCCGCCGTTGCGCAGCACGACCGGGTGCATCATGCCGCAGCCCGCGATCTCCAGCCAGCCGGTGTACTTGCACATGGCGCAGCCCTCGCCGTGACAGAGCAGGCATTCGGCATCGACTTCCATGCTCGGCTCGGTGAAGGGGAAGTAGGACGAGCGGAAGCGGACTTCGGTATCGCGCCCGAACATGCGCCGCGCGAACTCGCTGATCGTGCCCTTGAGGTCGGTCAGGTGGATGTTCTTGCCGATGGCGACGCCCTCGACCTGATTGAACTGAATCTCGCTGCGCACCGAGACCTGCTCGTAGCGATAGCACATCCCCGGCAGGATCACGCGGATCGGCTGGGTGCCGTTTTCGCCGTACTCGCGCATCGAGCGAATTTGCCCCGGCGAGGTGTGCGTCCGCAGGATCACGCCCGGTTTGGTCGTGTGGAAGGTGTCCCACATATCGCGGGCGGGGTGGTGCGGCGGGATGTTGAGCAGCGTGAAGTTGGTTTCGTCGTCCTCGACGTCGCGGCTGCGGTAGACCTGAAAGCCCATCTCCGCCCAGATGTCGTAGAACTGGCGCAGCATTTGGGTCGAGGGATGCAGCCCGCCGACCGGACGCGGACGACCGGGCAGCGTCACGTCGATCTCGCCGCTTTCCAGTTCGCGCGCCAACTCCTGCGCCTTGACCAGTGCCTCGCGCTCGGCGAAGGCTTGGGTCAGCGCGACCTTGACCTCGTTGGCGCGCTTGCCGAAGTCGGCGCGCTCCTCTTTGGGCAGCCCGCCGACGCCGCGCATGATCTCAGTGACCGCGCCCTTCTTGCCCAGATACTTGATCTCCCACTCGCGCAGCGCTTCACCGTCACCGACGGCGGCGAGCGCCTGCTGAGCTTCGGTATTCAATGCTTCCAGTTTTTCGAGCATAGCATCTCCCTAGCCGGTTGTCCGTAGGGGCACGATATATCGTGCCCCTACACTGCGACCTTAGCTGATAGGCAAAACAAAAAACGCCCTCGCCCCCGAACTGTAGGGACGAGAGCGTCGAATCTCCCGCGGTACCACCCTCATTGACGAAGGATACGTTAGCATCACGACGTCCACCTTAATTTACCCGTTAACGCCGGGAAGCGGAGCGGACTACACAGTCTGTAAATGCGCGAAACGCCCCTACGATGTTCTCAACTACGGCTTCACCCGTCAGCGCGAGGCTAAGGCTTGCGCCTTACCTGCCGATCAAGGGAATTTCCACCGGGGCGACCTGCCGCGCTCTCAGTCTTCGGCGCTGGCTCCCTGTCCGGGCGTTGATCCGGTGTACTTGGCTTGATCATCGCTGTTGCTGGTAATTATGCGGCGCGAGATCGGCGGCTGTCAAGCCCTGAGCCAACCTGAACCGTTAAAATAGGTTAAAGATAAATTGTGCTGCTTGACACACGTTCAAAACCGTGCTAATCTCTACGGTAGCTTGGTTAGGCATCTGTGCCTGCCTTGCGTCGTGTAACACCCATAAGCTGATAACCGGGCTAATCGACGCCCGAACCCTGTATCCGATGCGCCGCGCGCATCCTCGGTTTAGCCGAGATGTATGAAGGAGGTTGTTAATGTCTACAGCAGTGAAACCCCGTATCGAACCCGGAGCAGTGTACTCCCGGCAAGAGGCAGCGGAGGCGCTTGGCATTAGCCTGAGCACGCTCAAGCGGCTGGTGAAGAACGGGCATCTGCGCGTTAGCAAACCCGATGGAATGCGGCGTGTGTTTATCACCGGAGAAAGTATTCTGGCGATGCTCGACAACACCATTGTGGAGCGGGGTGCCTAATGGCTTACTCGACCGCTCTGCCTCGTCTCTTCCACGCTTTGGGCACGAATCCGGGGTCGGATTCCGCCTACACGCCGGTGAACGCCGGGTTGCTCGCGCGCCCGTGCTTCATGGGTGGTGCTGCGGTGTGGTTTGGCGGTGTGGTCGATAGCGGAAATAGTGTTGGACAGTCTTACGAACGAGGACATCATCCTCCGAGATGATCCTCCCCCAACTATGGGTAGCCCAAGGGCGTGAGACTGTGAAGAAAAGTCTCACGCTCTTTTTGTTTCTCGGGTAGGCAAGGTTTTTGCAAGCGAGGTAATTATGGGACCGACGCTTCAACCTAATCTGCAACTGCTCTATAACGAGGCTCGCCTTTCGGGATTGCTGGAGGCGCTCGACGAACTGCACAGCGCTGCCAGCGATGGCAACGTCCGCGCGGTAACGCCCTTGAGCAATGCCGAATTGACGAGCTGGCTCTACGAGATCATCTACACGGCTCAGGAAGCGATGAGCGAGATCGAGAGCAAGAATGCAGAACCGGCAGCGGGTTTGACCCTAGTCAGGAAGTCGTCCTAAATAACCGGCGACTCTCCTGTCTAGCGAAAGCGGGGGCTGTTTTGAACAGCCCGGTGGCATTCAGCGTAGAACAATCTAGCAACAGGCAGGAGATGCCATCATGTTTTTGAATGAACGCGATTTACGCATTACCGCCGAGCGTCGTAAAGACTTACGGCGCGAAGCCGAGCAGGAGCGGTTGGCAAAAGCGAGCCGCCTGCCGCAGCTCAAACCATCAAAGAAGACGAGTCCTCTATGGACGCGCATCTGGACGCTGTTCTAGCACATATCGTGCTGGACACGGTCGTGCGAAGCACGAATGGAGAAAGGCATCAGTCCATGAGTGACGGTATTGACGGCAAACACACGTCTACCGAAGCGGATCAAGCCTATGCTTCGTGTCCAGCCTCTGAACAGGAGGTTGGGCACGCAGCCCAACATCCTACAGTACAGAACGTCAGCGAATGACAATTTTCGGGCGGGGTTTATCGTTAGCAATTGCAAACTGGATCGTAACTTGAGGATAGGTTTTAGCGTTAGTCTCTATGAGGGAGTCATTCCCGCATCGCGGAAGAGGGAACCCGGCGCGACAACAGGGGTGTTGGCTGGTTCCCTCTTTTTGATGGGTTGGCAGCGAACGGGTCTGCGCCGAGCGCGATCGGTCGATTGTGCAGAGATTAACGAATAAGTTAGATGTTAAAGGCTGTGTTAACCTCACTGCCCCTGTTTGTGAATTGCGGTATAATCAATGCGGTTGTATCAGAGCGAGAATCTTGAGGTGTTATGTCCGTAGGAAGCACCATACAAGGCAGGGTTCTGCTCCTCAACGGTCACACTTGGGAGCCGCTTTCCGTCATTTCAATCCCCCGTGCTATCAATCTCCTGCTAGCCGAAAAAGCGGTCGTTGTCGAGCAGACCGGCGAATTTCTTCGCACCGTCCGCGATCGTTATCCGGTTCCGTCCGTGATCGCGCTGCGGACCTTCATCAACGTACCCCGCCGCCGGGCACATTGGAGTCGACATGGTGTGCTCGTCCGCGACGGCTACACCTGCATCTACTGTAAGGCGACGCCGGGCAGCTTGGTCAAGGGCAAGCTGCTCAACAAGAGCGATTTCACTGTCGATCACATCGTACCCAAGTCGAAAGGCGGCAAGGATCAGTGGGGCAATACGGCGTGTGCCTGCTACCACTGCAATCACCGCAAGGGTGATCGCCTGCCGAACGAAGCCGGGATGAGTCTCCATTGGGAGCCGAAGACGCCGCGCACGAGCTACCTCGTGATCGCCGTCGGCAGCGGTGTCGATCTCGTGGAAGCGCTACATCGAATACTAGAACAGCCGACCGTCGTTTTGGGCTAATTCCTTAGTGCCGATTGAACCAAACATCGTAAGCAGCGAAAGGCTCTTCGGTGAATTTTAGACCTTGAGAAGTCATCGCTGCTGAATTGGTTTCCCCTTAAGGTCACTAACCATTGATAGAACTATCCCGGTTTGTTGGTCCCGGTAGCAATACACACCATCGACTTTGGTACCTGTTGGGGGTGCAAGATCGAAGACCACAGAGAAGGATCGGAGTTCCAGCGGCTCAACGACGGGGTGAACCCTAACGCTCCTCTGGTAAGTCGTTTTGATAATTCACCTTACTGGCAGCACCAGGATGTCTGGATGTGAATTTGTTTTCGAACTATATCTAGATTTTGATTATCGAGAAAAGCCATAGCCCAATTCGCTAAACGCATATAGATATGCAATTCTAAGTAGTGCAGCTTCAGGTCGGCGTTTCTTGAATGGGCGAAACAGAAATATTGGAATTTAAGCCCCTCTTCGTGTTCGGCATCAAGTCTGTGCATCAAATCGACATAAAAGTTTGAGGATTGCTACGATGTGGCTGTCCTCCAATACAAGAACGACTTTGTTCGTAGTCTTGTAAGGATTGCAGGTAGAAATTCACTCTCGATTGAGAGAGTACTCAGAATCTCCTGTGAGAGATGAAGGAGTGTTCGCCAAAATTCGATGTACTCTAGCATTTTCTGAGTTGACTCTCCAATCTTGAGCCTGCGTTTTTATTGCAATCTTCACAGGTCAGTGTCCTGACCTTTCCGCCTAGTTTTTCTTGTGGGACATGTTCTAACGTAAGAGTGTTGCTGTCTACAGCGCCCTCGTAGAAGAACTTGCTTAAAACAGACAGGGCAAACGTAAACGTCATAAATATCTGGTTCAATCGAAAAGCCGGGCATTTCTTGCCGTATGATGTTCAGATTATGTGAGTATTGCTTTAAAGAGCGATGTGCCGTAGCTTTTATTCATTTTATAGCCTTTTATCGATATAGAAATATTTTACCGAAACTAATATATAAATTGAATTGTTATCTCGTAACTTTTCAGCATCCGTCACGTATTGGCTTTATAAGCTTAGATTATTTTGGGGGAAGCGCTCATGCAAGAGTCGTTGGTTCAGGCGCGCAACCTGAGCAAAGAGTTCAAACGCAGCACCGGCGAGAAGTTTTTCGCGGTTAAAGACGTCAGCCTCGACATCCGGCGCGGCGAAATCTTCAGCCTGCTCGGTCCGAACGGGGCGGGGAAAACGACCACCATCTCGATGATCAGCGGGCTGATCGCGCCGACCAGCGGCGACGCGCTGATCGGCGGACACTCGATCACCAAGGAGCCGATCGCTGCTAAGCGGTTGCTCGGCGTCGTGCCGCAGGAGATCGCGCTTTATCCGACGCTCTCGGCGCGGCAGAACCTCGATTTCTTCGGCAAGATGTACGGCATGGGCGGCGCGGAACTCGCGCGGCGGATCGACGAAACGCTCGACTTCATCGACCTCAAAGATCGCCAGCACGACAAAGTCGAAAGCTTCTCCGGGGGGATGAAGCGACGGGTCAACATCGGGATCGGCTTGCTGCATCAGCCGCAGTTGATCTACATGGACGAGCCAACCGTCGGCATTGACCCGCAGAACCGCCGCCGCGTGCTCGATACGGTGCTGCGCTTGCGCGACGAGCGCGGCATGAGCGTGCTCTACACCTCCCACCTGATGGAAGAAGTTCAGGAGATCAGCGACCGGGTGGCGATCATCGATCACGGCGAGGTGATCGCACAGGGGACGGTCGGCGAGCTGATCCAGAAAGTCGGCGAAGAAGACCGGCTGATCTTCAACGTGGGCGATCAAACCGTGCCGGATGCGCTGCTGCGGGGCTTTGAGACGCGCGTCCCCGGCGTCACCAGCGCGAGTTACAGCCAACGCACCGTGACTGTACCGGTCGAGACGGTCACGCCGGAGCCGCGCAAGCTGCGCACCGGCGAAGTCGCGCCAGTGGTGGTTGAGAGCCAAGCACCAGCCGATGGCATCGTCACAGTACTGGCGAAGCGCGGGCGCAAGGCGCTGCCCGACCTCATCCAAATCGCCAACGAAGCCAATTTAGATATCCTCTCGGTTGAAGTGCGCGAGCCGGATCTCGAAGCCGTCTTCCTGCACCTGACCGGACGCGAGCTGAGGGATTAGCCAATGCTGCGCAAAATTTGGGCGATCACTTGGAAAGAACTGTACACGACCTTCA
Organism: uncultured Chloroflexia bacterium; assembly: GCA_963727545.1. GTDB lineage: Bacteria > Chloroflexota > Anaerolineae > Aggregatilineales > Phototrophicaceae > Flexifilum. Next base: position 211,932 of record CAVSGS010000016.1, read on the forward strand.
CCGATCGCAACCTGATCCTGATCATGATTGTGACTCCGCTGGCGCTGGCGACGATCATCGGCATGGCGTTTAGCGGCTTCATCAACACCAGCAACGACGTCCCGATCCGTGACATTCCGGTGGCGGTCGTCAACCTCGATCAGGGGGTGGCAGCGAACGGAACGACGGTCAATAACGGTGGCTCGATTGTGGATATTATCGCGCCGCGGGTGCACAGCAGTAACAATCCGCTGGACGAACTGCTGAGTGTGGCGCTGGTCACCGATGCGGCGACGGCGCGGGCGGGCGTCGACACGGGCACTTACGCCGCCGCGATCATCATCCCGGCGGATTTCAGCGCCAAGCTGACTTACAGCCAGACGCACAACATCGAGCCGGTGTCGGTCGAGGTTTACGCCTCGGCGGTCAACCCGATTTCGGCAAACGTCGTGAGCAGCATCGTCGAGAGCATCGTCAACCAGATTGCGACCGGCAACATCACGGTCGAGGCGACCATTGAAGCGTTGATCGCACGGGCGCAGAGCGATCCGGCGTTCGGGCTGAAGTTCGCGGCAGCGTCGGCATCCGGCAGCTTCCAACCGGATTTCACACCCGCGTTCACGCCCGGCGAAAACCCGATCGCGATTGAGCAGCAGACGGTGACGGGGCAGGCGGCGACCTTCAATCCGCTGGTGCTGTTCGGCTCGGCGCAGGCGGTCTTTTTCATGCTCTTTACGGCGATGGGCGGCGCGAACAGCCTGCTCGAAGAACGGCGCGACGGCACGCTTCAGCGTTTGATCGCCTCGCCGACGCCGCGCATGGTCATTCTACTGGGCAAGCTGCTCGGCACCTTCGTGACCTGCATCGTGCAGGTGACGATCCTCGTAATCGCGCTGACGCTGGTCGGCAGCGTGATCGCCGGTGAGTTCCAGTTCATCTGGGGGAACAATATTGCGGCGCTGGCGCTGGTGATCGTCGCGGTCTCGCTGGCGGCGTCGGGGCTGGCGACGGTGGTTGCGGCACTGGTGCGGACGCCGGAGCAGGGCAACGTGATCGGCAGCGTCGTCTCGATGGCGCAGGCGATCTTCGGCGGCGCGTTCTTCGGGACGACGGCGCTGCCCGCCGTGATGAAACCGCTCACCAGCTTGACGATCATCTGGTGGGGGACGGACGCTTTCAGCAAACTGGCGCAGAACCAGATCGACATCGGGCAAAACCTGCTGGTGTTGGCGTTGATGGGCGTCGTCTTGTTCGCCGTCGGGCTGGTGATTTTCAGCCGCCGTTTGAGCGTTTGAGGGGGCACATCATGCGAACGATACTCGACATTGCCATCAACGATCTGCGGGTGCTCTTTAAAAACCGCAGCATCTTCATCAACCTGCTGGTCATGCCACTGGTGATCGGCTACATCATCGGCGTCGTGTCCAATGGGGGCGGCGGATTCAGCAGCGCGCGCCTGATCGTCGACGTGATCGACGCCGATCAAGGCGCGGTTGCGCAAGAGTTCATGAGCGGCTTGCGGGCTGTCAACGATAACCTCGTCCTCTGCCCGCAGGACAACGACAGCAGCGACGTCTGTCAACTGCACGAGGCGACACTGGACGAAACACTGGCGGAACAGCGGCTGAAGGATCAAACCTCGCTGGCGCTGATCGAAATCCCGGCGGACTTCAGCGCTAACGTCGAAGCCGATCAAAACGTGAGCATCGTCTACCGCTCGAACGAGTCTGCCAGCGCGCCGAGCTACATTTTGCAGGCGGTGCAGGCGGAGACGCAGCGGCTCGGCGGCGCGCTGATCGCGGCGCGAGTGGGGACGAACGTGGCAGCAACCGCGCTGGACCTGACCGATCCGGCGCTGAGCGATGCGATCCGCGCCAACGCCAGCGCGATCTGGGCGCAGAACCCGGTGCCGGTCGATTACGTGGTCAGCCAGTCGTCGATGGCGGCGACCAGCGCGACCAAAGACGCCGGTTTCCAGCAGTCGCTTCCCGGCATCGGCTCGATGTATGCCATGCTGATGATCTTGGCGGGGACGGCGGTCTTCATCACCGAGCGTAAAGACGGGACGCTCCAGCGGCTTGCCACCATGCCGATCAGCCGGGCGCAGATTCTCGGCGGTAAGCTGCTGTCACGCTTCAGCACCGGCGTGATCGAATTTGCCTTGATGTTCGGCTTCGGCATTTTGGTACTGCACGTCCCCTTCGGCAACGACCCGCTGGCGATCATTTTGCTGGTCGTCTCGTTCTCGCTGGCGATCACCGCGCTGATGCTGGTGATGGCGAGCCTGCTGCGCAATCAAAGTCAGGCGACGGGGATCTCGCTGTTCCTGACGCTGACGCTGGCTCCGCTCGGCGGGGCGTGGTGGCCCCTCGACGTCGTGCCGGACTGGATGCGGACGGTCGGGCACATTTCGCCGGTCGCGTGGGCGATGGACGGCTTCAACTCGGTCGTCTTCAACGGCGGGGACCTCAGCACGGTGATCGTGCCGGTGCTGGTGCTGCTCGGCATGACGGTGATTTTCTTCGTCATCGGCGTCGCCCGCTTCCGCTTCACCGATTAGGACGCAAAACGGGGCGCACGCCGTGCGCCCCTACCGATTGCATAAGGCATATTTGCCCCCTGCGCTTGCCTGTTTGTCTCCCCCTCTCCCTACGGAGAGGGGGCTGACAGGGTAGGTTTTTAACTCTACGCTTACTACCCCTTCCCCTCTCCCCCTCGCCACGTCGTGGAGAGGGGGCAGGGGGTGAGGTTAATAAGATACCTACACTTGTCAGGAGGGGGACGGGGGGTGAGGTTTCATTCATCCTCGCACAATGCCAAAATCCGCGCCTTGATCGCCGGGTTGACCTCGAAATGATCGTCCAGAAACGCCAAAATTGCGCGGGCGGATTCGACGCTGTGGTCGTAGCCTTGCCCGAAGCGGGGTAGTTCGGCGGCGATGCCGGGAAAGCGTGCCTCGAAACGGCGCTCGTCGGCGAACGGATCGCGCAGCGCGGGCTGATCCGGCTCGATATAGGGCGCGAGTCGCAGCACTTGATCGACCGCGTAGACCTGAATCAGCCGCGCGCCCGCCAGCTTTTCGCCCCGTCGATAACGCCCCAAACCGACGTAGAGATTGGTCAGCGCCTCGCCGAGCAGGAAGTCGAGCGCGTACTTGGGCGCGCTGCGGACGCGCGGCGCGGTCAGCGCTTCGTCGAAGTCGTCGGCTTGCCAGACGATCCGCCCCGGCGCGAACGGGATCGGCGCGAGTTCGTCCGGCTCGAAAACGGCGAACTCGCAGAAGATGCCATCCGCATACAGCGCCTTGCAGCCGTCAACCGTGTTCTGGTAGCGGTAAGCCACCGGAGCCGCCAGCCAATCCAGACGATCGATGAAGCGGGCTTTCTGCCCGACTTTGACGATGGCGAAGAAGTCGAGGTCGGAATAGGTGTCGATGCGCCCGGTCTCGATGCCGACTGAGCCGAGCGCCAGCAGCGCCAGCGCGTCGCCGGTGGCTGCCAGCGCCGCGCCGATCGCGTCCAAGCGATCCAATAAATCCTGTTTGTGCGGCATGATTCCTCAAGGTGTTTGGATTGTAGGGGCGCAGCGCGCTGCGCCCCTACGGAGATTATCGCTTATTCCGCTGGCTTTCACCCATTGCGCGCTGTTGACCACGCTGTCGATGCGATCTTCCAGCCACGTCAGCCCGACCGGGGCATTGGCGTCGCCTTCATAGCGCGTGATCTGCTTGTACTGATCCGGGGTGGACAGTGACGTGATCACGGTCGGCTGGTCGGTGATGGTGACGTGGGTATACTCATCCTGCCAGTCGAAATAGCCGGTCGCCGTCATCATCTGGGTGAGCATTTGGACGCTGCCGGGATCGATTTGGCTGACCTGCACGCCGGTCACGGCGACGTACTTGACGCCGACGTAGACGACCGTGCCATCTTCGTAGAGGCTCAGTCCGTAGATCGGGCACATGCCGAAGCACTGCGTTCGCTGCAAGGTGATCACAGCGCTGCCGGAAGCGTTGGTCAGCGCGGGCTGCTTGCCCGTCCACTGCTGGGTGTTGGCGGCTGCGTCGATCCAGTTTTCCAGATACGCCAAGGCAAGCGGCGCGCTGCTGTCGCCCAAGTAGTGGACGATCTGCTTGGTTTCGCCGTCGCGGGTGACCGAGGTGGTGATGGTGGATTGGTCGGTGATGTGCATGTCGGTGTATTCGTCGTTCCAGTCGAAATAACCAGCGGCGTCAAACCCGGCGACCAACTGATCGACGGCTGCCGGGTCGATACTGCCGGTCTGCTCGCCTTCGACGTCGACGAAGCGCTCGCCGTTGTATTCGACGCGTGCCGTCGGCGTAGATGCTCACCGTGTAGACCGGGCACGCGCCGAAACAAGCGGTGCGCTCCAACGTGATCACGGGCTGACCTTTGCCCTGCGCGGCGGCGGGCAGCACGGCGACCAGCGCCAGCGCGATGAATCTGAAAATAGTGCTAACTTTACGCATACGTTCTCCATTCCTCTCGGTGAAATCGAACGCTCGTTCAGGCTGCTCAGCGGAGAGCGTCCACTTCTAAGACGGTCAGGGGACGAAAAAAGTTCCATTGCGATGATGGGATCAAGCAGGGCAGCGATCCTCATGTTACCATGTCTGTGGAAACGGCGAGACGATCGTTCGATCAGGATTGTCGGTGGTGTAGGTTGAACATCTGGGGATGGATTGGGCGGGTGCTGCGCGTCGTGAAGCGCATCATCCTCTGGCTGGTGCTGATTGTGGCGATGCTCTATCTGCTCAATTACTCCAGCCTGCCGCTGGGCGACGAGTGGACGCAGGTCGCCGTGATCGCGCGGAACGAGCAGTTCGACTACGTGGGCTGGGAGATCAACGCGCTGGCGGTCAAGACGGCGCAAACGCTCTATGGCTTACAACCCTTCATGGATGAAACGACGCGCTCGGCGTACGTCCGCAGCTACATGGATGACCTCGGCTACGTCCAGCGGATCGAGGCGCAGATCGCGGCGATCTACGCCGACCCGACCGTCAGCGACCCGGCGGCGGCTTCGGCGGATTTGCGCGCCCAACGCGACACGCACCGCGCCGACTTGCGCGACCGGCAGGCGCTCGCCGAAGCAATTCTCGAAGGGCAGGTCGCGGCGGTGCTGGTCGATCAAGGCTTCGGCTTGGGCGGCAGCTCCTGCCGCCGATCTCGATGCACTTCACCCAAGTGCCGAATCTGCTGGTCGTCTCCCCGCGCGATCAAATTCGCTTCGACGTCTCGATCAATCTCGACCCGATGCCGGTCGATGAAATGGAGACCCTCGAAAACCAGATCGATCAGCAGTTGGGCGTCTCGTCGCTGATCGTGCCGCTCGGCGGGATCGCGCTCTACCCGGCGATGATCCTCGAAACCAGCTCGATCCCCTTTGCCGTCGAGACCTTCGCCCACGAGTGGCTGCATCATTACCTGTTCTTCTTCCCGCTCGGCTTGAACTACGATTTCGCCGGGGAGACCCGCATCATCAACGAGACGACCGCCAACTTGTTCGGCAAGGAACTCTCGCGGCTGATCCTCGCGCGCTACTATCCCGATCTGCTGCCGCCGCCGTCGCTGCCCGCCAGCAGTGACGCGCCACCGCCGACGCCTGACCCGAACGCCTTCGATTACGGGGCGGCGATGAACGAGACCCGCGTCACCGTCGATCAACTACTGGCGGCGGGCAAGGTCGACGAAGCCGAAGCTTACATGGAGCAGCGGCGGCAGGTGTTCGTCGAGCACGGCTACTTGATCCGTAAGCTGAATCAAGCCTATTTCGCTTTCTATGGCGGCTACCAGAGCGGATCGCCGGGCGTGGGCGGCAGCGACCCGATTGGTCCGGCGGTGCAGGCGATCCGCGACCAGAGCGCCTCGGTTTTCGACTGGATCGAGACCATGCGCGAGATCGTCACTCGCGACGAACTGCTGGCGGCGGTCAAGCCCTAGCGCGTTGGAGCATTAGAAAATATGTTCTTGACAATCGGGCCGAAAGCCCGAGCAACTATTTTTATTCGGGGGCGGTAATTGGAAATGGAGGTCGAATAGTATGCTTGGAACGCGTGTGGGAGCGGCGATGAGTGTCACGTTTAAGACCACAATTGTGCAAGCCGACGACAAGAACGCGGCGGGGATCCACGTGCCGCCCGACGTGATCGCGGCGTTGCGCGGCGGCAAGAAGCCGCCGGTCAAGGTGACGATTGGTGATTACAGCTATGGCACTACCGGTTGCTTCGTCTACGGTGGCGTGTTTATGATCGGCGTAAGTCAGGAGCGCCGGGCGGCGGCAGGCATTGCGGGCGGCGATGAGATCGAGGTGACGCTGGAACTGGATACCGAGCCGCGTACCGTTGACGTGCCCGACAACTTGGCGGCAGCGCTGGCGCAGAAACCCGGCGCGCGGGAGGCTTTTGACACTGCATCCTATTCGGTGCGTAAGGAATACGTTGCGCCAAGTCAAGTCGGCGAAGGCACCGGCAACCCGCGATCGGCGCATCGCGGGATTGTCGACAAAATGAGTAAGGCGTGATGCCCGCATTTGCGGTCTAGAGGAGTACAGACAACTGTGGAAATGGACGATTACACCCTGAACCCGGTCGGGTTCATTCGCTCGGAACTGAAGCAGCGCAAAGGCGCACCCCGACAGGGCGACGAGAACGCGCCTGATGCGTGGATCGACCTGAACGCCGAGTTTCTCGACGCGCTCGAAGGCATGGCGGTCGGCGACGAACTGTACGTGTTCACGTGGCTGCATCACGCGAATCGCAGCACGCTGAAGGTGCATCCGCGCTCGGAGCCGACGCCGAAGCTGTGGGGCGTGTTCTCGACGCGCTCGCCGGATCGCCCGATCCGATCGGGCTGCATCCGGTGACGGTGCCGCGAAATCGCCGGGGATCGCTTGAAGGTGGGTCCAATCGAGGCGATTGACGGGACGCCGGTCTTGGACATCAAGCCGGTGCTGCCGAACCGTGAAAGTACAAATTCAGCGTGAGGGATGACCGATGTGCCGGAATATCAAGACGCTCTACAATTTCGAACCGCCGACGACCGAGGATGAGGTTCGGGCGGCGGCTTTGCAGTACGTCCGCAAGGTCAGCGGGTTCAACAAGCCGTCGAAAGCCAACGAGGCGGCATTTCTGACCGCCATCGGCGAGATCGCTGCTGCGACCGCCAAGCTGCTTGAGGCGCTGGAGACGACCGCGCCGCCCAAGAATCGCGCGGTCGAGGCGGCGAAAGCGCGAGCACGCTCGGCACAGCGGTTCTCTGCTAAGGGCGGATCGACATGGATGTGATGTGGCGGTCGCCGCTTAGGGTAAACTCTCGCACAATCGAAGATTTAGTGGAGAGTGAGCCAACATGGATGTTTTGAAGGCAATTCGCAGCAAGCATGCAGTGCGTCAGTTCAACGATCAGCCCGTGCCGGACGACGTAATCCGGCAGATTTTGGACGCGGGCGGCGCTCGCAGAGCAGCAAGAATACGCAGCCGTGGGAGTTCATCGTCATTCGCGAGCGGGCGCGGCTTAAGGCACTGTCCAAGACCGGAACTTATGCCGGACACATCGCCGGAGCTGCCTTCGCGGTTGTGCTGGTCGGCGATGCGCATGGCGAGTGGAAAAGCTTCGATCTGGGACAGGCGTCGTCATACTTGCAGCTTGCCGCATGGGAATTGGGCGTCGGTTCGTGCATCGTCACGATGCACCGCGAGGACGATGCGAAAGAGGTGCTCGGCATCCCGGCGGATAAGCACGCGATAGTGGCGCTGTCGTTCGGCTACCCGGCGGACGTCTGGACGCCGAACAAGGGCGGACGCCACTCACTCGACGACGTGGTGCGCTGGGAGAAGTGGTAAAGAAAATCAACTTGATCCCGAACTGGTTGGGCGCATCCTAGCCTACGAGTTGCCCCATCATTGCACTCAACCTATAGTTAAAGCTCAGATTTTTGGAAAGGATGTGCAATGAAAGCTCGCTGGCTGATTTTGCTCGTATTGTCCATCCTACTGATGGGCAGTCGAAACCTGCCGCTGTCAAGCGCCGTCAGTCCGTCGGCTCAACAAGTTCCGACTGTCCCGGCTGGATTGACCTGCGACCAACTGGTGACTTTGGCAGTCACCACCGCCGGTGTCGTCTGCGACAATTTGGGGCGTAACCAAGCCTGCTATGGCAATAAACTGGTGGCGGTCGACTTTAGACCGAACTTCAACGCTAATTTCGTCCAGTCCGGCGACAAAGTGGATCTGCTGTCGATCAGCGCTTGCAAACATCCCCCCTCAACCGCGCCACGAGCATTGGGGGATTGCCGTCCTGAAGGCGCAGGCCAATCTGCCGGACGCTTTGCCCGGTCAAAACGTCACCTTCTTGCTGTTCGGCGATGCCAGCATCGACGACCCTCGCCGGATATGCGTGGGGTTACGGTGCAAACCCAGATCGGGGGTTTGGAGTGTTCCAACGCGCCGGAGTCCGCCGTGATGATCCAGTCACCGGAAGGGTCACAGGTCTCGATGCGATTAATGGCGCTGACATGACACTAGGTCGACCGCCTATGTCACGGCTAACCCGGACACCGAACGGATGACGTTTGCGATCCTCGAAGGTTGGCGTGATCTCGGCGGAGGAGTCGTCAAAATCATTCAGCCGGGCATGAAAACGGGGATTCCATTCGGCGGCGCGGATGGTCTTCAGGGGTCGGGTGCGCCGTCCGATCCCGCGCCCTATGACAGCACGCTGATTCAAAACGTGCCCCTCGACCTGCTGGATCGCCAGTCGCGGCGCCCAACATCGGCGTGGTGGTCAGCCGCAGCCGATCGTCATCACTGCCACCCCGACGCCGGAAACGGCCTGCACGCCGCGCACCGATTGGAGGTAGGGTACGTAATTCAGGTGAGCGACAATCTGGCGTCTATCGCGCTGAAGCTCAATATGCGAACGGCAGATTTGCAGGCGGGCAACTGTATCGCCGACCCGAACCGCTTGATCGCCGGACAATCGATCACGTACCGCGCCCGGTAGCGACCCCACCCCGCGAGCGACCGCGACCTTCACGCCGTCGCCGGTTCCGCAGGGGATGATCGGACCCAACCTGCGCGCCAATTCAACTTCGATTATATACGGTGAATGCACGACCATTCGTTGGGACTTAGACAACATCGACAGCGTTTACTTTGAGGGGAAGGGTGTTGTCGGTCACGGCCACGAGTAGTGTGCCCATCGGGGACGTCCACGTACATGCTTGAGGTGATCCTGAAAGATGGATCGCAAAAGAACTTCCAGATCACGATCAATGTAAGTTAAGAAAGGACTCGGCGAACGCGGATAGGGCGATCCGCCCTAGAGTGCCAGAAAATCGAGCCTTCGCAAACTCACTTATCCATAAACACAAACTGTCGATCGTTTGAGCGCGGTGCAGCGCCGGGAGAGGCGGTGATCAACAGGTCGGGGCGCTTCGCACCTTTCCCCGACGTGGCAAGGCTACTCGAATTTCCAGTCTTTGAGCATGCCGGCGAGCAGAGTCGCGCGGCGCGGCAGGCTGGCGACGACGACCTGCTCGTGCAGCGCGTGCAGCCCGTCGCCCTGCGGACCCAAGCCGTCCAGCACCGAGATGCCCAGCGAGGCGACGGTGTTGCCGTCCGACGCGCCGCCGCTGCCGTCCTCGCGTGATGGTCAAGCCGTAGCTTTCGCCGATGCGCTTGCACTGCGCGAAGTGCGCACCATCTGCTCGTCGTGCTCCATCGGCTTATGCCCGTTGATCTTGGTGACTTTGAGCTTCGCGCCGGGGACGAACGGTTCGAGGCTCATGAAGGTGTCGTAGGTTTCTTCCCACGCCTGCATCGTCAGCGAGCGGGTGTCGACGAAGGCGGTGACGTGCGCCGGAATCACGTTGGTGGCGCTGCCGCCCTCGACCATCGTCACCGACACCGACGTGCCGCGTTGATAGTCGTTGAGTTGGTTCAGCTTGAGCACCTGCTGGGCGAAATCGGTGATGGCGTTGATGCCCTTTTCGGGCGCGTTGCCGGCGTGCGAGGGCAGCCCTTCGATGTCGAGGCGGTAGGTCGCAATCCCCTTACGCCACGTCTTCAGCGATTCGTCCTGGGTGGCGGGTTCCATCACCAGCACCAGCCCGCTTGTTTGGCGCGGCTTCGATCGGGTCGTGCGAATAGAGACTGCCGACTTCCTCGTCGCTCGTCATCAAGACCCAGATCGGGCGGTTCGGCATTTCGCCGCATCCTTCAGCCCGCGCAGCGCCGACAGCACGAAGGTGATGCCGCCCTTCATGTCGATCGCGCCGGGGCCGTGGAGCTGGCCGTCTTCTTTGACGGCCGGCGGGCGCTCCGCCAGCGTGCCGAGGGGCCAAACCGTGTCGATGTGGATCAGGAACATGATCGGTGTGCCCGGCGCGTTTTCGTTCCACTTCGCCAGCAGGAAATCGCCGACTTCGGTCTGGGGGATGCGCTTCACCGACGACGCGCCGAGTTAGCGGAACTGGCTCTCCATGAACTCGCCCATTTTATCGACGTCCGCTTGCTCGCGCGTTAACGTCTCGAAATTGATCAAGGTCGTCAACAAATCGACCATGTTTGCTGTTGGCTCTGAAAATAAGTAAGCAGATCTGACATAAGTTTCCTCGAAATCAGCTAGCGGGCACAAAAAAACGGAGGGATCGCGCCGACAACCGCGTATCCATCCTGAAGCAAAGCTGAGAAATGCGCTCAAGGGCGACATTGGCAGCGTGTCGAACTTTAAGCGTCTATTGTACCCAGTTTATCCGGCTTTCCCACCAGCGCGGATCGGCAGTTTTTACGGAGTTAAGGATCTATTTATGATGAATTGCGGCAAATCACACTACGATTAAATCAATTCACACTTAATATTTCAGGGCTAGATGCGTTATTAGCTAGGCACATTTCGATCAACGACGCTCCACAGATACTCAGGGTTTCGTTGGCGTGGGTGGTGTTAGTGTAAGTTCGGTTGGAGAGAGAATAGGTGAACCGCGAATCAACCGGGCGTGTGCCAACCTGTTTGCGAGTGGCTGCATCCTCGCCGGACTGTCGAGCGTTTCGACCAGAACAAAAGGGGACGAGCGGCGGCTTTAGCGGAAACAAGCTATGACTACGATAGGTGTCGCGATACCGGGCGTCTTATCTCAAAGTTATCTGGGCGAAGTCTTTCGCGGGATTGCCGATCCAAGCAACCAGCATCGAGCCTCGCTGATGATTAGCATCCAAAATTCGACGCGCTCCGACGATCTCGATCAACTCTTCGGCGCGCACGGCTGCGATGGCGTGATCGCGGCGGTGCCGTACCGGTACCATGCACGTGATAGAGCAGTGTCGTTTGCATGGGCGGGAAGTCGTACAGATCCATTCGCCAGAAAAAAGCGAACGTTGAAGGGCAGCTCACCGTTCAGGTGAACAATCCAGCGGCGCTCGTCGGCATCATCGAGCATCTGAGTCGCGCTCGGACACCGGCGGATCGGCTTTGTCACCGGGCGGCTGCAAGACATTAGCGCGCAGCAGCGCTTAGAGGGTTATCGTGATGGGCTTGCCGCCGCTGGCATTCCGGTCGATCCGGCGCTGATTCGGGAAGGCGACTGGACCTACAAGCGTGGCTTGGAAGCGCCGTAGCAGATTTTAGATTTTGAGCCGCGCCCGACCGCGGTGGTTGCCTCCGACGACGTTTTGGCGTTCGGGATTGTCAACACAGCACGTTAACGCGGAATTGGTGATCTGTCGCGTCTTGTCCTTATCGGCTTCAACTATGACCGGATGGCGGGGTCGGTGGGGCTGACGACCGTGCGCCAACCGATGTATGGTTTAGGCAAAACAGCGGTTGAACTGCTGCTCAGGCGCCTGAATGGTGAGCCGATCCCGGAGCCGCACGTCATCCTGCCGACCGAGTTGATCATCCGGCAGTCGACCGGACCGGCGCCGGAGCGAACCCGCTCCTTAGAACGGACAGAGATCGGCGGCGGTATAGGTGGGGCTGCGGCTGCCATAACGATTGAGCAGGGTGAGCGCCTCCGGGCGCGCGAGAATCACATCCTGCGCTTTCAGACAGGCGCTGTGGCAGATCGTTGGTGATCTGGAAGGCATTCCAGAATTCGAGCGCCATTTGCGCGTAAGGCGGCGCGGCGGCGGTGTCGGCGTAAGTCGACTGGATGGTCTGCTGCGTCGGCAAAGCGCGATCATCCCCACCATAGGCATAAGCCAGCGGCCGCCGATAGAGCGCGTAGGCTTGCAGCGTTTGCGCGTCGTCGTTGTACCAATTCTCCAGCGCCGGGTCGAGCGCGAGGTTGTAGAGTGACACTGCCTCGTCGGTGTTTTCCGCCGCGAACGCGGCGTCCGCCTCCTGTACAACCTGAATGCGGAAGCGGGCGGGTTCAACTGCGTGACCGACTGGACGTAGTTGACGCCGTTCCAATCGTAGACGGTGTAGCCCGTGCGGAGCGGTCCGGTTTGGGCGTCGCCCGACTGGTCGAAGCGGACGACGAGTTCGCTGACCTGATCGTGGTCGATGTCCTCAAGCGTCGGCGCTTGGTCGCTGGTGATCGCCCCGCCGAGCAGGTTGACAAAGCGCCCGCGTCGGGATCCCACGTCACGATCTGGGTGCGGAAGCTGCAGCTAGCGCGGGTGCAATCTTGGCTGGTGAACAGCACCTCAGGAATCTGGTTGAAATTCATGTCGCCGACGTTGAGCAACTGCGGCGTTGCGCCGCCGAGCGCGGCTTGGTAGCGGGTGAGGTAGCGCCCGTCGATGCAGCCGTCGATCAAGAGGACGCCGCCCTCGTCGGGCGTGGTGTAGGTGACGATCACTTCGGGTGTGCCTTCGCCGGTGAGGTCGACGTCGCCGCGCACCGCGCCTGCCCGCCGAGCACGTTCCATTGGTCGCGCAGCCCGGTTTCGAGATTGGCGACAGTGCCCCCGTCGCTGAGGAATGCGGCGATTGCGTCATCCATCAGGCGGGCGCTGCCGGGAGCAGCGCCGTCCAACGTCAGCGCGTCGTCGGGCGTCGGGCAGGCGGCGTAATCGGGGGTCGGCGTCGGGCGGTTGGCGAGCGCGATGGCGGTCGCCGGGTTGGACAAGCCGCCGGCGAGCGCGCCGCCGGAGATCGGCTGGAGCGGCGCATCGATCACGCGCCCCGGCGTCATCGTCGGGAAGGCGAGCGCCGTCGGCGCCGGGATTCGCCGCCGGAGCCTGCTGGCACGCTGCCAAGATCACTACTAAGATCAAGCCGAGTCGTTTCACCATAGGGCAAGTATAATCAGCGTGAGGATTGCCGCAAGATGATCACTATTCGCCCGCCTGACGAAACCGAATATGAAGCGATCCGCCGCATGGTGCGAGCCGCGCGGCTCGACCCGACGACCCGTCTGCATTTTGAGCACGCGCTGGTCGCCGAGGTCGATGGGCAGGTTGTCGGCGTCGGGCAGATCAAGCATCTGAAGGCTGCCAAGAATTGGGGACGCTGTTTGTGCTGCCCGAATACCGGGGTCAGGGGATCGCCGCGCAGTTGATCGCGGGGCTGGAAGGCGCGCCGAGCGTCCGCTGTATCTGCTGTGCGTGAATACGATGAGGGATTACTATGCCCGCTTCGGCTATCAGGTGATCAGCATCAGGGAAGCGCCGACCGCGCTCCGGCGTAAGCTGATTCCGGGAAGATCATGCGGCTGTTCGGGATGCATCCGTGGGTTATGAAAAAGGATTGAAGGACAGAATAAGGTTGTTTGTAGGGGCAGGCTTCAGGCTTGCGAAGCAAGCGCCCTGCCCACTATGACACTCGCCCAAGTCTCTAGAGCGGATCAAGCTGGAAGAACAGGGGCGCTTTCTTAACGCTGTTTCTGATTTGAATATAGCCATGTCCATAGTTTATGATTCATGCGGTCGCCGATTGGATTGAGTATTATTCCTACGTAAAGTATCCGGTTGATCAAGCCGGGTATCACCATTGCTTTGCCCGGACGCAACCGGGTGAGCGATTCCATCACCACCGCTTCTGCTGACATCCAGAGAAAGCGGGGAATACGATCTATCCGCATCCCTGTAAACCCGACCGTATCGAAAATTTCAGTATAGGTATAACCGGGACATAGGACTTGGACAGCGATGTTATACGGCTGTTCTTCACCTGCCAGAATTCTCGTGAACATGATCAATCCCGCCTTGGTCGCACAATAAAGTGTATTTTGAGGCAAAGGACCTAACCCGCCTAAAGAGGCGACATTGATGATGCTGCCACCCCGCCGCTGGCGCATCGCTGGTAACGCAGCGTGGCATAAGCGAATAGTCGCTTCCAAGTGGACTTTGAGCATTCCTAGATGTTTTTCCAGCGGCACTTCGACAAAATCACCCAAATGGTCGAAACCGGCATTGTTGATGAGTAGGGTTAGATTTTCGGCAGCGCAGATGTGCTGTTCCACGCGTGCAATATCACGATCACAGGTCAAATCAGCAGGCAGTACTTCAACCTGAATACCGTGCTCGGCTTCCAGTTCGGCTTTGAGCGCTTGTAGGCGGTCAACACGACGGGCAACAATAATCAAATCATAGTGTCGATAGGCGAGGATACGAGCGTAGGCTTCACCGATGCCGCTGGAAGCGCCAGTGATGAGAGCGAGTGGATTCACAGTGCCTCCCAAGAAAATCACGCCATTTATGATAATTGTAACTTGCTTGGGGAGCCACGTCATGATGGCGAGCAGTGACGTTAATCTGTACCTCCTCGAGTGAATAGAAACAAATCCGGAATCCGCTAATGGCTCTCAGACACATCCTAAGCAGACAACAAGCCTGCTAGTCACAGGCTTGTCGTCGCGCCATGCCTCATACGCACGGAGCGCAGTGCTCTACGTAAGCCTTAATCGTCCGCTAGTTGGTCGAGCAGTTGGTCGTCTTTGTGGAGATTGCGGACGCGGAGCACCAATGTGCCGACGAACAGCAGCAGGATGCCGAAGAACAGCGCCAGCGCAAGGAACAAATAAGCGGTCGTATCGGGTGTGTGTCGGCATGATTTAGCTCTCCATTGCCTCTAAGCGGCGCGCTTGGATGCGCTGGGCAGATTCTCAAGCCGGACGCGCCACCAGATCAGCACCCACGGGACGAGCACGCTCCAGACGACCATGTTATAGCTGAGCACCGTGCCCATGTTCAGGTCGAGGCTGAAACCGCCCTGCGCGTTGGCGGGGCTGGGTCCGATCACGGTCGGGTGGATGGTGTCGGGGCGGATGCGGGTGATCATCAGCGTGATGACCGCTGTCGAGAAAGCGAGAATGCCGTAGACCGAGGCGAACCGGCGGCGGGTGTCGACGTTCTCGATACCCTGACGCAGCATCAGGTAGGCGAAGTAGGTCAGGCACATGATCGCGTCGGAAGTCAGGCGCGGATCCCACGTCCACCACGTATTCCAGATCGGGCGCGCCCACGTCGCGCCGGTGACGAGGTTCATCAACCCCAGCACTAAGCCGACCTCGACGCCGGCGATTGCCAGCGTGTCCCATTTGACGCTGCGGGTGCGAATGTAGGCGATCCCGGCGACGACGGTCACGCCGAAGGCGACGAACGCGCCCGCGAAAGCGGAGACGTGGAGGTAGAAAATTCGCTGAACGTTGCCCTGAGTCGTGTCTTCGCCGATGGCAAACAGCGCCAGATACAACCCCAACAGGATCGAAATTAGGGTAATCACGGTCAGCACGGTCAAAATGCGCGTGCGCGCCGGGGTTTGGGCGGCGGTCGGCGCAGTTGAGGGCATCGAGTGAACTGCACTCATTCGACTGCTCCTATTCTGTGACGTAAGGATGGCAAAATCTTAGCATATCTGCGTCGAAATTCAATAAAGCTATAGGGCAAAAAGCCTTCAGCCATCAGCGGTCAGCTTCAGCTAAGCGATTCGGCGTCAATGAGCGTGTCTAACGCGTTGATTCGACCCCGCCCCTGCCCGACTTCAAGAGGGCCTTGTCCGGTTAAGGGTAAGTGCCAACACGGTTCTGTTGTTTCTCTTTAGCTGAGCGGCTAATCTTGCTGATCGTTAAATCTGGCTTCTATTCCTCGATCACGTATTCGAACAGCAGCACGCAGAGCGTCAGGTAGATCACGTCGAGCACGAAGACGATCTGCACCCACGTGATCCAGTCGGCTTGCGGGTCGGCGTTGAGCGTGCTGGTCGACGCCTTGACCGCCGAGAGCAGCAGCGGCAGCACGACCGGCAGCATCACAATCGGCAGCAGCGCTTCGCGGGCGCGGGTTTGGACGGTCATCGCTGCCAGCAGCGTGCCGATGGTCGTGAAGCCAAGCGTCCCCATGATCAGCACAACGATCAGCCAGCCGTCGAACAGCGAGACGTTGTAGAGGATGGTCATCAGCGGCACGAGCAGCAAGCCGATCACCAGCGTGAAGATGAAGTTGCCGAACAGCTTGCCGCAGAAGATCGCCGCGCGGTGGATCGGCGCGATCAGCAGGGCGTCGAGGTTGCCGTTGTCGCGCTCCATCGCCATGCTGCGGTTCAAGCCGATGATGCTGGCGAAGACAATCGTCACCCAGAGCACGCCGCTGATCGCCTCGGTGCGGGCGACGCGGTCGAGTTCGAGGGCGAAGCTGAAGACCAGCACGCTCAGCAGCGCGAACAAGCCCATTGAGCCGATCAGCTCCGGCTGCGGAATTCGGCTTGAAAGTCCTTGCGGATGATCGAGAGGACGACTTGGAGGAAAGGTGTCTTCATCTGGCGTTCACCGTCCCGGTGACGTCGACGTAGATGCGGGCGATGTCGGGTGTCATCGGCGCGTCGTAGGCGATCACGCCGCGCGAGATGATCACCGCGCGCTCGGCGAGCGTCCCGACGTGGTCGAGTTCGTGGGTCGTCATAATCAGGGTGTGTCCTTCGGCGTGGGCTTCGCGGACGAGCGCGTCGAGCGTCGCGGCGGCGTCCACGTCCAGCCCGGTGTACGGTTCGTCAAACAGCAGCACGTGCGGGTCGTGGAGCAGCGCGCGGGCGATGGTCAAGCGCTGGAGCATCCCGCGCGAATAGGTGCGCACGAGGTCTTCGCCGCGCTTCGCCAAGCCGACGCGATCCAGACTGCGCTTGATGCGCCCGTCGTGATCGTCGAGGTTGTAGATGCGGCAGAAAAAGAGCAGGTTCTCGCGGGCGGTCAAGTTTTCGTAGAGCAGCGGCTTGTGGCTGACCATGCCGATCTGGGCGCGGACGGCGGCGGTCTCACGCGGGAGTTCCCAGCCGCCGATGGTGATCGTCCCGGCGGTCGGCTTGATCAACCCGGCGAGCAAGCGCAGCAGCGTCGATTTGCCGCTGCCGTTGGGTCCCAGCAGGGCGACGAACTGCCCGCGCTCGACGCTCAAGTTGAGCTTACGCAGGACGGGCAGCAGCCCGTAGGCTTTGACGAGATTTTGGACTTCAATCATCGTATCCATAAGTACCGGGTTTAAGTAGGCTCCGTCGCATACTTGTGAAAACTGCGGCGATAGTGGAAGGGCGAGGCATGCCTCGCCCCTACAGCGTACAGTTTCGGGATTGAGCCAAAGACAAAGGCGACCCGACCATTGTATAGCATAACTGGCGTCGAAGGTCATCCCATCTACGGAGAGATGTCCTGAAAACACGCTGGATTCCGTTGGTGCAGGGGCGAGACATGGAGTGTTAAAAAGCCCTACGCTGACCCCCCCCCCCCCCCCCCCCCCCCCTCCCCGAATTGGCCCCTCTCCTCTCCATCTTTTCTCTTCGCCCCTACGAGTGGGTCTATTGTTCGCGCTCCAGCAGGGAAGCAAGGCGGGCTTTGAGCGCGGCGCGCTGTGTTCATAGCTCTCGTCGTCGATCTTGCCCGCTTCGTGCTCGGCGTCGAGTTCGGCAATCTGGCGGATCAGGATCTGCTTGACCTGTTCATCGCCGGCGCGATTCCGGCGCGCGATCAGGTACACGCCACCGCCGATCAGCAGCACGATCACGACCGCGCCGCCGATCAGCAGCGGGAGGCTGTTGGAACTGACGCCGGCTGCGCCGGGTTCGCGTCGCCAACGCCGCTCAGTTCGTAGCGCAAAACCGATCCCAGCGGCAGCGATAGCTGCGCGCCGTAGCTCTCGTACTGGGTGCTGCCGAGCGTTTGCGCGCCCATCGGCTGAAGCTGATCGCTGGTGACGCCGATGTTCTGCGGCGTGAGCAGCAGCCGCACCGGCGCGCTGATCGCATAGTTGATCGGCTGCTCGATGATCGCGCCCTGATCGTACTGGATCAGGTAGATCACCTGAATGATGTGCTGCTCGCCGGGCAGCACCGGCACAGTATCGTAGAAGGTCGCGTTTGGGGCGTCGACGACGTAGCGGTTTTGATCGCTGGGGAAACCCGCGATCACCGCGCCGGGGGGCAGCGTGATCGCCAGCGAGATCGCGCGCCCGTCGTCGGTCGTTTGGCTGGTGGTGTAGGCGCGGTCGGACGTGTTGGTGAAGTTGTAGACCTGTGCGATCTCTAGGCTGCCGCTGCTGACGCTGACCTGCGTCACCAGCCCGGCAAGCTGGATCACGTCGGCGTCTTCGGTCAGTTCGTAAATCGTCAGCGGCAGGGCGAGCGACCCGCTGGCGATGTCGGTCTTCAGCGCGTCGCCGCTGAGGATGTCGCTGGCGAAGACGCGGTCACGGTAATTGGTGGTGACGACGTATTGATAGCTGGTGTCGAGCGGTACGTCGTCGAAGGTGTAAGCGCCGGTCGCGTCGGCGCTGGTCGTGAGCTGCTGCTGGTTGAAGTCGGCGTCGAAGATGAACAGCGTCAGCGGCAGGTCGGCGGGGACGCGGCTGTCGGCGGGGCCATTGGTCACCTGCCCGCTGATCGTCCCGGTCGTGGTGACTTCGACGGTCGCGTCGGCGGTGCTCGACGGCTCGGCGGTCGCGGGGGCGGCACTGCCGATGGCGTCGGCATTGGCGAGCGCCAGCGACCGGATATAAGCGGCGGCGTCGGCGCGCTCGGTGTCGCCGAGTGCGGCGAAACCGGGCAGATCACCGACGGCGGCGATCAACTTGTCTTGGCTGAGGTTGGCGGTCGCGTCGAGGCTGGTCAGCGCGCTGACGTCGCAGTCGACGCAGTCGGCATTGAACAGATCGCGCCCGCGCGCGACTTGGTCGGGCGGGATCGACAGCGTGTAGGTGTACAAGGCGACCGACCAGCGCTCCTGCTGGCTGAGCGTATCCGCCCACGGCGGCATCAACTTGTCGAGGTTGCCGTTGGTGATGATGCTGTAGTAGCCGAGCGGGGGCTGCGCGCCAGAGGTCGCCGGGTTGGTGAAGTCGCCGGGTGAGGGGACTTGTCCGCTCTGGACGAGTTCGCCGTCGCCTTTGCCCGACGTGCCGTGACAGCGGGTGCAGTTGGTGGCGAAGACCTGCGCGCCCAGCGCGATGTCGGGCAGCTCGGTCGGCGGGGTTAAGGCGGGCGTGGCGGTTGCCGGCGGCATCGTGCTGACGATCTGCGGCTCGCCTGCCAGTCCGCTGCAACTGGTCAGCAGCAGCGCGAAGACGATCAGGCTCGCCATCCACCACCGGGAACGGCGGAGATGACGAGATTCAGTGCAAGGGTGGGATTGTGTCCCACCCTGACGAAAGACAATGGATTGACGTAGGTTCATGTGATTATCTGCTCGCGGTAACACCGGATCGCCGTTTTCGAGAGCGTCGTCCATGACGTGTCAAGGCGAGCGTCTTCGGGAGCGGGCGGAGCGCCGTCAACAGCGCCTGATGACAGTTTAGCCCGACCGTGCCGGTTTCAGCCAGTCGAATCTAGGCACCCGCGCCGACCTGCACCTGCTGTTCTTGATCAGGGGCGAGCTGTCCCTGCTCTGGTCCGCTTTCGATGAAGCGCGACGGGCATTTGAGCAAGAGTTCGGTCGCATGGAACACACCATCGCTGCCGAGTGTGCCGGTCATGATGGCTTGCGCCTCATCTTTCAGCAGGTCGGGTTTGACCGTGTTTTCGACGCGAACCGGCAGTCGAGTCACGCTGGTGTCGACCACCGCCTCGTGCAGCGCTTGACCCAGATCGCTGGCTTGGTCATCGACGTTGGCGACCGTGAACTTGATCAACAGCGTGTTGGTGTCGTAGTCGATACTGTCGCCGATCACCGCGCCAGTGATGCGCACGGTTTTGCCGACGTAGGCGGGATTATTGACGAGATCGTCGACCGTCATGAAATATTGCGCGCCCGTGAGCGTGCCGGAAACGATCAGATAGACGACGGCAGCGAGGATCAGCACGCCGCCGATCAGAAATTTGAGGCGACCTTTGTTCACAGGTGCGAGCGACTGCGGCGCGGCGATTGGTTTTTCCCAAGCGGCTTGAGCCATCATTCCTATCTATTCACCTAGCAAAGAGACTGACCAGTCCCGTGTGTCTGGTGATGATTATAGCATTTTTCGAACTGGAACCGCCTGATTATACCCACGCAGTGGGCGGGTTGTCACCCAATGCGAGGGAGGATAGGCACGGGTTAAGACGGCATTCTCATGCGGCACTCATGCTGTGGGAGCGAAACGGGGAGGGAGATCACGTAGGGGCGTCTGCAACCTTCGGTTGCCTTAAACGCCCCAACTCGTAAGATTTGCGGTGAGGTAATTCATTCCGCTTGCGGTGATTTGTAGTTCTCGCGCAGCAGCGTGACTCCGCCGACTGCGCCAATCGCGCAAATGCCAACGATCAGCATGAGAACCGGCAGCCCGGTGGCGGTTTCGGTGCCGCTTTCCTCAGCGACGCCAGCCAGCGGCTGCGCCTCAGTATTGGTCGCGGCGGCGGGTGTCGGCTCGACTGCCGGGGTAGTCTCCTGCGCGTAGACGGGCACGACCAACAGCAGCAAAATAACCCCTAAGAGCAGCGCGCCTCGCCAGTTGTTCATTCCCGGGTCTCCTTGATGAGCGTGAAAGCAGGGAGACTGACTTCAGTCTCCCTGCTTAGTATAGCGCAGAGGTTAACTCTGATCCTGCGTCTTGAGGTAGGCGATCAAGTCCGCAAGGTCTTGATAGGTCAGGAGGTCACCGAAGTTCTTCGGCATCACGTTGTCGGTGTAGGTCGGGACGACGTAATCTGATGGATGGATGATGCTGTCGGCGATATATTCTTCGCCGGTGTAGCCGGAGAACTGCGGCTGCTGGAGGCGGTCATTCTGGACGCGCGTCCACGTGCCTTCCATCGGCGGCGCGACGGAGGCGTTCAGGTGACAGCCGGAGCAGGGGAGCTGCGGCGTGCCTTGACCCATGTAAAGCTGCTGACCGCGCTGCGGATCGCCGGTGACGCCTTCCAGCCCCTTCATGATGTCGGCAGGTGCGGTATCGAGTGCCGACGTATTCGGGCAGCACGCCGCCGGACTGCTGGAGCAGGTCGATCTGCTGCCTGCATCTGGGCGACGATGCCGGGTCATCCGGCACCTTCGGGAACTGGTTGACCGCGTTGAGGTCGTCAATCGTCCAGTTATCGCCCTTATCCCAGTTGAGGATGAAGGCGGTCAGGTCTTCGAGTTGGTCGTCACGCAGCGGACCGTTCGCCCGCTGTGACCACGCCGCCATCGGCTGCGGGCCAGTAGCTGGAACTCACCGGGCGACCGCCGACCAGCGTCGTGAAGATGAAATTGTGCAAGCTGCTGCTCCAGCCCAAGTTGACCAGACGGTTGAACTCGTCGGGGTTGTAGCCCTTGTCAATCGCGGGCTGCATTCGCTGTTTGCGGCTGGTTTCCTCGGTGTCGAGTTCGGCTAAGCGCGCGTTGATCTCCTGCTTGCGGGCGTCGGTCGTGGTCGACAGGTCGAATCTCGGCATGCAAGGCGTTGCGCTCCTTGTGGATGTCCGCGAGGAAGTCATGACCGAACAGCAGCGGCGAATTCAGCGCCGGAGCGCGTGCCGACCGTGCCGCGCCGTCCGTCCCGTGACAGGGCGAGCAGTTGCTAATGAACAGCGTCGCGCCGCGCTCGATCGAGCGGGCGGTAAACTGGTTGTCGAAGGCGGTCATACGCCCGCCTTCGTTGATGGCGATCCAGCCCACCAGCGCGAGGGTGGCGAGAAAGGCGACCGTACCAATGATGATACGGTGTTCGATACGTTTACGAGCAGTCGTTGTAAGTTCACGCTAACTATGCCCCCGGTGCTTCAAAATATTGTGAATCACGGTGGATGAACATGTGCTGGCTGTTCACACGGCGGATCGGATTGCCGTTGTCGTCCAGCACCGGGATCGAATTTCCGGAGGAGTCCAGACCGGACGTCCGTTTTCGATCTTCACCTCATCCCACGTGATGATCACGTCGACACGCTTGAGATTATTCTGAGGTTCGGTGATGATCACCGCGCCCCAACCATTGCGCAGTTCGTTGGCGTTGGTCTTCATGAGGTTCTCGAATTCTTCGAGACCGGCTTGCAACTGCGGCGCGTCCGCTGGGACGGTGGTGAAGTTCATCGTCGAGATCGTCAGCGACTGCGGCGCGACGTTCATGAAGTCTGATCAGCTGTAGAGCCGCCCTCGACGCCGTATTGTCCGCTAGTCGATTTCGCTGTTGAACGCGGTGACGGCGGCGGCGGCTTGATCCGGTTCTGCCGCGTACTCTTGCGGTCGTGTACATGCCCGGCACCAGTTGATCATACGGTATGGGGAGTAAGTGTCCCATGTGGTTATGGGCTGGCTGCTTGGAGCAGGTCGTGCAAGATGGTCAGGTCGGCGCTGTTGATCACGCCGAATTCGGGCAAGCCCATGTAACTAAACATGACGAGCGCCGACAACAACAGCAGCGCCACCGAGAAGGCGACTCGACGGTGCGCCCAACGTCGGGTCTTGCTGACGTCGAGGTAGGGCATTGCCGACCAAGAAAGCGATCACAATCGTCGGGAAGATGATGCCCCAGAGGACTTTATCGCCCAGTTTCAGCGCGCCTTGAATCCACAAGAAATACCACGGCGCGGTCGTGCCGAGCGGCGTCACCTGCGGGTCGGCATGATTTTCGAGCGGCGCGTGGTAGAACCACGTCACCAGCACGACGAGGATCAACGTCGTGACCGCGATCCACATGATTTCGCTGGTGAGGATGTCCGGCGTGAAGTAGACGCGCTTGTCGAGCGGCACGCGCTTGGCGGTGTCTTCGCCGATGTTCTCCTCGCGCGGCGGCAGGCTGTGCGCGTGAATGATCACCTTATAGTAGTGAACGCCGAGGAAGATGAACAGCAGCGCCGGCACGGCAAGGACGTGCAGCAGGTAGAACCGCAGCAGACCGTTCGCGCCGATGTCGGGACCACCGCGCAGCAGCAGGTTCAAGTTCGTGCCGACGATTTCCGGCGGCGCGGCTTCGACCATCGACGCGCCAATCGTCACCGCCCAGAGCGCTAACTGATCCCACGGGAGCAGGTAGCCGCTAAAGCTGAGGAAGGCGGTAAAGATCAGCAGCAGGACGCCGGAGAACCACGTAAATTCGCGTGGTTTCTTGTAACTGCCGGTGAAAAACGTCCTGAGCATGTGCAGGAAGACGATCAACACCATCGCTTCCGCGCCCAAACG
Organism: uncultured Chloroflexia bacterium; assembly: GCA_963727545.1. GTDB lineage: Bacteria > Chloroflexota > Anaerolineae > Aggregatilineales > Phototrophicaceae > Flexifilum. The sequence continues at coordinate 235,430 of CAVSGS010000016.1, forward strand.
GTGCAGGTCGCGGACGAACTGACCGAGCGGCACCATGCTCAACATGCTGAGCATGTTCCCGTAGGCGACATCCGGCGACGGCGTGTACCAAACCATCAGGAGAATGCCGGTAATGGTCTCAAAGAAGACGAAATAAGTGGATAACCAGCCTAACCGGAAGGTGGGATACAGCCCGGTGACTGATTTGTGGAAGTAGCTGGGGCGCATGTGCAGCCAGAAGCCATCCGCGTGCGGTTGCAAGCGAGGGTTTGGCTTGCGGCTGGCAGGCTCACCGCGCAGTGCTTCGCGGATGTCCTGCACGTTTAGCCCGGCAGTTGCCCGTTCGACGACCTCGTTGATGCCTTCAAAGACGGCTCGCCTCAGCCCCTTTTCCTTGACGTCATCGAGAAATGACGGAAATGGGAGTACCGACATTACCTCATTCTCCTTCTGCTGTTAGACGCGACCGGGGCGCTTGATGCGGTCGCCGGTATCAATTTCAACTTTGACGATCTTGCCACGTCCGTCAACCGGGATGGCATCCCCGGCGCTGTCTTGGACAGCGGTTGTACCATCTTCAAACGTGATCGTCGTCTTGAAACGGTCGAGGCTGCGCGGGGCGGGACCTTCGATGTAGTGCCCGTCAAGCTGGTACTTCGAGCCGTGACAGGGGCATTCAAACCGGAAGTTGGTCTCGTTCCACTTCGGCAGACAGCCCAAGTGGGTGCAGACACCGTAGAGCACGATCAAACCGGCATCCGGGTACGATACCCAGAAGCGACCTCAGGGACGTTGACGGGCGCTCGAATCCTTTGGGGCAGCTTATCCGGCGGGTAAGTGAAGACGCCGCCGAACGTGCCTTCCTTGAAGCGCGGCAGGGCGAACCAGATCAACCCGGCGGTTGCTTCGCCAAGCAGAAGCGCCATCGACGCACCCCAGATGTAGTACAAGAACTCACGGCGGCTAGGCACATTGGCTTGTACCTCGGCTGCCGCTTTGCCCTTAGCAGGGACTTTGGCTTTGGTTTCACCGGCGGTTATGCTGGTAGCCATCGAAACGTATTCCTCCTGAAATTGCTCAGGGCGAAAAGCCGATGAGATGCGCGCGAGTATAGCACACAACGGGGCTTTTGGAGAGCATATTACCAAGTCTTTTTTGAGCAAATATTGATCTTTGTAAAATGTATCACAAAGGGTGTGTGGCTGTCAAAAAAGAAGCAGTTTACCTTTCGCACTTGGCTGAGTGGCTGTAAGGTTGAAGCCGGCGGCGCTTGAACACGTATTTCGACTTGTCAGGGCAACCCTTCAGGCGCAATAATAAACGCTATGACTTTTCAGCAGCTAACCGGTGACCGCACGACATGGATCAACATAGAGCGCCCGACCGCCGCCGACGTCGAGGCACTGCGGCGGATTTATCCTTACATCCATCCGTTGAATCTTGAAGACGTGCTCAGCCCGATTGAGCGCCCCAAGATCGACGATGACCCGGATTATCTGTTCGTGGTGCTGCTCTTTCCGCTGTGGGATGCGGTGAGCCGCTTGACGCGCGCTAGCGAGGTCGATTTCTTCGTCGGACGCGGTTACGTCGTCACGGTTCACGACGGCGTATTGAAGCCGTTGGAGCGCTTGTTCGAACTCGTGCAAGAATGAGGAAGAGCGCCACAAACTGCTGGGCGGCGGCGCGAGCCACGCCTTTTACGTCATGCTCGACCACCTGTTTGATTACCTGTTTCCGATTTTGCGGCGGGTGGACGGCAACATCCAGCGTGATCGAGGACGCGATCTTCACCAAAGACGATCGCCAAATCATCCGTGACATCGCCCTGCTGCGCCGCGACATCATCGCGCTGCGGCGGATCATCCGCCAGCAGGTGCCGATCCTCGAAAACTTGGAGCGCGTCGACCGCAAGATCATTCACGAGGACCTCGACGAATATTTCGGCGACATCGTGGACCACCTGTATCGCGCGCGCGACATCATCGACGAGGATGCCGAGATCATCGCCGGGCTTTCCGACACGGCGGATACGCTGCTGAGTCATCGCCTCAACGGGGTGATGCGAATTTTAACGGTTTTTTCGGTGATCATGCTGCCGCTGACTTTCATTTCGAGCGTCTACGGCATGAACATCGCAGGGTTGCCCTTTGCGGATCACCCCCAATCGTTCTGGATAGTCAATGGATTTATGCTTGTGACCGCTGCTGTAATGCTGATTTATTTTCGTCGGCGGAAGTGGCTATAAGGGAGACTCTACCCCGACCCACCTTCATCGATACCGACGACAAGCTGCAACGGTTGGTCGAGAACCTCGCCGGGGAAACCCTGCTCGCGGTCGATACCGAGTTCGAACAGCTTGTACGCCTACCGCGAACAGGTCTGCTTGATTCAGCTTTCGACCCGCTCAGCAGATTACATCATCGACCCGCTTGAGGTGGAGGAACTGCAGCCACTCGCGCCCCTGCTCGCCAGCCCACAGGTCGAGATCGTGTTTCACGCGGCTGAATACGACCTGATGTGCCTGAAGCGCGATTTCGACTTCGACTTCCACAACCTGTTCGACACCATGATCGCGGCGCGGGTCTGCGGCTATAAGCAGATCGGGTTGGGGAGTCTGCTCAACGATCTGGTCGGCTTAGCCGTTGACAAGAGCCATCAGCGCGACGACTGGGGACAGCGTCCGCTGCCGCCGGAAAGTCTGCTCTACGCGCAGATGGACACCCACTTCTTGCCCGCGCTGCGCGATCACTTCAAGGCGGAACTGGAACGTCTGCACCGCGTCGAGGAAGCGCACGAAGCCTTTCTCGACGTGCTGCGGACACCCCCGGCGCGACGCGAGAACTTCGATCCGGAGGGCTACTGGCGGCTCTGCGTGCCCAATCACCTGACCCGGCGGCAGGCAGCGATCGTGCGCGAGTTGTACCTGCTGCGCGAGCAGCTTGCCGAGGCGCGCGACGTGCCACCGTTCAAGATCATGACTGACAAAGTGTTGATCGCCATCACGCGCGATACGCCGACCAGCGCCGCCGAATTACGCGCCGTCAACGGTTTCTCGGCAGGACAGGTGCGGCGCTACGGGCGCGAGGTGCTCGACGCCGTCAGCGCTGGGCAGCGGGCACCGCTGCCATCGCCGCCCACGCCGGAACCCCCCGCCGATCCGGTCGTGGTCGAGCGTTACGCGGCGCTGCGCGAGTGGCGCAAGCTGCGCGCGCAGGATCGCGGGGTCGAGTCGGACGTGATCATCTCCAAGACTGCGCTCTGGACGCTCGCCGAGCGCGCGCCGGACAGCCTCAATGAGTTGGACGGCGTGCCGGGATTTGGACCTTGGCGGCGCGACGTCTACGGCGCCGAGATTCTGGACGTGATCCGCAAAAATCGGCATTAGACCAAAGATTCAACGCAAAGGCGCAAAGTAAGAACGAAAGACGCAAAGTAGGGCTTAGCGCGCTAAGCCCCTACAAGGTCACTATGAATACTGCTTCGCGCTAAATTGCCCCCGGCGCGAAGCGTTAAAGCATTGTAAACTCCGGTAGCACAGCACAACCCAATTTCATCCCTTCATCTGGAGGCAGCATGGCAGCAAGTACGGCTCTACCAAGCGGTGTCCCCCACCTGAATACCGATGCACATCGTAAAGTCTCGTGGCTGGAACTGTTCTACGATCTGGTCTACGTGGCGACTGTTGTTCAGCTTGGCAACAAATTGAGCGAGGACGTGTCGATCGAGGGCTTCCTCGGCTTCGTCGTCCTGTTTATCCCGATCTGGTGGGTGTGGATGGGCACGACCTTCTACGCCAACCGCTTCGTCGCCGACGATCTTCCGCACCGGCTGTTGGTTTTCGTGCAAATCTTCGTCGTCTCGGCGCTGGCGATCCACGTCTTCGACGGCTTGGGCGAAACCTCGGCGGGTTTCGCGGTCGCCTACGCGGCTGCGCGGGGCATCCTCGTGCTGCTCTACTTACGGGCGGCGCACTACGTCGAAGTTGCGCGACCGCTGGCACGGCGCTACGCGACTGGCTTCACCGTCGCCGCGCTGATCTGGCTGATCTCGGCATTCGTGCCGCCGCCGCTGCGTTTCGTCTTGTGGGGCGTCGGCTTGCTGATTGACTTCTGGACGCCGCTCTCGCCGGCGTCGGTCAAACTGCAAAAGCAGCTTCCGCCGAGTCCGCATCATCTGCCGGAGCGCTTGGGTTTGTTCACGATCATCGTCTTTGGCGAATCGTTCATCAAAGTGATCGGCGGGTTCAGCGGGCACGAGATCGAGTTCAACCGCGTGATCGTCGCGCTGCTCGGCTTGATCCTTGTCGGCAGCCTGTGGTGGGTCTATTTCGAGAACGTCGCCGAGCGGGCGGTCAACTGGGCACACGGCGCGCAAATCTGGCTGTACACGCATCTGCCGCTGCAACTGGCGCTGGTCGCGCTGGCGGTCGGCGTCTATAAGGTCGTCACTGTTCACGGCGATCATGGGCTGCCGGATAACTACCGCCTGCTGATCAGCGGGACGGTGGCGCTGGCGCTGGTCGCAATCGGCGTGATCGAGCGCTACACGGTCAAGGACGAAGGCGAACGACGCGGTCGTCCTGAATTTTGGCTGCGGATCGGCGGGGCAGTGGTCGTGCTGGCGATCGGGCTGTTTGGTGGGCAGATTGGCGATCACGGGCTGTCGGAGATGACGGTGATCTCGCTGTTGGCGGTGATCGGCGTGGCGCAGGTGATCTTCGACCTGATTCGCCGTGTCGGAACATCCACACCGGAGATCGAACACGAGATTGAGGTATGAAGCGAAACCTCACCCCCGACCTAACAGGGGTAGGTATTTTATTAACCTCACCCCCTGCCCCCTCTCCACGTCGTGGAGAGGGGGTAAAGACAGGTTGCGAAGGGTTTTTAAAGTCCCCTCTCTATGTAATGGAGAGGGGATTTAGGGGTGAGGTCAGCTCAGCGTTAAAAACCTACCGCTGACAGCACCCCCGACCCCCGCTCGATGAGGCGAGAGGAGAAAACAGCAGCGTGAATTCATCCGAGGGCGCACAACCGTGCGCCCCTACAGGCGTTTCACTGTTGTTCGGATGCTAAAAATTACATTTAACGCTACAATAGACTGAATGCCCGCCTTGAAAACGATTCGTGCGGGCAATGAATAAAAGATGAAGGGCTAAAACTTCATGCAAATCACCTTTGACGGCGCGGCACGCACCGTGACCGGGTCGCAGCACTTAATCGAGGTCAACGGCAAGCGGATTCTGCTCGACTGTGGGCTGTATCAGGGCAAGCGATCCGAAGCCTATAAGCGCAACAAGGAACTACCGTTCGAGGCGGCATCGGTGGACGTGATGGTGCTCTCGCACGCGCACATCGACCACAGCGGCAACATCCCCAACTTGGTCAAGAGCGGCTATCGCGGCGACATCGTCTCGACCTTCGCCACGCGCGATCTGTGCGCGTCGATGCTGCTCGACAGCGGGCACATTCAGGAGAAAGACGTCTATTTCGTCAACAAGCGGCGCAAGCGCGGCGAGCCGGAAGTCGAGCCGATCTACACGCAGCAGGACGCGCAGGAAAGCCTGAAGTATTTCACGACGCAGGGCTACGAACGCCCGCGCCTGATCGCTCCCGGCGTCACGCTGACGTACAAGGATGCCGGTCATCTGCTCGGCAGCGGGATCGTGATCCTCGACATCGAGGATCAGGACGAGCACCGCGATTATCGGCTGGTCTTCAGCGGCGATTTGGGGCGTAAGGGCATCCCGATCATCCGCGATCCGCAGACCATCGACGGCGCGGACTACCTGATCATGGAAAGCACCTACGGCGACCGGCTGCATCCGCCCTACGAGGACGACTCGAAGCGGATGGAGCGGATCATCGTCGAGACCTACAAGCGCGGCGGCTCGATCATCGTCCCGGCGTTCGCCGTCGGGCGGACGCAGCAGTTGGTACTGATGCTGCATCAACTGGTGCGGTCGGGCGATATTCCGCGCATTCCGGTTTACGTCGACAGCCCGCTGGCGATCGACGTGACGGCAGCCTATCGCCTGCATCCCGAATGCTACGACGCCGAAATTCAGGAATTTATGACCAGCGCTGATTCACGGATCGATCCGTTCGGCTTCAGCGACCTGACCTACACCCGCAGCGTCGAGGAGAGCAAGAAGCTCAATTTCCTGCGCGAACCGGCGATCATCATCGCTGCCAGCGGCATGATGGAAGCCGGGCGCATTCTGCATCACCTGCGCAATCACATTGAAGATCCGAAAACGACTGTGTTGATCGTCGGCTGGCAGGCGGAAAACACGCTTGGTCGGCGGCTGGTCGACAAGGTCAAGGAAGTGCGCATCTTCGGCGAGAGCTACCAGAATCGCGCGCAGGTCGAAGTCCTGAACGGCTTCAGCGGTCACGCCGACCGTGACGAACTGCTGGCGTGGGTTGGCGCGATGGAGAAAAAGCCGGAGCGGACGTTCCTCGTGCACGGTGAGCCGAAGGCGCAGTTCGCGCTGGCGGACTCGCTCAAGGCGCGGTTCGGCATGGAAGTCGAAGTGCCGGAGTGGAAAGATTCGGTGGCGCTATAGGCTGACGGAATCGAAATGGGCACAGCACGCTGTGCCCCTACAAGACTCCGCCAGATTTCGAGTGGTCGTCGGCTATTGTTCGAATAGTTCACGCACGGGCAGCGTAAAACCGGGGATGAGGTCGCCCGCGTCGAGCGTGTCGTCGATTTCGTAAGTGCGCAGCGATAGGTCGGGCGTATAGACGTCGATACTCTGCTCCTCCGGGTAGATTTCCCAGTAGAGAATCCCGGCTTGCAGGTAGATTTGGCGTTTTGCTCGAATGATGCGCGGCTTATCGGTTGCCGAGATCACCTCGGCGACCCACAGCGGCGCGATCGGATCGGGATAATCCTTGCTGAGCGGCGTCTGCTTGTAGGCGAAATCCGGCGCGAAGACGTGACCGAGTACGTCGTAACTGCCCGCTTCTCCGGTGACGAAATAGGGAATGCCATTTTGTTTGCAGAAGGAACCTACTGCTATGATCAGCGTGGCGCTGATGCCTGAATTGCGCGTCGTTCCCGGCATTTTTTCGACGATCTCCCCGTTGATCAGTTCAAACAGCCGGTCTTCGTTTTCGGGCTGCTCGGTGAACTGCTTGAAACCCTCAAGGGTGATTTGCTCTCGCGCGACCATGTGCTCACCTCACCATCACCTACTAAAACAAGGTTGACGCACGTATGGAAAAAGTATAGCACAGGAGCGTGTTTGCTCTCGCCTTCGAATCAGCGGGAAGATCGGTGTAGAATGCGTGTTAGAGAATAAATAGGTCTAGCGATGCCGAATCCGAGTGCATTTACTGAAGAATGGCGCGACTGCCTGCGCGCCCACTATACCCAAGTCGTTCGCAATCAAGATACGCTGACCGAGCGTTCGCTGCATGGCGTGATGCTCGAAGCCGGTTTCCGCGAGAGCGAACTCAACGAGTTATACGTCCGGGCGACAGCACACGTCGATAACGTGGGCGCGGACTTTGTCCCGACATGGACATCCTCGAAGCCGAGCCGGAGACGTTCAGCGTGGCGGCGGTGTGCCACAGGTAACCGAGCCGGAGACCGCGCTCGAAGCCGATGCGCCGGAGGCGATGGAAGCCGCCCCCGCCGATGCGGAAGTCGAAACTGAGATCCCGGTCGCGGTGGTCAAGGATTTGGTGGACGAGGAAGAAGCGACGGTCGACGCGGACGCGCCGGAAGACGTGACCGTCGCCGACGAGCCGCCCGCCGACAAACCCACCGAGACCCAGTTGAGCATGTTCTAAGGTGTCCGCCAAGGGATTAATCCCTCGGCGGGTCGAATACAATTTCCGATGGGCGACCTCTTTAGTGGGTCGCAGTTTTTCTAGCTTGAGGTTTAAACCTCAAGCGGTGCTGTGACTCCATGAACGATTACGACTACATGCGCCTCGCCCTCGCCGAAGCCGAAAAAGCCTTCGCTTCCGGCGACGTGCCGATTGGCGCGGTGGCGATCTACAAGGGCGAGGTGATCGGGCGGGGGTGCAACCGCCGCGAAGCCGATCACGACCCGACGGCGCACGCGGAAATGCTGGCGATCCGCCAAGCGGCAGCGCATCTGCATAGCTGGCGGCTGGATGGCGTGACGCTCTACTGCACGCTTGAGCCGTGCACCATGTGCGCCGGGGCGATGGTGCTGGCGCGCTTGCCGCGTCTGGTCTACGCCGCCATCGAGCCGAAAACCGGGGCGGCAGGCAGCATCATGGACGTGCTGCGTCACGAGAAGCTCAACCACCGGGTCGACGTCTCCGGCGGGCTGCTGGCGGACGAGGCGGGCGCACAGCTTCAGCGCTTTTTTCAGGGCTTACGCTGACGGACGGGACAGCCGATGGCAAGTGATACACAGATTATCGAAATCATCGGGCGAAATCGCCTGATCAATGAACTGCTCGCGGCTGGATTTGAGGTCGCTCAACCGCTGCGGGATCGCGGTATTGACTTGATCGCCTATGTGGACGTCGATGACGCGATCAATCATTTTGCTGCTGTGCCGATTCAACTCAAGGTTGCTCGAAACGCCTATTTCACGGTGAATCGCAAATATGACAAATTTCCGAATCTAATCATGGCTTATGTGTGGGGTGTCGCTGAACACAGTACCGACGGTGTCACCTATGCTTTAACTAATCTGAGGCGGTCGCTATCGCTGCGTCGATGGGGTGGACGAGTACCGACTCGTGGATCAAGGGCGGGCTGTATACCACGACTCGCCCAGCGCATCGCGTCCGCGATTTGCTCGAACCGTATCGGATGTCGGTCGAAGCGTGAAATCGCAAACTGCGCAGCCTCATTTCACTAGAGCAGCCGGAATGAGGTTTAAATTCGGGATTTATTAACGCGGATCACTCATGTACAATTCTGCGACGTTTTGAGGAGAGGTGCCGGAGTGGTCGATCGGGCTCGTCTCGAAAACGAGTGTAGTCGTGAGGCTACCGTGGGTTCGAATCCCACCCTCTCCGTCCAAAAAGCGGCGCTCGATTTTTAGCGAGCGCCGCTTTTGTTTTGGGCATTACCAGCGCCGCAGCGCCCGCCGCGCTCGACGGCGGGCGAATGGGCGGGGGGATACGACAGCGCGAACTACCGCGCGTCGCCGCCAGAATGGTAAACGGGGACGTAACAGCCAACGGAACATGAGATTGCCCTCCACTTCATCCATAGCTCTCATGATAATCCGAATCGTTAGCCGGGTATGTCGCGGCTGTAAATTCGCGGTTTACATTTATTCAATTGAGATGAAGCGGGGTTGAGGGGCGCTGCGCGTCGGTTTAGTGACGGCGCAGCGCACGCCGCGAGGCGCGGCGCATGACGGTCTTTTTGACGGTACGCTGGGTGCGTCGCCGACGTAAGAATGAAAAATTGGGGTGTAGTAAGCGCTGCAACATAATAAGTACCTCCAAAGAGCGGCTCGCGGACAAAGCTGTCCAAGCCGAGTTTTTAGTTTTTAGTCCTTGGTTTTTAGCTAAAAACTAACCACTAATCACTAGCGGCTTGAGCCTCCTTCACTTCTTTATAAGCATACCCCAAATTTAGCGCCTTGTCCGGTAGATTTTTCGAAGCGAGCGTAACCTCTTACGCCCGCTTTCCTGCAAACGGTGGCGCAGCGCGATCTAGGTGCGGCTGCCCGCCTCGGCGATCACGTCGAGCAGCCGGTCGAGGTCAGCTTCGGTGGTGCGGAAGTTGACGATGCAGGCGCGCAGGGCGTACTGTCCGTCGAGTTCCGTCCCGGTCAGAAAAGCCTCGCCCTCAGCTTGTACGGTCTTGATCAAACAGCGGTTGAGCGCTTCAACGTCGGCGACGCCCGCTGGCGCGTAGCGGAAACAGGTCACGCTGAGCGGACCACCGGCGACCAACTCGAAGTCGGGGCGGGCGCAGATTTTGGCGCGGAGCGCCTGAGTCATGGCGACGTCGTGGCTGATCGACTGTTTGTAGCCGTCCAGCCCGATCTGCTGCATGGTCAGCCAGAGCTTAAGCGCCTTGAAGCCGCGCGTCTGCTGGATGCCAAATTCGGAGAACCACGGCAGGGCGGTATCGTCGCGCAGATAGGGCGGCATCACGCTGAAGGTGTCGCGCAGCACTTGAGCATCGCGGACGATGGCACAGCCGCACTCGACCGGCAGATAGAGCCACTTGTGCGGATCGACGGCGAGGCTGTCAGCACGCTCGATCCCCTTGTAGAGTCCGGCGGTTTGCTCGGCGAGGATGCCGAAGCCGCCGTAAGCGCCATCGACGTGGAACCATAAATCCTCGCGCTGGCACAGATCGGCGATTTGGTCGAGCGGATCAATCGCGCCGGTGTTGACCGTCCCGGCACTGGCGGCGACGCAAACCGGGCGCAGTCCGGCGGCGCGGTCGGCGGCGATCTGCGCTTCCAGCGCGGCGAGATCCATGCGATAGTCGGCATCGACCGGGATTTGATGCAGATAATTGCTGCCAAAGCCGAGCAGCTCGACCGCCTTTTGGATGCAGCTATGCCCCTGCTCCGAGGTGTAGATCACCATCGGGGCGGATTCGCCATTAAAGCCCTGCGCGCGGTGATCGCCTTGCGACTTGACGTGACGCATCGCCGCCAGCGGGATCAAATTAGCGACGCTGCCGCCGCTGGTCAGGATTGCGCCGGAATCGGCGGGGAAGTCGAAAATCGCTTTGATCCAGTTGAGGACGCCGTGCTCGACGTAAGTCGCAGCGTGATCGCCCCCGGCGACGCTCGGATCGAGCGCGGCGGCGAACAATTCGGCGAGAATGCCCATCGGCGCGGGCGGCGAATTGACCCACGCGAAAAAGCGCCCGCTGGCGTTACCCATCGGGTAGGGCAGCACCATTTCGGCGAGTTGGTTGAACAGAACTTCGGCTTCGGTTCCGGCAGCGGGCAGCGGGGCGTGCATCAACTGCTCGCGGACTTCGAGGGGGACGGGCTGGCGCACCGGCGTATACGGCAGGGCGATCAATCGTTCGACGATCAGGTCGATGGCTTGATAGCCGAGCATTCGGAACGCTTGCGGCGAGAGGTCGATCATCTAAGGAGGCTCCTTGTCGTCCAGCTACCATCACTATATATGAAAGTTGTAAAGTCGCCTAGCTCCGTAGGTGTTTAGGGAGTTGACGATCGTAAGATCACGCGGTTGGAATTCGTCGGCATTGATTATGGATTTAGATCGAGTGGGAGTACATGGTGAGTTTAGAGGAATTGAGCGCCCAACGTCGTGAGAAAGACCAGTTTTTCAAAACCCATCCGCAGTCACCGCTGACGGAGGATCAACAGGATGCGTTCACCGGGCTGGATTATTACGAGCCGAACCCGGCGCTTGATCTGGTGGTGGCAGTCGAGCGGGTGCCCAGCGAAAACAAAGAGATCGTGATCGAGACGACCGGCGGCGAACCCCGGCGTTACCGGCGCTATGGACGATTTCACTTCGACGTCGATGGGCAGCCGGTGGAACTGACGATCTACGAAGCGCCCTATGGCTTTTTCCTGCCTTTCGCCGACGCGAACGCCGGGAGCGAGACCTACGGCGCGGGGCGCTATCTCGAACCGGAGGCGCTCGACGGTGGGGTGTTCCACGTCGATTTCAACCTCGCCTATAACCCGTACTGCGCTTACGGCGATGGTTGGAGCTGCCCGATCACGCCGGTCGAGAACCGGCTCAAAGTGGCGATTCGCGCCGGGGAGAAGCTGCCGTCGGGCGACTGGGCAACGCTGACGTAATCCTGCTTAACGCTCAGGGAAGCTCCCGGATCAGGTCATAGTAATTGCGGAAATCGGCTTGCGAGGGGAGCTTGCCGATCTTCTGGTACTCGCGGGCGACGGCGCGGACGAGGTGCGGCATGGTCACGACCCCACCGTTCTGCGCCGCCAAGAAGGATGCCGCCAGCGCTACGTTGCGGATGTTGCCGCCCGCGAGTTCGAACTGCCGGGCGATGAACTTCAGATTCACGTCCTCCGCCAATGGTACGTTCGGCGGGAAAATGGCACGCCAGATGCGCTCGCGGTAGTCGGCATCGGGGAAGGGAAACTCGATGGTATAGTGCATCCGACGGGCGAAAGCGTCGTCTAAATTCTGGCTGAGATTGGTCGCCAGCATGACGATCCCCTCGTATTCCTCCATCTTTTGCAGCAGGTAGGCGGTCTCGACGTTGGCATAGCGGTCGTGGGCGTCCTTGACCTCGGAGCGCTTGCCGAACAGGGCGTCGGCTTCGTCGAAGAACAGGATCGCGCCGCTGGTTTGGGCGGCGGCGAAAATGCGGCTGAGGTTCTTCTCGGTTTCGCCGATGTACTTGCTGACCACCGCCGACAGGTCGATCTTGTAGAGGTCTAGCTGTAAGTCGCGGGCGATCACCTGCGCCGACATGGTTTTGCCGGTGCCGCTTGCGCCGCTGAACAGGACGTTCAAGCCCTTGCCGAGCGCGAGCTTACGCTCGAAGCCCCAATCGCGGTAGACGACATGGCGATATTTTACCGCCGCGCAAAGCTCCTGAAGCTGCTGGATCACCCGAGCCGGCAGTACCAGATCATCCCAGCGATAGAACGGCTCGACCTTCTGTGCCAGACGGCTGAGTTCTTGGCTCGACTGCGCCCGCGCCGCGCTGTGCAGATCGTCGGCGCTGATGGCGGCGTTCCTACCGCGCAGCAGCGCTTGTCGTTCGGCGGCAGCCAGCGTGCGCTCGATCCCGCGCGGCGTGAGCGTGAATTTGTTCGCCAGCACTGCCGGATCGACGTCGGCGGCGAGGCTGGCGGCGTGATGGCTGAGCGCTGCCGTCCATAAGTTTCGCCGCGCGGCGAGATCGGGGCGCGGGAAGTCGAAGCGGGCGCAGGGAGTCTCGATGCCGAAGTCCTCCGGCGGCAGCGGCTCGGTGCTGCCGAAGAAGACCGGAATCCCCGGCGTGCCGAGATAGCTCGCCAGCGCCAAGCGCGCCGCTTGCGCGCGTTCGTGATCGCTGGTCAGCGCCTCGGCGTGGTCGAAGTAGAGACCGGCTCCGCTGAGGATCGCCTCGCGCCACAGAATCGGGATCAGGCTGGCGAAAGATCGCTCCGGCGCGAGGGCTTGGCGCAGATCGACGCGCAGCAGGACGCAGAGATCGGCGGCGGCTGCCAGCTTGCCCAGCCCACGCGCGCCGATCAGCAGGGCGGGCAAGCCGCCCACAATTTGATCGATGCTGCCGCGCAGCTGATCGAGCAGTTCGACCGGCAGATACGGATTGCGAGTCGCCTGCGCGGGATCGACCGGCGTAACGAAAGCGATCAGGCGGTCGTCAATCACGGTGTTGCCGAGCAAAAACTCGACCACGCGGCGATCCAGCTTGAGCGTGCGCGCCAGCCCGGAAGTGCCGCCGCCCTCGTCCCATAGGCTGAGGAGGGCATAGCGAAAGAGCGGATTTCCGGCGCGGAAGGTCGCATAGTGAGCGAGGCGGCTGCTCGGCGACTCGGTGAACAGCCTGAGCGCGAGGTCGAGCGTCGGGTGTTTCTGGTTGGCGTCGTTCTGCACGTAGGCGAACAGCGCCTCGTAACGCAAGTCGAGTTCGGCAGCGGCAGCGATCAGCAGCAAGTCGAGTTCGAACGGCGTCAGGTCGAACCAGCGCTGCAAGCGCAGCAGTGGCAAATCGGGCGAGGCGGCGGCTGCCCGGCGGCGATTAGTCTCGTGGCAATGGACGATTTGCGCGGTCAGGGCAGCGACGGCGGCGTTGACGGGTGGATCGTCGGCGAACTGGGCATCGACGCGCGCATCGGAGACCGTCGTGCCTAAGAAATCGTCCTCGCTGAGACTGCCGGTCGCGCGCAGGATCAGAATTTCGCGCTGGAGCACCAGTTCCAGCCGTTCGAGTTCTGCCAGCAGCTGCTCGCCTGCGCTGGCGAAGGGGGGCAGGGTTTCCATCAGGTCAGCCTCAGGTAGATCGGGGTAGCGGGCAGCCACGGCAGTGTCAGCGTTTCGCCATCGATGCCCGCCATCTGCATGATGATCCGGAGCGGACTTGTCGCCAAGCGTACCGTGATCGCGTCCGGTGTCAGCTCGACTACGCCGACACCGGTGAGGAAGCGATCGCGCAGGTAGGCGGCGCTGCTCCACTCGAAGCCAATCAAGCGGGCAGCGAAGCCGCGCAGGGCGGCGCGAGCGAACAGGGTCAAGGCGAAGTCGAGCGATGGATCGAGGATAGGCAGCGGCGGGAAGGTGTCCAACTCGCTGCTGGCAGGCTTGGCGCGTGCCTCGAAGCGGGCGATCACGGCGCTCAGTTCGGGCGGCGGATCGCCGCTGCCGTATTGGTAGCCGGGCGATCCGGTCAGCGTTTGGAGCGCCGCTAACGCGGCATCGACGCGATCCGGTGACGGAGCAGCCAGCCAAGCGTCGGCATCCAGATCGCGCAGCAGGACGAACGGCTGATCGCGGTAGTCGAGCCGCTCCAGCCGCACGCCGCGCCCGGAGGCTCTGCCCGCTGCATAGAGCCGCTCGATTAGCGCGGCGAGCAGCGTCTCGGCATCGAGATCATTCAGGGCGGCTAAATCGTCGCCCGTCGGTGCGCTTGCGACTCCGGCGATCAGTTGAACGACCGGATCGTCAAGCGCGCCGGGATCGCCGACGCCTTTGGCGAGTACGACGAGGCGCAGCAGCGCCGCGTTCGCCGGATCGACAATTTCAAGCGCGCGATCCAAGCCGTCGGCGAGTAACGCTGCCAGCAGGAGAGCAGCGCCGCCGTAAGCGGTCGGGATCGTTTGCGTCATTTGATCGGGCGTTGCGGCGGTGCCAGTCACCGTAGTGACGACCTCGATCAGCCAGTCGCGATCGTCATCCGCCAGCGCGATCAGCGTCGCTAGGGCGGCGCGAGTGGGAGCGGGCAGATCGGCGAGTAGTTCGCTATCGAGCGGCAAGCTGAGCGAGTGCGGCAGGGCTGCCAGCCGGATCAGCAGTTCGACCGTTCGCGCCGCGCCGGGAGTCGATCCGCCGAGTGTCGCCAACAGACGCAGTGCGTCGTGGTCACGATCCATGAGCGGTAAGCTGTGCCAGATCGCCAGCGCCGCCGTCACTGACGCGCGGGTTGGCGGCGTGGAGTCGATTTGCAGGATGGCGGCGAACAGGCGGCGCGCGTCGGCGATGCTCAGGATCGCCAGCAAGCGCTCTAGTCGATGGCTGGCGCCGAGTTGGTCGAGCGCGGCGATCCCGATGCCAAGATCGCGGAGCAGCGCCTCACGGGCGGCGGCGCTCTCCGGAAGTTCGCGCAGCCCGGCGAAGTCTTCGTAATACCATTTGTTCCACGCCGCGCCGCCCGCGAGATCGACCAGAAATTGAGCGAGATAGGCGGGCGGATCAGGGAAGTAGAGCACGTCGTCGCCGCCTGCGGCGATAGCGTGGACGATGCGTCCCGCCAGCGCTTCACCCCACGCCTGCGCGATCTGCGGTTCGTCGAAGGCGCTTACGTCGAGCGCGATCTCGACATTCAGGCGGCGGATCAGCCAAATCGCGTCGTCAGGCTGCGCCAAACCGGATTGCAGCGCTTGACCGCAGGCAGCGGGCAAGTCACGGCGCAGCACGCGATCGAGCTGCCAGCGGACGCGCTCCGGATCCGGGTGCAAATCGGGGACGTAGTAGGCGCTGTCGAAGCGCCCAATCGTCACCGTGTCGCTCATCGCTCGGTAGGGGCGCCGTGACCGTTGCTCATCACCGGCGCGACGGTTGACGCTGCGGTTGGCGGCTGGGCTTGCAGTTCTTCGAGCACCTGAATCGCCCCGGCGATGCGCAGCAGCGTGTCGCGCACGTCCTGCCGCTGGCGATCCAGCAGTTCAAGCTGCTGCTGACCCTTCTCGTACTCGGCGCGCAGCGTCGCCAAACGCTGATCGATAGCGCTGTCGCTCATGATGCCGTCCTTCCCATGACCACCAGCGTGAATAAGACCGTGTTATCCCCTTCGACGGAGGAATTTGATTCGGAACAGTAGACCTCGACGGTGGCGTCGGTGTTGTTATGCGTGATTAGCTTGGCGTAAACGTGCTGCGGGATGTTGCCGCCGCTTGACTCGTGATGCGCGGCGCTCGGCGTGAACGCCGTTTGCCCCTCGTAATTCCACAGGCTGTAGCCTTGCAGCACGACGTAAGCGGCGTAGACCTCGACGAACCCCTCGCCGCTGTAGTTGATGTTCTGGCTGCGCGGGCTGTTCGCGCCGTTGTTCTTCCAAGCGAAGGGAACGGCATACACGCGCATCAGGTTGCTGCCCCCCTTCGCGGTCAGCCTGCCGGCGATGGTGGTGTTGCCGTTGTCGGCGACGATGAACTGTTCCTTGAACTGCCCATCGCCGGTGTAGATCGGTCCGACGACCAACCGGTCGTCGCCGCCGAGGTTGTCGCCGATGATCAGGCGCAGGTCATTGTGGTCGGACGAGTTGCGCTGCCGGGTGATCTGCATGATGTCGGTGTCGGTGCCGCCGTCGGCTTCACGCAGATCGAGCTTGCCGCCGTTGATCTGAGCGTTCCCGTTGACGGTCAGCCCGCCGCCGATGGTCAGGTTGCTGAAGTCGTCGAGCTTCATCGCCAAGACGCCGCCCGCGCCCGGTTCGTCGCGGTTGTCGCTGTGGGTGCCCTTGCGGAACCACGCGAAATCGGCGTTGGAGCGGGCGTAGAGGGTTGAACTCTGGACGCCGATGCCGTATTCCGTCTTCCAGAGGTTGAGCATCTGGCGGGTTTGCGCGCCGAAGTGGAGCCGGGCGACGTCGTCGAGCCGCAGTTGCAGCCCGCCGCCGCCGGGATCGCTCTGCCCGTCGGCGTGGTCACCGCCCTTGAACCAGCAGAATTCGGCGTTGGAGCGAAAGTAAGTCGTGTTGGTCTGCACGCCGACGCCATAGCGATACTTGCCGTCGGACGCTTTGCGCAGATTGATCATCTGGCGGAAAGGTGGGCGCGTCGCCGCGTCGGTGTCGAAGTCGAGCGAGCCGGTCAGAATTTCGACTTTGTCGTCGGCGCGCACCGCCAGCACCGGCTGCTCGACGCCGCCGTTGGTTGGTCCGACCGTCAGACGGTGATCGGGCGCGGATTGATCGCCGATGTGAATCCGCAGGTCATAGCCGCTGCTGTTGGCGATCCGCTGCATCCAGAGCGGCACGCTGTCCTCATCGCCGTTGAGTCCCTGAAACGAGAGCTTGCCGCCGTGCAGCAGGGCATCCTTCTTGGCGACGATCCGCCCATCGACCTGCAAGCGCCCCTCGACGCGGGCGAAATCGGCGGCGTCGGGGTCGGCGAAGGCAGCGCGCGGACGCAGCTTGAGCGTCGCTGCCGGGGCGTAAACGTCCTCGGCGACCACGCCGACGTAACGCCGATCTTCGGCGAGCTTCTCCGGTGTGGTCGTGAGCAGCATCCCGTTAAGCGGATCGCAGCGGACGCTGCCCAGCCGGATCAGCCAGCGGTTGACAAACTCGTCGTCGGGGAACTCCTGATAGGGTACCGATTGATCGTCGGGGATGGCGTTGAGCAGATCGTCGGGCGTGGGGGTGATGGTCGGGTCGAGCGGCGCAGCTTCCTTGCCATCCACCATGATCGGGTCTTGGGGCTTGGGCTGCGTCCCGACGAGGACGCGGTAAGTCTCGCGCACGCGGCTGAACTGCGATTCCAGATCGCACTGCTCGTAGCCGAAAGCCGGGCGTTGGGCGAGTTCCTCAGTGTACGCCAGCCAGACCTCGTAATGCTTGGTGGCGGTGAAGCCGTCGAACAAGCCGAGATCAAGCTGTACCGGGTACATCAAGATGATCTCGCGCCCGAAGCCGTCGATTGCCATGCCTGCGCTGATGAAGACGTCGATCTCGTCGCCGCCGTTCGCCGACGGCTGCGCCATCAGTTCCAAGCCGACGACGATCCCCCACGTGTGCTGCCCCAGTGCGTGACGGCGCTGCAAATCGCGGAGATAGGTTTGCTGCGCCTCGAAGTCGAGCGCGCCGAGGAACTGGCGCTCGTAGTAATGCAGGCGCTCAATGTCAGCCATTCTTCTTCCTCCGGGTAGTCTTCGCGCCGCTCGGCTTGGCGGGGGTGCCCTTGATCGCGTCGATCTCGGCGCGCATCGCCGCCAGTTGATCGCGGATGCCGGAAAGCTCGGCATCCTTGGCGGCGAGTTCGGCGCTGACGTCATAGCTGCCGAAGCCGACCACCTGATCGCCCCGGCGATAGACGACGACGCGATCTCCGGCGTTGAGGAAGGCGGCGGCGGGTTTGACGTCTGCCGGGAGCGTGTTGGCATCGACTTGGCGTTCGACGACGGCGACGTCCGCTTGCTTGAGCGTTTGGTTGACGACCTTGACCGGCTGCCCGACCAGCGGCGCGATGCTGACGGCATCCGGGCGCGCTTGCTGCAAGACGTTGCCGCCGAACATGCCGCTGATGCTGCGGGCGAAGTTGCCGCCGAGCATCTTCGGTAGGGCGAAATCGCTCTCTAACAGCGAGCGCCGGAGCGTGAAATCGGGGTCGAGGTCGGCGAGCATACTCTGCAGATCGACGCCCATGAAACTCGCGTTCTGCGGCGGGTTCGTCGCCGACGGCTTGCGGCTGCACGCCGACGACCACGCCAACCGGTTGTTCGGGAGCGGGCTGATTAGGATTCGGTGCAGGAGTTGGGGTTGGTTTGGGGTCGCGGGTGGGTACGCGGCTGACCAGATCGGGCGCGCAGCAGAGCGCGCGCACCGCCGTGCCAATGATCGGCACAATCGGCAGCGCCGAGAGCCAGTAGAAAATTGTCGGGAACGCCCCGGCGTACTGGCGGCAGGAGAAATTGCAAATGCTGACGATGGTGTCGTCGCGGATGGTGACGCACGCCAGCGGCACGCGGTCGTCGTAGCTGGCGGGCGGGCACGATGGCAGCAGGTTGTAGCACAGGCAGTCGAGCAGGTATTGCAGCAGCAGCGCGAAGGTGTCGTAAACGCCGGTCTGCAAGCGACTGGCATACATCCACGTGCCTTCGTCGGTCATCGGCGCGGGCAGGTCGATTTCGCGCAGCTTGGATGCCAGCTCGCAGCGCACCCCGACCGGATTCTTGACGTAGAGGTCGCAGACGGCGCGGTAAAAGGCGCGGGCGGCAGTGTATTGATCGTAGGGCTTGGCGGCGGGCGCGTCGTTGAAGGCATCGCTCGGCGAGACGACTGCCGCCGGGTAAAGGTCGACGAAGCGGTTGGTCGAGAGCCGGTTGGTCACGAAGTCGGTGACGGTCTGGAAGCAGCCGGTCAGCTTCGCCAACAGCGTGTCGTCGAAGTTGGTGTTCTGGATCAAGCCCATCAGGACTTGGAGCAGTGGCGAGACGCGATTGTCGTTGGTGCGGGGCACGTTTCGCGACCAGATCGCGCCAGTCGATGGCGCAGGTGTCGCACTGCTTTTCCATGCCGACTTGATAGGTCTCGTAGATGCGGGTCGGCTCGCAGGCGAGCGCGCTGCTGGTGCGCGTCGCCGTCGTGCTGACGCGGGTGGCGGTGCTGCCGCCGTTGCCGCAGGTGCAGGTTCCGTTGCAGCTTCCGCCGCAGGTACAGCCGCTCGACTTCGAATTGCGCAGCGCCGTGACCGGGCGGGCTTCCTGCTCGACGTAGGTCAGGTAGATGCACCACGTCTCCTCCTCGTCGCAGTTCTGCGGGGGCGGCGTGCGCACCGGGCGTGCAGTCGCTGCGACGACGGCGATCCTGCTGGCATTGGTGAATGTAGTCGATCACGTTGAAGTCGTGGTCGGCGCAGACGATCACGTCGTTGCCGCAGGGGTCGAGGGCATAGCCCTCCTTGATTGTGACCCAGCCATCGCAATCGCTGCAGACGACTTGCAGCCCGCAGACGACGCCCGACCCGTGTAGATAGCGGTTGTGCAAGCGCTGCTTGGCGCGGACGTATTCCTGCTCGCTGTTCAATTCGGTCTCGGTCAGCAGTTGACCGGCGAAGTAGCGCGGACGTTCCATGCAGCGCAGCCCCTGACAAACCGGGCAGCCGCATTGATCGTCGTGTTGTTGCTTGGGCGTGATTTTTCGCTTCGATTTGACGTTCAGCATCGCTCTGCTCCTAGTCCTTACAGTCGTCGGCTGGGACTGCGACCCACCGGATGAGATAGTCCTGTTCCTGTTCCTTGTTGTCGTGGGCGATGGCGAGGTCGAAGGTGCCATCGGGCGGGTCGTGCGGACGCGCCGCCAGAAAGACCAGCCCGTAGGACTGGTTCGGTCCCATGTGATTGACAGCTTCGAACTGGTCGAAGCGGCGTTTCTTGTCGATGACCGCCAGCATGATGCCGACGACCACGTCCTCCGGGAAACAGTGGCGAATGTCGCGTAGTTCGAAGGGCTGTTCGCCGGTCTGACCGAGCGGCGGCACGACGATCTCGATTACGCCGGTGCGCGAGCGTTCGCCGTCTTTGCCCGGCGCACCATCCTTGCCGGGTGCGCCATCCTTACCGGGTGCGCCGTCCTTGCCATCTTCACCGTCTTTACCCGGGTGCGCCATCTTTACCGGGAGCACCATCCTTGCCGGGAGCACCATCTTGACCATCTTTGCCGGGTGCGCCGGGTGGACCCTGTTCGCCGCGCTCGCCGCCGCCGACCCCCTGTTCGAGGATGCACTGGACGACTTCGGTGATCTTGCTGGTGCTCGGCAGCAGGCGGCGATCCTTCAAGTTGTCGATGTCGGCGTTGGTGACGTCGGCGGTGTAGACGTAGTCCTCGATAGTTGCCAGCACCAAACACTCGTCGGCGTCGCAGTCGGGGCAGCATTCGATGATCCCGTCGAACAGATCGGCGCAGGCGGCTTCGAACACGTCGATGATGGCGAAGCCGTTGGGCGATCCGTTAAAGCTGGCGTAGAGGTGGCGACCGTCGGTGGCGAGGGCGAGGCTGTTGGGATCGTCCCCGATCGCGACCACGTCGCCCAGCGCGTTCGGGTCGCCCGCCGTGAGCCGGTTGGCATCGACGGCTTGGACGAAGCCTTTGCCCGCCGCGTCGGTCAGCAGCGCGTAAATCCAGCGACCACCGGGCGAGACCACCATGTCGACGAGTTTACTCGGTGCGAAGTTGATGGCTGCGCCGAGCACCGGGTAAGGTGTCGGCAAGCCGGGCTGCACGCCGACGACTTGCGCGGCGTGGTTGGTCGTATCGCCGACGTAGAGCCGCGATCCTGCTGGTGTGGTGATGCCCGCCAGCAGCGATGGCGTAATGCCGGGCAGTGTGATCGTCGCTTGGATGGCGAGTGGACTGGTCAGATCGATGACCTTAACGTCGCCGTCGCCGGGGTCGGCGACGAAGAAGATGTCTTCATGCTCGATCAGGGCGATGTCCTGCGGATCGCTGCCGACGGCGAGATCGTCGTGCGTCGTCAGCGTCGAGTCCCAAACGCTGACTTGCTTCGCCGCACGGTTGAGGGCGATCAGTCCCCCGGCGGTGGGAGCAATCAAGCGCAGGTCGCCGTTGGTGACGCCGGCGAGCGCCAGCGTGGTCGTCGGCGGATTGACCGGATCGAGCGCCGTCGTATCGACCACGAGGATCGGGTCGGTCTGGTCGACGGCGACGAAAGCGGTCTTACCGTCGGCGGAGAGGGCGAGGTCGGTCGCTTGCGCCGGGAGCGCCTGCTCGCCGATCTTGACGTTACCGTGAGCGCGGTCAAAAACGTAGAGCTTGCCCGGATTGTCTGCCGTGAGCACGTAGAGGTAATCCCCGTGAACGACGATCCGCTGAAACTGGAACAGGTCGAAGGTGCTGACCGTGTTATTCCACTTCAGGCTGACGCCGAAGGGGTCTTTAGTCGTCGTCGGCGCATCGACGATCAAGCCGAGTTCATAGGTCTCGCGGATGCGGTTGGGCTGGCAGGCGTCGTCCTCGCAGCCGCAGTCGTCGAACACCGCCGGGATGTCTTCGGTCGGACACTCGCTGTAGCGAATGCAGATTTGCAGCTTGTGCTTGTCCGTGGTGTTGGGCTGCTCGTCCTTGCCGAACTGGTGCTGCCAGTAGGCGAGGAAAGCGGCGCGGAAGTCGAAAAACTCCTCGTGTTCGACGATGATTTCGCGCCCGCAGCAGTCGATCGCGGTGCCCGGTTCGACGATCACCCAACGGTCTTGGCAGCCATCCTGCGGATGCTGCTTGACCTTCAGCCCGCAGACCGTGCCCCAGCCGTGCAAGCGCTGGTTGTGGCGGCGGTCTTTGCCGATGAAGTAGCGCTGTTCGTCGTCGAAATCGCGCAGGACGAGCAGCTTGCCGGTGAAGTAGTGGTTGCGGGCAAGCTGCGGCACCTCGCATTCGACGCAAGTTGTGTCTTGCTGATGCACGTCTGCCATCGTGGAGACCTCTCTTTCAGTCAATGACCGTGCTGGAACCGATACGGCTGTGTGAGCCGATACGCAGGGTAGGCGCGCCGCCGTCGCCGGGTGACAGCACCGTGTCGCTGCCGAGCGCCCCGGCGCCGGTGACGGTCTGATCCGGATAAGCGCCGATCACCGTATCGACGCCGACGAACGCCTGCACGCCGACGCGAAAACGCGGCTCGACGAAAACGATGGTCGCCTGCGTGTGGGCGGGCTTGGACGCCTCGGTGATCCGCTGCACCATTTGGCGCTGCGCGTCGCTTAGATTGCAGGCGGGAACGAACAGCGAGAACTTGTGCGCGCCCTCGTAAAACGGATCGCGCAGCGGATCGCCGCTGTCGATCAGTTGGAATTCGCCGATAGTCGAATAGACGTCGAGGTGCAGCCGCTTCATGATCGCTTCGCCCCAGAGCGCTTGATCGCCGAGCCGTGCGCTGCCGAGATAAAGCCAGCGGCGCAGCTTGAAATGCTCAAGGATCTGCGGCTCGACGCCGAGACAGAGCGCGAGGTGCAGGCGCAAGCCCTGTGGCGTGCCACGCAGGAGGTAGAGCTTCCACGCCAGCGCCAGCAGCTCGCGCCGCCGCTCCAGCGAGAGGTGGCGATCTAGCGTCATGCCGAGCCAGCTCGCCAGCCACGTCAAGAAGTCAGCCGGATCGCCCGCTGGCACCGCGCCGGGGTCGAACAGCCGGGCGATCTGGTCGATCTGCGCGCTGATGTCCGCTTCGACGCTGTCGAAGATCGACAGGAAGCGGTCGAGGAAGTGGGCGCTGATGGCGTCCTCGCGGTAGACGGCGGGCAGGAAGCGCAGCGACGAGGCGCGCGGGTAATGGACTTCGATCCACTCGATTTCGGGGGTTGCTTCGCCGTCGCTTTCGAGGGTCAGGCGCAGCCAGAGATAGCGCCCCGGCGCGCTCTGAACCAGACAATCCCACGCGCCGGCGATCGCGCCGCGCGTGATGATTCGATCCCAACGGGAAGCGGGCAGCGCCGCGACTTCGGCGGTCGTCTTGAGCGCTTCCGAAGTCAGCGTCTCGACCACCAACCGCGTCCCCTGCGGGATCGTTCCTTGCAGCCGGATTTGATGCCACTGGCATTGATAGGTCAGGCTGTCGAGCGGCTCGCTGAGCAGGCTCCCGGAGGCGACATAAGCCGCCTGCGCCGGTAGGCAGACGATTTGCTTGCCCGACGGGTCGCAGACCAGCGGATTGCCGGACAAGTCGAAGGCGAGGGCGGTGCAGCTTGGCGCGGCGACGCTGCCCGCGCAGTCACAAGCGCAGGGGTCATCGTTCGTCGCCGTGTAGACGTAGAGGCGGCGGCTGAACTGATCGCCCAAGCAGAGGTTGCCGTCTTTGTCGATGGCGATACTGACCGGGCAGAAGCGCCCTTCCAGTTCTTGGGGCTGCTCGACCGTGCCGAGATAGGAGCCGTCGCGGTCGAGCACGACGACGTAAGACTGGTTGGCTTGCAGGATGTAGAGTCGTCCGGCAGCATCAAGGGCGAGGCGGGTCGGCTGGACGAGGGCGACGCCTTGCGGCGACGCGCCGTTCCATGCCGTTTTCCAGCGCCCGCGCCGATCGAAGACGTGGATCAAGCCGTTGGCGCGGTCGGCGACCAGCGCGCAATTGTCGGCGGTGATGGCGACGTCGTAAGGCTGCCACGTCCCGGCGGGATAATCGCCTAAGGTCGGTGGGCAATCGGCGCTGGGCGGGAGCAGGGGGCGTTTCGCTGAGGTGACGTGAATGCCGTCGTCGTCGCTAACGACGCGGAGCGGTCCCCAGATCGCCCGCAGCGCGAAGCCCTTGAGCGCGAAAATCTGGACACGACGGTTGCCGCTGTCGGCGACGTAGAGGTCGCCCGCCTGCGAGATCGCCAAGCCGTGCGGGTCGCTGATCTGGCGCGGAGCGTCGCCCACGCCGCCGACACAGGGCAGCGTCTCGAATTGGGCGGTGCAGGGATCGAAGCGCTTGATCAAGCCGGTGCCCGCATCGACGATGTAGACGCGATCCTCGTCATCGACGGCGATCCCGGTGGGCAGCACCAACCCACCGAGCGTACCGTCGGCATCGGTCAGCGGCTTGGGCGTGCCGGGGAGCGTCTGCAAGCGCAGCGTGTCAGCGCTGCGAACCCCGCTGATCGTCGCCGCGTGCCACCCGGCGCGCAGCCCTAAGAGCCAGAAATCCTTCGTCGGCGGCATCACGAACTCCGGTACTTGACGCGAATGTCGTGCCCGACGGAGTAGAGCAGCGCGTTCTGCTCGATTTCCACGTCGCGGCAGAACTGCTGGCGCTCGTCGTCGAGCCAGATCCAGAACTTGTCCTGCTCGATGCGCTCGACGCCGTCGATGTCCAGCACCTCGCGGTAGACCTGCGAGAAGTAGATCGTGCCGCCGAAGTCCCAGCCTTCGCCGTATTCACCGCCGTCGAGCGGGTGGAAGTAAGTCGTCAGGCGGTCTTCGACCTGCCGCTTGACTTCGAACAGGCTGGCGTCGGACTTGACGACCAAGTCAGCTTCGACCTTGACCTTGTGATAGCGCGGCGCGACGACGAAGACTTCGCAGGTCAGCAGGCGGTGCTGGTTCAGGTGCGCGCAGACGATCCGGAGGGTTGCTTCGGACGGCAGCGGATTGGGCGCTTGGCTGTCGGGGACGACCAGCACCGTCACCACGCCGGGGATCGGCGCGCCGCTGAAGGTGGGATGGAACAGGGGCAGCGCCTTGGCGCGACGGATGCGGACGCCGGGTGTCTGTTTGGTCAGGTACTCGAAGTCCTCGGCGGTGACGGCGCGGTCTTTACTCTTGAGCGACTGCGGCGCGCGCAGCTTGGCATCGGCGAGGGTTTCCTCGTCCGCACCGCCGAGCGCGGGCAGTAGATTGGTCACGCTCTGGACCAGCGGCACCGAGGTTTGCAGCGCGGTGATCGTGTTCGCGCCGACCGTGCCCTCCGCGCCGCCGCCAGTCTGGTAGCGGCGGGCGACGATGTTGGCGGCAGGATTCGCCGGGTTCGCCAAGGGGATGCGCCCGTGATGCCCATCACCGAAGCGGATTTCGCCGGTGGTGTAGTTGAGCACGAAATGCGAGTCGTCGGGCGTGCTGGCGAAGAAATCGGCGACTTCTTCCCAGACGGCGAACTGATCGGCGACCTCGGCGATTTCGAGGCGCAGGCTGGGGATGGTGATCTTGTCGCCGTCCGCGTCGATGACGGTCTGCGGGTTGTCGTCGGCGACGACCGGCGCGCTCGCCAACTGCATCGTCTGGTTGGGGCGTCCGTTGCTGCCGCCGAGCACCTCGTCGTGGATGGTCGTCACCTGCAAGGCGCGGACGGTGTTGGTCAGCACCATGCTCAGGCGCGGTGCGCGTTCGTAGGTGCTGACATCAAGGCGGCAGCGCAGCCAGTAGAGCGGCTGAGTCACGCTGCCGAGCTTGCTCTTTTTGACATCGGTGCCCGGTCCCGCGAAGTAGACGTGACCACTGCGGGTCAGCGCGCGGGTGTCATCTTTGTCCAGCGAGAGCGACTGCCATGCTTTCGAGTCCCAGTATTCCCACTGGAGCGTCGCCGGGACGGGCATCGCGCTCAGGTCGATGTCGCAGTGCTGCCCTTCGGCGGCGAGTCCCTGCGTCTCGACGATCAGCGCGAGGTTGACCTGCTGCGCCGTGAACGCCAGCGGCGAATCGAAGCCGAGCAGCAGAGCGCTGCCCTCGCGGGCGTTGGCGCCGAAGGGATAAAACCACTGATCGAGGTTGGCGTTCTTGGCGCTGACGTTGCTGTAGCTGTAGCCGTCGAAGACCTGTAGGGCGGTCAACTGCGCGCCCAGTGCGATCAAGTCCTCCTGCGTCTCAAAGACCAGCGGCGCGCTGCCGCCTCCGGCGACGGCGATCTGCGTCTCTTTGGGGATGGGTACGTACTCAAGATTGGTATTCGCCAGCGTGAAGGTCAGTTCGGCGCGGGCGGGCAGCGCCGGTTTGAGTTCGATGCCGAGCAGTTCCAGAAACTTGATGTAGTTGAGTTCCGGCACTTGGTTGAGCCGGAACAACTGCATGTCGGTCATCCACGCGAATAACTGGATCAGCGTGATGCCGGGATCGCTGTCGTTGTGATTGGTCCACTCCGGAGCGTAGCGCGTGATCAGCGCCTTCGCCTCGGTCACGATGTCGTCGTAGCGCCGGTCGTCTAGATTGGGCGTCACTGTCTTGAGCGCCATGATCAGCCCCCTCTGCCTTCGGTCACGTAGAACGGATAGACCATGTTGTAGAAGGCGTTATTCGAGCGGATGCGGTAGTCGAGGTAGATCAGCAGCAGATTTTGCTCATCGGTCGTTTCGATGCGAACGTCGATCACGTCGATGCGCGGCTCTTGGGTCGTCAGTGCGCTGCGAATCTGCTCGGAAAGCGTGCCGTAGGTGGCGGGATTGTTCGGGGAAAAGACCAACTCGTGAATGCCGCAGCCGAAGCGCGGGAGCATCTGGCGCTCGCCGTGAGCGGTGCCGACGATGATCCAGATCAACTCCTGCACCAACTGCTCCTCCTCAGCGTAGGACAAGCCGCCGCCCGCGTTGACGCGAATGGGGAATTTCCAACCCTTGCCGAGAAATGGTCGAACCATCAGATGCTCCTTCTCTACGTTATTACGTGAGCGCACACATCGGTGCGCCCCTACAAACGGCGACGGCTGCGTTCGCTTAGCACGGCAGCGTATTGACCAAGTTTTGCAGCGCGTCGCGCACGTCTTTGAGCGGCTTGAGCGGGTCGTCCATACCCGCGAGTTCGCCCGCCGTCGGCGTCTTGAAGGCGGTCGGCGGCAGGTCGAGCGGCGATTCGCCGACGATCTCCAGCATCATGTTCATCATGTCGATCAACGGCTGAATGCCTTCCATCGCGTTCATCATGCCCTGCATCGCGGTCGCCGAGTTGTCCTGCGCGCATTGCAGATTCGCCAGCAGGACGGGATTGCCCTCCGCCGCGTTGAGGTCGATGCCGACTTGGAATTGCAGAATGCTGTCGATCGCCTCGATCATGCAGCTAATGTAGGAGAGGATGATCTGAATGATGCCCTTGATCATGCCGATGATCTGGCAGGGGTCGAGCAGCAGGAAGCATTCGGTCAGTTTGGTCGCATCTTGGATGAATTTGGGCACCGCCCCGGCGTTGATGAAGGGCGGGCTGTCGGTGATCACGTCGGTCAAGTCTTTGACCACGGCGAGCACGCGCATCATACAGGTCATGCCCGCCAGCAGCGGCGAGATTTGCAGCATCAGGCTGTGCGCCAGCGCGCAGTCGGTGGGCACACCCTGTGAAATGTCGGTGATCGACTTCAGCGTCACGCCGAAGGGCAGCGGGATCTCGATAGTCGGGGGTGATTTAGGAAAGGGGGCACAAATCTCAACCATACGAGCGAACTCCGTTTCGTTAGATTGGACGCGGCGCGGGACCGACCGGGCGACCGTTGATGATGACGACCGGTGCGTCGATGGTGATCGCGCCGACGCTGCGAATGCTGATACTGCCGTTGCTCAGTTCGACCACGTTGTTGTGGGCGTCCTTGAGCCGGATGTAACCTTGATCGCCTGTGCTGGGCGGCGGGTCGTAGATGGCGATCTCGTGCCCGTTGACCGAGCGAATCAGGCGGAGGTGGCGGTCAGTTGGTGGGCGGTCGCTGCGCGCCGTTCCAGAGAAAGCCGACGATGTAGGGGTTGGACATCACGCCTTGATCGAAGGCAATCAGCACTTCGTCGCCGACTTCCGGCTGATACCACACCCCGCGATCGCCGCCCGCCATCAGGGTGGCGATCGGTGCCCAATAGCCTTGCGTGTCGCCTTCCATCCATGGAAACTCGACCAGCACGCGCCCTTCGCCGACCGGGTCATCGACTTGCTTGACGGTGGCGGGCATTACTCCATAGATGCGCTGCGTACTCGGCATATGTGATCCTCTCCGTGCTTAGTGCTGCTCGCGGCGGGCTTCGAGCGTCGTCCGGTAGCCGCTTTCGTTGATGGTGTGGGTCGTTTGGGTGATGAAATAGCTGCCGTTGTAGCGGTCACCCAGCCCGCAGATTTCGACCTGTCTCCCGGCGCGCAGATCGGGCAAGCCGACCGTCGACGCCGAGATTTTGACCATCTCTTTCAACTGCTGGAGCAGGGTGCGTTTGGCGAAATCGCGGGCTTCCTGCTCCGAATGGAAGGGATGGTCGGCGATGATCTCTTGGCGACCCTGCACCGCCAGCGCGACCGCCTGCTGGTCGCGGTTGATGGTCAAGCCTTTGTCACCCCACTTGACCGTCACCTCGATCGGCTTGGCGGTGCGGCGATTCCAGCCGCGCACCGTCACCGAGTTGACCTGATTAGTCGTCGTCAGCGTCGGGCGAATCTGGATCAGCGACTTGCCCCATGCCAGTTGGTAGGTCACGTCGCGCAGGTTCTCCGAGGGTCCGAAGTACAACTGCTGCTGCCCGCTCTGCGGGTCGATTTCCAGAAAGACGGCGTAACCGTGCCGCCGCGCCCGCTCGATCAGGAACAGGATGTCGTACTGGTTGTTCATAAAGACGAAGGTCTCTTCCGGCTCTTGGCTGCGCGCGTTGGCGTCGATGCGGACTTTCATGCCTAACCCCGGCTTCTTGTCCGTGACCGGCTGGTTGCCGATCCACTGGGCGATGTCGCTGTCGCGCCAGCGCTCGGTGCCCTGCTGGTTCTCGGTGCCCCACGAGTAGGAATGCTGTTTTTTCTTAAGCGAGTAAAGCACGTTCTGCCCGCGTACCGAGAGCGTCGATCCGCCGCTTTCGGCGAAGGTCGGTTCCAGCGTGGTGATCTCGCCGTCGAGCAGCTTGCGCTTGTTATCCTTGTTGCCGCGATACCCCATCCACAGTTCGAGCCGCTTGCCGGGGTCGAAGATGCCGGCGTAGGGCGTGCTCTGGTCGACCGCACCTTCGTACTTGTGCTTCCGTGAGGCGGCGTCCCAGTTGTTGACCATCAATTCGAACGTGTCGATCTCGTTGACGTTGTCCTTGTAAGTGACCTGCATCACGTCGTAGACCACATCTTCGGGCAGCGGGTTGTTTTGCAGCTTGACCTCGAAGAAGGGCGTGTAGAAGGTCTCCTTTTCGGCGTAAACCGGGATGGTCTGAGTCATGCGCCCTTACTCCGTCGGCGGGAGATGCAGCACCATCCCCGGCTGGATCGCCAGCGGGTCGGTGATGGCGTTGAACTGGGCGATGTCGCGCCACGCGCGCGGGTCGCTGTAGGCTTCGGCTGCGATCTGCGCCAGCGTCTCGCCGACTTGGACGACGTGCGCTTTGGTCTGGTCGGCAGATTTCAGGTTCAGCTCGGAAATCTGGCGCTGGAGGGTCTTGTACTCCTTGAGCGTCACCGAGAGGGTGGCGCGCAGCGGCAGACCGTTGGAACTGAACAGGGTGTAGCGCTGGCGGACGCTCTCGACGACGCAGCGGAAACCGGGACGACTCTGCGACGCATAGGCGTCGGTCAATCCGCCGCCGGGAAACTTATTGCCGCCCCACTTGAAGTAGAGGACGGCGGGCGCGTGCTTGTCCGAGTCGATCTTGATCAGTTGGTAGAACTGGTCGGTCTTGATCGTGACCGCTTCGGCGTTGGCACCGGTGCCTTTTTCGGTGCTGTCGAAGAACAGATCGAGCGTCAGCGTCTCGCTCTGCCCGCGCACGAACTGGATGATCGGTGCGTCCAAGCCGGGGATGGCGACCTCGGCGAACTGCATCGACTTGTTGAGCGTAAATTCAGTCGGGTTGAATTGGACTTCCAGCGGTTCGCCAATTGAACCATCGGTCGCCGGGTCGATACGTTGGAATGTCGCTTTGAGCACGCTTTGCGTCATCAGATGTCCCTATTCGCCGCGCGGCTCGGAGACGCCCTGCTGCAAGCGGCGTTCCGCCTCGACGCGGCGGTCGTGTTCGAGTTCGTCGCGGATGGACTCGCGGGCGAGGCGCAAAAGCTGCTGGATCACCTGCGGGCTGAGCATCGCCTGCGAGTCGGTGACGTTGACGCGGCTGCTAACTTCGTTAATGCGAACGTCCATCAATTCTCCTCGTTAGAATAAGCCGCCGACGGCGCTGCCGACGCCGGAAAGGGCATTGCCCACGTCCTGAATCGTGACCGAAAGGCTGCTCGGCAGCAGCTTCAAGCCCTCGTGGACGATCTCCAATTCCTCGACGGCGACCTGCGCTTGCGCCGCGTTCATACTCGGTCCGGTGTAACGAGTGGGCATCCCGCGGTAGAACTGCCAAACTTTGATCGCCTTGTGCTCGTCGTTTTGCAGGATGATCAAGCCGTCTTTGCGCTTGCCCTTGCCCTGTACGAAGTCGTAGTACCACTTCCACAGATAGCCGGAACTGGTCACGCCGCGCTTGAGCCGGAGGTTGGTCCACGTGGCGCGGGTGGGGAACTTGAGCACGGTGCCGTTATTGCCGCCTTCGCGGTAATCCTCGACTTCGAGCGTGCCGTCCAAGCCGGAACACTCGCTGAAGCCGCCCTGCGGCGCGGCGCTGAGATCGCTCGGCGCGACCGCCAGCGTGCTGCCCGAATCGACCAGCGCGATCAGGAAGTTGTAATTCATGAGCGGATCGACCCGCTGAGCCATCTCACACCCCTCGCTGTTCGCTGACGGTGAAACCGTCCTCAATGCGCCCGACCGAGAAGACCACGAACTCGGCGGGCTTGACCGGCGCGACCCCCACGTCCACGATCAACTGACCGAGGGCGGCGAGGTAGGGCGGGTTGTTTTCCTCGTCGCATTTGACGAAGAAGGCGTCGGTTTCTTCCGCGCCGACCAGCGCCCCGCGCTGCCAGAGCGCCCGCAGAAAGCTGCTGATCGTCAGGATGAGCAGTTGGCGCAGGTTGAAATCGTTCGGCTCGAAGACCGCCCATTGCAGCGATTCGTCGACTGCTTCCTCGATCATCATCAGCAGGCGACGGACGTTGACGTAGCGCCATGAGGTATCGCTGCTGAGCGTGCGCGCGCCGTAGACGCGCAGTCCGCGCCCATTAAGCGGGCGGACGGCGTTGATGCCTAGCGGATTGAGGATGCCTTGCACCGCGTCGTTGACGATCACCAGCACGTCCTGCGCCCAGCGCAGCGGCTCGTTGGCGGGCGCTTTGTGGACGCCGTAAGTCGTGTCGCTGCGGGCGTAAATCCCGGCGACGTGACCGCTCGGCGGAATGGCGCGGACGACCTGCCCGCCGAGGCGGAGCGGATCGTAGACCAGCACCCATGGGTAATAGAGCGCGGCGTAGCTGCTGTCGAAGCGCTGGCGCCAGCTTTGGATCTCGCCCAAGTCGATTTCGCCCTGCCGCGCCGGATAGGGCGGGTCGAGTAGGGCGATCCGGTCGCGCTGGGTTTCGCAGTGGCGCACCAGCGCTTGCTGGACGGCGAAGATTTCGCTGCGCGAGAATTTGGGCGGCAGTTCCGGCGGCGTTGGTACGACCGGCGAGACAGTCGGTGGGCAGGGTTCGATGCAGCAGTCGGGCGGTGTGACTGGCAGCGGCGCGTAGATCGTCGGCGCCGCGGGCTGGATGTTGATGTCCGGGATGGCGACGATGGCGACTTCGTCTACCAGTTCGAGCGTGCGCAGTCCCCAGCGTAGTTCCGCGCCGGGATCGCCGGTGAAGTCGTCGGTTGTGAGGTTGGTCAGCCCATCGACGCCGTTGGTCAGCGGGGCGGGGATGGTCGTCGGCGCGGGCAGCCGATCCGCATACAGCGACGGCGAGTGTAAATCGGTCAGGTCGATCAACTGCGACGCCGCGTTGACGACCGTTACCGTGCTGCACTTGATGGTCGGATCGTCGGCGCAGTCGTCGTAATCGGTGAATGCCAGCCCGGTGTGAACTTCAGCCAGCCGTCCGTCGAGGTAGACCGAGAGCGTGAAGTCGTGGATCTCGAAGTAGATCGGCTGAGCGAGATTGAAACCAGCGCCGAGCGGCGCGTCCCATTGCAGCGCATTAAGCGCCGGTTGGACGCCGATCAGCGTGCGATACTGCTCGACGGGGGTGGGCAACTTGGGCTGATAGATCCGTACCAGCGCGCCGCTGCCGAAGCCGACGAAGCTGTCCACGTAAGACGACAGCCGGTCGCTGGGCTGCGGGTCGCTGCTGCTGACGGTCGCCGCGCCGTGCGTGTGGGTCACCTGAACGGCGAGCCGTTCACCCCACGTGCCGGGGCTGCGCGCCGCGACGGTCAATGTCGCAACGCCTAACTCGTCGGGCAGATCGACGCTGGCGGCGCGAGCGTCGGCGTGCGCCACGCGGATCACGACGCAGGTGCGCCCGCCGTTCTCGAAAAAGGCTTTGACGCTGTAGGCGAGATAGCCGCCGGGGAGGAAGCCGCCGAACAGCGCGTTGAACTGCGCCCACGAGTTGACGCGGGTGGGCGTGTGCAGCGCGCCGCGCTCGGCGATGCCGATGAAGGCGGCGATGTCGGTACGCAGGAAGTCAATCGCCCGCTGATCCTGATCGGACGTTTTGAAATAAACTCCCGGCGTGACGTAAGTGACCATCCTAGACCAGTTCAACTCGCTCGACGGCGAGGTCGATGCCTTCGATGGCGACGTCGTTGCTGGTGGCGTTGAAAGAGGGTCCCTGCCATGACGTGATCCAAGCGTCGCGGAATTCCCAGCGCATGACCGCGTTGTGCTCCTCGTCTTCGAGCACGATGGCACCGTCGCGGCGGATGTCCGCCCGCCCGTTGAGGATGTCGAGATACCACAGCCACAACTCGCGGTTGTCGGTGATGCCGCGCTTGAGCGAGAGGTTGGCGAACTTCCGCAGCCCGGTCAGCTTGCGCGGGTGCAGGAAGGTATCCGTCCCTTCGCGGTACTCGGTGATGTCGGTGGTGAAGTTCAGCCCGCTGACATCGCGGAAGGCGGCGACGTTGGTGCCGTTGATCTCGACACGGAAGTTAAAGCCCTTGTAGGGGTCGATACGGTCTCCGGGTGGCATGGCTGCTCCTCGCGGTTACGACGCGTTGGTCGCGTCGGCGGTGTACTGGCTGATGCGGATGATCACGTACTCGGCGGGACGCACCGGCGCAACGCCGACCAAGACGATCAAGCGCCCGTTGAGGATGTCGTCTTCGGTCATGGTGGTGCGGTCGCAGCGGACGAAGAAAGCTTCGTCGGCTTGCGTGCCCATCAGCGCGCCGTCGCGCCAGACGCGGGTTAAGAAGTCGCTGATACTCTGGCGGATGCGCGCCCACAGCCGTTCGTCGTTCGGCTCGAAGACCGCCCACTGCGTCCCTTCGTCGAGCAACTCCTCAAGGAAGATGAACAGGCGGCGTACGTTGACGTACTTCCACTCGGTATCGCTGGTCATGCAGCGCGCGCCCCAGACGCGTAGTCCGCGCCCGCTGAGGCGGAAATCGCGGTTGACGTTGATGTTGACCGGCGACGGATTGAGGATGTCCTGCTCGCCCTTGTTGATGGTCAGTTCCAGCCCGGTGATGCCGCGAATGACCTCGTTAGCGGGGGCTTTGTGGACGCCGCGCTCGGTATCGGTGCGGGCGTAGATGCCGATGATGTGACCGGACGGCGGGAAGGCGCGGTCAGCCCGCAGCAGCGGATCGCGGTTCAGCAGCCACGGGTAGTAGATGGCGGCGTAGAGCGTATCGTAGAGGTTGCGATAATCCTGCACCTGCTGAACGTTGCGATTAGCCGGTGGATCGATCACGGCGAAGCGGTCTTTGAGCGTCTCGCAGTGGGTGATCAGCGCGTTGATGATCGGCTGCTGACTCTTGCCCGGTACGGCGACAATGCTGATCTGGTCGATGTCGATCAACGCTTGAATGCCGGTGCGCTGACCGGGTCCGTTATCGACGCCGATGAAGGCTTCGTCCAGCGGTACGGTGCCGTCGGTGCCGCCGCCAAGCTGCAGCCACGTCCCGTCGGGGGTGGCAGGGCTGGCGAAAGGCGACACCGGTCCGGGGATTTCGGCGACGCTGATGAAGGACGAATTGTTGGCGATCACGTTGACGACGTATTTCTCGCTGACGGCGGGGTTCATCGACAAGCCGTCGAAGGCTTCGGTCTGGACGAACTGCTCGGCGGCGTTCTGGTAGCGCACGCTGAGCTTGAACTCGCAGATGGTGATGTAGTTGTCGAGGCTGTAGGCGTTGGCAGTCGCCGCGCTGAGCGTCAGATCGTTACCGCTGATGGCGTTGATCAACAGGTACTCGCGGTCGGTGCCGTTGTCGAGTTCGACCAGCGCGCCGACGTAGAAATTGCGCGACGAACGCACCCGCACCGTGTTATCACCGGCGCGGACGGCGGTCACCAGCGCCAAAGTCGAGCCTTCGAGGTAGGCGTTGACCGTACCCGCCGCGAAATCGACCGGAGTCGCGCCGCCCCAGCCACCGGCGATGGTCAGCGTTTCGGTGTTGCCGCCGCCGGTCAGGGTGACTTGATCGCCGGGTTGGAGCACGCTCGCTAACGCCGGGGCGATGTTGACCTGCGTGCCGCCCACGCGCACCGCCGTGACGTAGCGGACGGTCGAACCTGCCACCGAGTAATCGTTGACGACTGCATCGGTCCAGCTAATCACGTCACCGACGACGTTGGTCAGTTCGCGCTGCTCGGTCGCGCCGCCGACTTCGAACTCGACCACGTCGCCGATCACCGCGCCGTGTCCCGGCGCGAGGGTGATGCTGGTCGGGTTGGCGACCGGGTCGGGTCCGGTGCCGCCTTGGAAGGCGAGGGCAGTGGTCAAGGGCAGCAGCGGAATGGTGACGTTGCGCGTTAGCTGCGAGCGTCCCGGCGAGGTGTATTCGACCAGCACCGAGAGGTCACGCCCCCATTCGCCGACGCTGCTCGCCGAGACGGTCAGCGTATCTCCGGCTGACGCTCGAATGATCACCGCCGCGCCCGCCTGCGTGAAGTCGCGCGGCAGCCCGCCGACCCACGTGATCGTGCTGGCGACCGGATCGTAAGCCGTGACGGTCACGATTTGAGTGAAAGTGGTGCCGCTGACGACTTCGGAGAAGGTCACATTGCTGCCGACGCTGATCCCGCGCAGCGATTCCAGCGTCGCCGTCGTCGCACCGAGGGCGACATCCCGGCGCAGCCGGGTGATGATGCCGTCAATCAGGTTGACGCTGCTGGCGAGGGCGCCATCGCCGGGTACGCGCTTGATGTAGACGCGCTGCCCGCCGTTCTCGAAGAAGCCCTGTACCGCATAGGCGAGGAAACGCGAGTCGCCCCACGTTTCGTCCAAGTAACTGCCGAACCGTCGCCGGAAATCGGTGAAACTGGTGACGAGGACGGGCAAGCCCGCGACGGGACCGCGCTGCGTGACGCCGACAAAGCCCGCCGTGCTGGTGCTCACGCCCTCAATCGGCTTGACGCCGCTGTCGATTTCCTCGACGTAAACTCCCGGTGCTAAATATTCAGGCATCGTATCTTCCCTTTGCTACGGCTCAAGTGCGAAATCCACGACATTGGCTGTTCCGGCGGCGTAAACGACGACGTGGCGAATCGGGCTTGCCAGCGGCGACCAACCCGCCGCGGCTGCGTCCAACCACAACGATTGCAACCGGGTAATCCCGTCCCAGCGATAATAACCGTCGGCGTCGGTGCGCACGCCGACCGGACGATCCTCGACGGCTGCCGCGCTGTCGATCTCGACGGCGTCCACGTTCAGCGCGGTGTCCAGAATCAGCACGCCGTCACCGGCGGCGGCGGGCTGGCTCAGCCCGGCAGTTGCGCCGCCGAAGGGGATAGTCACGCTGATCGGCTGCACCAGCGTCCCCGTGCTCAGCGCGGCGGGCAGCGGATGGCGCAGCGTGATTTCATAAGGGCGCGGCGATCCAACGGCGGCGATGAAGTTGTAGGCGTCGGTGCCGAGGCGGAGCAGATCGCCGGGGGCGAGTCCGTTCAAGTCGTCGAGCGCCAGACTGGTCACGCCAGCGGGCGCGGCAAAGACGACCTGTCGCCCGATGCCTACCGGTGCAAGCTGACATTCGCGCACGGTGGTGCCGACCGGATGATCGAGGGCGAGCGGCTGGCTCAACGCCAGCGGATGCTCGGTGGCAGGCGGCGGATTCGGGTCATCGACTAACCGAATGCGTGCTCCGGCGATCGGCGCGCCGTTCCCGTTCGCCTGCGTCACGCGACCCCGCAAACTGACCGGCAGTGGGAGCAGCGTCAATTCGCCCAGATCGAGCGGCAGGGTCGTGGCGGGATACACGGCGATGCTGCGCGTCAGCGGGCGATAGGTCGGCGCGCTGATGCTCAGGTTGATGACGTAGTTGGCGGTGCGATCCGGGAAAACGCGCTCCACTTTGCCGGAGAGGACGAAAATTCCCGGTGCGGCGCGGCGCGCCTCGATCAGCGAGTGGTCGGTGGTGATGGTGAAGTTTGAAATCGGCTGCTTGGAGACGGCATCGCTCAGCAGACCGTAAATCAGCGCGGAAAAACGCGCGGTCGTATCGTCGACGACGGTGTAGGTGTAACCCTGCGCGCTGATCGGATGTCGGATCATCGCCGCTTAATCCCGATCCACAATTTGGCTGTAGCCGAGTTCGCGCACCAGCACGGGCGAGCCTTCCTGAGGCTCGCGCTGCGAGTCGATGGTGACGAGCGTGACTTCGTAGGGCAGCGAAGTTTGATAGGGTTCTTGCAGTGAATTCCAGACACGCGTGACGTCTTCCAGCGACATCGGCTCGAAGTTGACGCGAAAGGCTTGACCGCTGTTTTCGAGTGTGCCGAGCAGCGTCGCGCCTTTGAGGATGGCGTAGTCATTGAGCACCTGCAGCACCCGCCCGATCAAGGCTTGCTCGTCGCTGGGGTCCTGCACTATTGGCGTGATTAAGTAGTGCAGGTCAACCGGAAAACCGACGTGCTCGGTTTGGGTCGCGTTGATGCGGCGGGGCGGGCGGTTGAGCGGATCGCCATTGCGGACGACGCGGTAGAGCCACAGCGAAACGCCCTGTGCGTTCGCCTCGCGCATCTCTTTGGGCGAGCGCAGGTCGATTTTCACACCCGCGATCTGAGGCAGCGTGCTCTGCGTAATATAGGTGCGGAGGAGGTCGCGGAGGCTGCGGGTGAGGTCGGCAATTGCAGCGTAATCGCTCATACAGTTCTCGTCATCGGTCGTGAAGTCAGAATAGAATCGGGGTGTCTTTTGGAGCGTCTTAGCGGTGTCCGTTTAGGTATCTTTTAGGGGAGGTGACGACCAGTCGCCGATCGCAGCATAGTACTTTATGGCTATATGTGTTTGCATAATACCCGTATAGCGTAGAAAAGAAACGAATTACGCAAAATATCTCTTTAGCCCCAAACCCCCACTAAATACTTCACATTACGCCCCGGGTTTGATAGTCGTGAAGGATGACCGACATGACTTCACTCGACGTGCAACTTTTTGGCAAATTCTGTGCCCATTACGCCGACCAGCCGATCAAAGGTTGGGAAGCCAACAAAGTGCAGGAGCTAATCTGCTACCTGCTGCTGCATCGCAGCCGCCCCCATGCGCGGGAGGCGCTGGCGAGCATCCTGTGGGAGAACAACACCACCGCCCAATCGAAAAAATATCTGCGGCAAACGCTCTGGCAGTTACAGACCGGGCTGGATTCCTGCACGCCGGAACCGGCGGATCGGCTGCTGCTGCTCGAACCGAACTGGATCAACCTCAATCCCGATTACGATCTGTGGCTGGACGTGGACGAGTTCGAGGCAGCATACCGGCTGGTGCGCGGGATCGGCGGTGCGCAGCTCGACGAGCCGCAGGTCGCGCGCGTGCAGGCGGCAGTTTCACTCTACAAGGGCGACTTGCTGGAAAGCTGGTATCGGGATTGGTGCTGGATTGAGCGCGAGCGGCTGCAAAATATGTATCTGACTCTGCTCGACAAGTTGATGTCGTACAGCGAGGCGCACGGTCTTTACGAGACGGGGATGGATTACGGGACGCGCATCCTGCACTACGACCGCGCCCGCGAGCGCACGCATCAGCAGTTGATTCGGCTGTATATGCTGGCGGGCGATCGCGCCGGGGCGCTGCGTCAGTACGAACGCTGTGAGGCGGCGCTGCGCGACGAACTCAACGTCAAGCCGTCCAAATACTCGCAGGCGTTATGTGCCCAAATTCGAGCGGATACGCTGGACGTGTCGGCTTATGTGCCGGGAGCGACCGCGAATGCGCCGGATCTTGTCAAGCGGCTCGACAACCTGCGCGAGATGCTCGCCGACATGCAGACCTATCTCCACGCTGAGATGGCGTCGATTGAGCAGCAGCTTAACCGGAGCGAAATCGACAACCGAGTCACCGGGATTTAGCCCATCGGAAGATGTCCGCGAGACGCTCCCGGATACATTCCGGCGTATCCACTGCCGCTATGCTCGGTAGAGTGACCGTCACTTGGGCAAGCTGCGATTGCTGTGGAACCACCCTACGAAGAAGCGACTCATTCTTTTATGATTCGGCTCTGGAGCGAGGATTCAGATCACGCTCACAGCCGTTTATGGCGGGGACATATCACCCACGTGCCGACCGGAACGCAGCGCTACTGCCAGAACCTCGACGAAATCTCGGATTTCATCGCCGAGTACCTCGATCAGATGAATGGGGGGCGCGGTCGTTGGGGGTGGCTGCGGCGCTTATTGTGCCGGTGGCGGCTGTTCTAGAGTGTGCCTGAGGAATCGTGGCAATCTGTAGGGGCGCAGCGCGCTGCGCCCCTACTCAGATTTCTTGCCCATAACCGTGCGCCTGTAATAAGCTTCAGGCGTCGAGCAGTCGCTTCAGGTTGCTGATTTGCGCCTCGAAGCCACGCTTGATCGAGCCTTCCAGCCCGGCAGCGATCAGGTCATACAACTCGTCGGGCGTTCCCTCAAAGGTGAAATGCAGCCGCGTTCCGGCGCCATCTGGCTCTAGTCGCCACGTCGTCACCGTGGGCATCGACCCAGTGCTGGTGTAGCGGATCAGGTGATTCGGCTCAAGGGCGGTGACTTCTGAGGTAATGGTGACGCCCCGACCGTTGTATTTGGCGGTCTGTTCGTAGCTTGAGCCGACCCTCAGCGGGAGGTCGGGCAGACGGGTGATTGCCTGTACCTCGTCGATCCATTCCGGCTGACGGGAGACGTCGGTCAGCAGCGCGAAAATCGCCGCGGCGGGGTGATCGATGCGCTCGGCAAGCTCAATCGTAATCGCCATGGGTTTTATCCTAAGAATTTTAATGATCCGCGTAAGTTCTCAAGCATAACATCTCGCCGGGGAATTTGCCGCAAACGCGCATCGTGTATAATCCTGTGCAACCTTTCGCAAGGGAGTGGTTATGCGCTGGAAAATTATCCCGGTGATGATTGGGTTGTTCTTGCTGGCGCTGAGCTTGAGCGCCTGTGCTTCGTCGCTGGCACAACCGGAAAACTTAGCGACCGACGCGATCGATCCTGTATCGCTGCAAGCACCGACCAATACCGTGACGGCGGCAGTTCAGCCGACCGTCGTGCCGACGGCTCAACCGACGGTGGCGGGACCGGCGGTGCTCAACCTGTGGTGGCCTGAACCGCTCGCCCCGGTTGACGACGGCGACGCGGCGGACCTGCTTTCGGAGCAAATTAGCGGCTTTCAGG
This sequence comes from uncultured Chloroflexia bacterium, assembly GCA_963727545.1. Classification (GTDB taxonomy): domain Bacteria; phylum Chloroflexota; class Anaerolineae; order Aggregatilineales; family Phototrophicaceae; genus Flexifilum. The sequence goes on from CAVSGS010000016.1 coordinate 275,305, forward strand.
CAGCGAATCAAGACGTAGAGGTCGCGTTCCGGCTCAAGAAAGCGACGGATGTGGGCGGGATCATGTCGACGCTGCGGGCGGCGAGCTTAGTCGCGCCGGGGGCGCTGCCGGATCTCACGTTGATGCGGCGCAGCGACGTACTGGCGGCGGCTCAAGCCGGGCTGATCCAGCCGTTCGACGATCGGGCGGTGGCGCCGATCTTGGACGATCTGCATCCAGTGGTCGCCGAGTTGGGACGCGTCAACGACCGGCTGTACGGGCTGCCCTACAACGTCGAAGTGCAGCACCTTGCTTATCAATCCGGCTTGTATTCGCTCGTCTCGTGGTCGTTTGCCAACGTGCTGGCGCAGAAGACGGCGTTTGTCTTTCCGGCGGGGCGCGCGACCAGTCTCAGCGACGTGTTTCTGGTCCAGTATCGATCCCAGACCGATACGCTTAGCAGTGGCGGCATCACCATTGACACCGGCGAACTGCGGGCTTTGTTCCAGTTCTACCAGCAAGCCGTCACCGATGGCGTGATCGATCCGGTCGTTTTAGAGTATATCGTCCCGACCGATTACCGGGCGGAATTGGCGACCGGCTCTGCACCCGCGGGGATTGTCACGTCGTCGCTGTATTTGTGGCTGCTGGAGGATGGCGCGACCCTCGACTTCGCGCCGATTCCGACGGAGTCAGGGACGCCGACGACGGTGGTCGATGGCTGGATGTGGGTGCTGACGACCGCCGACGCCGAACGGCAGGCGGTGGCGCTGCGCTTCCTCAACTGGATGCTCGACATCGACCGGCAGGGACGCTACAACCAGTCGATCTACATGCTGCCATCGCAGCGTACCGCGCTGCGCCAGTGGGAAGACGCCGATTACGCCAGCTTCGTCGATACACTGCTCAACAACGCGACGCTGCCGCTGGCGGAGAGCAACGGCGGCGTGACGGCGCGGGTGATCCAGAGCGCGCTGGCTTCGGTGATCTCCGGTCAGCGCACGGCGGAACAGGCGACGCAGGACGTGATCACGCAGCTACCGAGTTAGCGGATAGCGGTTAGTTTTTGGTCGTTAGTTCGTAGCTTTGATATGCGTTGGCAATGACGATGACTAAAAACTAGGCTCATGTGCAAAACGAGTGAAAAGCCGGGCTTTTGTAGGGGCGCAGCGTGCTGCGCCCACACTTTCTGAACCTGAGCCAAAAACTAATCACTAACGACTAAAAACTGTCTCCATCAGGCTTTGACGCCCACGTCGATCAGCGTGGTTTTCAGGCTGCGCAAATTGATCGGCTTGGCGAGATATGCGCTTGCGCCGGCAGCTTGGGCTTCATCGACCTTAGGCGGCATGTGCGCCGAGATCATGATGATCGGTAGGTGGGCGGTCTGCGGATTGGTGCGGAGTTGGCGGCACATGACTAATCCGCTCACATCCGGCAGCATGATGTCCAGCAGTACCGCATCCGGCATTTCCGCACCGATCTTTTCCCATCCCTGCGCGACGGTGAATGCTTCCATCGACTCGTGTCCGATGATCCTGAGGAAAGTGCTGAGCATTTCCGTCGTCAAGTGTTCATCATCGACGATTAGAATCTTTGCCATGAACTCTAGAGTGCCTTTTCGTAGTAACGATAGGTCTTGTAAATCTGCGATCCGAAATTCTTGGCAATGCTAACCATGTTCTGGTTGATCGCCAAAATCCAGCCGGAGTCGCTGTGCTGGTAGTTCCCTTTCAGCATTGCTTCGAGGACGTGATAGTAGAGCACCGCGTCCACACCTTTGTTGCGATACGCCTCTTTGACACCCATCAACGGCACGCGCGCCCAGTCGATGACCGGGTTGATCTTCCAATGCCAGAGTGCCTGCGCCAGTGAAACGATCTCCGGCGTGCCCGGTTTGGGATACACTCGTTTGAGCACTTGGTTGAAGTCCGGGATCGCCATGATGAACCCGGCGGGCTTATCGTCCACGTAACCGAAGAAAGCGAGGTCGGCGTCGAAGAACTGTCCCAGCGACTTGACCATCGCATCCAGTTCTTTCGGCGTCATCGGGACAAAGCTCCAGTTTTTCTCCCATGCCGCGTTGTAGAGTTCCTTGAACAGCTCGAACTCCTGTTTGAGATCGTGCCGGTCAATCGGGCGGACGGTGACGTGATTCCGCTTCATGATCGCTTTGGTCACGCGCTCTAGGCGCGCATCCAAGCCGTTCTCTTCGACTTGCTGGCGGCTGAGGTGAAAGCTGTAGGTATCCATGACCGGCTTGTAATCGCTGGCGAGGATCAGCTTCTCGTAGTAGGGCAGGTTGTAGGGCATCAGCAGGATTGGACGGGTGAAGCCGTCGACCAGCAAGCCGGTCTCCTCGTGCGTCGTGAAAGTCTGGGGACCGCGAATCGTTTCGTAACCCTTCGCTTTGACCCAATCGGCAGCTGTTTGGAGCAGGGCGGAGGCGGCTTCTTGATCGTCGTAGGCTTCGAATGCGCCGAACCAGCCGATGTGCTCGTGGTTGAATTCGTTGTGGCGGTGATTGATGTAGGCGGCAATCGTGCCGACGATACGATCGTCGCGGTAAGCGGCGAAGAAGTCGCCTTCCATGTACTCCCATGAGGGGGTGTGGTCTCGATCGAATTGTTCGCGCCGCATCGAGAGCAGTGGCGGCGTCCAGTTCGGATCATCTTTGTACAGTGTCCACGGAAACTCAAAGAAAGGTTTGAAATCCGTTTGGTTCTCAACTTTGCGAATTTGCACGGGCATGGTGGCGCTTCTTTATTATTTTTTCGGTAATCTTCTAAGGCGTAATCTTACTCGGTTTTCGTCGCTTCGGAAAGCCCGCTTTCTATGCGGGTGGCGGTCACGAAATCGCGGATAGAGGGAAAAATCGTCTTGACACTGTAAGGGGCGAATGCTAGTATAAGCCGCAGATGTTCCACAATAGCTCAATGGCAGAGCAATCGGCTGTTAACCGATGGGTTCCAGGTTCGAGTCCTGGTTGTGGAGCTAGACAAAAGCCTCGCAATTGCGAGGCTTTTGGTTTTTATTAAGCGCTTTAGCGAGTTGAGAGCCGAAGGCACGAAACAAAAAACCACCCGCTTAGCGGGTGGAAGCCAAGCATTTATAGAAAAAGGATTTCGACTCCGGTAGGATGGCAGATGTTCAAGCCGCCAGCCACCGAGGAGCGAAATCCATGGCAAACAGCCTAGCACAACACGAAATGGATGTGTAAGTACCATATCGTGTTCACCCCGAAGTATCGCCGCAAGATCATCTACAACCAATACAAAAGCAGCGTGGTCGAAATACTGAAGGACTTGTGCAAGTGGAAGGGTGTGGAAATCATCGAGGGGAAAGCGATGGTGGATCACGTGCATCTGCTGGTATCGATTCCGCCGAAGATGGGCGTGTCGAGTTTTGTAGGGTATCTGAAGGCAAAGAGTGCCTTGATGATGTTCGACCGACACGCAAATCTGAAGTACAAGCTAGGGAACCGGCATTTCTGGTCGCGGGGCTACCATGTCAGCACGGTCGGACTGAACGAAGCGACCATCGCAAAATACGTGAGAGAGCAAGAGAAGTACGACCAGATGATGGATCGGATCAGCACAAAAGAAGCAGAAGACCCCTTTAGGGGTTAGCGAAGTCATCGCTGCGCTGGCTTGAACGCAGTGAAAGAGCACCTTGAGGTGCGGCAAGTTCCAAGCCTTTATAGGGCTAGGTCAAGCCACCCGCATAGCGGGTGGTCTTGACTTTCGGAGTTGCTCAACATGTATTTGATGCGGTTGGCTGAGAAACAGGACAAGAAAGCCACTGAGTACCGCTGAGTGGAATCCTGATTGGTGAAAATTGTTTGTTGGTATAATTGCCTAAATCAGGCGAAAGATAACTTTAATACCCAGTCTTGAGTTAGTACAGGATCTGTTCCATCGGTACTTGGAGCAGTATCCTGATGCTTCTTTTGATCTCACGACAATTGGCGCGGACATCGATCGTTCTGATTTCGTGCAGCTGTTAAGTTTCGCCAGAAATTTACAGACACAACAGTCGGTCTATGAGAGTGCTTACCAGTATATCGTTCATCAGTTTGTCCTCAGAGGAAGCCGCAGCGAACTGTTGACTGTTTTGGAGCGCCGCCTACGAGCGGTAGCAGCGGGACAAAGCGCGCTGGTATTCGTCGAGGGTGTTTCCGGCATTGGTAAAACGTCTCTGGTGATGGCGCAGGAGGTGCAGGAGCAGGTGCAGGGCGGTGCATTTATCGTGGGACGATGCTACGAAGAGGGCGCTACACCAATCGGACTGAATGTGGTTCGTCACGGCGTTGCCGAGATAGCCCGTCACAACGGGGCGCTATCCATTCGCGCTTTGAAACAACATATGGGGATCAGCCAGAACCACCTACTCACGCAATTCAAACACATGGTTGGCGTCTCGCCAAAAGCGTTGGCACGTCTCTGTCGGTTGAAGCACATCCTCCATTCGGTTGACCCGACACAGTCGGTTGATTTGACGCAAATCGCCTACGAATCCGGATACTTTGATCAGGCGCACTTCAGCAACGATTTTCGGGAGTTCACTGGACACAGCCCAACGGACTATCTGCGCCTTCGTCGCCAGTCATATGCCACGAACCCGGAGCGAGACCGGCTCGTCCATATCCTGCCAACTGATTGATTTTTTACAAGACAACGCCTCTATCAGTTTCATATAATTGCGCCATAACTACTCGTGGAAAATCAATTAGACCGCGATGGTGGCAGCGTGCTGTGTCAACCCTATGCACGATGCTCTACATCTGTAACTGGATGTCTGCTTGGCGGAGCGTTTATATCGATTCGGAAGCAAAAGGAGTTAAACAAATCTATGGTCGCAAAAGGTAAATTGCTACGAATGGACAACATTCTCATCGTTGTCGACGACCTTGAGGCAGCCAAAGCGTTCTTCGCTGAACTCGGTCTGGAACTGGAAGGCGAGGCGACCGTCGAAGGACCTTTAGTCGGCAGCCTGATCGGGCTGAAGGATGTGAATGTCCGATCCACCATTGCGATGATGCGTCCTCCCGACGGTCAGGGTGGCATCGAGTTGGACAAATTCCACATGCCCAATCCGATCCGGTTTGGACCTGTCAACGCTCCGGTGAATACGATGGGCTACCGCCGTGTGATGTTCGCCGTCGATGACCTCGACGAGATCGTCGCGCGTCTGCTCGCTCACGGGGTTGAGATCATCGGTGAAATGCAGTTCGAGGACACAAATAAGCTCGCCTACATCCGTGGACCCGAAGGCATCATCGTGGGGCTAGCCGAGCAACTCGACAATAAATCGGCAACGGATGTTTAGGAATTTCTCGTCAGCATTCATCTGCAATATCAAAGGAGGAAATCTCATGCCAGAACTGCTCGTTGACTTCATCACCTCACTGGATGGCTACGGTGCCGCGGAAGGATGGCCCGGATGGTGGGGCTTGCAAGGTCCCGAATATCTCGCATGGCTCGGCGAACAGCCCAACTACACGGTTCTGATGGGAGCCAACACCTATCGGCTGATGTACGGATTCACTGCTCAAGCCAGTACACCGGAATCGGATTTGGGAAACGAGGAAGAAGACAGCATGTCCGAGCTGACCAACGCCTCCAAGATCGTGTTCTCCTCGACGCTGGAGGGACCACTGACGTGGGCGAATACCCGGCTGATCAGCGGGGATGCGGTTGAGGCTGTGAGAGCCATGAAGCAGGACGGCAGCAGCCCGATGAGCACCCTTGGCAGCGTCAGCCTGTGCCGGTCGCTGCTCAAAGCGGGTCTCGTGGATCGTTTCCGGGTGGTCATCTTCCCCGTGATCACCGGGAGCACCGGCAGCGACCGGATCTACGACGGTTATCCCGACGTCGCGCTCGACATGGTTTCCAGCCGAACGTTCGACGGCAGAATTCAACTTCTGGAATACATCCCCAGAGTGCTGAGCGGGCCGCCGGACATGAAGAACGATTCCTGAAACTGGAGGAGAAAATGTTGTGGAAACCGTTGTGAACGCAAATGACTTGCCAACGAGCGAAACATCCCGGCAGTTTGAAGGCTATCTTCATGGGGATGCGAACATCTCCTTTTTTCTCAACGCTACACCACCGGGGAAAGGTCCATCACTCCATAAACACCCCTATGAGGAGGTTTGACCTTACCCCGATTGGACGGACGATAAAAATGTCAGGGGCGAGCAAGCTGCTCAAAAGCGCAGGGGCTGAGATAGCCCAGCGCCGAGTGTCGCCGCTGACGGTTGTACCACACCTCGATGTATTCAAAGATCGCCTGGCGTGCTGCAGCGCGTGAGGGAAACGAGCGGTCAGTGCACTCGGTTTTCAAGGTGCCCCAAAAACTCTCCTGCATGGCATTGTCATAGCAACGTCCGACATCGCTCATACTGAGGCGGACGTGGTCTTGCGCCAGCAAGCGCAAGTAGTCATGACTGGTATACACTGGCTGCCCTGGTCGGAATGATGCAGCTGAGGCACTCCGCGCTGCCCGACCGCCAGCTTCCAAGCCGCCACCACGAGCGCCTTGGTCAGGCGTTCGCTCATCGACCAGCCGACAATCCGTCGCGAGAAGACATCCTGAATCCCTGCCAAATACAACCAGCCCTCATCGGTCGGGATGTAGGTGATATCCGCCAGCCATTTCTCATTCGGCTGGGTGGCGGTGAAATTGCCTGCCAGCCGATTGGGTGCGCAGCGATGGGTCTCAGCACGCTGCGTGGTCCTCTTGAAGCGCCGTCGTCCCTTCGTCTGTAAGCCCATTTGCGCCATCAGGCGGGCAATCCGGTGCTTCCCAACTCGTTCGCCTGCCGCGCGCAGTTCGGCATGGATACGCAGATAGCCGTAGGTCCGTCGACTGGCTTCATGCACTGCCCGAATGTGGCTCGCTAAGGCTGCGTTGGCTTGTGCTCGTCGACTTGGTTTCCGCTTGCGCCAGTCATAGAACCCGCTCGCCGATACCTCCAGCACCGCACACAGCCGGCGGATGGGATAGTCCGCTTGCTGCTGGGCGATGAATTGGTAACGGCTCACGATTCCCCCGCGAGAACACCTGAATGGCTTTTTTCAAAATGTCCCGCTCCTGCTTCACGATCGCCAGCTCGCGCTTCAAGCGGCGCAGTTCCGCCTGTTCGGCGCGTTCCTCGCTCGGCTGCAAGCGTTCGTCTTTCACCTGATAGCGCCGCCGCCATTTGTAAATCAAGCCCGCCGTGAGATCCAGATCGCGCTCGATCTGGGCGATGCTGCGGCTGCCTTCCGCGACCATCGCCAACACATCCCGCTTGAATTCCTCGCTGTACTGCTTGTAGCGTCCCATTTTCCTCTCCTTACACTCAGTCTAACGGACATTTCATCTGTCCGCGATACTGGGGTAAGGTCTAAGGGATGGGAACACGCAGTCGTCTGACTGTGATTCGACATGCCCCGCGTCACAATTTCCCAAAACAAATCCTTACCCTACATACCCTGCTTGTAGCCGCTGTTTAAGAGCTGGCGAATCTGCTGCATTCTAGGGTCTTTGGGATTGTGATAGCGCTCGGCTTCGTCGATGCCAACAGTACACAATCTTGCCACTACAACCGATGTAGAGCCACGATGGGCAGGGAATCGCGGACAATAGTGGCAAGCGTATCGTCGCTGGCACCGCCAATTTGCAGCCCCATGATACTTCCCAATTCCCCCGCGGCGACGGGATGCTGTCTGCGGAACATCACCAGCACCTGCGCCCCAGCTTCGGGGCTGAGGATTTCGGCATGCACGAGAAGTTTGCGGTAGCCCACCTGAATCGAAACGTCTGGGTGGGCGAGCAGATTGCGGTACCAGTTGGATCTGTAGCCCCAGCCAGACGCGACATAATACGTATCGCTGTCGCGGTCGTGCCCGGCGACTTCGACGACGGTTTGGCGTATCTTGCCGGACTTACGTCCGATTTGATTGATGAGCAGGAAGCGACCGCCGAGCAGTCCGCCCAAGCCCAACCGATACAGGGTGATCGGAAAACGCAGTAACCAGCGCAGCAAGCCGGTTGGCACTTTGGAAGTGAGGGTTGTTTCTGCCATGGCGTTTATTCCTGATTCTTAAGCGGTTTCGAGCAGACTTTCGGCGTGCATGAAGCGGCGCAGCAGTCCGGCAAAGCGGTCACGCAGTGCGAAGTTGAGCATTGCCAGTTGCAGCGCAGATTCGATGTCGTTGCGCGGCAGCAGGGTCTTTAGCATGTTGCGGGCTACCTGCTGGCGCTGTTCAATGGGGGGACGCATGGTTTGCTCGTAGCGGCGAAAAGCCAGCTGAAAATCCGGTTGTTCGTGCAGCGATCGCGCCAGCACATAAGCCGCGCCAAGCGCCATCGACGCGCCCTGAGCCGAAGCCAACGTCATGCAGCCGCAGGCATCCGCCAGCAGCGCCACACGTCCATGGCTCCACGAAGGCATCTCCACTTGGACAACCTTGTCCATAAATATTCGCTCAGGATCTTGGATGTCAGCCAGAAACTGCGACGTCAGCCAGCCCATCCCGGCAAAGTGCTGCTGTAGGCGAGCTAGGCGCTGCTCGCGGGGGACATCGCCTTCGTCAGGAGTCCGGTACAGAAAGAGGGCGACGATCTCATCCGCTTTTTCGGTGGCATAGGCGATAGTCTGGCGATCCGTTTCGGTATAGTGTAAGCGGCGATCACCGATGCCATAGCGATCCGGTAGTGGATAACAGGCGACATACAGCCCCAAATAGTGTTCGTAATCGCTGATCCGGTCCAAAGACGAGACGGCGCGTATTCGAATGGACACCATCGGCGCCGATGAGAAGATCAAAGGTTTCGACGCTGCCATCATCAAAGGTGGCGGTGATGGAGTTCACATCTTGCTGGATGTGCTTGAGCGTGCGGCTGAAACGGATCTCGACCGAGTCATTCACCAGAGTGTAAATCGCATCCACAAGCGTCCACCGCATCAAGGCTAGATATTTGCCGCGAGCGACTTTGTTCAGCAGGCTGCCTCCTAGCCGGGCAATCGGCTCGCCTGAGTCGTTGACGTACGCGGTTTGTTTGACGCGGAGCTGCCGCGCCTGCAATTGCTCGGTTATACCCATCTGGCAAGCGACATCGTAGCCGGTCCCCAGAAAATCGATGCCGTAACCATCATGACGGAGCGACGCAGCGCGTTCGACGACGACCGGCGTATACCCATAGCGTTTCAGCCAGTAGGCGAGAGTCAGTCCCGCGGGACCGGCTCCAGAGATTAGGACGTGCATTCTTCTATGCGTTCCTTTCGTGTCGTTTCAAACTATCGAGTAGAGGTTTCAAGGAGCGATAAGTGGTTCGTCTGTGAGGAGGGCATCAAACCCTCCTCATCAGCGCTTCAGTTCCTAGTTCCCGGTCGCCGGGAGCACCACAACCACACCCAGCATGCCGGGGTGCAGGAAGCATCCGTAGGGATACACGCCCGGGTCGGCAAAGGTAAGCGTGTAGTCTTCGCCGGGCTTCATCAAGCCGCTGTTAAAAGAGTCGCCCGCCTTGACGGTAGAGCCGCTCGGCGTACTCGGAGACATGACGGACCCCAGCAGGATGACCGGTGGATTGTTACCCTGCGGTGCTTGCGGTATGAACTCTTGGTCATCGGACGGCAGCGGGAGCGAGGTCACCGTATGCATATCCATCGCCTTGCCGGACATGGTCCACGTCACACTTTGCCCGGCATGGATGGTCACGCTGTAGGGAAAGAACGCATCGATGGACGACCTTGCCAGTCATCGGACCCATCGCCACGTGTCCGCCATCGGCGCCTGCCATCATCTGGTCCTGAGCATCCGCCATCGCCTGATCGTAGGCTGCCATGCCATCGTTAATATTCTTACCCATTTCCATCGAACCTTGTGCGGCTGCTTCGCCCGGTGAAGGGATCTGTTCGTCATCCGGGACAACGACAACCTCACCGGTCATGCCGGGATGTACGTCACAGTAGTAGGTGTAGGTGCCCGGCGCAACGTCGAACGTCAGCGTAAAGGTCGGGGAGGCGTTGGGGATCACGGGGAGTCCGCTGTTGGCGATGCCGCCCGTATAGACGCCGTTATCGGGAACCTGCGGAAACACGACGTCGGGATTGAGCTGCGGCGTTGGATTACCGTCAACCATTGGCGCGATGACCAACGGCAGCACTGTGGTATTGAAACTCACGTTGTGAAAACCCGCCATGATCCAGGTTACGGTATCGCCGCGATGAATCTTCAGCGAGTGCGGGGCAAAATCCATCACATCGATCTGCGGGATTGCGCTGCCACCGACCAATACGGTGAAAGACTGGGGCGCGGCGTCCTGCGCGAAAATACCCCCACCCAGTGATAGCAGGCTGATCAGGCAAGCGAACATAGTGATCTTCATGATGCGGAACATCACATTTCTCCTTGGATAGATTGTTTCTGACAAGATAGGGTGCTTCTGGGTCACCCGGTGTCCGTGCAGACTCGGACGCTGCACACCGCAATGAGCATCGGTCTTTGGGTGACGATAGTACGGAAAGCGAGCGCTGCTTAGTGTGCTGACCCCGCGATCCCGAGTTCTATGGCGAGCGGCGAGCCAAGTAACTGCATGTCGTAGCGTGCGGAAAGCTCTGCTTTTGCGGACTCGTCGAGCGCGCCGCTGGCGGATAATTCGCCCCACACGCGCAGGAAGGCTTCCAGAGCCGCCGGGGTGTGCATACCGATCATCTTTGCTAGTCGATCCGGATTGGGGTTCGTAAAGCTGTGCGGTACGCCGCGCGGAACATATGCGCTGTCGCCGACACTCAGCTTGAACACCTCACCATCGACCTTGAAGGTGACTTCTCCTTCCAGAACGCGAAACACTTCGTCAGCCGCGTTGTGCAGGTGATACGGAGGTCCACCTCCAAATTCGACCGTCGACTCGAGCCACTCGTACCGGCTTTCCGTATCGTCAGCCCTATAGACAAAGGTGAGCAGCTGACCGCCCCCATCGTTCATGGGTTGCTGGCTGCCCTTGCGAATAATCTTGCCCCGATTGTTCATACTTGACCTCCTGTTTCATACGATAGCGTTACGATACGGCAGGTAGGTCTTGGTGTCGTGGTACCAAAGTCTGATAAACGGGGCGCGACGGTTCGATTGTCGGTACTAAAACAGGTGGAGTTCGTGACTACGGGCTGCCGCTTGCGCACGCGATGTCACACCCAGTTTGCTGAGAATGTGAGTCACATGTGATTTCACCGTGCGCTCGGCGATGACCAGTTGCGCAGCAATGTCCCGGTTGCTTGCCCCAACAGTGATGAGGCGCAGTACCTCGATTTCGCGGGGAGAGAGCGATTCGCTTGCGCCGGGATCGACAGTGAGCGAGGTTCGCTAGCACGCTCCAAAATCGCCAGCGGCAGCAGGAGGAAATCCGATTCGATGCCGTGTTCACGAGCAAGTTTCAGCAGCGGCAGGATACGAACGCCCTCTTGCAGTAAAATCCCCGGCATAGCTCTTTGCCGAATGTCGATCAGCGCCGATTTAAGTACCGTCAATGCTTCGTCTGTTCGGTGCCGGTCAGCATAGAAGGATGCGAGGGTCAGGCGCGGATCGTGGAGAAAAACGGTGTGGCGGATGTCTCGATGCAGCTTCACCGCCTCAAGTAGGTGCTGCTCCGCTTGTGGGAACTGCCTGGCGGACAGCGCCAGCAGACCGCGCAATATGCAGCGCCGAGTCTCGTCTTCTATGGTGAGCGTGGAAGCTGGATGCGGCTGGCAGAGTTCGTCTAGGCAGGACTGTGTCTCAGCTACATCGCCCCGTTCCCACGCGGCTCTTCCCTGCAAGTAGATGCAGCCGAGCAGAAATTCAATATTGATACTGTTGATGCTGATGGATGCGAGGTGTGTTCGCGTTTCTTCGATAGTGCTGAAAAAGGAACGAATGTCTCCGCGCGCGAACAACAGCGATAGACGCAGCCAAGTCGTATGACCCTCGACCCACGACCGACCGCCGATCTGACGCAGAAACACTTCGACCTCGCTAATCGTTTTCTCGGCTTGCTCCAATTGCCCACGGTAGAAGCTGATATACGCCGGAATGGCTTGAAGCAGTTGATACCCTGCCTGCTGCGAAGGGATGCGAGACATTGCCCATTCGGCAAAGGTTTCGACTGGGGCAATGCCCTGATCGTTAAAGAGCAGCTCCGGTCCGCAGGACCCGGCGACCGACATGAACACGCCGGGGTCGGTGGTTTGTCGGGCAAGATCGAAACTTGCTAGAAGATGCCGTGTCACTTGAGACCAATCATGATCGTGAAGCAAATAGTGCCACTGGGCGGCAGCGTGGTACATGGCAACCTGATCCGGGCGGACAAGTTGCGGAGAGCGGTCTATGATTGCCGCCAGTTGTTCCAGGGTTTCTGGCGCGATCACATAGCCGAGACGCCAGCAATCCGCGATCAGCGTTTCGATTTCACCGGACTCGTTCTGCTCGCTGTGAAACCGGGTCAGCGCTTGCTGCAGCAAAGCCGCCGCTTGTTCCCTCGCGTTGTGGCTGGAGTAGTAAACGCCCAGTATCAGAGCGAGCCAAGGTCGCGTCTCGCGTACCGCTTCAGGCAGCGCCAGAATGAAGTCGATAACTCTACGTGGTACAAACCGTCGAGAGACTTCTAGGCGTCCCATTTGCTCGATATGATCTGCCGCGTCGTCCCATTGTTTGGCTGCCAGCAAATGGTAAATCGCCTGCTCAGACGTTGGCTCAGCCGCCGCTGCGCGCCGGTGCAGTTCCGGGAGCAAATCAGGCTGCGACTGTTCCAAACGGCGTTGCAGGAAAGCTGCAAATAGGTCATGGTAGCGATACGCGCTGTTGACTGAATTCTCTTGGTCTACCGCTGTCAGAAAGAGGTTGCGCCGGTACACCGCTTCTAGCAAACGTGGCGCATCAGGGTTTGCGGTGACTGCTGCGCATAGCGCCGGTGTCAGCAGCGTGAGGACAGACGTTTTCAGCAGAAAGTCGCGCAGCTCCTGCGGCTGATAGGCAAGGACCTCGTCCGCCAACAGATCAAAAATCAGCCGGTTGGATAGGCTGAACTGGTCGATGAAGGCTGATCGCTGCGCAGGGTCTTGAAGGTTCTCAAGTGTCATCGCTAGCAGACGCATCCCGGTGATCCAGCCTTCCGTGCGCGCCTGCAGGGCAGTCACTTCAACAGGGGAAAGATTGAGCGCCAGACTTTGATTGTAGTAAGCGGCAGCTTCTGCGGTATCAAAGCGCAAATCAGGCAGTCGGAATTCGGCTAACTGCCCGCGCATCCGCCATCTCGAAAGGGGCAGCGGGGGTTGGTAACGACTGGTGACGACCAGATGGAGTTGTGGTGGCGCATGGTCTATCAGGTCCGCTAACAGCCCGTGAACGGCTGTATCATCGATCACGTGATAATCATCCAGAACAAGAATACAGGGGATATCACCCAGCGAAAGCATGTCGTTGATCAGCAAGTTGAGCAACTGCGGTAAGCGGACATGGGCGTCAGGTAGATGCGTGAGCAATCCAAGTACGGTTGCCCCTATATCGATGCGTTTCTGGTGGAGAGCCAATACGAGCAGCGTTAGGAATGCGAGCGGATCGTTGTCTTCGTGATCGAGCGTTAGCCAAGCGACGAGTTGATTATCATTGATGGTCAAGCGGGCTGCCAGAGTGGTCTTGCCAGAACCCGCTGGAGCGGAAATGAGGGTTAGCCGATGATCCAAAACGGCGAGTTCAAATCGACGCTGTAGGTGTGGTCGTTCCAGCAACTGGTCGGTGAGCAG
>CAVSGS010000017.1:0-88124 GCA_963727545.1 uncultured Chloroflexia bacterium
CCTGTTGACCATCCAGAGTGGCTAAGGAACTGTGGGTTACGTAGTTCCAACCGCCTTCCATGTTCGGCATGAAGCGGACACGATAAGTATCGTCACCGTCATAGAATCCCTTAACGGTGATTGACCGATGGGCATGGATAAATTCCACCTCCAGTGAAACCTCTGGGAAGGGATTGCCAGAAACAGTGGACTTTAAGGTCAGCTCAAAACAATCCCACTTTTCAATCAGGTCAGACATACTTGTCCTCCAAAGAACGACTTGCGCGGCAATCTCGAATTTTCGTAAATTGGCAATCGCTTGACAAGCCCTAGTACGTGTACTATATTAGAGGCAATTGTGAATATATAGCAATATGCTGAATAAATATTCAGACAAATCGGACTTGAAAAGTGATTGTTCGTCTTAACACCTTACCTAATGTTGCTCGTCTCGGACTATTGTTGGCGGGCCTGCTCGGTGCGCTGGTGCTTGGCACAGGCTGCACCATAATGACAACTCGTCCGCTCGACCCGACGACCGGCAAAGCGATCATCGGCAATGAAGCCCAACAGTTCAATGCGGCTAATTACGTCGCGTCAATTTGGGAAAGCCAAGTGATCTCGGTCCTCGACGCCGCGCCGGATCTCAATACCGTGTTAACGGCACTCAAAGCAAATGCGACCGCTGCGTCAGAGACCTATGGGCGCAAAGTCGGTCAGCAGCCCTACACGTTTGTCGTATCCGGCAGCGGCACAGTCACCAGTGTGAACACCGAGTTGCGCGCTGGACTTGCGCTGGTTGATACCGATGATGACGGCACCGCTGACGTTTCACTCGCCATCGGTCCGGTCATTCGCGGCACGGCAATGCGCGATGGGATGCCCTTCATCTCATTCAACCAGTTCACCAATCAGATGGAGTTCGCGGCGGTCTCCAACGAGATGAATACGCTCATCAATCTGCAGGTCATTACCCCGCTAGGCCCTGTGACCGCCCTCGCGGGCAAGTCGGTGAGCTTTGCCGGGGCGTTTACGTTTAGCACTCTGGACGATATCGTGATTACGCCGGGCAGATTGACGGTGAACGGATCATGACGGATCGGCTAAGCGCGCTCGCGCCTGAAGATATTCTGCTGCAAGCCAAGCAGGTCACGAAGGTGTACCCCGGCACCGTTGCGCTGAAAGACGTTGATTTCAATATCTATCGCGGCAAAGTGAACGTCCTGATCGGCGAGAACGGCGCGGGGAAATCGACCCTGATGAAGATTCTCCGCCGGAGTTGAGCAGGCGTCATCCGGGCAGCTATTGCTGGACGGACAGGAGATCTACGTCAGTTCGCCACGTGATGCCAACCATCATGGTATCGGCATCATCTATCAAGAACTGAACCTCTATCCCAACCTGACCGTCTCCGAAAACATCTTCATGTCACACGAGCACACCCGCTTCGGCATGATCAATGAAAAAGAGCAGGCGGCGATTACCCGCGACTTGATGAAACGGTTGGAACAGGACATTGAACCCAACACACTGGTCGGAGATCTGCGCATCGGGCAGCAGCAGATCATCGAGATCGCTAAAGCATTGGCGCAACACGTCCGCATTTTGATCATGGACGAGCCGACCTCCGCCCTCAGCAACGCCGAGGTCGAGATTCTGTTCCGCATCATCCGCGACCTCAAAGCGCAGGACGTGGCGATTGTCTACATCTCGCACAAGCTGGACGAACTGCTGCAAATTGGCGATGCCTTCACCGTTCTGCGCGACGGCATGTTGGTCGCCGAAACGACGTCGACGGACATCAGCCTCAACTGGATTGTCGAGAAGATGGTTGGGCGGCGTGCCGACAGCCTGTTCAAGCACAGCGACCACACGGTCGAGCGCGAAGTGCTGCGCGTCGAAGACCTCACATTACCCCGCGTCGGCGGCGGCTTCATCGTCGATCACGTCTCATTCACGCTGCACGCGGGCGAAGTCGTTGGCATCTACGGCTTGATGGGGGCGGGGCGTACCGAACTAATGGAAAGCCTGATCGGGCTGAACTCCGAAGCGAGCGGGACGATTGTGCTCAACGGCAAAAATCTGCACGGGCTGGACATCAAATCCCGGATCGCCCTCGGTTTGTCGCTCGTGCCCGAAGATCGCCAACTGCGCGGATTGATTTAAAAGCTCTCGGTCACGCACAACATCTCGCTTGCCAGCCTCTCGCGTTATCTGCGCTTCGGTTCGATCTCCAGCCGCAGAGAGACGGAGAGCGTCGCGGGCGAAATTAGCGACCTGCACATCAAGGTCGCCGACCCTAACGGATTGATCACGGCGCTAAGTGGTGGCAATCAGCAGAAAGTGGTCGTCGGCAAAAGTCTGCTGACCAACCCCAAAGTGCTGATGCTGGACGAGCCGACGCGCGGTATTGACGTGGCAGCGAAGGGCGAAATCTTCGAAATCATCAACCAACTTGCCGAGCAGGGCTTAGGTGTGCTGTTCGTATCGTCGGAACTCAAAGAGGTGCTGGCGACCGCCGACCGCGTCTTGGTGATGTGGAAAGGGCGGATCACCGCCGAACTCCAAAAGGGCGAAATTACTCAGGAAGCCGTCGCCGCCGCTTCGGTCGGCGCGTGGACGAACGCAGATACATTGAGCCAAAAGGTTATCCAATGAGCCGAGCCAGTCTTTTGATACCACAGGTGCAACCCGCGAAAAACGACCTGCGTCGCGATCCCCGGATGATCGTGCTGCGCCTGCGTACGCTGATCGCCCTATTCATCTTGATCGTTATTTTCGCTTTCACCGCCCCGGCATTTTTGACGACCGGCAACATCGTGATTCTGGTGAAGCAGGTGGCGTTAATGGCGATCCTCGGCATGGGCATGACTTTCGTCATTCTGACTGGCGGCATTGACCTATCGGTCGGGTCAATCGTCGGCTTGGCGGGCATGATCGCTGGCGGGCTAATCACTGAGGGCTTGGTGCTGCCGATGTTCGGGGTGTCGATCTTCTTCAATATTCCCATCGTGATCGCCATCACGCTGTTGGTGGGCATGTTCGTCGGGTTGCTCAACGGCTTGATCATCACGAAGTTGAACGTAGCTCCCTTTATCGCCACGCTCGGCGTTTTGTACATGGCGCGCAGCGCGGCGCTGCTCCGCTCGAACGGTGCGACCTTCCCGAATCTGGTCGGCAACGAAGCCTTAGGCAACACCGGTTTTCCAACCATCGGCACAGGCACGCTTTTGGGGCTGCCTTGGGCGATCTGGCTGATGGTGCTGTTCATCATCATCACCACCTTTGTGGCGACCAAAACCCCGTTTGGGCGACAGGTCTACGCCGTTGGTGGCAACGAACGCGCCGCTGAGCTTTCCGGTGTCCGGGTGACTCGCATCAAGATCCTCGTCTACATGATCTCTGGCTTCTGCGCCGCCGTTGTCGGCTTGATCATCACCTCGCAGCTCGTCGCGGCGCACCCGGCTACCGGAACCAACTACGAACTCAATGCTATCGCGGTCGTCGTGCTCGGCGGCAGTTCCCTCATGGGCGGGCGCGGCAGCATCTTCGGCACCATCATCGGCGCGTTCGTCATCGGCGTATTGAACAACGGCATGGTACTGATTGGGCTATCCGAATTCATCCAAACAGGCATTACCGGTTTCGTGATTGTCGCGGCGGTTGTGCTTGACCAGTTCCAGCAGCGGCTTCAGCGTCAACTGGCGCTTCAGCAAGCGACTGCCCAAGTAGTAGACAACATAGGAAAGGAGAGTGCCTAGTTTTCGCGCACGCCGGAAGGATACAGAGTCAATTTCGCGCAGTATATAGGGGTTTTAGGAGAAGGCATGTTTAAGCTAAATCGAATTTCCGTATTCGTCTTGATGCTTCTCGTCATGGTGGGCTTGGTTGTTCCCGCCACCGCTCAGAGTGACGTCCCGATGGGGAACGGCGAGCTGATTGTGATCATCACGCCCTCACATGACAATCCGTTCTTCGCCGCCGAAGCGACGGCAGCCGAAGCCCGCGCCAAGGCGTTGGGTTATGAGACGCTGGTGTTGTCGCACGACGACGACGCGGCGCTGCAAGATCAGCACTTCGACACCGCCATCGCGCGCGGCGCAGCGGCGATCATCCTTGACAACGCCGGTGCCGATGCTTCGGTTGCGGCAGTTCAGAAAGCCAAAGACGCGGGCATTCCCACTTTCTTGATCGACCGCGAGATCAACACGACCGGTGTGGCGATGGCGCAAATCGTCTCGGACAACTATCAGGGCGCGACGCTGGGAGCGGAAGAATTCGTGCGTTTGATGGGCGAAGCGGGCAACTACGTCGAACTGCTCGGTCGGGAAACCGACACCAACGCCGCTATCCGGTCGCAGGGCTACAACGACATCATCGGGCAGTACCCGGACATGGTCAAGGTGGCGGTGCAGTCCGCCAACTGGTCGCAGACGGAAGCCTTCGACGTGATGCAGACCATCATTCAGGGCAACCCGGACATCAAGGGCGTGATCAGTGGCAACGACACGATGGCGCTCGGTGCGTCGGCGGCGCTGCAAGCGGCAGGCTTGAGTGACGTGATTGTGGTCGGCTTCGACGGCAGCCCGGACGTGATGGAATCAATCCGGCAGGGGGCGATCAAGGCGACCGTGCTTCAGCCTGCTGCTTACATCTCCGAACTGGCGGTCGAGCAGGCGAGCACCTACATTCAGACCGGCGTTGCTCCGGCAGAGGAAAAACAGTCGGTACCTTGCGAACTGATTACCCCCGACAACGTTGATCAATACGGCGTTTTCGCCAAGCTCCCGGCAGCGACTGAAGCCCCGGCTGAATCCGCTGTCCCGATGGGAAACGGCGAACTGATCGTGATCATCACGCCCTCGCATGATAATCCGTTCTTCGCCGCCGAAGCGACAGCGGCCGAAGCCCGCGCCAAGGCGTTGGGTTATGAGACGCTGGTGTTGTCGCACGACGACGACGCGGCGCTGCAAGATCAGCACTTCGACACCGCCATCGCGCGCGGCGCAGCGGCGATCATCCTTGACAACGCCGGTGCCGATGCTTCGGTTGCGGCAGTTCAGAAAGCCAAAGACGCGGGCATTCCCACTTTCTTGATCGACCGCGAGATCAACACGACCGGTGTGGCGATGGCGCAAATCGTCTCGGACAACTATCAGGGCGCGACGCTCGGAGCGGAAGAATTCGTGCGTTTGATGGGCGAAGCGGGCAACTACGTCGAACTGCTCGGTCGGGAAACCGACACCAACGCCGCTATCCGGTCGCAGGGCTACAACGACATCATCGGGCAGTACCCGGACATGGTCAAGGTGGCGGTGCAGTCCGCCAACTGGTCGCAGACGGAAGCCTTCGACGTGATGCAGACCATCATCCAAGGCAACCCGGACATCAAGGGCGTGATCAGTGGCAACGACACGATGGCGCTCGGTGCGTCGGCGGCGCTGCAAGCGGCAGGCTTGAGTGACGTGATTGTGGTCGGCTTCGATGGCAGCCCGGACGTGATGGAATCAATCCGGCAGGGGGCGATCAAGGCGACCGTGCTTCAGCCTGCTGCTTACATCTCTGAGCTGGCGGTCGATCAGGCGAGTACCTACATTCAGACCGGCGTTGCTCCGGCAGAGGAAAAACAGTCGGTTCCTTGCGAGCTGATTAACCCCGACAATGTCGATCAATACGGCGTCTTCGCCAAACTTGCTTCGTAGCTAGACTATCAGTACCATCACCCGCGCTATTCATTGTAGCGCGGGTGATGACAAAATTTGACGCTGAAGCGTGCTATGTGCCGCTTCAGCCAACCCTTTTTGGAGAATTATTGGCTTGCATTCAGTCCACCTCTGCCCTATTTGACACTGTCAGCATTAAGTTATTGCCATTGGAGGGAACGTTGCAAGCGTATGAATTGCAGCTGAAATCTATCGCTTATCGTCGCGCCGTCCTACAGATGATCAAAGCCAGCGGCGGCGGGCACACGGCGGGCAGCCTGTCCTGTGTCGATATTCTCAACGTGCTTTACAACTACGTCATGAACGTGACGCCGGAGAATTTCACCGACCCCAACCGGGATCGCTACATCCAGAGCAAAGGGCACTCGGTCGAAGCACTCTATGCGGTGCTGGCGGGCAAAGGCTTCTTTCCACCCACCGATTTGCAGACCTTAAACCAGTACCAATCCCATTATATCGGGCATCCGACGCGCCATGTGAACGGCATCGAGCAAAACACCGGGGCGTTGGGGCACGGGCTGGCGCTCGCTGTCGGGACGGCACTGGCAGCTAAATTAGATCGGCGCTCGTATCGCGTGTTCACCCTGCTCGGCGACGGCGAACTAGCGGAAGGTTCAAGCTGGGAAGCATCGATGAGCGCTGCCCACTACCAACTCGACAATTTGGTCGTGATCATCGACCGCAACCGCCTGCAAATCACGGGCGGCACCGAGGAGGTCAGCGGACTTGAACCTCTGCATGAAAAATTCACCGCTTTTGGCTACGCGGTGCGCGAATGCAACGGCAACGATATTGACGACCTGCTGCGAACGTTCGACCAACTCCCGTTCGCATCCGGCAAGCCCAGCCTAATCCTCGCCAACACGGTCAAGGGCAAGGGCATCAGCTATATGGAAAACGTCGCCCTGTGGCATCACCATGTGCCGAGTGACGGGGAATATGAAACTGCAATGCGCGAGCTGGATCAACAAGCGCGCAGGCTGGAGGTGGCTTTTGGCTGATTACGGCAAGGCGAATGTCGACGTGTTTTCGGAAACGCTGCTGGAGATTGCCCGGAGGGACATGAATGTGCTGGTCGTCACGAGTGACTCGCGTGGCTCTGGCAGGCTGACGGAATTCGGGCAAGCGTTGCCCCAGCAGCACATCGAAGTTGGCATCGCCGAGCAGACTCTGGTCGGCGTGGCGGCGGGCTTGGCATCGACCGGGAAGCGGGTGTTTGCGGTGTCGCCCGCCTGTTTCTTGACCGCGCGCTCGTTGGAGCAGATCAAGAACGACGTCGCCTATTCCGACAACCCCGTCCGAGTCATCGGCATCAGCGCGGGCGTGAGCTACGGCGCGTTGGGGACGACGCACCATTCGCTACACGACTTCGCCGCCCTGCGCGCCATCAATAACATCGATATTGTCGCACCTGCCGATAACGTGGAAACACGTGGCGTGATTCGCGCCGCGATGAGCTATCCGCATCCGCTCTACATCCGCTTCGGCAAAAGCCCGATGCTCAACCTGCACGCGCCAGACACCGATTTCAAAATCGGCAAAGCGATGACTATCCGCGAAGGGCACGACGTGACCTTCGTTGGCATTGGCGAGGCGGTCGCCCCGGCGGTCTTAGCAGCAGATCAGCTAGCGACCGAGGGTATCTCCGCCCGCGTGATCAGTATGCATACGCTGAAACCATTCGATGACGCGGTGCTGCTGGCAGCGGCGGCGGATACCCGCGCCCTGATCACGGTTGAAGAACACAGCATCTACGGCGGCTTGGGCGAGCGCTGCGCCTCACTCCTGATGGAGCATCGCCTGTTCCCGAACTTCAAGATCGTCGGTATCCCGGACGAATACACCGTCACCGGCAGCCAGAGCGAGATATTTGAGCATTATGGCATTTCACCCACCGGCTTAGCACAGACGGCGAAAGCCCTGCTGCAAAGCGAGGCGGCGCGATGAGCGGAGCAACCGTGTTAGCGCTGGATCAGAGCACGTCGGCGACCAAAGCGATCCTGTTTGACGACACCGGGCAGGTGCTGGATCAAGCCGTTCTGCCGCACCAGCAGCATTATCCGCAGCCGGGTTGGGTCGAACACGACGCCGAGGAGATTTATCAAAATGCGCTGGAGGTACTGCGAACCGTGCTGGCACGCTCATCTGGATCAGCCGCGCCGACCTGCCTGAGCATCACCAACCAGCGTGAGACCATCGTCGTCTTTGACCGTGCGACTGGCAAACCCCTCCGCCCGGCGATTGTCTGGCAGTGTCGGCGCGGCGAAGCCATCTGCCAGCGCTTGATCGCCGCCGGCAATGAAGCACTGGTGCACGAGCGCACCGGCTTGAAAATTGACACCTATTTCCCGGCATCGAAAATCACGTGGCTGCTGGAAAACGAGCCAGCCATTCAGACGGCAGTTGCAATCGGGCAGGCGCTGATCGGCACGATTGACGCCTATTTGATCTACCGCCTAACCGCCGGAGCAGTCTTTGCCACCGACGCGACCAACGCCAGCCGCACGCTGCTCTACGACATTCATACGCTTGGTTGGGACAACGATCTATGTGATCTGTTCGGCGTGCCGCGCGAAGCCCTACCCGAAGTCCGCGACTGCACCGCCCGCTACGGCGAAACCACGCTCGAAGGCACCCTCGGCCCGCCGCTGCCGATCTGCGGCGTCATGGGTGACTCGCAGGCGGCGCTGTTTGCGGAGCGCTGCTTCGAACCGGGCAGCGCCAAAGTCACCTTTGGCACGGGATCGTCGATTCTGGCCAATATCGGTCAGCAGCCGACCCGCGCGGAGGCAGGGATCGTGACCGCGCTGGCGTGGCAGATCGATGGTCAGGCGACCTACGCCTTCGAGGGTATCATCAATTACACCGGGGCGACGATAGTCTGGCTGCGCGATCAGCTTCACTTGATCGAGACGCCGCAGGAGACCGAAGCGCTGGCGCGCAGCGTGCCCGATAATGGTGGTGTCTATCTGGTTCCGGCTTTCGTCGGTCTCAGCGCGCCTTACTGGCAGCCGAACGCCCGCGCCGCGATTGTCGGCTTGTCACCGTCGGCGACGCGCGAACATATCGTCCGCGCCGCGCTGGAGTCGATTGCCTATCAGGTGCGTGACGTGATCGACTTGATGAGCCATGCTTCCGGGCTGACGCTTCAGCAAATTCACGCCGATGGCGGCATGGTCAGCAACGGCTTTCTGATGCAGTTCGTCGCCGACGCCTGCCGCTTGACGGTCGAGGCAGCGGAAACGCCGGAGCTTTCGGCATTAGGGGCGGCGCAGGCGGGCAGGTTGAGCATGGGCTTGTGCGCAACGATTGAAGACCTAAACACACTTACCCTGCCGGTCATTCGCTATGCACCACAAGCCGATAAAGCAGTGGTCGAAAGTTGGTATCAAGGTTGGCTGGCGGCAGTTCAGCGCGTTCTGTAGCGCTCAAAAAGAGGATTATGAACATGGACTATTCAAAAACGACCCTCGGCGTCATTGTTGGCAATCGTGATTTCTTCCCCGACCACCTGATTTCGGAAGGGCGGCAGGATATTCTCGAAGTGCTGGCGGAGATGGGCATCGAGGCGGTGATTCTCGATGAAGATGCGACCAAACTGGGCGCGGTCGAGACGTGGGACAATGCCAAACTGTGCGCCGATCTGTTCAAGCGCAACGCTGACCGGATCAACGGAATTCTGGTGGTGCTGCCCAACTTCGGCGACGAAAAGGGCATCGCCGACACGATTCACCTTTCCGGCTTAAGAGTCCCGGTGCTGATCCAAGCCTACCCCGACGAGCTGGATAAGCTGTTTGTCGAGCGCCGCCGTGACTCGTTCTGCGGTAAAATCTCGGTCTGCAACAACCTCTATCAGTACGGCATTCCCTTCACGCTGACCAAACTCCACACCGTGTCGCCCAAAGATGAGTCGTTCAAGCAGGATTTGCGCGAGTTTGTCGGCGTGTGTCGTGTTGCCAACTACCTCCGAAGCGCCCGACTCGGCGCAATTGGTGCCCGCCCGAATGCCTTTAACACCACGCGCTACAGTGAAAAGCTGCTGCAAGCCTTCGGCGTCAGCGTCAGCACCATCGATCTGTCAGAAATTTTCGGACGCGCGAACAAAATCACCGACGAGGACAAGCGCGTGCGCGAAACTTTAGAGCGCATTCACGCTTATATTCGCACCGATCAAGTACCGTCCGCCGCTGTGGTCAAACAGGCGAAGCTCGCCGTCGTCATCGACGCATGGATGGCGGAATACGACATCGTTGCGTCGGCAATTCAGTGCTGGACTTCGCTGCAAGCCAACTATGGCGTGAATGTTTGCACGCTGATGAGCATGATGAGCGAATCGCTGATGCCGAGCGCGTGTGAAGTGGACGTGTCCGGCGTATTGTCGATGTATGCGCTTCAGCTTGCCAACTTGACGCCGAGTGCGCTGGTGGACTGGAACAATAACTACGGCGATGATCCGAACAAGTGTATTTTGTTTCATTGCGGCAACTGGGCAAAGAGTTTCCTCGGTAACGAGGCACGCATGTATAATGCTCCCATTTTGGGGACGACCGTCGGTGTAGAGAATACCTATGGTACGGTCGAGGGCAAAACTCCGGCGGGACCGTTCAGCTTCGCTCGTATCACCACCGATGACCGCAATGGGCAGATCAAAGCCTACGTTGGTGATGGCAGCTTCCTCGACGACCCCGCCGATACGTTCGGCAGTCGCGCGGTTGTGGAAGTGCCCGGATTGCAGAAGTTAATGAAGTACGTTTGCAAGAATGGCTTTGAGCATCACGCCGCCATGACCAACTCGTACACCGCCTCGATCCTGAATGAGGCGTTCATCACCTATTTTGGCTGGGAGACTTATTATCATGACATGGCATAACAGCCCCCGTTAGGTTTGAAGCACGGAGGATTTTGTACTACACCGCTGATAAATCATCCTCCGCGCACCATTTGCCCCACGCGTGTCCAGTGCAGGCCGACAATCAAGGCGATTTCTCGGTAGCTCATAGCCTGTGCGTGGAGATCGAGGATAGTAGAGCGAAGTTGATCCTTATCAAGATGCAATTGAGATGAGATGGTCGAAGGAGTTTTCGGGATAGCCAAATCGAGCTTATGCCTAGTGTACGGCACTCTGCCCCTCAGGTCCACCAGATGAGAGTTTAGTCGAACAAAAACCAGCGGGGGCAACCTTGCTGGTTTTTGTTTTGCCTTGCGCTCAACTCCGCTGTCCCGCGCTTTTTCTGTTACCAATTTCAGATATGAAAATGGCACTGACCTGCCCCCCATGACTAATCCACAGGAAGTGAGCGTCTAACCTGTTCTGCAAAGGCAGCCGGAGCACGCGCTCCCCAGCCAGCGTTAGCCCGAAGACGAGCAGCGTGTTGGTGAGCAGAAAGCAGTTGATTCTTCCGCATCCCTGAGCTGGTGAGTTCTCATGTCGGCGTCTCATCGAAATCAAGCGGAAGCGTGATTGGTTTGCCACCCTCGGAAGCAGACTGACGGATCGCCAGAATGATCTGCTGATCGAGGCGTGCCTGCTGCGCGCCGTAGCTCGGCTCGGTGTCCTCGCGAATGGCACGCACGAGGCTCATCACACAACCCGCGACGCCGATTTCGTCGTCGTGCCACTGCGGTTCGTGCGGATGAGCCGAAAGCTGGAAGGGGTTATCCCAGCGCACCAGCGGGAGATCGGCGACCCCCGTATGGGCGATCATCGCCTCAAGCCTGCCGCCGTCGACCCGCTCCCAGCGACGTTCAAGGGTGATAAAACTCGGCGCTTCGCCGTCCGGTGAGAGCAGACTAAGCCATTCCTGAACTTCCAGCCCGTGCCCGACGGTGATCCCCATGCCCCTTTCGGCGAGAAACCGACTGCTGCGCCACCAGCGCAGCGGCGAATCGTAGCCAACGTCCGTCCAGTGGAAAATGCCGAGCCGACCATCTTCGAACTCGATCATCCCGTGTTCCTGCGTTTCAGTGCGGGGTCCCCGCGTGTCGGTCAGCCGCGCCCACTGCGGCGCTAAATCGTAGCGATGTACCGATCCGGTCACGCGAACCGGGACGGCATCGAAGCCCAGATAGCTGCGCATCACGCTGACGCCGTGATAGCCGTGCCCTGCAAAATCGTTGAACGATGAGTAGACGCGCCCGAACAACCCCGACGCGATCAGCGCGAGCTTGATCTGTTCGAGTGGGCGGCGGTGGAACTGCTCGGCGACTTCGACTTTCAGGTGACGTTCGGCAGCGACGCGAATGATCGCGTCGGCTTGACGGAGGTCGTGGGCAATGGGTGTTTCCAGCAGCACATTTAGCCCGGCTTCGACCGCCATCAAGCCGACCTCGCCATTCGCGTGATAGCTCACGGTGACGATGCCGAAGTCGGGCAACGTTTCGCGGACGAGGCGCTCCAGATCGGTGTAGGCAGGGACGCCGAGTACCGCGCCAAGCCGTGATGCCGATTCCTCGCGCCGTCCCCAAACCGCCACCAGTTCCACATCGTCCGCCAAGCCGCGCAGGACGGGCGCGTAGAGCTTCAACGCGCGCCCGCCCGTGCCGACGATCGCCACACGCAGCCGTGTTTTGGGGTTCATGTATCGTCTCTTTCTCCGCACTTCGGGCAGCGACGCGCAGCCCTCAACCTGCGGGTTGGAAAATCATCACCTGCTTCGGCTCAATCGTGATCGTGCCTTCGAGTGCCTGTCTAGTGACGAGGTCACGGGCTTTGCCGTCGAGCGTGATCTGCGGCGCCGGGTTGCTGTCGTTCAGGACACAGAGCAGGCGCTCGTCGCGACGCCAGCGAGCGGAACTTCTACGCCGGGCGGAGTCAGCATCAGCCCGGTGACGCCGACTTGTCGAGCAGTATAACCTACAATTGCCTCGACGAACGCTGGATCGCCGACCGTGCCGACGTAAATTACGCTGCCTGCACCGACGCGACTGCACGTTGCCGGTGGCTCGCCTGCCTAGAAATCCTCGTCGTACCGGGCGATCACCTTCGACAATGAACCCGATCATGGGATCAGGGCGCTTCATCCCGATAGAATTAAATTCGAACGGCATTTGGGCAAATCAGCCAAAGTGATTGGTTGACAACCTGCCAAGTTCATCTTATATTGGATTGTGCAAGCGCTTTACGTCAACCGCTTAACACCAAGCGCTTGCAGCTATTGGATGGGGTATTCTCATGTCAAACCGAACGCCGAAGCAAGCTGATGTCGCGAAGCTCGCGGGAGTGTCTACCGGGACGGTTTCGCGGGTGATGAACGGAAAATCCGGTCAGGGGATTCCCATTAGCGAAGACACGCGCCAGCGCGTTCTCGACGCCGCCGCGCAGCTCGGCTACACCGCCAACCCGGTCGCGCAGATGCTCGCGCGGGGACAAAACAACCTGATCGGCGTCTTCACCTATGAGGCGACCTTCCCTTCCGAGCAGGCGGATGCCTTCTTCCCGTATCTCCTCGGCATTCAGGAGGAGGCGGGCAAGCAGGGCTATGACGTGCTGCTGTTCACCCACTCGCAGCCGGGCGGCGTCAAAGAAATTTACGAGAACGGCGCCAACTCGCTGCGTTTAGCCGATGGCAGCATCCTGCTCGGTATTCATCCTGATTACGAAGAATTGAAGCGCTTGCTCGACGAGCGCTATCCGTTCATCTTCATCGGGCGACGCAGCATCAGCGGCTATGACCTCGACTGGGTCGTGAACGATTACGCCAGCGGCAGCGCGACCGCCACCCGGCACCTGCTCGATCTCGGTCACCGGCAGATCGGGCTGATTCAGGGACACCCCGAATTAATCCACAGCCAAGACATGCTTCAGGGAAGTCAAACAGCGGTGGGTCAATTCACCGATGCCCGGTTGTTCGAAATGAAGTCGGACATGCTCAACCCGGAAACGCTCAACCAGATCATCGAGACCCATCAGATCACCGCGCTGGTCTCTACGGATCGGGCTGACTTCGAGCAGATCATGTTCTCGCTGTCCCAACTGCACCTCCGGGTGCCCGACGATATTTCCGTAATTGCGCTTGATCCCCTCGACCCTGATGGCGGGATTCACGAAGCAACGCGCCTGTGGCTCGACCGGCACGCCGTCGGCGTGGAAGCTGTCCGGCTGCTGATCGACCGTCTAGCGAATCCGGGAAAACCGGCACAGCACATTTTAGTTCCCTGCACCTTCACGGTCGGAAAAACGACGGCTGCAGCGCGCGCCTAGCTAAAGGAGGAAACAACTCGACCAATACACGTATCTCCCAAAAATTCGATTAAGAACAATCTAGGAGCTAAGAAGATGATCCACAAGAGTCGCTTTTTGATGGTATTGGTTGCTGGTATGGTGCTGCTCTCCGCCTCATTGGGGGTACAGGCTCAAGCTTGTGACGGCACCGTTATTCCGATTGACTTTACGAACGTCTGGGGCGGCGAACGCCAGCCCTTGATGGACGGGATTATCGCCACCTTCGAGGCGCAAAACCCCTGCATCCAGATCGTCAACGACGTCATGCCCTTCGACGGCTATGCCGAGCAGATCGCGACCCGGCTGCTCAGCAGCGACCCGCCGCAGGTGATCATGTCGGGGCGCGTGCAGACCTACCAGTACGCCAGCGAGGGACAGCTTCAGTCGCTCAGCCCGTATCTGGAAGCCGACGGCATCGACGTGCATGAGGTCTTCTACGACAGCGAAATCAACAACCAGATTCTCGACGGTCAGGTTTGGGCGCTGCCGATGCCGACCGCCGGGGGCAACACCAGCTTCTTCTTCTACAACAAGGATCTGGTCGCTCAAGCCGGGCTTGACCCCGAAGTCGGACCCCAAACGTGGGACGATATGATCACGTTGGCAAAGGGCGTCAACAAGCTGGATGCGCGCGGCATTGAAGTCATCGCCACCTACCCCTTCGGTCCTGACATCAACAGCGCCTTCGCCTCGTGGCTGACCAGCAACGGCGGTCAATACCTCTCGGACGACGGACGGCAGGTACTGTTCAACAGCGACCGGGGCTTGGAAACGCTGCAATGGCTCATCGACTACACCAACGAGTACTTTGGTGGCTTCGAGAACATGATCGACTTCTTCCAAGACACCGACGACAACAGCGCCGACTTCCCCTTCTATCAGGACACGATGGCGCTCTGGTTCGGCAACACGTCGCAGTTCAACATCATCAAGACGTGGGACCCGGAAATGTACAACGACACCGCCCGCTGGGGCGTGGGGCTGCGCCCCTACAACTCGGAAAATCCTGACGCCGTGAGCGCGGGCGTGAGCGGGTTGGCATACTCTTGGGGTTACGTCGTTCCCGCGGCGCTGTCGGATGACGTCAAAGCCGCCGCCGTCAAGTGGGTCGAATTCCTGACGATGGATCCCGAAGGCGGCTGCAAGTTCGTGCTCGAACAGCAGCGTCCTTCGCCGGTGCGCACCTGCAACGAGAACCCCGCCTACAGCGACCTGAATCCGTATTGGGATACGGTGCTGGAAGCCTTCAGCCACGAAGTCAGCGCGACCATTACGCCGGTACAATCGCAGATTACCGACATCGTGAACCAGAACATCCAAGCCGCGCTCTTAGGCACCAAGACCGCTGAGCAGGCATTGAGCGATGCCGCCGACGCTTCACAGCCGCTGCTCGACGAGTACTGGGCTAGCGTCGACGCAAAATGAGTATGAGTGCTGAGGTTCACGGAAGATTGAACCCAAAGGGGGCGCGCCCACCGGCGCGCTCCCTCGCCACCAAATGGTCGCGCAACTGGTGGGTTGCCTACATCTTTATCGCGCCTTGGCTGCTTTCGGTGATCGTCTTCGACCTCTACCCGTTTATCGCCAACGTCGTCCTCGGCTTCACCGACTTTAAAATGGGTGGGTCGTCACTAAACTGGATCGGGCTTGCCAATTACGCCCACATGTTCAACGACGATCCGCTCTTTCTGAAGAGTCTCGGCAACACCATCGCCTTTTCCGTAGCGAGCGTGCCCTTAAGCCTGCTGCTGGCGTTCAGTATCGCGCTGCTGCTCAACATGCGCATTCGCGCGATGGGTGCCTTCCGCGTCATTTACTACATTCCGTCGATCGTGCCGATTGTCGCCAGCGCCGTGCTGTTTAGCTGGCTGTTCAATACCCGCTACGGCGTGATCAACGAATTCCTCTTTGAAATCGGTTTGACGCCGCAGCGCTGGCTGACCAGCCCCAACACGATCCTGCCGACGCTGATCATCATCAGCCTGTGGGGGTTCGGCGCGCAGATGGTGATCTTCCTCGCCGGGCTGCAAGCGGTGCCGGAAGAGTTGTACGAAGCCGTCGCGATTGACGGCGGCGGGCTGATGCAGCGCCTCCTGCACGTGACCATCCCCTTGATGACTCCGGTCATCTTCTTCAATCTGGTGATGGGCGTGATCGGCAGTTTTCAGTCGTTTGCGCTGGTCTACGTGCTCTTCGGTCCCGATGGCGGCACGCTGCAATCCGGTCTGCTCTACGTGGTGCACATCTACAACAACGTCTTCCGCTACTTCAACCTCGGCTATGCCTCGGCGCTGACGGTGGTGCTGTTCGTCATTGTGCTGGTGCTGACGCTTGTTCTGGTCAAAACGTCAAACCGTTGGGTTTTCTACGGATCCGATTGATATGAACACAAACACTGCGCTGCGTTCCTTGAAAAAGGGCACGACTTATTTCATCCTGATCGGCGGGGCAATCATCATGCTGTTCCCGCTGTTCTGGACGCTTTCGACCTCGCTCAAGGGGAAAGACGCCATCACCGCCCGCGCGATTGAGCTGATCCCGAATCCCGTCGTCTGGGAGAACTACGCGACCCTGTTCACGACCCAGCCGGTGTTCCTGTATATGCGTAACTCGCTGGTGGTGGTCGCCGCATCCTTAATCGGCGGGCTGCTGGTCTGCTCGCTGGTCGCCTACGCCTTCGCCTTCATCCGCTTTCCGGGGCGCGACTTCCTGTTCAACATCCTGCTGATCACGATGATGATCCCGTTCGTCGTCCAGCTGATCCCGACCTTTCTCCTGTTCGACCGGCTCGGCTGGGTGAATACCTTTTTGCCGTTGGTCGTGCCGCGTCTGCTCGGTCATAACGCGTTCTACATCTTCCTGTACCGGCAGTTCTTTCGCGGCATCCCGCCGGATCTGCTGGACGCCGCCCGCTTAGATGGCTGCACCGAAATCGGGTTGTGGCGACGGATCGTCCTGCCGATCTCCGTGCCGATCTTGGCGGCGGTGGCGGTCTTCTCGTTCCAGTTCGCTTGGAATGATTTCCTGAACCCGCTGATTTATCTGGGTGGCAATCGCGATCTGTGGACGCTGCCGATCGGTCTGCAATCGTTCACCCAGCTTGAAGGTCAGCAGAGCAACATGAATCTGATGATGGCGATGGCAATCATCATGATCGCGCCGATCATTGCGCTGTTTGCGGTCGCCCAACGCTACGTGATTTCGGGCGTCGGCGCGTCATCCGGCATTCGCGGCTAAGCGAACCCTACCCAAAGAGAGTTGATAGTGAAAGAACTGAGCACAGAAGTCCTGATTGTTGGCGGTGGGACCGGCGGCGTCGCGGCGGCATTGGCGGCGCTGCGCCTCGGCAGCCACGTTATTCTGACCGAAGAAACCGATTGGATCGGTGGGCAGTTCACGGCGCAAGCCGTCCCGCCTGACGAAAACCCGTGGGTCGAAAATACGGGCAGCACCGCCTCGTACCGGCGGCTGCGCAGCGGCATCCGCGACTACTACCGCCAGTATTATCCGCTGCTGCCCGAAGTACGCAACGAACTGTATCTCAACCCCGGTGCCGGGCGCGTCAGCCGCATCTGCCACGAACCGCGCGTCTCGCTGGCGGTCATGGAAGCCATGCTCGCGCCCTACCGTTCCAGCGGGCACCTGCAAATTCTGCTGAACCATAAGCCCGTCGGCGCGGAGTCTGACGGCGATAAGGTGCTGGCGATCACCGTCGCCGACGGGTTCACCGGCGCTCAGACCGTGATCCATGCCCCCTACATCCTCGACGCCACCGAACTCGGCGATTTGCTCGACCTCGCCAACGTCGAGCACGTCATCGGCGCGGAGAGTCAGGCGCAGACCGGCGAGCCGCACGCGCTGTCCGGCGATCCCGATCCGCTCGACCAGCAGGCGATTAGCTGGTGCTTCGCGCTCGATTACTTCCCCGGTGAAGATCACACTATCGAGCGACCGGAGGACTACGACTTCTGGCGCAGCTATCAGGCGGATTTCTGGCCCGGCAAGCATCTTGGCTGGGTCGATCCCTATCCGCACAACCTGAAGCCGCATCGCCGGGGGATTTTCTTCGTCGAGCGCCCGCCGGATGGACGCGACGACACCACCCTGTGGAACTTCCGGCGCATCCTTTACACCGGGCATTATGCACCGGGCACCTTCCCCAGTGACATCACACTGGTCAACTGGCCCCAGTTGGACTACTGGCTCGGTCCGATCGTCGGCGTGTCCGAGGCGGAGAAACAGCAGCACCTGCGCGGCGCGCGCCAGTTAGCCTATTCGCTGCTCTACTGGATGCAGACCGAAGCCCCGCGCCACGACGATAAGGGCGTCGGCTATCCCGGTCTGCGCCTGCGACCGGACGTCGTCGGTACCGAAGACGGGCTGGCGAAGTACGCCTATGTCCGCGAAGCGCGCCGCATTCAGGCGGAGTTCACCGTGCGGGAACAGCACATCGTCGTGGAAGCGCGCGGCAAAGGCGGCACGGCAGGCGCGGAGGTCTTCGACAACTCGGTCGGCATCGGCTACTATCGCATCGACCTGCATCCCAGCACCGGATTACGCAATTACATCGACTTGAGCAGCTTCCCGTTCCAGATCCCGCTCGGCGCGCTGATCCCGCAGCGGGTTGAGAATCTGCTGCCCGCCGCTAAAAACATCGGCACGACCCACATCACCAACGGCTGCTATCGTCTGCACCCGACCGAATGGAATATCGGCGAA
Organism: uncultured Chloroflexia bacterium; assembly: GCA_963727545.1. GTDB lineage: Bacteria > Chloroflexota > Anaerolineae > Aggregatilineales > Phototrophicaceae > Flexifilum. Next base: position 18,643 of record CAVSGS010000017.1, read on the forward strand.
GCGGCGGGCGCGCTGGCAGGGTATTGTTTGAAGCACCACCTGACGCCGCGCCAAGTCCGCAACGATCCGAATCACCTGCGCGATTTCCAATCGATGCTTACTAACCAGCTCGGCTTCACGCTGGAATGGCCTTGGTACGTGCGCCGGGTCGATTTTCAGGATGGTCAATACTAAAACGCTTCACTTAAAAGGAGTAACAGTAACCATGAGCCGGTTACGGGTAGGGATTGTCGGCTGCGGGGAAGTCACCCAAATCCTGCATTTGCCGAGTTTGTATCAACTGAACGATCAATTTGAAGTCACCGCACTGGGCGACATCAGCCCGACTGTCCTCAACGGCGTCGGCGACCGCTGGGGCGTTCAGCGCCGCTATGCGGATTATCATGACCTTGTAGCGGACGCGGAAGTCGACGTGGTGCTGGTCGCCAACCCCAACGGCGATCACGCCGAGACGATTCTAGCGGCGGCACACGCGGGCAAGCACGTACTGGTCGAAAAACCGATGTGCGTCACGCTGGCAGAAGCCGACCGCATCATCGCCGCCGAGCGCGAAACCGGCGTCACCATCCAAGTCGGCTATATGCGCCGCTACGCACCCGCCTTCGTCGCCGCCTGCCGGCAGGTCGCCGCACTGGAGCAGATCCGCTTCGCTCGTATCCACGATTTTCTCGGCGAAAATCGCCAGTTCATCGAGCCAACGTCGCGCGTCATTCGGGGCAGCGACATCCCGGAGTCAGTCAAGCGCGCCAGCAGCGAACGCAATCGCCAGAGCCTTGAGCAAGCGATCGGCAGTGTGCCCGCCGCGCTGGGCAGCGCCTACGGTCTCTTGTTGGGCTTAGGCTCGCACGACATTTCGGCGATGCGCGAAATCCTCGGCATCCCGCGCGGCGTCCTCTACGCCGCACAGCGTAATCATGGAATTCACATGAGCGCCGCCTTCGACTACGGCGATTTCGTCTGTCACTACGAGACGGGTATCGACAAAATCGCCCGCTTCGATGCCAGTATCGAGGTCTTCGGGGTGACCAGCACCGTTCGCGTCGACTACGACACGCCTTACGTGCGCAACCTGCCGATCACCCTCACGGTCACGGAGGCGGCGAGCGACTACACCACCAACGTGAACCAGTCCACGACGTGGGGCGATCCGTTCGTCACCGAATGGCAGGCTTTCTACGACAACGTCACCCAACACCAGCCGCCGAAATCATCGCCCGCGGACGCACGCGAAGATTTGCTGCTCTTCCGCGACCTGATCAAAGCGATGGGCTAACCAAGCGAGAATTATGGTTAAGCCAGTTAGTGGGACCGGTTTTCCCGTGTAGGGGCGCACGGCGACAGTAACACTCACCACACGACAGCGTGGTAATCAGTTTTCAACTTTACCTCACCCCAAGCAACCTTCGGTTGCCATCCCCTCTCCACGCTGTGGCGAGGGGGAACAGAGCAGGTCATAACGGGCTTTAAGTCCCCTCTCTATGCAATGGAGAGGGGATTTAGGGGTGAGGTCGGCAATGTAAGGAAGGGAATCGATGCAAACCGAGCACACCTTTGACACGGGCGAATTGACCCTCACGTATTCCGAAGGCGGCTCCGGCGTCCCGCTGGTGCTGCTGCACGGTTTGACCTCGAACAAGGGCGCGTGGCGTCCGCTGCTGCCCACGCTGGAAGCAGATTATCACGTCTACGCGCTTGACCTGCGCGGACATGGCAAATCAGGGCGCGCGCCCGATAACCAGTACCGCAACATCGACTACGCCCGTGACGTGATCGCGTTTATGCAGCAGTTGGCGACACCGGTCGTGCTGATGGGACAGTCACTCGGCGCGATGGTCGCCATCGTCGTCGCGGCGCAGTATGCCGTCGGTGTGCGCACGCTGATCCTGCTCGATCCGCCGTTGTTCAGCTTCGACGAGATCATCGTGCAGCTGGAACCGGAACGGACGCAGTGGGTCAGCCTCGTCGCCGCAGCCATGAAAGGCAACCCCGACTACGACACGATCGTCGCCCGGCTGCGTGCGGCGCTGCCCGATGTAGCCGACGAGCAGATCAAGGGAACCGCGACCTACATCTCCGGCGTCGCGGCAGAGGCGGCAGAAGCCGCGCTGCGCAATGAAATCTGGCAAGGCATCGATCTGCCGCAAGCGCTGCGGCAGATCGCCTGCCCGACGCTGCTGGTTCACGGTGATTGGGAGTCCGGGGCGGTCATGCGCCCGCCAGATATTGAGCGGTTCAAGCAGTACTGCCCCTCAGCGCAGGTCGTCCGCATCCCCGGCGCTGCCCACGACCTGAAAATGCAGCAGCAGCCGAGCCTTGTCCTCCAGCCGGTGCACGACTTTCTATTGGCGCACCAAACCGGATGATAATGGCAATTGAGTCGATCGGGTCTGATGATCCATAATTCGGGCAGTGCAGCAAAACACCTCTAGCATTTTAGCCTCTGGTCGCTGCTCACAGGATAATCGTGATCACATCGGTCGAACCGGAATTGACGCCCGCCCAACGCGAGCGCATTTATCGCCGCAATTTCGTGCTGTTTCTCGCCGATAACGTGTTGTTCTCCGTAGCGATGAGTATTCTCGGCACGACAACCGTTATCCCAGATTTCGTCCGTCACCTCACCAACTCCGAAGTCCTGATCGGGCTGTCCGGCAGCTTGTTCGGCATCGGCTTCACGCTGCCCCAACTCTTTATCGCCCGCTATATCGTCCGCTCGCCGCGCAAAAAATGGTGGTTCGTCGGTCCGAATATCCCGGTGCGCTTCGTCATCTTGATCTTCGCCGCCATCACCGTGCTGCTCGGCAAAGATCGGTTGGACATCATCCTGATCGGCTTCTTCATCTGCTACGGCATCGCCGGTTTTGGCGATGGTCTGGTCGGCGTGCCGTGGTCGGACTTAACCGGAACCAGCCTCGACCATCGCTGGCGCGCGCGGATGCTCGGACTCACGACCGCCTTGACCGGCGCCATCATGCTGCTGCTCGCCCCGGTGATCGGCATGATTCTAGGCGATCCCAACATCCAATTTCCGAACAATTACGCCATCTTGTTTGGCGCGGCAGGCTTGTTGTTCGCCGCCTCGATTCCGCTGGGCTTGCTCTTTGAGGAGCTTCCGGGCGGCAAAGCGGTCGAGAAGCTGCCCGCACTGCGCGAATTTCTCCCCAGTTTGGGGCATCTGCTGCGCGATGACCTCCCGTTCCGGGCTTACATCATCGCGCGGATGTTCACCAGCCTGTTCACGATGGCAGCGCCCTTTTACATCGGCTACGCGACCGTACAGTTGGGCTTGTCCAATGACGTCGCCGTGCCCGTGCTGCTGGCGATGCAAACGATCGGCAGCCTCACCGGAGCGCTCGCCTATACGTGGCTGGGGGCGCGTAACAACCTGCTCTCGATTCAGTTGGCGCTGGGCGGGGCGGCGCTGCTGCCGATCTGCGCCCTGCTCGCTAACGTCGCCGGTCCGCTGCCGCTCTATTTCGGCTTTCTCGTATCGGGGCTATCGACCAGCAATCTATTCGCCGGTTATCAACACTGGATTGTGAGCTACGGCAGCCCCGACCTGCGCCCGATCTACGTCGGCTTATCGAGCACGCTGATCGCCTTGATCTCGCTGATCGCGCCGTTGATTGGCGGCAGTATCGCCCAGTACTTCGGCTACGAACCCTTGTTCGTCGCCGCGCTGATCATGACTTTCGCCGCGCTGTACGTCACGCTGCGCTACATGCGCACGCCGCAGTTGGAACCGGTCCCGGCGTAGCAAGCGCTGACCTCACCCCCTGCCCCCTCTCCACGCTGTGGAGAGGGGGTAAAGGCAGGTTGCAAAGGGTTTTAAAATCCCCTCTCTATGTAATGGAGAGGGGACTTAGGGGTGAGGTTTTGGATGCGCCCCACGAAATACCGGAACTCGCTCAGATTTCTTTCGCTTAACTCATTTGACCGCTACGCCTCATCCTTCCCTTGGGCAACGCCCCACGGCCACCACGCCCACTTGCCCAGCAGCAGCGTGATCGCCGGGACAAGCATCGTCCGCACGACGAACGTGTCGATCAGAATGCCGACGGCGACCGCGAAGCCGATCTGCTTCAGCGCCGCGACGTCGCCAACCATCATCGCCCCGAACGTCCCGGCGAGGATGATCCCCGCCGACGTGATGATCGGTCCGGTCGTCACGATCGCTTGGTGGATGCCGTCGCTGATGCCCCGGTGACCGACTTCTTCCTTCACGCGCCCCATCAGGAAGATGCTGTAATCAACTCCGAGCGCGACCAGAAAGACGAAGCTGAACACCGGAATGATGAACGATAAGCCGTCTTTCGCCCCGAAGAACGTGCGGAAGACGAGTTCGGTTGCCCCCATCGTGAACGAGTAGCTCAGCCCGACGGTGGCGATTAGGTAGAGCGGCGCGACGAAGCTGCGCAGCATCACCAGCAGAACGATGAAAATGCCCAAGCTCACGACGCCAATCGTCAGCACGAGGTCGGAATTCAGGACGTCGCGCAGGTCGGCGAGCATGGCGGGCTGCCCAGCGACGACCGCCTCGCCGTTCTTCTGGTACTTTTCCAGCAGGGTGCGGATGTTGAGCAGCGTATCCAGCGCTTCCCCGCTGTTGGGGTCGCCGCTGAGGATCACGGTCATGCGGTAATTCTCGCCGTCTTTCGAGACGTATTGATTGATCAATTTCGTGAACATGTCACCGGCGGCGATGCCGGAGTCGGCGGGCATGAGCTTCGCCAGTTCGCTGATGTCGAAGTAAGGATCGGGAATCGACTCGAACCGCGTTGCCAACTGCTCGAAGGCGGGCGCAACCTCCGCCTGATGCTGAATGTAGGTCAAGACGTTGGTGAAGCTCTGCTTCAAGGTCAGCAAATCGGGATCGTCGGCGATGACGGGAAACTGCGCCGCCAGATTGTCCAGATACTGCTGCACCCCGGCAAAGATCGTGTTGATCGACCCCAAATCGGGCATGTCGGCGGCGCTTGTGCCCAAATCAAGGAAGCTCTTGATCAGGCGCAGTTGACTATCGACGTGCAGCAGGTTATGGATCTCGCCGCCTTGCCCGACCGGATCATTCAGGCTCATCACCTCGGCAACGCCGTCGACCGACCGCAGCTCAGCTTCAAGCTGCACGATCTCGCTGCTCATCGTTGCCGGGTCGCGGTTGGTGACGACCACCGTCAGCGGCGCTAAGTTGCCCGGTCCCAGCGTTTCTTCAAGCACGCCGTAACCGACTTTGGCTTCGGCGTCGGCGGGGAGGTCTTCCAGCGAGCTGTAGCTCAGCGGCGCGCCGAAGCCATAGATCCCCAGTGGCAGCATCACCGCAATGATGATGATCATGATCAGCAGCGGGTGGCGCGAAACCAAATTCGAGGTCGTGGCGTAGAATTTACCCTGTGCGCGATGCTTCGCCGTGCCGGGCCAGAAGGCGTGATTACCCAGCGCCGACAGCATCGCCGGGACGAACGTCAACCCGGCGAGCAGCACGACGAGGATGCCGATCGCCAGCGTCGGACCGGAGGCATTGAACAAGCCGAAGTGCGCGAAGACCATCGCCGTGAAGCCGACGAAGATCGTGCCCGCGCTGCTGGTAATCGTCTCGCCCACGTTTTCGATTGTCGTGATCGTCGCTTCGGGGATCGACACTTGCTCGGCGACCTCCTCGCGGAAGCGGCTGATCAGGAACAGGCAGTAATCCGTGCCCGCCCCGTAGATCACGACGACTAGCAGAATGTCGGCGTAGCTGGAGACGGTCATCACGTTCGCCGCCAGCACCGCCACAATCCCGCGCGTGATCAGGTACGACAGCGTGACCGCCGCCAGCGGGATGATCGGGCTAACCGGCGAACGGTAAATCAGCAGCAGCAGCAGAATCACCAGCCCGACAGTCACGATCAGCGTGCGCTCGACGGTCGTGACCGCGGCATCCGCGAACGCCGAAATGACTGCTTGCGCGCCGGTGATGTAACTCGAGACGCCATCCGGCTGATGCTCACCAATCCACGCGCGGATCGGGTCGGCGACCGTCTGCTCGAAGATGCTGTCGCCTTCCGCCAAATTCAGCGGGATCATGGCGACTTGGTTCGAGCTGTCGATCGTCATCCCGGCAACTTCCGCCGTGCTCAGCGGACAGGTCACCCCGGTGATCCGCTCCGGCGCGGCGTCGCTGGCGAGCCACACGCACAAGTCGTTGATGAATTCACCGGCGGTCGTTTGAGTCTGCTCGGCGAAGGTCGGCGCGGCTTGGTTGAGGATACCTTCGGGGGCGGTCGTCTTGACGACGATCACCGCGCCGGTGATATCGGCGGAGTCCGGAAAAGCGGCTTTGTAGACGTCGCCGGCGTAACTGGACGGCACGTCTTTGGGCAGCAGCGCCGATTGATCGGCGGTCGTTACGTCAGACAAATTCGGCGCCAGCAGCGTAATTCCGGCTGCCAGCACGATCCAGATCACAATAATGGGGTAACGCAGGCGTACCGCGAAGGTGCCAATTCGGCGAAAGAACATGAACTCATTCCTCAGGTTAAGCCCCGATCCTCCGTCAAAGGGGATCGAGCGACAACGGTAAACACGAAAGCGGGCTGCTTAGGAGCAGGTAGGCGTTGATGGATCGAATTCCATCGAAGCCTATCCCCACCCGGAAGCGCCCGGCTTATCGACAGATTGTCGATAAGCTGTATTATAGGCAAAAGTAGCGAACAACAATCGACAACCCAGCCGGATCTGTTGTCTATTCGACAAAATTGGACAAGCTATCGATGAACGACTCGACCCAAGATCCCCGCGTAATCCGTACCCGCGCCTTACTGCGCCAAGCGCTCATGGAGTTAATCGCCGAGCGCGGCGTCACCAGCTTGACGATTCAGGACGTCACCGATCGCGCCGGTTTGCACCGCACGACGTTTTATCTGCATTACACCGGGTTACACGAACTGCTGGATGATTGCGCGCTCACGCTGTTTAGCGAGATCCGCGAGGAGATTTACAAGGGTCGGGGGCTGGAGCGAAATCCGACCGCGCTGGAGCAGGTCGTCGAGAACGTGTTTCGGCATATCCAAACCCACGCGACCCTCTACCGAGCCATTTTGGGCAAGCAGGGTGACCCGTACTTCCGCGAATTGTTTCAGGAATTTCTCTCGGAATTGATCTTTGAGCCGATCGCGCCGAACACGTCACGAGCGGAGATTGGCTACCCGGTCGAAATGTCGCTTCAATTCTTCAGCACCGGCTTCATCGGCATCGCCGCGTGGTGGCTGGAGAAGGGAACGTCGATCTCCGCCGAGCAAGCCGCGCAGCAGTTGATTAAAGACATCCTACCGGCTTACCTGCGCTTGATGCGGAACGGTTTTCGCTAACGCGCACCGCCGGAGCAGACCATTCTGTTGACATAGCGCCGCCCAACTTTCTATAATCGCCGTCCTTACATGGAAAGCTGAATCCCGTAATGCTCCACTCCGCGAGCGAGCTGGAAGTACGGGATCAGTCATTCCGCTGCTTTTTGCCACTTAGACTATTCATCGATATTCTGCCGGGGACGAGTCGACAATTTCGCCCCCTATTCGAATTCATTTAGTGGACAGCCTCGGCTGTTTGATTACGAAGGACAAACGGGTGACTGGGAAGCGAACCGGCAAACGATTAGCCGTTGACGTCGGCGGTACGTTCATCGACTTCATGCTGTTCGACGCCGAAAATCGAACGGTGCGGATTGAAAAAGTCCCGTCAGCGGGCGCGCTCGAAAAGCGCTTCTTAGAGGGCGTCGAGCGGCTGGGCGTCGACCTGCGCGATCTGGCGATGATCGTGCACGGTTCGACGCTGGTGATCAACACGATCGTGCAGGAGAAAGGCGCGCGGGTCGGGTTGATCACGACGCACGGCTTCCGCGACGTCTACGAACTGGGGCGCGGCAACCGGGCGGAGATTTACAACCTGTTCTATCGCCCGCCGGAGCCGCTGATCCCGCGCTATCTGCGGCTAGAAGTCGGCGAGCGGCTGAGCGCTGACGGCTCGGTCTTACAGCCGCTCGACGAAACCGAAGCCCGCGCCGCCGTTCAACAATTGAAAGCCGAGGGCGTCGAAGGCATCGCCATCGCCTTCTTGCACGCCTACGCCAACCCGCAGCACGAGCAGCGGATGGCGGAGATCGTCGCCGAGGAATTCCCGGAAGCGCAGGTTTCGCTGTCGTCGGCGGTCGCCGCCGAGTGGCGCGAATTCGAGCGCACCTCGACCGCCGTACTCAACGCTTACGCCCAGCCGCGCGTCGCCGCCTACCTGAGCAAGCTGGAAGGCGAGCTTCAGCAGGGCGGCTTTGACGGCGTGCTGACCATCATGCAGTCGTCCGGCGGCATGACGTCGAGCGCCATCGCCCGCTCGACCCCGATCCGCACGCTCGAATCCGGTCCGGCGGGCGGCGTGATCGGCGCGTCGGCGCTCGGGAGCAAGCTCAACCTGCCCAATCTCGTCGCCGCCGACGTCGGCGGGACGACCTTCGACATCGCGCTGATCGTCGAGGGCGAGCCGCTGGAAAAAGCCGAGACGCAGGTCAACCGTCGCCCGGTGCTCCAGCCGACCGTCGACATTGTCTCGATTGGTGCGGGTGGCGGCAGCATCGCGTGGCTCGACGGCGAAGGCGGGCTGCGGGTCGGACCGCGCAGCGCCGAAGCTAATCCCGGTCCCGCCTGCTTCGGTCTCGGCGGGACGGAACCGACCGTTACCGACGCGCAGTTGGTGCTCGGCTATCTCGACCCGAATTACTACCTCGGCAAGCGCATGAGCCTCGACCTCGCGGCGTCGCAGCAGGCGATCCGTGACCAAATCGCCGCGCCGCTGAATCTCGACTTGATGCCCGCCGCCTACGGCATCTATCAACTCGCGGTCATGAACATGACTTACGCCATCCGCAACATCACCGTCGAGCGCGGGCACGACCCGCGCGGCTTCAGCCTCGCCTGCTTCGGCGGCGGTGGCGGTTTGTTCGCCGGTCATCTGCTGGACGAGTTGGAATGCCGGCAAGCCATCGTCCCGGTCAACCCGGCGAATTTCTCGTCGTGGGGGCTGCTCAACGCCGACTACCGCGAAGACCTGACGCGGATGTTCGTCCGCCCGCTCGCCGCGACGACGCCCGACGAACTGGGCGACGTGCTCGCAGCAATGGCGGCTGAAGCGCAGCAGACGCTCGACGCCAACGGCATCGACAGCAGCGACCTGACCACCCGCTATTTCGCCGAGATGCGCTACGTCGGGCAGGAGCACACCGTTCGCGTCCCACTGCTCGACGGCGATCTGGCGGACGGCTTCGCCGCGCTGCGCGACCGCTTCAACGCGCTCCACGAGCAGGCTTACGCCCATCAAATGCCGGAAAAGCCGCTGGAGATCGTGCGGCTGCGACTGGCGGCGGTCGTGACCGAATCCAAGCCGGATCTGCTGCCGCTGACCACACCGGCAGGACAGGATGCCCGCAAGGGACAGCGCCTCGTGACCTTCAGCGGGCAGGGCGCGCCGGTCGAATGCCCGGTCTACGACCGTCCCCGGCTGAGCGCCGGACAGCAGCTCACCGGTCCGTTGATCGTCGAGGAATGGACGTCGACGACGCTGGTGCTGCCCGGTCAGTGTCTCGAAGTGGACGCCTACGGCAACCTGATCATCACCCGGCAGCAAGGGGAGCAGAATCATGCAAATTGACCCGATCACCCTGCAAGTGATCCGCAACGCGCTCAAGGCGGCGGCGGACGAGATGCAGATCGCGCTGGTCAAGACCGCGCACAATCCGCTGATCTACGAAGTGCAGGATTTCGGCGTCGCGCTGACCAGCGCCGACGGCGATCTGCTGGCGGAAGGCTCCGGGCTGCCCAACTTCCTCGGCTGCCTGCCGCCGACCATCCGCAGCGGACTGAAAATCGTTGACGAATTCCACGAAGGCGACGTGCTGCTGGCGAACGAGCCTTACGATACCGGCACCCACATCAGCGACACCGCCGTCTACATGCCGATCTTCGCCGAGGGGCAGTTGGTCGCCTTCTCGATCATCATGGCGCACTGGGCGGATATCGGCGGCAAGACGCCCGGCGGCTGGTGCCCCGACACCACCGACGTCTTTCAGGAAGGGCTGCTCTTCTCGCACGTCAAGCTCTACGATCAAGGCAAGCTCAATCAAGCACTGCACCGCTTGATCCTGACCAACGTGCGTTTCCCCGAACTGGTCGAAGGCGACCTCAACGCCATGATCGCCGCCTGTCGCACCGGCGCACGCCGCTATCAAGCGCTCTGTGCCAAGTACGGCGCCGACGTGCTCGATGCGGCGATGCAGCAGGTCTTCGATCAATCCGAGCAGTTCATGCGCGGCAAAATCCGCGAGATCCCCGAAGGGACCTACTACGCCGAAACCCACCTCGATCACGACGGCGTCGAACTGGACAAGCCGCGCAAGCTGGCGGTGACCGTCACCATCGCCGACGGGACGATGTCCGTCGATTGGACCGGCACCGACCCGACCGCGACCGGACCGATCAACAACCCGCTGGTCGGCACCATCGCCATGTGCGAGATGGCGCTCAAAGCGCTGACGATCCCGCTCGAAGCGACCAATCAGGGACATTTCCGCCCGCTGGTCGTGACCGCGCCGGAGAATACTATCGTCAATCCCGGTCCAATCGCGCCCTGCAACTCCTACGGCTACGCGACCGAGATGGTCGCCCATTTGATCGTCAAAGCGCTCTCGCAGGCGATCCCGGAACGCTGCCCTGCCTGCTCCTACCAGATGTTCGGCGTCTACTTCTACCGCAGCGACCCGCGTTATGGGCAACCCTTCATCTTCACCGACCCGGTCGACGGCGGCGGTGGTGCCTTCCCGACGCAGGACGGTCCCAGCGGCTTGATCTTCGTCGGCGACGGCGACGTGCCCAACACGCCGATCGAGATCATCGAGAGCCGTTATCCGCTGCGGGTGCAGCGCTACACCTTCAACCCCGACGGCGCGGGTGTCGGGCAGTATCGCGGCGGCTTCGGCGTCATCCGCGATTACGAGCTGTTGGAAGACAACATTCTGCTGCAAACCATGAACGAGAACACGCTCTATCCACCGTGGGGTTTGCACGACGGCGGCAATTCCGGCATCAGCGAGACCATCGCTTGGGAAGGCACCGACCAAGAGCAGCGCTTGACCGGGCGGGTGTATTTCTACGGTCCGTTCATGACCGGGGATCGAGTCAGCGCGCGGTCGACCGGCGGCGGCGGTTGGGGTGATCCCCAACTGCGCGACCCGGAACTGATCCGCGCCGACGTGCGCAACGGTTTGCTGACGGCGGCGGACGCTGAACGCCTCTATGGTGTGAGGGTATAAACAAGTGACACACGTTTTTGTCCCTCAGCGTGCCGTTGATGGAATCATCCGCGCGCTCGTGTTGGCATCGTTGTAGGGGCGAGGCATGCCTCGCCCCTACGCGAGCATTACGGTAATCAGTCGTATTCAGTCATAAGTCCGATTTTAGGTTTGTTGCGCTTCCAGTTTAGGCTATGTAATATCGGTGAGTTACTTCACAATCGACGCATTGAGTCAGAGGAAAATCTCGATGAAACGGTACAGTCTGTTCCTTGTACTGATCCTGCTGCTCGGAGTCATCGGCTCCAGCCCGATCGCGGCGCAGAGCAACGGCAATATCGCCGTCTATGCGAATCCGACGACCCTACCCGACCTCGACCCCAGTTCGAGCTTCTCGAACGACAACACGGTCATGGGCAACGCCTATGAAACCTTGACCTTCTACAACGCCCCCGGCAGCGACACCGAGATCAGCCCCAAGCTGGCGACGTCGTGGGAGCAGTCGGACGACGGGCTGACGTGGACGTTCCACCTGCGCGCAGGCGTCAAGTTCCACGACGGCACCGACTTCAACGCCGACGCGGTCAAGTTCTCGATTGACCGCACCATGTCGCTCGGTCTGGGCGCGTCCTACATCTTCGACCCGGTCGAGAGCGTCAATGTGATCGATGACCTGACCGTCGAATTCAAGCTGAAGTACACCGCGCCGCTCGACCTGATTCTGGCGACCGGCTACGCCGCGTGGATCATGAGTCCGACGGCGGTCGCGGATAACGGCGGCGACTGGTTCAACCTCGGCAACGACGCCGGAACCGGTCCCTACCTGATCGAAAGCTACGACGTCGGGCAGCGCCTCGTCATGACCCGCTTTAACGATTACTGGGGCGGTTGGTCGGATGGGCAGTTCGAGAAGGTCGTCTTCCAGATCGTCGAAGACCCGACCGTCCGCGAGCAGTTGATCACCTCCGGCGGTGCCGACTTCACCTACGACCTCGCGTGGGACAACCTGTCGTCGCTGGAAAATACCCCCGGCATCACCATCGTCTCCAATCCGTCGTTCCAGAACTTGCTGGCGCTGATCAACCACGACAAAGCCCCGACCGACAATTTGCAGGTGCGGCAGGCGCTCTCCTACAGCTTCCCCTACGAGAAGGTCGTCGATAATCTCTACGGCGGCTTGGGCACGCAGGCGCGCGGTCCCGTCCCGGCGGGGATGTGGGGACACGATGACGCCCTGACGCAGTATCACCAAGACCTCGACAAGGCGAAGCAACTGCTGACCGACGCCGGTTACAGTGACGGCGATCTGTCGCTGGAATACACCTACGTCGCCGGCGACCTGAGCCAGCAGCAGATCGGCGAGCTGTGGAAAGCGGATCTGGCGAGCATCGGCGTCAACCTCGACCTGCAAGGGCTGGCGTGGGAAGCGCAGTGGGATCTCGCCAAGAACGACCCGACCACCGCTCAGGACATCTTCACCTTCTACTGGTGGCCCGACTACGTGACCCCCTACAGCTTCCTGTACGCCATGTTCCACAGCGAAGACTCGCCCAATTTCAACTTGAGCTACTACAACAACCCGGAATTCGACCAGTTGATCGAGCAGGGCAATGAAGTCAGCGCCACCGACAAAGCGCAGGCGGTCGATCTGTTCAATCAAGCGCAGCAGATGCTGGTCGATGACGCCGCCGCGATCTTCATCATCGACCTGCCCGACGTGCACGTCATTCGTTCCGACGTCAGCGGCTTTGTGGACAACCCCGCCTATCCGCACATCGTTTTCTGGTACGACCTGAAGCGCGCGAGCTAAGCCCAATCATCACCTGTAGGGGCGCACGGCGGTGCGCCCCTACCAAGTTTTCAGCAAACGGAAATCATGAGTAGAACTCGTTACATCCTCCGGCGCTTAGCGCTGGCGATTGTCGTCTTGGTTGGGGTGATGCTGCTGACCTTCATCGTCGCGCGCGTCGTCCCCAGCGACCCGGCAGCCCTCTACGCCGGACCGCGCCCCAGCGCCCAGCAGATCGCCGACGTGCGCGTCAAGCTGGGACTGGATCAGCCGATGCCGGTACAGTTCGCCCGCTACGTCGGCGGCATTCTGCAAGGCGATCTCGGTCAGTCGTTCAAGACGCGCCGCCCGATCGTCGATGATCTGCGGACGTTCCTGCCCGCCACCCTCGAACTGGTGATCGCGGCGACGCTGCTGGCGGTGATCGTCGGCATCCCCGTCGGCGTGATCGCGGCAGCCGGGCGCGGCGGCTGGTTCGACGTCTTCAGCCGCCTGTTTTCGGTCGCCGGGGTCTCGATCCCCTCGTTCTGGCTGGCGCTGCTGCTGCAACTGCTGTTCTTCACGATCTTAGGCTGGCTGCCGCTCGGCGGACGGCTCGACAACACGACCGCGCTGCTCAACCCGATCACGCCGATCACCGGCTTCTACACCATCGACGCTGCGCTCGAAGGCAACTGGTCGGCGTGGTTCGATGCGCTGCGCCACCTGATCCTGCCGACGGTCGTGCTGGCGACTTACCCGATCGGCTTGACGATTCGGATGCTGCGCGCCGCCATGATCGAGGTGCTCTCCGAACCCTACATCACCGCCGCCCGCGCAGTCGGGCTGCCGCGCCGCGCGATCCTGTTCCGCTTCGCCCTCAAGAACGCGATCGTGCCGACGCTGACCGCGCTCGGCTTGTCCTTCGCCTACTCGATCACCGGGGCGTTTCTGGTCGAGACGGTCTTTCTCTGGCCCGGCGTCGGCAAGTACGTCACCGATGCCGTCCTCAACGTCGATTTCCCGGTCGTGATGGCGGTGACGTTGGTCGTCACCGTGATCTACATCGCCATCAATCTGCTGACCGACATCGCGCAGTCGATCCTCGACCCGCGCGTGAAACTGGGATAAATGCCAATGATGCAGCGTACACTTTCTCGCTGGTTCGGCGGCTTGATCCCGGTTGAGACCAGTCCCGGCTCGACCTTCTGGTTCTTCCGCCGCGACCGGATCGCCTATTTCTCCGCCCTGCTGATCCTGCTGCTGCTCGCCCTCGCGCTCCTCGCGCCAGCTGCTGACACCCTACGTCCGCGAAGGCTTGGGCGACCCGAACATCACCGAGAAATTCCTCGTCCCCTCGCTGCAACATCCCTTCGGCACCGACAGCTTGGGGCGCGACCTGCTGGCGCGCGTCCTGTTCGGGGCGCGCACCTCGCTGAGCATGGGCTTGCTGGTGGTCGTCTTCGCCGTGATCATCGGGACGCCGCTCGGCGCGGCTGCCGGTTTCTTCGGCGGCTGGATCGACGAAGTGATCATGCGCGTCACCGACATCTTTCTCGCCTTTCCGCCGCTGCTGCTGGCGGTTGCCATCGCCGCCGCGCTCGGTCCCGGCTACATCAACGCCGTGATCGCCATCGCGCTGACGTGGTGGCCATGGTACACCCGGCTGGTGCGGGCGCAGGCGATCTCGCTGCGCGAGCGCGATTTCGTCGAGGCGGCGCGCGGCATCGGCGTCGGCAATTTCACCATCATCCGGCGGCACATCCTGCCCAACGTCCTGACGCCGGTGCTGGTGCAGAGCACCATCGACATCGGCTCGGCGATTTTGACCGTCGCCGGTCTGAGCTTCATCGGCTTGGGTCCGCAGCCTCCGATGCCCGACTGGGGCGTGATGGTCAACGAGGGGCGCTTGTACGTCCAGAGCGGGCGCTGGTGGTTGGTCACCTTCCCCGGCTTGGCGATCTTCTTCACCGCGCTGGCGTTCAACCTGCTCGGCGACGGCGTCCGCGACGCCACCGATCCACGCACGCGGGGGACAAGCTGATGACGCAGCAATCTGCTCGAAGTCGCCGACCTGCGCGTGACCTTTCACCTGCCCACCGGCGATGCCTATGCCTTGCGCGGCGTCGATCTGACCGTCGGTCAGGGCGAGATCGTCGGCTTGGTCGGCGAAACCGGCTGCGGCAAATCTGTCACCGGGCGCGCCATCATGCGCTTGATCGACCCACCCGGCGAGATCACCGGCGGCAGCATCCGCTTCGATAACCGCGACGTGCGCCAGATGGATCAGGCGGCGCTGCGCTCGCTGCGCGGGCGCGAAATCTCGATGATCTTCCAGAATCCCGGCGCGGCGCTCAACCCGCTGTTCAGCATCGGGCAGCAGATCACGGCGGTGCTGCGCCAGCACGGAGTCGCACGCGGCAAAGCATTGCAGCAGCGCACGCTGCAGCTGCTGGCGGACGTCGGCTTGCCCGAACCGGAGCGGATCGCCAAGCTCTACCCGCATCAGCTTTCCGGCGGAATGCAGCAGCGCGCCATGATCGCCATCGCGCTTTCGTCCGAGCCGCGCTTGCTGATCGCCGACGAGCCGACCACGGCGCTCGACGTGACCATCCAGTCGCAGATCCTCGACCTGCTGCTCAAGCTGCGCGCGACGCACGGCATCAGCATCATCCTGATCACCCACGACCTCGGCATCGTCGCCGAAACCTGCGACCGCGTGGTCGTGCTCTACGCCGGGACGGTCGCCGAGACCGGCAGCATCCGCCAGTTGTTCCAAGCGCCCGCCCATCCCTATACGCAGGCGCTCCTGCGCGCGCTGCCTTATGGACAAACGCGCAAGCAGCCGCTCCGCGTCATCGGCGGGACGGTGCCCAACGGACGCCACCCGCTCCCCGGCTGTGCCTTCGCGCCGCGCTGCCCCTTCGTGATGGACGTCTGCGGGCAGCAGCCGCCCTTATTCCAGTTGAGCGAGCACCATCAAGCCGCCTGCTTCTTACATCAGGAAGCGGGGGCATCATGAAAACGCTGCTGCAAGTCCGCGATCTGAGCGTCGAGTTTCGCAACGGCGACCGGCGCGTGCGCGTGATCAACGATCTGGACCTCGACGTGTTCGAAGGCGAGACGCTCGGCGTCGTCGGCGAATCCGGCTGCGGCAAGACGACCTTAGGACGCTGTGTCGTTCGGCTGCTGACGCCGACCGGGGGGCAAATCCTGTTCGACCGGCGCGACATCGCCCGGATGTCGACGCGGCAGCTTCAGCCGCTCCGCCCGGAGATGCAGTTGGTCTTTCAGAACCCGTTCACCGCGCTCAACCCGCGCATGAAGGTGCTCGACCTCGTCAGCGAGCCGCTGGTCACGCACACGACCATGAACAAAGCTGCCCGCCAGCAGCGCGTCACCGAACTGCTGGACGAAGTCGGCTTGGACGCCAGCTATCTGGATCGCTTCCCCCACGAGATCAGCGGCGGACAGGCGCAGCGGGTCTCGCTGGCGCGGGCGCTGGCGCTTCAGCCGCGCTTTCTGGTGCTCGACGAGCCGACCTCGGCGCTCGACGTGTCGGTGCAGGCGCAGATCATCAACCTGCTGCTCGGCTTGCAGCAGAAGCACGGGCTGACTTACCTGTTCATCTCGCACGACCTGAGCTTGATCCAGCACATCAGCGACCGCATCGCCGTGATGTACTTGGGCGAGATCGTCGAGGTCGGCTCGTCCGAAGCGATCTTCGATCACCCGGCGCACCCGTACACCCAAGCGCTGCTCGCCTCCACGCCGATCCCCGACCCGGACAGCGGACGCCAGCGCTTCGTGCTCGAAGGCGTCGTCCCCGGCATCGCCGATCCGCCGTCGGGCTGTCGCTTTCACACCCGCTGCCCGTTCGTCATGGACGTCTGCCGCCGCCAAGCCCCGGCAGATCACGCCCTCGCGCCGGATCATCACGCCGCGTGTCATTTGCTCGACCGTACCGAGGATTGAGCGCTGAGTGAAAACGGCAGGGCAGCAGCCGATCATCACGCGAAATCAGGCGAGTTTTTGTAGGGGCACAGCGTGCTGTGCCCCGTGTGCACCAACTTAACGAAGTTTTGCTTTCCCCTCTCCCCCAACCCCTCTCCCACGCAGGCGGGGAGAGGGGCGCACCGGTGCCTCGCGCTCCGCGTTTTTGTTCGCGCCCTTCCCTGAAGTCGGAAAAAGGCGCAAGCAAAAAACAGCGTGCACTCTCCCCTCCCCGAAATCGGGGAGGGGTTGGGGGTGGGGTCAAAGGGACGAAATTAAGCGAAGATTCGGCTTAAGGTGGTGTGCATGAGGAGAACAGGATCAGGGGTGAGGTATCAGAAATCGTAAGGCACAACACGATTACGGATCGTTTTTACTCGGTACTCAGCACTCAGTACTCGGTACTTTAAAGGATTGCTTATGCGCATTGGAATCGACGTAGGCGGCACCAACACCGATGCCGTCTTGATGGAAGGCAGCCGCGTGCTGGGCGCGACCAAAGCCCCGACCAGCGCCAACGTGACCGGCGGCATCGTGCAGGCGCTGCACGACGTCTTTCGCCAATCGGCGATTGATCCGGCGGCGATCAGCGCCGTCATGATCGGCACGACCCATTTCACCAACGCCGTCGTCGAGCGGCGGCGGCTGGAACGAACCGCCTGCATCCGCTTAGGGCTGCCCGCGACCACCTCGCTGCCGCCCTTCTCCGACTGGCCCCCCGATCTGCTGCAGGCGATTGGCGGCGTCAGCTACATGGCGCACGGCGGTCACGAGTTCGACGGGCGCGAGATCACGCCGTTCGACGAGGGCGAAATCCGCCAGATCGCCGCCGAAATCCGCGATCAGGGTATTCGCAGCATCGCCATTAGCTCGGTCTTTTCGCCGGTCAACGCGACTTTCGAGCAGCGCGCCGCCGCGATCGTCCAGTCGGTGATCCCCGACGCCAGCCTGACGCTCTCGCACACCATCGGGCGAGTCGGGCTGCTCGAACGCGAGAACGCCGCCATCATGAACGCCTGCCTGCACACGCTGGCGATCCAGACGGTCAACGGCTTTCGCGCCGCGCTGCGCGAAATGCGGATCGCCGCGCCGCTCTACATCAGCCAGAACGACGGCACGCTGATCAGCGCCGACTTCGCCGAGCAGTACCCGGTGCTGACCTTCGCCTCCGGACCGACCAACAGTATGCGCGGCGCAGCCTTCCTGACCGGGCTGCAAGACGCCATCGTGATCGACGTGGGCGGCACAACCACCGACGTCGGCGTGCTCCAGCGCGGATTTCCGCGTCCCTCCGGCGTGACCAGCACGGTCGGCGGCGTGCACACCAACTTTCGAATGCCCGACGTGGTCTCGGTCGGACTCGGCGGCGGGACGATCATCGAGCGCGATCCGTTCAAGCTGGGACCGGAGAGCGTCGGCTACGAGCTGACGACCAAGGCGCGCAGCTTCGGCGGCGACACACTGACGACCACCGACGTGATCGTCGCGGCGAACTATGCCGAGATCGGCGACCGCGCGCGGGTGAGCGATCTCGACCCCGCGCTGATCGATCAGGTCTTGGATCACATCGAAGCGCTGGTCAACGAGACGGTCGATCGCGTCAAAACCAGCGCCGCGCCGATGCCGGTGATTCTGGTCGGCGGCGGCGGCATCCTGATCCAGCGCGACGTTGCCGGAGCCTCCGAGATCGTCCGACCGCCCCATTTCGCGGTTGCCAACGCCATCGGCGCGGCGATTGGGCAGGTCGGCGGCGAGCTAGAGCGGATTTTCTCGCTGGTCGAGCAGACCCGCGATCAAGCCCTGACCACCGCGCGGCAGGAAGCAATCGATCGGGCGGTCGCGGCGGGGGCGGCACCCGCCAGTGTCGAGATCGTGGACGTCGAAGAAGTGCCGCTGGCGTATCTACCCGGCAACGCGACCCGCATCCGCGTCAAGGCGGTCGGCGAACTGGCGAATCAGGAGTAAACAATGGCTTGGGAAGTCACACTAGACGATACGCTGGCGCTCGCGCTGGGCGCGGGCGTGCTCGGCACCGGCGGCGGCGGCAATACCTACATCGGGCGGATCTGGCTGGAACGCGAGTTACGTTTAGCGGGCAAAAGCTGCCAAATCATCGACGCTCGATGACCTGCCCGACGACGCGCTGACGGTCGGCATCGGCGGGATGGGCGCGCCAACCGTTGGCGTCGAGAAGCTCGACGCCCGCGAGGAATATCTGCACGTCATTCGCGCGCTGGAACAGCACGTCGGCAAGCCGATGGACGCGCTCGTGATCGGCGAGATCGGTGGCGCGAACTCGTTGATTCCGCTGGTCTGCGGCTTGCAGCTGGGGCTGCCCGTGCTCGATGGCGATGGCATGGGACGCGCCTTCCCCGAATTGCAGATGGACAACTTCGCCATCACCGGCATCTCGACCAGCCCCTTCGGATTGAGCGACAGTCACGGCAACACCGTGATCTACGCGCACGTCGATTCGGCGCTGCGGGCGGAGCAGTTTGGGCGGGCGCAAACCATCCTGATGGGCGGCAGCGCGGCACTGGCGATGCCGACGATGAGCGGCACGCAGGTTAAACACGCGCTGATTCGCGGCACGCTCTCGCTGACCAAACGCCTCGGTCACGCGCTGCTCGACGCGCGGCGGCACAACGACGATCCCGCCGCAGTGGTGGCGGCGATTGGCAACGGGCGGGTGCTGTTTCGCGGCAAAATCGCCGACGTCAGCCGCGAGACGGTGCAGGGCTTCGCGCGCGGTCGGCTGCACCTCGCCGGTTTCGGCGACGGTGACGACCGCATGGAGATCGTGTTCCAGAATGAGAACTTGGTCGCGTGGCACAACGGCGAGGTCGTCTGCACCGTCCCCGACTTGATCAGCATCCTCAGCCTCGACGACGGCGAGCCGATTGGTACCGAGATGCTGCGCTACGGCTTGCGCGTCGCCGTGATCGGGATGCCCGCGCCGCGCGAACTGAAAACCGAGGCGGCGATCAAGGTCGTTGGTCCGCCCGCTTTCGGCTACGACCTGCCTTTCACGCCCATGCCGGGGGATTTACTGTAAATCAGACAGCGGCGGGTTTATACACTTTGACGAAATAAGACGGAGTAGATTTCCTCTCAAATCGTCGGTTGTCTCCCCTCTCCCCGCGTGCGTGGGAGAGGGGTCGGGGGTGAGGGGTATGTAGGGGCGCAGCGTGCTGCGCCCCTACGGTGTCACGTAAGAATATGCGCCGCTTACTCGATCGGATACCCGGCAGCCGTCCACGCATTGATCCCACCCAGATCGCGGATGTTGGTGTAACCGGCATCCGCGAGGATTTTGGCGGCTTGACCGCTGCGGTTCCCGCTGTGGCAGTAGACGATCACCGTCTGGTCGCGCGGGACTTCGCTCAGGCGGTTCTGCAGCGTCTCCACCGAGATATTGGTGGCTCCGGCGATGTGCCCGCTGTTGAACTCGTCCGGCGTGCGCACGTCGAGCAGCAGATAGGTTGAATTCGAGTTCGCAAACTGCGCTTGATACTCCGCCGGCGTGATCTTCTGCACCGCGCTCGACGCCGAATTGTTGGATTGCAGCAGCAGCAAGCCGACGACCGCCACAATCACCACCGCGCCTATGATTAGAATGTTCCGATTGATCCGCATGTTCCACCTGTCAAAATCGAATGATGCTATCGGCAAAAAGTAAACCGAGACTTAGACAATGCGTCCGGCGCTAGTCTTTCCCCGGAATGCGCGCTGCGCCAGTCAAAAGGGTATTTTGTCGACAGAAAACAGGTTCAATGTCACCGGTCGGCGCGCGGCGTTAAAATACGGGACAGATCCGCGTGCAGTTCGCAGCCGAGAGGCAGTCATGAACGACATTCCGTTGAGCCAATTTACCCCGATTCCCAAGTTGGTCGTCAAATCGACTGAGGTCTTGCAGCCGAAATTTCCGGTCTTCGACGCCCACAATCACCTTGCCGAGCCGTTTGGCGGCGGTTGGGATCAGCGCCCGGTGAGCGAGCTGCTCGACGTGCTCGACACGGCGGGCGTGATCGCCTACGTCGATCTCGACGGCGGTTGGGGCGAGGACATCTTGCACCGCCACCTCGACACGATCAAGGCGCACGCGCCCGATCGCTTTTACATGTTCGGCGGCGTCGATTGGTCGCAGTGGGCGGAACACGGCGACCGTTTCGGCGAATGGGCAGCAGCCCGCTTTCGCCAGCAGGTCGCGCGCGGCGCCGACGGGCTGAAAATCTGGAAACCGTTCGGACTGCACGTCCGCGATCAGCACGGAGCGCTGGTCGCCATCGACGACGCCCGCCTCGATCCGTTGTGGGCTGCCGCTGGCGAACTCGGCGTCCCGGTGCTGATCCACGTCGCCGATCCGGTCGCCTTCTTCGACCCGCTCGACGCGACCAACGAGCGCTTCGAGGAACTGAACGCCCATCCCGATTGGCAGTTTCCCAGCCCGCCGTTCCCACCCTTCATGAAGATCATGACCGACCTCAAGTCGATGGTCTCGCGCCACAGCGAGACGACTTTCATCGGCGCGCACGTCGGCTGCTACTCCGAGAATCTCGGCTGGGTCGGGCAGATGCTCGACGCCTGCCCCAACTACTACGTCGACATCAGCGCGCGCATCAGCGAACTCGGACGGCAGCCCTACAGCGCGCGCCGCTTCTTCATCGACTACGCCGACCGCGTCCTGTTCGGGATCGACGCCGGGGCGAATTTGGACGTCTATCGGATTTACTACCGTTTCCTCGAAACCGACGACGAGTATTTCAGCTACGGCACCCGCGCGATCCCCGGTCAGGGGCGCTGGACCATCTACGGGGTATACCTGCCTGACGACGTGCTGGAAAAGGTCTATCGCCGCAACGCCGAGCGCATCTTCAAGCGGTCGTAAACGCCTGCCGGGGGCGCCCGCGGCTGCGACCGAATATCGAGCGCAGATCGCCAAATGCGAGTATCATCACCCTGTATACTCGACAGAAAACTATCCTATGTCTAATTCTGATTTACTTGGTTTGGAGCGACAAGAAAAGATCGCCCAACTGTTGGAACAACGCGGCAAGCTGACGGTCGCCGAGATCAGCGCCGCCTTCGATGTCAGCGAGGCGACCGTCCGGCGCGACCTCACGGCGCTCGCCGACCGTAACCTGATCCGGCGAGTTCATGGCGGCGCGATGCGCGGGCAGCAGGTCGCTACCAGCGAAGCCCCGATCATGCAGCGGCTAGAGGAACGTGCCGAGATCAAGCAGCGGATCGGGCAGGCGGCGGCGCGGCTGATCGAAGACGGCGAGACCGTCCTCCTGATCGGCGGCAGCACGGGGATGTCCGTCGCCCACGAGTTGGGAAGTCACACCAACTTGACGGTCGTCACCGATTCGCTGATCGTCGCCAACGAGTTGATCCGGCAAAGCGTCCACAAGATCATCGTGCTCGGCGGCACGGTCGATGCTGACGAGTTCGCCATGCGCGGCACGCTCTCGCGCTTGGTGCTCGCCGAACTTCAGGTCGACAAGGTTATCTTGGGCACCAAAGCGATCTCGCCGGAGCGCGGTCTCAGCGCCGAAAGCGCCGAAGAAGCCGAACTGTTTCGCGCCTGCATCGGAGCGGGACATTACGTCATCCTCATCACCGACAGCAGCAAATTCAAGCAGACGGCGCTGGTACGGGTCGCGCCGGTCGACGTGCTCGACACGCTCGTGACCGACTCCAACGTCGACGCCAAGACGGTCGAAGCCCTGCGCGAGCGCGGCGTGTTCGTCGAAATCGTGCCCGTCTGACCCCACCCCTATCACTCCAAATGACGTAGGGGCACGATATATCGTGCCCCTACCAAATCAGTAAACGCCCAGATATGCGCCTCTGCATGTCTCCCCTCTCCTCACGGAGAGGGGTCGGGGGTGAGGTTTACAGTTTAACGTCGCCGCACAGGTGAACCTGCATTCCCAGCTCCGCCAGCATCGCCGCTTTGACCGCCAGCGCGCGGTCGGCTTCCTCAGCCGAAGGCGCGTAGACCACGTTGAGGTGATTGGCTTTGTGCCGCGCCATCATCTGATCGCGGTTGACGCCATGCAGCACCGCGTGCATGATCGGCCACTGCGGGTTGGTCGCCTGCCAGCGGCGTTCCGTCTCCGCCTGCGGTAGTTCGACCACCGTCGCGCGTCCCAGATCGGCATGGAGCACGCCGTCCATGATGAAAACGCGGCTCCAGACGATCTCGCCCGGCTTGCTGATCCCCTTGAGCGTCCCG
The DNA here is from genome assembly GCA_963727545.1 of uncultured Chloroflexia bacterium. Taxonomy (GTDB): domain Bacteria; phylum Chloroflexota; class Anaerolineae; order Aggregatilineales; family Phototrophicaceae; genus Flexifilum. Next base: position 41,956 of record CAVSGS010000017.1, read on the forward strand.
CCGCCGAGCCGGAAGTACATCGGCGGCTGACGCTCGCTGACCGCACCGGCGTAACCGCCGATGAAGTGCGAAGCCGGAGCCGCGCCGGAAATCTCGAACACCCAGACGAAATCGTCCACGCCGCCGCCGGTGAAATGCTCGCCCCAACGCAGGTCATGAAGCGTCGTCGCCGGGTCGAAGCCCAACGTCGTCCAAATCCGGTTGGTCACGACGGAGTCAACCGCCGCGCACTCGTCGACTTCATTGAACACCGGCAGTGCTTGACCGGCGTAGAGTTCCGCGCCGGTTTCGGCATGATACGCCGGTGGACGCTCGACATTGTTGAGCAGCCCCTCGACCAAGTCGGAGGCGGGCACCATATCCTTGAGACCCTGCTGATACTGAATGCCGATCGCCGAGCAGCCGAATTCATCGGCAAACCGCAGCGCGGCGATGTACATCTTGCACTGCCCCAGAATTTGCTGATCGGTGAGTTCGGTCGCTTCGTCGGTCCCGGTCATGAAGTTCACGCCGCGCCCGTCGAGCCAGTCGCGCACCGCTTGCGCTTCGGCGTCGCTGACCAGCCGCATCCCGGCGACCAGCGCCGACTGGCTCAGGCGCTCCTTGTAGATGCCCATCGGATTGATCAGTTCGTCGTTGACGATGGCGTTGTACATACCCATGCAGCCCTCGTCGAACACGCCGAGGATCGCTTTCTCGTGATGCAGCTGCTGCGCCAGCGCCCGCCCCAGTTCGGCAGCGTCGGCGGGCAGCTTTGGCGCGGTCGAGGTCGCGGACGTGGCTCAGGTCGTGGCTGATCTTGCCCTCGCGGATCCACTGGCGAATCCCGTTGAGGAAGAAGTCGTCGGTGAAGTCGAGGCTCCAGATCGAGCTGTAGTTCAGCCCCGCCTTGGTCATCGAGCCGTTGAGGTTGAGCATCCCGACCAGACCGGGCCATTCGCCGCTCCAGTTGGCGATCGTCAGGATCGGTCCGCGATGATCGCGCAGTCCCGCCAAAACGTGATGGCTGTACTGCCAGACCAACTCCGCCACGATCAACTTGGCGTCCGGGTGGATGTGCTTGAAAACGTCCATCCCCATCCGCTGGCTGGAGATGAACCCGTGTTTTTCGACCGGATCGTAGGGATGCCCGCGCCGGACGGTGATGCCCTCGCGAGCAAACGCCTCGATCACCCGCCTTTCCATATCGGCTTGCGCCGCCCAGCAGGTCTGATTGGCGGCAAGACGCAGGTCGCCGCTGGCGACGAGGATCGCTTCATTGGCTCCGATGGGTTCCGGTTGTTCGAGTGGTGGCACCATAGCTGCTGCCATAAGTCTACCTTTTCACATCACTAGATTAGGAAAGAATACTTGCCTTCGTCACGCAACGCGATCGAGCTGGACTGCTAGGTATCGCGGCGCCCACTGCCAGCGGCTCGGCGCCGAGTAAGAGCCAAACCGAATATCCCGCTGCGGCTGGCGCACGCAAACGCGCAGCCCAACGAATGGGCGTGGAAATGTAAAAAGTGGTGATACCGGCTGATGATTCTCGCGGGCGACTAGACCATCACTGCCGAAGAATACCTGAATCATAACTCGCATCTGATCGCCAATCAAGTCCACCGCTCCCGTGAGGTGAGGGAAACACATCCAAATCAAACCGGAAGATCAACCGCCAAGACGCCAAGGACACCAAGTAAAGATTTCGGCTCTACGGCAGAAGTTGTGCGCTTTTGTAGGGGCGAGCGTGCTGCGCCCCTACTTGCGCTGGCAACCGAAGGTTGCACGGCGTCTTGGCGGTTCAATTTCTTTTCAAATACTTGGACTTGATCCTACTTTGGCGGTTCATTGAATTCCCGTATTCCCCGGCTAGAAACTAGCCGGGGACGACCGTCTAGCGGTATCATCCGCTCACATGAATAGAGAACGTTTTTTGAGCAAAGGTTATTCCGCGATGCCCACAATTCCTGATGAACTGATTAATCTATCGCACGCCCTCGGTGACCCGAACCGCCGCTACGTCATCATCGGCGAGGGCAATACCTCGCTGCGCGTTGACGACCAATCTTTTTTGGTCAAGGCGAGCGGGCAGCAGTTGGCGACGATCCCCGCTGCCGGGTTTGCCCACATTCAATTTGACCGCATCATGCAGTTGTTCGAGAATCCGCCCCAAACGCTGACCGAAGAACGCGACCTGCTGCGCGCCGCCCGTATGGACGAGTCGTCGGCATTCCCCTCGGTCGAGACGACCTTTCACGCCATGCTGCTGAGCGACTGCGGCGTCAACTGCGTCGCCCACACCCACCCGATCGCCATCAACCGCTTGATGTGCAGCCAGCACGCCGAAGCCTTCGCCCGGCACCGCAGCTTCCCCGACGAGGTCGTGCTCTGCGGACCGGAATCGGTCTACGTCCCCTACGTCGATCCGGGCTTGCCGCTGGCGCAGGAGATCCGCGTGCGCGTGCGCGCCTACATGGACAAGTACGGCGAAGCGCCTAAGGTGATCCTGCTGGCGAATCACGGCTTGATCGCGCTGGGCATGAACACCACCGAAGCCCTCAACGTCACCGACATGTGCGTCAAGAGCGCCGAAATCCTCTGGGGCGTGCTCTCGGTCGGCGCGCCGGTCTTCCTCAGCGACGAGGAAGTCATGCACATCTACCGCCGCCCGGACGAGATTTACCGCCGCCAGATGTTCGCCGAGTCGCTGAAAGCGTCGCAGCCGTGACCGAACAATCCGTCCTCGCGGTTGACCTCGGCGCCGAGTCCGGTCGCGTGATGCGGATCGGCTTCGATGGTCGCGCCTTTTCGATGGAAGAAATCCACCGTTTTCGCAATCAGCCGATCGAGTCGGCGAACGCGCTCCAGTGGAACGCGGTGCAGTTGTGGCACGACGTGCAGATCGGCATCGACAAGGCGCTGCGCCAGCACCAGATCGGCAGCATCGGCGTCTGTACGTGGGGCGTCGATTTCGCGCTGCTGGATCGCGCGGGCAACTTGATCGACAACCCCTATCACTATCGGGATCAGCGTTCGGTGCCGATGCTGGACTGGGTGTTCGGGCAGGTGCCCGCCCGCACCGTCTACGAGCGCACCGGCATCCAGATCATGAGCATCAATACGCTCTATCAGCTCGCCAGCTTGAAGGCGAACAACCGCCCTGACCTCGAACTCGCCGCGACGCTGCTGACCATCCCCTCGCTGTTTTACTACTGGCTCTGCGGCGTCAAAGTCGCCGAGTTCACCCACACGACCACCACCCAGATGTTCAACCCGCGCCTGAATGCATGGGATACGCAAACGCTGGACGCGCTCGGCATTCCGCAGCACTTCTTGCCCGAAATCGTGCCGCCGGGGACGCGCCTCGGCAGCTATCGCGGCATCCCGGTGATCGCCACCGCCTCGCACGACACCGCCAGCGCCGTCGCCGCCGTCCCGACGCAAACCGAGGACTTCGCCTATCTGAGCAGCGGCACGTGGAGCTTGATCGGGCTGGAAATGCGCGAACCGGTCATCAACGACGCGGCATTCGACGCCGGTGTGACCAACGAAGGCGGCGTCGAGGGCACCTACTGCCTGATGCAAAACCTGATGGGCTTGTGGCTGGCGCAGCAGTCGCGCCGGGTGTGGGCAGCCGCGGGCACCGATTTGAGCTACGAGGATTTGACCGCGCAGGCGGAAATCCGCCGCGCCCTTCCGCAGCCTATTCGACGCCAACGATCCGCGCTTCCTGCCGCCCGGCGATATGCCCGCCCGCATCCGCGATTACTGCCGCGCGACCGGGCAGCCCGAACCGGAGACCGTCGATCAGGTGGCGCGCGCGATCTTCGAGAGCCTCGCCTTCAAGTACCGCGAAGTGCTGGACAAGCTCGCCAAGCTGACCGGGCGCGAGATCGATCACCTGCACATCGTCGGCGGCGGCAGTCGGAACCCGTTCCTGAACCAACTGACCGCCAACGCCATCGATCGTCCGGTCTACGCCGGACCGGTCGAAGGCACCGCACTCGGCAACGCGCTGGTGCAGTTCATCGAACTCGGCGAGATCGGCAGCCTGCGCGAGGGGCGGCTCGCCATGAGCGAGACCATCTCGCCCAAAGTATTCACCCCGCAGCGCCACGCCGAATTCGAAGCGCAGTACGAACGCCTGCAAGTGCTGCAAAACCGCTGACGTGCAAATAAATCGCTGGTGTAGGGGCGAGGCATGCCTCGCCCCTACGGTGATAGCCACCCATTCCTTAGCAGTAATTCGCGCCCTTAGCCGACGATGCTAACGTCGCTCAGCACCGCCTCGAAATCGGCGCGCGTGAAGCTGCCCGCGCCCAAGCGCAGCGCGTTCGCGGTCCCTGCCGCCACGCCGTAGCGCAGCGCTTCGTCGAGCGCGAAGCCGCGCGTCAAACCGTAGATGATCCCGGCGAGCAGGCTGTCGCCCGAACCGACCGCGCTCTGGATCGGGCGCGGCGCGGGCTTGGCGTGCACGACCTGTGTCGCCGTCGCCAGCATCGCCCCCTCCGCCCCCAGCGACAGCACGATCATTGTCCCGTAGCGCTCGGCGGCAGCTTGAGCGGCTGGCGCGGCGTTTGTCGGGTCGAACGGCGTCCCGGTCAAGCCCTCGAATTCGTGCTCGTTGGGCTTGATCAGCGCCGGATGCGCCGCCACGCCCTGCGCCAGCGCTGCGCCGCTGCTGTCGAGGTAGACCGGCACCCCGGCTTCCTGCGCGATCGCGATCAACTGGGCGTAGAAATCCACCGGGACGCCCGCCGGGAGGCTCCCGGACAAGGCGACGGCGGCATAGTCCTTGATAATCGAACCGAACAGGTCGATCAGTTCCACCAGCTTTTCGGCGGGGATCGGCGCGCCGTTCTCGTAGAGTTCGGTTAGCGTGCCATTTTCAGGATCGAGGATCGAGAGGCAGGTGCGCAACTCGGACTCGGTGTGAACGAAGGTCGTGTTGATACCTTCGCGGTTCAGCGCGGTCTCGATGAATTGTCCGGCGAACCCGCCGACCCAACCGGTGACGACCGGGGTTTCGCCCAGCGTCTTCAGCGCCCGCGCGACGTTGCAGCCCTTGCCACCGGGCAGCGCCAGCAGCTGCTGCGGGCGGTGGATCGCGTTCAGGCGAAACGGGCGTGGTGACCGCCGTCTTGTCGATGGCGGCGTTCGCGGTCACGCACAGGATCACGATGCCACCTGCCCGACGCTGCTGAAGAAGCGAATCCGCTCGCGCACCGCCTCGACCATCGCGCTGCGCGCCGGTCCCAGCATCTTACGCGGATCGACCACGCCGGGCTTCTCCGCCAGCGCCGCCCGCGCCGCGTCCATGAACACCTTGTTCAACTGCGTCGCCACGTTGACCTTGCTCAAGCCTAAGCGGATGCCCTCGGCGATGTGCGCGTCGGTCACGCCGGACGAGCCGTGCAGCACCAGCGGCAGATCGACTTTAGCGCGAATGCGACTCAACTGCGCCAGATCGAGCGTCACGTGCTTGTCGGTGACGGCGTGCACCGACCCCAAAGCCACCGCCAGCGTATCGATCCCGGTGGCGGCGACGAACTCAACCGCTTCATCCGGGTCGGTCAGCGCTTCGATGTCGTCGGGGTGCTCGGAGACGACGCCCGGTTTCGGCACTTCGCCTAACTCCGCCTCGATGCAGACGCCGACGCGGTGCGCGACTTCGCTGAGCCGCCGCGTCGTCTCGACGTTCTCGTCGTAAGGCAGCAGACTGCCGTCGAACATCACCGAGGTATAGCCGAGGTCGAACGCCGCCAGCACTTCGTCATGGGTCGCGTGATCGACGTGCAGGGCAATCGGCGCAGCGACCAACTCGGCGGCGACGACGCCCGTCGCCGCGACGTATTTCAGTCCCAGCATTTCGTCGCCGCTGCCGAGGTATTGCAGCGCCCGGTGGCTGACCTGCACAATCGCGGGTGCGCCTTCGGCTTCGGCAGCCAGCACGATCGCCTGAAGCTGCTCTAGCGTATTGATGTTGAACGCGCCGATGGCGAAATGCTCGCGCTGCGCCTGCTGGATCAGGCTTTTCGGATTAACGAGGGTCATGCTTCACCCTCCGGCAGCAAAATGATCTTCTGATGCGGCAGTTCGTGCGCCGCGATCTGCTCGAAGACCTGCGGTCACCGACGACAGCGGGTAGTGATGCGAAATCATGGTGTCGATGTCCATTTCGCCGCTGAGCATGACATCGATAGTGTCGGTCCACTCGTGCCCCGGAAACGGTGCTGAGTAGGACATGAAGCAGCCGACCAACTTCAGTTCCCGCCGCATCATGTTCTCGATAAACGACATCGGCAGGCTGGCATCCATCGGCTGATTGCCGCCCAGCACCACCGATCCGCGCGGGCGCGTGACCTGAATCGTCTGCGCCAGCGCTTGCGGCGACCCCGACGCTTCGACCGCCAGATCGACACCATCGCCGCACAGCCGCTTGACTTCCGCCACCACGTCGACTTTTTGCGGATTGAGCGTCACGTGCGCGCCCAGTTTCCGCGCGATTTCGAGGTTTTCTTCGGTCACGTCGGTGCAGATGATCTGCGACGCGCCGAGAATGCGGAGCCACTGCACCACCATCAGCCCGATCGACCCCGCGCCGAGCACAATCGCGGTCTGCCCCGCCTTGAACTCGCCCAAGTCGAGGATGTGCCGCGCCACCGTCGATGGCTCGATCAGCGCCGCGACTTCGAAGCGCAGGTCGTCCGGGATCGGCAGCGCATTCCGCGCCGGGATCTCGACGAAATCGGCGAAACCGCCCGCCTGCCGCGACCCGATGAACGAGTAGCTGTGACAGGCAGAGTAGTAACCGCGCTCGCATTCCTCGCAGTGGAAACAGGGCACCAGCGGGATAATCGCCGCGCGAGTGCCGATCAGGTCGGGGCTGACGCCTTCGCCGACCGCCGCGATCACCCCGGCGACCTCGTGTCCGAGCACCAGCGGGTACATCCGGTGTCCCTTGGCAAAGCGGCTGATGTCCGAGCCGCAGATCGACGCTGCTTTGACTTCCAGCAAAACGTGATCCGCTGCCGGAGTCGGCTTGGGCACGTCCTGATAGGTGATTACGCCTTTGTTTTCGAGTATTGCTGCTTTCATCATCTTTCCTTTGATGTGTTGCTAACGAACCACGCGAAATTCCGCGCAATTTTGTGAGAACATAGCAAGAAGCAATCTAAGCAACCGCGCTAGTTGTCGCGTAGGGGCGAGGCATGCCTCGCCCCTACAATCCAGACTCCACGAGAGCAAAGTGGGTTTTCAAACGATCGCTTAAACCTCGTCGCTGTATCGAACTGTCGTCAAACCCCATCCTCAAATCTCCAAACAGACGAGGCACTCTCCCCTCCCTGAATTCGGGGAGGGGAAGCGCAAGGCAAACCGAAGGTTTGCACCGCGGGGGTGGGGTCGAACAGCGACTTTTTCGATCCGCGCATACTGTGCCCCTACTTATACTTCTCCGCAATGCCCGCCAGCCGCTCGAAATCGCCGAGCAGCTGGCGCGAAACGTCGCGGTAGACGCCAAACAGATCGGCGTACTGCGCGTGACGCTGCGGCGACGGCGCGTAGACCGTCCGCTGCGGCAGCAGGTGCTCGACGTAGCTGCTGATGTCGTCGTGCCAGCCGACGCCGTAAGCCGTCAGCGCGAACAAGCCGAGGCTGTGCCCGCCTTCGCCGCCGTCGCTCCGCCGCGCGACCACGAACGGCTTGCCGTAAACGTCCGCTTTGATCTGGCACCAGACCGCGCTCTGCGTCGCCCCGCCGGAGCCGAGGTACTCCTCGACGGCGACGCCCTTGGCTTCGGCGACCATCAAGTTGTCGTAGACGGCATAAGCGCAGCCCTCCATGATCGCGCGGATCATCTGGGCGCGGGTGGTCGCGTAGGACAGCCCGAAGAACACGCCGCGCGCGTCGCTGTTCCAGAGCGGCGTGCGCTCGCCCGCCATGTAGGGCACGAAGATCAAACCCGGCGCGGCGGTCGCCGCCTGCGCGCTCAGCGCCTCGAACGATTCATTCCCGCCCAACAGATCGCGGAACCAGCCGAGCGATCCGCCGCCGACCGTGCCCGCTTGCAGCAGGTATTGTCCGGGGATGACGTGATGCGAGAAGATCAACTGCGGCTCGACCACCACGTGATCGAGGCTGACGGCGAAGCCGCCCGCCTGCCCGCCCTGCTCGTTAGTCTGCCCCAGCCGCGTGACGCCGGAACCAAGCGCGCCCGATGCCGCGTCGAGGCAGCCCGCGATCACCGGGATGCCGGGACGCAAGCCGGTTTGCTCAGCGGCGGCGGACGTCAGCCTGCCGACGACCTCGGTGGTCGGGCACAGACGCGGCAGCTTCTCCAGCGGCACGCCGATCCGCGCTGCCGCGTCCGCGTCCCAGCGCTCGTTTGCCATGTCGAAGCAGTGATAGCCGTAGGCTTGGGTGAGATCGCAGGTGAACTCGCCGGTCAGCTTGGCGGCGATATAGCCCGACGCTCCCAGAAAATAGCGCGCCTGCTCGAAAACGTCCGGCGCGTGCTGCTTGAGCCAGACCAGTTTGGGCGTGATATAAGCGGCGTCAATCGGGTTGGCGTCCAGATTGATCAGCCGGTCGGCGTCGGGCAGGGCGTTGAGCCAGTCGGTTTCCGCCTGCGCCCGCCGATCCAGCCAGATCATCGCCGGGGCAAGCGGGACGCCGTTCGCATCGACCGGCAGCAGCGTCCAGCTAACGCCATCCGCGCCGATGCCGACGATCTCGTCCGGCTGCGCGCCGCTCGCCGCCAGCACGTCGCGGATGGTCGAGCAGACCGCTTGCCACCAGACCTCGCCGTCGATCTCCGCCCACAGCGGCTCCGGTCGATGCAGCGGATAGGCGGACAGACGCCGTCGCCACCGTCCGCCCCGTTTCGTCCCATAGTGCCGTCTTGGTGCTCGACGTTCCAACGTCAAGCGTAATAATGTAGGTCATAATAGCTCAATCATGCGGGTGTTTAAAAACACCGCTGCTGGGTCAAAAAGTCATCAAATTTGACGACGAACACTCCAAACAGGCGAAAGCACGCTCCCCTCCCTGAATTCGGGGAGGGGAAGCGCAAGGCAAACCGAAGGTTTGCACCGCGGGGGTGGGGTCAAAGCGCGACTTTTCAGCCACGCTCAAGGAGGCGTAACTTCGCCGTTGAGATCCCACAAATCTTCCCACGTTTGCCCATCTTTCCAGAGGAATACCTGTCCTTTGATCAACCGGCAGTTCCGGTCGATTCCGGCGATCGCCTGCATCTCAGCGTCGGTCAGCGGATCGCTGACCGCTGCCTGCAAGTTGCTCAGATAATAGGCACGATCCACCGCAAACGGGATTGGCACCTGCCCGCGCTGCACCGCCCACTTGATGCAGATCACTGCCGGGTGGACGCCGTGCCGCTGCGCGATCTCGACGATCACCGGGTCTTCGATGTCCACCGTGTCGCCGTCGGTGCGGTCGCGGTCGGGGCGGGTCGGCGAGCCAATCGGCGAGAAGCCGATCGGGACGATGCCGTTATCGCGCACGAACTCGAACAGTTCCGGCTGCTGGAAATGGGGATGGAGTTCCATCTCGTTGGCGGCGGGCTGGATCGCCGCGTCGCGCAGCAGCAGTTTCAGTTTCGGGATCGTCATGTTCGACGTGCCGATGTGCCGCACTTTGCCCTGCTCGACCAGCTTTTCCATCTGCCGCCACGTCTTCATGAAATTCTCGTGGATGTAGGGCTTGGCGTGCGGGTCGCGCGAGGAGCCGTCCACGCCCGGCGCATGGAAATTCGGGAAGGGCCAGTGCACGAGGTACAGGTCAAGGTAGTCGAGCTGAAGGTCTTTGAGCGACTGCTCGCAAGCGGGGATCACGTCCTGCTCGGCGTGCTTGTCGTTCCACAGCTTCGAGGTGACCCACAGTTCTTCGCGCTTGACACCGGCTGCCATCGCCTCACGCAAGGATTCACCGATCAACTGCTCGTTGGCGTAGACCGCCGCACAGTCGATGTGCCGGTAGCCGACCGCGATCGCGCCTTTGACGGCAGCGGCAATCTGTTCGCCGGAAAAGTGATCTGACCCGAAGGTGCCTAACCCCACGGCGGGAATCTTCGCGCCGGTATACACCGTTCGCTGCGGCACCGAAGCCGGATCGACGGCAGAGGCTGATTGGTCATTTGGCTGCATCATAAACTCGCTTTCTTTGATGAAGACAATCAATAACTAAGGCTGCGGGCTGGTTGGCGCACTGCTCGACTGCCGGATGATCAACTGCGTCGGCAAGATGATCTCCTGCGGCGCGCCCGGTTGCACCCCGGATAAGCGGTCGAGCAGCAGCGCCGTCGCTCGCCGCCCGATCTCGTAAGCCGGTTGGCGCACCACCGTCAGGAAAGACTCAAACCCGATCACGTCGAGCAAATCGTCAAACGCCGCGACGGAAATGTCTTCGGGCACGCGCAAACCGGCTTCGCGCACCGCCCGCAAGGCACCGATCACGATGAAGTTGTTACCGGCGAACAGGGCGGTTGGCTGATCCGTCGCCAGCACGCGCTGCGCCAATTCGTAACCGCTCAGAGCGGTATAGTCTCCGTAGTATTCGATAGCTTGCCCTTCCAGCCCGGCTTCGACCAAGGCGCGCCGGTAGCCCTCGATCCGGTCGACTGCCGTCGTCACCTCACGCGCGCCGCTCAACGCCGCGATCCGCTTGTGTCCCAGATCGAGCAAATGCCGGGTGGCTTCGTAAGCGCCCAACTCGGAATCGCAGCGGACGATGTCGACGTCCAGCCCCGGCACGCGCCGATCCAGCACGACAAACGGGACGCCGCAGTCCTGCAAAAACTTGATCGACTCCGGCGACGAATACGCCGGAACCAGCAGCACGCCGTCCACCTGTTTCTGGATGACAACGTTCAGATACTCGGTTTCTTTGTCGCGAGATTCATCGGTATTGCAGAAGATGACGCTGAACCCCTGCTCGCTGGCGGTATCTTCGACGCCGCGCGCGATCGTCGTGAAAAACGGGTTAGTGATGTCGCTGATGATCAGCGCGAGGGTTTTGGTTTGCTTGAAACGGAGGCTGCGGGCGAGCGCATTGGGCACGTAGTCCAGCTCGGCAATCGCCCGCTCAACTCGCTCGCGCGTTTTCGTGTTCACGTACCCGGAGTCGTTGATCACCCGCGAGACCGTCATCGGCGATACTCCCGCGAGTTTTGCGACGTCTTGCAGCGTGGTCATGAAACTCTCGCTAACAACAATCCAAATCTGGAACCACTGACCGCGTTATGTTAACCATAACATGGTATCCATACCATAACGCGAATCCAGACCAGTGTCAACCGAACCATTGGCAGCTGTGAGCATCGATCCGGGGCACGTCGAAACTCAGAATGTGGGCGTAAATCCGCTGCCGGGAAAGCTAGGGCAGACCGGCGCTCTCCTCCATGAAGACGTTTTGACTGCGCAGCGGCGTCTCGCCGGGGGCGGGTTCGAGCCGCCGATAGGTGCCGTCCGCGCCGAGTTCCCAGCTATCGAGGTTGTCCTCTAGCTCGGTGCTGAGGACGTGGAGCACCTGCTGCTGAATGCGCTCGTCCATCACCGGGAAGACGACCTCGACCCGGTTATAGAGGTTGCGCCGCATCATGTCGGCGCTGCCGAGGTAGACGCGCTTATCCGGCGGCGCGTTCTGGAAGTAGAAGGCACGGCTGTGTTCGAGGTAGCGCCCGACAATGCTGATCACGCGGATATTCTCGCTCAAGCCGGGGACGCCGGGACGCAGACAGCAGATCCCGCGCACCAGCAGGTCGATCCGCACCCCCGCCTGTGACGCCTCGTACAGTTTTTGGATGATCAGGTCTTCTTCAAGCTGGTTCATCTTGAAGATCAGCCGCGCCGGTTTGCCCGCATGAGCAGCGGCGATCTCGTTGTCCATCAGCGCGACTAAACCGGGCAGCAGAAATTCCGGCGCGACCAGCAGGCGGCTGTATTCGGTCGCCGGAGCGTAACCGGTCAAGCGATTGAACAGGCGTGAGGCGTCGTCGGCGATCTCCTTGTTGCAGGTGAATAAGCCGATGTCGGTATACATGCGCGCCGTCGATGAGTTGTAGTTGCCGGTGCCCAGATGCACGTAACGGCGCACGCCGTCGTGCTCGCGGCGCACCACCAGCGCGATCTTGGCATGGGTCTTGACCGGCAGTTCCTCGACGCCGTAGGTCACGTGGACGCCCTTCTCATCCAGCGCCCGCGCCCATTCGAGGTTGTTCTCCTCGTCGAAACGGGCTTTCAGTTCCACCAGCACGGCGACCTGCTTGTCGTGCTCGCGGGCATCCATCAGCGCTTGGACGATCGGCGAGTTGCGCCCGACGCGGTAGAGCGTCACTTTGATCGCCAGCACGTTCGGGTCGCGGGCAGCGGCTTCGAAGAAGGTCTCGACCGGCAGGAACGAGTCGTAAGGATGATGGACGAGGTAATCGCGGCGACGGATCGCCGCGAAGATGTCCGCGCCGTCGGCGATCCCTTCGGGCAGGCGCGGCAGATAGACCGGATATTTCAAGTCCGGCATATCGAGCGCTGCCAGCTCCATCAAGCTGCTGCCGCCCAGCGCGCCGTTGACCAGATAGACGTCCCGCTGCGAATCGACGCCGAGGTGACTGATCAGCCGGTTGAGCGTGCGCGTGCTGATTTCGTCGGGGACGCTCAAGCGGACGACCGAACCGAAGCGGCGCTCGCGCAAGCTCTCCTCGACGATCTCGCTGATGTCGACTTCCGGGTCTTCCTGCTCGTGCTCGAAGTCGATGTCGGCGTTACGGGTGACGCGGAACGGCGATTGATCGATGATCTTCATGCCCGGAAACAGCAGATCGAGATTGCGCGCGATCACGTCTTCCAGCCAGACCATCGTGATCCCCTCGCCCGGGGCATCGTCATCGCTGCCGTACTTGCGCAGCACGTCGTTGACGTTGGTCAGGCGCGGGATACCGTCGGGAATTTTCAGGCGGACGAATTCCTGCTCGCCATTCGGGTCGCCTTCGCGTTTGAGCGAGACGGCGAGGTTCAAGCTGAGGTTGGAGATGAACGGAAACGGGCGCGCGTGATCGACCGCCAGCGGCGTCAGCACCGGGAAAACTTCCTCGTAGAAGTAAGCCCGCAGCGCATCTTGCCACGCCGGGGTGAGGGTGCTGACCTCGGTAATCACCACGCCATATTCGAGCAGCCGTCCCAGCAGTTCGCGCATGATCTCGCGCTGATGCCGCATCATGTCGAGCACGCGCTCGCGGATTTCTTCGAGCAGCGCGGCATACGGCTCGCCGTCGGGACGCCGCGCCTGCAAGCCGAGCTTGAGCTTCTTGTGCACCGTAGCGACGCGCACCATGAAAAACTCGTCCGTGTTGCTGCTCACGATCGCCAAGAACTTGATCCGCTCCAGCAGCGGGATGCGCTCGTCCATCGCCTGCGCCAAAACACGCCGGTTGAAGTCGATCCAACTGAGTTCGCGGTTGATGTAATTGTCGGGGGTCAGTTCCGGCAGTTCGTGCATGAGTCGACCTGTGGATTACTTGCCTGAATAGGCTAAATCTTATCCAACAGTCGGCGAAAGGTAAAGTGAAAGATGCGTTCTAGTCGTTAGCGAGGGGTTAAGACTCGCTGAGGGAATGCGGACTAAGCGCTCAAGCGCCCCGACGGATTTCAACCCGTCGCTAACAAAAACGCGATCCGCTGAAGGGGTCGCCTGAAACGCGCGAATTGCTTGTTATCTCTGGTAACCTACGCCCAAGACGGACGAAGGCACTCTCCCCTCCCTGAATTCGGGGAGGGGCTGGGGGTGGGGTCAAAACCGTCACCCCAGCGTTCCCGTCGCGCGCTTCTTGCGCCCGACCACCTTGTACATGACGGTGAAATCCGTCCGCCCTTTGGTCTTGCGCGGTTCGAGCGCCTCGAAGTCGAAGTGATCCTTCACCTGCTCATACGTCGCCGCGCTGACGACGATCTCGCCGCGATGCGCGTTCTCTTGCAGCAGCTTGCTCAGTTCCATCGCGTCGCCGATCGCGCAGAACTCGCGCCGGTCTTGGCTGCCGACCGACCCCAAAAGCGCCATCCCCGTGTGAATGCCCACGCCGTAGAACAGGCGCTGTTCTTCCGGCAGCACTTCGTGGAGCGCCAGCACGTCGTAGATCATGCTCAGCGCCGAGCGCACCGCCCGCAGCGCGTGATCCTCTTGCGGATTGAGCGGCGTATTGAATAAGCCGGTCACGGCGTCGCCCATGTACTTATCGACCACGCCTTCGTACAGGTTGACGGCATCGCTGGCGACGCTCAGGTACTTGTTGATGATCTCCATCAGGCGCTCCGGTTGAAGCTGCTCGCTGAAGGTGGTGAAGCCGCGCACGTCGGCGAACAGCACCGTGATCTCGCGCTCCTGCCCGCCGAGCGTGGCGAGGTTCTCGCTGTGGATGTTCTCGACCAGCGCCAGCGGCAAATAGCGGCGGACGTGCGCCAACTGCGCCTCGCGCTCGTGCTGCTCGGTCAGGTCGTCGAGCACCAGCACGACGCCGCGACTCTCGCCCGCGTCGCGCAGCGGACTCATGACGATATTCCAGATGCGCTTGCCCGAACCGTTGAGCACGACTTCGGTTTCGAAGGTCTCCTGCGCGCCGATTTCGCGCACGCGCGCCAGCTTCTCGACAAAATCTTCGTTCAAACCGGGCAGCACTTCGTAGAGTTCCGCGCCGATGGCTTCGCCCTCGGTCACGCCGGTGATGTTGACCGCCGCCGGGTTGTACGCCATGATCACGTCGTCGCCGTCCAGCGTGATCAAGCCGCTGACGATCGACGTGAAGATGTTGTCCATCAGGTCGCGCATTTCGGTGATTTCCGCCAACTGCGCCCGCGCCGCCTCGAACAACCGCGCGTTCTCGATGGCGACCGCGGCTTGGTTGGCGAAGGCTTTGAGCAGGTTCAGTTCGTGATCTTTGAACAGCGCCGAAAGCGCGCGGTTATCGCAGTAGACCACACCGATCGCCTCGTTGCGCACGATCAGCGGCACGCACAAGATGCTCCGCAGTTGGTAGCCGACGATGCTTTCAAGGCTCTGATAACGCGGATCGCTGCGGGCGTTGTCGGTCAGCACCGGCTCACCGGTGTCGAAGACCTGATTGACAATCGTGTTGCTGACAATGAACTCGTCGCGGACCAACTGCTCGCGGTCGATCCCGCGCGCGACCCGAAATTCGAGGCTGCCGGTCGCCTTGTTGGTCAGCATGATGTAACCGCGCTCCGCGCCCGTCAGCTGGATCACGGTGTCCATCACCTGATTGAGCACGCTGTCGGTATCCAGCGACGAGTTGATCAGCGCGGTCGTCTCCGCCAGCGCGCGCAGCTGCCGCAGTTCGATCTGCCGCATCATGATCTGCCCCGCCAGCGTCCCCAGCCGATCCTGAATCTCGTGCAGGTCGTCCAGCGACCCCAGCGGCAAGCCCATCGCCCACTGCCGCAGCACGATCCGCTGGCTGCGCAGCAGCTCGTTGAGTTCGTTCACGTCCTTCGTCAGTTGGCGCAGCTGCTCCTGCACCGACTCCTTCATGCGAGATTTGCGAATGCGTGAGGTGGATTCAGTCATGCTTGGAAGACCTCGTAGATGCGCGTGAGCTGCGTGCGTCCCTTGACCTGAATCAACTCGCGCTCGTCGAAGCGGAACTGCGCAAACGAGTCGTTGTGATCGGCAATGTGGCGCACCGTATCCTCGCTGACGATGATCTGTCCGGCGGTGGCGTTCTCTTGCAGCCGCTTCGACAGGTTGATCGTGTCGCCGATGGCGGTGAAGCTGCGCCGGTTCAAGCTGCCGACGTTGCCGAGCGTCGCCACGCCGGTATGAATGCCGATGCGGTAGTAATGCGGCTGCGGGTCGATCCCCAGTCGCTGATACAGATCGACGAAGGCGTCGCGCAGCACCAGCGCTGTCTCGACCGCGCACGAGGCATGATTGGCGTCCGGGTTCAACTGCGTGTTGAACAGCACCATGATCTCGTTGCCCATGTACTTGTCGATGATGCCCCGCGCTTTGTGGATCGCATTGGTTGCCACCTCAAGGTAAACGTTGAGCAGTTCCATCAACTGCTGCGGGCGCGCCCCTTCGTCGAGCACGTCGTAGGGGCAAACGTAGACGAACATGCTGGTCATCTCGCGGCGCTCGCCGCCGAGCGCCAGCCCCGCGATCTGCTCGATGTTATCGACCATACCCGGCGGTAGATAGCGGGTCATCAGTTCCAGCGATTCCTCGCGCTCGCGCTGGACGGTCAGGTCGTCGAGCACGACCGCGACCCCCTGCGTCTCGTCCGCCATGTTCTTGAGCGGGCTAAGCTTGAGGTTGAGGATCGTCTCGCCGCGCTGCGGGATGGTCGTGTGTGCCTCGAAAACTTCCGGCTGATTCTGCTCGCGGACGGTGTGCATGTAGCCGGAGAAATCGGCAACCCGCGGCAGCAGTTCCGGCAGCAGCCGATTCAGCGCCTCATCCGGCGGCGTCGCCAAAATTTGTCCGGCGGCGCGGTTGAAGGTCATCACCCGGTCGTCGGCGTTGCTGGTGATCACGCCGCTGGCGATCGAGGCGAAGACGTTTTCCATCAACTCCTTGACCTGCGTGATCTCGCGCAGCGTCGCCTGCACGCGGTTGTAGAGGATCGCGTTCTCGATGGCGATGGCGGTCTGGTTGGCGAACGCCATCAACAGGTTGAGTTCGCGTTCGGTGAAAACGCCTTCCTTGAAGCGGTTATCGACGTAAACCGCGCCGGTGATCTTGTCCTTGTAGATCAGCGGCACGCACATGATCGAGCGCAGCGTGAACTTGGCGACTGTCTCGCTGCCCTGCATCCGGGGGTCGGCGGCGGCATTATCAGTCAGCAGCGACTTACCCGACGTGAACACCTCGTGCAGCACCGTCCGGCTGATGTCGGCACCCTGCACCTCGTCCGGTTCGGCGTCCGGCTCGCGGCAGACGCGAAACTCCAGTTCGTCGGAGTCGGTGTTGCGCAGCAGAATGTAGCCGCGTTCCGCGCCGGTCAAGTTGATGATTTCGTCCATCGCCTGCGCTAAAATTGCATCCGGGTCCAGCGACGAGTTGATCAGCGCCGAGGTTTCGGTCAGCGCGCGCAGTTGTTCGAGTTCGGTTTCCTCGTAATGCAGGTGATTTTCGAGCGTCGCCAATTCGTGATCGACAAGGTGAATGTGCGTAATCACGTCGGGCGCGAGGCTGAGATTGCGCATTTGAAGCAGCGCTTGCTGGTTGTTCAGCCCGATGTTGACCCGGTGACTAAGCTGGCGTAGTTGCCGAATCCCCTCGAAAGGGGCAGACTGATCCCTGTCGTTGGCGGTCATTGCGCTAAAATCCTGTTAACAGATTTATGAAACTTCATTATACAACGCACTCGCCTAATCACGCCGCGCTAAAACCTTTGCCCGGCTGCTGCGTATAGAGAACGTATGGTTAGGAAGCCGTCAGCAGTCAGCGCTCAGCTATCAGCGCCGCCGAAGGTCGCTGCACCTTAACGAAATCAGACGGAGTATGTTCCCGCTCTAACCGGCGTTTATCTCTCCTCTCTCAGAAACGTGGGAGTGGGGTCGGGGGTGAGGGGGTTGTAGGGGCGGGTTTGAAACCCGCCCCTACGGACAAACTCCGATTCAGACGACCCATCCCGCCGCGCTTCGCTCCCCCTCGCATTATGGAGAGGGGGTTGGGGGGTGAGGTTTGCTGACCGCTGAAAGCTGATAGCTAACTGCTAATCACTAATCGCTATCTATTAGGATGAACTAATGCGCCGTCTCCTGTTTTACCTGAATTACGCTGCCCGCAACCTGCGCCGCAACACCCGCTGGACGACTTTCGCCGTGTTCTCGATTGCGGCGGGCGTGGCGACCGTCGTCGCGCTCCGCAGCCTCGGCTTGGCGATTGGCGATACGCTGGTCGACAACGTGCGCCTGAGTAATCACGGCGATATCACCATCGACCGGGGTGGAATGGGCGGCAACGTCTTCGGTTTCTCCGCTTCCGGCAGCGAGGCGGTCTTTTCCGCTGCCGAAGTCCAGCGCGTCGAGCAGTGGGCGACCCAAAACGGCGCGACGGTCAGCGAATACTACCGCGCCTCCAACATGCAGGTGACGGCGGTCGATGCCGTCACCGTTGGGCGACCGCAGTTCGTCAACGTCATGCTGATCGACCCGCAAACCTTCCCGCCCACCGGTCCGATCTACGCGCTTCAGCCGCAGAACGCGCCGATCAGTTCGCTGTTCACCGGCGGCAACGACATCGTCATCAGCCAGAACCTCGCCGACCAACAGGGCTTGCACGTCGGCGATACGGTCCGGGTCAGCAACACGACCGAGCAGTTCACCGTGCGCGGCATCGTCAGCACCGACCTTGAGGCGAGTATCGAAGACCCCTTCGCGGCGATTTTCGGCTTCGCCTATATCGATCAAAGCGCCGCCGAGACGCTGAGTCTCTCGACCCAGCCCAACACCATCAGCCTAATCGTTCCCGAAGGCACGGACATTCCGCAAGCCGCCCAAGACCTGAGCAATCTCACCGGCGGCAACTTCACCACCGTCACCGCTCTACGTCACCGAAATTCGATCATCGCCGACGCCTTGGGGCGCTTCATCGTGGTGATGGGCTTGGGCGCGCTGCTGATCGGCGGCGTCGGCATCATCAACACCATGCTGGTGATGGTCGGGCGGCGCACCGAGGAGATCGCGGCGCTCAAGACCTTCGGCTTGAAAGGACGGCAGGTCGGCGCGCTGTTCTTCGCCGAAGCCTTCCTGCTCGGCGTCATCGGGAGCGTCGTCGGCTGTATTCTCGGCGTCATCCTCAGCATCGGCGTGAACCGGTATGGCGAGGCGTTCATCCAGCAGCATCTGGTGTGGCGTATCTACCCCGAAGCGCTGCTGTTCGGCGCGTCGCTGGGCGTCGTCGTGACGCTGGTGTTCGGGATTCTGCCGGTGCTGACTGCCAACCGCATCCGCCCGGCGATCATCCTGCGCCCCAACGAGACCCACGTCGCCGGGGTTGGCGTGCTCCAAGCGCTGATCGCGTTGGTGATCGTCGTCCTCGTGATCGGCGTGATCGCCGGGCAAATTCTCGGCAGCATCGTCGTCGGGATCATCGGCGTCGCCGTGACGCTGCTGGTGCTCGGCATCCTCGTCTGCCTGCTCTGGGTGGTCGTCTGGCTGGTGAGTCACCTGCCGTCGTTCGGCAGTGTCGATCTCCGGCTGGCGCTGCGCAATCTGACCTCGCGCCGCATCCGCACCGCGACGACGCTGCTCGCCTTGAGCGCGGGCATGTTCGCGCTCAGCAGCATCACCTTCGTCGGCGTCGGCACGCGCGAGATTTTGCAGTTCCAACTCACTCAGAATTTTGGCGGCAACGTGCTGGTCTTCCCCGCGCTGAGCCTCATCTCGCAGCCGCTGGCACAGGGTCTGCTGACCAGCCAGCTCCAAGGCGTCGAGGGCGTCGAGAACAACACGCGGCTCTCGCTCTACAACTCCCGGCTGATCGGTGTCAACGGCGAAACGCCGGTTGACAGCGAAAGATTCGGCGGACCACGCCGCGCCTTTTCCGCCAGCCTGCTCGAACGCAACAGCACGAACCCTACCGCGATTCAGGCACGCGTCGTCAGCGGGCGCGACTTGACCCCGGCGGACAAAGGTCAGAAGGTGATGGCGGTGGCGGAAGATTTCGCCCAAGGGCAGGGCATCGACGTCGGCTCGACCGTGACGCTGCAAACGCCTGATGGTCGCCAAACCTTCACCGTGGTCGGCATTTTGCAGAGTACCGGACAGGTCAGCTTCGGCAAGCTGTTCATCCCACCGGGCAACGAGGACGGCGCGCAGCCCAGTATTCAGTTCAACGTCCTGCAGGTCGATTCTGCCCACCTGAACGCGGTGCTGCTCAAGCTGTCGGAGAATCCGCTGGTGTTCGCCTTCGACATCAGCTTCATCGACGGGCTGCTCAAGCGCTTGATCGACCAGTTCTCGGCGCTGCCGACCGTCGTCGGCTTGCTCTCGCTGTTCGCGGCGGCGGTGGCAATGGCGAATACCGTCTCGCTGCAAACGCTGGAGCGGCGGCGGCAGATCGGCGTGCTCAAGGCGGTCGGGCTGAAAGGGCGGCGCGTCCTGTGGATCATGCTGCTCGAAAACACGCTGATCGGCTTGCTCGGCGGGCTGATCGGCATCGGCGTGAGCGCGCTCGGCGTCGCCATCATGACGTGGATCGGTCAGGGCGACGCGATCCCCATCCCGCGCGAGGCGCTGCCGGTTGCGGTCGCGCTGGTGATCGCCTCGGTGCTGATCGCGTGGACGGCGACTTTCCTCAGTGCCCGCGTCGCCGTGCGCGAGCGCGTCGCCAACGTCCTGCGTTACGAGTAAGGAGTAAAATAGAGGCAGAGTTCGGCTCAATCTCTGACAATCTAGGGTGAGGAGTCTGCTATGCCTCTGGTTACACTTTTGCCCGCCGACGCGACCAGCGCCAGCCGCCAGCGCGCGCAGATCGCGCAGCAATTAGTTGATACCTGCCCGCCCGACCTCGCCGACGACATCGCCCTGACCGGCTCGACGGCGCGCGGCGTCGCCGACGACGATTCCGATCTCGAACTGAACCTGTGGGCGGAGTCGATCCCGCCGACCGAGGCGCGGGTCGCGTGGCTAACGGCAGCCGGAGCGAGCGATCTTCAGGTCGAGGACGCGCCCCGCCCGGATGACTCCTACTGGATCAAGTTCCGCTGGGGCGATCTGTCCGCCGAGGTCGGCTGGCAGACCTTCGCCGCCCTGCACGCCCAAATCGAGCACATCCGCTCCGGCGCGACGCTGGAACGCAAAGTGCTGGCTTTCGGCGACGTGATCGCCAACGCGATCCCCCTGCGCGGCGATCAGGTGAAAGCGGAACAGATTATTCTGGCGGGCTACTCCGACGCGGTGCAGCGCGGCATCGTCCAACTGGCGCTCGATCAGTGGTCGCAGCCGCAACGCTGGGCGACCGCGCGGCGGCTCGCCCGTCATGGCGAGCGGTTGGCGCTGAGTCGTCAGCTGGTGGACGATCTCGACCTCGCGCTGCGCTTGCTCTACGCGGTCAATCGCCGCTGGGAGCCGAGCGCCAAATGGACGCTGACCGTCGCCCGCGCGTTCGCCCCCGCCGACCTGATCAAGCGGATCGACGACGTGCTGGGCTATCCCTCGCTGACGCGGCGCGTCGAATTCTGCGCTCAGCTCTGCCGCGATCTGCTGGCGCTGGTGCCGGTCGAATACGACGTCTCAACCGCGCTGGCAACACTGAACCGAGCGTTATAGGGGCTTTATCCGGGGTGGAAATGGAGTCTGCTCCCTCAAGCGCCCATTTTCGCCCCTCGCCTAGGGAGAGGGGTCGGGGGTGAGGTCAGAACTATGGTTCTCGCTCCGGCACCCGCGCCACCGACAACCGCACCGGCGTGAAATACTTGAGCCAGAACGCCCGCGCATAGGGATTGAACGACTCGAAATCGACCGAGCAGCGAGCGAAACCGCGCGCCGCGTA
Source organism: uncultured Chloroflexia bacterium (assembly GCA_963727545.1). Lineage (GTDB taxonomy): Bacteria > Chloroflexota > Anaerolineae > Aggregatilineales > Phototrophicaceae > Flexifilum. Next base: position 63,457 of record CAVSGS010000017.1, read on the forward strand.
ATCCTTCAGCGCCGCGTCGAGCAGCGCCGCGCCCGTCCCCTTGCTGCGACTCGTCGCGCGGACAAACGCGCCGGTGCAGTGCAGCTTTGTCCGGCGCATCGAGGATCGCTGCCGCGCCGTCGCCGTGCGGCTCGAAGCGCATCATACCGATCAAGTCGCCGCCGTCCAGCGCCAGCCAGTAGGCTTGATCCGCCCCGCTGATGAACGCAGCGATTTCGTCGGCGCTGGTCGGATCGTAAGCCGCCATCAGGATCGGCGGCTCGCGGTAATACTGCGCGTGATCCAGTTCCAGCCGGGTGATCGCGGGCACGTCGGCGGCGGACGCCTTGCGGATGGTGATCCCGTCCGGCGGCGGCGCGTTGATCGGATCGATCGAGCGAATCCCATCGACGACGATCAAGCCGAAGCCGTTCCAGAACCAGAAATCTTGCAGCGAGCGATCCTGCGCCAGCAGCGAGATCGCGTAGACGCCGCAGCCCGCCGCCGCCCACTTGGATGCAGCATCGTTCAACAGCGCGCGATAGACGGCGTTTTTGTCGCTGGTCGCTGAATGCGCCCATTCCGGGATGTACGCTCCCTTGCGTCCCGCGCCGCGAAAATCATCCGCCTCGATCCAGCCGAGATAGCCGACCACGCGCCCGCCGTCCAGCGCGACGATGCCGGGGAATTGGTTGAAGAAGCCTTCCAGCCGTTCGGCGACGTAAGCGGGATCGGCGAAGGTGTCGGGCAGCACCGGGACGGTCGCCCGCAGATCGCGGAAGTCGGCAGCGAAGAGCGCCGCCATGTCAGGGAGATAGTCAGTCTTGAAGGGTACGATGTCCATGAAGCAGCCTTTCAGAGCAAAGCCACGAATTAAAGTAACCGCCGTTTGAGCGTCGCGCCACATCAGCCGGATGATCGCTCGCGCAGGAAAAAGAGCGCGATCAGCGCGGCGCCGGCGACCAGCCCGTCGCCGACCCAGCGGTCGAGTTGCAGCGGGAACAGCCATTGAGCAGACCGACGATCAGCAGCGTCACCGGCAGGTAGCGAGGAACAGTTGGATGAGAGCGAAAATGGCAATCGGCGACGAAGCCGGGCATCACTGCCTGCATTCCTGCGCCAGCATCCCGCTCAGGCAGCCGACGATCAAGGTCTGGATAGCATCGAGGTTCAGGGCGATTATCAGCAGCAGCAACAAGATCGGCGTGAACACGATTCCGATGAGCGAGAGCGTGATCAGCAGCACCAGTGTCACCAACGCGAGCGTTCGCAGCCGCAGCAACCGCCGGATCGCTTGCAGGCGGCTGGCGCAGATGATGGCGATCTGCCAGCTCACGACGCCGCGACCAAACGGTGTCAGCGCGAGCAGGTCATACGTACCGCCCTCGTGCTCCTGACGGATCGCTTGGGTGATGTTGAAGGCGACCACCGCGCCGAGGAAATTCGCACCGATCACCAGCAGTACCGGCGCAATCACGATGGACGCGGTTTCAGCAATCGCCTCCACCATGTCGATTAGCGGCTGAAAGCGGCGGAAACGCCAGCGCTCAGGACGCTTCGGCTGCCCGCCGAGGCGCGCGAACAGCGGATTGTCTTCGTCGGGGTAGCGGAGCGCCCGCCACAAACGCCACGTCAGCACAGCGCGAGTCCTAAAATTCAGACGTACAGGCAGAATCTCAGCCGAAGGGGATGCAATGGGCAAGGGTTACGGGCAGTGGAGTGACGAACATCGAGGAGATCGTTTTGAGCAGATCATTTTGTAACCCGAAATCCGCTTTTCTCCCCGCTCCCCCTAAGCGAAGCGACTGCGTGGGAGCGGGGTCGGGGGAGCGGGGTTTGTAGGGGCACGATATATCGTGCCCCTACGAAAACAATCTACAATCTTGACTAGCTCCGGCTTTGCGCGTCCATGACGGCGACGGCGGTCATCGAGACGATGTCCTCGACGTCGTCACCGGCTTGCAGCACGTGAACCGGCGCGCCGATGCCTAGCAGGATCGGTCCAATCGTCTCCGCGCCGCCCAACCGAGCCAGCAGCTTGTAAGCGACGTTCGCCGAGCCGAGGTCGGGGAAGACCAAGACGTTAGCGTCCTTGACCTTGCTGAACGGATAGCGCGATTCGACCAGATCGACCACGACGGCGGTATCGGCTTGCATTTCGCCGTCGATGCAGATGTCCGGGCGGCGTTCGCGCACCTGCGCGACCGCGTCAGCGACCTTCTGCTGGAGCGGATGCGGCGTGCTGCCGAAGTTCGAGAACGAGAGCATGGCGACCTTCGGGTCGATGTCCAGCGTCTTGGCGAAATCCGCCGCGCTGATAGCAATCTCGCTCAGCGTCGCCGCATCCGGGTCGATGTTGACGGTCGCGTCGGTGAACAGATAGACCTGCTTCTTGACGATCACGAGGTAGACACCGCTCGCGCGGCTGACGCCGGGGCGCGTGTGGAAAACTTGCAGCGCCGGACGCACCACGTCGGGATATTCGTAGGTCAAGCCGCTGATGAAAGCATCCGCTTCGCCGTTCGCCAGCAGCAGCGAGCCGAACAGATTACGGTCGCGCAGCAGCGACTGGGCTTTCGCCTCGGTGACGCCCTTGCGCTGGCGTTGTTCGTAGAGCAGCGGCGCGTAGCGGTTACGCAGTTCGCTGTCGGCGGGATCGACGATCTTGGGGTTGAAGTCGAGCGCGAGGTCGGCAATCCGCGTGCGGATCACGTCCGGGCTGCCGATCAGGATCGGCTCGGCTAGACCTTCGTCCTCGACCAGTGCCGCCGCGCGGATGATCTTCAACTCCTCGCCTTCGGCGTAGATCACGCGCTTCTTGCTGCCCGCTTTCGCCTTGCTGACGATCCGGCTGCGCGTCTGCTGACCAATACCTTGACGGCTGATCAGTTCTTCGCGGTACGCTTCGAGGTCGATCTGACGCCGGGCGACGCCGCTTTCCATCGCCGCCTTAGCGATCGCCGGGGCGACCCACAGCAGCACGCGCGGATCGAGCGGCTTGGGAATCAGGTAGTCGCGCCCATAATGCAGCGACGACAGCCCGTAAGCCGTCAGCACGCTGTCGGGCACGTCTTCCATCGTCAGTTGAGCGAGCGCCTGTGCCGCCGCCTGTTTCATCGCTTCGTTGATGCCGGTCGCGTAGACGTCGAGCGCGCCCCGGAAGATGAAGGGGAAGCCGAGCACGTTGTTGACCATGTTCGGGTAGTCGGCGCGTCCAGTCGCCATAATCACGTCCTTGCGGACGGCATAAGCATCTTCCCAAGTGATCTCCGGGTCGGGGTTCGCCAGCGCGAAGATGATCGGGTCTTCCGCCATCGTCGCCACCATCTCCGGCTTGAGCACGCCCGCCGCCGACAAACCGAGGAACAAGTCGGTGCCGCGGGTGGCATCCGCCAGCGTGCGCGCGTCGGTATCGACGGCGTACTTCAGCTTGTACTCGTTCATGTTGTCTTCGCGCCCGGAGTAGATCACGCCGGAGCTGTCGACCATGATGATGTTTTCATGGCGAACGCCGAGGCTGACGTAGAAGTCAGCGCAAGCAATCGCGCTCGCCCCCGCGCCGGAGACGACGATGTGCAGGTCTTCCAGCTTCTTGCCGGTGATCTTGACCGCGTTGAGCAGCGCCGCGCCGGAGATGATCGCCGTGCCGTGCTGGTCGTCGTGGAACACCGGGATGTCGAGTTCTTCCTTCAGGATGCGCTCGACGTCGAAGCACTCCGGTGCCTTGATGTCTTCGAGGTTGATCCCGCCGAAGGTCGGGGCGAGCGCGCGGATCACCGTCACCATTTCGTCAACCGTCTTGGCGTTGATCTCGATGTCGAACACGTCCACGTCCGCAAATTTCTTAAAGAGGACGCCCTTGCCTTCCATGACCGGCTTGGCGGCGAGCGGTCCCTTGTTGCCCAAACCGAGGATCGCCGTACCGTTCGAGATCACCGCGACGAGGTTGGATTTTGCCGTCAGTTCGTAAGCGGTCAGCGGGTCGCGGGCGACTTCGAGCACGGCTTCGGCAACGCCCGGTGAGTAAGCCAGCGAGAGGTCGCGTTGGGTGTCGAGCGGCTTGGTCGGCGTCACCTCGATCTTGCCGGGGCGCCCCCGCCGGTGATATTCAAAAACGTCCTGCGGAGTAATTGCCATAATTCTTTCTCCTATCCACACAGGTCTATCCTGTATTGGGTATTGTAAGCATTCGCCAATCGGCGCGCTAACCGGTTTTCCCCACCAATGACAATCGACGCCGTTTTTAATGACGCCCATTGCTGCCGGCGACGGTATGATTTCCCCTTGTCGACAGCGTTAATGTAACGTCGCGCTTAGTTTTATCCTTGAGATTTCGTGAAACTTGTATGAATTCTCGGAGATTTGGTAGATTTGTAAGAAAACTTAATTTATCATTCATCTGTCGGCATTAATTAAGTTTTTACTTTTTATCTTTTATCTTTGAGGAGGGTGTGATGACAACAGCTTATTTCACAAAACGTGATCACGACGCGCTCGCCTCGCTGCCCGGTTCGGACATCCCCACTGTTCACGACAAATTCTACGAACTTCATCGCACCCTTTATCGTCGTGTCCGCGATCATAACTATGATTTACACCCCCACTGGAATAAATCAGCGTTGATCTCCAACCGTTCGGCAGCCTGCACAGGCGAGATTGCCGGGATGTCGCTGCCCTATCTGCGCTCCCGCGAGCAGGGCTTACTGGTCGAGCGGCTGATGGGGCGCGACGGTGTTGGCGCCGCCGATAACCCGGACGTCTACCGGCATCCGGTGATCGAACTCCGCATCACCCCGGAACACTTCGCCGTCGAGTTGATCATGGCGCCGCTCTCGTGGTGGGATCAGCGCAACCTGATCGGCAAGCTGGCGGTCGCCCGGCACCGCGAGACGCTGCGGCGGATCGTCCAGCACGTCGATGGCGACTACTGCTTCGGCTTCTGGGGCGGCACCGAACTGAGCGACATGCACCTGACCAGCCGCCAACTGCTGCGCGGCAACATCCTCGACGAGTGGATGGGGACTTTCGCCGACGGACAGGACTGGCTGCGCATCGGCGTCTGGTACGAGCCGGAAGATCCGCCAGTTGAGCACGGATAACGTCCTGAGCGAAGTCGTCGAGCGCGTGATCGCGCTCTATCAGCTCTACGACTTCATGCTGTGGACCAGCAACAACAATTTCCAGAGCTTCTATCGCAAAGTTGTCGATTTCAACGGCAAAGACGCCCGCATCTAATTCATTCAAATCTATTATTCGAACTGATTACCCCTCAGATGATCTGAGGGGTTTTTATTTGGCTCTACGGTAGAAGTCGTGCGCTTTTGTAGGGGCGCACGGCGGTGCGCCCTCAGGAATGCACTTGTTTTACCGTTGAGCCTTTTATTTTGGCTCATGGGTAAAACGAGTGAAAAGCCGGAGCTTTTGGACGGAAATGGTTTTTAGCCGTCTTCAGACGGCTTGAATGCTTAGCCAGAGGCTTCGAGCCTCGGGCGACCCGCCGCGAACGCGCGCTCAAAAGGCGGGCGGTTCCTTAACTTGGTGTCTATGGGGCAAAACACGCTGCGCCCCGTTTTCTGAACATGAGTCTTTATTTCTGTGGCGCGGGCGGTAAATCGCGGGTGATGCCGGGGACTTGCAGCGCGACCTCGTAATAATGCTCGCCTTCTTCGAAGATCATGTTGGCGGGCAGCGAGTGCAGCGTCTCCCACAGACTGGATGCCGCCTCCCCGCTGATCCACTGCGGCTGATCCGGCGGCGCGCTGGCGAGGCTGATGCCCATTTGCGCCGGGTCCCACGTCACCAGCGGCGGCTGCGAACTGTACGGGATTTCCTGCGCCGACAGCCAACCGCTCGACGGCGCGACCAGCACCGGCGTCAAGCCGAGGCTCTTGCAGGCATTCAGCACGCGCGGGAACCACTCCCGATCCCACCCACCGAGCGAGTCGCCGCGATGTTCGATGCCGTTGACGTTGATCAGCACCGTCTCGACCACCGGGTTGACGTCCGACCGCTGCTCGACCTGTGGCAGCAGCGCATCGAACGTGTAAATCCGCTCGTTGACCGTCAAGTATTGGATGAATGCGCTGATCGCGCCATCCGGCAGTCGATCTTCGCGCACTTCGATCTTGAAGGGACCCAGCTCGTTGAGCCAGACCATCCGGTTATCGCCGTAGATCGTGCAGTTGGGGATCGCATTCCGGGCGCGAAAGTCGCTCTCGCCGCCGATCACGTCGGCGCGAAAAATCACCGTCTGCGCATCGCGGTCCCAGACGACGACGTTCGGCGGGGTGGCATCGGCGTTTTGATCGTTCGCCGGGGTGGGGGTGCAAGCTGCCATGAACAACAGCCAACCAAGCGCGACTATCCAGCGCATCGACAATCCTTAAGCAACTCCATCATCCACAAGTTTAAACCATCGCTCCCTAAAGGCGATAGTATTCACACAAATTGTTGACACACGCCCGCCGCACTGCGTTTTTTCGCGGGCAAATCCGGGCATTTTCGTGCCTTTAACCTACCCCTTGACAAAAGTTGCATTCGGTGAGAATTCCGTTAACATAAGACGAAAATGAGAGAAAATCAGGAGCGCGCTTTGAACAAATTACGACCGTTCCTTCTTCTTATGATTCTGCTCGTACCGGTGCTGGTCTTGGGGGCACAGGATGCCCCGGCGGCACGCCTCGAAATCACAGGCGTGAATGCTACCGCGATGCCGGTCGTCACAGTCACCGCCAACGTCTACGACAATCTAGGGCAGCCTTTGCGCGGGCTGACGGCGAGCGATTTCGCGCTCACCGGGGAATTGGTCGGACAAGCGCAGATCACCAGCGTCGAGAACATCAGCGATAACAACCTTCCCTTCGCCGTCGTGCTGGCGATCGACGTTAGCACCAGCATGGAAGGCACGCCGCTCGATAAGGCGAAGCTCGCCGCCCGCGCCTTCGTCGAAAATATCGGTCCCGACGATCCGGTCGCCATCATGACCTTTGGCAGCCGCGTCCGCTTGGTGCAGGATTACACCACCGACAAAGCCGCGCTCTTGTCGGTGATCGATTCGGTCTACCCGGCGGGACAGACCGCCCTCTATCAAGCCGCCTACGAAGCGACCCGGCTTGCCGCCCAGTCGCCGACGCCGCGCCGCGCCGTGATTCTGCTGAGCGATGGTGCCGAGTACGGCACCAACAGCACCGTCGCCCGCGACGCTGCGGTGCAGGAAGCCACGGTGCGCGGCGTTCCGATCTACACCATCGGCTTAGGCTTCGGCTTCGACCGCACCTATCTCCAGCAGCTTTCCGGCAGCACCAACGCCGCGAACTACGAGTCGCCTTCGCCCGATCAACTGACGCAGATTTACACCGATCTGGCGGCAAAGCTCCGCAGCCAGTACGTGATCACGCTGGACGCGCCGCTGCCGCTCGACGGCACCGAGTACGATTTAGGTTTGCAGGCGACCACGCCCGACGGCACGCTGTCGGCGAACACGACCCTGCGCGCTCCGATCCCGGTTCCGGTCGTCCAACTGCCGTCGCTTGATCAGCCGCTAACCGAGCCAACCCAGATCGCCGCGACCATCCTCCACGACGATCCGCTCAGCAGCGTCACCTATCAAATCGGCGACGCCGAGCCGGTCGCCTTCAGCGGCGAACCCTACACCCTCACGCTCGATCCGTTCGACTACCCGCCCGGTCCGCTCCGGCTGATCGTCTCGGCGACCGACGCCGACGGCGACACCGGCACGGATACCATCGACCTGACGATCGGCGCACTGCCCTCGCGGGTCAGCCTCTCGCCCGACCTCGCCACGCTTGGCGAGATCGCCGAACCGCAGACGATCGCGGTCGAGGTGCAGGGACAGACGGCGACGACGCACGTGATCACCAGCTTCAATGGCGGTGATCGCACCGAGCTAGCCGAACCTTACAGCTTCACGATTGATCCGCTCCAGTTCGCCCCCGGCGACAACACCGTCGTCGTCACCGTGACCAACGCGGCGGGCGCGACCGTCGATCAAAGCTTCCCCTTCAGTATCGCCGCGCTGCCGCCGCAGATCCGCATCACCGGTTTGCAAGACGGGCAAGCCGTCGATGCGCCGGTCAGCTTCACAGCGGATGTGACCGCTCAGGTAGCGGTTTCCCAAATTGACGCCACCATCGGCGATCTGGCGCTCCTGCCGACCGACGGCACTTATACCATCGATCCGCTGGCGCTGCCGCCCGGTGCCAACGCCCTGATCGTCACGGCGACGACCACCAGCGGGCTGAGCAACACGGTGCAGGTCAACTTCGTCGTCGCGGCGCTGCCACCGCAGATCGTCGTTAACGGCTTGACGGCGGGCGAAACGCTCACCGCCGACCGCGCTGTGACCCTCGATTTCGTCACCCAGACCCCGATTGTTCACGTCGCCTTCTTCGTCGATGGCGCGCCGCTTGCCGATCAAACGGCTGAGCCTTTCGGCGTCACGCTGACCGTGCTCGACTTCGCCCCCGGCGATCACACGCTGCGGATCATCGCCGACAACGACAGCGGGCAGAGCAGCACACTCGATCTGCCTTTCACCATCGCCGTTGAACCCGCCGCGACCGCCACGCAAGCCGCCGTTGCGACGGCGACCCAGCAAGCAGTTGGGACCGCCCAAGCGGTGAATGCGGTCACCGCCACGCAAGCCGCCCAAGCGACCGCTCTCGAGCAAGCCTTCGTCGACGCGACCCAAGCCGCGCAGGTCACCCAAGCCGCCCAAGCGACCGCCCTCGAGCAAGCTTTCGTCGACGCGACTCAAGTCGCGCAGACAACGCAGGCAGCCCAAGCCACCGTCACCGAGCAGGCTTTCGCCGCCGCAACTCAAGTCGCGCAGACGACGCAGGCAGCCCAAGCCACCGCCACCGACTCCGCCCGCGCGACCGAACTCGCGAACAACCTCGCCACCCTGCAAATGCAGATGACGGCGTCGTCTCAGTCGCAGCAGGCGACACAAGCGCTGCTCGACCTGACGGCGACCCAAAACAGCCTTGACGTCACCGCCACCAACTCGGCGCGCGCGACCGAACTCGCGAACAACCTCGCCACGCTGCAAGCTCAAATGACCGCCGCCGCCACCGCGACCCAAGCCGCCGTCACTCAGCAAGCGCTGATCGAGGCGACTGGCAGCGCCCGTTCAACCGAGCAGGCAATCGTCGCCCAAACCGGCACCGCCGTCGCGCAAGTGACCGCAGCGTTCGTCAGCACGCAAGCCGCGCTGCTCGAACAAGCGACGCAGGCAAGCGCAGCGACCCAAGCCGCGCTCACTGCTACCCAAGTGGCGCAGGTCACTCAGGTGGCACTCGACGCTCAAGCGACCGCCACCGGGAACGCGCAGGTCACGGCGACCAACATCGCCCAAGCGACCCAAAGCGAGCGCTCGACGATGCAAGCCGCCGCCGCCATCCAAGCGCAGCTCGCCACCCGCGACACGCTGGCGACCGCCAACGCGCAGGCGCGGCTCGCCGCGCTGGCAACCCAGAACAGCATCGCCACGCGCAACGCTCAAGCGACCAATCAAGCGATCGCTGCCACCCGCAGCGCCGAGGCGCAGGCGACCAATGCCATCAACACGACGGCGACGCACATCGCCGACCTCGCCGCCACCGCGAACTTTGACCTCGCGACTCGCTTGGCTGGCGAAGCGACTTCGACCGCTGCCGTCGTCAGAACTGAGGCAGCCGCCCTCCAAGCGACCGCCACTCAGCTTGTCCTCGACGGGACCGCCACCCGGCAGGTGCTCGAAGTGACCGCCACCCAAGTCAGCGTTGAGCAGACCGCGACCGCCGCCATCGAACTCACCGCCGCCGCCGAGCAAGCCAATCAGCAGACCGCGACCGCGCAAGCAGTGAGCGACAATGCCACCGGGACCGCCGCCGCTAACGCGACCGTCCGCGCCAATGCGCTGGCGACCAGCGCCCAAGCGACCAACGATATCGCTGCCTCGGCGACCAGCGACGCCGAGGGGACGCTCAACGTCCGCCAGACGGCGGTCGGACCGACGGCGACGCTCCGCCGCACCCCCTCGCCGCTCACGGCGGTCGCGCAGGCAGCCGGCACCGATACCTCGACGCCGCAGCCTTCGGCGACCCTGACCGAGATTCAAGCGCAGGAGCCACCCGCCACCAGCGACGTCACGCCGCTGATCATTCTGCTGGTCGTGATCATCGTGATTATCATCGTGGTGGTGATCTTGATGCGCGGGCGTTCGTCGAACCGGCGCTAAAGCATTCGCTAACCGTAAGAATCGCGTAGGGGCAGGTTTGAAACCTGCCCCTACATTTTTGTCTAACATCGATTTCGTGGTAGGGGCGCACGGCTGTGCGCCCCGCTTTGTTTCATGCCTCGCCCGCGAATTGTTTTTGTCTTGCTCCCCTCTCCCCACTTGTGTGGGAGAGGGGTTGGGGGTGAGGGGTTATCGGGTCGATCTTTACACCCCGTAAATCTCGCCGAACTTGCCCTTGAGGTACGCCACGTAGTATTTGGGGTCGATGCTCTCGCCGGTGACGCGCTGCGTCAGTTCTTCAGCGGTGAACTTGCGCCCGTGCTGATGGATGTTCTCACGCAGCCAGCCGAGCAGGGTATCGAACTTGCCGTTGGCGATGTCGTCCGGGATGCTGGGACGGTCAGCCAGCGCCTTGCGGAAGTACTGCGCCGCCAGCAGATTACCCAGCGCGTAGGTCGGGAAGTAGCCGAACAAGCCGCTCGACCAATGCACGTCTTGGAGCACGCCGAGCGCGTCGGTCGGCGGCGTGATGCCGAAGAAGGCTTCGAAGCGATCGTTCCACGCCTGCGGCAGTTCGGCGACACTCACCTCGCCCGAAATCAGCGCCATTTCCAGTTCAAAGCGCAGCATGATGTGCAAGTTGTAGGTCGCTTCGTCGGCTTCGACGCGGATGTACGATGGCTGCACCTTGTTGATCGCCTTGTAGAACGAGTCCAGATCGACGCCGTTCAACTGCGGGAAGGTCGCCTGAAGCTGCGGATACGCCCACGTCCAGAACGACTTGCTCCGCCCGACGAAGTTCTCCCACATCCGCGACTGCGACTCGTGGACGCCCAGCGTCGTCCCATTCGAGAGCGACGTCCCTTCCAGCGACGGCGAAATCCCCTGCTCGTACATCGCGTGACCGGATTCGTGCATCGTGCCGAACAGCGACGGACTCAGGAAATCGGGGTAAAAGCGCGTGGTGATGCGCACGTCGCCCTGCCCAAAGTGGGTGCAGAAGGGATGCACCGCCACGTCCTGCCGCCCGCGTTCGAGATCATAGCCGTAAGCCGTGACCACCTTGAGTCCGAATTCGCGCTGCTTTTCCAAGTCGAAGGCTTGATGCAGCGGCGCGTCGCTGACGACGTCACCCTGCGCCTTGATCGCCGCGATCAGTTCGACCAGATCGGGCTTATGGGCGTCGAAAATCTGCTTGACCCGGCTGGCGCTCATCCCGCGCTCGTACAGGTTCAGCAGCGCGTCGTAGGGATGCTCCTTGTAGCCGAAAGCTTCCGCTTCGCGCCGCATCAAGTCCATGATCTTTTCCAGCGACGGCGCGAACGACTTGAAATCGTTGTTGGCGCGCGCCTTCGCCCATACTTGATGCGCCAGCGCCGTTTCTTCCGCCATCTCGCCGACCAGTTCGCTCGGCAGGCAGGTCGCTTCGGCGTAATCCTGCTTGGTGACGCGGATCAGGCTCGCCTCGTCCGAGTTGTAGTCCGCGCCCGCCATCTCCTTATCGGCGTCTTCGAGCAGCCGCGCCGTCTCGTCACTGACCAGCATGTCGTGCTCGATGCGCGCGAGGGTCGATAGCGCACTCGCGCGGGCTTCCGCGCCACCGGGCGGCATGTTCACCTGTTGATCCCAGCCGAGCACCGCACCCGGCATTATTGATGTCGTGGATTTCCTTCAGCCGTTCAACCAGCGCGTTATATTTTTCAGCCATGATTGTGCCGTCCTCATCATTTGAATTTAGTTAAATAGTATCAGGGGCAGCGTCCTAAAACCAGCACCGAATTCGCCGTGTTCGTGCTTGGGCATTTCCTACCGGCTAAGCGCCACATCCAAAGCAAGTGACGCAAAACCCTGACAATGTATCCGTTAATGCGCGTATGACATTCATCACTATCAATTAAAAAAATATGAACTTATGCTGTATTTATTTTAAATTGGAGAATAAAAATATGAAACAGCTTAGATTATTTGTAATCACCGTAGGTTTGCTCTCGCTTTTGCTCTCGGTGCCCGCGGGAGCGCAGGATAATAACTCGCCGCCGTCGACGGGCTTGCGTCCTGACGCGCCGACCTACGCATTGCACGGACCCTACTGGGTCGGCGAGCAGAGCTTTGTGCTGGAAGGCGAAACCAACCCCCATGACCTCCGGGTCTGGTATCCGGCGCTGAACCCGACAGGAGCGCCGGAGACGACTACGTATGTCATTAGTTGGATGAAGTACCAAATTGACAGCACTTCCGAAATCGCTGGACACGCGCTCGTCGATGCCCCGCCCGATCTGAGCGCCGGACCCTACCCGCTGGTCGTGTTCTCTCATGGATTGGGCACCGAGTCGATCTTCTATGCTTGGTTGGTCGAACACCTAGCCTCCTATGGCTTTGTGGTCATCGGACCCGATCATCAGGAGTTCACCGACGATACCTCTTCCGACTTAGTCCATACGACGGTTGAACGACCGCTGGCTATCACGCGCACGATCGACTACGCGGCGACTCTGACCGCGCCCGATGGGGCATTAGCCGGGTTGATCGACATGGATCGCATCGCCGTCGCCGGGCAGTCCTACGGCGGCTATACCGCGCTTGCCGCCGCTGGCGCGCGCTATAACATGGACGACTTCGCCGCTCGCTGTACGAAGCTCGCGCCGGATGACCCCGATCAGTTCTTGTGTGTCTTTGCGGATCGGCAGGATGAGATGGCGAAGCTAGCAGGGCTTGATTCCGCGCCAGCGGGTTTGTGGCCCTCGGTAGGCGACCCGCGAGTCGACACCATCGTCACCATCGCTGGAGACTCGTATATGTTCGGCGATCAGGGGCTGGCGGAGATTACCATCCCCGTCCTCGCAATCGGCGGAACGCTCGACACGTCCACGCCGTATGCGTGGGGTGTCCGCCCGACCTACGACAACATCGCCAGCCAACAGAAAATCTTGGTGACCCTCGAAAACGCCGACCATTACATCGCCAGTACAAGCTGTGCCGATGCACCGACCATTATCGATCTGGGTGTTTACTTCTTCTGCTCCGACCCGGTCTGGGATGTAGACCGCGCCCATGACTTGATGAACCACTTCACCACCGCCTTCCTACTCGACGTGCTGAAGGGTGACGCGGACGCTCATGCCGCCCTCACGCCCGACGGCGTGAGCTTCAACGGCATCCAGTACGAAGCACAGGGCTTCTAGGTATTCACAATAAAATGCCCCTCTCCCACGCAGTCGCTTCGCTTAGGGGGAGAGGGGCAGGATACGCCAGTATCCGGGGTGAGGGGTTACCCTACTTCACGTCAAACGTGCACGATCCGGACTGTTCCGCCTTGTTCGTGCCGGGTCCGAAGTAGTCGAACCCGTCAAAGACCGTCTGTGACCACGTGACGTGGTAGCTGATCACGTGCTGACCGGCTGCTAGCGGCTCGGTGGGCACGAACCAGTAAACGACGTACAGCCCGTTTTCCTGCTGGATGCTGCCCCGATAGGGCGCGTAATTCAGCGAGTTACCATCCAGCCGGACGTCGTAAGTCGCCGCGTTCAGGTGATCCTCGACCTGCTGGCGGGTCTTGGCGAACCAGTTCCAGAACACGTCAATCGTCGAACCGGCGGCGAGATTGCTCGGCGCGGGGAGCCGATAACTCGGGTCATCGCAGTACGCCAGCACGTCCTCGCCGCGCTGCATCGAGACGCTGCCCGGTTCCGGCGAAAGCGTCGGACTCGGCGTGACGATCGGTCCGCCCGTCGGTCCGCCGACCGGCGCGCCGCTGGTCGGATTGCCGGTGTCGATCAGGGGGATCAAGCCGCCGTCGGCGAGTTGCGTCGCCGTCGCGTTGATCGCCTCCATGTTGGGAAGCTGCAAGCCCTCGACCGTCGCCGGGTTCGCGTTCTCCTCGACCGGCGTCGGCGACGACCCGACCGAGATCGAGCGCGGCGGCGTCGGCGTGATCGTCCCACCGCCGAACAGGGCAGTCGGCAGCGGCGTTCCCTGCGCCAGCGTGGTCAAGTTGGGCGTCGGCGTGAGCGTCGGCAGCGGTGTCGGCGTCGCCTGAATGCGGATCAAGCTGGCGCTGACCCAACCCTCATCGCCGTCTTCCATGCGAATGTTGAGCCACGTCCCATCGTTGTTGCGTCCCAGAATTTCGACGCGCGTCGCCGGACGCAGCGCGACGATCGCCGAGAAGGTCGTACCCGGTCCTTCGCGCACGTTGATCGACTGCAGCGAGTTCACGCTGCCGAGGATCGGCGGCGTCGCTGACGGCGTCGGCGTATCCGAGGGCGTCGGCGGAATGACGGTCGGCGATGCCGTGAACGTCGTTGTCGGCAGCGGCGTTCGGCTGGGGATCGGCGTGGCGGTGAAACGCGGCGTGCGGCTCACGTTGGGCGCGAGCGTCGCCGTCGCGATCGCCTGCTCGGTCGCTTCCGCCGAGCAGCCGCTGAGGATCAGTAGACCAATCACGAGCGCGTAGAAGATCGTTCCCTTATTCATTGGGCTTCTTAGCTATTGACCACCGGACAGCATAGACTGTCAGGATAGCAACAAAAAGCGCAACGCGCAAAATGAGCTGTGGGAATTCGTGGGAATCGCCTGAGATCACGTGGGATTCCGACCTCACCCCGCCCACCGATGCAATCGGTGGCACTACAGGTCATGCCCCTACATCTGAACATTCCCGCTCTCGTGACAGCGCAGTTGTAGGGGCGAGGCATGCCTCGCCCCTACGCGAGAAATGCGAAATATTCAAATGACTTCTGGAAACACCTCCACAGTGTCGAGCAGTCATCTATTTTGACAATAGACACTCGAAATGAACGGAGGCACTCTCCCCTCCCTGAATTCGGGGAGGGGTTGGGGGTGGGGTAGTTCTACATCGCCTGCTGATCGAGCGTGACGTTCACATCCATCGAACTGCCGTCGCGCCAGATCGTCAGCGTGACTTGATCGCCCGGCTTATGGTGATCCTCAAGGTAGAGCAGCAGATCGCTGCGCGAGGTCATCGGCTGTCCGTCGATGGCGGTGATGATGTCGCCGCCCTGATAGTAAGCGCGGAACCCGCGCTGCACCACCGACGCGGCTTTCAATCCCGCTTTGTCGCCTGCGCCACCGGCGATCAACTGCGTGATCAGCAGCCCGCGCTGCGGTCCATTCGAGCCGGGCATGATCTCGGTGCCCAGTTCGACCAGCGTCGCGTCCAGCGAGGGATGCAGATACGACCCGGTGCTGACAAGGCTCGGCACCACCCGGGCGATCACGTTGGCGGGTACGGCAAAACCGATGCCAACCGATCCACCGGTCGGGCTGTTGATCGCCGTGTTGATGCCGACCACCCGCCCGTGCAGGTCGAGCAGCGGTCCGCCGGAATTGCCGGGATTGATGGCGGCGTCGGTCTGGATCGCCTGACCGATCAGCGCGCCGCCGGAAGTCTCAACCCGCCGTCCGAGCGCGCTGATGATCCCGGTCGTCAGCGTCCGTTCTAGTCCGAACGGGTTGCCAATCGCGGCGACCGTCTGCCCGACCTGAAGCTGCGACGAATCGCCCAATTCGAGCGGCGTCAGCGCGTCCGCCGGTACGTCGATGTGCAGCACCGCCAGATCGTAGTAGCTGTCCGACCCGACGATGGTCGCCGTCAGCGACGATCCATCCGCCAGCAGCACGTCGACTTCGCTCGCGCCCTGAATCACGTGGTAGTTGGTGACGATGTGCCCCAGCGTGTCGTAGACGAAGCCCGATCCGGTGCCTTCTTGCGGGGTGACGCCGTAGAACGGGTTGTAACTCTGCGATTGGGTGGTGACGTGGACGACCGACGGGCTGATCCGCTGGTACAGGTTGATGACAATTTGTTCTTGCGCACTAACTTCGGCATACACGCTGTCGGCCAGTGCCGTCGGCGTCGGCGCAGCCGGAGCCAGCGCTCCCAGCGTGGGCGTCGCTTGTTGCAAGGCGACCGCTTGCGCCGACACGCCTTGTGGCGCGGACGCCGCTGGCGCGACGACTCGTGGATAGAAGACCGCGACCATCGCCGCGCTGCCGAGCAAGATGCCGACGAAAAATAGAGTGAACATCCGCGCGCGCATGCCAATCGCCTCCTGCTGATTTCTGATTTCCAACTGTAAGACGATTGTAGCGCCGCCCCGTCCGCGCGAGATTAAACCGAGCTAAGCCAACCTATAACAATTCGTGTGTCTTTGTCGTTGGAGGAGTGGGGCTTGTCGGGGCGTTCAATGAGCGTGTTTAAGGGTCATCTGGAAAATCGGCATCGTTCTCGTGGATCCGCAATTGTAGGGGCACGATATATCGTGCCCCTACGCAAGAATTTATGATGTTCAAATGGTTTCTTAAACACGCTCAGTGGTTTAGAAATCGCTAAACGTCATCATCTACAACCCCAGACGGACAAGGGCACTCTCCCCTCCCTGAATTCGGGGAGGGGACGGGGGTCTATCAGGGGTAGGTATTTAAGTTTTGTGCTGACCTCACCCCTAAATAGCGTTGTCCGGTACTGAAGAAGGTATCGGTTCATGTACACTCATTGTCGCCAAACAAAGGAGTGGAACATGGACTTGGATACCTTCTTAACGACATTATACGTGCTGATTGATGACTGGTATAAAGCAGACACGCAGGCGCGGATGCAGCGTCATGGCGGACCAGAAATCCAGCTGAGTGACAGTGAAGTGCTGACGGTGGCGATAGCGGGACAGTGGCGAGTGGGCGTGCCGTGGCGGTCGGAACGAGGGGTGGTGCGCTATATGCAAAAGCAGGGACGTGGCTGGTTTCCGCGGATGCTGAAGCGGAGTGCCTTTAACGAGCGGGTTCGTCAGTTGTGGGGTGCAGCGGTGCAACTGCAGCAGGAGGTAGCGAACTGGCTGGAAGCGAGCAGCACGTTGTATGAAGTGGTGGATTGCGTGCCGTTGCCAGCGTGTAGTTTGGCGCAAGCCGCTAGTGGAAAAGGGCATTGGCTCTGGTGGAGTTGGCTTGGCTACGGGGGCAACCAAGGGGGCTGGTTTTGGGGCGAGCAGTTGTTAACCAGTGTGACTGCCGAAGGAGTTGTCACGGGTTGGTTGCTTGGCTCAGCATCAGCGGATGACCGTTGGCTACTGCAGGCGTTGGTCAGCCAGCGCCGCGGTCATTTGGAGTTATTGACGCCCGCAGGCGATAAAAAGCATACCCTGCCGCCGCCGCCGTCCGATTTTAGTAGTTTAGCAACGGTGGGCAACCAGCGCGCGCGACCCTATCTGGCAGATCGAGGCTTCAATGGGGATCGCTGGCGGCGACAATGGTGGCAGCGCTATGAAGTGAGTGTCATCACTGTACCTCCCGCGAATGCACGAGCGGCGTGGTCAGCACCAGATTGTCGCTGGCTTGCCAGCAAACGCCAGATTGTCGAAACCCTCTTTGCTCGTTTAGGGTCAGTTTTTGCTTTGAAGCAGCTGCAAGCTCATTCACGTTGGGGGCAGCTGACGCGCCTTGCTCTGGTGATGGCTGCTTATAACCTCGGACTTTTCTTGAATTGGCTTGCTGGGCGACCGGATGGTGCACTGGAAACACTATTGTGTTGAGTAGTACCGGACAAGCCTTAAATCCCCTCTCCATTGCATGGAGAGGGGACTTTTAAAACCTTCTGCGAGCTGTCTTTACCCCCTCTCTACGTAGTGGAGAGGGGGCAGGGGGTGAGGTAAATAAAAAAACCTACCCCTGACAGGGGGACAGGGGTGGGGTAAAGGTACTTAGCTCTCCACTACTCGTGCCTCGACCGTCAGCAGCACGTCGGGATTCTCAACCTCGGCTTGGGGCGCGAGTTCGACCCGCAGCGGAAACTGCGCTCCGGCAGCGAGGATCACGCCGCTCTCGAAGCTGACCACCCGATAGCCGGTGACGTGCTCGCCATCGATCAGCGTGACGAAGGCGCGCTGCAGCTCGGCGGACTGCGCGTTCGGATTGATCAGCGTGGCGCTGATCAGCGTGTGACCGTCCAGCAACTCGACCGCCGCGTCCTCGATCTCCAGCGTGACGAAGCGATCTTCAACTCCGCGCAGCCCATCGACTACTTCGGCAGCGGTGGCAGCGAAATCCCCTTTATCGGCTTGGAACAGCGCTTGATACGCCGCCGATCCTCCGGCGGGGATGCTGGTCTGCTCGACCATCGAGCGCTCGTCGAGATAGACCTCGCCATCGGCGCGCAGCAGCCGCACGTCGACGGCGACGCCTTCGACCGGATAATCCAGCGGATTTTCGACGATCCCTAAGCAGATCAAGTTATCAGGGCGGGTTCCATAACAAGTGGGCGGATAAATCAGCAGCAGCAGCGGGATCGAGACGGGGATGATCAGCGTTTGACCGGGCGTGAGCGTGGCGAGGTCGGCATTTTCGCGGCGGATCGCGGTGGCGCTCACGCCGAACTGCGCCGCGATCTCCGCCAACGTGTCGCCGGGACGGACGACGTAGGTTTGCGGTTGGCTGACGTTGGGCGTGCTCCCCCCGGCAGGTTCGTCCGTGCGCACCGGAATCGACAGGACGCGCGTCGGGGCGGCGCTCACGTTTGAGGTGGGCAGCCTGCCCACCGTCAGCGTCACCTCAGGATAATTACTAGGGGCAAGGCTGGGCGACGCGGTATCGGGGACGACGCTGCAGCCCACGACCCACGCACTGATGAAGATTCCCAAAACCAGCGGACGCCAACCCCAGTACCCCATGTGGTGAAATATCCCTCATTATCCCATAGAGTCCGGCTGTTATCCCACAGTATACCGTTAACCAGCCGAATCCACAGTAAGCGAATCTGGCGATTTCCTTGCTTTTGGATAGGATTTAAGTCGTGGAGGATCAACTTATGGGAACAGAAGATCAACGCTTGGAGGCGCG
The DNA here is from genome assembly GCA_963727545.1 of uncultured Chloroflexia bacterium. GTDB lineage: Bacteria > Chloroflexota > Anaerolineae > Aggregatilineales > Phototrophicaceae > Flexifilum. Next base: position 82,523 of record CAVSGS010000017.1, read on the forward strand.
CGTCGGGGCGGCGCTGCTGGCACGCGGCTGGACGGTCTGCGCCGCCGAGTCGTGTACCGGCGGGCTGGTCATGCACCGGCTGACCAACATCGCCGGGAGTTCGGCTTACGTGCTCGGCGGAGTCGTCAGCTACTCGAACGAAGCCAAGCAGCAGATCATCGGCGTGCGCGAGGCAGACGCTGATCGCCTACGGCGCGGTCAGCGAGCCGACCGCCGCCGAGATGGTGCGCGGCGTCCGCGACCTGTTCGACGCCGACGTCGCCGTCAGCATCACCGGCATCGCCGGACCGGGCGGCGGCACGCCCGAAAAGCCGGTCGGCTTGACCTACATCGGCTTGATCGTGCGCGGCGGCGATCCGCAGGTGCGTCGCCACGTCTGGCAGGGTGATCGGGAGGCGGTCAAGACCGCCAGCGCCACCGCCGCCCTCGAATGGATTTTGGAGACGGCGCAAACCTAACAATCTGCCGTTGTAGGGGCGTTACATATAACGCCCCTACGGACATACGTTGGTATGCGGTCGTCGTAGAGGCGTGACCTGCGGGTGCTTAAAAACACCTTCGCCTTCTTGAAAGATCGCCAAACGTGATACCTTACCTCTGAAATAGACGAAGGCACTCTCCCCTCCCTGAATTCGGGGAGGGGTCGGGGTGGGGTCAGAACGCCGCTACATCTTTTTCTCGTATCGCGGATTTTCCACCCCGCAGTTCGGGCAAGCCGGGATGCGGTCGTCGTAGAGGCGTGACATGCGGGTGCTTAAAAACACCTTCGCCTTCTTGAAAGATCGCCAAACGTGATACCTTACCCCTGAAATAGACCAAGGCACTCTCCCCTCCCTGAATTCGGGGAGGGGATCGGGACGGTGGGGTCAGAACGCCGCTACATCTTTTTCTCGTATCGCGGATTTTCCACCCCGCAGTTCGGGCAAGCCGGGATGCTGTCGTCGTACCACAGCTTGCAGTTCTCGCAGCGGATCGCCTCGTAAGCACCGCGCAGCTTATCGTGATTGCCCTCGCTGTGATGCTGCCCCTGATTGTCGTGAAAATGGAGGTAGCGCTCGACTTCGAGTTCCTGCACTTCCGGGCGCGCCGCGATCTCGGCGATGAACGGGTCGGCAATCGCCCGAACCTGCCGCGCGACTTCGGCGGGCGGCGTCCCGTTGATCTCGCCGCTGCGTTGAATGTCGGCGACCCGGTTGGTCATATCGATCCACACCGGGTCGAGCGGATTCCAGATGTAGGCGTCGCTCTCGTTGTATTCGTCGCGCGGCAGCACGTCGGAGATGGCGAAGAACAGCTTGAGCGCAATCGCCCGCTCGTAGGAGTCCTCGTGATTGAAGGCGCGGTAGTACATGTCGATCTCGTTGGTGTACTGGTCGTAAATCGCTTTGACGTAGCGCTCGTAACGCTCGAACGCTGCCCGCGAAACGTCGCCTTTGGCGAGTCCTTCGGCGGTGTCGCGCGCCGCGATGTACGCCGTCCCCGTGCCGTAATTCATCCCCAGCGAGAAGAACGGGTTGATGAACATCCCGGCGTCGCCGATCACGCACCAGCCGTCGCCCGCCGCCCGCTCGACGTCGTGCGCCATGTTCATGAACGCCGAATACGAGCGCTGCTTGCCCTCATACGGCGCTTCGATCAACTCGAAGTGATCCATCACCCAGCGGATCGCCGGATATTGGTCAACCCAGTAGTTGAAGCGCTCCTCGATCCGCAGATGATCGACGTCACGGTCATCACGGATGGTGAAGCCAATGCTGACAATCGGCTCGGTGATGCCGCCGAACTTCGCCTTGAGTTCTTCGCGCGTCGGGTAAGTCGCATCCTCGCCTTCGGGATGCTCGATCAGCGTCTCGATGATCTGATCCATGTTCTCGTCGGGCGTGTCCCGCCACGAAATCAGCGAGATCATCCACGCCCAGCCTTCGGGGAAGCACAGGTGACGGGTCGCCGGGTACGTCCAGAAATCGACCGGCACGTCCTCCTTGACCCGGAAATAAGCGAAGTACGAGTTGTAGTTGAACGTCCGGTGCGCCTCCGGCTGCTTGCGATACAGCCCCAAATGGCGCGGGATCACGCTGGCGGGTCCCGACGCATCGCAGACGACCTGACAGCGCAGGTCGAATTTCTGCTTGCTGTCGGTCTCGCAGCGGATCAGCTTGCGCTCGCCGTCGAGGTCGCTTTCCTTGATCAGCACCTTGACGCCCCGGATCAGTTCGACGCCTTCGCGGGTCGTGCCCAAATATTGCAGCGCATACTCCAGTATCCGCCGCTCGACCTGATAGGTCTCCTCGATGTCGACCACGTCCATCTGTTTATGGAGCGTGTCGCTCTCGCGGTCGACGTAGAACCAGCGCAAGCCCGCCTTGTTGCCGAACAGCCGCCGCATCACCGGGTAGGTGAGTCCCATCGCGCGGAAGGCGCGCACGGTGGTCGCCAGCGTGCTCTCGCCGACTTTGTGCCCCGGATGCTGCCGCCGCTCGACCACGACCACCCGCGCTTCCGGGCGCAAGCGCTTGACCCACGTCGCGTACATCATCCCCAGCGGACCGCCGCCGATCACGACCACGTCGCAGTCCTCGATGGGGATTTCGTCAGGCTTATCGTCCGGCGCGTTGAGCAGGTCATGGATCTGCGCCGAGACGTTGCGGAAATCGCGCGCCAACTGCGCGCCTAACGTCTGCTGGAACGCCAGCGCGATCCGCCCGCTGTCGCCGACCAAACGGTCGTAATCGCTGCGCGAGAGCGTCGCTACCGTCGCCGCGCCGTTGGCGACGCAGTCCGCCGCGCGCGGCGCATCATCGACCAGCGCGATCAAGCCGAAGAACGCGCCCATTTCCAGCCGTTCTAACGTCTGTTCGCCGCGTCGCACGACGACTTCGCCTTCGACGACCAGATAAATCGTGTCGTCCCGTTCACCCTCGCGAATGAAGACGTGACCGTCATCCCGCTCGAAGACGTGCATCGCCTCGGCGACGGTGTTGAGTTCCTCGTCGCTCAGCGCGGTGAGGTAGTGGTTCAGTTTCAGCGCTTCGGTCACGGTCATGAGGGCTGCTCCTCGAACAATTGACTGTGCGCCCTCAGCGCGGCGGGGAGCTGCTGGTCGCGGCTTTCGTTTCGCAGTTGGTTGAGCGTCTCGTTGGCGTTGCGGATGCGCTTGGCAACCTGCCGGCAGAGCACGTTCAGAAAGACGCTGCCCGCGTGCGGGTATTCCTGCCAGAAGGTTTCAAGGCTGGCGCGGTCGAGGTGCAGCGCCGTACACCCCTCGTCGGTGCGGACCGTCGCCGTCGCCAAGCCGGGACTCATCAGCGAGATTTCGCCGAACATCTCGTTCTCGCTGATCAGCGCGATCTGCCGTTCGCCGTCCGGCGTGTTCATGACGACGTTCAACGCGCCATCCCACAGAAAGAACAGCGAGTCGGCTTGCGTCCCCTCGGCGATCAACGCTTCCGAGGCTTCTAAATCCTGTAATTTGAGCAGCTTTACCAAGGCTTCAAGTTCGTCGGGCTGGAGCGAGGCGGCGAGGGACGGGAAGCGCGCAGCAAAGGCTTTTGCCGTAATCTGAGCCATTTTTACTCCCATCGATTGCTATAAAAATTATGTCGTCCAAAATCGCCCGTTTGGGGCGTAGGCTAATCCTACTCTACGCCTTTTCGCCCCTGAGCGCACGTCAAAAAAGGCGGGCGATCAAGGATCGCCCGCCCGATATTCTGCCTGAAAGTTCGCTTGTGCCCGACTCGCTTAGCTCCCCCTCTCCACTGCATCTGAGGGCACGGCAGTTTTTCAGATTAAGGTTTGTTTCTCCCTACTTAAGCCAGAGTTCAAAAGTCGCGTGAATTGGAAATAGTAGATCGTGCCCCTGTCAGGGCATTGTGTAGGGGCGAGGCATGCCTCGCCCGTTTTGACGACATTCGATTATTGGCTTAGATCCTTCGTTTTCTACCCTACTCTCCGCCTCGTGGGAGAGGGGTCGGGGGTGAGGGGTGCGGTTTTGGTCGTCCTACACGCTCACCGACACCGCCGCTTCGCCCCGTTCGTCCAGCGAGAACGCCGCCGCCTGACCGTCCAGCCAGAGTTCGTAATCGCCCAGCCAGCCGTTGAAAGCGATCTGCCCGTTGGCGTCGGTGGTCATCTGCGTCGGCGCGAGCCACCACTCACCCTTGATCAGCCGCAGCAGTTCGTCGTAAGCGGGCTTGGTCGATGCGTCGGCGCGCAGCAGCCCGCTCGGCGCGTTCAGCCACTGCCCATCGGACATGTCCCACCACGTGATCGCCTCGACCGCCGGATGCGCCATCAGCGTCTTGTAATGGGTGATGACCTCTTCCAGTTGCCGCGCTTCGCCTTCCGGCGTGCTCGGCCACTCGCTGACCTGCCAGTCGTTCAGATCGACGATTTCCGGTGGCATCAAATCGCCGGAGAGAATCGTCGTCTCGGTGAAGTGGATCGGCAGCCCGAAGCGCTCGAAGTGCGACAGGATGCGCTCGGTTTTCTCGACGCCCCAATAGCCTTGATGCATGTGCGACTGAATGCCGATCACGTCGATCTTGATCCCCGCCGCGAGGCAGCCCTCGATCAAGATGTCGTAAGCGTCGGACATGTCGAAGTCGTTGATCAGCAGGGTCGCGTTGGGGTTGGTGCTGCGCGCCGTCTCGAACATCGTGCGCAGCAGTTCGATCCGTCCCATCATCTTGCAGATGCGGGTGATGCCGTTGTCGTACTTGTCGAACACCGGCATGATCACCGCTTCGTTGACCACGTCCCACATGTCGATCACGCCGGCGAAGTCGCCCACGTCGCGCTTGATCCGGTCGATCTGGGCTTGCAGGATTTCCTCGTCGCTCAGTTCCAGCAGCCAGTCCGCCGTGACCGTGTGCCAGCAGAGCGGATGTCCTTTGGTCACGCAGCCGTGATCCTTGTACCACTGCGCCGCCTTGAGCACCCGCTGCGTATCCGGCTTGCCCCGCACCGGCTCGAAGCGCCCCCAGTAGAACGGCAGCGTCGCCAGATTGAACAGGTCGGTGAAATGCTGGCTGCGCCGTTCGGCGCGCGCTTTCGCCTCGCCCTCCAGTTCGCCGTTCGCCAATTCGAGCGTGCTGCCCCACGTGCTCCCGAACAAGAATTTGTGCCGCTTCTGCGCGACGACCACGTCGCGATTCGCCAGCGGCGCGCCCTCGTGCATCACGGTCACGCGAGCGTCCGCCGTGCGCGCTGCCCGAATCGCCGCATCTACTCCAGTAAGGGTTGTATTGTCCATCAGTAAGCATCTCCTTATTCTAAATAAGCACGATCCTACCGTCTGCTCAAAGTCGTCGCCATCCCACCCGTACTCGCCCCGCGACCAAATTATTACAGCATAGGATTTATGAGAAATTTTTCAGCAAAGTGATCCAGCGGGTCAAAAAAGCAGTACAATGAAATTGAAGTTGTAAAGGTAGTGGAAAGGGCGGCAACAGCCAGTATGGTTGTATCAGAGGAAGCACAACTGTATAGTTCCCTTTTGAAACCGGGTACCAGCCGGTAGCCGGATCGCAACCTCAGAATGAGGTTTCTCTACTTTCGACCTAAATACGAACGCGCTGGCGCAATATCGTCAGCGCGTTTGCTG
>CAVSGS010000018.1:0-157249 GCA_963727545.1 uncultured Chloroflexia bacterium
CCCTTCGACGTCCATACGATCGAGCGCATTTTGCAGGATCACCCCGCCAACACCGTGATCGCCTTCGGTGCCGGATCATCCGTCTACGACGATCCCGGCTTTGCCGAGCGGGTGCGCACGGCGCTTGAGCCACATCAAGTCGTCTTGCTGCTGCCCTCGCCGGACGCCGACGAGTCACTGCACATCCTTGATGCTCGCCTGCGGCTGCTCGAACCCGACCTACCCGAACTCGTTCTTCGCGATGCTCGCCGGAATGAATCGCCATTTTCTCGAACATCCCGCCAATGCCCGACTCGCGACGATCACCGTCTACACGAAGGGCAAATCCCCGACTGAAACTCGTGACGAGATCCTCACGGCGCTGCACCTCGACCAGCAGAATTGAACGCAGGGCGGTTTCCGCATCCGTTATCCGCTACAATAACCCCCATTGTTTTCGACTTTACCAATGGGGATCAGCTATGGCATCACTGAATACCTTCGGCGCGATCATGACCTACGCGATTGAGCTGGAAACGCATCTGCGCGACTACTATCAGGCGGCGGGGGCAAGCGAACTCGCTTCTGCCAGCGACAAGCGCCGCGTGAATTTGGAGCGCGTCCGCCGTGAGAACGTCACTGAGATCAAGTTGGAGCCGATTGAAGGACTCGACGAAGCCGACTACGCGATCAACTGGGACGACACCTCAGCGGCGGGTCAGCAGGCGGCAGCGGCGACGGCGGTGCGCTATTACACCGATACCGCGCCCAAGCTCAACGTGCGCGAAGCTCAGCGGGCGCTCGAACGCTGCGCCAAACAGCATCGCGCGGCAGCGGAGTAGATCGCCCCTCACCCCGGCTGAGCCGAAGGCTCAGCTTCCCCTCTCGCACGCGAGCGGAGAGAGGGGCAAGAACACGTCCGTTTCCCGTGCGGCTTACGAGAAGAGACGGCGTTGTGAAGCGACTGTATATTCATGAGAGGAACGGATCGAATGAAGATCGTATTGGGCTTATTGTTATCCCTGCTGATCGTATTTCCGGCGCTGGCGCAGGACGCAGCACAGACCGAGGACGCCCCGACCGTCTGCTCAGTGGATGTGAGCGGCGCGCAAGCTCTGCTCGAACAGGCAGCGTCAGCGAGTGAAACCGATGCCGTCGCATTGATCGCGCAGGCGCGCGACGCCCTCCAGCAAATTGAGCAAAACTGCGCGGCGGCGGGCGTGGTGGCGCTCGACCAGACTTATGCTGCTCCCGACGACGTGTTCACGCTCAGCTATCCGCACGGCTGGACGGTCGGGACGTTCACGCCGAGTTCGACCGGCGGCGTGATCCTGATCGGCAACAGTCCGCTGGCGGATCGGCTGCTGCAAGTCGCCGAGCCGGATATTTTAGCGGGCGAGCAGGCGGTGCAGGTGTTGGTCGGCGCGCCGCAGACCACCGAGGACGTCTCGCTTAAGCTCGTGATCGCGGACTTCGAGACGTTGATCGGGTCGCTCTATCAAAACGTCACCGCCACCGAGTATTACGCGCTGGAGGGACGGGCGGCGGCTCGGCTGACGTTCCATGCAGCGAATTTGGACGGTGTGGTCATTGGGGTGGAGCTAGGCGGCGGACGCTATGCAGTGGTGCGCGGCGTGGCGAGTGCGGGCAGTTTGACCGCGATCCAGAACGTCGTCGAAGGGATCGCCGCGTCGATCCAGTAAGCAGCTATTGATAAAAATGGAACTGCTGAACGACGCGGAGTTACAGCAGTTCCAGAAACTCGTCATTGGTCATTCCTGCTTGTCGGATAATACTTCTCATGGTGCCGGGTTTGATCACGCCGGTATGGTTGGGTACGATGGGTGTGTAGCTGCCTTTACGCAAAATGACATGACTTCCCTTTTGCCGGACAACCTCAAAACCCGCACGCTGCAATGCACTGATACATTCGCGGGGTGTAACATTTGCCAAACGGCTCATATCGCAGTGACCAGCACCGGCGCGCCATCTTCCGCTGGAACGTCCAGCCCTAAGTCACGCCGAGTTTCGATGTAGAGGTCGATAGCTTCGCGCGCATGGGCGAGCGCTTCCTCGACGGTGTCGCCTTCGGTCACACAACCGGGCAGACTTGGCACTTCGACGGTGTAGCCGCCGACTTCTGGATCGGGAATGAGGATCACGGTACGCACGGTTGTTTTCCTTCTGGATTTATCCCTGAGCCGTTATTCAAAGTGTACCATTCCATCGGCACCGGTGATAGAGGGTTGCGCTAGATCATTGAGCCGGGGGCGGCGGTTGGCGGGGGTGGCGGCGGGATAAACAAGCCCTGCAGCAGGTACGCCAGCAGCGTGATCACGATGATGACCGCCATGATGGTCAGGAAGATGCGCCGCCGCGTCCAGAACGGCTGGGGAGCGTCGATTTCAGACGACGGCTCCAGCGTCGAGGAACGATCGTCGTCATCGGGGAAATCGTTCATCAGCTGGATAGACACGTAGGGGCGGAACTGAGTTCCGCCCCTACACAGATCGTATCACGAAGCGGTGCGATCACTTCTCGTTGGGCATCACCGGGTCGGTGATCACGCCCTCGCGTTTGCCGCGCTGGATCGCCAGCTTGACCTCGCCGATGGCGCGCGTGACCTGAATCCCGCGCGGGCAGGCGGGCGTGCAGTTGTAGATCGTGCGGCAGCGCCAGACGCTGTTCGGCTCCGCCAGCACGTCGAGCCGCTGTTCGAGCGCCTGATCGCGGGTGTCGAAGACGAAGCGATGCGCCTGCACAATCGCCGCCGGACCGACGTAATCGCCATTCGCCCAGAACGAGGGGCACGAGGTCGTGCAGGCGGCGCAGAGGATGCACTTGGTCGTGTCGTCGAACTTCTCGCGGTCTTCCTGCGATTGCAGCCGCTCGCGCCCGTCGGCGGGGACGGGGCTGTCGTTGACGAAGTAGGGCATCACTTGGCGATAGTGGGCGAAGAACGGCTCCATATCGACGATCAAGTCTTTGAGAATCGGCAAGCCGAGGATCGGCTCGACCTGAATGTGAACGTGATCGCCTTCTGCCAAGTCTTTGACCAGCACCTTACAGGCGAGCATGTTGCGCCCGTTGATGCGCATGGCGTCCGAGCCGCAGACGCCGTGCGCGCAGGAGCGGCGGAAGGCGAGCGTGCCATCCTGCTCCCACTTAACGCGGTGCAGCAGTTCGAGCACGCGGTCGGTCGTGTCGACGTTCTGGAGGGTGAATTCCTGCCAGTAGGGTTTGTTCTTACCTTGTACTTCCGGGTTAAACCGCCGGATGCGGAACGTTACTTCCATAAGGCGTCATCCTCTAAAGCTATAAGCTCTTAGCGATTAGCTTTTAGCGGTTAGCTAAAAACCATTACGGCTTACAGGTCTTGCAAGCCCGGTATTCTTTGCTCGAATATTTACGCCACCAGTCGATTAGCTCTTGCTTGTCGAGTGAGCAAATCTTTTTATATCCGGTGGTCGTAAAATTTCCTGCCGGATTCGTGGCGATCGTCCAGCAGTCCGCCCGATGCATCATGTAAGGCGCTTCCTGAGATTGCATCTTCACTGCGTTAATGACGAAACCGGTCGGATAGGCTTTTACCCACCGCAAATACTCAGCTTCGTCATTATCGAAAATGATCACGACATGCCCTTACTCAGCACTCGTTGCTCAGCACTCAGCACTTCATTTTAGTACGTCCGGACTTTCGGCACGAAGCGCTTGTCTTCTTCCGCCAGCGACATGTCGACCTTCTTCTTGACGTTGATCTCCGGGTGCAGGTCGCCCTTCGGATAAGCACCGCGATCCCCCGGACGCGAGACCAGCGTATGCACCAGCCAGTTCTCGTCGTCGCGTTCCTTGTAGTCCTCGCGGCTGTGACCGCCGCGGCTCTCGGTGCGGTTGAGCGCGCTGATGGTCGTGATTTCGGCGAGGTCGAGCATACAACCGAGTTCCCACGCTTCGAGCACGTCGGTATTGAACTTGAGTCCCCGATCGTCGATCAGCAGGTCGTTCTGGTAGCGTTCGCGCAGGTCGCGCAGGGTGTTGAGGGCTTCGGTCATCGGCTTTTCCTCGCGGAAAACGCTGACGTCCGCCATCATGATTTTCTGCATGGTCGCGCGTAGTTCGCCGGGGCGCGTTTTGCCATTGCTGTTGCGGATGCGGTTGAATTCGGCTTCGACCTCGGCGGTGGGATTGGCGGGCAGCGGGGTGTAATCCGCATGTTTGACGTACTCCGCCATCGCCATACCGCCGCGCCGACCGAACACGATCAGGTCGACCAGCGAGTTGGTGCCGAGCCGGTTCGCGCCGTGCACACTGACGCAGGCGGTCTCGCCTGCCGCGTACAGTCCCGGCAGCACCGTCCAATTTTCGTCGATGACGACTTCGGCTTCGACGTTGGTCGGGATACCGCCCATCGCATAATGCGCCGTCGGCTGAATCGGCATCGGCTCCTTGACCGGATCGACGCCGAGATAGACGCGGCAGAAGTCGAGGATGTCCGGCAGCTTCTGCTCGACGTAATTGGCATCGATGCGCCGCGTCTCGCCCGCTTCGGCGAGGTAGCGGTTGACCGTCTCCGGCGTCACGTCGAGGTAGACGTAATCCTTGCCCTTGATGCCGTTGCCGTCGCGGATTTCGAGGTAGATCGCGCGGCTGACCACGTCACGGCTGGCGAGGTCCTTGATGTTCGGCGCGTAGCGCTCCATGAAGCGCTCGCCGCGTCCGTTGATCAGCACGCCGCCTTCACCGCGCACGCCCTCGGTGATCAGGATGCCCATCTTGTAGATGCCGGTCGGATGGAATTGGAAGAATTCCATGTCTTGCAGCGGAATGCCGCGCCGGTAGACCACTGCCGCGCCGTCACCCGTGAGGCTGTGCGCGTTGCTGGTCACCGACCAGACGCGCCCCCAACCGCCGGTCGCAAACATGACCGCCTTCGAATGGAAGACGTGGATTTCGCCGGTGCCGAGTTCCAACGCGACCACGCCGCAGACCGCGCCGTTGTTGGTGATCAGGTCGATGACGTGGAATTCGTCGAAGAAATTGACTTCGTTCTTGATGCATTGTTGGTAGAGGGTTTGCAAAATCATGTGACCGGTGCGGTCGGCGGCGTGACAGGCGCGCCGAACGGGTTTTTCGCCAAAGTTGCTGGTGTGACCGCCAAACCGTCGCTGGCTGATGCGTCCTTCGTCGGTGCGGTCGAAAGGCAAGCCCATGTGCTCCAGCTCGATCACCGCGTCGATGGCGTTTTCCGCCAGCACTTTCGCGGCGTTCTGGTCGGTCAGGTAGTCACCGCCCTTGATGGTGTCGTAGGCGTGCCAGATCGGTTTGTCTTCTTCGAGGTTACCGAGCGCCGCGCCGATGCCGCCCTGCGCTGCTCCGGTGTGGCTGCGGGTCGGATAGAGCTTGCTGATCACGGCGACTTGCGCGCCGCCTTTGCTGGCGTAGAGGGCAGCCATCAAGCCAGCACCGCCCGCGCCGACGATGATCGCCTCAAATTGATGTGTTTTCATAAATAGGCTTCCAGTTATTTCCGAATCGAGACGAGTGAAACGCTTCGTTGTGTGTAGGGGCGAGGCATGCCTCGCCCCTACGAGATGATCTTCAACCCTACTTGTACAAATTCACGGCGGCTTGCTCCGCGACGTGAATAGCATCCTGCCCGATGGTGCTCAGGAGCGCCATGCCGCCGAGCAGCAGCAGAATAACCGCGCCGATCACGCAAAGGTAGACCGCCGAGCGGCGCAGCAAGTTCGACTTCATCGTATAGTCCGTCAGGACGTAGCGCAAACCGTTGAAACCGTGAATGGTCGCCAGCGCCAGCAGCGCGACGTCGTAGACGCGCCAAACGGCGACGCCCGCAAACAGCATCGACCAGCGATCCGCCACGAACTCGACTGCCGTACCGCTCTGGTTGATGATGTCCGTCCCGACGACAGTGTGTCCGGCGAGCGTGATGTCAAACACGCCTTAAATCAGGTGCTGCATCGCCAAGTGACCGAAGACCAACGGCAGGATCAAGGCACCGCTGACCCGCATGTACGACCACCAGAATTTCTCCATGCCGCTGCCGCGCAGTTGACCTTGCGGGCGACCGGAAACGACCAAGCTCGTCAAGCCACCGAACAACAGGGCGGCGACTATGGCGACGACGAAGCCCGCCACGAACTTAAGCTGTGCCGCGAGCACCTGCCCCAGTCCCCAGACCTGCCCGTTCGAGTTGTAGAAATCGACGACGTGCCCGAACATCAGGATGAAGGTGGGAATGCAGATCAGGACGCTGAGACCCAAAACCCAGTAAGCCGCCCGCTGCTGATGCTTCCACCATTTCGGGCGATAGTCGAAGATCACGATGCGGATACCGTTGAGCGCGTGATAGACCACCGCCGCGACCAGCGCAAACTCGCCGATGGTGAACAGCGGGGTCTGATAGCTGGCGATGGCTTCGACGTAGAGTTCGGGATAAAAGGCTGCCCACGACGTATCGATGACGTGGAGCGTCAGGAAGAACACGACGCCTAGCCCGGTGAGACGGTGAAGCACCCAGCTCCACTGTCCGATTGCACCGCGATAGCGCAGCGTCTCGGTTAGCGTGTAAGCAAGCGAGGTCAAGATAAAGCTCCTGAATGTATGAAATACCCAGTTAACGGTGTGAGGATGGTGGACACCGCGCATCAATAAGAAACATTTTGTCGCATTATAACACTGCGGTGGAGCGACGCAAACGAGTGGAACTATTAAATATGCGAATATACGGTTAAACGTGACAAAAGGCACGGCGCTGCAGCATCAACAGCACCGCGCCGTCGAGACTGATGTCCCCCAAACAGCAAAACTTAATTGCGAATACATTAATTCACGCGGGGGCGTTAAGGGAGAATTGATGAGAAATCGGTGAAAACTAGTTCGCGTTAGGGGAAAATGCGAGTTCGGCGCGCACCGGAAAATGATCTGACCCGTTGTTGTTCGGCACGACTTCAGTCTTGAGGCTGACGAGGTCGGCGTTGTGAAACACGTAGTCGATCCGCACCAGCGGCAGCAGCATGTTCGCCGGAAAGGTCAACCCAAGCCCGCTGCCCGACTCACGAAAGGAGTCAGTCAAGCTAGCCGCCACGCGCTGATAATCAAAACTGTAGTCGCTCATGTTGAAATCTCCGGCGACGATCAACGGGGTGGTTTCGTCCTGCAGCAGGTCGAGCAGCGCATCGACGGCGAGCTTATGCTGGTTGCCGGTCTGAAACAAGCCTTCTTCTGCGACAACGGGATTAGCGAGATGAACGTTGTAGATCGTCACCACCTTGCCGTTCACATCGATTTGTACTCGCTGACGACTGGATTCGGGGGCGTAAACCGAATAGTCGTCGGCAATCAGCGGAAACTTGCTCAACACGCCTAATCCCAACCGGCTCGGATCGCCGCGATAGATGGAGATGTAAGGGTAATCGGCATCGACGACCGGGCGCACCCGCCGTTCCAAGTAAGCATTCACTTCTTGGATCAGCACGACATCCGGACGGGACGACGACAGCGTATCCGCGAAGGTGCCTGCCCGACTTTGCAAGTCGAGGATGTTCTGGGTCATCACAACCAGATCGGGCTGGCGATCCGGTTCGGGCGTCCGCTGAGCAAAACCGCCGCTGTAGATGACGAAGAATGACAGTGCCGCCGGAGCTAACAACGCTGCGGTTCGCCACTGACGCAGCCCAAGCATCAGTGGCAGTGTGATGAGTGCGGGCATCAGCAAGGCGGGCATCAGGTTGTTGAGCAAATCGAGAGCGCGGAGCGTGTCACCCGACAGGATACGTACCAGCCCGTAAAGGATGATCAGTACCGCATATCCATCCAGCCAAGCACGTAGGAATCGAGCGACCAGCGCCGCGCGGTTTGATCGGAGCGGTTTCGTTTCAGTCTCGATGCGAATAGACACTGCCGAAGCGCTAGCCACTACTGCCGACTAGCGACGAGCAAGCCACCGATTAGTCCACACCTCGCATCCGCGGATCGAGCGCATCGCGCAGACCGTCGCCAAGGAAGTTAAAGGCGAACATGATCAAGAACAGCGCGATCGCCGGGAAAATCGCTTGGTTCGGATAGGTGCTGATCGAGCGGGACCCTTCGGAAATCATCGCGCCCCAACTCGGCGTCGGCGGGTTCACGCCCAAGCCGATGAAGCTGAGGAAGGCTTCGTAGGAAATGTAGGTCGGGATGGTCAGCGTCTCGGCGACGACAACTGGTCCCAAAATGTTCGGCAGCATGTGACGGAACATGATCCCGCGCGTGTTGACGCCGAGCGAGCGCGCCGCCTCGATGTATTCCTTTTCGCGGACGGACAGGATTTGCCCGCGCACGAGCCGGGCGAGGTTCATCCACGACGTAATGCCGACGCCAATGAAAATGAACAGCATACCGCCCATTGCTTGGTCAAGCTGCCCCACGCTGTAGGCAAACGTCCCCTTATCCGTTTGGGCGAAGCTCGACCGGAAGAACGCCATCAGCAAGATGACGAGCAGCAAGGTCGGGAATGCGTACATGACATCGACGAAGCGCATCATGAGGTTATCTACTCGCCCGCCGAGATAGCCGGAGACTAAACCAAAGCTGATGCCTACCAACAGCGATACCGTCGGTCCAACGAAGGCGACCAGCAGCGACACGCGCGATCCATAAATGATCCGGCTGAGTAGGTCTCGCCCCAGATTATCCGCGCCGAGGATGTAGTGATCGCTGATGGTGACGTAGCCGCCATCAGCTTTCGGGACCATATTTGTAAAAATATGCGTCACCCACTCGGGAGCGGCGTTGTTATCGGCAAGAACCTGTGTTGCGTAATCTTGAGGTGCAAGCTGATTGGCGAAGATCGCCATCAAAACATTGAGCAGGACAATGATGAGTCCAAGCACCGCCATCCGGTTACGACGCAGACGTTTCCAAGCGTCATACCAAAGACTCTCGCCCTTGGCCTGCTTGCGCAGCCTGACGACTGAATTACCAACACCTTGTTTGTCTTCTGCGACCGCCATTTGGCTACCCTTTAATCAAACCGAATGCGTGGATCAAGCCACGCATAAACAACGTCAACAACCATATTCATAATCACCAGAAATGCCGCGTAGAGCAGGATCGTGCCCATGATGACCGGATAGTCACGGTTGGTCACGCTGGTGACGAAGAAACGCCCCATGCCCGGAATGCCGAAGATCGTCTCGGTGACGAACGTACCGGTCAGCAAAGCTGCGAACAGCGGACCGAGCACGGTGATCACCGGGATGAGCGAGTTTTTCATAGCATGGAACAGGACGACCATGCGCTCGCTTAGCCCTTTGGCGCGGGCGGTGCGAATATAATCCTCATTCATGACTTGCAGCAAGCTGGCGCGCGTCAGCCGGGCGAGCAGCGCCGACTGAGCAAAACCGAGACCGAAAGCAGGCAAGATCATCTGCGGAATCGTACCCCAGCCAGAGACGGGCAGCAGTTTCCACTGCACGCCAAAAGCGTATTGCAAAATTGGTCCCATGACGATAACCGGGACGGAAACGCCGATGATGGCGATGCCCATACCCGTATAGTCATAGATGGTGTTGCGGTTGAGCGCCGAGATCACCCCCGCCGGGATGCCGATCGCCATTGCGACCGCGAGCGCGGCGACCCCCAACTGGAACGAAATCGGCAGGTTATCTTGAAAAATGCTGGTGACGGTCGTACTTCGATTTTTGAGCGAAGGACCAAAGTTCATCCAGCGTAGAGCAGCTTTATCGCCTAAAAAGGGCAGCTGAATATTGACCAAATAATCTTCGATCGGGGTGCGCTTGAAACTGGCATCGGTGATGCGAGGGACGATGATGTCACCGATCCACTTTACGTACTGCTCCGAGAGCGGCGCGTCGAGGTTGTATTTCTTGGCGATGTTATCCAGCACTGCCTGCGGAATGCCGCGTTCAGTTTGGAAGGGACCGCCGGGGACGGTACGCATCAAAACGAAGGTGATCAAGGAGACGACGAAGAGGACGACGAACATCCACATGAAGCGCCGCACAACGAATCTTGCCATAACTGAAGAATTCCTACCGCTAGATAAGGGTAGAGGCATGGCGATAATCTGCCATGCCCCTACGGGTAACGCTAGACGATTAGTCGCTTACTTGTTGATGTCCCATTTTTCGTAGACCTCGCGCCCAATCAGCGAGTGGGTGCGCGTGATATACGGTTGGGTCAAGTCTTGCGTGATGTAGAAGTAAATCGGCGCGATGGCGGCGTCGGTGTGGGTGAGGATGTCCTCAGCCTTAGCATAGTCGTCGCGGCGCTGCTGGATGTCCGACGCGGAGAAGGCGTCCTGAATCAGGGCGTCGAAGTCCGGGTTATCCCAGTGCATGTCGTTGTCCTGCAGCGCATCAAACAGGAAGTTGTGCGTGTCAGGATAGTCGAAGCACCAGCCCGCGCGGAAGACGTTGAACGTGCCACGGTTGTCGAGATAGGTGGCGAAGTCTTCCGAGGTCAACTGGACGGTGACACCGAATGCCTGCTGCCACTGCTGCTGAATCGCCTGAGCGATAGCTTCGTGGGTCGCATTGGTGTTGTAGACCAGCGTCGGGGTGAAGTCCGCCGCCGTGTGACCGGTGTCGTCGAGATACGACTGCCAGAGAGCCTTGGCGTCGTCGACGTTGGTGGTCACGCCGGTGCCGGGATAGTCGGCTTGGGTCGGGGCGGCGACGAGGCTCGGCAGCGAGAAGTAACCCGCCGGGAGTTGACCACCCTTGAGGATGTTCTCGACAATCGACTGACGGTCAATCGCCTCAGAGAAAGCGAAGCGGACGCGAGCGTCATCGAACGGCGCTTCTTCGACGTTGAAGCCATAGTAGTAGGTGCAGGTGCCGGGCGCGACGTAACGGTCAGCGCTCAGGTCGGGGCTAGCCATGATCCGGTCGAGCGCCGAAGCAGGAACTTCGGAGACGTCGAGCGTACCGGCTTCAAAGTTCGCCAACTGCGGTTCGGCGTCAAGGAAGACGAACTGAACTTCGTCAACCATCGGCATGGGCGAATTGGGGGTGGTGGGCCAGAAGGGGTTCTTGATCATGGTCAAGCTGCCGCCGCTGCCGTGCTGCCATTCCTTGAGGGCGAACGGTCCGTAGGTGATGGCGTTTTCCGGTTCCATCCAGAATTCACCGTATTCTTCGACTGCCCACGGCGGTTCTGCCCACGTGATCCACATCGAGAAGATGGTCGTCGCCACCGACGAAGCCGTCGGGAGGGTGATTTGCAGTGTCTGGTCGTCGACGACCTTGATGCCGAGCGCGTCGATCAGCGCCTGACGGGTGGCTGCATCGGCTGACGGGTCAGAGGTACCGAATTCGGTGCCGCCGAGGATCCACGGCATCAGGACGTACTGATACGGGGAGGCAGTTGCCGGGTCAAGCGTGCGCTGGATGCTATAAGCAAAATCCTGCGCGGTGACGTAGCGAACGTTGCCGCTGTCGTCCATGACTTCTTCCACAGCGCCGGTATCGGCATTGTAGTGAACCCACGGGACATTATCCATCAAGTGGAAGGTGTAGACCGTGCCGTCATCCGAGACATCCCAACTGGTGGCGATGCCGGGCTGAACTTCGACGGTCTCTTCGTTCAGGTTGGTCAAGCCGGGGAAGAATTCCGAAGCGACTTGTACCGAGGTCACATCCTGCATCAGCGAAGGATCGAGCGTCGGAATGTCGTCGGGACCCATCTGGCGACCGGTGACGATCACCTTGCCGCTATCCTGCGCCGCGATGCCGCCGACCACGCGAAAAGCGAGCGCGGCGATCATCAGCACGGCAAATAGACGGACGATCTTAGTTGTATGTCGCATAGACAATGCCTCCTAAAAGAACTGCTTAGTAATCCCAATGAAACTAAAGCTACTTAAACGCTCCTATAGACATTAACGTGAGTTAAGCGTCTACGCAAGCGTAGAAGTCGCGGAATGCCGCGCTCAGTTTGCAAGGGACGCCGGTGACGGTACGCATCAAACGAAGGTGATCAAGGAGACGACGAAGAGGACGACGAACATCCACATGAAGCGCCGCACAACGAATCTTGCCATAACTGAAGAATTCCTACCGCTAGATAAGGGTAGAGGCATGGCGCTAATATGCCATGCCCCTACGGGTAACGCTAGACGATTAGTCGCTTACTTGTTGATGTCCCATTTTTCGTAGACCTCGCGCCCAATCAGCGAGTGGGTGCGCGTGATATACGGTTGGGTCAAGTCTTGCGTGATGTAGAAGTAAATCGGCGCGATGGCGGCGTCGGTGTGGGTGAGGATGTCCTCAGCCTTAGCATAGTCGTCGCGGCGCTGCTGGATGTCCGACGCGGAGAAGGCGTCCTGAATCAGGGCGTCGAAGTCCGGGTTATCCCAGTGCATGTCGTTGTCCTGAAGCGCATCAAACAGGAAGTTGTGCGTGTCAGGATAGTCGAAGCACCAGCCTGCGCGGAAGACGTTGAACGTGCCACGGTTGTCGAGATAGGTGGCGAAGTCTTCCGAGGTCAACTGGACGGTGACACCGAATGCCTGCTGCCACTGCTGCTGAATTGCCTGAGCGATAGCTTCGTGGGTCGCATTGGTGTTGTAGACCAGCGTCGGGGTGAAGTCCGCCGCCGTGTGACCGGTGTCGTCGAGATACGACTGCCAGAGAGCCTTGGCGTCGTCGACGTTGGTGGTCACGCCGGTGCCGGGATAGTCGGCTTGGGTCGGGGCGGCGACGAGGCTCGGCAGCGAGAAGTAACCCGCCGGGAGTTGACCACCCTTGAGGATGTTCTCGACAATCGACTGACGGTCAATCGCCTCAGAGAAAGCGAAGCGGACGCGAGCGTCATCGAACGGCGCTTCTTCGACGTTGAAGCCATAGTAGTAGGTGCAGGTGCCGGGCGCGACGTAACGGTCAGCGCTCAGGTCGGGGCTAGCCATGATCCGGTCGAGCGCCGAAGCAGGAACTTCGGAGACGTCGAGCGTACCGGCTTCAAAGTTCGCCAACTGCGGTTCGGCGTCAAGGAAGACAAACTGAACTTCGTCAACCATCGGCATGGGCGAATTGGGGGTGGTGGGCCAGAAGGGGTTCTTGATCATGGTCAAGCTGCCGCCGCTGCCGTGCTGCCATTCCTTGAGGGCGAACGGTCCGTAGGTGATGGCGTTTTCCGGTTCCATCCAGAATTCACCGTATTCTTCGACTGCCCACGGCGGTTCTGCCCACGTGATCCACATCGAGAAGATGGTCGTCGCCACCGACGAAGCCGTCGGGAGGGTGATTTGCAGTGTCTGGTCGTCGACGACCTTGATGCCGAGCGCGTCGATCAGCGCCTGACGGGTGGCTGCATCGGCTGACGGGTCAGAGGTACCGAATTCGGTGCCGCCGAGGATCCACGGCATCAGGACGTACTGATACGGGGAGGCAGTTGCCGGGTCAAGCGTGCGCTGGATGCTATAAGCAAAATCCTGCGCGGTGACGTAGCGAACGTTGCCGCTGTCGTCCATGACTTCTTCCACAGCGCCGGTATCGGCATTGTAGTGAACCCACGGGACATTATCCATCAAGTGGAAGGTGTAGACCGTGCCGTCATCCGAGACATCCCAACTGGTGGCGATGCCGGGCTGAACTTCGACGGTCTCTTCGTTCAGGTTGGTCAAGCCGGGGAAGAATTCCGAAGCGACTTGTACCGAGGTCACATCCTGCATCAGCGAAGGATCGAGCGTCGGAATGTCGTCGGGACCCATCTGGCGACCGGTGACGATCACCTTGCCGCTATCCTGCGCCGCGATGCCGCCGACCACGCCAAAAGCGAGCGCGGCGATCATCAGCACGGCAAATAGACGGACGATCTTAGTTGTATGTCGCATAGACAATGCCTCCTAAAAGAACTGCTTAGTAATCCCAATGAAACTAAAGCTACTTAAACGCTCCTATAGACATTAACGTGAGTTAAGCGTCTACGCAAGCGTAGAAGTCTGTACCCTCAATACACATAAATTGGTGGTCACGTTCGAAATTATGGCGCATTTCCGCGTGAAAGCGAAAAATTCAGATACTTTAGCTGACGTTACTATCTGGTTAGGCGGCGAAGTCACCAAATAGAATGTGCATCGCGGATCGTAGGGGCACGATATATCGTGCCCCTACGAAAATGGGCGAGCGCGAGTCAGGGCGCGCGCCAGAATTTGATCGAACTGTCGCCGGCGCTGATCAAAGTGCTGCCGTCGGCGCTGAACGCCATGTCGCGGATCAAGCTGTCGTGACCGTCGAGGCGGGCGAGCGTCGCGCCGGTGGCGGCATCGAGCAAGTAGATCGGGAAGCGCTCGCTGCCGGTCAAGCCGCCGCTGAAGGGCACGCCACCCGCCACCGCAACCACTGATCCATCCGGGCTGAGGCTGACCGCCGAGACGACTTCGTTGGCGGCAGCGTCGAAGACGGGCACACTGTACAGCCGCGTCAGCACTCCCGCCGCTGATCTGCCATAGGTTGAAGGTGCCGTCGGGCGCACCGACCGCGATCTGCGAGCCGTCGCGGTTGAGCGCCAGCGGCGTCCCCATAAAATGGGTAATCGCGGTGGTCTCGAACGAGGCGATCTGCGTCTGCGCGCCGACGTCCCACAGCGTGACGATCATGTGGTCACCCTCGGCGCTGTCGGTGGCGAGCTTGGTGCCGTCGCCGCTGAAGGCGAGATTCGTCACGATGTCGGGGTTGGTCAGCGTCCCGGCGCTGCGATTGTTGGCGACGTCCCAAAGCAGCAGCGGCGTGCTGACTCCCCCGGTGAAGCCACCGCCGGAGGTTTCGCCAATTGCCAGCAAAGGCAGCACCGGATCAAAGGCGAAGACGGAAATGCCGAGCGCCAGTCCGGTGTCAGCCGCCTGCGACTCGATGCGATAAACCGGTGCGCCGGTCGCGCCGTCGCGGATTTGGACGAACGGCGGTGTCGAGAAATCCGGCGGGAATTCGAGCGTCGCCAGATAGCGCGAGTCGCTGCTGACCGCGACCGGATAGCCGCTCCAGCCGGTGTTGACCGCGATCGCGGGCGCAAGTGTGCCCGCGCTGAGGTCGTAAGTCAGCAGGTCGTCGGACGAGCGCAGCGCCAACAGGTTCCCACCAGCGGCGATGCCGAAGCGCGGAATGCCCGCCACCAACCGCCCCGCCTCGCGGATACTGCCAGCATTAGCGGTCGTGATCGCGCTCGACGCAGCGGGCAGCGTCACCGTCGTCACCGGCGCGCAGCCGAACAGGTCGGATTGACCGGGCTGATCGGGACAAGTGTCATAGCTGTCGGGGACGCCGTCGCCGTCGCGGTCGGGGCAGCCGCCGAGATCGGTCAATCCGGCTTGCTGCGGGCAGCCGTCGAGCAGGTCAGGGATGCTATCGCCGTCGGTATCGGGCGGGGTGACTCCATCAGGACAGCCGAGATTCGCGCCGCTTCCGGCTAGCCTGCGGACAGGCATCACTGCCATCCGGGATGCCGTCGGCGTCGGCATCAGGCGGGCAGCCGTTCTCCGTTCCGGCTTGACGCGGGCAGGCGTCGACGCTGTCGGGCACGCCGTCGAGGTCGAGGTCAGGGACGACACCGGGCGGGCAGCCGGAATTATCAGCGCTGCCGGGTTGGTCGATGCAGGTGTCATCCGGGTCGCCGACCCCGTCGTGATCGAAATCGGGGAAGGTGTCGGCGGTGCAGCCGTGATAATCCGCCGTGCCGGGAGTCAGCCAGCAGTAATCTTGACTATCGGGCACGCCATCACCGTCAGCATCCGGCGCTTGAGCGAGGGCGACGCTCGACCAGAGCAGCAAACTCAGCAGCAGCGCGAAGCGCAGAAGTCGCATAGCTTTGTCTCCTGAAGATCCGTTTGGGGCTGACTATACTTGATCGGGCGCAGACGGCGCTAGCATGAACGCCGCGCTCACGCCTTGAGGCGAAAGACGAAACCCGGACCGCCGAGATACATGCCGCCGTCTACGTCGATGCAGAGGTCGCGCGCGTAGATCACCGGTTTGTCCGGGAAGATTTCATTCGAGAGATACTGGATCGGCGTGTGCCCGTGAATAATTTGTTCGCCCCCGTAGACGCTCAGCATGAGAGCAGCATTGGAGCCGCCTTCAAAATCGGACATGGCGAAAGCCATCCGCTCGGCGAAGTCTTCGAGCAGTTGATCCCAATCCGAGTCGTTGTCGTCGCGCAGCAGCGCACCGATGTTCGCGTTAACCTCGGCGATGGTGCTGCCGTAGTGCTGGTAAAACAGGGCGTCGGCGTGCATCAACAGCCGATTTTCGACCAACGCCAGCACCGGGAGGTTGCGCAGCCAAGCGAGATGCCGCGCCGTGATCCGATTCAAATCGGTGTCCTGCCCGCCGTTGCGCTTCCAGTTGATCATGAAGCGACGCTGGTTGGGAAAGCGCTGCGCCGCCATGAATAAGATTTCATGATTGCCGAGCAGCGCCCGCACCGAGCCACCGACCCCGGCGGCTTCGCCCTGCAAGCGCATGAGCAGCTCGACCACGTCGATTCCCTGCGTGCCGCGATCGAAAAAATCGCCCATGAACCATAAGCTGGAGTCGCCGCCGATCCACCCCAAGCGATCGTCGATCAAGTGAGCATTGAAAAGTAGATTCAGCAGTTTTTCGAACTGCCCGTGAACGTCGCCGACAACGTAGACTGCCATAGTATTACTCTTGCTGATCGGGTAAGTAAGTGAAACCCAGTTCCGTATTTTCGAGCAGGTGCGGCGCTTCTACAAAGATGCCGGATCCCTGAACCGCGACGGTTTCGTCGGGCAGCAGGATCGCGCCGGTGGTGAAGACTTTGCGCCCCTCTTGCCGCTCGACGCTGCCGAAGATGCGAATCGGCGCGCCGACCGGAACCGGAAGACGATAGTCGAAGCTGAGATGGACGGCGAGCACGCGCTTGCCGGTGAACCACGCCGCCGCGCCCATTGCTTCGTCGAGCAGCGTCGCCAGCACACCGCCATGCGCGTGATCCGGCGGTCCCATCTGCGCCGCGCCGACGACCCACGTGCCGCTTACGCTGTCGTCGTCTTCGAGCACAAACTGTGCGCCGAGGGTCTGCATAAAGGTGGTGCGTTTGACGATCCCTTTGCTCATGCTGCTGTCCTTCGCCGCAACTGCGCCCTATGATACCAGATGGCGCAGCACCTCGTGGCGAAAAATTTACGTCCGTAACAACGTCTATGGGCGAAGAATGGTGCAAGAACGCCGCAAACAGCGCCGGATAAGTTACAATGCAAGCCTCAAGTAGGCTGCGGACATTTTGGTCGAAAGTCACGATTTTCGTTGAATTATTGCCGGCGTCCATTGTAAGTATTCACTGTTAGCGCCTACTTCAAGCTGGGAAAGGATTACTGTGACAGCGCCAACGCCCTTTGGCTATTTCGATCTCTGCGAAGCATTCGTGCAGCCGGGCTGCGCGATCTGCCGCCTGCTGGAACGAGACGTCAGCCGCTTCCTTGATACGCTGCTCTACGAACACCCGACCGACCCACTCACGCAGAAGGAACTGCGCGCCAGCCGGGGATTGTGTCATCGACATGCGTGGGCGCTGCCCCGTTATAACAGCGCGCTGGCGACGGCGGTGCTCTACGACGCCGTGATTGACGAAATCGAGCGGATCAGCGCGGCGACACCGCCGGATCGATCCCAGCGGCGGCTGCGCGGCGGATCGGATAACGCGCTGGCGGCAGCGCTTGGAGCCGGAGCAGCCCTGTCCGGCGTGCCTCGTGCGCGAGCGCGCCGAAGCGATCTACGTCGACGTCATGGCGACGCACGTCGGCGAGGAACGCATGCGAGCCGTGTTTCAGCAGTCCGCCGGGCTGTGTCTCCCTCACTTTCAAGCCGTGCTGCGCGCGACCACCGACACGAACAGCGCCCGCTTGATCGCCGATGTCCAGCAGGATCGGCTGCGCAGCTTGAAGCAGGATTTGGAATTGTTCCTCCATAAGATGGACGCGCACTATCACCAAAATATCGGCGCAGAGGGCACCAGTTGGCTGCACGCGCTGGCGCGGGTCGCGGGTGAGAAAGACGCCGGGTGAGTAAGGATAGCCTTGCCCCGGCAAAAGCGATTGTTCGAGCTATTGCGCTAAAATAGAGCGCTGGATTGAGGCATCTCGCCCTATGGGAGCGCTCATGAAAGCGACTTACTTCCCCTTCTCGATTGGTGACATCGACTGCGCGGCGGTTAGCGCGGGCGAAGGTCATTTCAACGTTCGCGCCTTCTTCGCCAACGCGACCGAAGACGAACTTCAGCCGACGCTGGCACGCTACGGCATCCGCACCGACAAGATCGCGACGCCGTTCAACTGCCTGCTGATCCGCCACCCCGACGCGCTGGTACTGGTCGATACCGGGCAGAAGGCGACGAAACTGGTCGCCAGCCTGCGCGCAGCCGGGATCGCACCGGAAGCCGTCGACCGGCTGATCCTGTCGCACGCGCACCCCGATCATACGCACGGCGCGCTGATCGACGATCAGCCAACCTTTCCTAACGCCCGCGTGATCGTCTCGCGCGTCGAGCTTGCCGACGCCCCCAACCGGCTCAAAGGTCTGCCGGTCGACGCAGTTGACGCGGGCGACGACCTGCTCGACGGCGTCAGCACGATCGCCGTGCCCGGTCACACGCCGGGACAGATCGCCGTCAAGGTCGAGTCGGCGGGCGAGACGCTGGTCTACACCAGCGACGTGATCGCCCACCCGATCCACTTAGAGCGCCCCGACTGGAACATCGTCAGCGACGCCGACCGCGCTCAAGCACTGGCGACACGCGCGGCGCTGCTCGGTCAAGCGGCGGAACAGGGCTGGTGGCTGTTCGTCTATCACTTCCCGTTCCCCGGCATCTGCCGCATCGCCCGCGATGGTGATCACTGGCGCATCACGGAGCAGCGCGCTGCTTACATCAAATGACATCATGTGCAGTTGCCTGAGGAGAAAACAATGCTGGAGATCACGCGCTGCGGCTGGGGAACCGGCGATCCGCTGTACGAGCGCTATCATGATGAAGAATGGGGTATGCCCGTCCACGATGATCGGACGCTGTTTGAATTTCTGGTGCTGGAAGGCGCGCAAGCCGGACTAAGCTGGATTACGATCCTGCGCAAGCGTGAGAACTATCGCGCCGCCTTCGACAACTTCGATCCCGCGAAGGTTGCACAGTACGACGACGCCAAAATCGCCGAACTGCTGCAACAATCCCGGCATCATCCGCAATAAGCTCAAGGTCAACGCGGCGGTGATCAACGCGCAGAAGTTCCTCGAAATTCAGCGCGAGTTCGGCAGCTTCGATCAGTATGTCTGGGGCTTCGTCGGCGGACGCCCATCGTCAATCACTGGCAGACGTTGAGCGAAATCCCCGCCGAGACCGACCTCGCCCGCGCATTGAGCAAAGACCTCAAGCGGCGCGGCTTCAAGTTCGTCGGTCCGACGATCATTTACTCGTTCATGCAAGCCTGCGGGCTAGTCAACGATCACGTGGTCGACTGCTTCCGGTACGGTCAGCTAACGGAATAATGGGCGGGTGCCGGTCAATGGCAGTGCCTCAGCTTCTGCTCATCTGAGCTACACACTCTCGACATAAGTCGATCATAACTTCGACACAAGTCTGCCCTATCCTCAGGCTACATCAGACATTTGATGCTAGAGGAAAGGTTCAGATGATGAATAAGAAAATCGTGATCGTCTCATTGGTGATGTTGATCGTCTTGGTGCTGGGAATCAGCGCGGTGTCGGCGCAAGGCAATGGTAATGGACCCGCTCCGGGTGACGGAACCCCGCTGTGCGCTGATGGCGACATGGAATGCCAAGTCTTCAATTATGGCGGTGTCGGGTTCGTGAATGGGCAGACTGGCGCTCGCTGGAACGACCAAGAACGCGGCAACATGCGCAACAGCAATGGTTTGGCGAACTGCGGGTACGGGCTTCTATGCGACCCTGCCGCCGGTCACCGACGCCGAGCTGTCCGAAGCCGAGATCGCCGCGATGACGGATGGCTGGCTGGATGAGCAGCATGCCTATGCCGTCTACGGCGCAGTCATTGACCAATTCGGCGCGGTCGCTCCCTTCGTGAACATTCAGCGCTCCGAAGCGCAGCACATCGCGGCGTGGGAATTGATCTTCGACCGCTACGGCGTGCCGGTTCCCGCAGTGCCCGAATTTGACCTGCCCACGTTCGCTACGCTGAGTGACGCCTGCCAGACGGCAGCGGCGGCTGAAATCGCCAATTTCGGACTGTACGAACTCGATGCTGACGACCCTGAGCGATTATCCAGACATGGTTCAGGTGATCACCGTGCTGCGCAATGCCTCGGAATACAATCACCTGCCCGCTTTCGAGAACTGCGCATCGTAACTCCCAAATCGCTGTAAGTTGTGACGAGCGGGTTGGCATGAGCTAGCCCGCTCGTCGCGTCCGACGACGAGATCAGCGCTGGAACAGGGCACAATCGTGCCCTTTATCTTTGCGCTATGAGCCAGAGCAAGCGTAGATCAATGCGGTGACGCCTTTATCGAGCGCGCGGGCTTCGACCAGTTCCAGCGTCGCGCGCGTCCCTTCACCAAACAGGCGCTTGCCCTCGCCCAACACCACCGGATAGACCAGCAGCCGCAGTTGATCGACCAGCTTGTGCTCGATCAGCGCTTGTGCCAGCATCGCGCTGCCGTGAACCACAAGGTCGGGACCGTCTTCCTGCTTGAGCTTGGTGATCGCTGCAATCGGATCGCCCTCGATCAGCACCGAGTTGTTCCATTCGAGCGTGTCCAGCGTCGAGGAGACGACGTATTTGCGGGTGCCGTTGAAGTAGGCTGCGCCGGGATCTTCGTCACCGCGCTGGGGCCAAGCGGCAGCGAACCCCTCGTAAGTCACGCGACCGAGCAGCAGCGCCTCATTTGCGGACGTCTCGGCAGCTTTGAACTGCGCAATCTGGTCATTCCAGTAGGGGAAGGTCCAACCGGGGTTTTCCATAACGCCGTCGAGCGACAGGAATTCCGTGACGATCAGCTTTCGCATGGCGGTCATCTTTCTGTTGATCAATTTGAACATGCCTATCATAGACGAAAAGCAGTGACACAGCTTGAACGAAAGCGACATTTAATCGTAACTACGACTATCGATGAGCGGCATTACGGAGAATCCGCCTAATTCGGCAGATTTAAGCCAGATTTAAGGTTAATAAACTTCGATTTAAGCCTTCGCTTAGCGATCCGTCCTAAACTGAGGAGGCTGGCAAAAATCGAAGGAAATGACCGTGTCTAAAATTCATCACAAGCGTAATTCCGGCGTGTTGTTCGTCCTGCGCAAATTCTTCGTCTCCGCCTTTGTCGTCTTCTCCTTTGCAGCTTACGCCGTTCACGAGCATTTCGCCCAACCTGACCCGACTCCCACGCCGACGGCAGCCGAGGACGGCGCTTCGCAAACTCAGCTCGTCTTGCGCCCGATTCACGCTGTCCCGACGCTGCAACTCGCGACCGCCACCCCCTTGATGATCATGCGACCGCCAACGGTCGATCCGAGCATACCGACCGACGTCCCGTCCGCGACGCCGGTTCCACCGACCAGTGTTCCGCCCACCGCTATCCCGCCGACGGCGACGCGCTCCGGGCAGTATGCCGATGGTGAGTACGTCGGTCCGGTGACGGATGCATGGTACGGCTACGTGCAGGTCAAAGCGGTGGTGCAAGGCGGCAAGGTGACCGACGTGCAGTTCCTCCAATATCCGAATGACCGGCGCACCTCGCAGCAGATCAACTCGATTGCCATGCCGTACCTGACCCAAGAAGCAATTCAGGCACAGAGCGCCCGCGTCAACCTGATCTCCGGGGCGACGCTAACCAGCCGCGCCTTTGTTATGTCGCTGCAATCGGCGCTTCAGAGCGCGCGCGGTTAATCATGAAGCAGATGGGTCTGAAACAAACCCGGTTGATGATGGGGATGCCGATCACGGTCGAGATCGTCGACGCGCTGCCGGACGAAGGTAACGCCGCGATTGACGCAGTCTTCGAGTACTTCGACTACGTCGATCACAAGTTCAGCACCTACAAAGACGACAGCGAGATCATGCGGATCAACCGGGGCGAGCTGGCGCTCAGCGACGCCAGCACCGACATGAAGCTGATCTTCGAACTGGCGGAGCAGACCAAGCAGGAGACCGACGGCTATTTCGACATCTTCCACAACGGCAGCTACGACCCGTCGGGCGTGGTCAAAGGCTGGTCAATTGCCAACGCGGCGGAGATTTTACGCGAGCGCGGTTTCCAGCATTACTACGTCGATGCCGGTGGCGACGTGCAGGTCGCCGGGAAGAACGCCGACGGCGAGGACTGGCGCATCGGCATTCGCAATCCGTTCAACATCGACGAGATCGTCAAAGTGATCGCCGTGAGCGACTTCGGCGTCGCCACGTCGGGCACGTCGATTCGCGGACAGCACATCTACAACCCCAAGAACCCCGCGCCGATTGAGGAGATCGTCAGCCTAACGGTGATCGGTCCCAACGTCTACGAAGCGGATCGCTTTGCGACACCTGCCTTTGCGATGGGGAAGGAAGGAATCTTCTTCATCGAGGCGCTCGTGGGCTTCGAGGGTTACATGATCGACCGCAGCGGAATTGCGACACTGACCAGCGGCTTCGAAAAGGTGGTATGCCATGATTAAACTGATCGATAACGCCATCAACCGGATCACGATGTACCGGCTGGTAGTCTACTACTTGATCTTCCTGCTGGGTGCGGCGATCGCGCTGTCGGCGCTCGGCATTCTGCCCTACGATCCGTTCGCGCTGCTGTTCACGATCGGCTTCGCCGTCGCCGCCTGTGCGATCACCAACGCGCTTTTCGCGCGGGTCTTCAACGTGCCCGCCAACGTCGAGTCGGTCTACATTTCGGCGCTGATCCTCGCGCTGATCATCACGCCGCTGACCTCGCTCAACGATCTGTGGTTCATCGGCTGGGCGTCGGTGCTGGCGATGTCGTCCAAGTACATCGTCGCCGTCAACCGCAAGCACCTGTTCAACCCGGTCGCCTTCGCCGTCGTCGTGACCGCGCTGACCATCGACCAGACCGCCAGTTGGTGGGTCGCTACCGGCGCGATGCTGCCCTTCGTGCTGATCGGCGGGCTGCTGGTCGTCCGGCGAATCCGGCGCTTCGGGCTGGTGCTGAGCTTCCTCGCCGCCGCCTTCGGCACGACCACCGTCTTCACGCTGATCAACCACGGCGATCTGCTCTCGGCGCTGCAATTCATGCTGATCCTCGCGCCGACGATGTTCTTCGGCTTCATCTTCATCACCGAGCCGCTGACCACGCCGCCGACCCGCCGCTTGCAGATCATCTACGGCGTGCTGGTCGGGCTGCTGTTCGCGCCGGAAGTCCACTTCGGGGGTTTCTACTTCACGCCGGAACTGGCGCTGCTGGTCGGCAACCTGTTCTCGTTCCTCGTCAGCCCCAAGACCAAGCTGATCCTGACGCTGAAGGAGCGGCTGCGGCTTTCGGCGGACGTCTACGAGTTCGTGTTCATGCCCTCGCGCCAGCTGGCATTTGCGCCCGGTCAGTACATGGAGTGGACGCTCGGTCACGACGACCCGGACAGCCGGGGCAACCGCCGTTACTTCACGCTGGCGTCCGCGCCGACCGAACGCGAACTGCGGGTCGGCGTCAAGTTCTACTCGGAGCCGAGCACCTATAAAGAATCGCTGCTGCTGATGGAGCCGGACGACGCGATTGTCGCCGGACAGTTGGCGGGCGATTTCACCCTACCGGACGATGTGCGTCAACCGCTGGTGTTCATCGCCGGTGGCATCGGTGTGACGCCCTTCCGCAGCATGATCAAGTACCTGCTGGATAAACGCCAGCGCCGCCCGATCACGCTGATCTACTCGAACAAGAGCGTCAACGACATCGTCTACCAAGACGTATTCGACCTCGCCGAGCAAAAGCTGGGTATCAAGACGATCTACACCATCACCGACGTGCGCGATTGCCCGGCATCGTGGCACGGCAGCGTCGGGCGCATCGACGCCGCCATGATCCGCTCGCAGGTGCCGGATTACCGTCACGCGCTGTACTACGTCTCCGGTCCGGTGGCGATGGTCGAGGGCACGCGCGATCTGCTCCAGCAGATCGGCATTCACGGCGATCACATCAAGACGGACTTGTTCTCCGGGCTGGCGTAAAAGCTGACCCCACCTCCGACCTCTCCCCGAATTCAGGGAGGGGAGAGTGCTTTGTCCGTTTCCCGTGAACGGATTGAGTAATCGCCGAGTCCGTAGGGGCGCTACAGGCTTGCACAGCAAGCACAACGCCCCTACTTTCTCAGCCGTAGCCCCGGACTCGGATTATTGGGGTTGAGTTCAAACACAGCCGGATAGTCGGCTACAAGTTGTTCGACCACTTTTTTGAGCTGACTGTACTTGGTCTGGCGATAGACCAGCGGTTCATCCTTGGGAAACAGCGCTCGCAGCGCATTCCCTAGCGCGGACAGTGTGACCCAGCCATTCTTGGTTTTTGGTTTGAGCTCGTTAGCCGCACGATAGTACGCTCGAACAAATCTGACAAGCTCTTGATCATCAAATATGCGCACGTAATGCAGAGTTGTTTTGTTCTCCACCTTCTCCAAAACTTCGATGCTGCCGGGATGGGACTCAGCAAGCGTCATCATTTTTTCGGCGAAGATACGCAAATATTTGTAGTAGTCACTCGACTGAAAGTCCGGGTTGAGCGCTGCCATTGCATCTCGAAGATCGCGTAATTGAATCCAGCCCGCGCCTGCTTTGACACTGTTCGTCTTTGCCACTTCTTTGTAGGCGCGGATGACCAATTTTGTGAGTTTGCTATCCGACATTTCTTTGGCACGCGCAGCCGGTTTCTCGACGGGGCTGACCGGCGGCTCGACCGGCGGCGCAGCGCTGGGTAAAGCTTCGCTGAGCAAATCCTCAACGTGGATGAACCGCGAACAGGCATTGGTGAAGGGCTTCGGCGTTTGCTTCGTGCCGATGCCCAAGACGAACTTGCCCCCTGACTTAAGCTGTCGGGCGAGCCGGGTGTAATCGCCATCACTGGCGACGATACAGTAATTGGAAATTTCGGGACGTTCGTAGAAGAGACTCATGGCGTCCATGACGAGGGCAATGTCAACCGAGTTCTTGTGAGCAGTATTGTTCGGCACCCAAATCGGCTCGATGCCGTATTCGCTGGCAATGTGTTCCCACTGCTCGATGGTCGCTTTGTTATGGAAGACTCTTGAAATGAGCAGATCGCCATATTCGCTTAGGCTCTGCAATATCTGTGGGATGAAGCCAGTCTGTATGTTGTCGCCATCGATAAGCAGTGCGAACAAATTCTGATCTTCCGACATACTGCTGGATTCCTTGGATGAATGGTGCTTAAGTCCCCTTTAATACCTGATTATAGATCACTTGCGCGATTGATTTCGTGGATGTCCCTGTCCAAATGAAAAAGGCGATCCGCCACCGGATCGCCCCTGTTTGTACAAATTGGGAATCGGTAGGGGCGTAATATATTACGCCCCTACGTCGTGATCGACGTAATAATCAGAACTTGTCCGGGTAGACCTCGCGGGCGAGCGCTTCTTCCTGATCGACCAGCGCCTTGAGCGCTTCCAGACCCTCGTTCCAGAACGCCGGATCGGTCAAATCGACGCCGACCTTCGCCAGAATCTTGTCGGGATAGTCCGAGTCGCCGGCGGCGAGCACGTCGAGGTACTGCGGCACGAAGTCCGCGCCGCGCTTGAGGTAGAGGTTGTAGAGCGCCAGCACCAGCAGTTCGCCAAAAGCATAGGCATAGACGTAACCCGGCGTGCCCAAGAAGTGCGGCACGTAGCTCCACCACAGCCCGTAATCGTCGCGCAGGGTGACGCTGTCCTCGAACATGGCGTGCTGCGTGCCCATCCAGATTTCGCTGATCCGCTCGGTCGAAAGCTCGCCTTCGGTGCGGCGGGCGGTGTGCAGCCCTTCCTCGAAGCGGTTCATCGAGACCTGCCGGAAGACGGTCGCGAAGCTGTCCTCGATCTTCTGCGCCAGCATCGCCAAGCGTGCCGCCGGATCGGGTTCTTTCTTCATCAGGTCGCTGAAGGTCAGCATCTCGCCGAAAGTCGATGCCATTTCAGCGGTGGTCAGCGGCGTGTACAACCCGGTGATCCCCTGCGCCTCGGCAGAGAGGAACATGTGCAAGCCATGACCGAGTTCATGCGCCAGCGTTTGCACGTCGCGCGCCTGCCCGGTGTAGTTGAGCAGCACGAACGGGTGCGCCGAAGGCACGGTCGGCGAGGCGAAGGCGCCGCCGCGCTTGTTAGGCAGCAGCGCCGCGTGAATCCAGTGTTCGTCGAAGAAGCGCTGCGCAATCTCGCCCATGCGCGGGCTGAAAGCCGTGTAGGCGCTCAGGACGATCTCGCGCGCTTGCTCCCACGTGTATTCCTTGCCCTCCGCTTCGATCTGCAGCGGAGCGTAGCGGTCGTAGTCGAACAGTTCGTCGTAACCGAGCAAAATCCGCTTGAGCTGGTAGTGGCGGGCGACGAGGTCGTAATTAGCCGTCACTGCCTTGATCAGCGCCTCGACCACTTCATCCGGCGACTTGTTCGACAGGTTGCGCGACGAAATCCACTCTTTGTAACCGCGCAGCCGGTCGTCCGACGCTTTATCCGCGACGATCACGTTGAAGATGAAGGTCAGTTCCATCGAGCGGGATTTCAACCCGGCGGTCAGGGCATCGGCGGCTTTGAGACGTACCTCGCGGTCGGGATCGTGCAGCTTGGCGAGCACCTGCGACTGCGTGAGTTGTTCGCCGTCGTAGTCGAACCGCAGCGCGCTGGTGATCTGCGTGAACAGGCGCATCCACGCGCTGTTACCGGTGACCGATTTCTCGACGAGGATCTGTTCTTCCGGCTCGCTGAGCGTGTAGGGTTTGTAGCGCAGGTCGGCTTCGAGCGGATGCTTGTACTTGCCGAGCGTCGGATCCGCCAGCAGCTTCTGCGCCTGCTCGTCGGGAACCTCTTTCCATTCCAACTGGAAGAACATCAGCTTTTGGCTCAACTGGGCGTTGTACTCGGTGATCTTCTGGACGAGCGCGCCGAGTTTGGGATCAGCCGTGTCGGTGGCGTAGTTGAGGAAGGCAAACGAGCCGATTCGCCCGGCGAAGTCCTCAATCGCTTCTTCCTCGATCAGCGCGTCGACCATCTCCTCGGCGTCAAGCTGAGCGACCCGCCCGCGATACTTGGCTGCATATTCATCCGCCAGCTGTAACAGGCGATCCAAATCCTGCTGAATTGCCGGGTCAGTGGCGCTGTCGTAGAAGATCGACAAATTCCACAGGATGTCTTCGGCGCCGGTCTGCTTCTCTACCGCTGCATCGGTCATTCTATCCTCTTTCAACATTCAACTTTCGTCCAATGATAGTCAGAACGCTCGTGATTTGCAATCGGTGATGAATTTGCCCCCGCCGATGGTGAACGTCTTGACAGGTGCCGCGACTTCATTGTATGCTGTAAAAGTAAGTTTGCATTGCAAACTAGTCTGTATTGAAATCAAGTTTACGAGACCTAAGGGGCAAATGATGTCGCAAAAAGTCGGTGATTACGACCTCGGCGCAATCCGGCGACGCGCTTACCGGGCGGTGACGCAAGACGGCTTACTCGAACTGCTGCTGGGCATCGGCTTCGCCACCGCCGCCATTCTCGTCGCGCTGGACGTCTTTCTCGACGTGACGCTGTTCTTCCTGATCGGGATTCCCGCCGTCCTGCTGCCGCTGCTGCTGACTCCGCTGCGACGACGTTACACCCATCCGCGCATCGGCTACGCCGAGCTGGTATCGGCAGAAAACCAGCGCTTGATCCGGGGGGCGCTGGTGGTTTCGAGTCTCATGGGGATCGGGCTGCTGATCGTCACGCTGCTGGCGTTGGTGTTTCAGCAGCCCTTCCTACCGGTCGTCGCGCTCTTCGAGCAGTTGGCGCTGCTGCTGGGGCTGCTGTTCGGGGCGGTGTTCCTCTATGCCGCCGCCTACTATGGCATCACGCGCTATTACGTCTTCGGGCTGTATTCGATCGCGGCGGCTGGCGTCACCCTGATCGCCGAACGGGGCGTGCTGCTCGCTGCAGGACGATCCGGTCGCGCGCTGGCTGCTCTACTTCGCGCTGATGGCGGCGATCTTGCTGCCGAGCGGCGTGCTGCGCTTCACGCGATTTCTGCGCGCTAACCCGGTGCTGGACGAGGTCAGCGACAATGCCTAAAGACACGACCGATCCGCAGCTGTTCGCCGACATCGACAAGATCATCCACGAACCGACCCGACTCATGCTGATGTCGTATCTGTACGTGGTCGCCAGCGCAGATTTCCTGTTCCTGATGCGCGAAACCGGCTTGACGCGCGGCAATCTCTCCTCGCACATGAGCAAGTTGGAAGAAGCCGGCTACGTTCGAGTTCAAGAAGGAATTTGTTGATAAGAAACCGCGCACGCTGTTCACCTTCACCGACGAAGGACGCGCCGCCTTTCGCCTCTACCGTGAGAATATGAAGCGCGTCCTCAACAGCCTGCCGGAATGAGCGTAACGGGTCTCCTAATGGAGCGGAGACCCGCCCCCTACATCGCCATGAACGTTTTTTGCAGCAGCAGGATGATCACCGACAGCGTGAACGGGCTGACCAGCGTCGAGACCATGATCAGGTTGAGCGACAGCGCCTCGTCGAGCTTGTATTCCTTCGCCAAGATCAGCGTCAGGACGGCGGCGGGCATACTCGTCTGCATGATCAGCGCGGTCGCCGAGAGGTTGTCCAGTTGGAACAGCAGCGCCAGCCCCAACCCGACCAGCGGCGCAACCGCCAGCTTGAGCAGGACGCCGGTGCTCACCAGCGCCGGGCGCGAAACGCGCAGCGATTGGCTCATCTGCAAGCCGAGCAGCACCAGCATCGACGGGATCGCCGCGTCCTTGAGGACAGTCACCGAGCGGAAAATCGGCTCCGGCAGCGCGACGTGGAAGCCGAGCAGCAGGAAGGCGATGACGGTCGCGTAGAACGCCGGGACGCGCAGGACGTTGAGCAGTGCTTTGTGCGGCGGGCGCGACCCGCTCGACGCGACGAACACGCCGAAGGTGTAGTTCATGATCGTGTTGCTGATGTAGATGACGACCGCGCGCGCCAGCACCGCCTCGCCGAAGGCGAACGAGACCACCGACAGCCCGAAATTGCCCGTATTCATCGAGAACGAGCCGAGCATGACCGACGCCCGCTGGACTTTGGGCACGCCGCGCAGCGTCAGCACGAGGTAGCTCAGCGCCGCGACGCCCAATTGATAGAGGACGATCATCAGGAACAGCAGCCCGAACTCGTGCCCCTCGATCTGGTTGGTGTAGAGCGAGTAGAAAACCAGCGCGGGCGAAAAGACGTTGAAGATCAGCTTGGCGAGCGACGCGGATTCGATCTTGAAGCGGCGTCCGGCAAGGTAGCCGACTCCCGCGACGATCAATACCGGCGCGATGTTGTTGATAAAAATGTTGACGAGTTCAATCACGCTTGCCTACCTGAGAATCGACAAGCCCGTGAAGCAAGCGATTTGGGACCAAAACGAATGACTTCAGAGGCGAATTGCAGCAGCGCACTAGTGTACCGCAAGTTCGCGGCGCTTCAGGCATACCATCCGGGGCATGGACAAGGCGCGCACATTTTTCTACAATAGGCGCATGATAAACTGCCAACCACTACAAGTCCTCTAGCCAGCGCTCGCTGGCATCCGCTGCTGCGCCAACTCTATCGACCGATAGAGTGCTTTAGTTTTTGCTAATCGCTAACCGCTAAAAGCTAATCGCTAGCAATGGAGTGAGGACAATTGAACACCATTTACGAACTTCCGCGCGACCAGTTCGGGCGCGCTGCTCATCTGTATCAGCATGCCAGCTTTGACCAGCCCTGCTACGCCTCGGTTTTCGAGGGAGTGCAGGCTGCGCGCCTTTTCGTCGACGATCCAGTCACACCGACCGCCGCGCTGCTGTGCCGGAGCTACGAGTATTATCCGGCGGGCGCGGTCGATCCGGCGCTGCGCCGCTTCATCAGCGACGCGCCCGCCGAAGCTGAGGTGTTCGGCTCGTTTTATGGCTACGTGCCCTTGAATGCGGCTTGGAAAACCACCCTGCTGCGCGATCTACCGCTGGAAATCATCGGGCGGCGCAATTTTCAATGGCAGCCGGGCACGCCGCTGATCGACTGGCGCGCGCACCTGCCCGCCGACGCCAGCATCGTCCCGGTGGATCGGGCGCTGGCGGAGCGGCTCGACCGGGAGTGCTATCCGGTCCCGTTCATCCTGTACGATTGGGGCAGTTACGAAGCTTACGCGGCGCACGGCTACGGCTACGCGCTGCTAATGAGAGGCGCGATCGCCAGCACGATCACGGCGATCACGGTCAGCCGCCAGCACGCGCTGATCAACGTGGCGACCGAGCCGCCGTTTCGTCGTCAAGGGCTGGCGACGCTGGTCAGCGCGTGCTTCGTCGCGGCGACGCTCGAACGGGGATTGCTGCCGGTCTGGGATACCGACGACACCAACGCCGGATCAATCGCGCTGGCGCGGCGGGTCGGCTTCACCGAGGCGGAGCCGTTCGTCGAACTCGCGCTGCCGGATCGCGCCAAGCCGGAGTCGAACTCGCGGCATCTGGTCGAGCGCACAGCGCGGCGATGGCGTGATTGTGTGGGAAAGCTGACCTCACCCCGCTGCGCTTCGCTTAGCTCCCCCTCTCCATGCAATGGAGAGGGGGTTAGGGGGTGAGGTAATCGGTAAATTACGCGCTAAACGCCACCAGCGGCATCCCGAAGGTCTCGGCGACCGCCGGATGCACGACCTGTCCCTGATAGATGTTCAGACCCTTCGCCAGCGCGGGATCGGCGTCGAGCACGGCGTGGAGATCGCCGCTCGCCAGCTTGAGGGCATAGCGCAGCGTCGCGTTCGAGAGCGCCAAGCTGGATGTGCGCGGCACCGCCCCCGGCATGTTGGCGACCCCATAATGCAGCACGTCGTCGACAAAATAGGTGGGATCGCTGTGGGTGGTCGGGTGCGTCGTCTCGACGCAGCCGCCCTGATCGACCGCCACGTCCACGATCACGCTGTGGTACGGCATCAGCGCAAGCATCTCGCGGGTGACCAGTCGCGGCGCGCGCGCACCCGTCACCAGCACCGCGCCGATCACGGCGTCGGCGGTGCGGAGCGCTTCGCTGACGTTGGTCTCGCTGGAATAGACGGTCGTCAGCCGACCGTGCAGCACTTCGTCGAGGTAGCGCAGCCGCTCGGTGTTAATGTCGAGCAGCGTCACCTGCGCACCCATCCCCAGCGCGATCTGCGCGGCGTTGGTGCCGACCGTGCCGCCGCCGAGGATCACGACGTGCGCCGGACGCACGCCGGGGACGCCGCCCATCAGGATGCCGCGCCCGCCTTCCGGTCGTTCGAGGTACTGCGCCGCAATCTGCGTGGACATCCGTCCGGCGACTTCGCTCATCGGCTGGAGCAGCGGCAGATGCCCGTTGGCGAGTTCGACCGTCTCGTAGGCGATGCCAGTCACGCCGCTGTCGACCATCGCGTGGGTCAGTTCTTCGTTGGCGGCGAGGTGCAGGTAGGTGAACAGGATCAGGTCGTCGCGCAGGAAAGGATACTCGCTCGGAATCGGCTCCTTGACCTTGACGATCATGTTGGCGCGCTGCCAAACTTCCTCGGCGCTGTGGGCGATGGTCGCGCCCGCTTTGACGTACTCATCGTCGGTGAAGCCGCTGCCGATTCCGGCGTTGGTCTCGACGACGACGTGGTTGTCGTGGCGCACCAGTTCGCGGACGCCGCCGGGCGGCAGGGCGACGCGATATTCATTATCTTTGACTTCTTTGGGGATACCGATGAACATGAGCTTTTTCTCTTTACTCAAGGTGATGGACTCTACTTATATTCTACACTATGTCCTAAAAAGTCAATTAATTTTCGTACACTTTGTTCAGGTAGATCGCGGATAAATCAGTTCACTTGTACAATGATCGCGTTCCCTAGTTGGTGCTAAAGCAGAGGCTATGACTCAACCACAAGAATCGTCTGAAACGAGCGAAATTAACCGCATGTCGTCGGCGATCACGACCGGGCGAATCGAGACGCTGGTCGACGGCGTGTTCGCCATCGTCATGACGGTGCTGGTATTCGACATCCACGTCCCGCTGCAAGCCGAAGTCGATCAGGTTGGCTTGGCGAGCGCGCTCTCGCTGCTCGCGCCCAACCTGCTCAGCTACGTGATCACCTTCGTGATCCTCGGCGTGTTCTGGGTCGGGCATCACAACCAGTATTTCTACATCCGCCGCGCCGACCGGGTGCTGTTGTGGATCAACATCCTGTTCATGATGTGCGTGGCGCTGCTGCCCTTCTCGGCGGGCGTTTTTTCGCGCTACGGGCAGCAGCCGCTGGCGATCGTCGTCTACAACCTCAACCTGATCCTGACCGGGGTGATGCTGTTCGTGCACTGGTGGTACGCCACCCGCGATAGTCACCTGCTCAGCCACGTGATCGAGCCGCACGTCCGCCGCATCGTCTACCGGCGCATTTTGACGCCGCCGCTGCTCTACTTCATCGCCATACTGGTGTCGCTGCTCAACGTCGAACTCAGCATCGTGATCGACATCCTCGTGCCGATCGTTTGGGTGCTGCCCAACCGGGTCGATCACCTGTTCCGGCGCGGGTGATCGGGTTGGGGGTCTGCTGTATAGTAACCTGAATAATGGGGATAATAATTCCGGGTAGGGGCACGATATATCGTGCCCCTACAAACGAAGATTCGCCGATTGAATGGTTTGTGGTTTCATCTTCACGTAAAGCGAGCTGCCGATGTCCGTTGTGCGTCATTACCCGAAATTTCCCGATCAGTTTGAAACCGAGCGCCTGCTGATCCGTCGCCCTTCAGCCGAACGATGGTCGCGTAATCCACGAAGCAATCAGCGAGTTGATCGACGAATTACGCCCGTGGATGCCTTGGGCGCAGACTCTCCAGTCGGTCGCCGAGACGGAAACCTTCGCCCGCGAATCGGCGCTGCGCTTTCGCAACCGCGAGGATTTACCGTTGGCGCTCTTTCGCAAGAGCGATGGCTGCTACGTCGGCAACAGCGGACTGCACCGCATCGACTGGGACGTGCCGCGCTTCGAGATCGGCTACTGGGTGCGGACGAGCTTGCAGGGGCAGGGCTACATCACCGAGGCGGTCAACGGCATCACGAAATTCGCTTTCGAGCTGTTAGGGGCGGAGCGGATGGAGATCCGCTGCGACGCGCGCAACGAACGCAGCGCCGCCGTCGCGCGGCGGGCGGGCTACGTGCAGGAAGCGAAGCTGCGCTGCGAATCCCGTGCCCCCGATGGCAGCCTGCGCGATACCCTGATTTTCGCGCTCCTGCGCGACGAATGGCAGCATTCCGAAGGAAAAGCCCATGGCAATTGACTACGTGATTGATTACGGCTGCGTCCCGAAAGAGACGCTGGGCACCGACGGCATCCTCGACCGGCTCAAGGCGCGCGACCGCGCCGCGACCGTGATCCAGTTGTTCCGCGAGAACGGCGATCAGCGCCCGCCGAGCGAAATGGGCTTCGAGATGACGCGGACGACGCTCGAAGGCGTCGAGGAAACGCAGGTGGTCGTCGTGCAGGACATGCTCGACCGCGCCGCCGAACTCGACCCGCTGGCGGACTACTGCGCTGGCTGCCCCGCCAACGTGCGCGGAGTTCCGTTCGGCTGCGTCGGCTTCATCCAGTACCCGATCTCGGCGCGGGCGGAGCGCTGGCTGCTGGATCGGCTGCCGGGGATCGACGAGCCGCTGGTCTGGCTGCTGCTGCGTCAGAGGCGTGCAAGGAATTGAACTACACCGGCGAGTCGGTCGCGCCGCTGCGCGCCGATCCGACCTATTTCGAGGAACGGCGCGTCGCCGGGCGCGATCTGGTCGAGTTCGTCTTCACGGCGAATCAGGCCTTCGAGCTGCTGTTCCTGCTCGGCGACATCCAGCCCGCGCACGCCGGAATCGTGCTGCTGATCTTTGGGGCGATCTCGCGCGAGGTCGACGCCGGACAGATCGTCCAGATCATGAACCGGCAGCTATCAGCGGACGAGATCGGGCGCGATTATCCGTTCCAGCTGCAGCCGAGCGAGGCGGACGACCAGACCATCGCCGACTTGAAAGCCTTCTTCTACGCCCTCTATCGCGCGTGGGCGCTCGACCTGCCGCTGCTGCTGGACGTGTAGCACCCCTCTGCGGGTATGTAGGAAAGGGTGTTTCCCAGCAAGCCAACTGAGGTTTAGGCGAAAAATCGTTCGCGTTCTCGTGGTGGCGTGGTTGTAGGGGCGAGGCATGCCTCGCCCCTACGCGAGAATGCGAAACATTCAACTACGCTCTAAAGGAGACGCTATATGATTCGAACCGCGCTGATCGGTTACGGCAAAGTCGCGCATCTGCACGCGCGGGCGCTTCAGCAACTCGGCGCTGGGCGAGTTGGTCGCGGTCGGTGGGCGAAATCGCGCGAAAGCAGCGGCTTTCGCCGAGCAGTACGGCATCGCGGCTTATGATGACCTCGCCGCCATGATCCGGAGCGAAGGCGTCCAAGCCGTGATCGTCTGCACGCCGCATCCGGCACACGTTGAGTCGGCGGTGCTGGCGGCAGAACTCGGCGCGCACGTGCTGGTCGAGAAGCCGCTGGCGGCGTCGCTGGCGGACTGCGACGCGATGATCGGCGCGGCGGATCAAGGCGGGCGTCAAGCTGGGCGTGATCAGCCAGCGGCGCTGGTACGAACCGGCGCGAAGGCTGCGCGCCGCCATCGACGCGGGCAAGCTGGGTCAGCCGGTGCTGGCGACGGTCACGATGCTCGGTTGGCGCAGCAAAGAATACTACGAGTCGGATGCGTGGCGCGGGACGTGGGCGGACGAGGGCGGCGGCGTGCTGGTCAACCAAGCGCCGCACCAGCTTGATCTGCTGCTCTGGTACATGGGCGCGATCGCCGAGGTCAGCGGCATGTGGGCGAACCTGAACCACCCCTACATCGAGGTCGAGGATACCGCCGTCGCCGCGATCCGCTTCAGGAGCGGAGCGCTCGGCAGCATCGTCGTCAGCAATTCGCAGAACCCCGGCTTGTACGGTCACGTCCACGTGCATGGATCGAACGGCGCGTCGGTCGGCGTGCAGACCGAGAGCGGCTCGATGTTCATCGCCGGGATGACGAGCATCGGCGCGCCGCCGCGCAACGATCTGTGGACGATCCCCGGCGAGGAAGCGCTGCCCGCCCGCTGGCTGGATGAAGACAGCGCCCGCTTCGCCCAAATCGACCCGACGATGCATTACATCGGCTTGCAGATCGAGGACTTCTTGCAAGCGATCCGCGACGACCGCGATCCGCTGGTGACCGGGCGCGACGGGCGGGCGGTGGTCGAACTGTTCACGGCGATTTACCGGGCGCAGAAAGACGGCGTCACGGTCAAGTTTCCCTTGTAGCGCGGGTGTAGGGGCACGATATATCGTGCCCCTACGATAATGATTCGGGCTGAGGTAAACAGTTAGTTGTGGTAGGTGATCTCGCTGTCGCTGATGGTCACGCTGCTGACGCGACCCGTTGGCGCTTGCCCGGCGATCCAGCGCCGCCACGAGGCGTTGAGCGCGGCGTTGATCTGGTTAATGATTTCGGCTGACACCGATTGATTGTTCGCCGTCGCCG
This sequence comes from uncultured Chloroflexia bacterium, assembly GCA_963727545.1. Lineage (GTDB taxonomy): Bacteria > Chloroflexota > Anaerolineae > Aggregatilineales > Phototrophicaceae > Flexifilum. The sequence goes on from CAVSGS010000018.1 coordinate 35,684, forward strand.
AGACGACGTTCCACTCGACCCGCCCGTTGCTGACCGTCGGCGTCAGCACGACCGCGATGACCGCGCTTTGCTGTCCGCCGCGCGCCCGCGCGGTGTAAGTCGCCGTGATCACGACCTGACCGGGCTGCAAATCGACGTAGACGTCGGAGAGGTTGCGATTGACCGGATTGGTCACGGCGAAGCTGGCGTTGATCTGCGCCTCGGTGACCGTGACGGCAACAACTCCACTGCCCGGTTCGGCGGTGACGAAGATATCGGCTTCGCTCAGTGCGTCCACGACGCAGCCGCGATCCCAAGGAACGTAGGTATAGGTGATGTCGTTCTCGGTGATGGTCACGTCGTTGAAGTGACCCACCGGCGCTTGATCGGCGATCCAGCGCCGCCACGAGGTCATCAGCGCGGCGTTGACCTGCTCGATGATCGCGTCCGAGGCGGGCTGCCCGTCCGCCGTGATCGAGACGACCGTCCACTGCACCCGCCCGTTGCTGACGAAGGGCGCGAGCACGGCGATCACGGCGGCGGTCTGGGTGCCGCCGCCGGTGCGATACGTATAGGTCTCGTTGATGGCAACTTGTCCGGCAAGTTGCCCGGCGACCTGCCCCGGCATCAGGTCAACGTAGACGTTGCTGACGTTGCGGTTGACCGGGTTGGTCACCCAGAACGTGCTGTTGATTTGGTCTTCGGTGTAGGTCGTGCTGACCGGCGATCCCGTCGCCGTACAGGTTTGAGCGTCAGGCTGCGCGCTCGCCGCGCCAACGATTGCGAACAATGCCAGTACCGTCGCCAACAAAATCGTGAATCGCTTCATGGAACTTCCCTCCTCAGTTCTCACAAATCCATGCGAACAGCATAGGGGCGAGATGTTGCTAGAGTTCGCGGCGATGTGAACCGCCTGTAAGCGATCTGTAAAAAGGGTGTTACGTGCTGGCGATGAAAACCTGCAACCCGCGCAAGCAGGTGTTACTATTGACGATCGTGTCCTTAATACAACGAGTTCGCGGCTGTATGTGCAGGTATGCTCGTCGCGGCGACCATTGCCCCAGTTCGACCTGTCGTCTTGACGCGCTTGCCGGTTGATCGCCTTCCGAACTCCAAACTATTCCGCCACAGACTGAGGAGCGAATCCATCGTGAGAAAGCTGCTGTTATTTTGCACCCTGTTTATTTTAGCGGTCAACGTCGCTCAGGCGCAGGATGTCGGTCGGTCCCGACAGCTACCCGCCGGGCGTCAATCCGCTGACCGGGCTGACGGTCGATCAGCCGGACAACCTCAACCGCCGCCCGCTGATCGTCAAAATCGACAACTATCCGCCGGAGATCCGCCCGCAGTCCGGGTTGATGCAGGCGGACATCGTTTGGGAGCATCTGCTCTCCGGCGGCGTGACCCGCTTCGCCGCCATCTACCTGAGCAGCGACGTCGATCACCTCGGACCGGTGCGGAGTTCGCGGCTGGTCGATTTCGACCTCGTGCGGATTTATCGGGCGCTGTTCGCCTACTCCGGCATGGCGGAGGGCACGCTCGACATTCTGCGCGGCGACTCGGTCGCGCTCTCGCGGGCGGTGACCGGTCCCTGTCCGGCGTTGTGCCGCTTCCCTAGCAAAACCCTCGCCTACGAGCACACGCTCTACGGTGACACCACCGCCCTGCGCGATCTGGCGGATCAGCTGGGGCGCGACACGACGCCCGAACCGATCTACGGCATGGCGTTCGACCAAGCCGCGCCGAGCGGTGGCACTGCGCTGAGCGAAATCCAAGTCGCCTACCGGCAGACCGAAGTCACGTGGGATTACGACGCTGCCAGCGGGCGCTGGCTGCGCTCGCAGGATGGCGCGCCCCACATGGACGCCACCAGCGGCGAGCAGATCAGCGCGGCGAACGTGCTCGTGCTCGAAGCCGATCACATCGAGCAGCCGTTCGTCAGCGAGAATTACTGGGGTCCCGGCGATTACGCCTTCAGCGTGCCGCTGATCAACAGCGGGCGCGTCTTCCTGCTCCGCGATGGTCAGTACGTCGAGGGCGAGTGGCATCGCGCCCAGCGTACCGATCCGCTGACTTACACCGATCTGGCGGGCAACACGCTCGACTTCAAGCCCGGCAACACCTTTGTCGAATTGGTGCCGCGCTGGACCAACGGTTTCGAATTGACCTTCATGCTGGACCAGCCGATCACCGGGACGATCACGGCGGCGACCGGCGCGAATCTGCGCACGGGTCCCGCCGAGGGCTATACCTCGATTGGCGCTGCGCCCGCCGGACTCCCGGTGACGGCAATCGGTCGCAATGGCAAAGGCGATTGGGTGCAACTGCTGCTGCCGGGTAACTCGACGGTCTGGGCATCGACGACGGTGCTGTCGTTGGACGGCGACGTGATGACGCTGCCGTGGTCGCGCTCCAGCTTCGAGGGCTAACTTTAACGGGAGTTATGAATAACGAATCTGAGCGGGATTTGTCAGCGGAGGGGCGCACGGCGGTGCGCCCCTCCACGAGAAAATCTGCCCCAAAAACTGGCTTGACCATTTAGGCAACAAAAAGAGCGGCGCATTGCGCGCCGCCCACGTTGCTGAAGGATAAGGTAGCTAGAGCTTAGTCGCCAGCGGCAGGAGCCGTTGCGCCCCGAGCAGCAGCAGCGGCAATGTCGTCGTCGCCGGGGAAGGGCAGGACGTCGGGCCAAGCGCTCGCACCGTGCTCGTAGAAGTCGATGCCGATCGCATCCGCTTTCGGGCTGACGCGCAGGCGACCAACTGCCTTGAGCGCGAGGAACATCGCCACCGAGCAGACCCCGACGAACGCCACGACCGACGCCGAACCGATTGCTTGCGTGATCAGCATATCAATGCCACCGCCGGTCAGCAGACCCGCCTGCCCGGTCAGGGTGAGGTTGGGTTCGCCGAACAGACCAATCGACAGCGTACCGAAGATACCGCAGGCTCCGTGTACCGCGAACGCGCCGACGGCGTCGTCGATCTTGATCGCTTCCACGAGGTCAGCGACGACGATGACGAGGACTCCGGCAATCGCGCCGATGAGGACGGCTGCCCACGTATCAACGAAGGCGCAGGAGGCGGTGATTGCCACCAAGCCCGCCAGCGAACCGTTGAGCGTCGCCGGGAGGTCCCATTTACCCTTGCGGAAGAAGACGAAGAACATCGCTGAGAGTGCGGCAACACCGGCTGCCATCGTCGTGTTGACGGTCACCAGCGCCGCCAGACCCGTCGCGCCACCGCTAACGGCGAGCGTCGAACCGGGATTGAAGCCGTACCAACCGAACCACAGGATCATCGTGCCGATAACCGCGAAGCCCATGTTGTGCGCCGGGGGTGGGCTGCCCCAAACACGCCCCGGACGGGGTCCGAGCATCCACGCACCGAATAGTGCAATTACGCCGCCGACCGTGTGCACGACCGTGCTGCCAGCGAAGTCTTGGAAACCAGCCTGTGCCAGCCAGCCGCCGCCCCAAATCCAGTGGACGACGATCGGGTAGATGATCAGTGCGATCAACCCGCTGTAGATGACGTCGCCGATATAGTCGGTACGTTCTGCCATACCGCCGGTTGCAATCGTGCTGGCGGTCGCGGCGAAGGCGAACTGGAAGAAGAAGAACGTCAACATTTCGACCGAACCGAAGGACGTGCTCATCGCACCCATGCCGGGGGCGAACAACGAGGTTCCGATTAAACCGCCAGCGTCAGTGCCGAAGGCAAGTCCGAAACCCACCAACCACCAACAGAGCGCGGTCAATCCGGCGTCCATGAAGTTTTCCAGCAACGCGTTGACGACGCTGGTCTGGCGGATCAAGCCCGCTTCCAACAGCGCGAAACCCGCTTGCATGAAAAACACCAACATACCCGTGAGCAGTACCCACGTTGTATCGACGGCTAGCGACAACGACGTGATGTCGTCCATCGTTGGAGCGGTGACGTCGCCTTGGGCGAATGATCTGTGCATGCCGAAAGCGGCAAAACAGACCGTAGCCACAGCGAGCACGAGTAAGCGCCGCAGCAAACGATTGTGTCTTCTCATAGCTGAGTCCCCCTGATGCCGGATTTTGTCACTTATGTACAAGCTTTGCGGACAGTGGCAATACTCTACCGTGACCCAACAAGTCGATTGAACATCAATAAACTCTAAAGATTAAAACCCTGTAATTGTCTATATATTCCAATCGGTCAGGCAATCCGGCACTTTGTGAGCAAGGTTTTCTGCACTTTGCCCAACAATTCGCGAATGATTTGTGCAAGTTACCAAAATTGAACGCGCAGCTAGGAAAAATTACCAAAGTCGAGCGTGCTGGCGCGGTGTTCAGTCCGCTGGTTTCGCGCTTTTTGGTCAGCCTACCCAAAAAGTTCATGCTGACAGCATTCGACCGATAGCAGCGAATCACCGGCTGATGCTTGACTGCAAACATTGGCTTGCAGTATTCTATGACTAATTTGATATAATCAGTCATAGAATCACAAGAAAGGACAACGATGGCAAAAACCGACACCAAAGCCCGCGAGCAGCGCATCCTCGACGCGGCGGCAAATCTCTTCGCGCATTACGGCTACGACAAGACGGCGGTCAGCGACATCGCCCACGACGCCGGGGTGAGTCAGGGGACGATTTATCTGCACTTTGCCAGTAAAGATAAGCTGCTGGAAGGCTTGATCATCCGCGAGATGCAAGCCTTCGCCGAAAACTGGCACGATCGCGTCCAAGCCGACCCCGACGGCGGCACGATTGCCGGGATGTACAAGAACATGCTCCACGCGCTGAACGACACGCCCTTCATGGCGTCGCTGTTCAAGCGCGACCGCCACGTCTTCGGCAGTTACCTGCGCAAACCGGGCAATTTCTTTCAGAGCTTCCAAGCGGATAATCGCCCCTCCCCGCGCTTCGAATTCGTCCAGCTGATGCAGGATGCCGGGGCAATTCGCCCGGAACTGAATCCGAAGGTCATCGTCCACATCATGAACTCGCTGGCTTACGGCTTGGTCGGCATGGATGAGATCACGGGGGCAGCGGAAGCGCCGTCGATTGAGGACTTGATCGCGGGTATCGCCGACTTCATGGATCGGGCGCTGACGCCGGAAGGTGGCGGCAATCGAGACGCGGGCAAAGCGATCATCCGGCAGATTTTCGAAGGGACGCGCCAACAATTCGAAGAGCAGGAAACTTCCAAGAACGAGGGGGGAGCAAACTGATGAACATTTTTATCGTCACACTCGGCTCGCGCGGCGACGTTCAGCCTTACGTGGCGCTGGGCAAGGGACTGAGCGAGCGAGGGCACACCGTCACGGTCTGCACCTGCGAGCGCTTTGAATCCTTTATTACTGAGCAGGGGCTGCACTACGGCTACATGAGCAACGACTTCTTGGATCTGCTCGACTCGACCGAGGGGCGCGCGGCGATTGACGATACCGTCGGCGTCTTCGGCGCGATCAAGACGACCATGAAGTTGATGAAGCAGGCGAACGTGATCAACCGGCAAGCGATGCAGGAGCAGTGGGCGGCGGCGCAAGACGGCGGATCCCGACCTCGTGATCTTCCACCCGAAAGCGCTCGGCGGCGCGCACATCGCCGAAAAACTGGGGATCCCGGCGCTGCTGGCGGTGCCCGCCCCGGTGATCGTCCCGACCGGCGATTACCCGGTGATCGGGCTGCCTGATCTACCGCTGGGAAGCTGGTATCACCTGCTCGGCTACCAGTTGATCAACAAGGGCTACAGCGTCTACAACGGCATGGCGAACGAGTTCCGGCAGGAGACGCTCGGTCTCGACAAGGCGAAGAATGCGGCGCTCCCGCTGGTTCAGCCTGATGGTCAGCCGCGCCCGGTGCTGCACAACATCAGTCAGTACGTCCTGCCGCGCCCGCATGATTGGGGCGATCACGTTCATCTGACCGGCTACTGGTTCCTCGATCAAGGCGCGGATTGGCAGCCACCCGCTGATTTGCAAGCCTTCCTCGACGCGGGCGATCCGCCGGTATACGTCGGTTTCGGCAGCATGGCGGGGCGCGATCCGCAGCGCTTGGCGCGGATCGTCGTCGATGCGCTGCTGCAAGCGGGCGTGCGCGGGATCATCGCCTCCGGGTGGGGTGGTCTCCAAGCGGACGAACTGCCGGAGACGATCTTCAAGATCGACCAAGCGCCGCACGATTGGCTGTTTCCTCGGGTCGCGGCGGTCGTCCATCACGGCGGCGCAGGGACGACCGCCGCGGGGCTGCGCGCCGGTCGCCCAACGGTGATCTGCACCTTCATCGCTGACCAGCCGTTCTGGGGAGAGCGCGTCTACAAGCTGGGCGTCGGCAGCCAGCCGATCCCGCAGAAGCAGCTGACGGCGGCGAAACTGGCTGCCGCGATCCATGAGGTGACGACCGACCCGGCGATCCAGCGGAATGCCGAGACCGTCGGCGCGAACATCCGGGGCGAAGACGGCATCGCCAACGCGATCCGCGTGATCGAGGGGATGGGCGTTCGCGCCGAGCGGGTCTAACCCAATCAGCGCGCGTGCGCTATGCTACCGGCTGATTGCGTTGCTAATGGAGATACTGCCGTGATCCGTTTGACGATTCTCTACAACTTGCCGCCGGGCAGCGACGAAGCCGAGTTTTTGCAGTGGCGCTTGGGCGAGCATCAAGCCCAGAACGCGGGCATGGATGGCGTGATTCACACCGATTTCGCCCGCGTCGATGCCGAGTGGACGCTCGACAACCCGCGCGCTAAGCCGACCTACCGCTTTATGACCATCGCCGAGTGGGACGACCGCGCGTCGTTTGAAGCCAGTTTCTACGGCACCGAGTCGCAGGACGGCTTGCGCGACGATCTCAAGCGCATCGCCGATCAAATGCTGCTGATCAGCGAAATCTTGGTGTCAACTTAGCGCTTTGTTCGACCAGTAATCAGCGCTGAAGCGTGGGGTTTTGTCGGGGCGCAGCGTGCTGCGCCCGGTTGAGAAATTTACCGGCTGGAACACGCAGCGTCTAGTCGAACCTCAGCGTACCCGGCAGCACGAAATCGGATCGACGGATAGTCGGCTGCCGGTCCAAAAGCGCTTGAATCCGATACAACGGCGTCGCCGGGAAGCTGAAATTGATTGCCACTGTGCGCGTCGCCGCGCGCCAGTTTGGTGTTCTCCTGCGAGTCGCGGGCGAACGCCTGCAGCGCAGTCGGCACGTCGCTGCTCGGCAGCCCGCAAGCTTCGAATACCGCCATCAAAACGCGCTCCGGCTGGGCGTTGAGGTCTTCGTAGCGCAGCGTCAGCGGCTGGAATCCCTGCGTGGATAACTCGAAACAGCGATCGATCATGATCAGCCAGCCGACCGCGAGCGCCATTTCGGTCGTGTAGCTGGGGATGGCGGGGTCGTAGAACCGCTCCAGCGCCGCCGGATCGCGGTTGTAGTAAGCTGCCTGCCAGTTGAGCGCTTCCTCGCGGCTGATCGGCGGGCTTTCCGCTCGATTATGCCGCCGCCACAAGCCATACAGTGAGGAAACCCACCCCAACAGGCTGCGATAAAGCAGCAGGTGCTTCGCGGCGGGCAAAGTTTCCATATAGAGGTCAAGCAGGTCGATGCACTGGTTACGCAGCTTGAGGCTGTAGCTGGTCGCCTGCCCGACGACCGCCGGACGGAAGGTGAAGCGCAAGCTGCTGTGCAGCAGTCGAATCAGTTCCGCGCGATCCTCGTGACGCAGGGCGACGAAATTGGCGAAGACGTCCGGCTCGGAGAAGCTGATCACGCCGTCAAGCTGGTTGAAGGCGCTGCTGAGCAGCGTCGAGCCGCAGCGCCCGATGTTGTGGATCAGGATCAGCCGCGAAAGGTCGAGCGGGATTTGCTCCGCAAGCTGGTGAAACTCGGCATAGGGCACGGCGATCAGTCGTTGGGCGTGGTCGAACTGGGCTTGATAGTAAAACGGCGCTTGGCGCGAGGTCGATCTCCGGCGGCAGTTCCGCGAAAATCGCTTGCCGCGCAGCGTGATCGAGGCAGTAGAGGCTCACGGCGGGGTTGTCGACGATTTGCGCCGCGTCGATGCTGCCGTCGGGCGTGGTCGTGAAATTGTCCAAGCTGCTGATCTGGCTGAGGCGCGTGCGGCTGCGGTCGCTAATTTCGAGGATCGTCGCGGGCAAGGCAGACTCCTTCCACTCCGTCAGCAAGGAAAGCCGTCATTCCTTGCTGACTGAATTGATCAGATTTAATGCCGACTCAGCCATCCCGCTTTCCGGGAATTCAGCGAGCGCCCGTTCATAATAGACTTTGGCTTGCTGCCCTTCGCCAAGTTGAGAATAGCAGTAAGCGATGTTCAACAAAGCGATCTCTCGATAACTGACGGCTGAAGGTGTGAGCAAGGTGATTGAACGATAGCGATCAATCCACTCGTGCCGCGAGAAGAAGTCGTAGCTCTGCTCGAATTGTTCAATCGCCGGACGAAACTCGCCCTGCCGGACGAGTTTCATACCTCGCCGCTGTGATTTGGGAACGACGAGCCGTACAACAGCGGCGTAGACAAAGAAAATCGCCGCGCCAACGAGAAAGGCATAGCTCTCAAACTGAGCATAGAGCAAGAATCCGACACCATACACCAATACCGCGATGACGATCAGCTGCGGCAGGAACATCCGCAGCGATCTTTGCCGAACTACGGGAACACGCTTACTCATTTTACTTACCCCAAATAGGCAGCGATCACCGAGGTGTTCTGCTGAAGCGCTGCCGCTTGATCTTGATGGGCGATCTGCCCGCGTTCGAGCACGTAGGCATAGTCGGCGATTTGCAGGGCTTTGCGCGCGTTCTGCTCGACCAGCAAAATCGGGATGCCCTGCGCCTTGATGTCGGCGATGATGCGGAAAATCTCGTTGACGATCAGCGGCGCCAGTCCCATGCTCGGCTCGTCGAGCATCAGCAAGCGCGGGTGCATCATCAGCGCCCGCCCGACCGCCAGCATCTGCTGCTCGCCGCCGCTGAGCAAGCCCGCCTTCTGGTCGCGCCGCTCGTAGAGGCGCGGGAAGCGGGCGAAGGTCTCGTCGAGGTCGGCTTGGAGATTGGCGTCGCTCTTGGTGCCGATGATCAAATTCTCGTAGACGCTCATCGGCGCGATGATCTGCCGTCCTTCCGGCACCTGAATCAAGCCGAGCGCCGTCACGCGGTCGGCGCGCCAGCCGGTGATGTCGTGTCCGGCGAAGATCACCCGCCCGCCGGTCGGTTTGAGCAAGCCGCTGATGGTGTTGAGCGTGGTCGATTTGCCCGCGCCGTTCGCGCCGATCAAGCTGACGACCTGCCCCTGCTCAACCCCAAACGACAGCCCGCGCAGCGCCTTGATCGCGCCGTAGCTCGTCTGCAAATCGTGGACTTCAAGCAGCGGTGTACTGAAAAAGCGACGATTTATCAAGCGACGATTTATCAAGCGACGCCATGCGCTTCACCCCCATCTTCGCCGAGATACGCCTCGATCACCTGCCGGTTGTGGCGGATTTCGTCGTGCGTCCCCTGCGCGATGATCTGCCCGAAGTTGAGCACATAAATCCGGTCACAGACCTGCTGGATCAGCGACATGTCGTGCTCGATCACGAGGACGGTCAAGCCTTCGTCGCGCAGGCGGATGATCTGCTCGCCCAGTTCGTGCGTCTCGACCGGATTCATACCCGGCGGTCGGTTCGTCGAGCAGGATCAGCTTGGGCGCACTCGCCAGCGCGCGCGCCATCTCCAGCCGCCGCTGATCGCCGTAAGGGAGCGTACCGGCGGCTACGTCGGCGAGGTCGGTCAGGTGGAAGCGTTCGAGTAAAGTGAGGGCATTGTCGCGGAGATGCTGCTCCTCGCGGCGGTAGCGCGGCGCGAACACCAGCAACTCGACCATCGTCGCCTGACCGAGCGCGTGCTGGCTGATTAAGCAGGTTTTCGAGCGCGGTCATCTCGCCGAACAAGCGGATATTCTGGTACGTCCGCGCGATGCCCAGCGCGGTGATGCGGTGCGGCAGCATGTGGGTGATGTCCGCCCCTGCGAAGGTGATCTTCCCGCCCGTGGCGTGATCCAGCCCGCTGATGCAGTTGATCAGCGTGGTTTTGCCCGCGCCGTTGGGACCGATCAAGCCGGTGACTTTGCCCGGTTCGATGCTCATGCTGACGTTGGCAATCGCTTGCAAGCCGCCGAACTGCCGGGATACGTTGGTGAGTTCGAGCACGAAAGAAGCCTCAAAAACAGTTAAAGTAGAAAGTCAAAAGTTAAAAGTGTCCCTTAGTGCCCCCTGCGTCTTTTAGGGACGCTGTGTGCCGCGCCCATTCCACTTTCCCGTCACACGATACTTCTAAACGGACGGTGTACTCTCCCCTCCCTGAAATCGGGGAGGGGGCGGGGGTGGGGTCAGCGTTACGTTGGCGCGGGTTCCTCCCGCCTTCGCCCTCGGAGCCGTCGCCACAGCCGACTCCACGCCGCCGGGTTGACCAGCCCGCCGGGGACGTAGACGATCACCAGCAGCAGCACCAAGCCGTTGAACACGCCGCGATATTGCGCCAAGAAGCGCAAGACCTCCGGCAGCGCGCCCAGCACCAGCCCGCCGACAATCGGTCCGATGAAGGTCGTCGTCCCGCCGAGCACCGCATAGGCGAGGATGTCGACCGCTTGGCTGAAACCGTAATCGCCCGGTGTGATGATCCGGGTCAGGTGACCGGAGAAAACGCCCGCCGCGCCCGCCAGCATCGCGCTGAGGATGAAGACGACGTTCTTGACGTAGACCGTGTTGATGCCCATCGTCTCGGCGGCGCGCTCGTCCTGCCGGATCGCCGCCATCGCCCGCCCGAAACGCGAGCGATGCAGCCGGATGATGAAATAGCTGGCGAGGATCAGGAACAGGATCAACTGCCACGTCTCGGTGGTCTTGGGGATGCCCTTGATCCCCCGCGCGCCGTTGATCAAGGCGACGCGCGTCGTCTCGCCGGTGAGCGCCGTCTGAATGCTCCCGGCGATGTCGTCGAAGTTGAGCAGCACGATCCGCACGACTTCGCCGAAGCCGATCGTCGCGATGGCGAGGTAGATGTCGCGCAGGCGCAGTACCGGCAGACCGATCGGGATGGCGATGATGCCCGCGACGATCATCCCGCCGACCAAACCGACTCCCAGCGGCAGCCCCAACTGCTGCGTGATCAGCACGCCGCCGTAAGCGCCAATCGCCATGAAACCGGCGTTCGCCAGCGAGAACATACCCGTATATAAGGGAAGGTAGATGCTCAAGCCGAGAATCGCGTCGACGAGCATGAACTGAAAGACGGTTTCGCTGATACCGATACTGCGGAAGAAGTCCATGAGATCACGCCCGGCTTTGTTCTGGCTGACCGAGCAATCCCTGTGGGCGCACGAGCAGGATCAGGAAAAACAGGATGAAGACCAGCGCATCACGGTAGCTGCTGCCGCCGATCACGACGCTGAAAGTCTGGAAGATGGCGACCAGAAAGCCGCCGATCACCGCGCCGGGGATGCTGCCCATGCCGCCGAGCACCAGCGCCGTCAAGCCGACGAGGGCGATGTCCTGTCCCATGAAGGGTGTCACCCGCCCGAATGCCAGCCCGTAGAGCAAGCCGCCCGCGCCGCCGAGCATCCCGGCGACGAAGAAGGTGAAGATGTAAATCCGGCTCACGTTGATGCCGAGCAAGCGCGCGGTGCGTTGATTAAAAGCGACCGCCCGCATCTGCCGCCCGATGCGCGTCCGGTTGACGAGATACTGCAATACCAGCATCAGCACCAGTGAGACGGCGAGGATGATCAGGCGGATCGGCTGGACGGAGACGCCTTCGGTGATCTGGATCGGCGTGTCCGGGATCAGCCCGCGCGGGAAATACTGCTCGGTCGAGTTGAACAGGTTTTGGAACAGCAGTTGCGCCAAGTTGACGATCAAGATCGCCGCGCCGATGCTGCTGATCAACTGGGCGATGCGCGGCGCATTACGGCGGCGCAGCGGCATGAAAGCAACCAACTCAAGAATGATGCCGAGCACGCCCGCGCCCAGCATCGCGCCGACGAAGGCGACCGGCACCGACACGTTCAAGCCGAGGATCAGCAGCAGCCCGATCACGGCGCCGGAGGTGAAGATCGCGCTGTGGGCGAGGTTGAGCAAGCCCAAGACGCTGAAGACCAGCGCGTAGCCGAGCGCGAACAGGCTGTAAATCGTGCCCAATGAAAGCGCGTTGATCAGTTGTTGAAGTAGCTGCTGCCCGGTTGTCATGAAGCGTGTTTTCGATGCGGATTACGGATGAAAATCAAACGTTCGTTGGGTTTTTGTAGGGGCGTTGTGCTTGCTTCACAAGCCTATAACGCCCCTACGTCGCAAACCATAGCCCGTAGGGGCGCAGCGCGCTGCGCCCCTACACACTGATCTTTAGGTTACATCACCCACTGATGACCGACGCCAGCGGGACGAACTTGCCGCCTTGCACGATCTGGGCAATCGGCTGGTGCACCGGCTCGCCGTTCTCGTCGAAGCTGAACGAGCCGAGCGGCGTTTCCATGTCCTTGATGCTGCCGAGCGCGTCGTTGAACGCAGCATGGTCGACCGAGTCGGCGCAGCGCGCTGCCGTCGCCAGCAGCCACGCACCGGTGTAGGCTTGCGCCGCAAACTGATCGGGCTTATTGCCGTAAGCATCCTCGAACGCCTGCGCGAACTGCACGCTGCTGGCGCTGGGGTTCGGGTTGTCGTAGTTCCACGCGCCACCGACGATCAAGCCTTCGGCGTTCTCAGCCGTCTGCGCGAGTACGGCGGGCGAGTTGAAGCCGTTGCCGCCGATGATCGGTCCGGTGTAGCCCAACTGCCGCGACTGGTTGATGATCTGGACGGCTTCAGCGGCGAGCGCCGAGACGACCAGCGCGTCGGGGTTCTGGCTGATCAGGTTGGTCAACTGAGCGTTGAAGTCCACGTCGCCCTTGGCGAAGGTCTCGGTGCCCACGACCTCGATGTTGTTGTCCGCCAGCGCTTGGGCGAACACGTCGTAGCCGCTGACGGTGAAGTCGTCGTCGTTGCCGTAGAGCACGCCGACTTTTTCCAGACCGAGCAGGCTGGCTGCTTGTTCAATCGTGCCGGGGATGACGACCGCTTCCGGCAGGCTGTCGCGGTGATAGTAATCGCCGAGCAGAGCGCGCAGACCGCTGGCGGTGTTGCTGACGGCGAGCACGGACGTTCCGGCATCCTGCGCGACCGGAACGGCGGCGGTCGCTTCGTTGGAGAGCGTCGGACCGATCACGGCGAGCACTTGATCGTCTTCGACCAGCTTGGTCATGGCGTTGATCGCCCCTTCCGCCGTGCCGGTCGAGTCTTCGAATTGGAAGCTAATGGTTGTGCCATCACCAAGGTAGCCGATGTCGTTGATCTGCTGTTCGGCAAGCTGTACGGCTTGCTGCTGAGGTCCGCCATAGACGGAGATCGGACCGCTCAGCGCGAAAACCGCACCCAGATCGACCGCAGCGGGCAGGTTCATCGGCGCGGGACAAGCCGCCATCATATCCTGACCGATTACGAGTTCGCCCATATCCATCGTGGCTTCGGGCGTCGCGTCCTGCGCGAAGGCAGTGAATGGTAAAACGAGCGCAGTAACCAATAGTAAGGACAGCAAAAGCTTGTAATTACGCATCTAAAGAACTCCTCTGTTGTTACTCACAGTGAGTGCACGATTTAATACTATCCCAACCGATCTTTCACGACAACATTTCGACGGTGACGCGAATGGTGCCGCCGCTGTCGCCGTAGGCGTTCACGCGCAGGCGATAGGTGCCGTCGGCGGGGAGGAGCGCTTCAAAGTCGGGGTTGAGGCTGTCGGGACCGTCGTCACCCTGCGCGACGGTCGTTCCGGCGGCATCGAGCAGCGCCGCGACCGGATCGAGACCGGCGTCGAGCGCTTCGACACTGATGTGCACGCGCGCCCCGGCACGTCCCTGAAACGGGTAATCGACGTAAGTCTGCGGCGGCAGCAAATCGTCGGCGGAGAGGATCAGCACGGCGGGAGCCGGCGTCGGCGCGGCAGCGATCAGCCGCCAGAGCAGCGTGTAGGTCGCGGGCGGCGATCCGGTGCCGAGGATGGTGTAGACTCCGGTTTCCAGAGCGTTGAACTGGAGCGCATCGGCGGCAGCACTCACCAGCGCCCCATTAGGTGCAACGATCTCGACCTGCGCACCCGCTGCTTCGATGGCTGCATCATCGCCCGCATTGAGCGCCAGCGTCCAGCGCTCGCGGATGCCGGACATCCCGCCGCTGACGACCGCCACGTCGGGCGGGATCCTGCCGCGCCGGTCGTCGATGTAAGTACTGCCACTGCCGTAAGCGATGCTGTAAGCACCCCCGCCCCGTCCGGCATCGCTGACAAAGACCGCATACGATCCGCTTTCGAGCACGCCCAAGCCGGAGATCAGCACCGCGCCGCTGGCGTCGGGATTGGTCGCCAGCATCAATTCGCCCGCCGGGTTGTAGATTTCCACGTGCGGAATCACCAGCGATCCCGTGACTGGACCCACGCCGATCGTGAGCAGATCGCCTGCCTGTGCTTGGATGAAGTAGCGCCCGAAAGCGCCCGGCTGATCGATGACGCCGAGCGCCGGAACGTGATCGGCGAGCACGCTGTCGGCGGCAGCCGCGACCGGCGTGCTGGTGCCGAGCGGTGGCGTCGCCGTCGGCGTCAGGTTGGTTGGCAGCGCAATCGGCGGCGCGGCTGCCTGCGCCTGCACACTGAGGTGATAAGCGCCGGTGCCGCTGCCGAGCGCTTGAATAATGTAGTCGCCATCGACCGGCAGCAGAATATCGCGCAGCAGCGCGGTCGTGCCGCCACCGCTGTTATCGTCGGTGGCGAGCGCCTCCCCGCTCGGATCGAACAATGTCAGCACCGGATCGACCGAGGCGGACGAGCTGGACATGGTGATCGTGATCTGCTGACCGGCAAATCCAGCGAACAGGTAGATGTGCCGCTCGAACTGGGATAGATAGGTACCATCGACCGCCGTCCCCAGCTTGATCCGCCCGGTCAGCGTGCCGAACGGCGCGTAGATCGGCGTGGGCGTCCGGGTCGGCGAAGGGGTGAAGGTCGCCGTGAAGGTCGCCGTCGGCGTGAACGTCGCCGTCGGCGAGGGGGTGAAGGTCGGCGTAAAGGTCGCCGTCGGCGTCGGCGAGACCGCTTGATCGCCGGTGACGAGCGCAAGGCTGTAAGTCACCTCCGCCGCTGCCTCGGCGCGTACCAGCGCGAAATAGGTGCCGTTGGCGGGCAGCGTCAGCAGCAGGTCGTCCCCCTCGGCGAGCGCGTTTCCGGCAGCGTCCTGTACCGTTAGCGTGATCCGCGCCCCGGCGGCTAGCGCTTTGGCATCGAGCTTCAGGTGAATCGGTTCGCCCTGTGTCCCGTTGAACTGCCACAAGCGCATCGTTTCCGGCGGGGCGAGCGTATCCTGCTGCACCCGATCGCCGAAGGGACGGACGGCGGGCGTCGGCGTGGCAGTCGGCGGTGCGGTGCAGGCGGCGGCGCTAGCGGCGAAGAGGAGGGCGAACAGAACGATCAAGCGGCGCATGGGATTGATCCCCGATGGCTGATGCGGCTGACGAAGTTCGCTGGTAGTAAAGCACAAAGCCGAACCACGCGCAAAGCCAGCCGCTCGCTGCCCGCGTACCGGGTTCTCCTCCGGGTGCATCGCGCCGGGAAACAAAAAGCCCGCTCAAACGGCGGGCTTTCCGGTAAATCTCAGCTGCGGCGAACTTATTCTTCTTCTTCGTCGACGTATTCGAACTCTTCGTCGTCTTCGTCCCAATCTTCATCATGGGCGTGACCGTGTTCGAGTTCTTCTTCGGTCGCTTCGCGGATGCTCACGACTTCGACATCATAGGTCAGCGTCTTGCCGGCGAGCACCGGGTTGAAGTCGAGCACGACGACTTTGTCGCCGATCTCCTGCACCGATGCCGGGTAAGCATAACCGTCTTCGTCCTCGACTTCGACGATCATCCCGACTTCGAGTTCATCGACGTTAGGGATGTCGGCGCGGTCGATTTCCTCGACGTCTTCATCATCATACTCGCCATAGGCATCTTCCGGCGCCAGCGTGACACTAAACTTCACGCCGACTTCCTTGCCGTCGAGCGCCGCTTCCAAACCGGGCAGAATTTCTTCCGCGCCGTGCAAGTATTCCATCGGTTCGCCAGCTTCCGTCTGTGCAATGATCTCGCCGTCGACCGTCAAAACGTAGTTCAAACTGACGACCAAGCCGTCGGTTATTTTCTGCATCTGGTATTCAATTCCTCATCTACAGACCCGCAAATGCGGGGTCCAATAAGCGCGCATTATATAGGAGGGCAGAATGAAATGGAAGTGAGTCTTAAGCGCTGAAACGGTGATTTTTCGGCAGCCGCCAGCGGTTGCGACGACGATCCAAATCCGCAATAATCTAGCCTCGTCAGCGCGCGATCCTGTGCCGGAATGGACAACCGTGCGTCGAGTCGTAACACCCTTTTCCGGCAAATCAGCGGACACGCTCAGTAATGTCATTACCCAACCGATTTATCCGTCAGCAGTCGGCGCTCCTCTGGCTGTTGATCGCCTTCATCGGGTGCAGCCTGCTTTATCTGTGGGCAACCCCGCCGCTGGAAGCATCCGACGAACTCTGGCACTTCGGCTTCGTCGATCACGTCGCCAACACGGGCGAGCTGCCGGTACAGGTCGTCGGCGTCGCTACCCAGTGGGAGCAGGAAGGCAGTCAGCCCCCGCTCTATTACCTGATCGGCGCGCTGCTGGTCAAACCGATCGACCGGGGCGACTTCGACCTCGCTAGCCAGCCCAATCCCCACACGCAGGCGGGCATCCCCGGCGCGGTCGGCAACAAGAATCTGGTGCTGCACGCGAGCGTCCATCCGGCACCGACCGGTACGGCGCTGGCGGTCTATGTCCTGCGCCTGTTCGGGATCGCCTGCGGCGTGGTCACGATCGCGGCAGTCTACCGCGTCGCCCGCTTGATCGCACCGGAGCGCGGCGCGGTCGCCCTGCTCGCCGCCGGGATCACCGCCTTCAATCCGATGTTTCTGTTCATTAGCGCCTCGGTCAACAATGACGTGCTGGTGACGGCGCTGACCAGCCTCGCGCTCTGGCAAACGATTAGCTTGCTGCGCGATGGCTTCGGTCTCCGCCGCTGCTTCGCTATCGCCCTCTTGATCGCCCTTGCCGCGCTGACCAAGCTCAGCGGCTTGGTGATCGTCCCGGTCGTCGCCCTCGCCGCGCTGTGGGTCGCCGTCCGGGATGGTAACTGGCGCGGGCTGCTGATCTTCGGCGGATTGATCGCGATCATTGGGGGGCTAGTCGCCGGTTGGTGGTATCTGCGCAACCTCGCGCTTTACGGCGAGTTGTTCGGCACGGCGACAATGGCAGCAGTCGCGGGCGTCCGCGCTGATCCATTCTCGCTGTCTACCCTGCTGGCAGAATTTCAGGGCTTCCGCTTCACCTATTGGGGCGTCTTCGGCGCGGTCAACCTCATGACGTACCGCCCGTTCTACAACCTGATGGACGCGATCTCGCTGCTGGCGGTCGCCGGGGTGATCCTCGCGCTGCTGCGCCGCAAAACGTGGACGGCTCGTTTTCCGCTGCTGCTGTTGGCGCTGGCGGCGTTGATCGGCACCGCTGGCGTGATCGCGTGGACAAGCCAGACCTACGCCTCACAGGGGCGGCTGTTGTTCCCCTACCTCGCCGCGATCAGCCCGCTCTTGGCGGTGGGGTTATGCGAACTGCTGGCGCTGGTCGGGCAGCGCGTCGTCACGATCCTGAGCCGCGCTTTGGTGATCGCAGCGGCGGTTTTCGCACTGATCGTGCCGGTGGTCAGCATCGCCCCGGAGTACGCGCCGCCGCCCGCGCTCGCCGCGCTGCCGGAGGGCGCCGAACCGGTTTACGCCCGCTTCGGCGACGTGGCGTTAGTCGGCTACCAGACCCAAGACCGGCGCTATCGAGCCGGTGAGGTCGTGCCGATCACCGTTTACTGGCAGGTGATCGACGACACGGCGCAGGATTTGAGTCTCTATCTCCATGCGGTCGGCAGCGACGGCACGGTCGTCGGTCGCGTCGACAGTTTCCCCGGCGCGGGCAGCCTGCGCACGACGACGTGGACTCCCGGCGCGATCTACGCCGACCACTACGCCATCCCGCTGGATGAAACCGAGCATCCAATCTCGGCGCGTCTGCGCGTACAGGTCGGCTGGTGGAATGCCACCGACGACGACGTGATCGCGCCGGTTGACGCCAACGGCGACCCGCTGGACAGCGTCATGCTCGACGCCGGCGCGATCGCGCCGGTGCGCGTGCAGCAGACGATCCTCGACGGCAAGACAGCCAGCGCGGATTTCGGGGGGGTGATCGGGCTGCGCGGTTACGCGCTCGACGGCGACTCGCTGGCGCTGGCGTGGGAAACGCTCGCGCCGCCGAACGAAGATTACACCGTCTTCGTGCAGGTCGTGAACAGCGCGGGCGCGATCGTCGGGCAGGGCGACGCCCCACCGCAGATGCCGACCCACTATTGGCGCGCCGGCGATCAGTTCGTCACCGAGCACGCCATCACCTACACCGCGCCACCGGCGGCGGGCAGCTACACGCTGCTCGTGGGCTGGTATCGCCCGGACGACTTCAGCCGCTTGACGACCGACTCACCGGATAATGCCTACCCGCTGGCGATGCTGACTCTGCCCTGATTGATTTGCTGTGCTGTGGAATTATCCTGACAATATCACATTTCGCCGCCAAACACATCCGACCTTAGGACGGTTTTTCGGCGGCGCGGGCGCGTTATAACTCTGAAGTGATTAAAGCTTTTATCTCGCCCCTCAATTTCACAGGTTGCCGACCCTAAAATGACGCGGTTGCCCTGTTTTTCTCCCCCTCTCCATTGCATGGAGAGGGGGTCGGGGGGTGAGGTCATGCGAGAGGAAATCTAATGCCCCTGCCCGATGCCCAACCCGAACGGCTCTACTGCATTCAAGTCGCCTTCAGCGCGGCGCTAAACCGACCCGCCGTCTGTTATCTCGTCCGCCTCAGCGACGGGAGCAACGTCTTGATCGACAGCGGATTACCCGACACCATGCCGCCCGGACTGCCGCCGACGACCGAGCCGAACGTCGTCGATCAGTTGGCGCAAATCGGCATCCAGCCCGCCGACGTCGCGCTGGTCGTCTGCACTCACTACGACATCGACCACGCCGGGCATCACGCCGCCTTCACCCAAGCCGACTACGTCGTCCAGCGCGACCATTACGCCGACGCTCTGACCAATCCACGTTATGCCTTTGTGCGTCCGCAGTGGGATCAGCCAGCCGAGCGGCTGCGCATGGTTGATGGCGATGTCGATCTGTTCCCCGGCTTCCGGCTGATTCGCACCGACGGGCACGCGACCGGGCATCAAGCCGTGCTGCTCACGCTGCCGCAAACCGGCAAGCTGCTGCTGGCAATCGACGCCGTGCAAACGCAGCGTCGCTTCACGCCGGACGTGTCCCTCTCGCCGGTCGATGAAGATGAGGCGCAGCTTCGCGCCAGCACGCGAAAACTGCTCGACCTCGCAGCGGTCGAAGGCGTCGCTTTAACCATTTTCGGTCATGATGGCGATCAGTGGCGTCAGCTGGAGAAACTGCCCGCGTATTACGAGTAGTACCGAGTGTTGAGTAAAAACAGCACTGAGGTTCGAGGACTGAGTGAAAAACATCCGTCGCACATGAGCATCACCCCGCGAGGCGACGCGCTTACTCAGTCCTCGGTACTCAGCACTCAGTACTTCTTTTCAGTCCAGCACGATCAAATTCGCGTAGTTCGCCGCCAGCAGCTTCATGCCGTACTTCTGGAAGCGCACCTGCACTTCCTCGTCTTGACCATCGGGGCGCGCGTCGATCACGGTGCCTTCGCCAAACTTCGAGTGATACACCCGCTGCCCTGCGTGGTAGCGCGTCTCGCGCTGCTTGCGCACCGCCTGCTCGAACGAGATGATCTTGCCCGACGATCCGCTGGACGGGGCTGATGGCGCGCGATCCCACGAGATCGACGCCTGATACCCGGCGCGGTCGTGCAGCGCCTGCACGCGACCGGAGACACCTTCGGTCAGTTCCACCGGGATGTCGGCGAGGAAGCGCGACGGAATGCCGGGGATGCTCTCGCCATAGAGCGATCGCCGGAAGCAGTAGGTCAGGAACAGGCTGTCTTTCGCCCGCGTCAAGCCGACGTAGAGCAGGCGGCGCTCCTCCTCCATCGCGTCCGGCTCGCTGAACGAGCGCGAATGCGGCAGCAAACCATCCTCCAAGCCGGTGATGAACACGACCGGGAATTCCAACCCTTTCGCCGAATGCAGCGTCAGCAGCGTCACGCCGTCCTTCTCCGGGTCGAGCGTGTCGATCTCCGAGACCAGCGCCGTATCGACCAGAAAGTCGTTCAGTTCAAGGTCTTTCTTGTCGCTGATCAAGCCGCGCAGCGCGGCGATGTTCTCCACCCGCTCCTCGCCTTGCTCCGGCGTGTCGCTGATCTCTTGGGCGTACAGGTTGTAGCCAATGCGCGCGACCAACTCGTCGAACACGACCGTCAGATCGTTGTGCGCCGCCAGCGTTTGCAGGTCGGCGATCAACCCGGCGAAGTCGGCGAACGACTTGGCTGCCCGCCCGCTGAGCGTCGTCGGCGTGCCGCGCAGGATCGCGTCGAGCGCCTCGGCGGTCGTCAGGTTGTTCGTGAACGCCCACTGGCTGAAGGCTTCCAGCGACTTCTTGCCGATGCCCCGCCCCGGCGTGTTGATCACCCGCTCGAAGCTGACCGACTCGTTCGGATTGTTGATCACCCGCAGGTAAGCGATCAGATCGCGCACTTCGCGCCGCTTGTAGAAGCCCACCCCACCGATCAGCTTGTAGGTGATGCCGTGTTTGATGAAGGCGTCTTCCAGCGCGCGCGACTGGGCATTGGTGCGGTACATCACGGCGAAGTCGCGGTAGCTGTAGCGCTGCTTTTTCATCAGCCGCGTGATCGTCTGGACGACGTAATCGCCCTCCTCGCCTTCGCTGTAGGCTTCGTAGAGCGAGACTAACTCGCCGCCTTCACGGTCGGTGAACAGCGCTTTGGGCGTGCGCTGCTTGTTCAGGTCGATCACCGCGCGAGCGGCGTCGAGGATGATCTGCGTCGAGCGGTAGTTCTGCTCCAGCAGGATCACGCGGGCGTCGGGATAGTCGCGCCGGAACTGCATCACGTTGCGATAATCCGCCCCGCGAAAAGCGTAGATGCCCTGATCCTCGTCGCCGACGACGAAAACGTTGTTCTGCGGCGCCGCCAGCAGTCGCACCAGTTCGTACTGCACCTGATTGGTGTCCTGAAACTCGTCCACCATGATGTGCTCGAAGCGCGTCTGGTATTTCTCGCGCACTTCCGCGTTATCGCGCAGCAGCAGCACCATGTGTGTCAGCAGATCGTCGAAGTCGCGCGCGTTGCTGTTGAGCAGGCGGCGCTGATATTCGGGATAGACCCGGCTGACGATCTCGCCGAAATAGTCGCTGCCGACGAAGTCTTCCGGCGTGATCAGTTCGTTTTTCGCCGCCGAGATCGCGCCGAGGATGCCGCCGGGACGAAAGCGCTTGCTGTCGACGTTCAAATCCGACAGGATGCTCTTGACCACCGCCAGTTGATCGTCGGTGTCGTAGATGATGTAATCGCGCGCGAACAACGTCTGCGCGGCTTCAATGCGCAGCCAGCGCGCGCAGATCGCGTGGAAGGTGCCCAACTGAGCGCTGAGCGGCAAACCGAGCAGTTTCTCGGCGCGCGCGCGCATTTCGGCGGCGGCTTTGTTGGTGAAGGTCACGGCGACGATGTGGCGTTCCGGGATACCGTTCTCGATCATGTAGGCGATGCGATGCGTTAGCACCCGCGTTTTGCCGCTGCCGGGACCCGCCAGCACCAGCACGGGACCCGTGCTCGCCGTGACCGCCGCGCGCTGCTGCGGATTCAACACATCCAGCAAATCATTCGCCATAAGGGACTCCAAACGGGTTTAGGTCTTAGCTATGGAACAATTGTAGCAAACAATCGTCTGATGCTCTAACCCGCTTCACGCCCTGCGCCCAATTGAGCGTTCCACCGGATCACCCCTATTTTCTAGGGGGTGCACATCGGACATCATCCGCTATAATTATTTTCGTAACATCTTAATGTAAATTGACAGATATGGAGTATCGTTATGACGAACCAGATGAGTGGTACGTGGGACAAGATCGCCGGGAATTGGAAGCAGTTCAAGGGTGAAGTTCGCAAGCAGTGGGGCAAGCTGACCGACGACGAAGTCGATCAGATGGCGGGTGAGCGCGATAAGCTGGTCGGCAAGATTCAAGAACGTTACGGCATCGCCAAGGACGAAGCCAATCGCCAAGTTGACGAATGGCAGCGCCAACACAACCTGTAATGATCCGCTCCCTCCCCCGATAGAGCAAAAGTCGCCCGCAGCTGCGGGCGACTTTGCATTTCCCCTAACCGCGACCGCCGGTTAAAAACCTGATTAAGCCTGCGCCCGATGGTTGCGGATCGGCTTCCTTTCTGGCAAGATTAAGCCTTCTGGTCGTCGACGTGGGTCTTTTGATGTTTGAATCGCTTTCGGATGCAACGCGCGTCGCGCTGGCGCGGATCCTGCTGGTCGTTCTCGCTTTTGGTGTGATCTGGCTGCTGCGGAGCTTGCTCATTTGGCTGCTGTCCAAGCCGCTGGATAACCTGCTCAGCCGCGCCGGTCATGCCGATTTGGACGACAGCGTCCGCGAGATCATCAACCGACCGAGCAGTTATGTGCTGTTCGCCTTAGCGCTCGACCTCGGTGCGCGTTTCCTTGAAGTTGATTCCAGCATCATGGATTTCGTGCATAACATCTCGCGCACGCTCGTGATCGTCGCCGTCGCGACCATCATCTATAGTTTCGTCGATGTGTTCGTTTTTTCGCGGCGGCGGCTGTTCCTGCTCACCGGCGTCGCCGTCGATGAAGCGCTGATCCCCTTCATTCGAACCGGCGTTAAGCTGCTCGCTTGGCTGCTGGCACTGGTGATCATCATTCAGGTGTGGGGTTATGACGTCAGCGGCTTGATCGCTGGTTTAGGCATCGGCGGTTTGGCGATCTCGCTGGCGGCGCAGGAGACGCTTGCCAACATTTTCGGCTTCGCCACCATCGTCAGTGACCGCCCGCTGGTCGTCGGTGAATACGTCAAGACGCCGGACGTCGAAGGCATTATCGAGCGCGTCGGACTGCGCTCAACCCGCGTCCGCCAACTCGATCAGGCGGTGGTCACCGTCCCGAACAGCAAAATGGCGTCATCGACCATCCTCAACTGGTCGCGGTTGGCGAAGCGCCAGATCAACGTAACCCTCGGCGTCACCTACGCAACGACGCCCGACCAAATGGAAACGCTGCTCGACGAACTGCGCCGGATGCTCAAGCAGCGCGAGGCGATCGATCCCAACTCGGTGGTCGTCTACTTCATCGAGTTTGGCGGGTCGGCGCTCAACATTCTCATCCGCTGTTACGTCAACTTCGCCGACTGGGGCGCATTCACTGCCGAAAAAGAGAAAATCCTGCTCGAAATCATGCGCGTCGTGCAGCACACCAACCTGCAAATCGCCTTCCCCAGCCGCTCACTCTACATCGAGAACTTGAGCGACAGCGGCTTGAATCTCGCGTCATCTGCTGCCAACCAACCGGAGCAGCCCGCGCCCGATCCGGCTGCCGAGCCGAAAGGTGAATGAATCGATGCACCTCTACTTTTTCCGACACGGCATCGCTCATCCCTGCGACGCTAATACCCCCGACTTCCAGCGCGAACTGACTCCCGAAGGTCGCCAGCGGACGCAGCAAGCCGCCGAACAAATCAAAGCGTGGGACGTCGACCTTGACCAGCTTTACACCAGCCCGTTGATCCGCGCGCGCCAGACGGCGGACATCCTCGGCGCGACGCTGGGCATCGCCGTGCAAGTGCGCCGCGAGGTCGGTCTCGGCTTTAACCTGCCAACAGTCGCCGCGCTCACCAGCGACCTCGACCGTGAGAGCGCGGTGCTGTTCGTCGGGCACGAGCCGGATTTCAGCCAGACGATTAGCGCGCTGACCGGCGGGCGCGTCGTCATGAAGCGAGGCGGTTTCGCCCGCGTTGACGTGGTGACGTTCCAACCCTTGCGCGGCGATCTGGTCTGGCTGGTCACGCCCAAGCTGTTTGAGAAACGCGGTCCTTAAGCGTCAACCGTTTTCTTCTCGCCCGCTTAAGTGAACGGTTGAAATCCTCATCAAACCTAACGGCTTAACCTATTGACAGGCGAAGGCAAGGTTTGATAACGTGGTCACAAGGATCAACGAGGCACACAGCAGAAGGCGACGTTATGACGATCAAGGTATCCCGGCTCCCGCAGGCGGGTCCCGCCCCGATTATGGCGCAGGATGATGCTCAACAGATCGCCCGCTTCTTTCAAGTGCTGGCGGATCCGACGCGGGTGCGGATGGTCAAAGCGCTGGCGGATGCCGAGTGGTGTGTCTCTGACCTCACCGAAGCCTTAGGCATGGATCAACCGGCTGTCTCGCACCAACTCAAGTACCTGCGCGATTTGGGACTCGTCCGCTGGACCAAAAGCGGACGCCGCGTCCACTACCAACTCGCCGATACCCACCTCCGCGACATCCTGATCAGCAGCATCGCCCACCTCGACTGCCAGAAAGAACCGGCAGGGGTATAGCGTTTAGTTGTTAGTCTTTAGTGATTAGTCTTTAGCGCCTCATCTGGTAAATTTCCCCGAATTGGGCGTTCAGTTGAGCGCCCCTACAAACGCGTCCCGTCGTTGTAGGGGCGTAACATGTTACGCCCGTTTTTCTTCGATTATTTGCCAGACACAGCCCTTAGTCCGAACCTCACTCCCATGTCAGCCACGCCCTAGGCTCGAAGCCTAGGGCTAACAAAACAAGCGGTCTGAAGCCCGCTGCGAACAGCCCGCTTCAGCGAGGTTAATTATGCTAGCCCGATGCTTTGAGCATCGGGCGGTGGCTATTGCCAAACTGCTTCTTCGTGACGAGGCTTTTCACTCAGCACTCGGTACTTCTTTTCACTCACCCCTTCGCCTGTTCCTCGTCCTTTTCCGACTCCGGCGACGAGCGGCGGATGATCGGCAGGCGCGAGCGCGTCACCGCCGAGTTAAGCGTTTTCGGCGGCTCCTCGATGTGCGGGATCGTGACCGTGAAGGTCGTCCCTTCGCCGACCACGCTGTCGACCCGAATCTTGCCGCCGTGCGCCTCCGCGATCCACTGGGCGATGGACAAGCCTAAGCCCGCCCCCTCGCCGATCCGAAAGCGCGAGGCATCCGCCTGATAGAAGCGGTCAAAAATCCGTTGGAGATGCTCCGGCTCGATGCCGATGCCGGTATCCTTGACTTGCAGCACCGCGTCGTGCTCGGTCTTGCGCAGGCTCAGGCTGATCTCGCCGCCGTCCGGCGTGAACTTGAGCGCGTTGCCGATCAAGTTCAACAGCAGCTGCTTGATCCGGTCGGCGTCGCCGTTGATCCGCACCGGTTCGAAATCGGTCATCGTCACCTTGAGGTCGCGGTCTTTCGCCAACACCCGCGCCTCGCGGTACGCCTCGCCGACGATGCCGTCGAGGTCGAGCGGCGTGATGTTCAGCTTCAGTTCGCCGTTATCGGCGCGCGCCAGCAGCAGCAGATCGTTGACCATCCGCGACATCCGCCCGACTTCGTCGTCGATCGCTTCCAGCGATTCGTCGTCCATGCCGTAGCGCTTGATCAGTTCGACGTTGCCGCGAATCGCCGTCAGCGGCGTGCGCAGTTCGTGCGAGACGTCGGCGACGAAGCGCTGCTGCACGGTGAACAAGTGCTCCAGCCGCCCCATCGCGCTGTTGAACACCGAGATCAAGCGCCCCATTTCGTCCGGCGGACCGGTCCATTCCAGCCGCGTCTTGAGGTCGTCGGCGGCAGTGATCTGGGCGGCGGATCGGGTGATGTCGGCGATCGGCTGAAGCACGCGGTTCGCCAGCATCCAGCCGAGGATCATCGAGCCGACCAGCGCCACACCGGAGGCGATCACGATGATCACCAACAAGCCCTGACTGGCTTGATTGACCGCCTCGAACGAGGTCGCCGCCTGAATCACGACCCGCCAACCGCGCACGTCGTAAGGCAGCGTCAGCACGCGCCACTCGCTGTTGTTGACCGGGACGGTCGTGTACAGCGAGCTAAGCGTGTCATTTCCGGCAGCGTAGCGCTGCTGTTCCAGATTGAGCGCATTCGGGTCGATCGCGTCACCGTAGCCGCTCAGGTTGGAGGAAGCGTGCAGCAGTTCGGAGTTCGACGTGCCCACCTGCCAGACCTGCACGACCACGCCGGAGGCGCGGAAGAAGTCGAGGTCACGCGGCAAGAAGATCACAATCCGCGACGGACCGCCAAACTCGCGGACTTCTTCGGCGCGGCTGTTCTTCCAGATTTGATCGGCGGTCTCGGAAAGCGTGTTATCGACGCTGCTGACCAGCACCCAGCGGGCAACGGCGAACATCGAAATGCCGAACACGACAATGATGATCGCCAGCAACCCGGAATAGAGCAGAATCAGCTTGCTGCGAATGGTCATGGATCAAGGCTACTCTTCCTCGCGAAGGACGTAGCCCACGCCGCGCACCGTATGGACGAGCCGGGTTTCGTCTTCCTGTTCGGTCTTTTGGCGCAGATAGCGCACGTAGACCTCGATGATGTTGCTTTCGCCGCCGAAGTCGTAGCCCCACACCCGGTCAAAGATCACGTCGCGCGTGAGCACCTGACGCGGGTTGCGCATGAACAGTTCGAGCAGCTCGTATTCCTTCGCCGTCAGGTCGATCGAGCGCTCGCCGCGATAGGCGCGGTGCGTCCCGGTATCGAGCGTGAGGTCGGCAAAGTGCAGAATCTCCGGCTTCGAGGTCGGCGTCGAGCGGCGGAACAGCGCCCGCACCCGCGCCATGAGTTCGTCCACCGAAAACGGCTTGACCAGATAGTCGTCGGCTCCGGCGTCCAACCCCTGCACGCGATCCTTGATGTCGTCCTTCGCCGTCAGCATCAAAATCGGCACGTCACTGGCTGCCCGCAGTCGCTTGCACACTTCGAGACCATCCAGTCCCGGCAGCATCCAGTCCAGCACCACCAAGTCCGGCGGATTATCACGAGCGATGCTCAAACCGGTCTGTCCATCACGGGCGACGTTGACCCGGTAGCCCTCGTAAATCAACGCGCGTTCGATAAACTGAGCGATGCGCGCCTCGTCTTCGACTAAGAGAATTCGTTCACCTGCCATCGTGTAAGTCCCTGAGGCTGAAAGTATCTTCAATTCCTCAATTATATCTGAAATATTTAACCTTGGAAAAGCATCGGCTCCGAAACATGAGAATTCTTACTGAAGATTAAGGTCGGGGCACGCCAAACAGAGCCGGAATCGACGCTCAATTCAGCGCGAGTTTCCGGCTGAGGCGATCTCGCCCGCGCCGGGATTCAGTTCGGTGAGTTTAGGCGACGTTAAGCGTTGACGAAGGCGATCACGTAGTCGTCGGGGTCGGTTTTCGTCACCTGCGTGCCCTGCTCGACGATGGCATCATGCGCGCGAACCCGCTCCAACTCGGCGCGGTATTTCGCCGACTTGCCGCTGATCTTCGAGCTTTTGATCAGCTTGCCGCCTTTGAGCCACGCGAAGTTGGAGTCGGTCAGGTGCAGTTCGTCGGCGTGATCGCGGACGGCGTAATACAGGATATTGTAGATTTCCGCAGTCGTGTGATTGTAATCGTCCGGGTAGAGCGAGGCGACGGTATCACGCGAGAGATGCCGGAGTAGCTCGTCCATAGTTCCTCTTTTAGCTGCTAGCAACCGACCATGAGCATAGCGCTAAACCCGCTAACCCTCTACTTCCTGAAACCAGACCTTCACCCCGCGCACGATCACCGGCTTGCCGTGATTGAAAATCCGCGCGACCCGCCGTTTCGGTGGCTCGACGTTGTTGCGAAACAGCAGCCGGGAAAAGTAGTGCTCGACATCCTTCAGGTCGGCGTGCAGCGTGATCATCCAGCGCTCTTCTTTGGGATCATTGGCGCGCCAAAATACCACCACCGGCGAATTGAGAATCTCGCTGAGGCTCGGTCTGCCCCGATAACTCTTGGTACCCCACGTCCGCTCGTGCATTTCGACCAGCGCATGGAGACTATCTCGATCTTGATGTGCCATCACGTCCTCAGCAGCCGTTAATATCATCTTCTTAGTAGTATAGTGCGCATCTCACCGGCGTGATGCCAAAGAACTCGGCGGGGCGTTAACGACTTTTAACCGGACTGCCGCGAAACTCACCGCGAGGCTTAAAGTGCCCCTAAATCGAGTTCGGTACTCTTGCAGTCAAGGGTATGATCACTTGCTCCGGCTGCTGCCGGATAATGGAATCGTGGGGGTGGCTGGGTTCGCTTGGTCACCCCCGCGTTGTTTAACGCCCGCTGATTCCGCGGCGCAGGTCGGCGATCTCGGCGGCTGACAGGGGCAGCAGGTCGCCCGGTCGCAGTCCCGCCAGCGTGATCGCGCCGATGCGCCAGCGAACGAGGCGCAGCGTCGGGTAGCCGACGGCAGCGGTCATCCGGCGCACTTGGCGATTCCGCCCCTCGGTGATCGTCAAGGCGATCCACGCGGTCGGCACGTTCTTGCGATAGCGGATCGGCTCGGAGCGTTCCGGCAAGTCCGGCGGCTCAGCCAGCAGTTCCGCTTGAGCCGGTCGCGTCGTCCACTTTTTGCCCTTGTCGCTCAGTTCAACCCCCTGCCGCAGTCGATCCAGCGCCGCCGCATCAGGGATCCGCTCGACCTGCGCCCAGTAAGTGCGCGGGTGCGCAAAACGCGGATCGGTCAAGCGATGGCTGAGCGCGCCATCGTCGGTCAGCAGCAGCAGCCCCTCGCTGTCCATGTCGAGCCGCCCCGCCGCGTAGATGTGCGGGATGCTCACGTAGTCCGCCAGCGTCGGGCGGTGCTCGGCATCGGTGAACTTGGTCAGCACATTGTAAGGTTTCCAGAAGCGGTAAACGTTCATCGCCTCACTTCGGTGAGCTAGGTTGGGCAATCAGTCCCGATCTTAGCGCGAACTCCGCGCGCCGACCGCCCCGAACTCGCTCGTGAGTTTCACACCACGCCCCGCTCGAATCATTTAAAATAATGAGATGAACTGAAAAACTCTCTACAGGAGCGATCAACGTGCCTCAATTTCTAGGCAATGACCTGCTGCGCGGCGACCTCGTCTATCTCGCCCGCCCGCAGAAAGACGAACTGAGCGTCATCGCCGGTTGGTCGAACGACTCGAATACTCGCGGACGCTGCGGCGCGGCTTGGTTTACCCCAACACCGGCGAGGATTACGACGAATGGTGGAGCGACCTCGCCAAGCACGAGTCGGGCTATCCCTTCGCCATTTATCGCAACGACGACAGCACGCTGATCGGCTTCTTGGTGCTGACCGACATCTTCTGGCAGGCGCGCCGCTGCTCGGTGATCATCGGCATCGACCCGGCGGAGCGCGGGAAGGGTTTCGGCACCGATGCGCTGCGCGTCGCCCTCAAGTACGCCTTCTTGGAAATGAACCTGATCCGCGTCGGCTTGGAAGTGATGGTCTACAACGAAGCCGGACTCCGCGCTTATACGAAGGTCGGCTTCGTGTCCGAAGGTCGCTTGCGAGCGATGGTCTACCGCGACGGCGTCTACTACGACGTCCAGCCGATGAGCATCCTACGCCCGGAGTGGGAGCAGCTTTACAATCAGCCGCCTAATCAGTATCCAACTGGCTCCGCTGCAAGCGCCGCAGCGCCGGAATAAGCGCCTGCATCGCCCGCCCCCGGTGGCTGATCCCGTTCTTGACGCCCGGCTCCAACGCGCTAAAGACGACGTCGTAGCCAGTCGGGGATGAAGACGGCGTCGTAGCCGAAGCCGTTGATCACCTCACCCGGCGCTTGGGCGATCCGCCCCTCGACCGTGCCGCGCGCGCTGATGGCGACCTGCCCGCGCGGGTCGAAAGCGGCGGCGATGCAGACGAAACGCGCCGTCCGCTCAGCATCGGGGACGCCTTCGAGTTCGCCCAACAGCTTCAGGTAGCGGTCGCGGTCGCTGCCGGGGGCATAGCGCGCCGAGTAGACGCCGGGACGCCCGCCGAGCGCATCGACCTGCAAACCGCTGTCGTCGGCGACGGCGATCAAGCCGCTGGCGTCGGCGTAAGCTTTCGCTTTGTGGGCGGCGTTCTCGGCGAAGGTTTCGTAAGGCTCGTCGATCTCCAGCGACTCCAGCCCCACGTCGCGCAGGCTGAGCAGGCGAACGGGTAATTCCGCCAGCAGCGCGCCGACCTCGCGCAGCTTACCGGGGTTTGAAGTACCGAGCAGTAGATCCATAGTTGGTCATTTCCTCAGTTACGGCGCGAGACCGGGGATCACGCGCCAGATCACATACAAATTGAGTGGAATCAGCAGCGCGATCACCGCCGGAGCAAACCAGATCGCGTAGGGGCGCACGGCTGTGCGCCCGTTATCAATACGCCCGCCGATCAACCGTCGCCAGCCGTCCAACCCCAGCGCGACGAACAGCCCCAACGGGATCAAGCCGGGATACATGTAGCGTCCCTGAAATTGGACGAATTCGGTGTTGTAGTAGAGGTATTGCAGCACCGCCAGCCCCGCCGTGATCAGCATGATCGCCCACGCAGCGTACTGTGTTGGTGGTAGGGGCGCACGGCGGTGCGCCCGGTGATCCGCCCACCAGCCGATCACCAAGCCAACGCCCGCCGCCGCTAACCCGATCAGGATCGCCGGGTACGCCCACGCGGGCAGCCCGAAGTTCATCCAGCCGAACTTGCCCCAGAAGCTCTCGAACGTCGTCTGGATGCCCTCACGCAGATACTCACCCCAGCCCACTCGCGCGATCAAGTCGGCGGTGCGCGGCTGACCGACGACGACGGCGTTGTGCCGCGCTAAGCCGAACAGGTCGGGGAAACCGTAGATGCTCACGTCGCGCAGCCACCACGCTCCGCCGAGGAGCAGGGCGGGAAGCGCAAAGACGAGCAGGTGACAAATCAACCACCCCACCCCCAGCCCCTCCCCGACTTCAGGGAGGGGAGCAAGCTCGTCCGTTTCGCTTGTCCGACTCGCCGTTGGCGAGACTTGTAGTCTTTCCTCAATTCTTGCAGAATCTACGGACGTGTTCGCGCCCTCCCCTGAAGTCGGGGGAGGGAGGCGTCCAAGCAACCGAAGGTTGCCGGACGCGGGGAGGGGGTGGGCATTGATCCACCACTTCGCCACAATCGCCAGCGGAACGAGACCGATCAAAAACAGCGTGCTGACCTTCGTCAGCAAACCGAGACCGACCAGCACGCCCAGCCACCACACCCGCACGCGATCGGTTTTCAGGTAGACGACGACGCCCCACAACGTCAGCGCAACGATCAGTTCGGCTAAACCGTCGTTGTTGACCGCCGCCAGCATCGCCATGTGCTGCGGGATGAAGGCGACCAGCAGCGCCGCGCCCAGCGCAATCGGCGGCTGATCGGGCAGCAGCGCCCGCCCGGTCGCGTAAGCTGCCGCCACCACCCCCGCGCCGATCAGCACCGAGAACAGGCGCAGCGCGGTGAGGCTGCCAGCGCTCAGCTTGAAGATCAGCGACGCCAGCAGATAGTAGAGCGGCGGCTGGTGATCCTCGTACTGGATGGTGGCGAAATCGCCCAGCGTCTCCGGCGCGAAGCGCGCCCCCTTGATGGTTTCGAGGTAAGCGCTGTCCCAATCACCCGCTTCAAGCACCGGACAGCACCCGTTCGTCGCGACCTGCGCGACATAATTGTAGTGCGCCGGTTCGTCGGGAACCTGCCAAGCTGGGGTGCGAACGGCGTAGAGCGTCCCAACGATCAAGTAGGCGATCAACAGCAGGAAAAACAACGCGCGTTGGCGGTTCGGCTGTGCCATAACGTCCTCATCTGACTAAAGGCGACAGGCATTTTGCCGTAAGCGCTGGGTTTTGGCAACGCGCGGTCTGGAATTTGCGTATACTGATTGTGAGCAGTGATCACCGGAGGGGGGAGTCATGTCCGCCGATACCTTGCAGCAAGCCTATCGCCTGATCCGCGAAGGGAAGAAGCCGGAAGCCGTCCGGCTGCTGGTGCCCATCGTGCGCGCTGATCCGCGCAATGTCGATGCTTGGTGGCTGCTGGCGAACGGTCTCGAAGACCCGGACAAGCAGCGTCGCGCCGTCGAGCGCGTGCTGCTGCTGCGCCCCGGCGATGCCCGCGCGCAAAAGCTGCTCGACCGCTTGCAAGCTCCGCTGGATGACCCCTTCGCCGAAGTAGATTTCGATCAGGTCGACACCAGCACGCCGATCAGTGAACTGGTGAGCACCGCCGAGCCGGTCGACGAAGTCCCGAACTCGGATGACGAATTCCCGCCGGACGCGAGTCTTGCGGGGATCGATGCGGATGCGCCGATCCCGACCAACGAGCACGAGTTTCCGCCGGTTGACGCTTACGAGCCATTCGACGAAGTGCCGGCGGAAGCGCGACGCGTGCGCGTCCATCGTTCGCAGCGCGGTGCCAGCCCGATCACGATGGTGCTGGCAGCCATTGGCTTAATCGCCGTGCTGAGCTGCGGTTTGTGCCTCGTCGCCTCTTTTGCTGCCGTGCCCACGCTGCGGCAGGTCGTCAGCGATGTGATCCAGACCGTCACCTACGAGCCGGGTTTCGGCGACATCATGCAGACACTCACCTATGAGCCGGGTTTCGCGACGCTGGCATCATTTGCCACCGCCATCCCCGGCGCGAGCACCTCGCTCAACGATCCGCTGCCGAGTGACCTCAACCAGCGCGGCAATATCAACCTTGGTCAAACGCTGCGCGCCAGCGTCAATACCTTCAAGGATGATGCCTGGACGCTGACCGGCACCGCCAACCAGCGCGTGATCATCGAACTGAGCGAAACCGACGGCACGCTCGATCCACAGCTTTACGTCTACGACTCGGACAACCGCGAGATCGCCGCCAACGACGACGTCAATCCACCGAATGATAGGAACGCGTACCTTGACATCACGCTGCCTTACAGCGGCGCGTACACGATCCGCGTCAGCGCCTTCGGCACCGGCGGCACCTACGAACTGACCGTCCGCGCCGGCTGATCAGTGCTGCGCGTCGCGGAACCACGCTAGTGTCGCGCGGATCGCTTCATCGATCGGCGTCGCGGTCAGTCCAAACGCGCGGGTGAATTTGCTGCTGTCCATCACGAACGGCTGCTCGAATTCGTACATCATTTCGACCATCTCGCGCGCACCGGGCGCGAACAGCCCTACCAAGCGCATCATCAACGGGCTAGCAGTGCCAATTTTGGGCGCAAAGCCGGTCAGCGCGAAGACCCGCGTGATCAACTCGCGCTGCGTCAGCGCCGCAGCGCTGGGGATATGCCAGACCTGCCCCGCCGCGTCGTCGCGTTCGCCGAGGATCGCCAGCGCCTCGCCCACGTCGAGCGTGTAGGTAAAGGTGTGCGGCACGTCGAGGTTACCGACCCCCCGCGCTGTCTTGCCGTTGATCGCCGGAACAAAGAGTTGATCGCCCGTTAAAGCGTAGCCGGGTCCGTAGAAGTCGGACGCTCGTCCGATAGCGACCTTCAGCTTGCCGCTCTGGTGCGCCGCCATCAGTGCCTCGTGCATAGCGAGGCGCACTTTACCTTTGCGGGTATGCGGATGAATGGGGGATGCTTCCGTCAACGGCTTGCCCTGTGGATCACCATACATGTACAAATTCTCGATCACGACCAGTTTGGCAGCGTTGGCTGCCGTGCCTTCGAGGATCGCGGCTTGCAGCGGCGGGAAGCGCTCCACCCACTCATGATACGCTGGCTGTGCCGCCTGATAGACGACCGCTGCGCCTTCGGTCAAGCGGCGCACCTGATCGAGGTCGTAAGCGTCGCCCGCGCAGATTTCGACATTGGCGGGCAAATTGTTGCCAGTCGCCGTCGATGGCTTGCCGCTGCGATTGACCATCCGCACGGTTTTGCCGCGCTTGACCAGTGCTTGCATAGTCGCCGAGCCAACGGCCCCGGTTCCAAAAATGACGTGAAGTTCCATGTTGAGTCTCTCCCGCGCCAAGCAAGCTGTTTACAGCTTGCCAATGGGCGCATTGAAGCGGACGTGCAGCCAGCGCAGCACGCCAACGAACGAAAAAGTGAGTTTCAGATGCTCAGGATTTGGGGTACAGGTTCATCTCTGTACACAATTTGGTGACTTCGAACTGGTAGAAGGCTGCCGTATCACCGACAATCGCCTGCGTGTCGTTCAACAGCTCCAGCATGATCATGCCGTTAATCCGCGTCCAACCCACCGTCCCGATGTAAAGTAGATTGATGGGCGCCTCATAGCCGTCCCGTTCCATGACCCCCTGCAAATTCTCCGCCACCGACGGGGGTAGGTCGTCCGCCAGCACGGGCGGTTGAAGCACGCCCGCCGCCAGCGCCTCGCCCAAAATTCCGACCACGACGATGAAGGCGCGTGCCGCCGCCGGGACGGTCAGTTCGCGTGGCGCGTCGTAGCCGGGGATCGGGTTGCCATACATCAGTTGGAAGTCGGTCGCGTGGTCGAGCGCCCACTGACGATACGCCATCAGCACAGCGATCAACCGTCTAGCATAATCGTCGCGCGGCTGCGCGACGTCGGCTTCGACCATCGCATCGGCGATGCCGTTGAAGGCTTCGACCAGCAGGTCGGTGATCAGGTCGTCGCGGTTAGCGAAGTAGCGGTACAGTGCCGGTGCGGTAACGCCGATGTCCCGCGCTACTTCGCGCAGCGAAATCGCCGCTGAGCCGGTGCGCGCCATTTGGTCGCGCGCGGCGGCTTTGATCGCCGCGATAGTGGCTTCTCGCTGGACTTCGCGCTTGCTCTGCTTGACCATGATTGCTCCGTAAGTAAACACTGTATACAAAACAGTTTACAGTGTTTACTTATTTTGTCAAGCAGCAGTTTTTAAGGGGAGAGATTGAGCATAGAGAAGTATTGAGTGAGGACGTTATCGGGGCGTTAGCTATAACGCCCCGACGCACACAGATTACCCCTCAATCGGGTGCTCGTCGCGCGGCTGACCGAGCAGCCCGCGCTCCTGATCGACGATCTCCGGCTCCAGCTTGACGTAGAGCGCCGACGGCTGGCGCAGCGCTTGACCGGGCTGCAAATTGCTTTTCTCCCAGCGACCAATCGCCTTGGAGCCGTCGTAAACCAGCGCGCGATGCGACCGCTCCGACTCGGCGAACGCCTTGATGTCCAGATCGCCAAACACCTGACCGTCGTAGCCGAGATACTCGTGAACCTTCTGCGCCGAGAACGGCAGGAAGGGCGCGAGCAGCGTGTTCAGGTTGTCGATCACGCGCAGGATAGTGTAGACCGAGCGCGCCGCGTCGTCCTTATCCTCTTTGATCGTGATCCAAGGCTTGCGCGTGTCGAGGTAGCCATTGGCGTCACGGACGACACCCATGATCAGTTGCAGCGCGTCGCGCAGCTTGACCTGCTCGATCAACTCGCCGACCTCGCCGAACTTGAGTTCAACCGTATTGATGATCTGAATGTCGTCGTAGGTCAGCGCGTCGTAGCTCGGCACCACGCCGTCGAAGCGCTTGTAGGCGAAGCCGAGCATCCGGTTGACCAGATTGCCCCACGCCGCCAGCAGCTCGCCGTTGACGCGGTTGAGGAAGCCGTCCCACGCGAAATCCGAGTCGTGCGTCTCCGGGAAAGTCGCGGCGACGTAGTAGCGGATCGCGTCGGGCTGGTAGCGTTCGAGGATGTCCGGCAGCCAGATCGCCCAGTTGCGCGATTTCGAGAACTGCTTGCCCTCGATGTTCATGAACTCGTTGGCGGGCACGTCGTAAGGCAGGTTGAGGTGCTGATCCGGCTGATCGGCGTTGTAAATCCCGTCGATGCCCAGCAGTTCCGCCTGCCAGATGATCGTGTGGAAGGGGATGTTGTCCTTGCCGATGAAGTTGTAGATCAGCGCTTCGGGGTCGTACCACCACTCTTTCCAGCGATCCGGCTCACCGATGTCCTTCGCCCACTCGATGCTGGCGGTCAGGTAGCCCATCACCGCCTCGAACCAGACGTAGAGCCGCTTGCCCTCCCAGCCTTCGAGCGGCACCGGGATGCCCCAGTCGATGTCGCGCGTGATCGGGCGACCGCGCAGCCCCTCGTTGATGAAGTTTTGGCTGAAGCGGGTGACGTTCGGTCGCCACTGATTCTCGTGTTCCTTCAGGTACTCGATCAGCGCGTCGCTGAACTTGCCGAGGTCGAGGAAGTAGTGTTCGGTTTCGCGGATGACGAGCGTTTCTTCGGGGTGATTCTTGCTGTGCGGGTTGATCAGCTTGGTCGCGTCGAGCAGGTTGCCGCAGTTGTCGCATTGATCGCCGCGCGCGTCGGGATAGTGGCAGATGTAACACTCGCCCTCGACGTAGCGGTCGGGCAGGAAGCGCTTTTCGAGATCGCTGTAGAGCAGTTCCTGCTTCTCTTTGTAGAGGTAGCCGCGTTCGAGCAGCAGCAGAAACACGTCCTGCGCGATCCGGTAGTGGTTTTCGGTGTCGGTGTGCGTGAACAGGTCGTAGCTGATGCCGATCTTCTGCTGCGTGAGCAGGAAGCGCTCGTGATAGTGCTCGAAGATCGAGCGCGGGGTGACGCCCCGCTTGTCCGCCTCGACCGAGATCGGCGTGCCGTGACTGTCCGATCCCGACACCATCAGGACGTGATTCCCCTTGAGGCGGTGATAGCGCGCGAAGATGTCGGCGGGCAGGTAGGCGCCCGCGATGTGTCCGACGTGGAGATCGCCGTTGGCGTAGGGCCAAGCGACGGAGACGTGAATGTGTTTGGGCATCTGATTATTCACCTATCGTGTGTTCATCCATTAACGTGATGCAGGTCTCAACCAGCGTTCGCTGCTCCGGCTGAAG
This sequence comes from uncultured Chloroflexia bacterium, assembly GCA_963727545.1. Lineage (GTDB taxonomy): Bacteria > Chloroflexota > Anaerolineae > Aggregatilineales > Phototrophicaceae > Flexifilum. The sequence goes on from CAVSGS010000018.1 coordinate 72,594, forward strand.
CGTTTCGTCGACCAGCCGGGCGGTTTCCACATAAAGCATGAGGGCGGCTCGTCCCCGCGTCGCTGCGGTGGATGGCTTGCCTAATCCTAGCGTCGTGCGTAGCTGCTGCGCCCAGCGGGATTGATTGCCGACGGCGCTGGCGACTTCCTCGAAATAGCTGTTCTCGGACGCGATCAGCCTGCCGCAGATCAACGCCATGACCTTGACCATGCCAAAGACCACGCCCTGCGTGGCGTAGACCAGCGCCGACTCACGCGCGCGGCTGAGCGCACCCATGATTTTATGGCATTCTTCGATGCTGCCCACCAGTTCGCTGGCAGCCAGCCGATCTGCTTCGGCTTTGAGCGCCGACCAATCGAACGCCTGCGCCTCGCGCTGGAGCCGCGCTGCTTCGCCTGCTCTATCGAGCAGAATCTGCATTCGCTGTAAGGTCGGCACGCCCCAGATCGCTCGATCCGGTTGGGTGAGCTTGACCGCCTCGTAAGCGATGGTCGTGGTCGTCAAGCTGACCAGCCGTTCGCCGTGATAGGCAAGCTGATACCCGCGCGCGTCGTCGTCGCGCACGAACCGCAGCAGGTCGACGTCGCTGTAGCGAGTCGCCGCGCCGCGCGCGAAACTGCCCGCCAGCGTGATCGCCGTGACGTCGGGTGCATCGTACTGCGCGACCAATTGGTCTAAAAGCGCTTGCTCCAATGTCTGCATGATTGTACCTGAACAATAAAAAACCGCCTGTCAAAATTGTCTGACAGACGGTTGCAATCGAGTCGTGAGTCGCGTTTACGCGCGCGCCAATGACCGCCGTCTGTCCAGACGTGGCATTCGCATCGACATCGTAAACGCGCGGCTTCGTTTCCATGCCGCTAAGTATACGCGGGGGATCGGCGGCGAGTTAAGATTCGGGTTAGCTGTCAGCTTTGAGCCGAATCTCAAACACAGATTGCGAACGGAAGAAGCACACGTCGAACTCGGCGAAGAAATTCATCTGTCCCAAGATCAGCGGAACACTTTCCGCGCGTGTCCACGCAAAGACCAACCGGACAGGCTCGAACCGCCCGACCGCAGCAGTTAGGACAATACCGCGCGCTTCATAATTCGCTAAGTTGCCGGACAATCCGGGGATTGGACGCTGCTCGTCCCAAATAGCACCGAGGTCGATTCCAATTTGATACGGTAAAACATTGACATCTGCGCCGGTATCGAGCAATCCGGCGACTTCAACGGAACGATTATGATTGGCAAGTGTAAGGCTGAGGATAGGACGCGCAAACAGATCACCACGCGCATTTCGGCTCGTCACATAGGGGAATTGCTGCGCCTCAGCCATGCTGTGACTGTTGATCTTCTTTGAGCAAATCCATCAAAGCGGCGGCGGCATCAGCCGAGTCGTAAGGCGACCAGATTTCGTACTGTGGGGCAGCGGCGAACACGTCCTCAGATGCCGCCAACTCGTTCACGAGCATCTGGACGACGCGCAGTTTTTCCGCATGGCTCAGTTGATTAAGTTCACGCACGAGTTCGTTCGTCAGCACAAGATCGCTCTTTTCGCTAACCTCTCGATACCTCTATTGTACTGCACTCAAAGCCTAGCCGGAATAATTCACTCGCGGATACGGGCAGGATCGGCGGCGAGTTAAGATTTGCTTTATGATAGGCGTATGACGATTTTATAAGTCGCTCGCTGAGGGGATCGCTATGGCAAACGAGGAACAACTCGCTATTTTGAAGCAGGGTGTAGAGGTCTGGAACGAATGGCGCGAACACAGATATGACAATGTAGCGTATTGATCTCAGTGGAGCAAATCTTACGAAGCAGATCTCAGTGAAGCAGATCTTACGAGGAGCAAACTTCAGTGAGAGCAAACCTCAGCAGAGCAGATCTCAGCAGATGCGAATCTTAGTCAGAGCAAATCTATGGACAGCGAACCTCAGTAGGGCAATCTCAGCGGAGCAAATCTTAGTAGAGCGCATACTTACATGGGGCAAATCTTATCGAAAGCAGATCTTGCTGAAGCTGATCTAGTGGAAGCCAATCTCAGCGGAGCAGATTTCAGTGGAGCCGATCTTAGACAGGCAATCTTCATGCGAAGCCGATCTCAACGAGCAAATCTTAGTGGAGCTGATCTTAATGAGGCAGATCTCACAGAGCAAATCTTAGCGGAGCAAATTTCAACGAGGCAGACCTTAGCAAGCAAATCTCTGCGAAGCAAATCTCATCGGAGCAAATCTCAGAGCTAACTGAGCGCAGCTCTAATGCATACTCGTGATAGTTAGAACTCAATTCAGAACGCAAATCTTTCGAATTGTCGTGTTTACGGTATTTCTGCTTGGAATGTCAATCTCGAAGGAGCAACCCAATCAAATCTCATCATCACGGATGAAGATGAACCCGATCATCACCGTCGATAATCTCGAAATCGCTCAGTTCATCTATCTCCTGCTCCACAACGAAAAGCTGCGCGACGTGATCGACACCATCGGCAAGAAAGCGGTGCTGATCCTCGGTCGCTTCACCGACGAGCGCAAAGCCGTGCTCGAAGCGATCCGCGAAGAACTCCGGCGGCGCGACTACATCCCGATCCTGTTCGACTTCGAGAAGCCAGCCAGCCGCGACCTCACCGAAACGGTGTCCACGCTGGCGCACATGGCGCGCTTCGTGATCGCCGACATCACCGACGCCAAAAGCATCCCGCAGGAACTCTCCGTCATCGTCCCGAATTTGCCCTCGGTCGCGGTTCAGCCGCTGATCCTCAAAGACAGCGCGAATACGCCATGTTCGAGCATTTCAAGCGCTATCCTTGGGTACTTCCTACCCACGAATACGACTCGCAGGACCAGTTGATCGCCGAACTCGCCGACAAGGTGATCGCGCCCGCCGAAGCCAAGGTGCTCGAACTCCGCCCGCCACCCTCTAGCGCCGCGCTCGCAGTTCTCCCCTCTCCCCGCTTGCGTGGGAGAGGGGTCGGGGGTGAGGGGGTATCACTCCCAAAACTCAAGCCTTCTCCCCCCGTCGTTCTGCTACAATCCGACTATACCGCCCAACGATCACAAGGACACGCGGACATGACGTCAGCGGGGCAAATCCTCATCCTCAACGGCACGTCCAGCGCGGGCAAGTCGACGCTGGCGAAGGCGCTGCAAGAAGTGCTTGACCCGCCGCACCTGCACATCGGCATTGACACCTACATCTTCGCGCTGCCGCAGCGCTATCTGCGCCCGCCGCTGTGGAGCGAGATTCAGGAGTACGTCTATCACGACGACGCGCTGGTCGCCGTCCGGTTTGGCGATCTGGGGCATCAGTTGTTCGCCGCCATGCACGAGTCGGTCGCCGGGTTAGCGCGATCCGGCTTCAGCGTGATCGTCGATCACGTGCTGCTGGACGACGTGATCCTGCGCGACTGCGTCGAGACGCTGGCGGATCTGCCGGTCTGGTTCGTCGGCGTGCGCTGCCCGATGCACGTGGTCGAGCAGCGCGAGCAAGACCGCGCCGATCGCACGCTCGGTCAGGCGCGGGCGCAGTCGCACACCGTCCACGCGGGCAAAACCTACGACGTCGAGGTCGATACGGCGCTGCTCTCGCCGGAGGAATGCGCCGCGCAGGTCGTGGCGCGGATCGAGGGCGGCGATCCGCCCGACGCGCTCTGGCAGATGCGCCGCCGCTTCAGCTAAGTTTTGGTGGAGCAGCGCGCCGGATTTCTCTTGACGCCGCCGCCAGATCGCCGCATAATTCAGGGTATGAACAGCTAACTTCTCCCCCACCGCTCGACCAATCCCGTGACGTTTGCGGGATTCCCGATACCTTCAATCTAGCGACCAACCGGTCTCGTGCTGCGATCCTTTCGCCTTAGCCTGATCGCGCCCGTGCCTACGCGCCGGATCGAGGTGTCGGACGTCTTCGTCAGACGTCTTCGTCCTCGATGATTGTCAATCATCGCCACAACTTGATAACGCGCAACTCACAAAGGAACGATCATGTTCACGTCTTTGATCAACCGCAGTACCAGCGCCGGCGAGTGGCAGAAAATCCCGTGGCACGATCCCGATTTCAGCCGCCGGATGCTGGCGGAGCACCTCAGCCAAGCGCACGACCACGCCAGCCGCCGCTTCGAGATTATCGATCAGCAGGTGGAATGGATTCACCGGGAAATTCTCAAGGCGCAGCCCGCCACCATCCTCGATCTCGGCTGCGGACCGGGCTTTTACGCCAGCCGCTTCGCCGCGCTGGGGCACACCTGCACCGGCATCGACTTCTCGCCCGCGTCGATCGTCTACGCTCGCGAGCGGCATCCCGACGGCACTTACATCTTGGCGGATCTGCTGACGGCGGATTTCGGCGCGGGCTACGATCTGGTCACGCTGATCTACGGGGAACTCAACGCCTTTTCGCCGGATCAAGCCGCGCGGATCGTCGCCAAGGCGCACGCGGCGCTCAAACCGGGCGGATCGCTGCTGCTGGAAGTCCATCCCGCCGAGTTCGTGCAGCGTTTAGGGCACGAAGCGCCCTCGTGGTATACGGCGGAGCAGGGCTTGTTCGGCGACGAGCCGTACCTGTGCTTGAACGAATCGAGCTACGAGGAAGATCGCGCGGTATTTCGCCACTACGTCTATGCGGCGGACACGGGGGCGCTGCGGCAGTATACGTCGATGCTGCAAGCCTACACCGACGACGAGTATCGCCGACTGTTGGGGGCGTTCGAGCGGGTGCAGTTCTACCCCTCGCTGACCGGCAGCGGCGATCCGTCTGAGTTGTTCGCCATCGTCGCGGAAAAATAACGCTATAGCGGGATTTCTTGTAGGGGCGTTATATATAACGCCCCTACGGAATCACCCCATTCGCAGTTCGCGTTTTTCTCCCCCTCTCATTATGGAGAGGGGGTCGGGGGTGAGGTTATAACGCTATCACCGGAACAACTCGCGGACGATGATGTTGCGCTGGATCTCGCTGGTGCCTTCGTAAATCTGGAAGACCTTGACGTCGCGCATCAGCTTCTCGACCGGGTACTCTTTCATGTAGCCGTAGCCGCCGAAGACCTGCACCGCATCGACCGTGACCTGCATCGCCATATCCGCCGCGAATGCCTTCGCATAAGCCACTGCCTTCGGGTTGCTCGCCCCGTGATCGACCAGCCACGCCGCCTGATACACCAGCAGCCGCGCCGCCTCCACATTGATCGCCATGTCCGCGATCTTGTGCCCGATCGCTTGGTGCTGCCAGAGCGGTTGCCCGAAGGTCTCGCGCTCCTTGGCGTACTTGATGCTCTCCTCCAGCGCGCGCCGCGCCACGCCGACCGCCCCCGCTGCCACGCCGGGGCGCGAGTGATCGAAGACCTGCATCGCCAGCATGAAGCCCTGCCCCTCCGCGCCGATGCGGTTGGCTTCGGGGACTTCGACGTTCTCGAAGGTGATCTCGGCGGTATCGGCGGCGCGCTGACCGAGCTTGTCGAAGTGGCGGCTGACGGTGATGCCGGGGCTGTCGCGCTCGACGATGAAGCAGGAGATGCCGCGATGCCGCGCGCCCGGATCGGTCAGGGCGAAGACGGTATAGAAGCTGGCGTAATTCACGTTGCTGATGAAGATTTTGCCGCCGTTGATCAGGTAGTGATCGCCCTGTTTCTCGGCGCGGGTTTGCATCCCGGCGACGTTCGATCCCGGCTCCCGGCTCGGTGACGCAGTAGGCGGCGAGGTCGCCGTGCTCCATCATCCGCTCGCCCAGCCAGTAGGCACGCTGCTCGTCTGTGCCCGCCAAGCGGATCGGCAGCGATGACAGGTTGTTGACGCTCATGGCGGTGCTGATGCCGGAGCAGCCGTAAGCCAGTTCCTCGCCGACGATGCACTCGTCGAGCACGCTCGCGCCGGGACCGCCGTATTCTTCGGGGATGTTGAGGTTGACCAGCCCGATCCGCCGCCCCTTGTTGATGATGTCGATCGGGAACTCGGCGGTCTGGTCGAAGTGCGCCGCGACCGGGATGATCTCCTGCGCGGCGAAGTCGCGCGCCATCTTCTGGAGCATCTGCTGTTCTTCGGTCAGTTCGAAATTGAGTCCTAAAGCGGGCTGAGTCATCGTTTCTTTTCCTCATAAATTTAAATCAAACGCGGATTTAATTATTATAAGCCAGATCGTGGCTTTCAGCGGTCAGCTTTCGGCTATCAGCAAAAACAGGCTTCAGTCAAGGGATAGCGCTTCTGCGCAGCGTTCAGTACGGTCACGCCGACGAATTCATCATCATGGTAATGGTTCAGCATTGTTCAGTTCCCCATCAGATGATAAGCGTAAGTGAGCCGTAGGGGGATCGAGTGCTCGCCGAATTGTCCCGTTGTGGAAACGAACGTATATTCAGCAAAGTGAATCCTTCAATCGGAGCGCAAAATAATGCCAAGCATGGGGCAAGTCGATCTTGAGGAGTATGCGGCGCTGCGCGCGCGCGTGGTGGAATTGGAAATGCAGGTCGCCTTTTTGCTGAATCAACTGAAACTGACCTACGTGCCGCCGGATGGGGAATTCGGTCAGCAGCTTAGGGACATGGTGAAACAGGGCAAAATGCTCGAAGCGATCAAGCTCTATCGCCAGAAGACCAACGCATCCCTAGAAGAAGCGCGACGCTATTTAGGCGGCTAACGCGCCCATGCCCGCCGGGTGCTGATCAGCATGGCGACGGTCATCACGCCGAGCCAGTTCGCCAGCAGATCGGAGAGCATCATGGTGCGCCCCGGCGAAAACTGCTGGATGAACTCGGTCGTCGCGGCGATCACCAGCCCGCCGACCAGCGCGATCCAGAACGCCCGCCGGAAGTCGAAGCGCGAGCGCAGCGCCCAGTAGAGGGTCGCCGTCAGCAGCGCGTAGAGGCTGCCGTGACCGATGGCGTCGTGCAGGTTGGGGTGATCGGCAATCGCAAACAACCCGGACACCCAACTGATCGCGCGCACACTCGCCGGCAGCGTCGTCAGCGCGACTACGCCCGCCAAGCAGATCAGCAAAACGATGCCTTGCAGCGAAATCCGTTTGAGCACCATGTCCTCGTCCTTTGTCCGCGCGTGAGCAGCGCTGCGATCACATGGTTGTATTCTGGGGTGCAATCGGCTGGAGGTAAAGCACTCAAGTGCGTGTAAGCGATCAAACGCGGGGAATAGCCCCCTCTCCATGCAATGGAGAGGGGGTTGGGGGTGAGGTTTCTCTACACCCGCACCGATGCCGGGTGATCCGAGCGCACGCGGGTGACGATCTCGCGCAGGGAGCGCGCCCGCCGCCCGACCAGATCGAGCGACATCGAGCCGTCGCCGGTCAGCCAGCCCGCCATGCCGCAGGCGGTCGCGCCCGCTTTCAGGAACTCGCCGACGTTCTGATCGGTCATGCCGCCGTTGCACATGTAGCGCGGCTCGCTCAGCGGTCCCTTGACCGCCTTGAAGTAATCCAGCCCCAGCACGCCAATCGGGAAGATTTTCAGCAGATTGACGCCCATCGCCCACGCGTCGGCGATCTCGGTCGGCGTCATTACCCCCGGCGCGATCAACACGTCCGCGCCCTGTGCCAGTGTCACCACTTCGCGGCTGAAGGCGGGCGAGACGATGAAATCCGCCCCGGCGTCGATCACCCGCTTCGCCATCTCGCCGTCGAGCACCGTCCCCATGCCGACGACGGCAGCGTCGCCGAATTCGCGTTTGGTCGCCTGCATCGCTTCGATCGCCTGCACCGAGTTCATCGTGAACTCGAATACGTCGATCTGTCCGGCGTCGATCAAGACGCGCGCGTGCGCCAGTGCCACGTCGGGCGGGAAGTTACCGCGCATTCCCCCCATCAAGCCGCTGGACGCGACGCGATCATAAGCTGTCTGAGCATCCATGCCATCATCTCCTATCTACTAATGACTTTATGATAACAGCGAACGCGCCCCGGTGGAGAGTCCGCAGACCACGTCAACCGCCATCAATTTGTTGGGATTGAGGACGAACAACCAAGCAGCCGTTATTGATCGTGCATCCGCGCTTGGTAAGCGGATTCCCAGACATGCTCGCCGGAGAGGATACGTTGGAGGATCGTGCCGAACTGCCGCCGGGGGAGCGGTTTGGCGAGGTAGCTGGCGAAGCCGGAATGCTGCGCCTGCTGGCGGAGCGGCGAACTGTCGCCGGTGCCAATGGCGATCACCGGGATGCCGCGAACTGCTGGGTCAGCTTGGATGGTCCGGTTGATGGTGAAGGCGCTGCCGTGCGGGAGATCGACATTCAGAAGCACAAAATCCGGGGGCGGATTCATGGAACGCATTTGTTCGGGAACTTTCGCGCCGGTCGTATTTCGTTTGAAACGAATACCTAAATCGCGTAGCATAGAGGAAATAGCGACTAGGCTGTGAGCATCGTCGTCAACGACCAGTGCCCATTTATTTTCAAGCACGGTTGAGAACTCCACAGATGCGGTTACATCTACATCCTTACGTTGCTGCTGTCGGTACAGCATTTATTATACCTGTTATTATATATACGCTGGGTTAGCCCGCCATAGATTTTTCCGAAATTCACTATTTTTTCACGCTGTATTACGTTTCACATAGATTTAACAGCTTTGAACAGGAATTGCAATGTGAAGATAGTCATTGCTATAGGTGCCTTTAAACACAGCCTGAGCGCAAGCGCCGCCGCCGAAGCCGTCGCCCGCGGACTGCGCCGATCCGGGCTGGCGGCGGATCTCGTCTTGCTGCCGATTGCCGACGGCGGCAATGGCACGCTCGACGCCTTCCTTACCGGCGGAGGGCAGCGCCTCGTCCGCACTGTCCGCGATCCGTTCGGTCGCCCGGTCGAGGCGGCATTCGGCGTGCGCGACGACGTCGCCGTGATCGAGATGGCGCTGGCATCCGGCTTGGAACTGATCGCGGCGGACGAACTCGATCCGCTGCGCGCCTCGACTTACGGGACGGGTGAGCTGCTGAGCGCGGCGCTCAACAGTGGTGTGCAGCGCGTGATCGTCGGGATGGGCGGCAGCGCAACCGTCGATGGTGGCGCGGGCTGTCTGCAAGCGCTCGGCGTTCGCCTGCTCGACGCTGATGGACAAGACGTGCCGCCCGGTGGTGGCAGTCTGCACTTGATCCGGCAGATCGACGCTAGCGGACTCGATCCGCGCTGGCGCGAGGTCGAAGTCATCATCGCCTCGGACGTGGACAACCCGACGCTCGGCAGCGACGGAGCGGCGGCGGTCTTCGGTCCGCAGAAGGGCGCGACTCCGGCGCAGGTCGCGACGCTCGAAGCCAATTTGCGCCACTTCTTCACGCTCGTCGCCGATCAAATGGGTGTGGACGTCCGCACGCTTCCCGGCGGCGGCGCGGCGGGCGCGCTCAGCGCCGGGTTGATGGCATTTCTCGGCGGGCGGATCGAGTCCGGCATCGACTTGATCGGCGATCTGCTGCCCTTCGATCAAGCGCTGACCGGTGCTGATCTGCTGATCACCGGCGAGGGGCGCATGGACACGCAGACGCTGCACGGCAAGGGTCCCATCGGCATCGCCCGGCGCGCCCGCGAGTACGGCGTGCCCTCGGTGGCGCTGGTCGGCGGCTTGGCGATCGACGACGCCCAACTGCACGACGGCGGCATCTGGGCAGCGCTGCCGATCACCACCGCGCCGATGTCGCTGGAGCGTGCCCTCGCCGACGCCGACGCGCTGGTCGAGCGGGCGGCGCTGCGTCTGGGCTATCTGCTGCAACTGAGTCCAGTGACACAGAGCTTATGATTCCACGAGCATTAAATTAATTTTAATCTAAATTATGGTAAAATCAGGGGGTGTAGGTTCATTTTGACGGTTATAGTCTCCCAAAGGAGTATTGATGATCACGCAAAAACTATTCGCACGACGCGGGCTTGTGCTGCTGATTGGTATGTTACTGACGCTGATCGTCGGCATGTCGGTCGTCATCGCCCAATCGAGCTACACCGACGGGCGGCTGAACGAGATCGCCAATTTCGGGGGTGACACGCTCTACTGCATGGATTCCTCGAATAACGTGACCAACGACACCTCGACCTTCGCTTATTTCCAACTGCTGAACATCGACGGGCAGCCGTTGTGGTCGCTGGACAAGGCGACCGTCGAACTCGGACTTGGTCAGATCGCCATCAAGCCGACCGCCTATTTGCTCGGTCAAGGTGAAGGGACTTACGGACCGGTCTACCTCTACGCCAACGCCGCGCAGGATGGCACCCCGTATTTCATCTTCGTCGGCTTTGATAGCTGGGGCAAGGAAAATCGGTTCACCTTCTACGGCTGCACGCCCGCCGGTGGCGCACTGCCCGCGACGACGCCGACCACGATGCCGACCACGGTGCCGACCTCGGTCGGATGAGCGTGGCTATCGCTTGAACCAGAGCGTGTCATTCAAACCGCCCGGTCGCGTGACCGGGCGGTTTTGATTCAGAATGCGAGCTTAGGATGGCGCTTCGCTACCCGACCAGCTTTTCCAACTGATCGACCATGTCGCCGAGCACCTTGAAGGTCGCCTCGACCGCTTCCGGCGTGGTCATGTCGACGCCCGCCAGTTTGAGCGCGTCCATCGGGTAGAGCGATCCACCCGCATTGAGGAACTTGCGGTAGTTTTCCGCCGCCCCCGGCTCGCCCGCGAGGATGCGGTTCGCCAGCGCGTGCGCCGCCGAAATCCCGGTCGCGTACTGGAAGACGTAGTAATTCGAGAACAGATGCCCGAACTGCGCCCACGTGATCCCGACCTGCTCGCGGTCGTATTCCATCTCGCTGCCGTAACCTTCGGCGAACAAATCTGCCATCAGCGTGTTCATGTCGTCGGCGGTCAGCGGCGCGCCCTGCTCGATGCGCGTGTGGACCTCCAGTTCGAACTGCGCCAGCGTCGGCATGATGAAGAAATAGCGGTGGAAGTTGTTCATCGCTTCTTCGATCAGCGCGATCTGGAAGTCGGGGTCGGGCTGCGCCTCGCGCAGATGCGCCCGCACCATCGCTTGATTGAAGTTCGAGGCGACTTCGGCGACGAACAGCGAGTAATTGGCGTAGACGAAGGGCTGGTTCTGCCACGTGAAATAGGAGTGCATCGAGTGCCCCAACTCGTGCGCGACCGTGCTCATCGCCTTCAAGTCGTCGTGATAGCTGGTCATGATAAAGGGATACGTCCCCTGCCAGCCGAACGAGAACGCACCCTGTCGCTTGCCCTGATTCGGGTAGACGTCGATCCAGCGGTCTTCGAGCGCGCCCTTGCGCAGAATGCTGACGTAGTCGTCGCCGAGCGGCTTCATCCCTTCGCTGATCATGTCGATCGCCTGCTGGAAGCTGACCTTATGCTCCTGCTTGGCGATCGGTGCCCAAATATCATAAGGATGCAGCGTCTCGACGCCCAGCGCCTTGCGGCGGATCGCCCAGTAGCGATGCCACGTCGGGATGTTCTTGCGGAAAGTACTCACGAGGTTGTGAAAGACTTCCAACGGAACGTTGTTCTCGAACAGCGACGCTTCAATCGCCGTGTCGAAGCGCCGCGCCCGTGCCATGAACACGTCGCGCTTGGCTGAGGCGGCGTAATTGCTGGCGAGCGTATTCTTGACCGACAGATAGCCCGCCGAGTAGCTGTCCCACGCCGTCCGCCGCAGTTCGCGGTCGGTGCTGGTGCGCAGCGTCTCGTAATTGCCCTGCCGGACTTCGACCGCTTCGCCCGCGCTCGGCTGCGCCGAACCGAAGCTAATTTCGGCGTTCGCCAGCACTTCGCTGGTATTTTCCATTTGCGCGAAAGTATCCTGCGCCATGCCGAGCAGTTCCTCGACCTCAGCCGAGCGGACGTGCTGCTGCCGCCGGAACAGGTCGTCGAAGTAGTGGGCGTAAATCTGCAAGCGCGGCTCGTCCTGCATCCACTGATCGAGCTTGTCCTTGCCGATGGCGAGTAGTTCCGGCTCGGCGAAGGCGGCGGCGGCTTGGAAGCGCCCCATCAGCCCGGTCGCCTGCCCTGCCATCGCGTTCGCCGCTTGATTGGTCGTCTCGACCGCCTGCGACATCAGCGCGTAAAACAGGATGTGCCCGGCTTTTTGGTACGTCTCGCCGAGCGCGGCGAACCAGTCGAGCAGGACGGCAGGGCTTTCGCTCAAGGCACCCTGAAAGCGAGTCAGCGCGTCGGGCAGGCTGGCAGCGACGGCGGCATACGCTGCTTGCCACGCTTCCGGCGTCGGGAAGACGCTCGGCGCGTTCCACGTAAATTCGGGCGCAGCTTCACTGCGCGGCGGTACGTTCATCATGATCCGATCCTCGGTCATTTAAATTTGTTTGAATGATAGCGTGAATCCGGCTAAAGCCAAACGATTGGCTCGGCTTGCCGATTTCGCCCCCAAGCTTCTAGAATTAGGCGATCAACCTAGTCAGCAATCACAGGTCAAGTCGATGGATCAATCCCGCAAACCGGCAAGCAAGGTGCGAACGCGCTGGATCACCCCGATGACCGCGCGCCAGCCCGACGAGGAACACCGGGTATCGACGCCGCTCGAACTATTCTTCGATCTGGTCTTCGTCGTGGCGATTTCCTTCGCCGCCGGTGCGCTGCATCACGGCATCGTCGCGGGCGAGATCGGGCAAACGCTGTTGAGCTACACGATGATGTTCTTCGGCATCTGGTGGGCGTGGATGAACTTCACGTGGTTCGCCTCATCCTACGACACCGACGACGTGTTCTACCGCGTGCTGATCTTCGTCCAGATGACCGGCGCGCTGATCTTCGCGGCGGGCGTGCCGCTGGTCTTCCAATCGGGCGAGTTGAAGATCACCGTCGCCGGTTACGTCGTCATGCGCGCCGCCGCCGTGATCTCGTGGGCGCGGGCGGCGCTCGCCGACCGGGAACACCGCCCGGCAGCGATCCGCTACGGCGTCGGGATCGCGGTCTGTCAGGTCGGCTGGGTGCTGCTGCTGTTCACGCCCGCCTCGCTGCACGTCCCCGGCTTCTTCGTGCTGGTGATCGCCGAACTGCTGGTGCCGGGTTGGGCGGAGCGCTCGACGCCGACGACGTGGCATCCGCACCACATCGCCGAGCGCTACGGCTTGTTCACGATCATTGTGCTTGGTGAGTCGGTGCTGTCGTCGGTGGTCGCCATTCAATCGACCCTCGACGCCCGCAGCTTCAACACCGACTTGATCCCGCTGATCGTCGGCGGCTTGCTGATCCTGTACACGGTTTGGTGGCTGTACTTCTACCAGCCCGCTCACGATTTGCTGGAAGGGCTCGACCTCACCGGGACATTCGTTTGGGGATATGGGCATTTGTTCATCTTCGCGGCGGTGGCGGGGTTGGGTGCGGGCTTGGCGGTGGCGGTCGATCAGGTGATGCAGCACGCCGAGATCAGCGCGACAACGGCGGGGTTCGCCGTCGCGATTCCGGCGGCGGTCTATCTGATCAGCCTGTGGCTGCTTCAGGAAAACCCCCGCGCCGAACAGTGGTACGAAAAAGCCGCCTTTCCGCTCTGCGCGCTGCTGGTGCTGCTCACGCCGCTGACCGGTCAAGCGGTGCTGCTGACCGGCTTGCTGATGGCGGCGCTGCTGACCGTCAAGCTGATCGCCAGCCCGACCGGTGATGAAGACGAGGTCGAATGAAAGCGCTGCCGCGATGAGCACAGTTGACGCCCTCGTTGACGAGATTTTCGACGGCAGCGCCGCTCCCTTCGCCGCCGAGTTCGGCGACTGGGTGCGCGGATCGCGGCGGTTCAAGGCGTTTGCGACCGAGTATCGCACCAAGCTGCGGGCGAAGCTCAGAAACGCCCGCGACGAGGCGGCGCTGCTCGACGTGCGCGCCGAGTTCGAGACCGCCGCCCTGCTGCTGCGCGAGCCGCGTTTCGCCGTCGAATACGAGACCTACACCGCCCAAAAGCGGCGCGGTCCCGACTTCACCGTCACCTTCAAGACGCACATCCGCTTCAACGTCGAAGTCCGGCGTGTTCGCGCGGTCGAACTGGACGACGCCGATCTCAATCTGGACGCGATCCCGAACAAAGTGATGGCGGTGTTGTGCGCCAAAGTTAGGCAGATGCCGCCGAGCATCGTCAATCTGTTGTGGCTGACCCCGGAGCGCGCGGTGACGGCAGCCGACTTGACGACCGCCATGATCAGCTTGCGGCGGGCGGCGGAACTGAAAGCCGAGGATTACTTCACGCGGCGCGGATTCGCCAGCGCTGCCGATTTCCTCAAGCAGTATCGCCAGTTGAGCGGGGTCGTGCTGCATCAGCCGGAGAGCAACGCCGTATGCTTAAACTCGCTGGCACGCCACCCCGCGCCGCCGGAGATCGTCGCGGCGATTGGGCGGCTCGGCGCTTAATACCTGAAGGGTGAGCTTTTGTCGGGGCGTACGGCGGTGCGCCCGATCTTAGCTCCGGCGCGCGGTGACAATCGGCTGGTAGTAGCCGGAGTCGTCAGGCAGATGCCAGACGATCTCGGTGTAGCCGGTGCGTTCGAGTACGTGGGTCACTTCCTCGCGCTGGATCGCGCGCAGGGTGGTCGTGCTGACCCGTGTCGTCCAGCGCGTCCCGGCTTGCTTGAGGATGAAATGCGACAGTTCGTAGCTGCGCCCATCCTCCGCCCAATCCCACACTTGAAACGAGATCCGCCGCCCCTCGTCGGTGTCGAGGATGTTCGGCGGCGTCCCGTGGGGCTTTTCCTGAATGATCTGATCGTAATCGCGCAGACTGAGCAGCAGCAGCCCGCCGGGGATGAGTTTCTCGCGCATACTCGCCGCCGCCAGCGTCAGGTCGGAATCGCGCAGCAGGTGAGCGATGGCGTTGTCGCAGGCGAGCACCACGTCGAAGGTGCCGTCGACCGCGCGGGCGAGGTCACGGAAGTCGGCATCACCGAAGAAAATCTTGACGCCGAAGTTCTTCGCTTCGGTACGCGCGCGGCGGACCGAAGCCGGGCTGAGGTCGGTCGCCCGGACGTGATAGCCGCGCAGCGCCAAGCCGATCGCCTGCGTGCCAATGCCACAAGCACAGTCAAGCACCAACTCCGCGTCCGGCAGGTGTCGACGAATCAAGTCGTCGAGCACTTCGCCCTGCTTACGGACGGTGGCTTCCCAGTCTTTGAAGATGAAATGATAATCGGGTGCTAGCTGTCGGTAGAACTCCTGAACCGTGTAGTCCATCTCGTCGCCTCGATTTGGGAATGCCGCGCCGCCTGTATCATACACTGAAATATAACACGTCAGGAAATATGACCGGGAATGGGGCTGAGCAGCGCGTGAATTGGGTCGTGAAATCGTAGGGGCAGGACTGCAGTCCTGCCCCCCTACCAACTTAAGCGATTTGAACGACGTTTCTGCTGATGCAGCCGGGGGATCAAATACCGCGGCTATCAGAAATCAAGCCCGCTAAAGCGGGCTGAAAACAGGTCGAAATGTTCTTTAGCCGTCTTCGAGACGGCTTGATTTCGTAGCAAGAGGTTTCGAGCCTACTTGTGGCTGCTCAGCAGTTGGTTTCGTCAAAAGGCGAAACACTCTCCTTAACTTGAGTGTCTATGGGGCAGGAGCTGAGTTCCGCCCCGGTACGGAGCTAACGGAATTTTACCCCGCTTCGTCGGGGCGGTAGATCATCACGTAGTAGTCGATCAGCGCTCGTTGGAGCGTGTTGCGCTCAATTGGCAGGTAAGCGCCGCCCATGCCGCTGCGCTGGGTGGGCATCCACAGCGGATCGTGAATCACGAAGCCGGTTTCGTTGTAGCCGACGACCACGAACCAGTGATGTCCTTGATTGACACCCGACCGCAGATGCACCGGGAAGCCGAGCATTTTGTAATCGACCAGCACGATCACCGGCTTGCCCGAGGCGACCAGCACCTTGACCCGATCCAGCGAAACATCCTCGGTCGTCAGCGTCAGGTCGTACTCTTTGCCCAGATACAGCAGTTCGGCGGCGGTCGTCGTGCCCGAAAGCAGCCGGAACACGACCCGCGCGTCCGGTGTCTTGAAATGGTAGAACCACAGCAGCATTAGGACGCAGGCATCGCCGCAGTCGGTGTTGGGCGTGCCGTAGGGATCGAACTGCGACACCCATTGGATGTCGAGCACCTTCTCGGTCGGCAGCGGTGCGTTCGGCGTCGTGCCTGTGTCGCCGGTATTGCCGCTGTCGCCGGTACCGCTGCCACCGTCGTAATTGACCGTTTCCAGCGGCTTGCCGTCCAGCGCCCGCTGGATCAGCGTCTTCTGCTCGGTCGTCAGATTGGGCAGGTCGGCGACCGGCGTGCCGGTGTAGACCTTTTGGCGATCTTCGGTCAGGTAGACCAGCGCCGCGTGGCGGAACCACTGCCACGGATTGTCGCCGACCGCCTGCGCCGCCTCGTAGATCGCGTTGATCAACTGCTGATGGGTGAAACTTGGGGCAGGTGTCGAGACTTCCGGCTGCGTGGGTGGCTTAGTCGGCGTGGTTGGAGTCGTCGGTGTTGTGGGAGTCGTCGGGGTGGTCGGCGTCGTTGGCTCGACCGGTGCCAGCACCTCGTTCAGCTTGTTGAGCAGAAAATAGGTCGCGTAGACCTTGTCTTTCGGCTGGCGATTAGCGTCGGTGATGCCGAAGCCGGGATTCATGCTGTCCGACCAGCAGTACCAGATGGCGACCGGGACGGCGCTCGCCATCGACCGCCGCAGCGCCGAGTCGATCAGGCGCATGTAGTAATCGACCACCTCGTAGCGCGCTTTCGTGATCTGCCCGTCGCCGTACTCGGTGAGCCACAACGGCAGGGTCGGAAACGCGCGGCGGAAGTCTTGCAGATAGGGGATGATGCCGTTATCGCCGGAGGGATTCTTGCCGTAAGGATGGACGCCGATCGCGTCGACCGGCAGCCGCCCCAGCGTGGCGCTGACTTGCTGGAGATAGCTGACCGGGTCGCTGCTGACCAGCCCGCCCAAGACGACCGTCGCGTTCGGATCGGCGGTCTTGATGGCGATGCTGCTCGCCGAAAGCAGCGGCGCGAAGGTCTGCGGCGGGACGTAGATCGCCAACTCCGAGGCTTGGTCTTCTTCGTTCCAAAGCTCGTAAGCGACGCCGCGATCTTTAAAGTAGCGGGCGATCTCGCCGCACTTGATGCTGAAATCGGCGGCGTAGCTGCGCCAATTGCCGTTGCTCTTTTTCCACGGCTCATCGCCGACGAAGGTCTGGTGATTCAGGATCAGCAGGGTGCGGATACCCAGCGCGCGGTAGGTGTCGATCAGCGGTGCGTAGAATTCGCAGCTCTGCTGAATCGTCCGCTTCTGATGCGGCTGCGCCTGAAAAACGAAACGTACCCACTTCAAGCCGCACAAGTCTTGCGCTTGGAGCGGTAATCCGGCTTTGTGGTCGGGATCGAGGTTAATTCCATATTGCGGCATTGCAACGTCCTCGCATGGCGGTCAGGCTGACCCGTTTATAACTATACTATAACGGTAACTTTACGCACCACAAAGGTAATGTTTCGGCGCGCTTTCGAAGATCAGCCATCGGTGTAGGGGCGACGCATGCGTCGCCCCTACGGTGTATGCTTCCTCATGATCCAGCACTGACATTTAAGCGAAGTTTCGCGCGGATGCGGTAGAATAACGCGCGAGAACCTAATCAACGAGATCAGTATGAACGCCACCATTCGAGAAGCTGTCCCCGCCGACGCGCGCGGCTACATCCGCCTGATTAAGAACGTCCTGCGCGAAGACCCGCCCGTCGATACGCCTTACGCGCCGGACGAGTTCAATCCGCCGGTCGAGCGGATCGCCGCCCGGATCGCCGAAGTCGCGGATCAGGCGAACTCGCTGTTTCTGGTCGCCGAAGCGGATCGCGCTATCGTCGGGACGCTCACCTGCGGCGGTGGGACGCTCGCAGCCGACCGGCACATGACCGCGCTCGGCGTGTACGTCGCCAAGCCGTGGCGCGATCAAGGCATCGGGCGGGCGCTGCTGGCGCGCTGCGTCGCGTGGGCGCAGGCGAGTCCGGTGGTCGAGCGGGTCGAACTGGAAGTCTACGCCCAGAATGCCCGCGCCATTCACCTCTACGAGCAGTTCGGTTTCGTCCATGAGGGTTGTAAACGCCGCCTCTACTATCAACATGGCAGCCCGATCGATATGCTGATCATGGCGCTGCTGCTGGAGCAAAAATGAAGCCAAAGCTATCCTTCTTCGCGCGGATCAGCGCGCCCGAAGCCACGCCGCCGTGGTCGCTGCCGACCGCCCTGCTGACCATCGGCTTCGCCTTCGTCGCCATGATCGTCGGCTCGCTGGTCGCGCTGGTCTGGGCGGGCGACCTGAGTTACACGCTGCTGGCGGGCTGGACGCTCGGCGGCATCTTGATCATCGTCTTCATCTGGCAAACCCGGCGGCGACAGTTGGACGCACTCTATCTCGTGCCCTCGCGCGTGCCGCTGGTCTTCGTGATGTTCGTGACCTTCGGCTGCGCCATCGGGCTGGACTTGATCAGCAACGCTATCACCGGCGGTTTTCTGCCCAAGCCGGAGCTGCTGGCGCTCAACCCCGCCAATCTGGGCATCTTCGACTGGGGTTTCGCCATCGCCTTCATGGTGATTATCCAGCCGGTCGCCGAAGGGCTGGTCTTTCGCGGCGTGGCACTGCCGGCGGTACGCTCGCTGCTCGGCGTCTGGGGCGGCATGATCGTCACCGCGACCATCACCGGGGTCTTTCACTACCTGATCTACTCGCCCAACTACGCCAACGCCGCCGCGTTCACACCGTTCTGGCTGGGCTTGATCGTCCCCGCCATCGAAGCGGCGATCTTCAGCCTCGTCCGCAGCTACACCGACTCGACTCGCGCATCGCTGGCGGCGCACCTGACTTTCGGCTTGTTCGCCGTGATCAAGCTGCTGGCGCTGACCGGAGGGATGTGAGCTAGTCAACATCTCGTAGGGGCAGGTTTGAAACCTGCCCCTACAACCCGAATACCCGCAGTGTAGGGGCACGATATATCGTGCCCCTACGGTCACTGTCCGATCATTTTGCATCATCGAATTACCAAAGGATTTCTGCCCATGAAAACGATCGTCGTGGCATCGACCAACCCGGTCAAAATTCAGGCGGCGCTGGACGGCTTCCAGCGTATGTTCCCGGACGAGGAATTCACGGCGCAGGGCGCGGCTGCCGAGTCCGGCGTCAGCGATCAGCCGATGAGCGACGCCGAAACGCTGCGCGGCGCGCGCAATCGAGTCGCCAACGTGCGCCAAATCCTGCCCAACGCCGATTACTGGGTCGGCATGGAAGGCGGCGTCGAGGAGGTCGAGGGCGAACTCGAAGCCTTCGCGTGGATCGTGATCGCCGACCGCTCGCGGCGGGGCAAGAGCCGCACCGCGACCTTCTATCTGCCGGAGGAGACCGCGCGCTTGGTGCGGCAGGGCATCGAACTCGGCGAGGCGGACGATCAAGTCTTCGGTCGCGCCAACTCCAAGCAGGAGAACGGCTCGGTCGGGCTGCTGACCGGCAACGCCATCGACCGGACCCGCTATTACGCGCAGGCGGTCGTCTTGGCGCTGATCCCCTTCCGCAACCAAGACCTGACCTTCAGCGCCGATTTCGACAGCGGCAGCGGCACCCGGCTGATCCGCTAACGCCGTTGTGAGCCTTGCCGCGCCGAAACAGGTTTGGTGTCACTAGCGGCGGGCGACAATTGGTGCTACATGTTGGCTCCAACACAAGGAGTCGCTGGATCATGTACCCGCATCACGAACGTGCTCTCGAAAAAGTTAAAGCGCATTTTGAGCAAGACCCGACCATCTTGGCACTCTTATTTGGTGGATCGCTGGCGAAAGGCTGGGGATCGGAGACGTCCGACGTCGACATCATGTTGATCGTCAGTGAGGAGGAATTCGCCCGCCGCGACCGGTCCGGCGAACTGCTCTACTTCTCGCTCGATTTCACCGATTACGAAGGCGGCTATATCGACGGCAAGTACCAGAGCGTCGCCTTCCTCGAAGAGATCGCCGAGTGCGGCAGCGAAGTCGCCCGGGCAGCCTTCTACGGCGTGCAAATCGTCTTTTCGCGCCTCCCCGACCTCGACGCAACTGATCGCGCGCATTCCGGTTTATCCCGAAGCCGAGCGCGACGCCAAGATCAAGTCGTTTTACAGCCAAATGGTGGTTGCGGGCATGTTCTTCATGAAGGAAGCCGATAAGCGCAGTGACCAATACCTGCGCACCCGCGCCACCGCCGATCTCGTGCTGTTCGCGTCGCGGCTGATCCTCGCCTACAACCACATGCTCTATCCCTATCACAAGTGGCTGATGCACGAAGTCCAGCGCGCACCGGAGCAGCCGGAACACTTCGTCGATCTGATTCAGGCGGTGCTCGACGCGCCCTCGCCCGCCAGCGCCGACGCCTTGCTCGACGCAGTCAACGCCTTCCACGACTGGGGCATCTCGCTAGGGGAGGTTTTCAACACCTTTACCGTTGACAGCGAGTGGGACTGGCGCGATTACGGCAGTGGTCACCGCACCCCGGTCGGCGATTGGTAAAATGAGCAGCTTGATCGCGAGTTGTCAGGCGAGCTATGGGGGTGTAAAACTCAATCATTTGCCCATCCCGCCGCTGGCGATCCGTTCAGACGCAACTGACGAGGCACTCTCCCCTCCCTGAATTCGGGAAGGGGCTGGGGGTGGGGTCAGCAGCGACCCGATGTCGCGCTTATGCCTTCCTCTAACGCAGCTTTGGGTTAGGTTTTTCGCGCTTTTCGTGGATAATAACGAGCGAAATACCCGGAGATAGAAATCGATGCCTGATGATTTTCGGCGGGACGAAGACGCCGAATTCAACGAATGGGCGGACAGCCAACCGCCTGACGAGCCGGAAGTACCCGCGTCCGTCACCTTCATGGAGATGATGCGTCACGCGGCAGCGCGCAACGCACCGCCCTCGCCTGCCGAGCCGGAGCGTCAGCCGCCGCAAGGTCAAGCCGCAGCCCGGACGGACAAATCCGCGAGCGCGCCAGCGCCGGACAACTCGCCGTCGGATTCGGCTGCTCCGCCGGAGCGTCAGCCGAAGCAGCCACCGCCGAACCAGCCACCACCACCGGTACGCCGGATTCGTCGGCGCGAGCGGCGGATGCGGGCTGCCGTCGGCGTGCTCGGTGGCTTTCTGCGAACGGTCATTATCGTCAGCGTGGCTGCCGGGTTGACCGCGACCATTTTCACGTGGTGGACGCGCAACGAATTCATCTCCGACACGGCTCGCGCCGGTTTGAGCATCGCCATCGCCACCGACGCGGCGACGCTCGCCCCGACCGCCCAACCGACGCCCAATTGGGCGCAGGTCGTCGGCATCGTCTCCGGGCATCGCGGACCGGAAAATGATCCCGGCGCGGTCTGTCCCGATGGGCTGACCGAGGCGTCGGTCAACTTGAGCGTGGCACAGTTGGTCGTTCGCAACTTGCGCGGACTGGGCTACACGGTCGATCTGCTCGACGAGTTCGACCCGCGCCTCGAAAACTATCAGGCAGCGGCGTTGGTCTCGATCCACTCGAATACCTGTCAGGATTTCGGCGAGCCGGTTTCCGGCTTTCTGGTTGCAGCGGCGCAGGCGCGGATCTCGGCGCGCGCCAGCGACAGCCAGTTGGTCAACTGCATCGCCCAGAACTACGCCGCCGCAACTCAACTCGAACGGCGCACCGAACTGACCCTCGACATGACCGACTATCACACCTTCCGCGAGATCTACGCGCTGACGCCCGCCGCCATCATCGAGCTTGGCTTTCTGCGCGGCGACCGCGATCTGCTCACGCAGCATCCGGATACGCTGGCGCGCGGCATCACCGACGGAATTCGCTGCTATCTGGAGCCGGGGCAGTCAGGACAATCGGGGCAGCCCTGAGCCAATCGACGGCAGAAAAATGTAAAAGGCTCTACGGTAGAAGTTGTGCGCTTTTGTAGGGGCGCACGGCTGTGCGCCCTCAGGATTGCACTTGGTTTACCGTTGAGCCAACGTAAAGATCTCAAAAATTTATAAAGAAATTTCAACCTTACTTGAGTTGATCGGATTAACAGGTATGATCGAATCATGACAAAAGAACTGGTGATGTATCTGCGCTCGTCGTCTTGTCCGTTCGTCTCACTCGCTAAGCGTGTCTTGAACGACTACGCCCTGACCTACCGGGAAGTGAATATCGATCAGGACGATGCGGCGAAAGCGCGCGTCCTCAAGTGGACGGGCTTCATGTCGGTGCCGACGCTGATCGTCGCCGAGGCGGGCGAAGTGCTCCCTTACGAGCCGCCCGCGCCCTTACCGGCGGGCAGCAGCCCGCGCGGGATCGACCGCGGGGTGATGATCACCGAGCCAAGCCTTGATCAGTTTACGCAGTGGCTGCTGCGGCACGGGTTCATCGACCAAGTCATCGTGAAATAAACTCCGCACTATCATCAAGCTGGCGTTCGTTTTCCAAGCTGTGCTGAACGGACGGTCGGCTGCACGGTGACGTTTTGCTGGAAAGGAAAGCCGTGACCATCTCCGAAAACGTGATCGACGTGGGTGGGCTGCCCGTTCATTATTGGGAGGGCGGTGCCGAGAACGGTCGCGCCTTGCTGCTGCTGCATGGCGGCATCGGCGATGCGTGGGCGAATTGGAACAAGGTCATGCCCGCGCTGGCGCTGGATTATCACGTCTTCGCGCCCGACCTGCCCGGTTTTGGCGAATCGGCGCTGCTGCCGGATCCATCCATCGACGCGCTGATCGACTGGCTGCGGGGGCTGCTGGATGCGCTCGGTCAGCGTGAAGCTGTGATCGCGGGCAGTTTCCTCGGTGGGCTGCTGGCGCGCTTGTTCGCCAGCGCCGCGCCGACTTACGTCCCGGCGGTGATCCTCATCAACGGCGGCTCGATCCCCAAAGTGCCCAAGCTCGCGCCCAAGCTGATCGATTTGCCGGTGATCGGGGGGCTGATGCTCGAAATCATCGGGCGCTCAACCCGCTCGCGCTATCGCATCGACCAGATGGTTGTCATCAAGGACGTGCTGGAAGACGACCTGCTGCGCACGTGGCGCGATAATACGCCCGGTTTTGTCGCCCTGATCCGCGCGCTGATCATGCACACGTATACGCCGGAACCAATCCCTCCGGTGCCGACGCTGATCTTGTGGGGGATGAACGATCCGGTCTTGACGGTCAAGACCGCCGAGCAGCTGCACGCGCAGCTCGCCGGTTCGCAGTTGGAGTTGGTCGAAGACTGCGGCAGTCTGCCGCAGTTGGAAGCGTCCGACGTATTTCTGTTTCAGGTCAGCAATTTCCTCGACCGCCTCACGCGCACCCAAACGAACACGCTCCCCGGCGTCGGGCTGCTGCATTCGAACTAAATCGAGCCTCAGAAATTCCGTTTGTTCTCGTAGGGGCGAACCTAGGTGTTCGCCCAGTGGCGGGCGGGCGCGCATAGGTGATACTGATGCAAAACAGCGTGGTTACGCCATTCATTACAAACCTCACCCCTAAATCCCCTCGCCATGCATGGAGAGGGGATTTAAAAGCCCGTTGTGACCCGTTCTGTTCCCCCTCGCCACGACGTGGAGCGGGGGTCAGGGGGTGAGGTAAAGTTAGAAACTGGTTACCACGCTATCGTGTGGTGGTACCACATAGGTGCACCCCTGCTTCTAGTTTTCAGGTTTTCTGCAACCAAATCGAGCGTAGGCAAAGCGATCCCGGTTTGCTATAATGTTCCCTTAACTGCGAGGTCGTTGTGTCCTTACTCGGCACTCAGTCCTCAGCACTCAGCACTTTTCTGGAGAGGTCGCATAGTGGTCTAGTGCGCTCGCTTGGAAAGCGAGTAAGGGTAACACCTTCGCGGGTTCGAATCCCGCCCTCTCCGCTCTACTAAAAACGCCGGATGATCTCCGGCGTTTTTTGATTCACGGTATCTGCACAGCCACCCGTAGGGGCAGGCTTGAGAGGGTGTTGAAAACCCCTCTGCTTTGTCGAGCAGTCATCAACCTTGACCACTTACCCTTGAAACGGACAAGGGCACTCTCCCCTCCCTGAAGTCGGGGAGGGGCTGGGGGTGGGGTCAAAACACGACTTTTTAGACACGCTCTGAAACCTGCCCCTACAACCTCGTCCGATTTACCCCGCCTTGATCGCTTTCCCCAGCGCGACCTTGCCCGTCTGCCCGTTGACCAGCGCCGGGCGGACGTCGCCGTCGCGCTCGAACAGCGTGATCACCCAGACCGGCAGCAGCAGCAAAGTAAAACTCATCTGCCGCACCATCGTGAACACGTTCACGTCCACCGACGAGCTTTCGCCGACTTTGTAGCGCGCCCGCATCTGATCGGTGGCGGCGCTCTGCGCCGAGAGCGCGGCAGCATCGAAGTCGATGTCGTAGAGCGCGGCGGGATAACGCGCCAGCAGCTTCGGCTCGTAGGCGACGACGGCGCTGGTATCGAACGCGCCGATTTCCGCCGTCAGGTCGGGCGCGGGCGAAGTCACGGCGGGGATGTCGATGCCGATCAAGCCGTCGTTGTAGGTCTCGTGCCGATAGGGGTTGATCTGCTGCCGACTCTCGTAGAGCGACGACGTGCGCCGGTCGATGGTCGTCTTGGAGACCTCCACCAGTGCGTCGAACACCCAGTAAGGCAGATATACGCCCTCGACCGCTGCATTGACGACCCGGTTATCGTCGAACCACCCGGCGATCCGCTCGCCGATGCCCTTCAGCCGCTCGCGGATGGCGGCTTTTGCTTCATCCTCACCGATCGTGAAGGGGACGAGTCCGTCCGGCTGCTCGATCGTGTTCAGCGCGTCCTGCTCGATCACCTGCTGCGATCCGCAGAACGGGCAGCGCGACGCCAGCCGCCGCGCCGGGATCGTCCGCTCCGCGCCGCATTGATTACAGTGGAGAATCCGCTTGCCGACGATCCACTTGACCGGCTGAATGCGCCGCTTGATCAGCGCCGCGCCGAGGATTTCCGCCCCCTCGCTGGCGTGCCGGTGCGGGTCGAGCGGTTCAGTGTGCCCGCAGAACTTGCAGACGACGCGCCCGTTGACCTCATCGATCGTCAGCGTGCCGCCGCAGACCGGGCAGAGCAGCGCGGTTGTCTGCGCCGCGACCGCTTGATCGATCCGGCGGATCTCCGGGCTGCGCCGGTTATCGCGGCTCAGTTCGGCTTCCTCCGGCGTGATCTCCTTGTTGAGCACCATCAACATACGTAAGGCGTCGAGGTTACCCGGATCGCGGGCGATGATCTCGCTAAGGTGGTCGCGCTTGACCGCCTCGTCATCGCTGAGCTTGGCGATCCATAAGTGCGCGTCGGCGAAATCGGGCTGCAAATCGAGCGCATCCTGAAAGGCGTCGAGCGCGGCGGCGGTGTCACCCTGCTGAAGTTCGGCTTGACCGTCTTCGAACAGCGAGCGCGCGCGGTAATCGAGCGCACCGCGATGGGTGATCGGCACGTCGTGCAGTTGCTTGGCAGCACGCGCCGCGCGGATGCGCTCGGCGGCTTCGTCGAGGGTTTCCGGGCGCTTGAAGCCGCAGTGGTCGCAGCGAAATGTACCCCGATCCGGGTTGAGGGTCAGCGGATGGTCGCATTTAGGGCAGAGAAATTCAGGCATGGCGTGCTCCCGTGCTGGTGATGTCTATGTTCAGTATAGAGGATGCGCGGCGCGCGGACATGCCAAGAAATTGGGGGATAGCGTTCGACCCGTAGGGGCAGGTTTGAAACCTGCCCCTTCAACGGATTTCGCTCTTTGCAACAGAGCAGAAAATCCGATCAGGTAGCGATTCGCGCGTCGATTTGGACACATCCCTCATAATTGACCTGCCGGTGCACTGAAATACGGGTTTACAATACAGCGGATGTAAATAGGAGCGGCAGTAGCAATGCGACGGTGGATCATTTTAGCGGCAAGCCTGATTGTCAGCGGGGTTTTTCTCTGGCTGGCGCTGCGCGGCGTCCCCTTCACCGATGTGATCGACGGCATCCGGCAGGCGAATCTGCTTTGGGTCGTCGTCAGCGTGCTCGGCGTGCTCGGCGCGCAGGGATCGCGGGCGATCCGCTGGCGCGGGCTGCTCGATAACCGCGTGCCGCTGCTGCAAGCGTTTCACATCCTCAACCTGACCATGCTGCTCAATCAACTGCCGCTGCGGGCGGGCGAAGTCGCGCGCAGCCTGCTGGCGACCCGCTCCGGCGTGCCGGTGGTCACGGCGGCGACCAGCATCGTCGTCGAGCGCTTGATCGACGTGGTGGTGGTGGTCGTGATGCTTGGCGGTCGCTTTGGCACGGCTGCCTTCGGCGCCGCCCGCAATGTCACAGGCGGCAACGCTGTTTGGCTTCGCGGCGGTGATCGCCTTCTTCGCGCTGATCGCCTTTGCGCGCTATCCGCAGGTCGCGCACCGCGTCCTTTCGTGGATCGAAGCGCACCTTCCGGCGATCAAACGGCTGAATCTCGTGCGACGCATCGACGAAGTGCTCGACGGCTTGCGCCCGCTGACGAATCCCGGCAAAGCGGCGCACGCGCTGTTCTGGACGACGGCGGGCTGGTTCTTCTCGCTGGTCACGTTTTACGCACTGGAGCGCGCGCTCGGCATCACCGGCGTTGATCTGGTGATGGGCACGTTGATCGGCGTCTCGCTGGCGGCGTTCAGCATCGCTATTCCGGTCAGCGTCGCCGCGATTGGTCCCTTCGAGTACGCAGTGCTCATCGCGGGCGATGCCGTTGCGATGAGTCCGATCATGGCGACGACGCTCGGCTTCCTGTTTCACGGCTTGACCGTGCTCAGTTACGCCGTGATCGGCACGATTGGCTTGATCGCGCTCGGCATCTCATGGGGCGACGTGATGCAGCCGGTCGAAGGCGACGCACGATCACCGCGCCCGATTGAACCTTAATTCCCTAAATTCTCTCTGCAAAGGATAATTGGATGCCCTTCATCGACCTCTCTACCGGCGCGCGCTTCCACTACGAGGACAATGGCAGCGGTACGCCGCTGATCGCCCTGCACGGGCGTTTCGGCACCGCGCGCACCAATCTCGGCAACGTGATCGACTGGCTGAGCAAATCGTATCGCGTGTTGGGTCCCTCGCTGCGCGGTTACGGCGAATCGACGCCCAAGCCGCGCGATTACCCGCTCGACTTCTACCGCCGCGACGCCCGCGACGTGATCGCCTTCATGGATGCGTTGGGGATCGAACAGGCGCACCTGCTCGGCTTCTCCGACGGCGGCGAGACGGCGCTCTGCGCCGCCGGGTTAGCGCCGGATCGCTTTAAGTCGGTGGCGGTGTGGGGCGCGGTCGGCTACTTCGGTCCCGCGATTCGCCCGATCGTGCAGGCGAATTACCCGGCGACGTGGATGAAAGCGGAGACCAAGCGGCTGCACGGCATCACCGATCCCGACCCGATCGTGCTCCAGTGGGTGCAGGCGCTCAAGCACATGATCGACAGCGGCGGCGACGTCAGCATCAGCCTTGCGCCGGGGATGACCATGCCGGTGCTGTTGATGCTCGGCGATCAAGATCGGCTCAACCCGGAGGAATTCGGGCAAAACTTCGTCGATCAAACGCCGAACGGCAAATTGATCATGTTCCAGACCGGGCACAGCATCCACGACGAGGATTGGGCGGGCTTCCAGCGCGTCGTCGGCGACTTCTTGCAAGCGAGCGGAACAATAACGAACCCAACGAATATGCGGTAGGGGCACGGCGCGCCGTGCCCCGATTTACCCAATATCCTCTGTTTTGCCGTACAATAAGATCGATCGAAAACTGGATCGGGGATCGTCATGGCTGTAAGCGAGCGAATCTACACCGCTGCGGAATTCTGGGAGATCACCCAACAACCGGAAAACCAACAACGCCGCCTTGAACTCGACGAGGGAGTAATCGTTGACATGGGGTCATCTAGCCAAGAAAACACGGTGATCGCCGGACGCGTAATCTACTTCCTGAATGCCCACGTCATCCCGAACGACCTCGGCTACGTCACTGCCCCGGATGGGGGCTTTCGGCTCGCGCTCAATACCGTGCGCCAACCCGATGCCGCTTTCATCGCCAAA
The DNA here is from genome assembly GCA_963727545.1 of uncultured Chloroflexia bacterium. Lineage (GTDB taxonomy): Bacteria > Chloroflexota > Anaerolineae > Aggregatilineales > Phototrophicaceae > Flexifilum. The sequence goes on from CAVSGS010000018.1 coordinate 100,524, forward strand.
ACCCGGCAGGCTACCTTATCTGGTGGTCAATTTCCTGTTGCGCCCGATCTCGCGGTCGAAGTCGTTTCACCCCATGAGGATCCGCTCAAGAAAGTCAATGAATACATCAATGCGGGTGTTCGGCTGGTCTGGGTGATTTATCCGACCGATCGCACCGTGTATGCGTTTCGCCCACCGGAAAGCGGTGAACTTCGAGCGCGGATTCTGCGCGATGGTGACGTGCTCGACGGTGCCGACGTCTTACCCGGCTTTCGCCTCCCAGTTAGCGATATTTTCCCCGCGTAAATCACTTACTCCTCCGGCGCGATCTCGTCACGGATCAGTTCCGCCAGCTTCGCCGCGTCTAGCTGGTTGTAAACCTTGCCCTCCGGGTAGATCACGAGGTTCGGTCCCGCGCCACACATATTCAGGCAGCGCGCCGTCTCCAGCTTGAAACGCGGATCGCCGCGGACGACCGGCTGAAGCTGTCGATAGAGCTTGTCCGCCCGCCGCCCCATGTTGCAGAATTCACCCATGCACAGGACGATCCGCTGGCGGCGTGGCGGGCGATCCGCTTGGTCCTCAATCATGAACGAATTCCCTGTCACTTAGAACAAAATCGGGTGGCTCTACGTACTAAGAAACGTAGAGTGAGGGGATAACTCATGGCGAATAAGCGACGCAACCTGCGCACCTTCTATACCCTGATTATAACCCAGACTTTTTCGCTGATCGGCAGCCGCATGACCTCGTTCGCCTTGGGCATTTACGTCTTCAACGAGACCGGCGCGGTCACGCCGCTGGCGCTGGTGGCGCTGTTCAGCTTCTTGCCGCAGGTGGTCGTCGGCGGATTCGCCGGGGCACTCGCCGACCGTTGGGATCGGCGCTACGTGATGATGCTCTCCGATGCGGGGCAAGCCATCGGGACGATCATCCTGCTGGTCACCTTTTTGACCGGGACGTTTCAGGTCTGGATGCTCTACCTCGTTACGCTGATTCAGGCGATCTTTGGCGTCTTTCAATCCCCGGCTTTCACCGCCTCCGTGACCATGCTGATCCCCGATGACCAGCGTGACCGCGCCAACGCCATCCAGCAGTTGACCAGTCCGACGGCGGGCGTCGTCGCGCCGATCTTCGCGGGCGTGCTCTATGCCGCCGTCGGCTTGATCGGCGTGATCGGCATCGACCTGTTCACCTTCGCCGTCGCCGTGATCGTCGTCCTGCTGATCCACATCCCGCGCCCGACTCAGACCGACGAGGGGCGGGCATTGCAGGGATCGATGTTATCCGAGGCATTCGGCGGGCTGCGTTTTCTGTGGAAATGGCGCAGCCTCTTCTGGCTGACCATTCAGCTTTCACTGGTGAACTTCCTGTTCGCGGGCGCGGGTGTCTTGTTCACCCCTTACCTGCTGGCGCGCACCGGCAGCGAAGCGGCTTACGGCACGCTGATGGGCATATCCAGCTTCGGCGCGATTGCCGGTGGCGTCATCATCGGCATCTGGGGCGGCACCAAACCGCGCATCCACACCATCATGCCCGGGATTATCATCAGCGCCTTCTTTCTCGCGCTGGTCGGCGTCAGCCAAACGGCGATCTTGCTCGGCGTCACCCTGTTCCTGATGGAATTACCCGCGCCCATGATCAACGCGATAGCGATGTCGCTGCTGCAAGCGAAAGTCGCGCCGGACATTCAGGGGCGCGTCTTCGCCGCCTTAGTGCAAATGGCGACCTTATTGATCCCGGTGGCATATCTGGTCGTCGGTCCACTGGCGGACACCGTCTTCGAGCCTGCCGTCGGTAAACCGGGCTGGGAACACGTCGCGCCGTTGGTCGGCAGCACCACCGGATCAGGCATGGGCTTGATGATGGTGATCGCCGGTGGCGCGCTGATGATCACGACGCTGATCGTCTACGCCATCCCGCGCATCCGCCACATGGAAGCCGAACTGCCGGATTACGTCGCCCAAGCGGTCGAGGACGACCCGGCGGTCGTCATGGCAGCGGCTCCGTCGATGGACTAAATCAACCTCACCCCCTGCCCCCTCTCCACTGCGTAGCGAGGGGGTAAAAAAGTCCTATAGAGGTCTTTAAAGTCCCCTCTCCATATAATGGAGAGGGGATATAGGGGTGAGGTTGATTTCTACAGATCGCGCCAATCCGGGGGGCGATTGGTCAGCCGCCACCACCAGCCGACCGGATAGCCGATCATCTTGGCGAGGTCGCCGACGGCGCGGATCACGCGGGACTAAGCGCGATGGCGTAGAGGTTGCTCATCAGCGTGACGCGGACCGTCTGCGCCCGCGCCGCTTCGTCGAGCACGACGTTCAGGCGGCGATAAGGCTGGCGCAGATAGACCGCCGCGCCGGGGATCGCCAGCAGCCACAGCAGCTTATGCACCCGCCCGCCGAGCAGCAGAATCAGCGGCAGCGCGATCAGGTAGGTGGCATAGCGGATGGCGTGACGCTTGCGCCACAGGTCGGCTTTGCCGTCGCCGCGCGCGTACAGGTAATACTGCCGGTAGAACGCCCGCAGCGATTGGCGCGGGCGAAAGTAGACCAGCGCGCCCGCCTGAAAGGTCGTCGGTGCCGAGATTTCGCGCAGCCGCAGGTCGAAGACCAGATCCTCGCAGTAATCGAGCCATTCGGGATACCCACCCGCCGCGATCCACGCGACCTTGCGAAAAGCGACGCTGCGACTGCTCGGCAGAAACGTCTGCGGATCGATCTCGTCCGCCAGCGGCAGCGTCGTCGCGCCGAGCGCCGCCTCGAAAACGCTGTGCGGATCAGCGTGGAAGAATCCGCCGACGACTTCCAGCACCGGGTCGTCGATCAGCGGTTGGGTCAGCCGTTCGAGCCAATTCTCGCGCCAGCGTGACCCCCGCATCGGTCACGACGATGATCTCACCCGCCGCCGCCGCGATCGCCCGGTTGCGTCCGGCGCTGATGTTTGCCCCCGGCTCGACCAACACTTGCAGCGGCAGCCGACCCTCATACTCGCGCAGCACGGCGACCGTTTGATCGCGGCTGCCGCCGTCGGCGATGATCACTTCGTCCGGCTGACAGGTCTGCGCGCAGAGCGAGTCCAGCAGGCGGCGGATGTGCTCGCCCTCGTTCAAAACAGTAGAAATAACGGTGATCAAATTGGCAGTGTCCAGATTATCCGTAGGTAACAGTAGATGTTGTCCGTAGGGGCGCACGGCGGTGCGCCCCTACAGGTTAGATCGAATTAGCGCCGTTGTTCTTCGAGGCGGTCGTTGGCGGGCGGCGGCTCGTAAGAGAGCGCCGAGATTTCGTCACGCCACGCCGGAGTCATATCGACGTCCAGCGCCTTGAGCGAGTCCTCAAACTGAGCGACGTTACGCGCGCCGACGATCGCCGCCGTGACCGCCGGGTGCGACGCCGCCCACGCCACCGCCAGTGTCGCCGGGGCATAGCCTTTACTCTTGGCGTAGTCGGCGAAATTGGTGGCGATCTCGTGATAGAGGTCCTCGCCATAGCGCGCCGCGTACATCTGGTTGGTCGTCAGCCGCCCTTGATCCGGCGCTTGCCCGCCCGCGTACTTGCCAGTCAGCAAGCCGCCGCCGAGCGGACTGTAGACGATCACGCCGATTTGCTCGGCGGCTGCCAGCGGCAGAATCTCGACTTCCGCCTGCCGCTTGACCAGATTGTACATCGGCTGCAAGCACTCGATCCGCGCCTTGTGCTCGTAAGTGCTGATGCCGAGCGCCTTGGCGATCTGCCACGCCGACCAATTGCTGACCGCCGGGTAGAGGATTTTGCCCTGCTTGACCAGATCGTCGAGCGCGCCCAGCGTCTCGTCGATCGGCGTATCGGGGTCGAAGCGGTGGATGAAATAGACGTCGATCCGGTCGGTATTGAGCCGTTTCAGGCTGGTCTCGACCTGCATCATCAGGTGACGGCGCGATGCGCCCTTGCGGTTGGTGTCCTCGCCGACCGGAAAACCCGCCTTGGTCGTGATCACGAGGTCGTCGCGCTGTCCCTTGATCAACTTGCCGAGGATGGTCTCGGATCGACCACCGGCGTAGCCGTTGGCGCAGTCGAAGAAGTTGATGCCGACTTCGCGACAGCGGTTGAACATGTTGGCGGATTCGTCCTCGTCGGCGATGTCGCCGAACGACATCGTGCCGAAGCACAACGGCGAGACGCGGACGCCGGTGCGTCCTAAAACGCGGTAGTCCATTTGAATTGCTCCCTAAGTGGAATATGCGAGATCCGGCAATTGAGCCTCGTGGATGGCTTGGTAGGGGCGTTATATATAACGCCCCTACGGACGAATCTCACATACAGCCGTCAAAATTACATACTTTTGGTGAACTACTTGTCCGCTGGCTTCTTCATGTACCAGTCGCAGAACTCGGTGCATTCGCCCTGATCGTTGAAGCGCAGCCGGAAAATGTTGTCCCACTCCGCTTGAAACGTGCCGTCGTCCTCGAAATAGCGGCTGAACCCGTTGGCGATCACGGTCGATCCATCGACGGCGATCGGCTCGTAGTGCGCCTCCCACGTATTCGGCGCGTCTTGGTTGTCCAGCCACGACTTGACCACCGCCTCGCGCCCGATCAGCGGATCAGCATATGGGGTGTAATAGTAGCGCACGTCGGCGGCGAACAAAGCGCCAATCGCATTGGGATCATAGGACTTCCACGCCGCGACGTAGCGATCCAGCCACTCAGCGGCAGATTTGCGGTCGATCATGTCGGTTGCCTCTCCTAGCGACGGAACAGGATTTCCGGGTCGAACTCGGTCGGGCGCAGCGACGACCAGTCGGTCGTGTTGGCGTTGGTCGAGGCGCGCACCTCGACGTGCACGTGCGTCGCCGACGAGTTGCCCGTGTTGCCGATGATGCCAAGCTGCTGGAAAGCGCTGAGCTGCTGCCCCACCTGCACCGAGACGACGCTCAAATGAGCGTAGATCACGTACAGATGCGCCCCTGCCAGTCCCTTATCCTGCAGGCGCTCCTGCGTCGATGCCGGCAGCAGATCGTTCAGGTAGCGCACGATCACGGCGTTGCCGTAACCGAAGCCCCACGCCGGATCGAGAAAGACGCTGGCGTTGTCCAGCGGAATCCCCTGACTGAGCACGTTCGGCTGACCGTCAGTGCAGCGGGTGCAGGTCAGCAGCCGGACGATCAGCCCGCCATTGGGACCACTGCGGATCGGCTCACCGGCGCTGGCGCTAAAGTCCCAGCCCAGATGCTCGGCTTCGTTCGGGTTCTGGTTGTGATTTTGACCACGAATCCACCAGTACTGCTGCAGCGGTGCGGGATATTCATCACCTTTGCTCAAGCCGAAGTCGGAGCCGTCGCCGATGATGCTCAGATAGTCGGTGCGCACCCAGCCAGTGCCCTCGTCGCTCTTCACCTGCGCCCAGATGTAGTTGCTGGTGCCGCCCTGCGGGCGGGTCTGCAAAATCGTGACGACCTCTTTGTACGCCAGCCGTGCGATCACCCGCCCGCTGATCGGCGCTTCGCGCAGGTTCAGCCCGCTCACGCTGATCACCATGCCTTTGACTTCGCCGGGTGGCGTTGGCGTTGGGGCGGGGGTCGGTGTGGGCGTCGGCGGCGTGACCGGTGGTGGCGTCGGCACCGGGGCAGGTGTGGGCGTCGGCGTCACCGGCGCAGCATCCGGCAGTAGTTGCCGCATCAGCGTGAAGGCGTAGCTCGCCCCCGTGAGGATCGGGTAGCCGTAGGCGGTGCCATCGCCTTCCAGCGAGATCAAATCGTCGCGCAGCCAGCCGGTCATGCCGTCGGGGAACTCGACCTCGAACCACTGATAAACCTTGCCGTTAAGCGCGTTATTGGCTTGATCGGGCTTCACGTCGAGCACGGGCAGGTTGCGCGTGCCGATGTCCGCTTGAAAGCGAATGCCGACGCCGCTGGTGCCGGGCTGCTCGCGCAGATTGACCTTTGCCAGCGTCGGGATGTTCGGGTTGCCGGTGATGTGAACCAGAAATGTACTCATCGTCTTTTATCCTCGTGAACAACCCTTATTGTATGACATACTGGCAAGTACCGAGTACCAAGTGCTGAGTCCCCCCTTCTACATTCCGGAATGAGGGGTTGTAAGGGCACGGCGTGCCGTGCCCCCTACGTACCAACTTAAGCGATTTGACCGACGTTTTTGCTCTTGCCGCCGGGGGATCAAATCCCCCGGCTACCCAATCAAGCTCGCTGAAGCGAGCTACATGACGGGTGGAAATGGTTTTTAGCCGTCTTCAGGCGGCTTGAATGCTTAGCCAGCGGCTTCGAGCCTCTGGCGACACGCCGCGAACACGCTCTCAAAAGACGGGCGGTTCCTTAACTTGGTGTCATGGTGCACAACGTGCCGTGCCCCTACGGATTTGGCAATAGACACACGCCCCTGCTTTTCTCCTCCTCTCATTATGGAGAGGGGGTCGGGGGGTTGAGGTTGTACGTGCTTCTCCACCTGCTTGATCAGCCGATCATAGTCGGTGTGGCTGCGATTCGTCAGCGCGACGACGCCGGTGAAACCCTCGCCCGCGAATATCCCCGTGAAGCGATATTGCAGCGGCAGCGACGGGATAATCAGCATCTTGCCCTCGGCAGCACGATAGCGTTTCTTGCCCACCATCGCCCGCCGCGTGACCTCGGCGTCTTTCGGCGGCAGCAGCGGATAGTCTTTGATCGCGCGCACGTCGTCCCACGCGACGAACCGCTCGTGCCAGACGCGCGGATGCAGCGTAATGCCATCGGCGGCGATGCTGACGGCGGGCGTCGCGCTGGTCAGCATCATCACCGGCGCGATCAGCAGCAGCGTGATCAGTCCGCTGAGTACGAGCAGCGGCAGCCCGAACGCCGCTAAACCGATCTGCCCGATCCCGGCGGCGACCATCGCCACCGCCAGCGCAATTCCGCCATACTGAGCAATCTGGTCGCTCAGCGGGTGGGGATGTCCGTGTTTGGATGAAATAGTTGGCATAAGCTCATTTCAGAAAGGCGGGTTGCAGGCAAGGCAGGAAGTCCGATCCACCACAAATTCTGCTCGTAAGACGGCACTCAGGCAAAATTGACGACGCACTCTCCCCTCCCTGAAGTCGGGGAGGGGTTGGGGGTGGGGTCATAATTGGCGTTAGTTGACCAGCACTTCGAACCAGTAGTTGCCCGGCAGCCCTTCCGCCAGCCAGCCCGTGAGTCCGGTGGTCAGAACGCGAACGTGCCACCAGTTGTAGCCGCCGCTGCAGACCGCGCCATCGCTGATGACGTCGACGGCGATGCCATCGAGCAGTTCGGCGACGAGCGGTGCGGACGGGTCCGGCGCGCTGCGCAGGCGGCGCGGGACACCATCTCGATAGCTGACCGCCACCCGCGACCCAGCGTGCAGGCGCAGCGCGGTGCGGCAGGCGATTTCCGGCTCGCCGCTGGCGCTCAGTCCTTCGACGTAGTAGGCGGATGGGTAGCCTTCGGCGATCCAGCCATCGACCAACGTGCTGGTCGTGCCGTAAGGTGCGCGAACGTGCCACCAGTTCAGATGATCGGCGCAGCGCGGACCGTCGAGCACGGTCAGCTTTTGCCCCGGCTGAACGACGGTCACGACGTCGGCGTCGTTACTAGGGATCGCCCGCACCCGCGAGCCGGTCACCGTTTCGAGCTGACCGCCCGCCTGAATCGTCTCCAGCGGCGCGGAGCAGTCGGTCGTCGCCGGGTCGACGTAGGCTTCGAGGAAGTAGCGCCCCGGTCGCCCTTCGATCACCCAGCCGGGTTCGCCGATACCCTCGACGTACCACCAGTTGTAATCGTTGGCACAGACCGGTCCCCGCGTGACCCGCAGCAGCACCAAATGATCGTAGTAGTTGACCAGCGGACCCGACAGCGACGGCGCGCTGCGAACGTTGACGCCGCCGCGCAGCAGCACGTCGCTCCCCAGCGTCAGCGACAGCGGCGCGGCGCAGCCCGGTGTCGGCACACCGAGCGGTTGATAAGTTGGCAAACCCGTAGCAATGATCGTGTAGCCGGGACCGGTCGGCGTGGGCGTCCCAACCGTTTGCGCAGTCGTCGGCGCGCTCACCAGCGTCAGCGCCGCGATCAGCAGGATCATGAGCAGAAGCGAGAAAACGCGCATCGACAAGCCCTCCTTGACGACTCTCATTGTAACCGATTCAGCCCATGCGCGCCGAATGGAACGCCAATTTTATGGGAATGATCGGCGATTTCACTACGCTGTCCGAACTGACCCGTTTCAAATCGCCTTAACCGCGTTATAAATAAGGGCGTCAGTTTGAGCATCATGCGTGGAGCATACTTATGTCCCTATTGAAACGACGATGGTGGGTTGGTCTATTGCTGATCTGCTTAGCTGCCCCCGTTTTCCTGCGCGTGAGCGCGCAGGATTCTAATTTGCTGCAAGACGCTGGTTTCGAAGGCAATTACGTCGGGCGCGGGCGACCCAACCTCAACACACCGGCAGCGTGGAACATTTGGCTGGCGACGTCGCCGCACAACTACGATTGGCAGAACCTCGCCGATAAAGTTTCCGCCTTTCCGCAGAATGGCGGCGCGGAAGTCCATTCCGGGTCGCATTCGCTCAACCTCAACGATGGCTACGCCACCTTCACCGCCGCGATCTATCAGCAGGTGAGCGTGCAGCCCGACCAGAATTACACCGGCAGTATCTGGGCGCGGCTGAAAACCTGCAACATCGCCAAAAACGCCGATAACTGCGGCTCGGCGGTCGAGTCCGGTGCTTACGTCAAGGTCGGCATCGACCCGACCGGCGGCACCGATCCCAACAACCCGGCGATCGTCTGGTCGGGCAACATCCAGCCGCACGAACTCGTGGCAGCAGGCAGTTGTCAGCGCGACCGCGACCGGTGGGACGATCACGCTGTTCGCCTTCGTCACTCAGCAGTGGCCCTCGGACCTCAACAACGTTTGGTTCGACGACGCCTCACTGACCGGTGGTGGCGCAGGCGGAACTGCGCCCGGTGTAGCAACGGTCGTGCCGACCGCGCGCCCGGTGGCAACGGCTTTCGTCGCCATCGTCCAGCCGCCGCGCCCCGACGGATCAATTGTTCACATCGTCCAGTACGGCGACACCATGACCGGCATCTCGTCGGCTTATGGCGTCTCCATTGACGACATCGTCGCCTTGAACGGCTTGCGCAGCTCGCGTTACATCTACGTTGGGCAGGAACTCCTGATCAAACCGGCGGGCAGTGTTACCCCAAGCTCCGGCTCATCGACGGCTAGCGACAGTGGCAGCCTGCTCTCGCAGGCGGACCTCGCCTCGCTGAATCCCAATCCCGGTCCCACGCCGGTCGGCATGTCGCTTAATGCGACGCCGACCCTGCCGGGCTAAGCTTCGAATTCGCTCCGCAGCAGCACGGTGATCGCTGTGCTGCTGCGCTCACAACTTAAGGACACCATGGCAGTCGAAACCTTTGCTCAGCGCTTTTTCATTGCCACGCCGATTGAGCGCATCTACGATCATCTCGCCGAGCCGCAGAATTACGTTGGCTTATCGCCGCTGGTCGTCGCCGTCCGTGATGTGCAAACCAGCCGCGATGCGCGCGGGCGTGAGGTGCAGCACTACCTCTCGGTTGAGCGGTTTCACTTTCTGGGGTTCATTCGCTACGACAATTTGATCCGCGTCACGACCACCCTCACCGAGCCACCGGCACAGTTGATCTCCGAGGTGGACAGTCCGGGATGGGTGCACATGCAGTTCGTCTTCGACCTCCAGCCGGATAGCGAAGGCACGTGGATCGAGGAGACGATTACGGCGCGAGCACCGCTGCTGCTGCGCGGCTATGTCGTCGCCGAAGCTCGGCGCGTTCAGGAGGCGCTGGCGCGCATCCTCAAGACTCGGATGGAGGAACTGGCGGGGTAGCGGTTGCTGGTGGTTCCGCTGCGGCTGGTGGTTCTGCTGCGGCTGGTGGTCTGCCGCTGGTGTTTGGGCTGCCGCTGGTGGTTCTGCTGCCGATGTTTGGGCTGCCGCTGGCTCGGCTGGCGATTCCGGCGGTCGCTCCGGCGGATGCTGCATATCGTGCTCCGCCAGTATTTTATGCGCTTGTTCCAGCGTCTTGGCGACGCGAAAACGGGTCTTGCGCTGGGCGGACGCGCGCTCGATCATCCCGGCGAGAATTTCGACAAACTTGGACGAGGTCACAATCACGGCGAGGTCGAACGGCTTAGGCGGTTCGCTCATCGATTGATTGAAGTGTGACAGCAGATTTTGCGGAAACAGGCGACATTCGGTCATGTCGATCAGGATGTTGACGGTATACGGGCGGTCTCTGACCAGCTCCACCCCATCGCGAATGGACTGGTGATACTCGTCCCACGTCCATTTCCCCTCGAAACGAAAAATGGTGTACGTTTCGTCAGCATTGCCCCATGTAACCGTGATCGGCATGATGAACTCTCCTCCAACCTCATGCTGCTTGATTTCATCGTATCACGACAACTGCTCAGATAGAACAAATTCTTTGCCGCCCACAGCAGCACCCGTTTAGCAATTTGTAATCGTTTGCCCCTATGCTGCTCGCAAAAGAGATTGGGAGTAGCAGATGAGTTGGATCGGTGATCGAATCGGTTGGATCGGGCTGCTGGTTGGAAGTGGCTTACTACTGTTGCTCGCCAGCCAAGCGTTCGCCCAAACCGGCACCCTGCCGGATCGCGGTGCCGCGCCGGAAATCGAAAGTCTAAACTGGATCAACAGCGACGTGCCGCTGCGACTGGCAGCGCTGCGCGGCAGTGTCGTCCTGCTGGAATTCTGGACGTTCGACTGCATCAACTGCATTCACACGCTGCCGCACGTCGAGCAATGGTATCAGGATTACCGCGATCAGGGCTTGGTCGTGCTGGGGATTCACTATCCCGAATTTCGCTATGAGCACGACCTCCAGAACGTCCGCGCGGCGACGCAGCGCCTCAACGTGACCTATCCGGTCGGCATCGATAACGACGGTGTGACGTGGAACGCCTACAATCAGCGGTACTGGCCCACCCTCTACCTGATCGACAAGCAGGGACAGATTCGCTATCTGCGCATCGGCGAGGGGAACTACGAAGCAACCGAAGCCGCGCTTCAAGCGCTGCTCGCCGAGACGCCCGCATCCGCGCCAAGCACGGCAGAACCCGCGCCCGCGCTGGCTTATCTCACGCCGGACACAGTCTTGAACGTGCGCGCCGCGCCGGGTGTCGAGAGCGATCAAATCGGCGCAATCGATCCCGGCATGGCGCTGGTCATCCTCGGTGAGCAGGACGGCTGGTATCAGATCAGCTACAACGATGGCGTCGGCTACGTCTCCGGCGATTATGTGACCGTCCACGAAAGCTGATCGCAGCAAATCTACGATCGGTGTAGAGACAGGTTTATGCTCTTTTCCAAATTAAGACGGAGTAAGCTCAACCTCATATCCGTGTTTTTCTCCCCCTCTCATCATGGAGAGGGGGTCGGGGGGTGAGGTTTGTAGGGGCGCAGCGTGCTGCGCCCGTTCCCCGTATTTAATCGTTAATTCGCATAAAACCTGCCCCTACGGACAACATCGATTTGCCCCGTCGTGAAGTTGTGCGATTCTCCCGTGTTCCTTACAATGTAGCTTAAAAACACTTACAGGAGCACGTCCTCATGTCCTCGCAAGTCATCACCATTGAGCGGCATATCTTCGACAAGCAGAAGGAACACCCGCAGGCGACCGGCAACTTGACCGGGCTGCTCTACGATATGGCGCTTGCCGCCAAGATCATCGCCCGCGAGACCACCCGCGCCGGACTAGCGAGCATCCTCGGTGCCAGCGACAGCACCAACGTCTACGGCGAGCGTCAGCAGAAGCTCGACCTGTTCGCCAACTCGGTCATCTTCCGCATGAACGATCACACCGAGCGCCTGTGCGCGATGGCGTCCGAGGAGCACGAGGACATCCTCGAAATTCCGCCGCATTACGGCAAGGGCAAGTACGTGCTGCTGTTCGACCCGCTCGACGGCTCCTCGAATATCGACGTCAACGTCTCAATTGGCACGATCTTCGCCATTCACCGCAAGGTGACGACCGGCGCGCAGGGGGCAATGGACGACATCTTGCAGCCGGGGCGCAGCTTGGTCGCCGCCGGTTACGTGATCTACGGCAGCAGCACGATGATGGTCTACAGCACCGGGCACGGCGTCGACGGCTTCACCCTCGATCCGTCGATTGGCGAGTTCCTGCTCAGCCACCCGGACATCCGCACGCCAGAGCCGCCGCTGTTCTACAGTTGCAATCAGGGCTATCAGCGCGGCTGGACGGCGGGCGTGCAGCACTTGACCCACTGGCTGCAAGGGATCGCCAATTCGCCGGGTGAACCACCGCGCGAACCGCTCTCGCACCGTTACATCGGCTCGATGATTTCGGACTTTCACCGCAATCTGCTGCAAGGCGGCATCTACTACTATCCCGGCGACATGACCAAGCCGGAGGGGAAAATTCGCCTGCTGCTCGAAGCGCAGGCGCTGGCGTTCATCGCCGAGCAGGCGGGCGGCTACGCCTCCGACGGTATCGGCGACGTGCTCGACGTACAGCCGCATAAACTGCACCAGCGCACGCCGCTGTTCATCGGCAACCGCTCGCTGGTCGAGAGAGCCGAAGGCTTCATCCGTGACTACGATCAGGAGTGGATCGACCGCTACCGCGCCTACCGCGATCGCAGAGCTAATGCTTCATGAGGCGCAATGAAACTCCCGTCATGAAATATGTAGGGGCGTTACATGTAACGCCCCATACGTACTTTGTTCCGTATCTCAAACCTCACCCCCCAACCCCCTCTCCATGCAATGGAGAGGGGGAGCTAAGCGAAGCGAAGCGGGGTGAGGTCAGATCGACCGCTACCGCGCCTACCGCGATCGCCGCGCCGGGGAGTAACGCCCGCAATCACTCACTCGCGGGCAAAAATGCGCGTTGCAGAAACCGCATACCCGCCATGATTTGATTGACCCGTTGCTCGGTCAGTGTGCCGACGTATTGACCTAATCGGATTTTGTCGATAGTCGTTATTTTCGACACTTCCACGACACTTTGTGCCGGTAAATTGGCTTCACCCGCCTCAAGCAGTACATTGCCGGGCATGGTTATCCGCTTCAGGTTCGACGTCAAGCTACAGGCAACCACCGTATCGATGCGGCTGTGGTTAAAAAGGTCTTCCTGAACCACGACATAGGGATGCGGAATACCCGCCTCCAACCCGCTCGAAGTTTCGGGCTGTACCCAGTAGATATCGCCTTGGTTGATGACCATTCCAGCTCCCAAATGGACACTCGCATAAAAGGGACGCACTACCGTGCGCCCCTACAAAACCACGCGATGCCTGCCCGCATACTGAGCGACCAGATCGCTTTAAAGTCCCCTCTCCTAGGGAGAGGGGATTTAGGGGTGAGGTCATTGTACCGTGAAGCTGACCTTATACGGCGTCTGGACGTAGTTGCCGTCGTTGCCGACCACCACCAGTTGAATGTCGTAGTTGCCCGGCTGCAAGCCGGGGACGGTCGTCAACTGCCCGTTGACCACGCTGTTGTACTGCACGTCGTTCATCGTCACCCACTGATCGCCGAACTGACCGCCGTGAATTTCCAGCTTCCAGTACTGCGCCTGTGAGGGCGAGAACTGCACCGTGCCGACCACCGGGAAGCCCGCGCTGACGATCTGCCCCTGACTCGGCTGCGTGATCAGCGCCGTCAGCACGATCTGTCCGCCGCTGGCGGAGAGCAGTTCCGGCGTGCAGGCGATGGTCGGCAGGAAGGCGTAGCCGTTGGCGCGCGCCCAGTTTTCGGCTTGCACCGCATCCTTCGGATCGGGCGGCGGCGCGATGAACAACTGCTCGCGGGCGGCGGGCGCGCTCCCCGACGCCTCGATCGGGACTTGGCAGTAGAGCGGCGCGGGCGGCGGCTGCTGTCCCGGCGTGACCGAGAAGACAATCGAACTGGCGACCGCCGGGTCAAGCGGGTTGACCAACACCTGATAGATGTCGGGCTGAATCTCCTTGAGCCACGGACCGGCGGCTGGCGGTTGGGCGTCGGTCGGCTGCGGCGCGGGCGGATACTGAAGCTGACCCTGCCCATCGGGGATGGCGGCGGGGCTGTCGAGGAACCACTCGCTGACGGTGCTGTCGCAGCCGGTCGCCGGTTCGTGCAGCGACGGGATCGAGCAGATCGTCCGCAGCGACATGCCCGACGGCGCGTTGATCTGATCGGCTTGCAAGCTGCCATCGACCGCGAACAGGCTGAGCATTCCGTTGTTGTTGTAGATGTTGTTGATCACCGAGTTCCAGATCGGCGCAGCACCGGTCAAGCCGGAGGTGTTGCCGGTCATCGGCGTCGCGTCGCTGTTGCCGACCCACACCCCGACGGTGACGTTGCGGGTGAAGCCGACCGTCCAGTTATCCTTGAAATTGTCGGTCGTGCCGGTCTTGACCGAGGTGTGCAGGCTGCCGGTGTTGAGCGGGCTGTTTGACCCCATCGCCGGGGTGCGGGCGACGTTGTCGCTCAGGATGTCGCTCATCAGGAAGGCGATGCGCGGGATCGACCACCTGCGTGCCGTAGCCCTCGCGGTTGACCGTGCTGCCGGTCTGGTTGCCGCGCGGGCAGCCGTTCTCGTACTGGTAGACGATGTTGCTGTCGCTGTCGAGCACGCACAGGATCGCCGTCGACGGCACGAACGATCCGCCGTTGGCGAAGGTCGCGTAAGCGCGCGTCAGTTCCAGCAGGGTGATGTCGCCGCCGCCCAGCGTCAGCGAAACCCCATACTGGCTCGGATCATTGCCCAAGCTCTCGATGCCGAAGCGCTGGGCAATCTCTAGGAACGTCGGCACGCCGATCCGCCGCAGGGTTTGCACCGCCGGGATGTTGTAGCTGTTGGCGAGCGCCGTCCGCATCCGCACCGGTCCGTGAAACGTCCGGTCGTAGTCGAGCGGCTGATAGCCGTCGATGTCGGTCGGCGTGTCCCAGATGATGTCGCCCGCCGTCATGCCCTGCTCAATCGCGGCGGAGTAGGTCAGCGGTTTCATCGTGCTGCCCGGCTGCCGCAGCGAGATCGCCACGTTGACGCGCCCGTCGATGGCGTCGTTGTTGTAATCGACGCTGCCGACCATCGCCAAAATCTCGCCCGTCACCGGCTTGAGCACGACCACCGCCGCATTAGTCGCGTTGTTGGCTGCCAGTGCCGCGATCTGGTTGCGCGCTGCCGTCTGCGCCATGTCGCTGACGTCGAGGTCAACCGTCGTGTAGACCCGGTAGCCGCCCGCCGCGATCTTGTCGTCGGGGATTTGCAGGTCGCGCATCAGCGCTTGGAATTCCTGCTGCGCGTAGACGGTGAAGTGCGGCGCGCGCAGCGGCGCTTCCGGTGGGTTGTAGGTCAGCCCCTCACGCAGCGCTTGATCGCGCTGGTCGGCGGTGATGAAATGCCCCCGCACCATGGCGTCGAGCACCTGTCGCCAGCGTGCCTCGACCATCGCCTGCACCGCCGGATCGGGGTTGAGCGGGTCGATGATCGACGGCGCTTGCGGCAGTCCCGCCAGCAGCGCCGACTCGCCGAGCGTGAGTTCGCTGACGTGCTTGCCGAACAGCGTTTGCGCGGCGGCTTCCGCGCCGTAAGCGAGGTTGCCGTAGTAAATCTCGTTGAGGTAGAGCGACAGCACTTCTTCCGGCGTCTTGCGCTGGCGCAGCAAAAACGCCAGCATGATCTCTTCGGCTTTGCGCTGAACGCTGCGCTCGTTGCGGTATTCGTAGTCGAACAGGATGTTGCGGACGACCTGCTGCGTGATCGTGCCGCCGCCGCTGCTGCCCTCCGCCAAGCCGATGTACTGTAAGAAGGCGCGCAGAGTCGCCTGTACTTCGAAGCCGGGATTGGTCCAGAAGGTGTCGTCCTCGATGGCGACGGTCGCGTTGATCAGGTCTTGCGGGAACTGGTCGTAGCTGACTTTGGTGCGCTTGCCCTCGTTGAACGACTCATACAGCAGTTGACCGGTGCGGTCGTAGAAGAAGGTGCTCTGGAAGCCGTTGTAATTGTCCACCCGCGCGACTTCCGCCTGATACTGTTCCTCCAGCCGCGTGCCCAGCGTCGCCGTCAGCAGCAGCGTGATCAGCGTCAAGCCGCCGCAGAAGGTCGCCACCACGCCGAGGAAAATCGCGGCACAGCCCGGCGAGCAGCCGAGAATCCGGCGTCGGCGCGGCTTCTGCCGCGGCGGTAGTCCGGTCTGCGCCGGGACTTGCCCCTGCTGCGGCAGCGGATACGCTGATTGGGGCGCTTGCTGGACTGCCTGCGTCCGCTGCACCACCGGCGGCGAGGGGATCGTCGTCTGCGGCGTCGGCAGCGGCGCGCGGCGGCTGGCGCTTCGGCGCGGCTTTGCGCGGCGGATGTTCCTCGCCGGGGACGTGGACGAGCGTATGCTCGAACGGGACGATGTGGGGGACGGTATCGCCGTTTTCGAGATCGTCGCCGAAACCGGACTCGTCAAAATCCGGGTTCGGGTCGAAGCCACCGCTGCCCGGCAGCGTTTTCGGCATACTGCCATGCAGCGACTTGGGATCGCGCACGGTGAACAAGTCGTCGGTTTCGTCGTCATCGTCGTCGATTTCGAGCGTCGGCAGGTCGTGGGCGTCGATCGCTTGGTCGCGCGCAGCCGGCTCGATCTCGTCGTCGTCGCCGGGAATGGGCACGTACTCCGGGCTGACTTCATCCTCATCGCTGGGGATCGGCACGTACTCCGCGTCGATCTCGTCGTCGCCGATGGCGGGCATCGGCGCGAGCGTATCGAAATCGGCGTCGGTTTGGGTGGCGTTGGCATCGTCGGGGGTCGGGTTGCTTGCCGCCTGCTCGCTTCCTTCGTCCGGTTGGTCTTCCGGCGAGCGGAAGGGTTTTTCTTCGGGCATGGTCTGCTCCGCTAAACATCGTGGTACTGCTGATTTTGCTTGATTGTAGCAGAGTCTCAAGGGGCGTCCATGTCCCCAACCTGACGCTCACGGGACGCTTGACAGGCGGGCTTTCCCTACGCTTCACCGATGACTGACCGCATCTGCGACCAAGGTATAGGGGGCATGGACATAAGATAGAGATGATGTCGGCAAACGATGAGGTGCGTCGCCGTGCAAAAACCGGGGCACGTGTCCATAAGCAGTTGGGTGATCTCCCTCTGCGGACTGATTTTGTTTCCGTCGCTCACCGTAGCTCCGAACGCCAATTCTCCAACCGCGCTGGATACTGCCAGCGATCACGATATGCTGATTTACGTGGTGAAGAACTACGGCGAAAGCGCCAACGCACAAGTTCTATACGATCCCGATGCAGACGTGCGGACGCCGATCACGGGCATCAAGCTCGATGCTTTTTGGACACGTTTCAGCTTTAGCAGCGACAGGCAGCTTGCTTATATGGTCGGCGACCGGGGTGATGCTGACATTTACATGTGGGACAGTGAAGTGGCGGATGCCGCGTCTGTCAACATCACCGCGAGTCCCGGCACGGATGATGTGCCCTTAGGGTGGAGTCCGGATGGACGGTATCTAGCGTTCACGTCGGCTCAAGCGGGACAGAGTGCCGCACTTTATCTTTGGGATGGCGCTACCGTCACCAACATTACTTCCGACAGTGGGGCGACGATCAGCGGTGTGGATGTCGCGTGGGGAGCAGATAACCAGCTGGCATTCACGGCGTGGTTCACCGGGAGCGCAGGCGCATATTCTGGCGAGGTCTACCTGTGGAACGGCGAGCAAGTCCTCAACGTGAGCCAGAACCCCACCGCTGAAGATCGCGCGCCCGCGTGGAGCGCCGACGGGCGGCTGGCATTTCTGTCAGCGCGGAATGGCGAAGACGACATCTTCGTGTGGGATGGCGTGTCGATGAAAAATGGGCTTCCCGACCGGGATACGTTCGTCAACGTTGCGCCGGAGCGTACGGGTTACTATTCCTATCCAACATGGACAAATGATGGACGGCTTGCCTTTACGGGAACTCGATCCGGATTATTTCCCGGTGCAAGTTTTCGTGTGGGATGGGCAAACCGTCACCAACATCAGCCAAAACCCGAATGGACACAGTTGGAATGCGAGCTGGAACGCTGGCGGGCAATGGGCGTTTAACGATACGGGTAGCGGGTTGATCGGGGGCACAATCGTCGTCCGAGACGCGCAGAACCAAACGCTTATGTCTGCTCAAGGAGCCTATAGAGCGGTCTGGAGTCGCGGTGGCTACCTGATGTTTTGCAGTTACTATGACGTCTCCGGTAAGCAGCAGCATTACGCGCTCTCGCTTTGGGATGGAGAAAAAGTCGTGGAGATAGCACGGGGTGACCAAATCACGGCGCAATGGCAGGGCGGCGATGGTGTCGTGTGTAGTGATGGCTGAACAGCCGGACGAACGTACAGGCGGAGTTTGGTCGCTTGGCGGGTTGGTGGGATGCGTCGCTGCGGTAAACTGACGTCATCATGTTTAAAGGACTTGATACCATGCCTAAGTACATCTGTGTGACCTGTGGGACCCAGTACCCGGAGAGCGACCAGCCGCCCGCCCACTGCCCGATCTGCGAAGACGAGCGCCAGTACGTCAACCCGAACGGGCAGCAGTGGACCACGCTTGAGGAACTCCAAACCAATCGCCACATGCTGATCGAGCCGGTCGAGCCGAAGCTGTATCACCTCAAGCCGGAGCCGAAGATCGGCATCGGGCAGTACGCCCATCTGGTGCAGACGCCGGAAGGCAACGTCCTTTGGGACTGCGTGCCCTACCTCGACGACGCCACCGTCAAGGCGATCAACGACTTGGGCGGCATCCGCGCGATTGCGATTTCGCACCCGCATTTTCACACCATCATGGGCGAGTGGAGCCGCGCCTTCAACGACGCCCCGATCTACATCAACGCCGGCAATCGCCGCGATGTGGTGCAGCCGGACGACGCCATCCAGTATTGGGACGGTGCCGAACTACCGCTCTGGGACGGGATCACGCTGGTTCACTGCGGCGGGCACTTTGAGGGATCGGCGGTACTCCACTGGCGCGACGGCGCGGATGGTCGCGGCGTGCTGCTGACCGGCGACACGATCTACGTCGTCGCCGACCCGAACTGGGCGACCTTCATGTACAGCTATCCCAACGACATCCCGCTCGCGCCATCGAAAGTCCGGCGGATCGTCGCGGCAGTCGAGCCGTTCGCCTACGACCGCATCTATCCGGCGTTCAGCAGCGTCATGGACGGCAACGCGAAGGCGAAGGTTCACGCCTCCGCCGAACGCTACATCAACGCGATTACGGACTGAGCGGATCGCACTGCCAGCCGCGCTGCTCGATCTCGTCCACGACGTAGGGAAAGTCAGCCGGATCCCCTAGCTGGATCGCGTGAC
This sequence comes from uncultured Chloroflexia bacterium, assembly GCA_963727545.1. Lineage (GTDB taxonomy): Bacteria > Chloroflexota > Anaerolineae > Aggregatilineales > Phototrophicaceae > Flexifilum. The sequence goes on from CAVSGS010000018.1 coordinate 119,842, forward strand.
AGAAATCCGAGTAGATCAGGATCTCCGGTGCGTCGAAGTCTTTCAAGACGAACCCGCGCCAGCCGTAGGCATCCGCGTAAGTCGGATCCAGCTGAATCGCGCGATCCAGATCGCGCAGCGCATTTTTGAAGCGGAATTGAGTAAAGTAGGTGATCCCGCGCTGGACGTAAAGCCGCGCATCGTTGGGAGCGAACCTCAGTCCGTGCGTGTAGTCGGCAGCCGCGAGGGTGTATTCACCCTGCGTGAAGTACAGCAGACCGCGCAGATAATAGCCGTCGGGATTGGTGGGATCATAGCGCAGCGCCTCGGTGTAATCGCTGAGCGCTTGATCGTCATCGAACAGCCAAGTGTAGGCGCTCCCCCGCGCTAAGTAAGCCGAGGCGTTCAGGGGATCGAGTTCGAGCACGTGACTGTAGTCGTCAATCGCGAGCGCATACTCGCCCAATCCAAAGTAAGCGTCCCCCCGCTCCAAATACGTGAGTACGACCGACGGATCCAGCCGCAATGACTGGTCGTAATCGACGAGCGCGAGTCGAAGCTGCCCACGCCGCGCCTGTGTATTGCCCCGTCGCGCATAGGCATCGGCATTCTGCGGATCAAGTTGGAGCAGCGTGTCGTAGTCGGCAAGTGCCGCCGGGTATTGTCCGAGATCATAATACACATTGGCGCGCGCGAGATAATAGTCACTGACATCCGGCGCAAGCTCGATGGCGCGGGTGTAATCTCGTATGGCGAGGTCGCCGCGTCCCTCCCACGTTTGCACGTTGGCGCGGTAATAGAACGCAGCGGCGTTCCCCGGATTGATCAAAATCATGTGCCCGTAGTCGTCAATCGCGAGGTCGTATTCCTCACGAGCAAAATGCATATTCGCGCGCGCGAGATAATAGTCGCTGACTCCCGGCGCAAGCTGAATCGCCTGATTATAATCAGCGATGGCGCGGTCATCCTCGCCCAGCGCAGAGTAGGCGTTACCGCGATCCAAATAGATCGTATCGTCCTCCGGCGCCAATTCGATGGCTTGGTTGTAATCGACCAGCGCCCGCTCGGGATCCGCTAACCACGCATAGGCGATACCACGAAGATGATAGACTTCGGCGTTTTCCGGGTCGCGGGCGAGGACGACGTCGTAATCGGCAATCGCCTGTTCATACTCCGTCTCGCTTAGATAAGCGTTCCCGCGCCCGCGGTAGTAATCGGTCATCTCCGGGTCCAACTCGATGGCGCGGGTGTAATCGGCAATTGCGCTCTCGTAGTCCGTCAACCATGCATCGGCGATGCCGCGATGATAAAAAGCGTCGGCATTCTGCGGGTCGAGCGCAATGGCATGGTCGAAGTCCGTAACCGCCTGCTCGTACTCCGCTAACCATACATAGGCATTGCCGCGCGCAATGTAGACGTCGGGGTTGTTCGGATCGTGTTCGAGTGCTCGACCATAATCAGCCGCGGCGAGGGCATACGCCTTCAGCGCGAAGTAAGTGTCACCACGCCCATAATAAACGCCCGCGTCGTCAGGATTTAACTTAAGCGCGCGGCGGAAATCGGCTAAGCGCCTGAATGTAGTCTTCGAGATCGGCATGGCTGCGTCCGAGTCCCGTGTAGGCAGAGCCGTTGTCCGGGTCGAGCGCGAGCGCAGCAGTATAGGCGCTGATCGCCGGTTCAGGGAGATCCAAGCCTCGAAACAAATCACCCCACGCGACGTAACCGGCTGCCGTTTCCCGCTCGATCTTGGTGATCGGGCTGCTCGGTATGGGCGTAGGTTCGGGCGTGGGGGCAGGATCGTCCTGTGCGGCGACAGCTGAAGCAGCCAACAGCAGCACCCCGATCGTTACTCCAAGCAAAAATCTCTTTCGCACCGTCATCATTCTCCGCAGTCTTCGCCCTCGTCGGCAGCATCCCGACGTTAGGATTCTCACTGACAAGTCCAACCTAAGCGCGCCAGCTCGTCGCTCACATCGAGCATCGGGTTGTCCCCGGCGAGCTGCATATGCTGGCAGAAATCGGCGTGGATTCTCTGGTCGCTTTTGCCCAGAGCTTTATAGGTAAATCCGCGCCAAGCATAAGCATCGGCGTTCTGCGGATCATGCTCGATGATGTAGTTGAAGTCGCTTAGCGCTAACTGATCTTTTGCGGTCGCGTAGTAGATGATCCCGCGCAAGAGGCGGGCATTCTAGATAAGCAGCGGTGTCGGTGTTCAGCGCCAGCGCGGCATTGGCGTCCTGCAGGGCAGCATCAAGATCGCCCATTCTCAGCGAGACTCCCGCGCGCGCCGTGAGGAGAAAGCTTTCGTTGGGGCTTAGCTCGACGGCGCGGTCGAAGTCGTTGTACGCGCCGCTGTACTGCCCCAACTGCTCATAAATGTAGCCCCGATTGTAAAAGGTGTAAGGGTCGCTGCTGCCGCCATCAATTGCGTTGGTCAAGTCTTCAAATGCGTGCCGATAGTCGCCTTGCATCATGTAGATGTAGCCGCGAGCTTCGTAAGCTCTGATGTTGGTCGGGTCAAGCGCCAGCGCCTCGTTTAGATATTCCAGCGCCGGATCGAAATCCAATCGGGCAATGGAGATTTCCGCACGAGCGATCAGCAAGATCGCTTGGCTGTAGGCGGATGACGCCGAGGGCACAACCGGAGCATCAAGGGTCAGAAACTCCGCTGAAACCCACCCGCTTAGATTCTCATCGGCTAGTCGAACGCGATACCAGTTCTCGCGGTACACCGCGATGATCAGCACTTCGGTATCGTTCGGCAGTGACCGGATCGGATGCGAATTGACGGTCGGCGCTTGCAGCAAATCGGCGCTGCCCGTCGGCGAGGTGATGCGGGCGGTCGTCAGGGCTTCCTGTGCCGTCGCCGCACCGACGCTGAGCAATAATACTGCCACTATCAGCCCGATCAACAGGTTTTTGTGCCAGCGGATCACCATACCTCCCGCACTAGTCCGAAGCCGATCGATATACCCATCATAAATCCAAACTGTGACAATCAAGTTAGCGTTTTTCCGGCAGTTGGCAGCGCGGGCGAAGTTGGCATGTCCGTCGCGCTGATTCGGGTTATGATCGAGTGAGTTTGATCTAGGCTAAGGACATTTCATGACCGACAAAATCAATATCGCCGTCGTCGGCAGCGGCTACTGGGGACCGAACCTGATCCGCAACATCGCCGGGCTGCCCGACGCCACGCTCCACACCGTCTGCGATCTCAACCCCAAGGCGCTCGCCACCAACGCCGAGCGCTATCCCGGCGTCAAAACGACGCCGAATTTCGCTGACGTGCTCAACGACCCGGAGATTCAAGGCGTCGTGCTGGCGACTCCCGCCCACGTTCACGCCGAGATGGGGCGGCAAGCCCTCGAAGCGGGCAAGCACTTGATGGTCGAGAAGCCGCTGACGCTAAAAGCTGCCGATGCCAAAGCGCTGGTCGATCTGGCGGCGGCGCAGAACCTGCGGCTGATGGTCGGGCACGTCTTTGAGTACAACCCGGCGGTCAAGGCGCTCAAGACGCTGGTCGATAACGGCGAACTGGGGCGCGTGCTCTACCTCTACTCGGCGCGGCTCAATCTGGGCATCGTCCGCGACGACCTCAACGCCATGTGGAACCTCGCCCCGCACGACTTCAGCATCATCAACTTTGTCAGCGGCAAGACGCCGGTGCGGGTGGCGGCGCGCGGTTTCCGCCTGCTCGGTCGCAAGCTGGAGGACGTCGCCTTCGTCACGCTGGAGTACCCGGACGGCGAAGTCGCTCACGTCCATGTAAGCTGGCTCGATCCGGGCAAAGTCCGCCGAATGACGGTCGTCGGCGAGAACAAGATGGCGGTCTACGATGACGTCAGCGACGAGCGCCTGCGGATTTACGATCGCGGCGTGATACCGGACACGCTGCCCAACGACTTCGGCGAGTTCAAAATGCTCACCCGCAGCGGCGACATGACGATCCCCAAGCTGGAGCCAACCGAGCCGCTGCGCGCCGAGTGCGCCCACTTTGTCGAGTGCATCCGCACCGGGCAAACGCCGATCAGCGATGGCGTGGACGGCTACGTCGTCGTCCAGATGCTCGAAGCCGCCCAGCAGTCGATGGACAACGACGGCGCGCCGGTGGAGATTGGCTAAAAGCTGTCAGCTTGTCAGCGTGTCAGCAAATATTGAGCGTATTAGGTGGTAGTGATGCCGTAGGGGCGACCCATGGGTCGCCCGTTTTTGTTTGCAGGATCTGGAGTTGCCGCAATTGAATTTTGCGGGATAGAACTGCTCTTGTTCTCTCCCCTCCCTGAAGCAAAGGCAACCTTCGGTTGCCCGGAGGGGCTGGGGGTGGGGTCGTTTTTCGCTGAAAGCTGACCGCTAAGCGCTGACCGCTAGCTCGTGCCAGACCAGCGCCGCCGCACCGAGCGCGCTCGACTCGACCTGCGACGGCTGCACGTCAATCCGACCGCGCAGATCGGGGAACAGCCGCGAGCGCATGGCGTCGGCGGCGCGCGCGTAGATCAAGTCGCTGGCGGCGTGACCCAACCCCCCGCCGAGCACGATCAGCGCCGGATCGAGCACAGCGACGCAAAACGCCATCACCTCGCCCAGCGCCTCGACCGCCTCGTCGATCACGAGGCACGCTAGCGGATCGCCCGCCCGTGCCGCCTCAAGGATCGCGTGGGTGGTGATTTCGCCGGTCGCCAGCGCACTGTGCGGATATTCCGCTAGATGCGCGTTCGCGCCCGCCAGCATCCCTTTGCCGGAGATATACATCTCGGCGCAGCCGATCCCGCCGCAGTTGCAGGCGCGCCCGTGCGGATCGACCGAGATGTGCCCCATCTCCATGGCGAAGCCGCTCGCGCCGTTGACCAGCCGACCGCCGCTGATCGCGCCGCCACCTAAACCCGTCCCCAACGCAAGCAAGATGAAATCGCGGACGCCGCGCGCCGCTCCGAAGATCCCCTCGGCGATCGCCATGATCTTGACGTCGTTTTGCGCCCACACCGGCACGTCCAGATCGATCGCGGCGCGCACGCTGGCGACCAGCGGCACGTCACGCCAGCCGAGGTTGACCGCGTTCTGTGCCACGCCATCGACCACCCCACCGGGCACGCCAATCCCGATCCCGACGACCGGTTGATCGGCGGGAACTTGCGCCCGCACCTGCGCGACTCCCTGCGCGATCCGCCCCATCACCGCCGGGACGCCTTGATCGGCGAGCGTCGGCTCGGTATGGGTGGCAAGAATTTGTCCGTCCCGGTCGGCGGCGGCGAAAGCGATCTTCGTCCCGCCGATGTCGATACCAATGGCGATGTCGTTCATAGGTTTACAACCGCTGCCGTGCATGGAGGATAGTCACGCCGATCAATTCGTCGTCGTCGTAGCGCATGATCACGTCGTCGTCGGTCAATTCGCTGTCGGTCGCCTCGCTGGGGCGCTTGAAATTCACGTACAGCACGTCGGCTTCCTCGTCGTAGGAAAACCAGACGTTCTTGTGCGGCGACTGATCGATGGTGGGCAGGAATTTTAGATATTCCTCAAAATTTACGAGTGCCATATCACCTCCCGCTTGTCGAGAGATCGTCCTCTACGGGTGAGAAATGCGGTAATTATAAAGCCATCCTCATCGAATTCTCGATAGACAACGACGATCCACTTTCCAGTGTCAATTTCCCGAACCGCTAACTGCTCTCCTGCATTTCCGGCGAGAATGCGTTCGGGATTGGCGACTGCTTCGAGCACCTGCGCGCGTCTATCGGTCAGCTCCGCGTGCTCAGTGATGATGTGTTCCCAGCGCTCATCAGATAACCGGATAGGAATACCATGTTTCGATTCGGTGTCCATCGCTTTTAGCTCACCAGTTTAACATACGGTTCGTGCTGATGCCGCAGCGAGAACTCGTACAGCGCCACCGCGACCAGCAGCGCCATGCACGGGATCGCGCCGATGGCGTCCACGCTGGTGTGATCCGCTGCCCACGCGACTCCGGCGGGGATCAGCGCCATCCCCAGCGCCGACGCGCCGATCTGGAAGCCGATCGCATTGGCACGGTGCGGCGGATCGACCCGGCGGCGCGACTCGGCGATCAGCGTCGGGTAGACCGGTGCCGACGCTAAACCGAACAGCACCAGCCCCACGAAGTTGAGTCCGGCGCTGGCGCTCTGCCAGAGCAGCGCCGCTCCCAACGCCATCCCGATCAGGCAGGCGCGCAGCAAGGTGACGTTGTTCAGCCGGTAAGCGACGAAGCCGACGATCACGCGCCCGACGAAGCTGAAGCCCCAATAGAAGCTGATCCAGTAGCCCGCTCCCTCGATCGCGCGAGCGGTCAGCAGCGATTTACTCAAGTTGATGGTCGCGCCGCCCGATCCGGAGGTCAAGAAGAACAGCGCCATGCCGATCATCACGGCGGGCAGCAGGAATGATTCGCGCAGGCTGACGACCCGTTTCACGCCGTCCGGGTTGATGGTGCGGGCTTCGGCTTCGTCCTGCGCCGTCCAGCGATCGCGCAGGATCAGCAGTGCCGCGCCGATGCCCAGCAAGATCACGCCGACGATAGCGTAGGCGAGGTGCCACGATCCGCCGTACTCGACGATCAGCGTCACCGTCAGCGAGGCGAGCGTCCCGCCCAGCGGATAGGCGGCGTGCATCCAATTGAGTTGTCCGGTGGTGTAGTGCGCCGAAACGAAAGTGTTCAAGCCGGTATTGATGATGTTGAAGCCGAACATCTGCAAGAACATCGCGCCGAGCAGGACGATCCACGTCGGCGCGAGCGCGTAAGTCGTCATCGCCAGCACCAGAATCCCTGCTCCGGCGACCAAATAGCGCCCGGTGCCGAACCGTCCGATCAAGCGCCCGCTGAAAAAGGTGCCGAGCAGACTGCCGAACAACCCGCTGATCGAGAGCATCCCCAGCGCATCCAGCGAAACGCCGTAGGTCGCCTGCATGTAGACCCACGCGGCAGTGAAGATGCCGGTCGGAAAGGCAAGCACGAAGAAAATCAAATAGACAAACAGCAGCAGTGCCGTTTTATCACGCGGAGAGGCATCGATCAAATGGAAGCGGCTTTCCATAGCTCAGGAACGAGGCGAGTACTGTTCCATTCTCACCCTCGTCACCAAGATCGACAAGCGACCGTTGCAGTCCACTTCATCTTTACGCTGGCTAAGCCAATTCGAAACGATAATAGTAGCCATATGTGATCAATGCCGGGTCGAAGGAATCATCGATCGTGACCATGACACTCGATCTGCTGCTGGTGGCGCTGGGCATCGCTCTATTCGTTGGCAATCATTACTATCTGCGCCATCAGAAACCCAAAACAGCGAAGAACGACGAGAAAAAACCGCAGTACATCGATCAATGGCTGCTTGCCAAGGATTTCGTCAGCATCGGCGCGTTCACGTATTCTCAGCTTTTGACGCTGAAGCCGCTGACGGAGTACGTTTACCGGTCGGCAGCTGGCGACATCCTCGTCGAGATGGGCGATCTGGACGACAGCAACGTGCTGGTCATGTACACGCTGTTCACCGACAATTCGTACATCGAAACCGATTTCCCCCGTGGGCGCAATATCGAACAGCCGAATTATAGTCGGCATGTCGTCACGACCGGCTTGGAAGCCGCCTACGCGTATCACCGGCAGAAAATCCGGGACTGGGGGCGGGGCGTTGTCCCGCTGCGCACGGTCGACGATTACCATCGCTTCAGCGAGCTGGATAAGCAGCAGCGCCGGCGGCATGGCAGCGACCGCGACTTCATTCTGGTAGCGGGTGGACTTGCCTTCATCCTGACCAGCGGCATTTTCTTCTACCTCGGGGAAGGCTCACCGCTGTTCTTAACGCTCGCCATCGTCGCGCTGCTGTTGGGATTGGCGCTGATGCATCCGGTGACGCGAACGATCAAGATCGCGCGCCCGCCGGGGGCGGATTTTGGCGTCAAGGATAGCTCAACCGGTGATAAATCATAGCTGCTGCGTGACGACGGGATCGTCCGCAACCACGCAGCTAATTGCTCGCCCGCGCCAGCGTGAGCAGATAGGTTCCGGCGGTGTTGGGATTGCCGTTGGTGCCGCTGTAGCGCGTGGCGACGATGTAGTACAGCCCGGTCGAGGGCACCGTGAAGCTGATCTTGGCGTTCTGATCGCCGCCGCTGTCGTCGTCGCTGGTCAGCGGATTTTGCTGCGCGTTCAGGATCGCCAAGCGCGCGTCGAGGTTGCCATCCACGCGATCCATGGCGATGCTGAGCACATCACCCGCCTGCCCGACGAAGGCGTAAAGCTGCTGCGGTGCGTCGTCGCTGATCTCGCCGCTGACGCTGCTGTCGATCTCGATACGCGGCACGTCGGCTTGCGCGCCCTGCGCTGCGCTGCCCACCACGTCAAGCTGAAGCTGGTACGCGCCGACCGTCGTCCCTTGCGCGCGGTCGTAGCGCGAGGCGATGATGGTGTAATTGCCGTCCATCGGCAGCGCGTAGCGGTCGATCCGGGCATTCTGACCACCGCCGCCGTCGTCGTCGTTGACGATCTCCCGCTGCGATGGATCGAGCAGCGCCACGAACGCATCGAGCGCGCCGCCCACCCGATTCATGCGGACGGTGATCACGTCGTCGCGTTTGCCTTGGAAGGTATAGAACTGAACGCTGTTATCGTCGCTGATCGTGCCTTGCACCGGGATCCCCGGCAGGATCGGCAGCGCGAACTCGATACTGCGCCCTAAGCCGCTCTCCGCCCCGGCATTGAGTGTCAAGGCGAACGAGCCTTTGCTCCGTCCGGCGGCTTGCCCAAAGCGCGAGGCAATGATCACGTAGACGCCATCGTCACGGATGATGAAGCCGTTAATCGCGGCGTCGAGCGTGCCGGGGCTGTCGTCGTTCGCAGCGATCACCTCGGCGTCGCTGTTGACGATCTGCAAGGCAGGGTCAAGGTCGCCCGATGCTCGCTGCATCCGCACGCTGATCACGTCGCCGCGTGCCGCGCGGAAACTGTAATAGACCTGCGGCGCGGCGTCGGTGATGGTGTTGTAGACCGAGTCGCCGTAGCGTAAAGCACTCCCCGACGCCGAACTGACGCCGATCCGATCCACCGCCAGCGTGTACTGTCCGGCGGTCGATCCGAGCGCGTAGCCGAAGCGCGCCACCACCAGCGAGTAATGGTCGCTGCGCGGAATGTGGAGCGATTCGAGATGCAGGTCGCGGCTGCCCCGCCCGCTGATGGCAGCGTCGTCGCGCTGCGCGATCACGCTGCCGCTGCTGTCGAGCAGCGTCAGCATCGGATCGAGCGTGCCGGAGTTGACCGTCAGGTCAATGGCGATCACGTCGCCGCGCAGCCCATCGAAGCTGTAGGCGGTCAGCGGGGTCACGTCGTTCAGCGTCCCGCTGACCGGCGTCCCGTAGCTGAACGTCGGCTCGCTCGACTCCGGCGTCGCATCCTGCGCGAAGGCGGGCGGCAGGCGCGGGGTCAACAAGGTTATCAGGATGAGGGTCAGAATGAATCGCTTCACGATGGGCGGCTGTTCCACTGTGTCGCCGGGGGTTGAAACCCCCGGCTATCTAAAAACGTCACCCACTAAAGGGGTGACTCAAACCGACAATTCGTTTTTGCGACCCCTTCAGTGGGTCGCGGTTTCGTAGCCGGGGGATTTATCCCTCGGCGGCTGGATGCGCTCACATGAGTATAGCGCCCCTGACCGCAGAAACGAAAGCGGGCGACCTCACGATGAGATCGCCCACCAGCAGCGTGACTTGTTCTCCGCCGACACTGCTGACCACCCACCGACTCCCGTCCGCGAAAAACGCCGGGAAATCCTTGGTTATCCAGCCAGCGCCGCAACCGTCGGGCGGTACGCTCTACCTGCTCGCCGCAGCTCACCGCCCGCGCCATCGCCCCTTGGTGACAACTTTCTGCCTGAATGACCCCGTAGCTAAACAACGCCACCTTCGCTTGTTGCCAACTATTCAAACAGTCCAACTGGGCTGACAGCATCTGTTCGAACTGGTACAGTAGTTAATGGTTCATCGTTCCTCACCGGTTTGCTTGGTCGCTAACTAGTGTGAAGGATGAACCACTCCTTTTTCAACCCGCGCTCAAACATGCCCTCTCCGCAGCTATGCAATGGAGAGGGATGGCTTGCTCAGCGAAGCGACGCAAGCAGGGTGAGGGGAGCGCAAGCGAACAGGGAGAGGCACCTTAATTTCACAGGAGAAAATGATTATGGAATACCGCAATTTAGGCAAGACCGGGATGCAGGTCAGTGAGTTGTGCCTCGGTGCGATGACCTTCGGGCGCGAAGCCGACGAAGCGACCAGCTTTCAGATGCTCGACCGCTTCGTCGAGATCGGCGGCAACTTCATCGACACGGCGAACGTCTACAGCACCGGCGGCTCCGAGGAACTGCTCGGTCGCTGGTTCAAGGGCAAGCAGCGTGACGACATCGTCCTCGCGACGAAGGTGCGCTTCAACATGGGCGAGGGTCCCAACGATCACGGGCTGAGCCGCAAGCACATCCTCAACGCGGTCGAGGCGAGCCTGCGTCGCTTGGGCACGGACTACATCGACCTGTACCAAGTCCACATGTGGGACCCGATCACGCCGCTTGAGGAAACGCTGAGCACGCTCGACGGGCTGGTCAAGGCGGGGAAAGTCCGCTACATCGGCGCGAGCAACTTCGCGGCGTGGCATCTGCAAAAAGCGGTCGACTTGAGCCACCAGCACGGCTGGGAGCAGTTCTCCTGCTTGCAACCGCTGTATAACCTGCTCGACCGCGAGACTGAATGGGAACTGATCCCGATCTGCCAGAATGAAGGCTTGGGCGTCATCCCGTGGAGTCCGCTGCGTGGCGGCTGGCTGGCGGGCAAGTATCATCGCGGCATGAGCGCGCCGGTCGAAGGCACGCGCATCAAGCAGGCGACCGAGCAAAATTGGAGCGAGTCGTGGCAGAAGTACGACAACGAGCATACGTGGAGCACGCTCGACGCGCTGTTCGCCGTCGCCGAGGAGACCGGCAAGTCGCCGGCGCAGGTCGCGCTGAACTGGGTCAAGGATCGTCCGGGCATCACCGCGCCGATCATCGGCGCGCGCTCGATGCAGCAGTTTGAGGACAACCTCGGCGCGATTGGCTGGTCGCTGACCGCCGGGCAGTTGGACAAGCTCAACAGCGCCAGCGATAAAGCGCTGCCGTATCCGTACAGCTTCCTCAGAGGCTAAGCAAGAACACCCCTCTCCCACACAGTCGCTTCGCTTAGGGGGAGAGGGGTGAAAACAATGCCTGTAGAAAGCCCTTAAAGAGGCATAAATCTATCATGGCTCGTTCAAACAGGGAGTAGATGTGATGCAAGAATCGAACTTCCGACTATTCAACCCGCCCGCGATTCACCAGCCGACCGGGTATTCGCAGGTCGCCGAGGTGACGGGTGGCAAAACGATTTACATCTCCGGGCAGATCGCACTCGATCCGTCCGGGGCGCTGGTCGGCGCGGGCGACCTGAAAGCCCAGACCGAGCAGGTCTTCGCCAATATTGGCGGCGCACTGGCGGCTGTCGGCGCGGATTTCAATGCGCTGATCAAGCTGAACATCTACCTGCTGGATATTTCGCAGCTCGCCGTCGTGCGCGAGGTGCGGGATCGTTACGTGAACCTCGCGCATCCGCCGACGAGTACGGCGGTCGAGGTGCGGCGGCTGGCACGCGACGGGCTGCTGATCGAGGTTGAAGCAACCGGCGTGATTCCGGCGTAAGCTGAGCCAAGTATTTTCAAAAACGGCGCAGACCTTTTAGTCTGCGCCGTTTTTTATTGATGGAACGGTTAGTATCAATAATTCAGTTTCGTCCCATAAAATTAGTACAATTCTGAATTCTGGGTAAATTTTCCCTCGCCAGAGCCGAAAATCGGTCCGTAAACGGCTACAATTGTGACGGATTTCTCAATCATCAGACAGGCTGGCTTCACTGTGCCCACTCAGAGCGACTGGTATATCGATAAACACGTGATCCGCTTGCGTTTCTATGGCGACGTAACCGAACAAGAAGTCATTGCCGGACAAGCATCACTGCGCGATTTCGTCGACGCTGCCGAGCAGCCGTTGTTTCTGCTGATCGACGCGCTTGACGCCGACAAGCTGCCGACCACCTTCCGAAATCTGCTGCCGGGGATGCAAGCCTACCGGGACGGCAAGCAGGTCACACGGACGCTGGTCGTGACCAACAGCGCCCTGCTGGGCTTTTTCGGCGCGCTGGCAACCAAGCTGCTCGGTATGCAGGTGCAGCTTTACCGCTCGATGGACGAGGTCGAACCGTTCCTCGCGCGCTACTTCCCGGAAGGGGTCCCGGCGACCAGATCGCTTGACTAAATTAGAATATTTGTGCTATTGTAGACATGTGCTCAGTTGGTGCTTTCCCGCATGAAACACCGCTCGGAGCAGTGAAGCGCACTCTTACCCTGAGTGACCCTGCACAGGGGTAGTAAAAGGGAACAGCGGGAAAAAACGAAGGCGCATCCTTACTGCCCCTTCCAAAACAAAAAACGGGCGAGTCCGATGGACTCGCCCGTTTTTAATTGAAATGATGACGAAGCTATACGCCGGGGGCTTCGAGTTCTTCGTCGGTTTCCTCGACGTTTTCGAGCGCCAGTTCGCCGTCGTGAACCGTCGCGCGGACGATCCCGGCGAGGCTGAAGCGACCCGACAGGATGCCGTCGGAAAGCTCGTCCTCGATCTCGTTCTGGAGCAGGCGGCGCAGCGGACGCGCACCGTAATCGGGGTCGTAGCCCTTTTCCGCCAGCCAGTCGCGGGCATCTTCGGTGAGTTCGAGCGTAATCGCGTGCTCGATCAGGCGCTCGCGCACCTTGTTGAGTTCGAGTTCGACGATCGCCTTGATCTCGTCCTTGGTCAGCGCGCGGAAGACGATGGTCGCATCGACGCGGTTGAGGAACTCCGGACGGAACATCCGCCGCAGTTGATCGGTGACGTTCTTGCGCATCTCGGCGTATTCCGCCTTCTGATCCGCGTCGGGGTTCTTCGGCTGGTTGAAGCCGAGTGTCGTCCCGTGCTTGATGGTGTCGGCGCCGACGTTGCTGGTCATGACGATGATCGCGTTGCGGAAATCGACGCGGCGACCGCGCGCGTCGGTCAGCGTGCCCTCTTCCATGATCTGGAGCAGCATGTTGAAGGCTTCAGGGTGCGCCTTCTCGATTTCGTCAAAGACGACGATGCTGTAGGGACGGCGGCGGATCGCTTCGGTTAGCTGACCGGCGTCCTCGTAACCGACGTAGCCGGGAGGCGCGCCGACGAGCCGGGCGACCGAGTGCCGCTCCATGAACTCGCTCATGTCAAGCTGGATCAGCGCTTCTTCGCTGCCGAACATGAACTCGGCGAGCGTCTTGGTCAGCTCGCTCTTGCCGACGCCGGTGGGTCCCAAGAACATGAACGAACCGATCGGGCGGCGCGGGTCCTTCAGACCGGCGCGGGCGCGGCGAACCGCCTTGCTGATCGAGTCGATGGCTTCGTTCTGCCCGACGATCCGGCGGTGCAGTGCTTCCTCCATGTGCATCAGGCGTTCGCTTTCCTCGCCCGCGATGCGCATGGTCGGGATGCCGGTCCACATCGCCACCACTTCGGCGATGTCCTCCGCGCCGAGGCGCGGCTGATTGGTCTTCTCGTTCCAGTTGGATTTGAGCGACGCCAGCGTCTCTTGCAGGCTGTCGCGCTGGCTGCGCAGGCGATCGACTTCGTCGCCCAGTTCGCCATCTTCTTCGAGCAGCTTGAGGTCGTCTTCGACCTGCACGAGTTCCTGCTCGGCGCGACGGACCTGCGCCGCCTCAGGACTCTTGTACATGCGCAGACGAGCCGACGCCTCGTCGATCAGGTCGATGGCTTTGTCCGGCAGGAAGCGATCCGGGACGTAGCGCGCCGACAAGTTCGAGGCGGCTTCGATGGCTTCGTCGGTGATCTCGACGTTGTGGTGATCCTGATAGGGACCCTTGATCCCTTGCAGGATTTCGATGGTCTCTTCAATCGTCGGCTCGGAGACGAGGATCGGCTGGAAACGCCGTTCCAACGCCGCGTCGCTTTCGATGTGCTTACGATACTCGTCCAGCGTGGTCGCGCCGATACACTGCAGCTCGCCACGAGCCAAGGCTGGCTTAAGGATGTTGGCGGCATCGACACTGCTCCCGGCAGACCCCGCGCCGACGAGCATGTGCACCTCGTCGATGAAGAGGATGCTGTCCGAGGTCTTGAGTTCCTCGATGACGCGCTTGAGTCGTTCTTCGAACTGACCGCGATACATGGTGCCCGCGACCAGCGACCCGACGTCAAGCTGAAGCACGCGCTTGTTGAGCAGCGGCTTCGGGGTTTCGCCGTTGACGATGCGCTGTGCCAGCCCTTCGACAATCGCCGTCTTACCCACGCCCGGCTCACCAATGAGCGCCGGGTTGTTCTTACGGCGACGACTCAAGACCTGAATCACGCGCTCGATCTCGGTTTCCCGCCCGACAACGGGGTCAAGCTTACCCTCCTGCGCCAGCGCAGTGAGATCGGTTGCCAGTTGATCGACCAGTGGCGTCTTGCCCTCACGCGGGCGAGGACGTCGTTGACGGTCGTCTTCCTGATTGGGCTGAGGATTTTGCACAGGACTCTCCTGTAAGACCCGGCGCGTCTGACGACGCACCTCTTCCGGACTAATGCCCAGACGCTTCAGAATGTCAATCGCCACACCTTCGGTCAACCGCACCAGACCGAGGAGAAGATGTTCGGTACCAATGTAATGATGTCCCATGCGCCGGGCTTCGTCAACGGCAAGCTCAAGCACGCGCTTGGTTCCCGGTGAAAGCTCCGGCTGAACGGTGGTGGTGCGGGTCGAGGCGCGCGTCATGCGTTCAACCAACTCTTCCACGCGGCGCTGCTCCAACCCCAGTTCGCGTAGGACGCGCCCAGCGACGCCACCCTCTTCGCGGATCAACCCCAGCAAGAGATGCTCCGTTCCGATGTAGTTATGTTGAAGTCGTTCGGCTTCCTCTTGGGCTAGGCTGAGTACGCGCCGCGCTCGTTGAGTGAAGCGCTCCATCTTATTCGGCACGGTTCATATACCTCCGTTGCCAGTGTTTCGGCAGAAAACACGGGCTGCTTACTAGTTTACTTGAAGGACGTTATCCGCAGAGCGATAAACTGACCCCATTATAGCACACACGTTATGCCTAATAATGTACCGTTGTGGATGAATAATTCGTTAATGATAGAAGCCGTAATAATATGCGTGCGTTGCAACGGGGCGGGGGTGGCAGGTTTCTCTATGAAACCAACCCTGAACCCGCCCGGTTGATTAGGCTTCTTCGGTGGTATCGTCGGTGATGGTGGTGGCGTCAGTGCTGTCAACGGCATCACGAGCGTCGTCGATGACCGCAGGCGTGTCGTCGATAACGTCAGTCGTGTCAGCGGCGACGTTACTGGCGTCGGAGACGTCAGCAGTGGCATCGTCGGTCGGGGAGGTAGACCAATCGAGGTCGAGATATTCCGCCGAATTGACCTTCTTGAGGCTCAACCCAAGGCGGCGATTCTTGATGTCAATTTTGACCACGCGCAGGGTGAGCTTGTCGCCCTCGTTGACCACTTCGCGGGGGTGATTTACGCGCTTATCGGACAATTCGGAGATGTGGATCAAGCCCTCGATCTCCGGCACATCAACCAGTTGAGCGAACGCCCCGAACTTGGTCAGCTTGGTGACCGAACCTTGGACGAGCTGCCCGACCGTGTAATTGATGGCGATCGTGTCCCAAGGATCCGGCTCTTGGCGCTTCATGCTCAAGCCGATGCGCTTGTTCTCTTCGTCGATGCTGATGACTTCGACCTTGACGGTCTGCCCCGGTTTGAGCAGTTCGCGCGGGTGGGTGACGTGCTGCCACGAGAGTTCGGTCAAATGCACCAGACCCTCGGCGCCGCCGATGTCGACGAACGCGCCGAAATCTTCAAGGCTGACGACGCGCCCTTCGCGGACTTCGCCAACCGTCAAGTCTTTAATCAGGTTCTCTTTGCGCTTCTCGCGGGATTGGCGCGAGGCGAAGCGCTCGGAGAGGATCAAGCGGTTGCGCTGGCGATCGACTTCCATCACCTTGACGACCACCGGCTCGTTGACCATGCTGCCCCAACGATCCTCCGGGGTGTCGCCGGTGAGCGAGCGGCGGCGCTCGACGCTCATTTGGCTCTGCGGCACGAAACCGCGCAGCCGCCCAAAGCGGACGATCAGACCGCCTTTGTTATAGCCGGCGATCCGGCTCTCGTAGGCTTCTTGGCTCTGCCGATATTCTTCGGCGTGCTGCCAGTCGATCTCCTCAAGCGCACGATTGATCGACAAGACGATGTTGCCGTTGTGATCGTGCGGGTTGACGACAAACGCATTGACCATTTCGCCGACGACCAGCGATTCGAGCATTTGGCGGGTCATGCGTTCAAGTTCATGACCGGGAATAATACCCTCGCGCCCATCACCGACATCGACCGTAACCAGCGTCGGCGAAGTCGAGAGGATAGTCGCTTCGATGAGATCGCCGCGTTTGAGCGCCGAGGAATCGGCTGTCGCTTCAGAGGTGACGGGGGTTTCAGCAACCGGCTTCGCCTCGGTTTCGGCTGAGGTTTCAACTGGCGCTTCGGCGACCGGTTCCGCTGCGGGTGCGGTTTCCGATTCGGGCTGCTCATCCGCGGTAGAATCAGAGACTTCTACTGCCGGTGTCTCCTCAGCGTTCGCTACCGAACCGGCAGCAGCCACTTCCGCGACATTGTCAGCTTGGGTCTCATCGGTATTATTCGTAGCCTCAGTTCCGGTTGGCTGAAGCAACTCGTCAACTGAAGCAGAGGACTCTACGGCTTCAGTCTCGTCCAGCCCTGGCTTTTTCGGATACATAACCGTTAATTCTCCCGCAGATAGGTGGGTATGCGGGTCTATTATACAACGCTCGCTAGAAGAATCAAACAACAAAATTAAGCTCTTTCTCACGCAACGCTAGATTTAACATTGACCGGCAATTGAGGGGGAAAACCAATTTGCCTATCCACGAAATGGTCACCCCGGTGCGAGAATCCGCGTTAGAATGAGCGCGGAGGATTTTCTATGCACAAAATCTCGTTGTTGATTGGACTTATTCTGGTGGCGGGCATTTTTTCCGGCTGCCGCCAGACGGCGACGCCGCCCCCCGACGCCTCGACGCAAGCCGCGAGCATCACGGTTGCGACCACTCCTGACCCACCGATGACCGGCGACTCGACCATGACGATCACCGTGACCAAGGACGGCGCGCCGGTGGCGGATGCGCCGGTTAGCGTGCGCGGCGACATGAATCACGCCGGGATGAAGCCGGTACTCGCCGACGGGACGACCGCCGCCGATGGCACGGTCGAAGTCCCCTTCAATTGGTCGATGGGCGGCGACTGGATCGTGACGGTGACGGTCACACTGCCGGATGGCTCGGAAGTGTCACAAGATTTCGACTATACGGTCAGTGGAAGCATGGGCAGTATGTAAATCTATGTGAAGTCAAGGAGCAGCGATCATGCAGACGCAGACCGATGGGTGGCACGTCGCTCGGTGGGGGACGTGGGGCTGGATCGAGACCGTGCTGAAGCTCGTTGGCATCGCGGCGGGGGTGGTCGCGTTTTTCCAGACCACCGGCACGAGCGACCTCGTGATCGGTGGGCATCCGCATCTGGCGGCGGTGATCGTGCTGGCGGTGCTGACGCTAGCAGCGTTCGGACAGTTGGCGTTCCGCTTTAGGCAGCAGGAAGTGATCTCGCTGATCTTCGCGGTGCTCAACCTGCTGGGGACGCTGGGGCTGCTGATCGCGCTGCTGAAAGCGCCGGAGTCGCTCACGCTGCCGCTGATCTACGGCGGGGGCTACGTGCTCGGTCAATTGGCGAAGCTGGTGTTCTTGCGGATCAGCGGTTACACCGAAGGCGGCGCGGATACGCGCGGGATGCTGATGGTCACCGGCGGCTTGACGGTCGTGTACGTCGTGTTCATGCTGCTGCTGGTGGTGTAAGCAGCAACCTCACCCCCCGACCCCCTCTCCGCCGCTTCGCTTACTAGGCGAGGGAGTAAAGGCGGGTTGCGAAGGGTTTTTAAAGTCCCCTCTCCATTACATAGCTGAGGGCACGACAGTTTTTCAGATTAAGGTTTGTTTCCCCCTCGATCCGTAGTTTTCTCCCCTCTCCCCGCCTGCGTGGGAGAGGGGTCGGGGGTGAGGGGTGAGAGAAAAACTCGCCACAACTAACCTAACTCCCCCAAAGTGTCGTCCGGTCAGATTACATAGAGAGGGGATTTAGGGGTGAGGTCAGATCAGTGTTTCTGCTCTTTTCGCCGGGGGATCAATCCCCCGGCTGCGAAATCAAGCCCGCTGAAGCGGGCTGCAAGACGAGTTGAAATGGTTTTAGCCGTCTTCAGACGGCTTGAATTTTTAGCAAGAGGCTTTGAGCCTCTTGCGGTGCTTTGAAAACGCGACACCTCGCTTTACCGATATTTGTTGTGATTAATGGACTCTAGAATGGCTACCCAACCTCAACAATTGTACCGCCCGAATACCGCGTTTGACCTGCTGCGTCTGCCCTTGATCGGCAGGCTGCTCAAATGGCGCTGGGGGCGGCTGGTTCTGCAAATCCCGCTGCTGCTGATCGCGGCGCTGCTGGTTTACGACGGCTTCACCGGGACGCAGCGCGCGCCGGAAAACCTCGCCACGATTGCGCCGTGGGTGCATTATCGCGGCTTGGTGATGGTGGCGCTGCTGCTGGTCGGTAACCTATTCTGCATGGGCTGCCCCTTCACGATCACGCGGACGCTCGCCAAACGATCCAGCGTGCGCGGGCGGCGTTTCCCGCGCGTGCTGCGCAACAAGTGGCTGGCGATTGCCACGATCTTCGTCTTTTTCTTCCTGTACGAGTGGCTCGACTTGTGGTCCAGCCCGCTGCTGACGGCGTGGGTGATCCTGTTCTATTTCGCGCTGTCGTTCGTGCTCGAAGCGGTTTTCACCGAGTCGGCGTTCTGCAAGTACGTCTGCCCGATGGGGATCTTCAATTTTGTTTACTCAACCGTCTCGCCGACGCAGATCGGCGCGCACGACATGGAAATCTGCCGTCACTGCGCCGCCAAGGAATGCGTGACCGGCAGCTACCGCGAAGCGCCGCTGATCGTCGTCGACCAGATCGGCGTCAACGGCGAACCGGTCGCCACGCACATCGACGGACCGCAGGGGACGCTCGGCTGCGGCACGGAGTTGTTCGCGCCCTTCGTCCAAAGCAACATGGACTGCATGATGTGCCTCGACTGCGTGCGCGCCTGCCCGCACGACAACCTCGGCTTGCTGGTGCGACGTCCCGGCGCGGAATTGGTGCAGCCGAACAGCTTCCCACGGCGCTGGGATTTGGCGTTTCTGATCATCAGCCTCGCTTTTATGGGGCTGATCAACGCCTTCGGGATGGTGCCGCCGGTCTACACGCTGATGCAGTCGATCTCGGATACGCTGGGGTTGGCGGCGCTCGGCTTAAGCGATCTGGCGATTGAGGGCATCGTCCTGTTCATCATCTTCGCGGTCGGGATGCTGATCATCCCGGCGCTGCTGACGCTGGCGGCGGCGTGGATCGCCCGCGCGCTGACGCGCACCAGCAAGCGCGACTCGCTGCGGACGGCGGCGACCTCGTTCGCGCCCGCCTTCGTGCCCATCGGCATAGGCTTCTGGACGGCGCACTACGGCTTCCATTTCCTGATCGGCATTTTCACGATCATCCCGGCGTTCCAGAACTTCCTGATCGAGCACGGCATCACCCTGCTCGGCGACCCGAACTGGTCGCTGGGCGGCGTCGAGAATATGGAAGTGATCGGCTTGATCCAGACGATTGCGCTGCTGGGCGGGTTCGTCGGCAGCATGGTCGTCGCTCAGCGGATCGCTATGCGGCTGTATAAGCGCGACAGCATGATCGGCTTGCTGCCGTGGGCGCTGCTCTTCCTGCTGATGATCGCCGCCGGGATGTGGCTGTTCAACCTGCCGATGGAGATGCGCGGCACGCTGAACTTCAGCTAACGGTCGAACTCCGCCGTGAAGTTGATACCGGTCGCCGTGCCGTCGAGCGGCTTGAAAGTCAGCCGGACGGTCGTTTCCTCCATCGTGTAGACGACGTACAGCCGGTCGTCGAGCGTATAAGGCTGGTTTACGCCGACCTCGCCGGAAATGGTGCGCAGATCATTATTCTGGTAGCTGACCTGCGCCCGTCCGCCGGTCGTGGTCACGGTGACCTGCGCCCGCACCGACGCGCCCATCGAGAGATCGCCGACGTTGAGTTCGATGTACTGTTCGTGGTCAAGCTGCTCGATACTGCCGCTGCAGGAGGCGTGCCCGCCGATCAAGTCGGTCGTGCGGCACGAGATCATGAACATATTCTGGCACCCGGCGAGTGCGAGCAGCGCGGCGGCGATCAAAACGGCAAAGTAACGCATAAGTCCCCCCCAAGGCATCGATGCAAAGCAACAACTCAAGCGTAACCGAAGCGATTTAAGCCTTAGCCCCTAAAAGCTGAGGGGGTGGGTTAAGGTTCGACGTGGATCGTGCCGAGCGCAGCGGCATCCCCGGAACACGCGCCGTCGATCAGCACGCAGAAGTTGGTGATGTCCGG
Organism: uncultured Chloroflexia bacterium; assembly: GCA_963727545.1. Classification (GTDB taxonomy): domain Bacteria; phylum Chloroflexota; class Anaerolineae; order Aggregatilineales; family Phototrophicaceae; genus Flexifilum. The sequence continues at coordinate 140,433 of CAVSGS010000018.1, forward strand.
GTAGCTGTACCAGCCCGCGCTGACGGTGTAATCGCCGGGGGGCAGATCAGCAGGCAGCGCGATGGTGACGGATTCGGCGCGCTGGTCGCCTGCCGGGATCGCGCCGAGCGGGTTATCCTGCTGGGCGACCAACGCCCCGGACGTCCCCGCGATCCCGGAAAGGTGGACGAAGCGCACGTCGTCGTCCGAGCGAGACCGATCGAAGCCCCAGTCGAGCCAAATCGAGAGCGAGTCGCCGGGCTGTGCCGACCGCGGGAAGTGGGCGTCGAGCAGGGTGACGCCCTTGTCGAACTGCACCGGAGCGAGCGGCAGGGCGAGCGTATAGTCGAGCGAAAGATCGGCGACGGCGACCGAGGCACAGATCAGCGCCGGGTCGAAGTGCTCCGGGCACGGCGGATCGAGCGCCAGCGTGATCGTCTGGAAGGCGCGCGGCGTGACCGGCAGCGGCAGGTTGATCAGCGTTTTGCCGTCCAGCGTCCAGCGCTGCACCGGCGTCCCGTCGAGCAAAGCGACGACTTGCTGACCGCTACCGATCAGCTTCGCCGTCAGATCGACCCAGCCGGGGGTCGGCGAGTAGCTGAACGAATCGATCTGCGTCGCGATCGCGGGCGCGGCGCTGGGCACCGCTGCAAAAGAGGATAAATACTGAACCGGCGGCACGAGGAAGACGGCGTAAGCATCGTCCTCGTAAAACGGATCGCCCAACTGATTGCGGGCGTGGGTTTCGAGTGTCCCGTCGTCGTAAGCTTTGTGGACGATCACGACGTCGGCTTGAGCGTCGTCGAGCAGTTTCGGGTCGAGCGTCGTCTCCAACACCTCAACTTTTGCCGGATTGACGGACGAGCGCCGCGCCACCTGCCCGATGATCAGTGGGTGCTGATGCCCGGTTTGCAGGAACATCGCATCTTTGTCGACCAGCAGGTTGTTGTCGGGCAGGTCAATCACGGCGCGCAGATCAGTGCGATCCGCCAGCGCTGCAATCGGCGCGGGGACAACGCCGGGGACGGTCGGCAAGCCCCACCAGACTTGATACTCGAACGCGATCAACCCCATCAGCAGCAGCGCCGTGATCCAGCGCCGCCGCCCACCGTGCAGCCGATCCCAGACGACCGCCGATCCGTAACCGACCAGCACGGCGACGGCGAAACCGACGGCGAAATTGAAACGGGCGGGGGTCCGGGCGATCTCGATCAGCGGCAGATCTTGGAACAGTGCCCACGGCAGCGTGGCGTAGCTGGCGTAACCGTCAACGCGAAATGCCACGGGCGCATCAACCAGTTTAAGCAGCGGACCGAGCGAAAAAATCCACGCGACCAGCGCCAGCACCAGCCAAGCGCGAGCGGCGCGCACCTTCCAGACGGCGATCAGCGCCAGCGCCGCCGCGATCACGCCGACGTAGCTCGTCCACTCGAAGGGGTCGAGTCCCAAGGTCAGCCGGTTGTAGCCGAGATTGGCGAACAGCGGATGGTAGAACGACGGCGAGAAGATCCCCAGCAGCGACGCGCTATAACGTACCGCACCCTCCTCCAGCGGCACTTGGAGCGTGTCGAGCGCCAGCGGGATCACGAAGGGCAGCGAAAGAATCGCGCCGAGGACGAGCGTCAGTAGGGCGCGGCGCAGCGTTTGCCCGTCGCGGGCGATCAATAGCAGCGCGAAGTAGAGCAGCGCAATCGGGGCGATCAGGTAGATCAGCAGCAGGACGCTGCCCCACAAGCTGATCATGAACAGCAGCGCCCCGCCGATCATCCAGCGGCGGGGATGGGTAGCATCGCGCAGGCGCAGCAGGGCGTAGAAAAAGAGCGGTGCGGGATAAAGCGTGAGCAAGCCGACGTGCGCCGCCCCTAGCTGTCCCTGAAACGCCGGGTAGATCATGAAGACCAGCCCCGCGATCAAGGCGGGGATCAAAGCAACCTCGCCCCCCGCCGAAGTGGACTGCGGTGGTGTAAGGACAGCGAAAGATTTTCGCGATAAGGTCAGCAGATAGCGCACCAGAAAAAACATCGACCAGCCATTGAGGGCGAGCGTCAGCAGCGCGGCGAGGTTGAAAGCGGCGGGCAGCGGCAGGGCGAAAGCGAACAGCCACGCCGGGAACGACTGGAGCGGGATGCTCCAGAGTAGCGTGGCGCTGACGCCGTCGGGGTAGACGATGTTAGGCATGAAAAACGGATTCTGCCCGGTTTGCAGCGCCGTCTTGATCCACCAGACGTGATGAATGTACTCGTAGGCGTCGCCGGTCGGGTGCCCGATCAAGCGCGTGCTGAAGGTCGTGATCAGCGGGAAGGTGATCACGAGGGTGATGGCGAGGTAGAACAGGAAGATCAAGCCGTGCTGGCGGATTGCTTTAGTCATTAGTGATTAGTTTTTAGTTGTTAAAGGCACGCCTTACTGCGAGCAGATTCGGCAAGCACGCGGATCATACAACTAAAAACCAAAAACCAAGAACTCATAACCGGTTCCCTAATAAAAAAGACCTTGTTGATAAAAATTAAAAATCCCAGTAGAATAAAACAAATGAGCTATGAAGGAAAACCCAGAGTGGATATTGAGCAGAAGCGCCGCGCGGTGGATCGCTTCGGGCGCATGATCAACTATCTTCGCATCTCGCTGACGGACAAGTGCAATCTGCGCTGCGTCTACTGCATGCCCGAAGATATGGTCTTTCGCCCCAAGCACGAATTGATGCAGGACGACGAACTACGCATGCTCGTCCGCGTGTTCGCCGACCTCGGTTTCCACAAGTTCCGGCTGACCGGCGGCGAGCCGACCGTGCGCCAGAACATCGTCGAAATCTGCGACTTCATCGCCCACACGCCGGGCGTGGAAAGCCTCTCGATGACGACCAACGGCATCCTGCTGACCAAGCTCGCGCAGCCCTTAGCGCAGGCAGGCTTGCAGCGCGTGAACGTCAGCATCGACACGCTCGACGCGGATCGCTTCAAGAAGATCACGCGCTGGGGGACGCTCGACGAAGTGTGGGATGGCATCGAAGCCGCCGAGCGCGCCGGTTTGACGCCGATCAAGCTCAACGCGGTGGTCGTGCGCGGCTTCAACGATCAGGACGTGACCGAACTCGCCAAGCTCTCGCTGGATCACGATTGGCAGGTGCGCTTCATTGAAATGATGCCGTTCGGCGACGTGGCGACCTTCGCTCAAACGCAACTGATCACCGACGAGGAAATCCGCCAGCGGATCGCGGACGAGTACATGCCGCTCGAACTGAGCGACGCGGGCAAGCTCGACGGCGAGGCGCGGATCTACAAATTCCCCGGCGCGACCGGATCGGTCGGCTTCATCAGCACGGTGAGCGCGCCGTTCTGCGCCTCGTGCAACCGCGCTCGGCTGACGGCGGACGGGCTGCTGCGGCTGTGCCTGCTGCGCGATAAGGAAGTCAATCTGCTCGAACCGCTGCGGGCGGGCGCGAGCGAGGAAGACCTCAAGGAGATCATCCTTGAGGGCATCTGGTGGAAGCCGTGGGGACACGGGCTAGCCGACGACGTGATCCCGGAAAAGCGGGTGATGAGCCAGATCGGGGGGTAACGACCTCACCCCGCTGCGTGCAATCAGTTGAAACCGTAGGGGCGTTACAGGTAACACCCTACAACACCTCACAACGTGGGAGCGGGATTGTAGGGGCACGATATATCGTGCCCCTACTACATATCTCACTGTTCATTACATCAACCGCCAGCGGCGCTAGCCTAAATGCGGCTCGATGATGCGGGCGATGTTGAGCGCCCACTCTCCCGGATTGTCGCCGCCGCTATCGCTCAGCGACCAACTCGCGCTTAGACAAGCATAGGCATAGGTATAGGCCAGCATACGCGGCAGATCGATGCCGAGTTCGGCGGAGAGGATGCCCGCGTTGCGCAGCAGCCGCGCCTCATCGTGCACCAGCGGATCGAAACGTTCCTGTCCCGTGAAGGGGTTGCAGAGGGTGTTGGCACAGTCGTAAGTCCGCTCGCCGAGCACGCCCTTCGGGTCGAACGCCAGCCAGCCGCGCGCATCGCTGTAGCGGATGTTGGCGTGATGGATGTCGCCATGCAGGACGCGCACCTCACGCGGATCGCGGAGCAGCGCCTCGGCGACCCGCGCGCCGCGCACGAACAGCAACTCATCCCCGGCACGTCGATCGGCTGCCGCCTTGTCGAACAACGCCTGAAACCAGCGATCAAGCGGAAATAAGCCGTCGTCCGACTCCGGCAGTGGGACGCTGTGCAGCTGCTTGATCACACCGGCGATGATGCGGGTTGCGTCGGCGTCGCCACCGCTTTTGACCAGCGGCACGAGGTCATCCCCGGCGGCGTATTCGAGCAGCTGCGCGCCATCATCCGAGCGGTAGAGGCGGATCGCGCCGTGACCGTCGAAGCAGCGCAGTGCCGTCGCGCCGTTGCGTTCTTCCGCGCCGTACTCGGTCAGCAGCTTGAGGACGGCAGTCACACCCGCGTACTCGACCGTGTAGAGGTGGCTGGTCGGCGTCTCGGCGAGGGGCTGCGGCTGCGCTAAATTCCAAAGTTGACAGTAGTGTTCTAGTTTCTCGATCATGCGGGGTATTATAGCCTAACCAAGCCATCCAGTTGAGGAGCCGAAGATGCAGACGCAAATGATCGAATTCGCGGCGAATGGCGTGGCTGCCGAAGGCAGCACAGCGCCCGGTTACTTGGCGCAGCCGGATGCCCCTGCGCCCGCCGTCGTCGTCGTGCAGGAGTGGTGGGGGCTGACCGACCACGTCAAGGACGTGACCCGGCGCTTTGCCGAGGCAGGTTATGCCGCGCTCGCACCGGATTTCTATCGCGGTGAGGTCGCCGCCGAGCCGGACGAAGCCCGCAAGCTGGCGATGGAACTCCAGTATCCGCAGGTGCAGGCGGACGTGCAAGGCGCGATCGATTATCTGCTGGCGCAGCCGTTCGTCGAGCCGAAGCAGGTCGGCGTGATCGGCTTCTGCATGGGTGGGCGACTGGCGAGTCGGCTGGCGATGACCGCCCACAATTTGAGCGCTGCCGTCGCTTTCTATGGCGTCCCGGCGCTGTCCAAGGAGGACGCTGCCGCGTTCCGCGTGCCGCTGCTGGCGATCTACGGCGAGAATGATGCCGGTTTCCCGCCCGAATTGATCCGCGCTAACCGGGAGAAGCTAAAAGCGGCGGGCGTGACCCACGAGGTCGTGGTCTATCCGGGCGCGCGGCACGCCTTCTTCAACAACTCGCGCCCGCACATCTATCAGGCGGCAGCGGCGCAGGATGCGTGGCGGCGCACGCTCGACTGGTTCGAGAAGTATTTGAAAGCCTGACCCTCACGTTGCGGTGCGTAAAACCTCACCCCCCGACCCCCTCCTAACAAGGGTAGGTATTTAATTAACCTCACCCCCTGCCCCCTCTCCACGATGTGGAGAGGGGGTAAAAACAGGTTACAAAGGGTGTTTAAAGTCCCCTCTCTATGTAATGGAGAGGGGATTTAGGGGTGAGGTAAGCGTAGAGTTAAAAACCTACCCCTGTCAGCCGACCCCCTCTCCGTGAGGCGAGGGGGAGCTTTGCCGCCGATCCTAAGCAGTTGGTGAGCATGCTGCCGGTGACGGCTGCCGCAATCAGATTGTGTATCGACTCCGGTTCGGGAGCGCGGTAGACTACTGAGGCGTCTTCAGACGATATGATTAACGACATAACAACCGGGCGGATCATGGAACAAATCACTGCCGCGAGCAATCTAATCATCGAAATGCAGCCAGAAAGTTGGCGGTTGTTGGTCAACGGTGGCGCTGCCGAACGCTTGCTGGTCGAAGCGCTCCCCGGCGAACCGCTGCACTATGTCCCCAGTTTTGGCAGCAAGCGGCGCTTGCCGGAAAACGGCAGCCTTGATCCGACCGACATCCAACGGATTGTGCTCGGTTGGTCGGAAAAAGATGCCTCGTGGCATTTAGGGTTGGTCTTGAACAACGACCTGTCCGACTCGCGGGGCAGCCGCTGGTGTGGACTCGCCCACTGGCACGATCCGCTGGCAAATCAACTCCAAGACCGGGCGGTGCAAGCCGGTCAAATGCTCGCCCAGCAGATCAACCGCCCGTTCACGATGATCCCGCCGAACGTCGGCGCGGATCTACGTTCGACCGGTGAAACGGCGATCCCGTCGCCGGAAGCGCGCTGGCAAACGCCGGTGAGCGTGCCGACCGCGCCCGCTTCCGTACCTGCACCTGCCGAAGAAATGCCGATTGAACCACCCCCGCGGGAGCCGATCCCACAGCCCGATCTACCGCTGCGCTTTGAGTTGTGGACGCTGCACCGTGAGACCCCGGAACGGCTGGAACTGAAACTCGCGCCCTCGTGGGGGCGCGGCAAGCTGATTCGGGTCGCGTGGAATATCATCTGGCTCGCCGTGTTCATCGTCTTGACGATGACGACGCTGACCAGCGGCATCGCGCTGCCGCGCCCGGAACTGCTGGTTTATCTCGGCTTTGCCTCGATCGCCGTGTTGGTGATCATCATCCTCTACAACCTCTACCAAACGCTCACTTACACCAACCGGATCACCTTCGACCCGGCTGGCGTGCGCTGGTTGAAGGGCAATCGCGTTCAGATGACGATCCCGATTGATGCGTTGCAAGCGGTTTACGCCAGCCAAGTCGTCAGCAAAATTGACAAGAAGAAGGATCAGCGCAGCGTCGGCTTCGGCGAGATCAATCTGCTGCTGAAAGACGGCGACTTCAAATCGATCCTCGTCCAGCAGCAGACCGACGACAAAATCCCGGCGATGGACGATCCGCTGAACGAGGAAGCGATCACGTCGCTGACCGAATACAACGCGCGGACGCACCTGCAAGCCGCCGCGCTGGAGATCGCGCACGCCCTCAACCTGCCCGCCGAATACGACAAGCGGCTGAAGTAATTGACCCCACCCCAGCGTCGCTCCGCGACGCCTCCCCTCCCCGAATTCAGGGAGGGGAGCGTGCAAAAAACTCTTAAGGCGTCACTAGCGCTGTTTCCTCATCAGCTTCTCCAATACGCTCGTATTTCCCCTGACAACGCTGCGATTCCAAAGGCGTGAATTGTTCCTAATCTTTTCCTCAGCACTCGGTACCCGGTACTCAGCACTTCCCTTTAGGCATTAAATCCTGTCGAAATAGATTAAGTTTTCTGAACACTCGCTTGAATTCGGATTTGAGCGGGATTATCATAAACTGTAATTCTTAAACTAATGGTATGAAACCAATGAGCAACGGAACCACGGAACGACCGCTAATCCTTTTCACCAACGATGATGGCATCGCCTCGCCCGGCTTATGGGCGGTGGTCGAGGCATTCGCCGATCTCGGCGACCTGCTGGTCGCTGCGCCCCAAGAACAGCAGAGCGGCACCGGACGCAGTATGCCGATCACCAGTGAAGGACGAATCCTTGAAGATGTCCGCCTGATCAACGGCGTGGAAACGACGGTCTACGCCGTCGATGGCACGCCCGCGCAGGCGATCCAGCACGGCGTCATCGAACTCGCCGACCGGCTGCCGTCGCTGGTCGTGTCCGGCATCAACTACGGCGAGAACTGCGGCAACGGCGTGACCATCTCCGGCACCGTCGGGGCGACGCTCGAAGCCGCCAGCCTCGGCATCCCGGCGATCGCGGTCTCGCAGCAGACCCCGCGCGACCTGCACCTGACCTACTCCAGCGACGTCGATTTCAGCGTCGCGGCGGCGTTCGCGCGACGCTTCGGCGAGTGGCTGATCGAGAACGACACGCCCGACGACGTGGACGTGCTCAAGCTGGACGTGCCGCTCAATGCGACGATGGAGACGCCTTGGAAGATCACGCGGCTGTCACGGCGGCGGGTTTACTGGCCCACCCGCCCGGAGCGGGTCGCGCTCTCGGACGTGGGGCGGATGGGGTATCGCTTCCACTACGATCCCGCCAATGCCGAGCCGGACTCGGATGTGTATTGTGTGCTGCACGAAGGGCACATCTCGGTCACACCGATCAGCCTTGACCTGACCTCGCGCACCGATCCGTATCGCTTGCGCCAACTGGTCACCGGCGAGCGACAGTATGCTGAAAAGACGCAGCAGCGCAAACAAGCCCCGCAGCTCGAAGCGCTGCAAGCGGCGATCGACGGCAAGCTGTAAGCGCTGGCACGTCGGGGGCGCACAGCCGTGATACCGCTGTAGGACAACGTGGTTACAGCATTCATTACAGACCTCACCCCTCTGCGCCTCTCAAAGTCGCAATGGAGAGAGGGTAAAAACAGGTTACAAAGGGTGTTTAAAGTCCCCTCTCTATGTAATGGAGAGGGGATTTAGGGGTGAGGTCAGCGTAGAGTTAAAAACCGACCCCTGTCAGGGGGTCGGGGGTGGGGTCATCTTTTAGCGTTCCAACACCGTGTCGATCTGCTGCATCTGCTCGGCGCTGAGCGGACCGAAACGCAGCGCGCCGCAGTTTTCCTCGGCTTGCGCCAGCGTGCGATAGCCGGGGATCGGAATGTTCTTGTCGCTCCGCGCCCACAGCCAGCCGATCGCGCCCTGCGCCAGCGTGCGCCCGCCGCTGGTCAGAATGTCGCGGATCGCTTCCATCTTGCCCAGCCATTCGGGGTTGGGCTTGCCGTCCTTGAAATACTTCATCCACGTCGGCGCATTCGGACCGCGCACGTCGTCGCTCGGCAAGGTCGTGTCCGGTTTGTACTTACCGGTCAGCAGACCCATCGCCAGCGGTCCGCGATTGATCGCCGCGAGATTGAATTCGTCGCACACGGCGAGGATGTCCGGCGCGTCGTCGAGCACGTTTAGCTCGACCTGAATCGACGTGCAGTGTTCGCCCTGCGCGAACACTCGCGCCCGATCCGGAAAGTCGGTGCTCCATCCGTAAGCGCGAACCTTGCCCGCCTTGACCAGTTCTTCTAGCGTTGTCCGCACCGGCTCGGCTTGATCCGCCGGATAATCGTTCATGTGGAACTGATACAGGTCGATGTAATCCGTCTTCAGCCGCCGCAGCGAGGCTTCGCAGAATTCGCGGATCGACTGCGGATCGGCGCTGCCGAGTGGACGCGCCTTTGACGCTTCAGTTGGCAAGTAGCTGAATTTGGTGGCGATCACCACCTGATCGCGCTTGCCCTTGAGCGCCTCAGCCAGCATACTCTCGCTGTGTCCCGCGCCATAGGCGTCGGCGGTGTCGAAGAAGGTGACGCCTAGTTCCAGCGCCTTGTGGATGCCCAGCACCGACTGCTCGTCGTCGGCACCGCCGCCCCAGCCACTGCCTCCAACTGCCCATAACCCCATGCCCATCGCGCTGATCTCGATTCCGCTGCGTCCGAGCTGACGGGTTAATGTCGTTGATGTACTCATAAATCTTTTCTCCTCATCAATGATTTGCCGGAGCGACCAGCGCCCCGGCTTTTCGACCAGATTTTGACACACCCGGGACGATCTGTCAGGTCACCCCGGCTCAATGGTTCGCCGCGATCTCTTACCTCATCCCGTCTACTGAGTGGCTCACCTACGGCGCTCTCCCCTCTCCCCGCTTGCGTGGGAGAGGGGTCGGGGCAGAGGGGGCGTTAGGTTAGCACGGGCTTTCGCACGGCGACTCGGTGATCGAGTACGCCTCCCGCCGCGCATTTAGGTTGCGCAGCTTCACCCCGGCGACGATCAACAGTTCGCTGAGCATCAGCGCGATCTGCCAGATCATCTGCGAGGTCAGCGACGGCGGCGATGGCTCGTCATCCCACGCGGCGATCCGATCGGCAATCTCCTGCTGGGCTTTGAAACTTGAACGGTTAGAGGTAAACGGATCCATCAGGTTCCCTCACTTTCTTGCACTTGATACGGTTGTCACTGAGCGAAATCGAACGAGGCTCTGGTCGTCTTAGGCGACCAAAAGGGAAGTTAGTCTGTCAATACGGTGGTGAAGCGAGATCGGTGGGTTAGCGAGCGGTTTCTCGCGGCTGGGCAGCCTGCTCCACGACGATCCCTTCGTAGTAGTCGATCTTGTAATCGATGACTTTCAGGTGATCGCGCAGTTCGTCCATGTGCGTTTCGACGCGCTGGCGGAGTTCTTTGAGCATGTCGACGCGCTCAGCCAAAGTCTCATCGCCGAGGCGCTGCAGTTCGGCATAGCGCTGCATCTCTTGGATCGACATGCCGGTCGCCCGCAGCTTGTTGAGAAACTGAATCCACCCAATGTCATCGTCCGAGTAGCGACGATGCGTGTTCTCCGCTCGTCCAATCGAATGGATAAGCCCGATGCGCTCATAGTAGCGCAGCGTATGAACGCTCAGTCCGGTTGCCTCAGCAACCTGCTGGATGGTGTAGACGTCGGTTTTTATGTTCATGGCTCTAGTCTACAAGTTAGAGTGCACTCTAAGTCAAGCCCCCAATTTCCCGCCTCAGCTACGCCGCTGGCTGAGGGAAATTGAAGACGCGCTTTTCAGCGCGCCTTCGTTCCGCTCTACGAGCACAACTGAGTTCTGCCCCTAAAGTCCATCATTCGTTTTAGAGCAATTCGATAAATTCATCCACCGTCAACCGAGACTGTTTGAGAATCGCCTTCAACGTCCCTCGATCAAGTTCGCGGTGCAAGGGCACCGTCGTGATCGCTGGCGGATCGCGCCGCTGCATGAAAACGTGGTCGCCTTTTTGCCGCCTGATTTCGAAACCCGCTCGCTGAAGGGCGTTGATACACTCGCGCCCTGACACGACCGGGAGCTTAGGCATTGACGGTTACAAGCTGCATCTGCTGATGGTCTTCAGGGATTGGCTGACCGTCAGCTTGCAAAACTTCAAGGTACAACTCAATCGCCTCCTTGACGTTTTCTAGCGCTTCGTCGCGCGTTGCACCTTGGCTGATACAACCGGGCAGGCTCGGCACTTCGGCGACCCAATAGCCATCTTCGCCGGGATAGACCAGTACTTGACGCACCGTCACCCTCCAATCCCATCTTGTAACGCGCATTCTAGCACAAAACGAGCGCGGCTAAGCCAGCGTCTTGATCACCTGCGCAATGTGATTCACGTCGTGATGCGTCACGTTGAGCGCCTGATCCAGCACCGTGATCGCGCCCCACGACGGATGCACCCCCGTCCGCTGCCACTGCTCCATCGACAGCCCGCTGAGGTAGTCGATGAAGGCGCGCCGACGGCTCAGGAAACTGGCGAGGACGTCCACGAGCGGCTGCGTCGCATAGCCATGCTGCCGCACCAGTTCTTCTTGATTGTAGGAGCCGAGCGCGGGTGAATCGCCGTCGATCATCGCCCGCGTGCGCTCCAAAAAGATTTGGTCGTAGTCATTCAGGTGACCGACGATCTCGATCACGTTCCAGCCGTCGGGACCATCGGTAGCGCTGCTCGCCCGCTGCTGATCGACTCCTTGCAGGATCGTCTGCAAAATGATCGGGGTTCGCGGCAAATCGAGCAGGGTTTTTTCCGGCGTGAAGATCGGCATATCGTCTCCTTATTCGAGCGCTGCCTCGTGCTGGTACTCGGTGCTCATCGCTCGACAGCCTTAATCGCTGCTGGCGTCGCGCTGTTCCGCGTTGAACCGATCCAAGCCTTCCCAGTCACCGCGCGCGGCATATGCCGCCTGTTGCGTCCACGTATCCACCTCGCCGACCAAGCGCACGCTGCCCGCTTCCAATGCGGCAAGCAGCGCCTCGCTGGTGCTGTTGGCGAGCTTCTGGAACGAGTCGATCCCGGCGTCTCTGAGTGCCCGCGCCGACTTCGCGCCGATACCCCGCACTTTGGTCAAGTCATCCGGCTTGCCGGTCGTGGCATTGCCGCTGGACTGAGCCGCCACCCGCGGGCTAGCGACTTCCTCGCTGACCTGTTCCGGCTCGTCCGGCTGCGGCGGCGCGGACGTCGTCGCGGCGACGACCTCGGCTTCCGGCTCATTGTGTTCTGATTCGGTTTCACTGCTTTTAGCTGGCGGAGTCGCTGGTGGTTCTTTTTTTGCCGTCTTGGTATCCGCATCAGCGGCTTCCGTTTTCGCCGAGTAGTTGACCTCCGGCGCGGGCTTGCCGGTATCCTCATCCTTCGCGAGCGGGATTTGCTGGCTGGGTCCTTCGGCGACGACCTCGGTCTCTGGTTCGTCGGCAGGCGCGCCCATGAAGGGGATCACGCCTTCTTCCTCCACCGAGACGACGCGCTGAACTTCCGCTTCGTCGGGGTCAGGGCGGATAGTCATCGTCTGCGGCAGGGGAACGGTCGTCGCCGTGACACGATAGCTGTGAACGTCGCCGCCGGGCAGCGCATCCATTGCTTCAGCTTCATCCGGCTCAGCGCCCGGCTGCTTGACGCCCAACTGGTAGCGCAGCGAGAGCGCAAAGCCCGCGCCGATCACGAACAACAGCAGCGGCAGCCACCAATCTCCGGCAGGCGCGCTCTCAACGATCCGGGTCATCGCAACGAACAAGGCTGCCATCAAGAACAAGATCGCCAGCAGCGTTCGCGTCGACCGATCAACAGGCATGGTCTATCTCCCTCGTACAGTCTCCGGGATTATGCCAATATTATGACACACATCTCCGACCGAAACCAAACCGGTAATGATCAATGCTTGACAACCCATATTTTCGTCCCGCATAATAGACGCGATTGACCCCGAAAGGACGGTTCCCGCTGATCGACCTGCACACATAACATCTGCCTAGATTGCAAGGTTAGTTTGCTGACCCGTCAGCCTAGTTGCTGACTCCGCCTTCAGTCTCGCGCGCTTGCGGATCGGCGATCCACTGGATCGCTTATTCGCGCCGCTGCTTGTGTGCAAGGAAACCGCATGAATAACCCATCGCGCCGCTTCGACCCGGTGCGGATCTATCTGCTGCTAGAGGGCGTCTCGGCGCTGCTGTTCGGCGTCGTCGTGACGATTTACGTCGTCTTCTACGCCCAAACCGTCGGGCTGAGCACGCTTCAGATCGTCCTGTTCGGCACGGTCTTCGAGACCACCATTTTCTTATTCGAAATCCCCACCGGCATCGTCGCCGACGTCTACAGCCGCCGCCTGTCGGTGATCCTCGGCATTCTGCTGACCGGCGCTGCCTACGTCGTCGAGGGACTGGTGCCGACCTTCGCCGTCGTCCTCGCGGCGGAGGTGATCACCGGCATCGGCGCGACCTTCCTCAGCGGCGCGACCGAGGCGTGGATCGCCGATGAGGTCGGCGCGGATCGCGTCGGTGCGGTCTACGTACGCGGCGCGCAGGTCAAGCAGATCGCCGCCATCGCCGGGATCGTGATCAGCGTGCTGCTCGCCAGCGTCGATCTGACCATCCCCTTCGTCGCGGCGGGCGCGATCTTCCTGCTGCTTGCCATTTTCTTGATCGTCTACATGCCCGAAGCTGGCTTTAAGCCGACGCCGCGATCCGAGCGGACGACGTGGCGCTCGCTGACGGCGACCCTCCGCGACGGCGCGCGGCTGATCCGCTTGCGTCCGCTGCTGCTGTTCATCCTCGGCTACACTTTCATCTTCGCCTTTCACGGCGAGGGCTTCGATCATCTGTGGCAGAAGCACGTCCTCGACGACTTCACCCTGCCCGCGCTTGGATCGCTCGATCCGGTCGTCTGGTTCGGCGTCTTCAGCCTCGGCGCGAACCTGCTCGGTCTCGGCTTGAGCGAGATCGTCCGCCGCCGCGTCGATCTGCGCGACGGGCGGCTCGCGGCGCGCGCCCTGCTGCTGATCACGGCGCTCCAGCCGGTCGGCATCCTGATCTTCAGCCTGACCGGGAACTTCGCCGCCGCGCTGATCGCCTTCTGGGGGATCATGGCGCTGCGCGGCGCGGGCGAGCCGGTAGGCCGGGCGTGGCTCAACGGCAATCTGGAGCCGTCCAGCCGCGCGACCATGTTCTCGGTCGCCTCGCAGACCGGCGCGTTCGGCGAGATCGTCGGCGGACCGCCGGTCGGCTGGATCGGGCAGGCGTTTTCCGTCCGCGCCGCCCTCGCCTCCACCGCCGCGATCCTCGCCCTGACCGTCCCGCTGCTCGCCGCCGCGCTGCGGCGCAGAACCGTGAGCGAGACCGAATAGAACTGTCCTATAATTGCAGATGAGTGGATCGAGGAGACAGCATGAACATTTACGAGGAAGTGGTCACCAAAGCCGATCAGCTCTCGCTAGCGGAGAAAGCGCGCCTGCTTGAGCACATCAGCGCGTCAATGCGCCACGATTTAGAGCTTGAGGCATTTAAACGCATGTCTTGGCGTGAATTTGTCAATAACACCGCCGGGATTCTTGCCGACGATCCGATTGAGCGCCCGCCGCAGCTTCCACTCGAAGAACGCGAGCCGCTGGAATGAAATATCTGCTCGATACCAACACTTGTATTCGACATCTGAATCAGCGCTCTGAAAGCATCACGCAGCGGTTACAGCAGACTTCGGAAGACGACATTGCGCTTTGCTCGGTGGTCAAGGCGGAGTTGTTCTTCGGAGCGATGAAAAGCCAGAACTCAGAGAAAACGCTGCTCAGACAAAGAGTTTTTGTCGAACGATTTCAATCCTTACCCTTCGATGATCCCTGTTCGTTGATCTACGGACGTATTCGTGCCGATCTTCAGCGTGTCGGAACTCCTATCGGCGGAAATGACCTTATGATCGCTTCAATTGCATTAGCAAACGATTTGACACTTATTACCCACAATACTCGTGAATTTGGGCGTGTGATAAATTTGCAGATCGAGGATTGGGAAGTGGAAATCTAAGCAATCTATGTCCAAACGACTTGTGACAAGCTCAAAGCTGATTCTATTGCTTGGATTTGTGATATTTACGCCGCTTGCCTGCGCACTTCTCTATTATTTGGGAGTGGCTTTCATATTTTGGTATTCAGCTCATGGCTCATAGTATCTATAACACTGACTAAGGTAGTAAATCAAAACAGCGGCGATCCCCTTCACAAAGATCGCCGCTCTTCGCCTGTACTCAGTCCTTAGTTGTGCGTTGAGTGCTGTCACTGACTGCTTTCTGGATTGGCGCTCGACAAAGAAGCAGGCAGCCTGACTGTGAAGGTCGTCCCGGCACTCACTTTGCTCTCGCAGGTAATCGTGCCTTGATGTATGTCAACACTTTCTTTCACAATCGCCAGCCCTAAACCCGTGCCGCTGATTTCGCCAGTGTTGTTTGCGCGATGGAAGGGTTCAAACAGGCGCGACATGCTTCCCTCTGGAATTCCGATCCCTTGGTCGCTCACACGGAAGACGATCTCGCCGTTCTGCCGCTGGATTTCGAAGCGGACTTCGCCGCCATCCGGCGAATATTTGGTGGCGTTGGAGAGCAGGTTGACCAGAATATGTTGTAAGAGCTTCACATCGAGCCGGACATCGGAAAAATCACCGTCCCAGTTCAGCACAAAGGTGTGCTTGTCCTTATCAATGACCTGAATTCTCTCCAGTGTGGTCTGGCAGAAGGCTTTCAAATCCAAGGGAGCCGGGTTGAATTCCAGCTTGCCCGACTGGGCTTTGTTGACGGTCAGGACATCGTCGAGCAAGCTGATCATGAATTGTGCCTGCGTGAGGACAGTCTCCAGATGCGTCATCTGCTGTTCGCGAGTCATGCGCTCGTAGAAGTCGTGCACCAGTTCGGTGGAAGACATAATCACCGAAAGCGGGGTGCGGAATTCGTGAGAAACCACCGAGATGAATCGTTCTTTAAGCTGAATCAATTCTTTCTCTTTCTGCAATTCCAACCGAAGCAGTGCTGCGGCTTGCAGTTCTTCCTGTGCCTTCTTGTGTTCAGTCACATCCGTCACCGAGCCGATAAAGCCCATAAACTCGCCGTCGTCCGAATAGCGCGGATTGCCGGTAGCAAGCACCGAGCGGTACTCGCCGTCGGACTGGTGATACAGACGATACTCAAACTGGAAGCGGGTTTGGGTCTGGTTTGCCACCATGAAGGCATTTTTAGTCGACTGCTGATCCTCTGGATGCAGCGCATCCAGCCAGCCCCAATCACGAGCCGCGTCCTCGGTCTGCCCGGTGAACCTGTGCCATTCGCGGCTCAAGAATGTCCCTCGCCATCTAGGTCGGTCGTCCAAATCATCGACGGAGCGGTATTCGCCATGTTCCGAAAACGCCGCTCGCTTTCTTTCAGCGCGATTTCCATCTGCTTGCGCTCAGTAATATCGTAAAACATGCTTACGATGTGGGGTGCGTCGCCAAGTTCGAGCAGGTCGGAGGACGCCAGTAGGTAGATTGAAGCGCCCTGCTTCGTGAGACCCTCAAGTTCGAGGTTGCGAATTTGCCCCTTTTCCGAAATGATGCCCAACGCTTCTGTGCGCTTTTCCGGTTCAGCCCACAGTTTCATCTCGAACGCCGTATGCCCGATCAGCTCATCCCGTTCGTATCCCATGATCCGCACAAAGGCATCGTTGACATCAACAATATGACCGTCCTTTAGGCTGGAAATGCCCGTCGGCACTGGGCTACCGTGAAAAATGGTGCTGAACCGGCTCTCCGATTTGTGCAGCGCCTCCAGTGTTTGGGTTCTCTCGTGCAGTTCTTTCTCCAGGGACTGTTCCACATCCTCGCGCTTTCGCAGTTCGGCGCGGACAAGGAAAAATAAACCGATGGTCGTCGTCAGGACAAAAACCAGCCCTTTGACTGTGCCGAAGGTCGCCAACGCCGCCGAATTTTAGGGAACATTAACGAAAGCAGCCTATCCGAAAGGACAATCCACAAGATTGCGGTGATGCCGAATGCCATGCTGACGCGAACATAGATCGTGCAAATAATTTACTCATTACAGACCTCAAGCTCCTAGTATTTGTGACTTTATCGCAGAATTACGCAAAAAGAGAGTAAATAATAATTGCATCAGGTTTGTACACTCGAAACGCCCCCGGCATCTCCCTCAGCACTTCCGAAGGAGTGTCTG
>CAVSGS010000019.1:0-118384 GCA_963727545.1 uncultured Chloroflexia bacterium
GACGATCCGATTGAGCGCCCGCCGCAGCTTCCACTTGAAGAACGCGAGCCGCTGTAAGTGGAAATAGAACGGGACAGCCATAGACTGTCCCGTTTTCGCATCCATTCGCTTCATCTCGATGCCGGAACTACTCTCTCGGTTTCAAGGTCAGCGAAAGCAGAAGGATTTCGATCACTTCTGCTTCTGTTCCCCACATGGGCAAGCCAGTGAGGATATGTAGAAACTTCACCACAACTAACGTGATGGTCACTCCTACATGGACAGATTTGGTGCTGAGTCTTGCATGATTCGCCTTTCAAAACTCGTGCGGTTCTTCCGCCGAATTCGAAAGCGCTCAGCTCAATTCTCAGTCATTTCAGGATGCCTAATTGGGCGTTCGACCCAACAAGTTAATAATAGCATAGAAATAACTCAAAATCTATTCTCCAGCTAAATCAAAACAGCGGCGATCCCCTTCACGGAGACCGCCGCTGTTGTTTTTCCTCAGCACTCAGTACTCGGTACTCAGCACTTCTTTTCCCTTACTGAATGAAGCTGTCCTGATCCTGCCGCAGATTCATGTAGTCGCTGCTGGCGTTCTCGTGCCGCTCGAACACCAATTGATCGTTGACCTCGTCGATCACGATCAGGTCGCCGTTGCGAACGCCGCCGCGCAAAAGCTGCGCGCTCAGTTCGTTCTCGACGTAGCGCTGGAGCGCCCGCCGCAGCGGTCGCGCCCCAAACGCCGGATCCCAACCCTTACGCGCCAACCACTGCCGCGCTGGTTCGGTCAAGTGCAGCGCGAGTCCGCGCTCCGCCAGTCGTTCCGCCATCTCGCGCAGTTGCAGATCGACGATCTGCTCGACCTGCGGCAGCGTCAGCGGCTCAAAGATGATGATCTCGTCGATCCGGTTCAGGAACTCCGGACGGAAGGTCTCGCGCATCGCTTTTTCGATCTTCTGGTGATCGGCAATCGCCTGCTCATCGGTCGCTTGGACGAAGCCGAGCGCCCCGCCCTTCTTGGCGAACTCGGTGCCGAGGTTGCTGGTCATGATGATCACCGTGTTGCTGAAATCGACCGTGCGCCCCTGTCCGTCGGTCAAGCGACCGTCTTCGAGGATTTGCAGCAGCGCGTTCCAGATGTCCGGGTGCGCCTTCTCGATCTCGTCGAACAGGATCACGCGGTAGGGGCGACGGCGCACCGCTTCGGTGAGCTGACCGCCTTCCTCGTAGCCGACGTAGCCGGGCGGCGCGCCGAACAAACGGCTGACGTTGTGCTGCTCGCGGTACTCGCTCATGTCGATGCGGACGAGGGCATCCTCGTCGTCGAACATGAACTCGGCTAAAGCGCGGGCGAGTTCGGTCTTGCCGACGCCGCTCGACCCCAAGAAGATGAACGATCCAATCGGGCGACGCGGATCCTTTAGCCCGCTCCGCGCCCGCCGGATCGCGTGCGAAATCGCCGTGACCGCGCCGTCCTGCCCGATGATCCGCTCATGCAGCTTTTCTTCCATCCGCAGGAGCTTCTCGCTCTCGGTTTCGAGGACTTGGCTGGTCGGGATGCCCGTCCACTGGGCGACCACCCCGGCGATGTCATCGGCACTGACGACTTCGTCGATCGTGTTTTCCTGCTGCCAGCGCAGCTTTTCCTGCTCGAATTCGCCCTCAAGCTGGATGCGGCGCATCTTGTACTCGGCGGCGCGTTCGTACTCGCGCGCCATGCCCGCCGCTTCTTCGTCCGCCATCAAGCGCTGCAGCACGACTTGCATTTCCTTCAGGCGCGGTGGCAGCGAATAGAGCGCCACCCGCAGCTTGGCGGCGGCTTCGTCTAGTAGGTCGATGGCTTTGTCCGGCAGCTTGCGATCACTCACGTAGCGATCCGCCAGCCGCGCCGCCGCGATCACGGCGTCGTCGGAGATGGTGACTTTGTGATGCGCCTCGTAGCGGTCGCGCAGACCGAACAGCATGTCGATCGTCTCATCGACGCTCGGTTCCTCGACGTAAACGGGCGCGAACCGGCGGTCGAGCGCGCTGTCTTTCTCGATGTGCTGGCGATATTCGTCCAGCGTGGTCGCGCCGATGCACTGAAGTTCGCCGCGCGCCAGCGCCGGTTTCATCATGTTGCCCGCGTCGAGCGCGCCTTGCGCCGCCCCCGCGCCGACGACCTGATGCAGTTCGTCGATGAACAGGATGATCTCGCCCTCAGAGCGCTGCACTTCGTCGATGGTCGCCTTCAGGCGTTCCTCGAACTCGCCCCGGAAGCGGCTGCCCGCCAGCATCGCCGCGAGGTCAAGGCTGATGACCTTCTTGCCTTGCAAAATCTCCGGCACGTCGGCGTCGGCGATCTTCTGCGCCAGTCCTTCGGCGATGGCGGTCTTGCCGACGCCCGCTTCGCCGATCAGCACCGGGTTGTTCTTGGTGCGGCGGCACAGGATTTGGATCACGCGCATGATCTCGCCGTCGCGCCCGATCACCGGATCGAGCTTGCCTTCCAGCGCCATGCGGGTGTAGTCGCGGCTGTACTTTTCGAGGGTGCGATAGCGGCTCTCCGCCTGCGGATCGGTCACGCGCTGACCGCCGCGCACGTCCTTGATCGCGTCGTTAGTGCGCTCGCGGGTGACGCCGTTATCCGCCAAAATCTTAGAGGCGGCGGTGTTGCGTTCGCTCAGGATGGCGAGGAAAATGTGCTCGGTGGAGATGTATTCGTCGCGCAGGCGGTTGGCTTCCTCGTTGGCGAGGTCGATGATCCGCTTCACACGCGGGGTGATGAAAACTTGATTCGTGCCGTGCCCGTAGATCGCTGCCTTCGGGCTGGCGCGGAGGATTTCGTCTAAACGCGAACGCATCGCGCCCACGTCCACCGTCATGCGCTCCAAAATCTGGGGAATCACGCCATCGGTCTGTTCCAGTAAGGCGAGCAGAATGTGCTCGGTATCGACCTGATTGTGACCGTAGCGCTGTAAAATTTCGTAGGCACGAGCGGCGGCGTCCTGCGCGCGTTCGGTGAATCGCTCAAAACGCATCATAGTGGTTAGCACCTCTTGCTAAGGCGTCTTTATTCCATTGTAGTACAGAACAATGACGCTTGATGAAAATGGGAGGCGAGTTTGTGAACTCTAGGCTAAAGTGTAACCTGCCTATGTAAAAATCTCGTTTGCGCTGTATGAATGATTTACAAGAATGCGTGTAGGAATTGGGAGTCCGCGCCATGAACAGCCTCATCCGCTTAGCAGAATCACGAGGCTTAACCCTGCTGCCGCCCGTGATCGCTGCCAACTTGCACGCCTTCGAGCTTGCGACAGGTTTTCCGCTCCCCGCCGCGCTCCGCGATCTCTACAGCACCGGCGACGGATTGATGTTTGCTGACGGCGTCTCGCACATCATCCCACTGAGAGAGGTGCAGTCGATCTGGCTGCCCGCGCTCGCCTCGTCCGGCATCTCGCCGACTCGCCGCTACGTCCCTTTTGTGGACTGCGCCGACTCCAACCCCTACTGCGTCTGCTGCGACCCGATCATGATGGGTTACGTCGTCCAAGTCTTTCACGACGACGCACCACAGATCAAGTTTCGCAGTCTCGATTCGTTCTTTTCCGCGCTAATCGACCATCCTGATCCATCGACACTTCCATCAGAATTCGATGATCCCCACCGCACCACAAGCGACGTCGAGATCGCGCAACGGCTGCACGAACAAGCAGCCCACTTATCCGGCGACGCGCAAATTGAGGCGTTCCGTTTCGCTATCTGCCTGCTCTCCGCCGACCAGCTGAGCGAAATCGCCGCTTTACTGGAATTCCCTAATTTTGAAGTTTCGCTCAACGCTGAAGAACGCTTACAGGCGCTCGACCACCCCCAAGCTCACGCAGCGCTTGATGCCTTTGAGCAATCGCTCCACGACTTCACCGCGCACAGCGTTGAGGTCTTGACCGCAGCAGGGTTTGCGCCCGCCGCAATCCGCGACACGGAAATCCTGCTTCGCGCCGAGTTAACAGCAGTTTGGCTCAACCTGCGCGCCTTCTATGCCGAACGTACGCTGCATCCCGACGTCTGGAATTATCTCGTCGCTCAAGCCCGAAATCTGTTGTCTCGATCATCCAACGCGAAATAATCATTACGAAATTTAAGACGCAGCATGAAATATAGGGACACGGTATGAAGGTATTTAAGAACACGTCTGCTCTATCGAAAAACCGCTCGACTTGATTGCTTACACTCGAAACAAGCGAAGGCACGCTCCCCTCCCTGAATTCGGCTGAGGGCACGACAGTTTTTCAGATTAAGGTTTGTTTCCCCCTCGATCCGTAGTTTTCTCCCCTCTCCCCGCCTGCGTGGGAGAGGGGTCGGGGGTGAGGGGTGAGAGAAAAACTCGCCACAACTAACCTAACTCCCCCAAAGTGTCGTCCGGTCAGCTGAATTCGGGGAGGGGTTGGGGGTCTAACAAGGGTAGGTATTTAATTAACCTCACCCCCTGCCCCCTCTCCACGATGTGGAGAGGGGGTAAAAACAGGTTACAAAGGGTGTTTAAAGTCCCCTCTCTATGTAATGGAGAGGGGATTTAGGGGTGAGGTAAGCGTAGAGTTAAAAACCTACCCCTGTCAGGGGTTGGGGGTGGGGTCAGTTCTACCGCGGAATCCGCGCCCGCTTCAGATCGTCTTCCGCTTTGTTGAGCAGCTTATCGAGCATGTCGAAGATTTCCATCGTCGCGCTTTCGGCGAGCCGCACCCGCCCGCGATACGCTTCGCGCATCCCCTCGACCACCGCCCAAGGATCGTCATTGGGACCGGTCACCTGTAGGTTGACGATCACGCCGCCCATCGCCAAAGGCAAATAGATGTAGACCGGGTCGGAGTCGATTTGTCCACCCAGCCACGCGATCACCTTATCCGCGTAGTTGATCCGCTCGGCGCGGTCGCCGAGGTTAGCCCGCACCCGCGAGCGAATCAGCGTGAAGCCGAGGATGATCGCGTCGTAGATCAGCGGCTCGAACAGGTAGTTCATCACGATCTCGCCCGGCTCATGCCGCGCGATGCTCGGATCGTGCGCCAAGACCTGACATAACGTCTGGAACCAGCGCTGATCTTCAAGGTCGAAGGTCGGGTCGATCTGCGAGCGGTCGTCCAGCGTATAGGTTAGCATCTTGGCGATCGCTTTGGTCTCGCCGGGGTGCAGCGGCAGCCCGTGCGCGGCGAAGGCGTCGTCGACCGCGTAAACCAGCGAGGCATAGACCGCTACCCGCGTGAACGACACCGCCAGCAGCCGCGCCTCGCTAATCTGGTTGGCGAGGTTGCGCTTCTCCTCGCTCATTTGCTCCTGCGTCCACAGGACTTCATAACCCGGTTTCGGCAGCTCCGGAAGCTGCGGAATCCGTTTCGGCGTCAGGTCAAGCGTCACCGGCAGCACGTCCAACTGCGCCTGCGCCGAGTAGTCGACCCACTCCACGTCGCGCAGCGCGTGCAGCTTGAAGGGCGACACCGCCAACACCGACGGCGGTGCACCCCGAGCCGCCGTGCGCACCGCACGCGCGCTGCCGCAGCGATAACGAATGCCAACGCCAATTGGCAAATCGTGGATCGGCTGCACCGGCTGCGTGACCACCACCGGCAGCCGCAGCACCCCGACTTCGCCGGGACTCAGCGTCAGCGAGACCGACTTCTTCGGCGTCAAAATCGCTATTTTGCTGCCGTCCGCTGCTCGGCTGGGGACTTGCAGCCCAACCGTGATGTCCATATTTTGATCGACCATGCTTTGCAGAATGACGACCACCTCGACCGGCTGATTGAAATAGGCGCGGCGCGGAAAAATGCCGACCGCCGCTTGCAGCGTATCGTCGAAGGTCACCCGCAGCCCGCCCGCGATCGCGCCGAGCACGTCTGGATAAAGCGGATTGAACTGATTATTCAGGCTCATCATTCATGCAACCTTTGGTGCTAGTTCGTCTATGCTAATTTCCCCTCACTCTGCTTGTGCCGTCTCTCTCCTACGTAAACGGGGAGAGACAAAATCCGCACGTTTCCCCCTCTCTCCGCTTGCGTGGGAGAGGGGGTCAGGGGGTGAGGGGTTCAAAAAAGTAGCACCATCATCTATTTACCGTAAAAACCATAGCGCTGTCCCGCCCGTGTGATGATCTGGTTAGTCATAGTATAGATCGGTTGTTCGTCGGGGCTGAGCTGCTCGAAGCGTTCTTCGAGCGTCATCCCGACGGCATTGAGCAGTTCGACCGGGTTTTCTTTCGCGAGCACGATCTGGTCGCTGATCAAGATGCCGCCCATCACCAGCGGCAGATAGACCCGGTTGAAATCCAGCCCGCTTTTGGCTTTCAGCAGGTCGATCAACTGCTCCCGGTAGGCGTCTTGTTCTTCGCGGCTGCCGAAGTCCTCGCCCGTCACCTCGATGATCAGGTCGAAGCTGAGGTCGATGGCATCGCGCAGCAGATCGTCATAGAGGTAGCGCGTGATCACCTGCGCCGGGTGTGCTGCCACCCGCGCGTCGATCTCGATCGTGCTCAACATCCCCCGGAACCAATGCGGCAGTACCGGCGGCTCATCGTCCTCGAACAAATGCCGACCGAGCAGACTTTCCACGTCGTAGCCCCGCGCCGCGATCGCGCCGTGCGCCGTCATGCGCGGCGTGGCGTATTCAAGCACCAGCGTCATCAGCTTGGCGATCACCGTCGCTTCTGCCGCTTTCAGCGGAAAGCCCGCTGCTTTGAACCGGCTCTCCGTCGCCTCGACCAGCGGTTGCAGCAGCAGTTGTCGTTTCAGGCGCGGCAGCGTGTTGACCTGCACGAGATTACCGTACCGCTCGATCAACAGGCGGTCATCTTGATAATCCGAGACCTTGCAGACGCTGACCCAACCCGGCGTCAGGTCGGCGATCTTGCCGAGAGTCCCCGACATCACCGTCAGTCCCACGTCGATGATGCTGCGCCCGCGCCGCTTATCGGTCGAGAAGTTCACAATCTTCAACGCCTCGAGCGCCGCTTGCGTCTCGTCGCTTAAGAATTTGGGATCGACCATGCCGCCGCCTTCGCTGCTGCGGATACGCTTGGCTTTCCCCGTCGTCCGCGTCTCGACCTCGACGCCGATCTTGTACTCGTCGCTGATCGCAGTATCGGGCAGAGTCGTCACCGGCAGCATCACGTAGCCGACTTCGCCCGCTTTGACCTCGACGACCAAGCGCTGCGTCTTGCCGATAAAGCGTTCCGGCTTGTGCTGCGCATCGGCGCTCGGTAAGTGCAGCGCCATCGAGACGTCGATCGCGCTGTCGGCGGCGTTCTGCACCAGCAGGATCACCTCGAAGGGGCGTCCCGCGCGCACGAGGCGCGGTCGGACGGCGACCGCCACCTGCGCCATGCCGATGTTACAGCGCTCGCCACCGGTGATAAGACCTAGAATGTCAGGATAATTGGCTGAATCAGACATGAGTACGACCACGTTTAATCAACTTACATAAGCGTAGTATAGCAAGGGTTGGGTTCTCTCCGCCTCTCGTGGTCCCACTTGATGATCGGGGACTTGGAAAATTTACGTTATCAGGTTTGAGCTGACCCCGCTTTTTCGGATCGCGGCACGGCGAAATGTAATTACAAATGTAATTAAAAAACCGTGAGAAAAGAAACATTTCAAAGTAAATTAACTTATAATGGCATCAATGAACCTTTCAAATCGTATGACGGTTTGCTTGGGGATTTGCTGAAAAGACATCAAGGAGAAACATCATGTTGAGTTGGGCTATCGGATTTCTGGTCATCGCGCTAATTGCGGCGTTCCTCGGCTTCTCCGGCGTCGCGGGCACGGCGGCAGGAATCGCACAAATCCTGTTCGTGATCTTCCTCGTGCTGTTCGTCGTCTCGCTGATCTTCGGGCGTCGCACCCCGACCGTCTAAGCGACACCTATCGACCGAGCGGAGGCAAGCATCATGCTTAGGTTAGCACTGTTATTCTTTGTCATTGCCATTATCGCCGCGCTGTTCGGCTTCGGCGGCATCGCCGGGACGGCAGCGTCGATCGCTCAGTTCCTCTTCCTGCTGTTCCTCGTACTCTTTATCGGGGCGCTGGTCTTGGGGCTGTTCGTCGGGCGTAAGGTGCTCGGCTAAATGCGATGAAACGCTGGCAAATGACCGCAATCAAAAAACGGCGGATCGAAATTTCGATCCGCCGTTTTTGCACTTGAGCGATTGCGCTTACGGCTCCGGATCCTTAGCGCCGTCTGGCTTTTCGGCGCTCGGCGTGGTCGCCGGATCGCTCTCGCCGTTGTTGGTGTGCCGCCCATTCCCGTTGACCGGGTTGTTCACTTTATTCTGAGCGGCGGCTTGCTGGTCGGCGGTCTGATTGTCGGCATCCGCGCCTTGCGTTTTAGCCGCACCATTTACGTCCACTGTCGGTGCTTCGCTGTCAAAGCCGCTCGTCCAGTCGCTAACGTTCCGCATCAATGACTGATCGCCGTTGATCATCGCCTGCGTCGCCTGCTCCATCCACTTCAGACGCTCGTCGTTGAAGATATTCTCGATTTTCGTGACGAACTCGTCACGGCGAGCGGGATCATCGCGCTGTGTGCGCGGGAGTCCCCTCCAGTCTGCTACCACCGCGTCGAGTTTCCCGACCGTCGCGTGATACATTGGATAGACCTGCCCGTACATCTTCAACTGAGTATAGGTCGTCAGCGCCGCGACACCCGCCGTCGTGATGGCGACGTATTGCTCCCAACCATTGCTAAAAGCAGCGACCAGCGATCCTATCCCGCCAATGACCAGTATCTGAGTTCGGAAGCGACGAAGATGTTGATAGTCGGCATCAATCTTTTCCACATACCATGTGCGCTGCGGGACGACACGGTAATTGATGTACTCTGCGCTGGTTAAGGGTTGGAAGCCTTGATCTGCTTCCGCATCGGTGTAGCCAGCACAGTTTTCTTCCCATCTTTCATTTTCGCAGCGACGTCTTCTTCCTTGAGCGTTTCGGTCACACGATGTGCCGGGATCGGAACGTCGATTTTCTCGATTTCTTCCCGTGTATCGTTCACGGCTTTTCTGAGCATATTTTGTTTATCAAGCTTGGTCAGCTTCGCATCAGCGTAACTGCCGGCGTTCATGCGATACAGATAAATATCACGCCGAATCTTCTCCGCCCCCACCCGATGCACCACCCACGCCATGCTCGGTGCAAATTGGAGCGTGTACGCCATCAATGCTGAAAGCGCAATTGGCGCAGCGATCAGAAAAATCCACCGCAGCCAGTGAAGAAAATCGGCAACCTGCGCATTCCACCCTCTCACCATGGCAACCAGAGCGGCAATCGGCGCTGGCACAAAAAACACGGCGATGATGGTCGCCAGTACACCCAGTACGATGATCCGGAAACGCTGTTTGTTATGGTGCGCCTTCTGCTCAACTGAAACGTTGTCATACGTGATGTAGTACTGCCACGCATATTGCAGCGCCGGATCGTTGACTGTGCGGTATTCGGGATCGTCGTCGGTCGCCGTGACAACCGGCACAACAGGCGGCGGTGCGTCGGACGTTGGTACGGGATTTACGGATGGTACAGGCATTGGAAATCCCCCAGAATTACGATTGGTTAATATGAGGATAGAATAATTTATCGATCGGAGTCAAGAGGCTGCGCCTGATTGGGAGTGTTCAAGGTAGCGAGTCGTTTTGTCGGGGCGCAGCGTGCTGCGCCCGGTGAAGACTCGCGCTTTTACACACTCCCGCCCTGATTTACACCGTTTGCACAGCCCGCCCCGTTGAGTATAATCGCAGGCAGCAGTAATCCGTGAGTGACAAGCACGTTGGATAAGCAAAAAGAACCCGTTTCTTCATCCCTCTATACCGAGGAATATTTCCGCACCGCCTGCGAAGGCTTTGACGTTTTCAACTCCAGCGAAGGCGAGCAGCTTTCGCGGCGGCTGTCGTCCGCTTTCTCGCTGGCGGAGGTCAAGCCGGGTATGGTTGTGCTCGACGTCGGCTGCGGGCGCGGCGAGATTTTACGCCACGCCGCTCAGTTGGGCGCGGATGCCTACGGCATCGACTATGCGCCGGTCGCCGTCAATATGTCGCGCCAAGTCATCGACCCGCTCGAAGGTGTTGCGCCGGGACATACCGCCGTTTACCTCGCCGATGCCAAAACGCTGCCCTTCCCGGATGCCAGCTTCGACCGCGTGCTCATGTTCGACGTGGTCGAGCACTTACATCCGTGGGAGTTGGATCAAGCGCTCGCCGAAGTCCGGCGCGTGCTCAAGCCCGATGGTCGCTTCATCGTCCACACCGCGCCCAACATCTGGTATGACCGCTACGCCTATCCGATCGTCCGCCGCATCCGCACCCTGACCGGTCGCAGCGAGGCGGTCTATCCCAAGAACCCGCGCGAGTTTCTGGTCTCGGTCAACGAGCACGTCCACGTCAACGAGCAGTCGATGTGGAGCCTGAACAAAGTCCTACGCAGCCGCCGGTTTCAAAGGCAAGGTTTGGCTGGAAAGCCCACCACAGCATGGCGGCGAGAACTTCCTCATCGACAATCTGCGCACGCTCTTGTTCCGCACGCCGCCCTTCCGCTGGTTCTTCGAGCGCGAGGTATTCGCGGTCGTGGCGAAGGCGGATCGCCGTGCGTGACAAGCGTCCGGTCGACGAGCTGAGCGTCGAGGAACTGGAGCACGTTCTTGCCATCAAGCGCCGCGAGGAGCGTCAGCAGCACTTGCAGCGGATGCAGCGCACCGGTCGCGTGATCGAGACGGTCGCGCCTTCGGCGAATCCCGAACCCGACGAGGTCGCCGGTCGAAGCGCCCCCACCGCCCGTCGAACGGACCGTTCCCGCGCCCGATCCGGTCGCAGCAGCACTCGCCGCGCTCACCCAGCCGATCCCGCCCCTGTCTACCGCTGAAACCGTCCCGGCGACACCGCATTTCGAAGAAGTCGCCGACCGCACCGCTGCCAATAGCTCAGCGCCGCAAGTCAAAGTCAAACGCCGTCGCTTATTCGACCGCGTCCTGCTAGTGATCGAGGTCTCCGCCGTCTTGCTGATCGGCGTGATCGCGGTCAATCTGGTACAGGCGATTGGCACGCTCGAAAAAGAGACCGCCTCGGCGCAGCAGCTTGCCGACGAGAACCGTCGGCTGACTATCCCGACCGTCGCGCCGACCCCGACCATCCGCCTTGAGAACGTCGTCTTGCCCGGTGGTCACACCTTTGGCGATAACGGCGCGCCGCAGTTCAACTATAATGAAGTCCCGGCGCATCTCTACGCCCGCGTCCAAAGCGAGTGGATTCAGCCGGTGATCAACCGTCCGCCGCAGACTAGCGAGACCGCCCTCGCGCTGATCGTCCCCAAGCTCAACCTGAATGGGACGATTGTGCAAGGCGTGGACTGGGAAGCGCTCAAGCAGGGTGTAGGGCAGGTGCCCAACGGCGTCAATCCCGGCGACGACTACGGTAATATCTCGCTGGCGGCGCACAACGACATCTACGGGCAGCTTTTCCGCCATCTTGACGAGCTTCAGCCCGGTGATACGTTCCAGATTCAGACGCGTACCAACGTCTATACCTACACTGTCACCGCCCAGCAAATCGTCGAGCCGAATCAAGTCGATGTGCTGGAGCCGCGTCAGGGGGCGACCGCCACGCTGATCTCGTGCTATCCTTATCAGGTGGATAACCAGCGGATCGTGATCTTCGCCGACCGCATCAACTAAGAAAGTGTGTGCAATTCTGAGTGCTTGACCTGTGTCGAAGTTTAATAGCGATTAGCCCTTAGCTTTTAGCTAAAAGCCAAGAGCTAACTGCTAAAGGCTGAACCCGATTCGCTAATTTTGTACCTAAGCTTTAATTTGAGGAGTGCCAGTTATGGCAAGAAAAAAATCCAGCCCCCAGCCCGTGACCGCTTCGGAACCCGCGCGTCCGGAAGAGCAGCTTCGCTTTGAGGAAACATCCGCGCCACCGCCGCCGCGCCGCTCGACCACCAGCCGTCGGCGTGACCAAAAAAGCTACAGCGCCCGGTCAGCCCGCGAGCGGCGCGCCACTCGCAGCGCCGGCAGCGCCCGACGCAGCAGCGGCGAGTTGAGTCAAGAAGTCATCAACGAGATGCTGGAAAACCCGACGATTGAGGTCTCCGAAGACGAACTGCGCAAAGAATACGGCTTCGTCATCGCCGACCTGCGCAGCATGGCGTTGCTCTCGATTGGGTTGATCGTCGCGCTCGTCGCGCTGGCAGAAATCCTCCCCAAGTAACGGCTGGTCGCGTCTTGGTGCGATTTGATCCGTCCGCGCTTCGCTTAAGCCGAGGCTGATTTGAACATTGGTTGGTTCTCCTCGCAGACTGAGCAACCGATCTGCTTTTGCCCTCGCCCCTCCCTGAATTCGGGGAGGGGAGGCGAACGCAGTGAACGGGGATGGAGTCAATCCGTCGCGCTTTCCTCAGCACTTGGTACGCAGTACTCGGTACTTTTTTGTACTATCTAGCGGTTGATTCCCCGCCCGTCGTATGTTCAAATTGAGCAACGCTAGCCGATTTGCAAAATGCCAATGGCACAGCCAACTTGCACTACCGACAGCCTAGTCCTCGATTGGCAGAGTATTCCCTTTTTCGCCGGGATGACTGCCCGCAGCCTCGAACACGTCCACTGTGCCGCCCACCGTCACTGCTATCAAGCGGGCGCGGTGATCTTCAACGAGGACGAGGAATGCGCCGGCTTTCACGTCGTCGTCGATGGCTTGGTGCGCATTTATCGCGTCAATGCCGAGGGACGGCTGCACACGCTCAGCCTACTGCGTCCGCCTTCGACCTTCAACGAGGTCGCGGCGGTCGATGGTCGCCACAATCCCTTTAACGCCGTCGCCGTCACCAACGCCGAGGTGCTGGTCATCAGCCATCAAAACCTGCTCAACCTGATGTCGTCGGAGCGCACGCTGATGAGCAATACGGTGCAGGCGCTGGCGCACCTCAACCGCGAGTACATCGAGCGGCTGGAAGACATGACTTTTCGGACGATTCCCTCCCGGTTGGCGAAGCTGTTCTTGCACGAGACCACCTACGCCGACCAAATCTCGGAGACGCCCTCACAGTTGACGCAGGAGGAAATGGCGTCGATCCTCGGCACCACCCGCGAGGTCGTCGGGCGCGCGCTGCGCGGGCTGCTCAACGCCGGGCTGCTGCGCAAAAAGGGACGCTACGTCTACGTCATCGACCGTGATGGACTGGAACACCTCGCCGCGACCAACACCATGCCCAACGAACGGATGAGGAAGTAACCGAACGAGTTTTTTGTTGTTGGCTCATGTACAAAACGAGTGAAAAGCAGCGTTTTTGTAGGGGCGCAGCGTGCTGCGCCCACACTTTCTGAACACGAGCCTAGCTTTTAGCTAAAAGCTAACGATACTAACCGCTGCTTTTTCTTAGCACTCAGCACTCGTCGCTCAGCACTTCTTTTCTCAGTCCTCAGTCCTCGAACCTCAGTCCTATCTTTTGCTCATCACTCACCGCTAAATTTAACCTCGGTTAAGACGATCCATCGTGCGCGAAAATTCCTCAACACTGCGTGTTAAAAATCCAACAAAAGTTCCAGACGTACACCTGAAACCGGGGTAAATTCCTCTCATACGTTGATTCAAGCTTAATTGAGGAGCGATTCATGACGCACATTATCACGAGCCTTTGCCTGCGCGACGGCGCTTGTGTCGAAGTTTGCCCGGTCGAGTGCATTGTCCCCGGTCAGCCCGAAAACGAGTGGCCTTGGTACTTCATCGACCCCGATACCTGCATCGACTGCGGCGCTTGCATTCCCGAATGCCCCTACGAAGCGATCTTCATTGAAGAAGAAGTTCCTTCGGCTTACGAGATGGCTGCTGGGCAGGCGCGCATTCCGTTCGACTCCAAGGAAGAAGTCGCGGCAGATGGCGGCGAAGTTGTCGACCTCACGACCGACATTCAGCCCAACTATGATTTCTACGCCAAGGGACCCGGCTACGAAGCCCTCGGCTAAGAACTCGCGTTTACACTACACCTCTAGGGGCACACGGTCGTGTGCCCCTTTGCGTTTCCGACTAAAAGCGTTCAAACTCCCGGCATGATTTCAGCCCTACCGCACCTGAGTGCGTGCTGAAAGCTGATCGCTAAAAGCTGAAAGCTTAAATCATGCCGACTCTCTACCTCGTCCCGATCCCGTTCGGCGACCCCGACGACATCACCCTGCGCGCGCTGCGGATTCTGCAAACCGTGACTGCCATCGCCGCTGCCGATCCCGCTGCCGTGCGCGCGCTGCTGGATCACCATCGCATCGACAACACAATCATAGGTTACGGGGACGTGATCGACTCGCGCTACGGGGAAGTGATCCACAGTCTGATGTGGCATTGGTGGCGGCCTCCGGCACGCCCGGCATCGGCGATGCGGCGCATGATCTGGTCGTCGAGGCGATTCGGCGCGGCATCCGCGTCGAGCCGCTGCCGGGAGCCAACGCCCCGATCACAGCGCTCGTCCGCTCCGGCTTACCCACCGAGGCTTTCGCCTATTTCGACGCCCTCCCCGCCGATCTATCCCGTCTCGCCCACGACCCGGATACGCTGATTTTCCGCGTGACCGAGCTAGCCCCGGCGCTCGCCCGCTTGCATGATGCTTGCGGCGACCGCTCGATCACCGTCGCCTATCACCTCACCCGGTCCGACGAGATCGTCGAGCGCAGCACGCTGAGCACTGCCCGCACGGACGCCCGCCTCGCCGACCTCACGGGCGCTGTCCTGATCGTCGTCGCCGGAGCGCCGCCGGAGATCGCCGAAACGTGGGACGAAGCCCGCGTCCGCGCCGAACTGCGCCGCCGCCTCGCCACTGGCGATCCGCTCAAGCAAATCGCCAAGCAGATCGCCGCCCAAGCCGGTTGGGATCGGCGCAGCGTCTACGCCCTCGGCGTCGAGGAAAAGGAGCGGTAAAATAAGGTATACTAATGCAAGGTATAGTTCTAAACTTGGCGTTCTTGGCGTCTTGGCGGTTGACTTCTTTCGGTGCAACTGATGCAAAAGGGGCGCTAGAACTCACCCTAGAAATCTGTTTAGACTTCGCTACAATAAAAACCAATTTCGACAGCCGAAATAGAATGCGCCGCGCTTAGGCGCGTTTGTTCACGAGGATGTTCTTTTATGGCTTCATATCACGGACCAAAAGCAAAAGTGCAGCGCCGCTTCGGTGAGGTGCTGATTCCGCGCACGAAATACCAGCAAATTCTGGAAAAGCGTGCCTACCCGCCGGGAGATCACGGCAAGGAAAAGCAGTACCGCAGCGGGCGTCGCAGCGACTATGGCTTGCAGTTGAACGAAAAGCAGAAGCTTTCGTTCATCTTCAACGTCCGTGAGACTCAGATGCGTCGTTACTTCAACAAGGCGCGTCGTCTGCCCGGTAACACCGGCGCGAACCTGCTCCGCTTGCTGGAACGCCGCCTCGACAATCTGGTCTACCGCGCCGGTTTCGCGCCGACGATTTGGGCAGCGCGCCAGTTCGTCAAGCACGGGCACGTCCTCGTCGATGGTCAGCGCGTTGACCTGCCGTCGTACTCGGTGGCTCCCGGTCAGGTGATCTCGATCAAAGAGACGATGCGCAAGAACGTTCACGTCCTCGATGCGATGGAAGGCGTCGCCTACAATCTGGCGTACCTGCAGGTCGACCGCGACAACTTTGCGGCGAACTTCACCGCACTGCCGGACCGCGAAGAAATCCCCGTGCCGGTGGACGAACAACTGATCGTCGAGTTCTACACCCGCCTCACGTAATTTCAACTGCACGTCAATTCAGAAGCCCTGCGAAATCTCGCGGGGCTTTTTTGTTGCCGATTTCCCACCCCATGACCCACGCTTTAGGTCACGACCAACGCTTCGGCTGTCTCGTGAACTCGTCAGATTGGACGACGAACACTGGAAGCGGACGCGAACCGAAGGTTCGCACTGCGGGGGTGGGGTCAAAGTTCGTACCGTGCCCTTGACAACCATCTATTACCCATCTAACATAGGTTACATGTAACCTATGTTAGAGTGTATCAAGCATGTCGATCAAGTATGTGATCCTCGGCTTTCTCAGCGAAACGCCGCTCACCGGCTACGACCTAAAAAAGAAGTTCTCCGCGTCGGAGATTTTTCATTGGTCGGGCAACAACAATCAAATCTACCGCGCGCTGGTCGAGCTGCACGACGCCAATCTGGTCACCGTCGAGGTGCAGGTTCAGGCGAGCAAGCCGCCGCGCAAAATCTACACCATCACCGACGTGGGCGTGGCGACGCTGCGGGATTGGCTGCGCTCGACGCCGGAACTGCCCCAGTTTCGCGACGCCTTGCTGCTCCAACTGACGTGGGCGGATCAGCTAGAGCAGGATGACGTCCAGCGCTTGCTGGCGCGCTACGAGGATGAACTAGCGGCGCATCTCGTCCTGCTGCGCGAGCAGTCGCGCCGGGACCGCGACGCTCAGCACCCGCTGCGCAACCGCATCGCCGACCACTGGCTGAGTTTTTATGCGTTGGAACTCGATTGGGTTCGCCAACTGCGTGAGGAGTATGACCAAACCTAGAAAGGCACGATGATGACGACCATGACGACTCTTTACAAGACCCCGGCAGGCGAGCAAGCCGTTAGGGCGCTTTACGATGCTGCCCTGCAAAACTGGCGCGCGCCCTACGACACACTCACTATCCCGACGCGGCACGGCGATACTTTCGTCATCGCCAGTGGCGATCCGGCGCTGCCCGCCGTGATCCTGCTGCACGGCGCGGGCAGCAACTCGACGATCTGGGCGGGCGACGTCGCCGACTACTGCCGGCGCTATCGCGTCTACGCGGTTGACCTGATCGGCGAGGCAGGGCGCAGCGCGCCGAATCGCCCGGCATGGGAGGGTCCCGCCTTTGCCGAGTGGCTCGGCGACGTGCTCGACGGGTTGCAAGTCGAGCGGGCGGCGCTGGTCGGCATCTCGCAAGGCGGCTGGACGGCGCTCAAGTTTGCCGTCGCCGCGCCGGATCGCGTTACTAAGCTGGCGCTGCTGACTCCCGGCGGCATCGTGCCGGATAAGGTGTCGTTCGTATTCAAGGCGATTGCTTACATGCTGCTGGGAAACTGGGGGATCCGCCGGATGACGCGCGAGTTGTTCGGCGACCAGCCCGTGCCACCGGGCGTCGAGGACATCAGCGTGCAGATCACGGCGGCGTTCAAGCCGCGCATGGGCACACTGCCGATCTTCAGCGACGACGATCTGCGCCGCCTGACCATGCCGATCTACCTGACCGGCGGCACTAAGGACACCCTGCGCGATCTGCCCAAGATCGCCGCCCGCCTGCGCGATCTCGTGCCCGACCTGACGGTCGAGATCGTCCCCGGCGCGGGTCACGCGCTGATCAACACCAGCCCGTGCGTCCTGGAATTTCTGACCGCGTAACCCGCAGCGGCGATTTGCCTGTAGGGGCACGATATATCGTGCCCCTACAGAATGCGGCTTCGCTCAGCCACTCAAATACTTCTCCATGTAGACGATCTCGCCACCGGCATAGGCTTTACGCCCGGTCTCGACGTAGCCGACGCGCTCGTACAGCGCGATGTTCTCGACCATCCGCCCGTAAGTGTACAGCCGCGTGCGGCTGTAGCCCGCTTGAGCGGCGCGTGCTTCCGCCCACGCCAGCAGCCGCCGACCCAGTCCCCGTTTCTGAAACTGTGGGCGAACCGCCACGCTGTAGATCAGCAGGCAGTCCGCCTCGTCCACCACCACGATCATGCCGACCGGCTGCCCATCCACGTCGAGCAGCCAAACCTCGCCCGCTTCGATCTTGGGCGCGTAGTCGATTTCCATGGGCTGGGGCGTGTGCCCTAACACCTCGACGAACGGCGCGTAAGCCGCGTCGGTGACGTCCATGATCGTCTGCAAATCCTCCGCCGCCGCTAATCGGATCTTCTCCATAGCTTTCCTCAAATCAAGCTGGTTGTTTTTACAGCAGTTATCGATAAGGGATTAAAGGGAAATTTCCACCGTAGGGGCAGGTTTAAAACCTGCCCCTACACGAGAAGACTTGTACACGCAGCTTATCCATGACGCACTTTTTTTGGCTGCCCTCAGCGCGCGGGGATCGCTTTATTTCCGTCTTGCCCGCAGCAGCTTGAGCACCTCGTCGCTGCCGGGTACAAGTTCCAGCGCTTCGACGAAATGCGGCACCCGCTCCAGCGGACAGCGCTTCGCCAGCGCGATCAGCAGTTCGTTCAGCGCCGGATCGCGCGCCGCCGCCAGTTGGATCACGCAGTAGCGATGCAGGTCATGGTTGCGCGTCGTCGTGACGATCTGTTCCAGCAGCGGATAGAGATCAGCGCGGCGGTGATCGACCACGTAGCCGATGATCCCGGTCTGCTCGACCGCCTGATCGCGGGCGATGAAGCGCTGCGCCAAGCCCATGTAAGGCGCAGCCGGGAAGTCCGCCGGGAACGACTCCAACGCCCGGCTGACCACGTCGGCATACTCTGCCTTGTAGCCATCGACCAGCAGCGCGTACTGGTAGATCGGCAGCCAGCGCTCACCCCGGATCAGCAAATTGAGGGCGGTCAGCGCCGGTTCGCCGGAGAAGTCCGACGTGTCCTTGACCTCACCCAGCAGTTTGACCGCGTACAACGCGGCGAGTTCCCCGTCGATCAGGCTGATCCCCGCCAGCGCTGCCGTCCGTACCTTCTGCGCCGCGTCGATCTGCGGCACGGGCGGGACGCCTTCGTACAGATTGACCGCCTTCACGTAGAGGTCGAGGTCGTCGGGATGCCCGATGCCGACCAGCAGCCGGACGAAGTTCTCGCGCAGGGTCGCCCCGCGATCCTTGTCGGTGTGCTCGGCGTAGAAGCTGTAGCGCTCGCGCAGCGTTTTGCGGGCGCTGTCGTCGAGCACCGAGCGCCGCAGCACCGCCAGCGCCTCCTCGACCAGCGAGCGTGACGTCGTCGCGCTCAGCAGTTCCAACGCCAGCGCCGGATCGCCGCTCTGCTTGACCTGTTCGGCTAAGGTTTTGACCATATAGGCTTATGCTTTCTGGTGACAGATGATTATTCCGTGACGGTAGGGGCACGATATATCGTGCCCCTACTCACCCTGCTTATCGCTCTATGTTGGTTTGACCCGCTAGTGTGCTGCTAGGCGGAAGCGTTCGCCAGCGCTTGCCCGAACAGCATCAGCGCCTCGTCGATCTGCGCGTTGGTCACGACCAGCGGCGGAATCCAGCGGATCACGTTGTCGAAGGTGCCGCAGGTCAGCAGCAGCAGATTTTGTTCGAGGCAGGCTTTTTGCACCGCCTTTGCCATATCCTTGTCCGGCTGATCGGGCGTGCCGAACTCGACGCCGACCATCAAGCCGCGCCCGCGCACGTCGCCGATGCCGGGAAATTCGGCTTGCAGTTCGCGCAGCCCGTTGATCAGCCGCTCGCCGGTGCGGGCGGCGTTACCGGGCAGATCCTCATCGCGGATCACCTTGATCGTCGCCGCACCCGCCGCCGCTGCCAGCGCGTTACCGCCATAAGTCCCGCCGTGCGATCCCGGCGTCCACTTCTCCATCAGTTCGCGCGACGCGCCAATCGCCGAGATCGGCATCCCGCTGCCGAGACCCTTCGCCATGATCACCACGTCCGGCGTGACGCCGCTGTGCTCGAAGCCGAACAGCTTGCCGGTGCGCCCGAAACCCGACTGCACTTCGTCGGCGATCAGCAGGATGCCGTAGTGATCGCACAAGTCGCGGAGCTGCTGCATAAAGCGCGTCGGCGCGGGGACGTAGCCGCCCTCGCCCAAGACCGGCTCGATCACGATGGCGGCGGTCTCCTCCGGCGCGGTCTGCGACTTGAGCAGCGTGTTCAACTGGTTGAGGCAGTAGGCGCTCGCCGCGTCGTCGTCCATGCCCAAGCGATAAGCATAAGGGTAGGGCGCGACGAAAATGCCCCCCGGCAGCGGTTGGTAGCCCGCGCGATAGCCGGTCTTGGAGGTCGTCATCGCCATCGTTTGGGCGGTGCGCCCGTGAAAACTGCCCTGAAACACGATCACGTTCTGGCGCTTGGTCGCCTGCCGCGCCAGCTTGATCGCGCCCTCGACCGCCTCCGCGCCGCTGTTGGAGAGGAAGAAGCTGTCCAGCGACGGCGGCGTGATCGCGTCCAGCAGGTTCGCCAGTTCAATCGCGGCGGGCGCGATGACGATGTTGATCTGCCCGTGAATCAGGTTGGCGGCTTGCTGCTGGATCGCCGCGACCACGCGCGGGTGGCTGTGACCGGTGTTGGTCACGCCAATGCCGCTGGTGAAGTCGATGTAGCGCTTGTCGTCGGCGTCGTAGAGGTAAATCCCCTCGCCGCGCACCGGCTGAACGGTCGTCAGGTGAGTCCAGACCGGCGAAAGGTGGTAGAGCGGATCGGTTGCCATCGGGTCATGCCTCGTAAAGTGAGTAGCGAGCGGTCAATTGTCTAAATTCTAGTCGAAATCTCGGTATTCTTAAACGTGGCTCTTTGCGTCATACCGGATAGAATTGTAAGTGTGCCAGATCTTAACTGCCGCAGATTTCCAAGAGGAGTCCGCTCATGAAACGTGCAATCTTACTAATCGTTCTGCTCTTAGCCTTTGCCGCGATCCCGCTGGTACTGGCGCAAGAGAATACGCCGGAGCCAACCGTCCCGCCGGTTGTGACCGACGAGCCGACTGCCCCACCAGTTGTGACCGACGAGCCGACTGTTCCCCCCGTCGTGACCGACGAGCCAACCTCTGATGTCACGCAGGAACCGACGGCGGAAGTCACCGGCGAGGTGACGCCGACGGCAGCCCCCACCACTGCCTACGTGCCACCGCCGCCCTTCAAGGCGGATCCCACCCTGCGGATCGCCATCATTACCGCCTATGCGCCGGAGATCGCCGCGCTGCTGCCCTACATGCAGGTCACGAACACCTACACCTTCAACGGCGTCGAGTTCAAGACCGGCTGGATCGCCGGGCACGCGGTCGTCTTATTCTCCAGCGGCACCAGCATGATCAACGCGGCGATGAACACCCAGTTGGTGCTCGATCGTTTCAACGTCCAGCGGATCATCTTCAGCGGCATCGCCGGTGGCGTGAACCCGGACTATCACATCGGCGACGTGGTTATCCCGGCGCAGTGGGCGCAGTACGAAGAAACTGTCGCCGCCCGCCAACTGCCCGACGGTTCCTATCAGGTGCCGTCGTTCTCCAGTTCGGATGTCCCGAACTTCGGCTTCTGGTTCCCGCAGCCGGTGACCGTCACCAGTAAGGCGCACCCCGAAGGCGAGAATATCTCGTGGTTCGCCGTCGATCCGGCAATGCTCTCGACCGCGCAGACCATCGCCGGCACCACCACGCTGGTCGGCTGCACCACCGATAACCTCTGCCTCGACACTCAGCCGGTGATCCACGTCGGCGGCAACGGCGTCTCCGGGCAGACCTTCGTCGATAACGCCGACTACCGCGATTACGTCTCGGCGACCTTCAACGCCAACTCAATCGACATGGAGACGGCGGCTGCCGCGCAGGTCGCCTACGCCAACAACGTGCCCTTCCTCGCCTTCCGCAGCCTCTCCGACCTCGCGGGCGGTGGTCCCGGCGAGAACGAGATCGGCACCTTCTTCGGCTTAGCCGCCGACAACGCCGCGCGCGTGACTGTCGCTTGGCTGACGGCTTGGTAAACTAAACGAAACACAACCTAGGGGCGCACCCATGCGTGCGCCCCCAAAGGATTTCCGATGCTTCCGATTGACCACGTGATCATTGCAGTGCGCAACCTCAACGCCGCGACCGCCGATTACACCGCGCTCGGCTTCAGCGTGATCTACGGTGGACGCCACGCCAGCGGCTCGACCCACAACGCGCTGATCTGCTTTCAGGATGGCGCCTATCTGGAGCTGCTCGCCCCGACCGGCAGCCCCGCGCAGCCGGGATCGACCGACTTCAGCCCGCTGGTGCGCGGCGTCGAGGGTTTGGTCGGCTTCGCGCTGCGCTCCTCCGATCTGCGGGCGGACGCGGCGTACTTGCGCGAGCGCGGCGTCGCCGTCGGCGAGATCAGCGAGGGCAAGCGCCAGCGTCAAGACGGCATCGAACTGCGCTGGTACACCGCCACCATCGACGGCGGCATGTCGCCCTTCCTGATCGAGGACATCACGCTGCATCGTCGGCGCGTGCCGGACGACGCCAGCGCCGTGACCCACGCCAACGGCGTCACCGGCATCGCCGATCTGGTCGGCGCGAGATTAGATCGGCTGAGCGGGAATCAGAAGCTGCAAGCGCTCAAACTCTACGCGACCCAGCCGGTGCGCTTCGACCCCGCCAAGACGCACGGCGTCGTGCTGTCGGCGATCGTCTAGCTGCGCGCCGTTAGCTGTTCTCGGCGACGTACTGCACGGCTTCTTCGAACCGGGCACGCTGCGACGCGAGTTCGCCTCTGAGCTGCACCCATTCTTTCCAGATGCGCCCCGGCTGCGTGCCGAACGGCTCGGCTGCCCCCTGCGCGATCAACTCAGCCGCCCGCGCCGCGCCAACCTTGATCACCGCGCGATCGTAGAACCAGCCGACCGCCAGCTTGCCCTTGACCTTGTAACCGGGCATCCCGAACATTTTGCTCGCCCGCGCGCCGGGAATGTCCGCCATGATCTGCGCCAACGCTTCCGCCTGCACGGGATCAAAATCCGGTCTCTGCATGCTGCCATTCTCTCAATTAGAATTTATGTTCTATTTAAAGCATAACATGATTCGCCGCCGTGTCAAGCTGTGGCGGCGAACCGGGCAAACGCATCAAAATCAATCTGAACCGCCAAGCCGCCAAGAAGACTATCTTTGGGAAGCCGTTTGAAAATCATCTTCGCGTTCCTTGTAGGGGCGCAGCGCGCTGCGCCCCTACACTTGGCGATCTTGGCGGCGAACCATCTGACTTGACGCTTTTTCACAGAATCGTCAAACTTAAGCCATGGAACAGTCTTAGGGAGAATAATGTTATGGCACGACCAATTACCTTATTTACCGGTCAGTGGGCGGATTTACCGCTCGAAACACTGGCGGAGAAAGCCGCCAGCTTCGGCTATGACGGCTTGGAACTCGCCTGCTGGGGCGATCACTTCGAAGTCGATAAAGCGCTGTCGGATGACGGCTACGTCAAGTCCCGTTGGGACATCCTCAACCAGCACGGGCTGAAGTGCTTCGCCATCAGCAACCATCTCGTCGGGCAGGCGGTCAGCGACGCGATCATCGACGCGCGCCACAAGGACATTCTGCCGCCGCGCCTGTGGGGGGATGGCGATCCCGAAGGCGTGCGGACCCGCGCCGCGCAGGAGTTGGCGAACACGGCGCACGCCGCTAAGCTGATGGGCGTCAAGGTCGTCAACGGCTTCACCGGCAGCCCGATCTGGCATCTGATCTATCGCTTCCCGCCGACAACCGACGAAATGGTCGATGCCGGTTACCGCGAGTTCGCCGACCGCTGGAACCCGATCCTCGACGCCTACGACGAGGCGGGCGTGCGTTTCGCGCTGGAACCGCATCCCAGCGAGATCGCCTACGACATCTACACCGCTGAAAAAACGCTCGCCGCCCTAAATCGCCGGGAAGCGTTCGGCTTCAACTTCGACCCCAGCCACATGGTTCATCAGATGTTCGACCCGGTCGAGTTCATCAACGCCTTCCCCGATCGGATCTATCACGTTCACGTCAAAGACTCGAAGGTCACGCTCAACGGACGGACGAGCATCCTCGGCTCGCACCTGAACTTCGGCGATTACCGGCGCGGCTGGAACTTCGTCTCGCCGGGGCGCGGTGACGTCGATCTCGAAGGCATCATCCGCGCGCTCAACCGGATCGGCTACGACGGTCCGCTCTCGGTCGAGTGGGAAGACAGCGGCATGGATCGGGAGCACGGCGCGCGCGAGGCGGTCGAGTTCGTCCAGCGCACCGATTTCGCGCCCTCGTCGGTCGCCTTCGACGCGGCGTTCGGGAGTAAGGAATAGCTGTCAGCCATCAGCGGTCAGCTTTCAGCAAAAACAACCTCACCCCCTGACCCCCTCTCCACTGCGTGAGAGGGGGAACGAAGCGAAGCGCAGCGGGGTGAGGTCACGAACTAGCAATCACGGTAGACATTATTCTTGCAGCGGTTAGCTGACGGCTGAAAGCTGATCGCTGAAAGCTTGAGAGGAAACTTATGCCTGATACCGGATTTACCTCAATGGCTGGCAAGCGCGCCGAGGGCGAAGCGCCGACGATCGGCGTCGGGATGCTCGGCTACGCCTTCATGGGCAAGGCGCACTCCAACGCGCTCAAGACGCTGCCCTACATGATGTATCCGCCCGTAGCGATCCCGCGACTGGTTGCCATCGCCGGGCGCAGCGAAGCAGGAGTCGCCGAAGCCGCCAAGCGCTACGGCTACGAGAAATACACCACCGACTGGCACGACCTGATCAACGACCCCGACGTGCAGGTCTTTGACAATGGCGGACCCAACAACGTCCACGCCGAGCCGTGCATCGCGGCGGCGGAAGCCGGTAAAGCCATCTTCTGCGAGAAGCCGCTCGGTCGCACCGCCGAGGAGTCGAAGCGGATGCTCGACGCCGTGACCAAGGCGGGCGTCAAGCACATGGTCTCGCACAACTATCGCTTCGTCCCGGCGATTGTGCTCGCCCGCCAGTTGATCCAGAGCGGCAAGCTGGGGCGGATTTACCACTTCCGCGCCACTTATCAGCAAGAATGGATCATGGACCCGAATTTCGAGCGCGTCTGGCGGCTGGATAAGTCGGTCGCGGGCAGCGGCGCGTTGGGCGATCTCGGATCGCACATCATCGACCTCGCCCGCTACCTCGTCGCCGAGCCAACCAAGCTGATGGCGATGACCAAGACTTTCATCGACCAGCGCCCGCTGCCCGACGGATCGGGCGTGGGCAAGGTCGAGGTCGACGACGCCTTCGTCTCGACGGTCGAATTCGCCAACGGCGCGTTGGGCACGCTCGAAGCGACCCGCTTCGCCGCCGGACGCAAAAACTACGAAGTGTTGGAGATCAACGGCGCGAACGGATCGCTGCGCTTCAACATGGAGCGCATGAACGAGCTGGAAGTCTACTGGAAGGACGAGGAACCGCAGGAAACGCGCGGTTTCCACACCGTCAACGTCACCGAGCCGTTCCATCCCTACATGGAAAACTGGTGGCCCCAAGGACACATCATCGGCTACGAGCATTCGTTCGTCCACGAGTTCCACCATTTCTTCGACTGCATCGTCAACGATAAGCCGGTCTCGCCGCTGGCGGCAGACTTCGAGGACGGCTACCGCAACGCCGTGATCTGCGATGCAATTCTCAACTCGGCGGCGAATGGTCACGTGGTCGACATCAAATATTAAGGTTTAGTAAGTATCTGCAAGAATGATGGGGCGTTTCCGGCATGGCTGCCAGCCGACTAACGCCCCATCCCTCCGCGATCTCCCGCTTTCCAACGGATCCCGCTCGCAAATCTCCGTCGATCTCGCGCTGCGATCTGCGTCAGATTCCGGCTTAATAAAGCCAATCTGTCCCGTCAAAGCCGATCATTGGGTGCCTCTGTGTTACTTGCCAATCACAATGGAGTTGTGTACAATCGAACTACAGTTTGTGTAAAAAATAACAATTCGCTTTCTGGTGCTGACAAACGTCACTTGCGTTACCGTGCTGTTTGTTTTCTCGTCACCAAATATCTATGGAAGTCGTGCATGAACCAAGGCAACGTCAAGTCTCATGGTCGGTCGGTCAGCTTGGTGTGGATCATCGCTGGCGGTTTGGCGATCATCCTCGGTGGAACTCCTGATCGCAACTCTCACCCCTCAGCTATTCCCGGCGCAAGCATCGGTGCAGGCTCAGCAAACCGATAACTTGTTCCGCTTTATGCTGGCGATCGGGGGCGCGATCTTCCTATTGGTGAACGGGGTGCTGCTCTTTTCCGTGATCCGCTTCCGCGCCAAGAAGGGCGACATCAGCGACGGTCCGCCGATTCAAGGCAACACCACCCTCGAATTCGTCTGGACGGTGATCCCGGCGATCATCGTCGCGGCGATCACCATCTACAGCTATCAGGTGTGGACGGCGAACACCGCGCCGCAAGCCAACGAACAGGTCGTGAACGTAGTCGGTCAGCGCTTCGCGTGGTCGTTCAACTACGACATCACGGCGGAGACGCTGCCGGAAGGCGTCACGCTCGACCAGCTTTCCCAAGACATTCAAGATCAACTCGCTGGCGGCAAAGCGATCACCTTCAGCGCGCCGCAGCTGCATACGTGGGCGGGTCAGCCAGTTCATGCGATGCTCCAAACTGAGGACGTCAACCACGCCTTCTGGATTCCCAACATGCGCATCAAGCAAGATTTGCTCGCCGGTCGCGTGACGGACATCCGCTTCACGCCGGTTGAGGCGGGAACGTCGCGGATCGAGTGCGCCGAACTGTGCGGACCGGGACATGGCGATATGGCAGGTAAGGTCGAAACAGTGAATGGTGAAGCGGTGCTGGTCGGCGCGTGGCTGGTTGTCCACGCTGATGAGCAGGAATACTTGAACCAATTCTACTACCCGGAAGCCCGCAAAATCCTGTTCCCGCCGGAAGATCCGGCACAGTTGGGTCAGCAGATTTTGGACGGCAAGGGCGGCATTGCCATTCCGTGCAGCGGCTGCCACACCCTGAATTCGATGGGTTGGACCGCCAAGATCGGACCGGATCTCGACGGCATCGGCAGCCGGGCGGGCAACCGAATTCCGGGGATGAGCGCGGCGGATTACATCCATGACTCGCTGCGTAATCCGCAGCACTTCATCGTGCCCGGCTTCACGTCGGTCAATATGCCGACCTTCCAGAATACCGACCCGAACGCGCCGAACTATATGCCGGACGCGGCGCTGGATGCGATCACTGCTTACCTACTGACGCAGTAAGTAAACTCTACTGGCGGGGCGACCAGATCGTCCCGCCTTTGTTCCTGAGACTAAGGTAGTTGTTTTTTTAGGGGAGATAACACGGAATGGCAACGATCACCAGACCCCTGCCCGGCGGCGCGCGGGTCGAAGGGCATAGTCCGCGCTTAAGCGAATATTTCCGCTGGAGCGTCGATCACAAGATCATCGGCGTCCAGTACATGGCGACAGCTTTCTTCTTCTTCATCATCGGCGGCGGGCTAGCGATGCTCTTCCGTGCCGAACTGTTGACCCCGGCGCTCGACGTGGTGCAGACCGGACAGCAATACAACCAACTGTTCACCATGCACGGGACGATCATGATCTTCCTGTGGATCATTCCGATGATGGCGGGCTTCGGCAATTATCTCGTGCCGCTGATGTTGGGCGCGAAGGACATGGCATTCCCGTGGCTGAACGCTTTCGCCTTCTGGCTGATCCCGGTCGCGGGCATCTTCATGCTCATGGGCTGGTTCGCCGGGCAAGCAGAAGCCGGTTGGACGAGCTATCCGCCCCTGAGCACGCTGTTCAGCGGCGATGGTCAAACCATGTGGGCGATCTCGCTGCACCTGCTCGGCATCTCCTCGATCTTGGGCGCGATCAACTTCATCGTCACCATCAAAAATATGCGTCCCGAAGGCATGGGCTACTTCCAGATGCCCTTGTTCGTCTGGGCGATGCTCGCCACCTCGATCATCATCGTCATGGCGACCCCGTTCCTCGCCGGCGCGCTGACGCTGCTCATCCTTGACCGCGTCGCCGGGACATCGTTCTTCAACCCGGCAAACGGCGGCGACGTGCTGCTCTGGCAGAATGTCTTCTGGTTCTACAGCCATCCGGCGGTGTACATCATGGTGCTGCCCGGCTTCGGCATCCTCTCGGAAGTCCTCTCGGTCCACGCGCGCAAGCCGATCTTCGGCTACCGGGCGATTGCGCTCTCCAGTATGGCGATCGCGCTGGTCGGCTTCACCGTCTGGGCGCATCACATGTTCACCGCGCTGACGCCGGAACTCCGCATCCCCTTCATGATCACCTCGATGATTATCGCCGTGCCGACGGGTATCAAGATTTTT
This sequence comes from uncultured Chloroflexia bacterium, assembly GCA_963727545.1. Lineage (GTDB taxonomy): Bacteria > Chloroflexota > Anaerolineae > Aggregatilineales > Phototrophicaceae > Flexifilum. The sequence continues at coordinate 27,961 of CAVSGS010000019.1, forward strand.
AGCTGGCTCGGCACGCTCTGGGGCGGCAAGATTCACCTGCGCGCCTCGATGCTGTTCGGCTTAGGCTTCCTCTCGATGTTCGTGATCGGCGGCATCAACGGCGTGATGCTGGCGTCGGTGCCCTTCGACATCGACGTTCACGACACTTACTTCGTCGTCAGCCACCTGCACTTCGTGCTCTTCGGCGGCTCGGTCTTCACGATCTACGCGGGCATCTATCACTGGTTCCCCAAGATCACCGGCAAGATGCTCAACGAGCGCTTGGGCAAAATCCACTTCTGGATCACCTACCCGGCGTTCTTCTTCACCTTCTTCCCGATGAACCTGCTCGGTATGCTGGGCATGCCGCGCCGTGTCGCCGTCTATGCGCCGGAATTCCAGACACTGAACGTGATCGTCAGTATCGCGGCGTTCACGCTCGGCATTTCGACCTTCATCCTGCTCTACAACATCTTCTACAGCCTTGCCCGCGGACCGCGCGCGGGTGCGAACCCGTGGCGCGCGCTGACGCTGGAATGGGCGACGACCTCGCCGCCCCCGCCGCATAACTTCGTCGGCGATCCGGTTCCGTTCCCGAATCCCTACGGTTATGGGACGGAAGCCGCCTTCGCCTACGTGCAGGCGATCGAGGATCACTTCGGCGCACCGGACGAACCGCCCGCGACTCGCGAGCTGACGCCCAAGCCCGCACCGAGCGGCGACTGATCGATACGCAACCCGTAGGGGCACGATATATCGTGCCCCTACCAACACGATTTAATGCAACGAGGATTGGATTTAACGTAAACATCATGCAGCAGCAGCATTTACTGGAACAGCGCGAGCTTTCGCGCGAAGAATTGATGGCGCTGCGCAACAAGCGCACCGGTGTCACCGTCTTCCAGATTTCATGGATCATGGTGTTCATCTGTTTGATCGTGGTCAACTTGCAGCTGCGCGGCAATTTCGCCTCGTGGCCCCCGCCGGGGGTCGAATCGCTCGACAAGGTGCTGCCGACGCTGGCGACGATTGGCTTGCTCGCCAGCATGTTCCTCGCGCGGATGGGCTTGAAGTCGATCCAGCACGAGCGGTTGTCAGTTTTCAAAACCCAGTGGGGCAGCGCGATCGCGCTCGGCGTTGCCTTTCTGGTCATTATGGCGTTCCAGTGGGTGAGCGTGCCTTTCAGTGGACAGTACAGCACCGTTTTCCGGGTCATGATCGCCTATCACGCCATTCACGCGGTGGTGATCGGCTACATCATGATTTACGTCTATCGCAACGCGGCTAGCTATGATGCGGTGCATAACTGGGCGGTGGAAGGTGCTGCTAAACTGTGGTATTTTGTAACCATTGCGTGGGTGCTGTTCTACATCGTGATCTACTTGATGTAGCGTGAGGGGGAGAAAGATTTTATGCAACCGGGATTGAGTCGCGCCATACCGATGGCAATCATCGGCTTTTTGTTTGGTGCGCTGTTAGTCATCGTCATCCGGGGATTGCAGGGGCTGGATCCGCTCTGGGAAGCAGGTCCCGGTATCGTCATGACGGCGTTCACAACAGCGGGCTTCTTCGTCTGGGGGATGGGCGCGTTCAATCCCAAACTGAGCGTTCACGGCGAAGCCGCCGAGGAAGCAGCAGCGGCAGCGGAAGAAGAAGCCGAAGCAGACTCGCCGCGCGGATTGCTCACCGGCGGGATTTGGCAGGTCGCAACCTTCTTGATCCTGCTGCTCGTCGTGTTGGGTGGTTTTGCCGCCCTGCCGGGTGGCTTGGCGCTGACGCAGACCGCGATCGCTTACGCCTCGCCGACCAGCGTCGGCTTTGTCCCCTTGCAGCTTCCCTTCGGCGGACCTGAAGTGATGCTCAGCCAGTTGGTGTTGTTCGTCGCTTTCATCATTTGGGCATTCCTGTCGCTGCTGCTAGCAGCCGCGGTGTTCGCCTTCCTGCTCTCCTTTGTGTCGCGCGGCATCGCCAGCGTGCAGGTCGCGGGGGCGGGCGGCGGGGTCGCCGCGCTGCCGTCGCCCATGCCTGAAGCCGCCGAAGCCAACTCGACCCGCGGGATGATTATCACGGCAGCGCAGTTCATCATCACGTTTATCGTGCTGTACTTGGTGTTCTACTACGTCGCCATCGGCTTGATCCTGCCCAGCCCCGACCTGCCGCCGATGTCGTGGTTTGGGATGGCGCCTTCGACCCAGCTCATCATCGTATCTGCTGTCAACGCCGCCGTCTTCACGCTGATCATCCTGCGAACGCAGCTTGTCCTGCACGTGGTCGGAATCGCAGCGGGATGGCTTGCGCATCAACTGCGTCGCCTGCCGAACATTTTGCAATAATGGGAACCATCTGATGACTGAGATTATTATCGAACGACCGTCTCATGCGAATCCGCAGCTAGAAAAAGCTCGCCACGTCGATAACCTCAAGTTTGCGATGTGGCTCTACCTCGCCTCCGAAGTCGTCATCTTCGGGCTGTTGATTGCGGTGTTCGTGATCTTCCGGGTCAATCACCCGGAGCGCGTCGCCGAAGTTCACGCCGCGGCGGGTGTCGGGTTGGTCACGCTGAACACCTTCCTGCTGCTCACCAGCAGTTGGACGATGGTCATGGGCTTGCGCTCGATCCAAGGCGGCGACCGGCGCGGTTTAGCGCGTTGGATCAGCTTCACGGCGCTGCTCGGCACGTTGTTCGTCTGCCTGCAAGCGGTCGAGTACAGCACCCTTTCGGGCGAAGGCATCACGATCTACGGCGACACCTTCGGGATGCGCTTCTACGCCCCGACCGCCTTTCACGGCGCGCACGTGATCGTCGGCGTGCTCTGGGCGCTGTTCGTGATCCGCCGGGCGCTGCAAGGTCGCTACGACAATCAGAATTACCTCGGCGTCGAGATTTTCGGGCTGTTCTGGCACTTCGTGGACGTGGTCTGGATCGTCCTGTTCACGCTGATTTATTTGATTTAGGGAGTCGATCAATGGCGAACGAAGAAAAGAACCAGTCGGAACCGACACCCATCGATCCGCAGAATCCGCCGGAGCCGATCAAGGAGATCGAGGACAAGACGATCCGCGAACTGCGCGACGTCCCGGTCGAGTCGATCCCCGACGAACAACTGCCGGAAATCGCTAAAGAGATTAAAGAAGACGAACCGGAAGACGTGCGGGCAGCCCGTCGCGCGGCGGAGGAAACCCTCAATCAGCCGATTGAAGCCATCGAGGATACGGTCAACGCGCTCGACGTCGAGGATCACAGCGAGTCGTTCGAGGAAGAGCTGCCCCACATCGTCGGCAGCACGACCGTCTTCATGGGGCGGACGTTCCCGGTTCCGCTCTACACCTTCGTCTTTTTCGTGCTCGGCGGCATCACCATCATCGAGGTGCTGCTCTCGCAGCTTCCGCACTTCTTCCTAACCGCACCGATCCTGCTGGCGCTCTCCGCCTCCAAAGCGATTTTGGTGGTCATGTTCTACATGCACCTGCGCGAGGACAGCCGCATTTTCGCCTTCGCACTGGCGATCCCGTTGGTGCTGGCGCTGGTCGCGTCGATGTTCTTGCTCTCCGTGCCGATCACCGGTTATTGATCGCCCGGTTCAACGAACGCAGCAAAGACGGCTCGCTGAGCCGTCTTTTTGTTTGATCCACCGAGCATGTAACCGGTCTTCCCTTCCCCCTACTTTTGTCCCCCATGCCGCCGTTTTGCATTCTCCCGGTCGCAAGTTATGATTTGTCGATGTCACGTGAGGGGGTAGCTATGCGTCTCGACTTAACCGATCAAGTCGCCATCGTCACCGGATCCGCTCATCGCGTCGGGCGGGCAATCGCGCTGGAATTGGCGCGAGCCGGTGTCCACATCATGGTGCACTACAATCGCTCCTCGGAAGAAGAGGTCAAGAGTACTCTGCGCGACATCAAAGCCGAAGGCGTCAACGCCTTCCCGGTTCAAGCCGACATCAGCACCGCCGAGGGCGTCGATACCCTGTTCGCCGCCGCCAGCGATAACTTCGACCGTCTCGACATCCTCGTCAACAGCGCCTCGAATTTCCAGCGCCGCCGCTTGCTCGACGTGACGCTGGACGAGTGGCGCGAGACGCTGGACATCAACCTAACCGCTCCGTTCCTCTGCACCCAGCGCGCGATTCTGCGGATGCGCGCCAATTCGTCTCCCGGCGGCGTGATCATCAACATCGGTGACAAAGGGGCGATCGACCCGTGGCCCGATTACGCGCATCACGGCATCAGCAAAGCGGGCTTGCTGGCGCTGACCAAAGTGACTGCCGCCAGTTATGGTCCTGAAATTCGCGCCAACGCGGTCATCCCCGGCTTGGTGCTCAAAGCCGAGCATTTCGACGAGGCGCACTGGCAAGCCGCCGCCGAACTCACGCCGCTGGAGCGCCCCGGCACCGCCGAGGACGTCGCCCGTGCGGTCCTCTATCTCGCCAGCGAAGATTTTATCTCCGGCGCGGTACTGCACGTCGATGGCGGCGCGAGCGTCTTCTAGCAATGGAATGTCGAGTGGGGTGTGGCGCTTGCTGTATCGCGCCGTCGATCTCGTCGCCGATCCCCGGAATGCCCGACGGCAAACCAGCCGGTGTCCGCTGCATCCAGTTGACTGACGATAATCGGTGCAAATTGTTTGGATTGCCGGAGCGTCCGGCGGTCTGTGTGCGCCTGCGACCGAACGAGGAGATGTGCGGCAGCAGCGACGACGAAGCCTTTGCCTATTTAATCCACTTGGAAGCGATCACGGGTCCCAACCGGACCTAGCTCACGCAGACAAACTGACCTTGCGCTCGCTTGGGCACGGCGATCCGGCTTCTGCCCGCCGGTACACCGGCGGCGTCGAGGAAAAACAGGGCGATTTCCGCCCCCACCTGCCGCGAGACGATCTCGCGGGGGCGAATGACCACACAATCGTGATCCTCGAAGTCGATGATCAACTTGCTGCCATACGGCGCGATATTCATGCGTCCCTGCGCCGTGTCGATCACCATCTGCTTGATTTCGGGACAGTCGATTTGCTCTAACTCAGCGACCAGTGTGTTGGTATCTGGATCGTCAACGAGGGTTGGGGCGGCGTTGGTGTAATAGACGATCAGTTGGGGCACAGTTCATCCGATTCGATTCAGTGCGGCTGCAAAGATCGTCCGTAGCGGGACAAAACATTGGGGGACGTTACCCCGCTACGGACGTGATGATGTCTATGAAATCGAATACAGCAGCGGAATGTGTCCGTTTAATCCGGCTCTCTCATCATTTACTCATCTTTGTAACCGGTATTCACGCCCAAGGCGAGGGTGCTATACTACGGACGCTAACGAGAAGTTTTTAGGTCAGCTTAGCTGGTTGAATCATCCCTGCTGAAGGAGAACTGCCGCTTTGAAACGCCTCACACTTGCCGAATTAGGCGCGCTGGTGCTCGGCGCGCTGGTGCTTGTCCTCTCCGGTTTGGGAGCAGCGCCGCTCGCCGCTCAAGACGCGCCACCGCCGCCGACTGCCGCCCCACTGCCGACGATGCAGCCTCGCCCCAACCCCTCGTTCACGACGACGCAGGGCAACGCCACGCTGCAACTGTATTTCCAGACTCTCCCACAGGGCAGTACCGGCTTGATGCGCGTGAGTGCCAACAACGGCGCCAGCATCGCCAACGCGCGGGCACGTTTCCTCAACGGCTTGATCGACTTCTACCCGGCGGACGATGGCTTATACGGCTTCCTTTCGGCAAGCATGGAACAGCCGACCAGCAAGAACAACGAACTCGACGTGTTCGTCACCTACGCCGACGGCACCCGCGAGAGTTTTGTCACACAGGTCGAGATCACGCTGGGGGCGTTTATTCGCCAGAACGTGACACTCAGCGGCGACAAGACCTATCTACTCGATATCGAGACCGAGCGGAACGAACTCGCGCAGCTCGAAAGCGTTTTCTCCAACTTCACCGAGCAGAAAATGTGGGACGGGACCGGCTTTCAACTGCCGATTATGTCGACGCTGACGTCGCCGTTCGGCGCTTTCCGCACCTTCAATGGATCGCTCAACACGCGCCATACCGGTTGGGATTTGACCGCAGCGATGGGCACGCCGGTGCTGGCATCGGCGAGCGGGACCGTCGTCTTCTCCGCGCCGATGGCGATTCGCGGCAACCACGTGATCATCGATCACGGCTACGGCGTCTACACGACTTATTCGCATTTCTCAGTCGTCCACGTCACGCGCGGCGAGACGGTCACCAAAGGGCAGGTGATCGGCGAGGTCGGCAACACGGGACGCACCAGCGGACCGCATTTTCACTGGGAAGTCGCCGTGAACGGCAATTTCGTCGACGGCGTGCAGTTCCTCAAAATGTGGAAGCCGTGACCGGAATCAAAACGAAACCTCACCCCCTGCCCCCTCTCCTTACGGAGAGGGGGAGCAGGCAAAGCCAGTTGCTCTCGATATAGCCAAAGTAGAACTGAGAGAAGTTACTGCCAGCGAACCGCCGCCAGCGGCGCGCCCTTGTCGGCGAGGTAAGCAGCCGCGCCGGTGTTCAAGTCGAGGCTGCTCAGCCCCGCATTGACCTGCTCGGCGACGACGTAGCGCCCATCCGCCGAGACCGCTCCGGCGACCGCCCCGCCAAGCACCGTCTGCGGCGCACACGACGTCGGGTTACTCAGACAGGCGAGGTCAAGCGAACGCACTTCGCGGTCGTTGATGTCGTTGGCGTTCTGGGTGTAGGCGGTATAGACCAGCGTCGTCCGCCCGACGCTGAGCGTCGTCTGCGGGGCGGCATTGCCCGCGATCACCACTTGCGCATTCTGGCAGTTGTTCGCGCTCACGCAAGACAGGTTAATCGCGCCGAGGCTCTCGCCGCTGCGATAGTATGCCCAGTTCGCATCGGCGTGAACGTCGGTCACTTCCGCCGGAAGCAGGGCAATCCCGCTCTCCAGCGGATTTCCGCCGCAGGTGCTTTGCAGACAGGCGAGATCGGCAAGCCGGATGATGCCGCTCGCGTCACGGTAGATCAACTGGGTCGAGTTCGGTCGCCACGCCAACGGCGTGATCGGCGCGGTCCGCCCGCTGTCGAGCATGACCGTCGCGCCGGTTGACGCATTAGTCACGGCAAGCTGGCTGTTGCCGGAGAAGCCCCAGTAAGCGACCAGCGGTGCAGCATCCGACCACAACCCGCTGAAGGGTGCGTTGAAATCATTGCTCAGCGGAATCGCTGCCGGGGTACTGCCATCGATTGCCACCAGCGCGTAAGCCCCGCTCTGCTGCTGCGTGAACAGGAACGCCCCGTCACTCGACAGGGAAAACAGGCTGCCGCCGACCGATCCGATCTCGCTGACCGTTTGCTGGCTGACGTTGGCGACGCGCAGACTAGCAGCGCCGCCATTCCCGGCGACGGCAAATAGCAATTGATCGCCGCGCGGCGTCCATGCGGTCGTCCCGGCGAGGGTTTCGCCGGGGTTGGTGACGATCCAGCGGTAGCTGCCATCGCCACTGCTGACGATCAACTGCCCGCTGCTGTTCACGAACGCCACCAACGGCGCGCTGCTCTGCGCCGCCGCCACCGACGTAAAGATCATGCCGATCAAGCACAAAATGACGAGAAAAAGCGCTCGTCTGACTTTCATGTGCCATTGTCCTCTCAAAGCTGAACCTCTTAAAACGTGCCTTAATCTATTCTCTACCGGGATCACATCCATGATCCCCTCAATTCTTGGGGGATGTGCGAATTTTCGTAGTTGTAGGGGCGCAGCGCGCTGCGCCCCCAGCAAAAACCACCTCTGTTAGCGGATCGTCGGGTCGCTGATCCAGACGTCCTGCGAGTACATCGTCGAGCTTTCGATGATCAGGTTGCTCTGATAGCCATACGGGAACTCGTAGACGTTCAAGCCGTTGAACACCGACAGCACCGGTTTCGACGCGCCGACGTTGTTGTCGAAGACCGAGATCACCGGCTCGCAGGCGGTCGCGTTCTGGGCGGCTTGAGCGCAGACTTCCAGCGCGACCTGCGCCGTATGCGCCTGCAAGTTGTCGAAGACGTAGGTCACGCGCACCTGATTCCACGAGACGAGCTGCTTGCTCTCCGCCAGCACGCCGACGTTGGGCGTCGCTACCGGGGTCGAACCGACCAGCACCGACAGCAGCGGACCCGATCCGGTCGGCGTGGGCGTCGGTCCCGGTCCATTGCACCAGAGCGCATCGCAGTACGACAGCGGATCGACGCCTTGCAGCGACGGCAGGCTGCGGAAACTGGTTTCCGGCAGGGTCGTGAAGCGCATGTCCACGTAGAGCGCGAAGTTATCGCCCTGCACGAACATCATGTTCGATTCGCCGTAATTGCGATAGAGCGCGCGGAAGCGCGTCCCGGCGGGCATGACGCCCATGTACTCGGTCGCGCCGACGTCAAGGTAGCTGAAGGCGTATTCCGAAGTCGCCGTCATCAGATTTTCTTCCGCCACCACGTCCAGCTTGGGCGGATTCTCGACAATCGCGTTGACCAACTCGCGCACCTGCGCGCAGTAATCCAGCGCTGCCGGGTCGATCTCGCTGATGGAGAAGTGCTCGTAGGCGGATTGCGCCAAGAAGGTGAGGCTGCGCACCAGCGGATCGCAGCGTTCGAGCGGATTAACGCCCTGCCAACCGGTCGGGCGCGTGTTGATGCCCAAGGTCGCATCCGCCAGCAGTTCGAGATCGTGCCGCAGATTGAGGTACGACGTCGCCGGCGAATTCGACGTCCCGCCGATCCAACCCGGCGGGCGCACACCTGCGCCGAGGCGATCATCCGCCAGCAGTTCGAGGTCGAGCCGGATGTCGCCGGTGAAGCTGGGGGTATTCACGTCGCGGTTGCCGATGTAGCGTTCCGGGCGCGTCTGCAAGCCGAGCAGTTCGTCCGCCAGCCGTTCGAGGTCGCCGCGCACGCCGCTGAGCAGTTCAATCGGGTTCGGCAGCACGCCGTTTTGATCGGGCGAACCGAAGACGATGTTGACCAGATTATCTTCGACTTCATCCCGCACGGTTTGGCAGTAATTCAGGGTCGATTCCGGCGTCTTCGACTGAACGCTGTAGTAGCGGTCGAGCAGCGTCAGCACGTTTTGCAGCGAGCGGTCGCAGCGCGTGATCGCGGTCGTCCCGCGCCAACCGTCCGGGCGCTGATTCTTGCCGAAGTAGTCGTCCGCCGAAAGCTCGAGGTCGTGGCGCGCGTTGCGGGCGATGATCTCCTCTACCGGCACCGACGCGCCGATCCACTCTGACGGGCGCAGGTCGGGACCGAAGATCGCGTTCGCCAGCAGTTCGTTGTCGAACCACAGATCCGAAGCGACCGTCGGGGATTTCAGATCCGTATTGCCCGTCCATTCCGGCGGGCGCACGCCGGTGCCCAAGACGGCATCCGCCAGCAGTTCCAGATCAGCGCGGGTATCGAAAATCTGCTGCTCAAGCAAGTTGCTCTGCGCGACTGGTGCCGCAGCGACTCCCACCGCCCACAGCAGCGCAACCACCAGCGAGAACAGGAGTAGTTTTGAGCGTCGCATCGCGCATCCGTTTCTCTACAAAAAAGCCTTTTCCCAATTGATCTAATTATAGCCGCCTGACGCGATAGGACAATTAAACGAAAGTCGCGCTCCCTTAAAGGGCTGGTCAAGAAGCGCACTATATACGTTTAGAGACCTAAGCTTATCGCTTAGGCGATGCCATTGGCGGCTTGCAACTCCCTCAGCCGGTGACCAAAGCGAAAACAGGTAACCAGAGTCAGCAAATAGCAAATCAATAAACCGATTGAGAGGTACGTACGCACGTCACTGTAATCCGTCAAAGCGGCTTGTAGAGCAATAACACACGGTATGCAAGTCAACAGCGCAGCGAACATCCGCCTTCGGCACACAGGAAGATCTTGCCCGCGAGCATATTCCCAATAATCCAAGCCCGATCCGTTCGCACGATTGGACGATATTTCCCACAGCGCATGGGAACGGGGAAATACGAGCCGCGCTATTGATGGATATAAGGATCGCTGGAATTCCGTTACGGTGCGATCTGATGCTCGCAGCCGCAAAACATAACAATCGAAGGAAACCCTTGCGAGGATCAGGTAAGCCGGGAAGATAATTACATAAAGGAGGATGCACCCGACCAACTCGGACATCACAGCTCCATATGAGATGAATTTGCTACAGTTCTACAGTACCACAGAGATGAGACCAGCGGAGATCGCAGTGCTATAATTCCTCGAAATTACACACTCAGAGGGAAACACTTCATGGCAAATTACATCCTCGCATTGGATCAAGGCACGACTTCTTCGCGCGCGATTTTGTTCGATCGCGGCGGGCGCATCGTCAAGACGGCGCAGCAGGAATTCCCGCAGATCTATCCCCAGCCCGGCTGGGTCGAGCACAACCCCGAAGACATCTGGAACTCGCAGATTGAGCGTCGCGCAGCAGGTGCTCGACGGCATCGATCCGGCACAGATCGCCGCGATTGGCATCACCAACCAGCGCGAAACCACCATCATCTGGGATCGCGCGACCGGCGAGCCAATCGCCAACGCGATCGTCTGGCAGTGTCGCCGCACCGCGCCGCTGTGCGAAACGCTCAAACAGCGAAGGCTTCGACACCCGCATCAAGGCGATCACCGGTTTGGTCACCGACGCCTATTTCAGCGGCACCAAAGTCGCGTGGCTGCTCGATCACGTTGACGGCGCCCGCGAGCGCGCCGAGCGCGGCGAACTGGCTTTCGGCACGGTCGACAGCTTCCTGATCTGGCGCTTGAGCGAGGGACGGCTCCACGTCACCGATCCGAGCAATGCCAGCCGCACCATGCTCTACGACATCCGCCAAGACGACTGGAGCGACGAAATCCTCGAACGGCTGAACATCCCGCGCGCGCTGCTGCCGAGCGTCGTACCCAGCAGCGGCATCGTCGGCGATACGCACCGGTTGGGCGGATCGATCGCCATCGCGGGCATCGCCGGGGATCAAGAAGCGGCGACTTTCGGGCAAGCCTGTTACGAGCCGGGTCTCGCCAAGCAGACCTACGGCACCGGCTGCTTCCTGCTCATGAACACCGGCGACGAAGCCGTCGCGTCCCAGCACAACCTGCTGACGACTATCGGCTGGCAGATCAAAGGCAAGCCAGTGCAGTTCGCGCTGGAAGGCAGCGTCTTCATCGCCGGAGCCGCCGTCCAGTGGCTGCGCGACGAACTCGGCATCATCAGCAGCGCTGCCGAGAGCGAAGCACTCGCGACCAGCGTCGCGGACAGCGGCGGTGTCTACGTCGTCCCGGCGTTCGTGGGACTGGGCGCGCCCTACTGGGACGCCTTCGCCCGCGGCGCGATCCTCGGTTTGACGCGCGGCAGCGGACGCGCCCAGATCACCCGCGCGACGCTCGAAAGCGTCGCCTACCAGACCCGCGACGTGGTCGACGCCATGCAAGCCGATTCCCATTTGAAGCTGCAAGCGCTGCGCGTCGATGGCGGCATGGTGCGCAACGACTTTCTGATGCAGTTTCAGGCGGATATTCTCGGCGTGCCGGTCGAGCGCCCCGCCGTCACCGAGACGACCGCTTTAGGTGCCGCTTATCTCGCGGGCTTGGCGACCAACTTCTGGCACTCGCAGACCGAGATCGCGCAGCAGTGGCAGGTCGAGCGAACGTTCGATCCAAACATGTCCGCCGATCAGCGCGAGTCGCTTTATGCCGGTTGGCAGCGTGCCGTCGAGCGCTCGAAAGGCTGGGTGCAGCCCTAAGATCGCGGGCTGACCACCCAGCGAATCGGCGCAAAACCTTAAGGAATCATGAATTTTTCGTCATCATGATCGTGTCGTACAATAGTAGCGGGGACACATCACTGCGGAGCTGTTTGTATGGCACATCAGATCAATTGGTGTATGGGGCATCGAGTTATTTACGCCGCGCTTGACGGCAACTCACTCACGTATAAGTCGTTACAAGCGCTCAACGACCAACTTATGACTTTCGTCGAAGATGCCGATCCGATGGGTATTCACCTGATCATTGATGCCAGTGGTCTCAGAACGCTGCGGACGGACGTCGCCGCCCTTCAGGTTGGTTTCGCCTTCACCGCTCAGATTCCTGTCGGCTGGATCGTCCTCGTTTCCGACGATCCGGTCACGCGCTACCTGCGGGCATTGATCACGCGGGTTACACGCCTGCCGATGCGTAACTTCGAGGCGCTGGAAGAAGCGCTGTTCTTTTTGCAAGACGAGGATGGCAGCCTACAGCGGTCGTTCTGGAGCGCTTACGAGCCAGCGGCATCATTCTGAGGCTTGGTCGTTCTGATCGTTCTTCTTTTCGGTGAAAGGATTGCGGGGGCGGGTCGGTTCTTGGCTGGCGAGGAACTGCGAGAGATCGACGCTGTAGCCGCCTTTCGAGATCGGAAACGGATCGACCGGCTTATTGCTGGCGCCTAACATGCGCTGGATGGCGACCATCTCGGCGGTTGTGATCGTGCCCATCACCCCGGAGTCGTTGTCATGCTCGGCTTTGCCGAAGGCGCGGTGAAACGCGATCCGCTGAAACTGCATCGTCGCCATGTCGTGAACCAGCAGTTCGTTCGGGTTGAAACCGCGCGGCAGGAGATCGGTCGAGCGGACCAGCAGCATCGTGAAGAGCAGCACCCCCACGCCGATCACCTGAATCGTCGTCAGCCGATCCCCCAGCACGAAATACGCCAGCACCAAAGCAACGGCGATCTCGCCGACGGCGATAATTGCCGTCCGCAAGCTGCCGAAGACCGCGACGCTGGCGAACATCGCCAAGCGCGAGAGCGCCGTCGTCACGCCGAGGATCAGGATCGGTGGAAAGGCGGCTTCGAGCACCGCGCTGCTGAGCGAATTCCCCACCGCCGCCCAAACCATGACGACGATCACCGCCATCGTCGAGAGGATGTAGAGCGTCGCCGTCGTCGGCGGCATTTCGTAGAGCACGTATTGGCTGAGGATGACCGTCCCGGCGAACATGAGCGCGCTGCCCAGCATCAAACCGACGCCCAACCAATTCACGGCGTCGTGCCCGAAACCGGTCAGCATCACCAGCGCCAGCGATGCCAGTGCGACGCGCAGCGCGATGCTGCGGTTGATCTGCTCGCCGCCAAGCCGCGAGAGCAGCACCGCAAAGACCAGATATGCCCCGTTGAGCAGCTGCACCAAGGACGCATCGAGTAAGCCCAGCCCGCTGTAGTAGAACAGCGAGCCGATACCGTTGACCACACCGACGACCACACAGCCGAGCAGCCCCGCCGGGTAGATGAAAATCGACTTACGCAGAAAGATGAGGTAGAAAATCCACAGCAGCACCACCGCGATCACGGTGCGGACGGCAGCGACGGTGAACGGATCCGCCCCTAGTCCGATCGCCTGCTTGCCGAAGATCGGTGCAACGCCCAGCAGCACCGGCGTCAGGAAAGCCGCAGCCACGCCTTGGGCATGTTCCGATGGTTGAACCAGCTTCATCGCGGGACGCTCGCCTGTCGCTCCGTGACCAATGGCAGCACAATGACGAACTCGCTGCCGGGGAGTTTATGCGGATCGTAGCCGTCGCTCTGGCAGGTGATCGTGCCGCCATGCGCGGCGATGATCCCCTTGCTGACCGCCAAGCCCAACCCGATGCCGCCGCCGCGAAAGGCAGTTTTGCTGGTGCTGTGGAGCTGCACGTCGCTGTTGGTATGGAAGCGCTCGAACAGCGTTTTCTGGGTGTCTTTGGCGATGCCGATGCCGGTATCGCGGATCGAGAAGCGGACGTAATCGCCTTTGACTTCGGCGCGGAGGTAAATGTCGCCACCGTCCGGCGTGTACTTGATCGCGTTGCTGACGAGGTTGCGCAGCGCCAGTTCGAGCAGTTCCCAATCGGCGCGCATCCGGTTGGGGAATTCCGCCCGGTTGAAGTGAATCGTGATTTTGCGATCGTGGCAGGCGTCGGCGTAATACTTGATCGCCTTGTGCGCGATGTCGCCTAGATCGGTCGGTCCGATGGCGAGGTCGATCCGGTTGGTCATGATCCGGCTGACCAGCAAAATCTCGTTGACGATGTTCTGCATCCGCACGATCGAGCCGGACATGCCGTCGAGCAGCATCCGCAGGTTCGTGTCGTACTGCATAATCCCTTGCAGTTCGGTGTTTTCTTCCAGCAGGCGGCTGTAACCGTAAACCAGCGTCAGCGGCGTGCGCAGTTCATGCGCCGTCAGTTGGATGAAGGTGTCTTTCATCTTGTCGAGGTGACGAAGCTGCTTGTTGACCGTCTCCAATTCGCGGACGCGCTCCTCCAGCCGGGCGACCAACTCCTGTTGGTAGCGATTCTGCGCCGCGGAGAGCGCCCCCGGTTCGAGCACCTCGCGCCGCCCTTCCAGATATTTTTCCACCTGTTCGAGCAGGCTTTCAATATCCACCGGCTTGGTCAGGTAGCCGCTGACCCCCGCCGCCAGCGCTAATTCGCGCTGGTTGTTCATGACCTGCGCCGTCAGCGCCACGATCGGCGTCGCACTGAAACGCGGATCGCCGCGCAGCGTGGTCGTGACCTCACGCCCGGACATGTCGGGCAGGTTGATGTCGGTCAGGATCAAATCGGGGATTTCACTGCGGGCGAGGTCAATGCCATCCAGCCCGCACTCGGCGATCAAGACGCGATACCCCCCATATCGAAGGGTACGCTCGACTAAGGAGCGGCTGGCGGGGTCGTCTTCGATGTAGAGGATCGTTTTCTGCATGGCGCTTGCGCCTTTTGGTCGAGCTTGTCGAGTGATGCCCTGCACCCCGGCATCCGCGGGAAGTCGGGGGGAGGGATGAGTCCGGTGTTGGTATTGTAAGTCGTTAATCGAGCTTGTGGACAAGATTTTCGATCACGTCGTCGTCGATTGACGATCCCTTCTTGAGCAGCATGTCAACTTGGTTGTTCAGCCGCGCCCGCTCCTTGGCGGTCAATTCCTTCGCCGTGATGACGACGATTGGGATATGTTGCAGTTCCGGATCGGCTTTCATCGTGTCGATCACGGCGAAGCCGTCCACATCCGGCATCATCAAGTCGGTGATCACGAGGTCGGGGCGCATCTGGCGCACTAATTCCAAGCCCTGCGCGCCGTCGTTGGCGACATTGACTTCGAAGGCACCCCGCGCTTGCAACAACCGCTTGATCAGCCGGGCGGCGTCCTTGTTGTCCTCGATCACGACGATGTTACGCACGCGCGCTTCCATCTGTTCGAGAGCAGCGACCAAGCCTTCCGTAGACGGCACCGGCGTGTGGGTCCGTTGGGACAAATCGACCGAACGCTGCCAATGTTCCCCAAGGATCATGGTTTCGACCGGGAGCGTGTGCCCGGAGCAGTTGACGACGACCACGTCGTCCGGCTTGATCACGCCCTCGCGCACCATCTTGAACAGCCCGGCGAAGGTGACGCCGGTCGCCGGTTCAACCGAGATGCCATCGTTGCGTGCCAGAATGCGAATCGCGTTGAAGGCTTCCTCGTCGGTGGCGGAGGTGAAGTAGCCGCCGTAATCGGCGACGTAGTCGTAGAGCAGTTCGTAAGCGCGACCGGGGTTGCCGGTCGCGAGGGTCGCAATGATCGTTTCCGGGTTCTCAATCGGCGTCGCGATGCGCTGGTTGCGCTCGTAGGCTTGCACCATCGGCGCGCAGCCGGTTGACTGAATCATGCCCATCTTCGGCATTTTATCGACGATGCCGAAGTCGTACATCTCGCGGAAGCCCTTGCCCACGCCGATCGGTCCCATGCCACCGCTGACGCCCTGAAGGAACCAGTCCGGCGTGACCCAGCGTCCATCGTCGCTGAGCACGTAGCTCAACTGCTCGGCGATCTCGTAAGCCATGGTCTTCATCGCCTCAATCGCGGCGACGCTCTTGATCCCCCGGTCGAGGAAAATCCCCTGTCGCTTGGCGAAGCGCGCGGCGATCTCTTTGGTCTGGTCGTAAGTCCCGGTGATCTTGATGACTTCCGCGCCGTACAGCGCCGCCTCGCGCATCTTGTCGCCGGGGGTCAGGCTGGGGAAGAAGCCCCACAGCTTGATGCCGGCGCGAGCCGCATAAGCCCCGTAAGCGATGGCGACGTTACCGGTGCTGGCGACGACGACCGCGTCGACACCCATCTCCTTCAGCGCCGAGATCGCCACCGTCGCCTGCCGATCTTTGAAACTGGCGGTGGGACCTTGTCGTTCGTCTTTGATGTAGAGGTTTTTCAGTCCGAGGCTCGCCGCCAGCGCGTGCGACTTGATTAAGGGCGTACCGCCCTCGCCCAAACTGACGATGTTGTCCCGATCGTAGATGGGCAGGACCTCACTGTAGCGCCACAGCCCTTCCGGTCGGCTGCGGATCGTGCGCAGCCACTCGTTGACGTTGATTTTGTTCAGTTCGTAACGCGCTTCGAGGATATTCTCCCCGCAAACCGGACACCCGTCTACCGACTTATCGAACGGGATACGCGTCCGGCAGTTGATGCACTCCAGTTCTATCGATTTTGTTTCAGTTGGCAAAGTACACTAGTCTCCATTGAGATAACTCCTGACACCATCCACGAATTGATGATACTGCTCCGCGCTGATCTCAGCTTTGTGCAGCACCGCCAGATTCATGAGTTGATCGCGCTCATCCGTGCTGAGCGTATCGCCGGTAACCACGAGGATCGGAATAGTAGCCGTCTCCGGGTTATTGCGCAACTCCTTAACGACTTGGAAACCATCCATCTCCGGCATCCGCAGGTCAAGGATCACGAGGTCGGGACGACGCCGCGCGACCAAGGCAATTCCCTCAGCGCCGTTGGTGGCGCTAAAGACGCGATACTGTCCCTGCTCGTCGAGTAAGTTGGTCAGCAAGCGCACGCTTTCCGGCTGATCGTCGATGATCAAGATGCGGTTGATACGGCTTTCGCGCTCGGCATCGCGCACGGCAAGCACAAGGTCTTCGGGCGTGAATGGACGCTGGATATAGCGGAACGCGCCCATGTCCAGCGCGCGTTCCTGCTCGCCGCTGAGCGTCACGATGATCACCGGGATATCGAAGGTGTCGTCGCGCGCTTTGAGCTTGCCCAGAATATCCCAACCCTGACCGGCGCTGAATGAAACGTCCATGATGATCAGCGTCGGGTGCAAGCCGCTCGCCATCGCCTCGGCTTCGAGCGGGATCGACGCGGTGAAGATGTCGAACCCCTCGCGCCCCAGCGCGCGGCGGTACTGGTCGACCAAATCCGGGTTGTCCTCGATCAGCAGGATCTGCCGCTTGGTCGCGCGCACCACGTTCAACGGCAACTCGGTCTGCTGAGTGGTGCTGCTGCTCGTGCCGTTGGTCGGCATGGTCAGCGGACCGGTCACGACCGGCTGACGGGGCGGCTGCACCAGATCGTCGGTCTTCTTCTTGGGCTTCTCCTCCTCTTCCTCGACCACCGGCTCAACCGGCATGAAGATCGAGAAGGTCGACCCCACGTTGACCTGCGAGGAAACTTCCATGCGCCCGCCCTGCATTTCGACCAGCGACTTAGAAATCGGCAGCCCCAAGCCGGTGCCGCCTTGCGTCCGCGTCAGCGACGAGTCGACTTGCTGGAAGGCTTCGAACAACAGATGGATGTCGGCGTCGGCGATACCGATACCGGTATCGGTCACGTCGGTGCGGATCATCATCCGCCCGGTTTCCGAGTCCATGACCGGATAGGTGCTGATCGTGATCGACCCTTCACGGGTAAACTTCGCCGCATTCGAGACCAGATTGATCAATACCTGCCGGGTGCGGAATTCGTCGCCATAGACCTTTTCCAAGCCGGGCGCAATGTCCACGAAGATGTCGATCGGCTTGTCCTTGACCAACCCGATACCAATCGAGCGGACGCCATCGACGACCGTTTTCATCTCGAAGTAATCGAACTGCAAGTCCATCTTGCCCGCCGCGATCTTCGCCTGATCGAGGATGTCGTTGATCAGGTTGAGCAGGTGCTGACCGCTGTTATAGATGGTGGTCAAGTCCTGTTCCTGCATCTCGGTCAGCGGACCGTCGATGCCCTTGAGGATCACGCGGCTGAAACCGATGATCGAGTTAAGCGGCGTCCGTAACTCGTGGCTCATGTTGGCGAGGAAGTCGCTCTTGAGGCGGTCAAGCTCGCGCAACTGCTCGTTGGTCGCCTGCACCTGTTCGAGCAGCTGCTGGCTTTGAACGATAGCCGAGAGGGTACCGGAGAGCGTCAGCAGCAGGGTCAGCGTGTCGCTGTCGTAAGCGTTGAATTCGTCGCTTTCGAGCGCGCCTAAGCCGACCAGCCGGTTACCGGACGTGAGCGGCACGATGACCGCCGAATTCGCGTTATCGACCACCGACAGGTAATTCGGCTCGCGGTTGATGTTGTCGATGATGATCGGGCGGCGGCTGCGCGCGGCATCGGCGAGCAGGTTGTCTTGGGCGTCGAGGCGCACCTCGGAGAGTTCCGAGAGTGGCTGATCCGACCCCGCCAGCGCGACCGCTTCCAGCATAATGAATTCCTCGCCTTCGGCATCGACGTAGGCTTGCGGCAGATAAATGCTGGCGGAAATCGCGTCGAGCGAAATCAGCAGTTCCGAGGCGACGTTTTGCAGTGCTTCGGTGAGCGTCTCCGCCGAGGCAGCGGCGGTGGTCACGTTGAACAAGAAGGTCATTTCGTTGGCGCGTCCGCGCGATTCTTGGAACAACTGCGCGTTGTCGATGGCGACGGAAACCTGCGCCGCGAGCGTCTGCAAAACACTGATGTCGTCGTCGTCGAAGGCGCTCGGCTGGTTCGACTGCACGTCGATCGCGCCGACGACGCGCCCTTTCAGCTTGAGCGGAATCGCCATTTCCGAGCGCGTATTGGGCAGATAGGGGTTGGGGCGGTGGACGATGCGCGCGTCCGCTGTATCCGACGCGATCACCGGTTCGCCGGTCGCCGTCACCTGACCGATCACGCTGGCGGAACCCTTTTGCAGTTTGTGCTGAGCGTTCAACAACTGCCGCCCGGCTTCGCCGGTACTGGCGCGCAGTACGGCGAATTCGTCGGCGTCGTCCATCAAGAAAATTTGCGCGTGATCGTAAGCGAAGGTCTCGCGGATCAGATCGACGATGCGCGGCAGCAGGTCGTTCAGGTCGAGGATCGAACTGACGATCTGGCTCACCTGCGCCGAGGTCGCCAACTGGCGCGCGCGGCGTTCCGTCTGTTCGAGCAAGCGGATCGCTTCCATTCGCAGGGCAGATTGCTCCGCCAGCGAGCGGTAAATCCGCAGGTCACGATCGTTATGGCGGTGCGGGTCACTGCCGCCGATGACGATGGCGCCAATCGAGCGACCGGCGACGCGCAGCGGCAGCACGCTGATCGACTGAAGTTCGAGGCTTTCGACGCCGATGCGCTCCATCTCGTCCAGTTCATCGGAGGTGCTCACGGCGTCGATCGTCATGATGTTCGGCGACGCCAACAGCCGCCACGCCGGGTACTGATCGGCGACGAGGTTGATGCCCTTCAGATCGATGCCGGTCGCGTCCTCACGCTGCCACGATGCCGCGACCTGCGCCACCGCCTTCGGGTTATCCCAGTTCTCGGTCGAAAGCACGGCGATGAACGCCTGCGAGATCGGGCGGTTGGTCAGGTGATTGACGATCACGTCGAGAATTTCTTCCGGCGTCGATGCGTCGTTCAGCGCGCGGCTGGCTTGGTACAGGATGCTGGTCTCTTCCAGCGATTCCTGAATTTGTTCGAGCAGCAGATAATTGTTGACCACGACCGAGGCGCTGTCTGCCACCGAACCGAGATAGCGCGCGTCGCCGGCGTCGAAGCGGTGCGGTCGATGGTAGATGGTGTAGAAAACACCACTCGGACGCCCCTGTAACCGGATCTGGACCACCGCAACCGCGCGAATCCCGCCCAGCGCGATCAAGTCCTGTTCAAACGGCGTCGGGTTGGCGACTTGGCGCAAATCCTCAATAAACAGGTTCGCGTCGGTTTCCAACAAATGATGCCGGTCGATCAGCGCGCGGAAGTCGAGCGCCGAACCGTCGAGGTTGACGTTGAACAACTCCATCATGCCGTCGTCGTTGAGCAGATAGGCACCGTACAGGTCCGGCACGAGGGTTTCCAACGCCAAATGGAGCGCTTCGCCGATGTCCTCGGCGCTGCGAGCGCG
Organism: uncultured Chloroflexia bacterium; assembly: GCA_963727545.1. Taxonomy (GTDB): domain Bacteria; phylum Chloroflexota; class Anaerolineae; order Aggregatilineales; family Phototrophicaceae; genus Flexifilum. Next base: position 48,037 of record CAVSGS010000019.1, read on the forward strand.
GCTGAGATTGGTCGTCGCGCCGTAGAGCGCCGCCGTCTCTTGCAGCGCTGCTTCCGTGCTTTCGAACAGGTAGCGGTTGTCGAGCGCGACGGCGGTGTTGTCGTTGAGCGTGGTCAAGAACTGCTCGGTTTCCGCCGTGATCTCGTGCGGCAGCGCAAACGTGATCACCGACCAGCCGAGCGGTGCGCCGCGCAGCGAACGCGCGCGCATCGGCAGGGACACCAACGCGGCAACGTTCTGATGGCGCAGCGCCAACCGGACGGTGTCGTCCAGTTCGACCGCTTCGCTCACGTTGGGGATGAACAATGGATTCTGCGGATCGAGGATTTCGTTCGGCAGCGTCCAGATGGCGTCTTCGCCATCGAGCGTGCGCGCCACTCGCACGGTTGCGGCATTCTCATCCGAGAGCAGCACGTAAGCGCTGTCCGGTTCCTGCGTGCTCAACTCGTAAATCACTTGATCGAGGATGTCGTCAACTTCGTTCGCTTCGGACAGCGCCCGCGCCAACTCGTACAAGGAGACGGTTTCGCGCAGGTTCGCTTCCAACGTGCGTTCGAGAGTCCGCAGCGTGCTGATGTCTTGGAAGGCAGCGACGATTACGCTGATCTTGCCATCCTCGCCGAACACCGGAACGGCGTTCATCAGCAGGTCGATTTCGCTGCCGTCCTCCCGCGCGACGGCGATGTCGTCGCTGGTGGTCATCGCCCCGGACTGGGCGACCGTGTGAATCGGCAAGCTGTCAGTCGGGTACAGCGCATCGGTACCGCTGCGGTGCAGGCGATAAGTCTCAACGCTAAACGGCGTATCCGGCTGGATCGAGCGACCCAACATCCGCTCGATCTGCTGGTTGTGCTGAAGTGGTGCGAAGGTCTGCGGATCGAGCACGAGCACGCCAGCGGGCAGGGACTCAAGGATCGAACTGAGGCGTTCCCGTTCGCTTTCCGCCACCCGCAGCAGACGTTGGTTATCAGTGAGCGCCTCGACGTTCTCTTCGAATAGTCGCGCGTTCTCGATCGCGATCGCCACGCGGTCGGCGACGGCGCGCATGATCGAGTGGTCGCCGTCGGTGAAGGTCTCGCCTTCCGGCGCGGTGACGTCGAACGAGCCGACGACCTCGCCACGGATGGCAATCGGCAGGCTGACGGTCGGCTGCATGTCGCCTTCGTCGTGGGCGAGCGTCAGCAGGTCGTAGCGATAAATCGGCTCCAACGCGCTGTGACGGCTCGTTTCTTCCCACGCCGTTCGCGTCAGTTGGCGGTTCAGCGCGTCGATTTGGGTGACGCGCTCCTCGGACTGCACCAGCAAACGCACGTTTTGAATCGCAACGGCGATCTGGTCAGCAAGGATTTGAAAAGTGCGGATTTCATCGCTCTGGAAGCTGTTGGGACGCCGGCTCTGCACGTCGAGCGCGCCGATGATGCGGTCGCCGATTTGGAGCGGCAGCGCCATCTCCGCGCGCGTGTCCGGCAGCAGTGGATTGGCGATGTGGGGCGCCCGAACGTCGACGACCAGCGTATCGTTGACGATGACCGGCGTACCCGTTTGCGTCACCCGACCGATCACCAACTCGGAGCCGACGACGAGCTTGTGCTTGCTTTCCAGCAGCCGCTTTCCCAGCTCGCCCCGGCTGTAAGCGAGTACGGCGTTTTCGCCGATGTCGTCGATCAGAAAGACCTGCGCGAGATAGAAGTCGAACTCGGTACAAATCAGCTCGATCGCCCGGTTCAGCAGCTCGTCGAGGTCGTAGAGCGTCGCGGTCTCGCGACCGATACGCGCGGCGATATCCATGTTACGGCTGTAACGCCCCTGCTGTGTGTCAAGCTGGCGCTGCAGCGCGGCGATCCGGTCAGTGACGCTGTGGAACGATTGCAGCAGCAAGCCGACTTCGGTGCCGTCGGCGTGCTCGACGCTGGCATGGCTGGCTGTGACCGCCGGTGCATCGATCAGCGTAGTGGTCGGCAGCGCGCTCGGCGCGGAACTGATGGTTCCGGTCGTCGTCCAGCGCTCGACCACCGCTTGCGCTTCAGCGATCGGGCGCAGCATGCGCCGCAGAATCCCGCCGATCACTCCGGTCAGGCTGAAGCCGACCATCAGGCTGCCGACGAGCGCGATCAGGGCGAACAGGTTGCTGCGGCTCTCCGTCTCGCTCAATTTGTCGACCAGCGTCGCCATCCAGAACCCGGTCGCATCTCTGCCCAAACCGACTTTCGCAGTCGAAAAGACGCCTTCGCCGCTGACGGTTGCGTTCGCCGCCGTGTTACTCGTCAGTAGGGCTTGCGCGTCGGGATAACGCGCATCCAGCTTGATCGCCTTCTGCTGCCCCAGAGCGCTGACGTAATCGAAATTCGCATCGGCAGTATCGTAGAGCAAATTGCCGGATTGATCGGTCAAGACGATGCGTCGACCGGTTTGGTGGGCTAACTGCCCATCAGCCGCCGAGCGGGCGGCGGCGAGGATCGGATCGACCTTCATGTCGATTTCGATCACGCCGGCGATGTTGGTAGCAAAATTGTCGTCCGGAGCGACCGGCGATGCCAGTCGCAAATAAGCAATCGGTGCTGCCGGATCGAGCGTATCCGGGTCTAACTCGAAGGTGATGTCGCTGACGACGACTTCGCCCGGATTGATGGTGAGGCTGTGCAGCAGCGCCGGGTCGCTGGCGAAAATGCCGAGCCGGATCCGGTCGTCGGCGCGCGGGATGGTATTGTCGTAATTGGTCACTTCCGACCAGACCGATCCGTTGAAGGTCACGTAACGGACGGCGAGGTATTCGGGGTTCTGATCGAGCAGGTTGACGAAATCGCCCAACAAGCGCGCTTGGGTGGTCTCGACCGTGCTGCCGGAGATGTTGATCAGGGTATCGCGGGCGAAGTCGCGGGCATCGCGGTTGTTCGTGATGCCGACGAGGACGTCGGCGTGCTGCTGGAATTCGTCACGGATCTCGTTGGCGATGTTGTCGACCGCGACGAGTTGGGCTTGCGCCACCGTTTCGCGTCCGGTCGCCTGAACCGCCCAAAGCAGCACCAAGCCAATGATCAAGGACACGCCCATCATCAGCGGAACGACGAGTCGCATAATGCGACCGTACATCGAAGGCGCTTCTATTTGTCGTCGAATGCTCGCCATCGTCTATCCTCAGCCGTCAGTCTTCGGGTGCTCGCCATTACCGTTACCATTACCAATGCCGCCCAAAGTTTGCAGGCGAATGCTCACCTGCGGCGCGCGCAGCGCCTGCCCGACTTCGCGGACCGCTGTCTCCAGAATGTCGTTGATCGTCGTCTGCGCGGTCAATTTCGTGGAGATACTGTTGACCAACCGCTCGCGCTCGGTGGTGCGCTGGCTCTCTTGGAACAAGCGCGCGTTGTCGAGGCTGAGCGCCAGCCGGTTCGCCAATTCTTGCGCTAACTCGATCTTTTCTTCGGACAACCCCACCGCCGGGATCTCCCACTCGACCGCGCCGAGCAATTGCCCGCGCAGCTGCACCGGGACAGCGACCGGGATCGTCTGCCGCTCCGTGAGCGCACCGACCACCGGTTTGCCGGAGCGAACCGCTGCTTCGCGCAGGTCGTCGAGCGGTGTGCCGGTACTGAATCCAGCGGTCTTGACGATCTCGTCGGCGTGCTGGTCGTGCATGAACTCCTGCCACGCCCGGCGCGTAGCGGTGCGGTTGTTTTCCTCGATTTCACGCACGCGCCGCAGCGATTCCTCGTAGAGGCGGGCGTTCTGGATCGCGACGGCGATCTGATCCGCCATTGTTTGCAGCACCGAGACCAAATCCTCGTCGAAAGCATCGCGGATGCGGCTCTGCACGTCGAGCGCGCCGATCACGAGGTCGCCGATCCGCAGCGGTACCGCGAGTTCGGCGCGAGTCTCTTGCAAAAATTCGTTGCGGCGGTGAACCTGACTCGCGACCGTGTCGCGGGCGATGATCAAGCGCCCCTGCTGCACGACCTGCCCGATCACACTCAGGCTGCCGACGCCGAGCCGATGTCCCCGGCTGAGCAGCTGCCGACCGGCTTCGCCGGTGCTGGCGCGCAAAACGGCATTGCTGCCGGTGTCATCGATCAGGAAGATTTGGGCGTGATAGATGTTCGGGAAGCGCTCGACGATCAAGTCGACGACGCGATTCATCAAGACTTGCACGTCGCGCTGCGTCGCCGCATAGCGGCTGATGTCCTGCGTCGCGCCGATGTCGCGCGTGCGGGTGGCGATACGTTCTTCAAGGTCGCCGATCAAGACGCGCACTTGATCGCGCATGTTGACGAAGGCTGCCGCCAACAGCCCGACCTCGTCGCCGCGCACGACATCCGGCAGGGGCAGGTCGAAATCGCCGTTGGCGATCCCTAGTGCCGCCCGGCGGATCCGGTTCAGCGGCGGCGCGATCAGTTGGTTGAAGCCGATGACAAGGATCGCGATCAGCGCCACGCCCGCCACGATCACGACAAAGGTACGGACTTGGAAGAAGGTCAGCGTGTTCGTGAACACCGTCTCCGCCGACACCTGCGTCACGAGGACGAAGGGCGTATTGCTGATGTCCGTGTAGTAGCCGATGTAGTCAACGCCATTGCTTGACTGATAGCTGTCGACGCCGGTCTGTCCCGCCAGCGCGCGGGTGACAGCGGGTGACTGGCTGGCGTTGGTCGCTTCGGTGAGCATCGCCGACGTCGTGATGACCGCGCCGTGCGTCGTCGTCAAAAAGCTGTAAGCCGAAAGATCGCTGCCGGCTTGATCAAGCCGAATGTTGTTCAAGAAGATGCGGCTGCGGCTCAAACGAGCGACGACGTAGCCGATCGGCGTGCCGTCGCGCCAGTAAATCGCGCTGGTGATTTCGACGGCGGGCGTCGCGTCTTCCGTCACCGCCAGCGCGCTCGACTGCCCTTGAAGCTGGGCATTGAGCGCCGCGCGATACGCCGGTGCCTGTGACTCGTCGTGGATGACGAACGATGCCGACGAAATGCTCGTCTGAATGACCACCCGTCCGCTGCGGTCGAGCAGGCGCACGCTTTCGAACGGCGACGTCGCCAAGCTGATCAAATCATTACGGAACAGCGACACGATTTCGTTAGGCGTCCGCTTGGGCAAATAGATCGGCGTGTCGGTGTGCACGTCCCGCAGTAGATAGCCAATCAGGTCGCCGCTGTTGCTCTCGTTAGCGGTGAAGTTCGCGAGGCGTGTACGCGCGTCGACCAGCGCATTACTGACCAGCGTCGCATGACGAACGCCGGTTTCCGAAACATACGATTTCGCGTTCTGCAAGCTGAGGTCGTAAACGCCGGATTGGACGAAGATCAGCACAGGGATCGTCAGGATGATCAAGCCGCCGACGATCCCGATCGAGAACTTCAACCACAGGGGCCACGAAAGCGGATGAAACGGACTTAAGCGGGCGGTCATTGCACTTCTCCGCTGTGGGCTAGTCGAGCGGGATCGAGATAGACGCGCGTTTGCACGGCGCCAAGGGCTTCATTGAAATTCGACGCCGCCAAATCGAGCACCGTCTCGACGTCGGTCGCGCTCAAGAGCACGCTGCCGATCTCGCTCGCGCGGCGTTCACGGAGCGCCTGCGCCTGCGTCTGTTCGAGCAGCCGGTTGCTTTCCAGCGCCACGCCGAGCCGGTTGGCGACCGTTCGGAGCATTTCCAGCTGGCGTTCGCCGATGGTTCGGTCATGCGGGAGATTGAAGGTAAACGCGCCGATGATCTGGTCGCGCAGCGTGATCGGTACATGGACGACCTGCAGGTCGTCGCGGCGTTCGCGGGTGATCTCGCCGCGCTCGACGGCTTGCCGGATGTCGTCGGACAAGCTGCTGGCGGGAACAACCATGCTGCCGTCGTAGTCGAAGCCGAAGCCGGACTGACCGCGTCCTTCGAGATACTGCGACCACGCAGCCGTCGCCGCGCTTTGGCTGCGCTGCTGGAGTTCGGTCATTTGACCGGAGAACCGCTGAATAACGCCTTCCTGCTCGCGCACGCTGCGCTGCAGGTCTTGAATTTGCCGAACCAAGCTGATCTCGCGGGCGGCTTGGGTCGCTAAGCCGTCGAGCGCCGCGATCGCGTTTTCGCTAAACAGATCGTCGCGGTCGCCTTGCACGTCGAGCACGCCGACCAGTAACTCACCGGACGCCAGCGCCAACAGCATGCCGTCAATCGCAGGGGGGACGAGTTGTTCGCCGCCCAGCTGCGCGTCGCGGGTGCTGAGCACGATCGGCTGGCGGCTGGTGACCAATTCGACGATCAGGGCGTACTCGCCCCGCAGCGCGATGTGGGTGCTTTGCCCCAAACCGAGCCGCATTCGGCGCGTGTATTCGCCGTCGGCATCCGGCAGATAAATCTGCGCTAAGCTGTAGCCGAGATCGGTCTGAATGGTCGTCAAGAGACGGCGCAGCACCGCATCCTCGTCGGGAGCGGCATCGGCGCTCACCCGGTTGAATTGAGCCACCGCCTTAAACTGGCGAATGTCTTGGAGTGCGTGGGTGATCAAGCGTTCGCCGCTGCCGCTGAACAGCAGCATGAAAACCGCCGCCAAGCCGAAGAAAACGCCATAAGCGACGAATTCGGACACGGCGTTATCCGCCGGAATGTAGCGCAGCGCGTCGAAGACTTCGGTTTGATTGATCGTGCGCAGGATCAACGTGACCACGACCAACAAAACGACCAACAACGCACCGCGCCGGTTGAGCAGCATCCCCGCCGCGACCAGCGGCAGAATCAGCGCGATCGGCGCAATCGGGCTGATGGTGGTCGCCGCCGCGTACATGAACACGACAAGCATGAAACCGACGGACACCCAGACGGCTAACTGCGCCCGCCCGAATTGCACCAGTAGATAAGCCAGTACCAAGCCAACGACAATGAACAAAAACGCCGTCGGGACAGTCGCGGCGGTCGGGGTTTCAAAGCGCTGCAGCGACGAGGCGACGAGCCGCAAGCCGATCACCAGTACCAGCGTGCCCACCGTCGCCCAAATCAGCCAGATCAGCTTTTGGGCGCGTTCTTGAGCTAGCGGGTTGTCATACTCGTAGCGCACGCCAAACAGTAGGTGCAGGAGTCGATTGATCATGGCGCGTTCTCCCCGTTCGGTTCCGCAAAGCGCCCTAAGCGGATCGCGCCGCCTTCCGCGCCGAGCGTATCACTCAACTCCGTCAGGGTGATCCGCAGCAGTTCGTCAACGGTCGTGACCGACTGGAAGCGCGCCGCGATGTCGTTGATGCGTTGTTCCTGTTCCGCCGCCTGCCGGGTTTCTTCGTACAGTCGCACGTTCTCGACGGCGAGACCGAAACGCTCCGCCACCGCCTGCAACAGATTGAGGTCCTCGGCGGACAGTGTTTCGCCGTCGAGTTCAAACTCCATCGCGCCGATCACCTCGCTGCGGACGCGCAGCGGCAGGCTGACGATTGTGCCGCCGCCGACCGGCTTTTCGACCAGTTGATTGGTCTGCACGGCTTGGTCGAGCGTCGGCGTCCAAACCCCGGTGTGCTGGTTGACGTTATGCTCAAAATCGACGTCGAGGCTCAACTCGCCGCCCTGACCGTCCAGAAAATCCGTCCATGCCTGCTGGGTAAGCTGACGATTGAGGCGTTCCACTTCGCGCACCGCACCGCGCATCTGCTCGACCAAGTTCTGGTTTTCGCGCACGCGGGCTTCGGTCTCTCCGAACAAGCGCGCGTTGTCGATGGCAACGGCGATGTTGTCCGCCAGCGATTGAAACACCGGGAGATCGTCCTCAGCAAAAGCAGCGGTGATCCGGCTCTGCAAGTCGAGCGCGCCGATCACGGCATCGCCGAGCCGCAGCGGGAACGCCGCTTCGACCACCGTATCGGGCAGAAATTCGTTGCGCCGGTGAACGCCGTCCGACAACTCGGAGCGCGCGACGATCACCTGACCGGTGGACGTGACCTGTCCGATCACGCTGCGGCTGCCGACCGACAGTTTGTGATGTCGTCGGAGCAGCATCTCGCCGACCGATCCCGTACTGGCGGCGAGCGCGGCGTCGTTGGTCGCCGGGTCGATCAGGAAAATTTGCGCGTGGTAGATGTCGGCATAACTTTGCAGGATGTCGGCGATCGCGCTGTTCAAGAGGTCGTTGAGTTCGGTCCGGCGCTGAATCCGCTGGGCGATCTGCGTCGTGATGGTCGCCAACCGCATCCGGTCCTCGTAAGCACCGGTGCTGCTGGCGAGCGATTTGAGCTGCGCGCCGCGCAAGAACAGATAAATCAGCCCCGCCCCGCCGAGCACCTGAAAGGCGAGCGCCACCGAATTGCCTAAGAAAGTGTCGTAGTCAATGATCGCGCCGGACGTGGGCACATAGGTCACCACCGCGATCAACAGCAGCACCAGCGCCACGAGAGTGGCAATTGCCAAGCCGCGCAGCCGCAGGAACAGACCGCCGATCAAGATCAAGATCAGCAGCGGTATTCCGGCATCCGCCGTGACGAAATGGACTTGATAACCGAGCGGAACACCGCTCAGGAGCCACATCAGCAGCGGACCGTAAGCACTCTGGTCGATCCGCCCCACGCGGAGCAATGCCAGCGTCGCGAAGCCGACTGCCAGCACGCCGACGATACTGATCGCGCTCAGCAAGTTCGTCGACGCCTGCACGAACACAGTCGACCCGGCTTGATCCTGCGGCACGAAGAGGGCGTACAGGAAGAACAACACGACCACGATCAGCGTAAAGCCGTAAATCAAGCGCGCCCGGGCGCGCTCAGCCACCCCGGTATAAGCATCGACGTTGAACAGGGCATCGAACAAGGTGATCATGGCGCGACCTCGTTTCGCTCTCCATCGCTCCGGGTCGTCAGCCGAATGCGCCCGCGCCGAGCGCCGAGCGCCGCCCCAAGCTGACTGACGGCGACTTCCAGCATGTCCTCGACGGAGCCGTGCCGCTGAAGCTGGGTCGAAATGTCGTTGATCAGCGCCTCATTCTGGATGGCGCGCTGGCTCTGTTCAAAGGCTTCGGCATTTTCTAGCGCGACGGCGAACTGGTTGATCATCTGCTGAAAAATCGCTTGGTCGGTATCGGTATAGCGATACGGCAGCGTACTACCGATCGTGATAATGCCGAGCACACGCCCGCGCGAGCGGATCGGCGCGATCAACAGCGAACGCAGCGCGGGATCGTAGTCGGTCGGATGCACCGGCAGCGCTTGCGTGTCGGCGATGTCGAGGACTTCCTGCATCTGCCAGACCTGTCCGACGAAAGTTTGGTCGAGCGCGACCGACACCGCATTCGCTGTGTCGACCGTGCGTTGTCCGTCGGCGAGCCGGGCGACGCTGCGCAAGCTGCCCTGTCGCGCGCTGGAAAGCGCGACGTCGATCCGCTGTGCCGGGATCAACTGCGGGATTTCTTGCAGCAGAAGCTCCAGAATGGCGTCCAAGTTGAGCGTCGACTGCATCGATTGACTGAACAAGGCGATACGCTGAAGCTGTTCGGCGCGGCTCTCCGCCTCGCTCAGCAGCCGGATATTTTGCAGACCAATGGCAACCTGCGAAAGCATCGTCGCGGCGGTGTTGATCAATTCTGCCGTAAACTGCTGCGACGGCTGGAACAGGTCGAAACCGACCGTCCCGACGATCTCGCCAGCGATCTGCAGCGGCATGACCATCATCGAGAGGACGCCCATTGATTGCAGCACCGGGCGCGTTTCCGGCTCGATCAGCGGGTTGTTCTCGATGTCGTGGACGATCACCGGGCGATCAGGATTCTGGCGCAGCGCGGCGATCGTTTGGCTGACGCGCGTTTCGATCCGGGCGTTGACGACCCCCTTATCGGGATACTCGCTGATCACGAAACCGGTCTCCTGCCCCGGCTCGAACACGACGATCCCGACGTGGCTCACATCGAGCGCATCGACGAGACTGATGGCGACGTAATCGAGCAGGTCCTTCTCCGTCTGGAAGGTGCTAATCCCGGCGGAAAGCTGGTTGATCGCCTGCAAGACGCGCACCTGCTGCGCGAGTTGAATGGCGGTCAATTGGGCATCTTGCAGCAGGCGTTGATTTTGCAGCACGATGCCGATCTGGTTGGCAACGGCGTTGTACAAGCGCTGCGTCCGGCTGTCGAAGGTCTGCCGGGAGTCGAAAGCAATGGCGATCACGTCTTGAATCGCGCTGTGCTCGCGGACGAGGACGGCGATATAGCTCTGCACCCGCCCCGAACTCAGTAGATCGCGCAGCGGCATACTGGCTTGGGCGCTGTCGATGTCTTCCACGAGAATCACGCCGGTCGACTCGCCTTCGCCGAACATATCCGCTGCCCGTTTCACGTTCTCAACCGGCAGTTCGACCGTCTGCTCGCCGGTCGCCGAAATGATGTGGCGGACAACGACACTTTCCCCACCGCCCGTCCGCTCGACGACCGCGTGAATGATCGAGACGGCATTTTGCGCCAAGTAGCTCCGCAGCACGCGCAGCACGTCCAGCGGGTCGAGCGCGCCGATGATGGCGCGGTTGATGTCGTAAAGGGTTTGAACTTCTTCAAGGGTCGCTGCGGTATCGCGCAGCAGCGACTGGTTCTCAAAGACGACCGCGATCTGGTTACCGAGGTTGCGCATCGCGCGCAGGGTTTCCTGTGGGAGCGTCACCGGGGTCGGGTTCTCGAAGGCAATCAAGCCGGTCAGCCGCCGCGACACCACCAGCGGGATGATCAGCAGCGATTCCATGCTGCGCGACATGACCAACTCGCGCTCATGCGGGTTCAGCAGCGGGTCGGCGTTGACGTCCGGGATGTCGAGCACCTCGACGGCTTCGAGCATCTCGTAGCCGGGATACTCGTCCAGCCGCCGCTGATAATGCGCGTCGTGGACGCCGTTTTCGTCGCGGACGGCGATGATCGTCAGAATGTCGGCTTCAGGACCCAGCAGTCCCAAATGGGCGTAGGTAAACGGGCGACCGCTGAAGTTGATCAGCGCATTGAGGATTTCAACCGGATCATTGGAGCCGAAAATCGTGCTGGTCGCCGCATACTGCGCTTCGGCAAGGCTCAGGCGATCTTTGGGATCATCTACTTCCATTCCCATACTTCTTCACCTTTGAGCAGCTTGCGTATCTGGTTGGGGAAGCGGTCGGGGTCGAGCGGCTTGCCGAGGAAACCATTGAACCCGGCTTTCTTGGCGCGCCGCATTTGATCTTCGCTCGCCTCGGCAGTCACCGCGCAGACGATCGTGTCCTGCAAGCGCGTGTTACCGCGCAATTTTTGCAGCGCTTGATAGCCATCTTCGTAGGGTAGACGAATATCCATCAGAATCAGGTCGACGCGCGGCAGCGTATCGGCAAACTGGACGACCTGCCAGCCCGATGTCTTCCATTCGCAGCGCTGCACGCCCATAAACGCCAGCATCCGCGCCACCAAAACGAAGTTAGGCACATTATCCTCAACGACGAGGACGTGCGCCTCACTGGGTTCAATCGGCATCCGCTGCGGGCTGGAAGGTGCTTCCGCGGGCGTCGGCTGGCGCGTCGGCTCGTGCGTCGGCAGCGGGCTGGTGCTGGATTCCACCTCCGCCGGTTGCGGCTTGGCGGTTGTCTCCACCGCCGTTTGCGGCGGTTGGGTGCTCGAACTCCGTTGGCGTCCGCTGCGGGTTGGTGTTTTGAACGTCGCTCATTACAACTCCTGATGTAATGAATCACTTCTTCGGGGAACTTGTCGACATCAATCGGTTTTTTTATGTAGCCGTCGCAGCCCGCCTCGAGGCTGCGATCCTTATCGCTCTCCATCGCGTTCGCCGTCAGCGCGACAATCGGGATGTCTTGAAGTGTCGGCATATTCCGAATGCGTCTGGTTGCCGTCAGTCCATCCATATCCGGCATACTCAAATCCATGAGAATCAAGTCGGGGGGCTGAGTCAGCGCGAGATTGATGCCGGCTTGAGCGCTTTCCGCTTCGTCGACCACAAAATCAAAATCGGATGCCAGCAAAATCCGGCGCACCAACAGCCGATTATCCCGATTATCTTCAATGTAAAGCACACGTGGCATAATTTGTGCCCTTCAACTGCTCACAACGGGCAGCAACCCCGATCTTGACTCTAGTGTATATCACGAGAGCTGGTTTGAATCTTAACACTCTCACCCGGCTCGATGCCGAATTAACGCTGTTTAGAGCTGCCCGTACTTCATTTCCATTATAGGGCAGAGCCTCCAGCGGTTCGGTAAAGACTTGCGCCCGCTGATCCGGCGCGGGGGATACGCGGTATAATACGAGGACGATTCTTGGAGCAGAGCAAGGAAAACCCAATGGCTAAGCAGTACGATCAATCGCCGTCGATCCAGATCGACCCGAAGAAGACCTACACCGCCACCTTGAACACCACCAAGGGCGCGATCACGATCGACCTGTTCGTGAAGGACGCGCCGATCACGGTCAACAACTTCGTCTTTCTGGCGCGCGACGGCTTCTACGATGGCGTGAGCTTCCACCGCGTGATCAGCGACTTTATGATTCAGGGCGGCGACCCGACCGGCACCGGGCGCGGCGGTCCCGGCTATCGCTTCAACGACGAGGCGGGCGCGCTGCGGCTCAAGCACGACAGCCCCGGCATTCTGAGCATGGCGAACGCGGGCGCGAACACCAACGGATCGCAGTTCTTCATCACCCACCTGCCGACGCCGCACCTCAACGGCAAGCACGCCGTCTTCGGTAAGGTCGCGGACGCGGCGAGTCAAGACGTGGTCAACGCCATCCGCCAAGGCGACGTGATCAACTCGGTGACGATTACCGAGGCGTAACCAACGCGAAAATCGTAGGGGCACGATATATCGTGCCTCTACAAGCATTTCCCCTTACCCTCGAAATCCATTAATCCGACCCGACGCTGAGTTCGTTTTCGAGCGCGGCGGGCAGCGTGAACGAGAAGATGCTGCCGCCGGTCGGGTTGTCGCTGATCCAGATGCGACCGCCGTGCGCTTCGGCGACGAGGCGGCAGAAGGTCAAGCCGATCCCCGAACCGCGCCGCGCCCCGCTGCGTCCGCGAATCTGGACGAAGCGGTCGAACAGCATCAGCTTGTACTCATCAGGGACGCCGGGACCCGCGTCAATCACGTCGATGCGGACGAAACCCGGCGCGGCACCTTCCGCCCCCGGCTCGTGCGCGCGCACGACGACGGCGCTGTCGGTCGGGCTGAACTTGAGCGCGTTGTCGACCAGATTGAGCAGCACCCGCTCGATCTTGTCGCCGTCCACGTCGAGCAGCGGCAGGTTGGCATCCAAGTCGGCGACGATCACGACGTCCAATTCCTGCGCCAGCGGGCTGAGTTCGACGCAGACGTTATCGACCAGTGTCGCCAACTCGGTCGGCTTCTGATCGACCGACATGAAGTTGCTTTCCATCCGCGCCACGTCGAGCAGCGCATCGACGCGAGCGAGCAGCTTGCGCACCGCGCGACGGCTGGAGTCGACCGTCGTCTCGATGATGGCATATTTGCTGCTGTCTTTGGGGGTCAGTTCGGTCAGCAGTTTCAGGCTGGTGACGACCGCCGTCAGGGGGCTGCGCAGGTCGTGAATCAGCATCTGCGAGACTTCCTCGCGCGTCTTGGACAGCTTGATTTCTTCGGTTTCGTCGTAGAAGACCAGCAGCACGCCGAGCGGTCGTTCTTCCTCGTCGTAGACCGGGAAAATCTGCCGCTGAACGTAGCGCAGATCGCTGTTCTCGTCCTGCTCGACGGTGAAGGTTTTCGCTTCACGCGGTGTTAAGCCATTGGGCGCGCGCAGTTCGCGGATCAAGCGTAGGAGTTCGCCGTCGGTGCGAAAGCCGAGCCGCTCGCTGAGGTGCAGCTCCGGGTCGTCGATCAGCGCTGCGACGGTGTGCCCGATCAGCGCGTCCGGCGTCAAGTCGATCAGTTCGACGCGCGGGTTCGCCAGCACGACTTCGCCTTCGACGTCGATCAGGATCATCGCTTCGGTGACCGTATTCAGGATGACCTGCATCCGGTCGCGCGCCTCGGCGGTGGTGTAGAACAAGCGCGCATTCTCAATCGCGATCGCGGCTTGGCTGGCAAGCTGCTTGACGAAGTAGGTATCTTCCTCGCTGAAAGCGTTGAGCCGGTCGCTTTCCAGCGTGATCACGCCGACGATAGCATCGCCCCACAAGATCGGCGTGCTCAACTGCGAGCGAGTCTCCGGCAGCACGGCGACGTATGCGGAGATAGCGCGCACGTCGCCGGCGACGACCGTCTCGCCGGTCGCGATCGCCTGTCCCGTCAGTCCGCCGCTGATAATGTTGACATTCTTGCTCAACGTCCCCGGCGGATAACCCGGCAGCGCCAGTTCGTCGATCGTCCGGTCGGCGTTGAGCAAGACGACTCCGGCTGCGCTGGCTTTGGTCGTCTCCTGCGCGTATTTGGCGACCAAATCACAGATGGTCCGCAGGTCAAGCGCGGTCGTCAGCCGGTGACCGATCGCCGCCAACGCCAGCAGTTGACCGACGCGCCGTTCCAGCGTCTCGTCGGTGATGGCGTACAGGCGCGCGTTGGTCATCGCCTGCGCCGATTGGTTGGCGAAGGTGCGCAGCAGTTCGACCGTCTCCGGGCTGAACTCGCGCGGCTGAGCGGTGTAGATCGCCAGCACGCCGAGCGCGACGCCTTGATAGATCAGCGGTAGTTCGATCCACGCCGCCATGCCGAGCCGATCCAGCGCGGGGCGCAGCGCTTCGGCGAGATCGTCTTGCGCCGCGTCTGTGACCACAATCGGCTGCTGATCGGGCGAGAGTTGGGTCCGCGCCGAAACCAGCAGCGGTTCGGGAAGTTCGCCCGCGTCCGTGCTGAAGCCCAAACTCGAAACGAAGGCGAGATTTGCCTCGTCCCAGAACTGGTAGAGCGATGCCGCCGCCGCCCCGGTGAGGTCGAGCGCCGCCGCCAGCACCGTCTCGATCACGGTATCGGGTGAGAGCGTGTCGGTCAGCAGCGTTAAGATGCGGTTGAGCGTCGCCTGTTCGGTGACGCGCAGCTTTTGGCTGCGATAAAGCTGGACGTTTTCGAGCGCGACGCCGGTCGTCGCCGCAACGATGCTCAACAGGCGCAGATCGCTGGTGTCGAAGCGGCGGCGCGGATCGCTCGACTGCACGACCAGCGCGCCGAGCAGCTGCCCGCCGGTCAGCAGGGGCGCGCCCAGCCACGAATTCGCACCGCGCCCGGCTTGGGATCGGGACGGTGCTAGCAGTGGCTGTTCAGTCGCCAACACGCGGCGCAGTGGATCCTCCGGGTCGAGATCGCCCGCCAGCGCCGGATGCGGTTGAACCTCGCCAGCCTCGACGTTGAGCGGAAATTCCAGCTTCGCCCCGTCATAAAGGGCAACGGTGAAATTATCAACTTTGAGCAGTTGGTTTACCTGCCGGTAAACCACGTCGAGCAGCGTTTCCAATTCGAGATCGGCGCGAATGGTCTTGCTCATGTCGGCAATCGAACTGAGTTCTTCAACCTGCCGACGCAAGCGCAACTGCGCGCCGCCGGTCGCCTGCGGGCGGATCACGATCAGGGCGAAGGAAGCCAGATACAAACTGAAGGGGAGCACCGGCAGCGTGTTGTAGATCACCGCGCCGAGCGCGGCGAAGGGCAGCGGCAGCAGCAGCAGCACCCCCATCTCCGGGGCGCTGACGCGCAGCAGCCCGACGTCCCAGCCCTCGCCGTAGACTTGAAAGACGAACAGCGCCAGATAAACCGCACTCGTGACCACGCCGAAAATGAGCAGCGGCAGCAAATCGCCCAGCGTGAGGTTAACCAGCGGCAGCGCGCCAGAGTAAACCAGCGCACCGGCATAGAAACTCAACGTCACCCGCGCGATCAAGAGGATTAGCCGGGTCAAGCCCGCCGAGCGCGGCATCGACCGCACGGCGACTAAGCCGCCGACCAGCCCGCCGAGCGCGATCGTCCAGAGGCTGTAAGGAACAGCATCAGCGGGCAGTGACAGCAGCGCTAACAGACCAACGGCATGCGCAGCACTGAATTCGCCACCTTCCACCTTGATGCCGAAATTCAACCCTAACGCCGTCAGCAGACCATAGATCAGCAAAATACCGCTGGTGTCCGCGGCAATGCCGCGCGTCGGTAGGTTGAACAGCAGCACCGCCAGCGTGAGCAGCCCAAGCCCGCCAAGTGCCATCTCCTGAAGCGGCAAACGATTCCGAACCACGTATAACCCTTGCAGATGTCACGTCTATATTTTTTTAATATATAGCAGAACCTGCAGTTTCAACAGACAGATTATCGCTAAGACCGGCGCAGTAGAGCTTAATCAGGCGCCGATTTCGCCTCCGCTGCCGGAATTAGACGCGGTAAGTGGCGGGCGAGTCACGCGCAGATAGCATCCCGCGACGATCCCGACCAGCAGCCAATAGGCGAAAATGAAGCGGTCGAACAGCGTGATCGCATCCGCCAGCCCGAAAAAGGCGTGCGCGGCTAAGCCCGCTCCGGCAGCGAAGGCGGCGGCGCGCGCGAAGCTGTCGTTCGTTCGCCAAATCCGCAGCAGCATGATGATCAAGACGGCGTGCCAGAGCACGTACAAGATCAGCCCCGGTATGCCGGTGTCACTGCCGACTTGCAGCAGTTCATCATGGGCGTGAGGCAGCACGCTCGCCCCGTAAGCGGGAGCGGGGTATTGAGCGCGGACGATATTCGCCCGGAACATGTTGAGTCCGACGCCAGACACCGGATGATCGCGGATGATCGACAGCGCCGATCCCCAGATTTGGAGGCGCGTCGTCAGGCTATCCGCATCGCGGGCGGTCAGCACCTCGTTAGACGGCGCGGGATTGACAACCAAGTAAATTTCAAATGCCGACATCAGCACCAGCGCTACCAGCATGACATTGCGCCATCGCCCCGCCGGAATCAGCAAGAAGGACAGCGCGCCCAAGGCTAAAATCACGCCGAAGATGGCGAACCGGCTCTGTCCCAAAATCAGCGCGAACGCCAGCAAGATGAAGGCAATCGTCGCGCTGATGCGCCGGATCGATGCGCCACGCCCCTTAGAACGCCAATCATAAAAGGCGATCCCCGCTACGAACGGCGCAAAAAATGCCATCGCACCGCCAATCTCGTTGACGTTGAAACCATGCTCGGCGCCCGGAAACCCGCTGATCTTGGGTACCGCATTAACCAACGCCTGAAGCTGAGCCGACTTCGCGGTGTACTGGGCGCTGCCCAGACCCAACACGCCCACCAGCACGCTCAAGAGCACGACAACCAGCACCATAGCTTTGACACTACCCCGCTCATAGGCAATGCTGGCGAGACTCAGCGCCACGCCCACGCCCATTAATGGTCGTCCCATCGACCACCAGCCCCACGAATAGGGCGCCACCCCGGGATTCGTCAGCGCGATACTGGTGTTGATCGCAGCGACCGCGAGGAAAAGGTAAAACAGCAGATTGAGCGGCGTGCTGACCCACAACCGGCGATACAGAATGACGCGGGCGATCATCGGCGGAATGAACAAAGTGAGCGACCAAAGGCGGCTGGACGTGTCCGGGAACCAAAACACGATCACCGTCACTGCCAGCAAAAGCGGTTCGATCAGCAAAACGGCTTGTGCGAGCTTTTTCATGCCCTTCCTTCTGATTGCTTGTTTGGGACGCTCACATCAAATTCAATGTGAGACATTCAAAGACTCACGACGTTTCTATAAATGAGTTAGCCGGTTCGCCTATTAAAGTCACCCAGCCTTACTTAACTCTATGGTGAGTTTGATTCGATCATCGGCGCGATAGTGAGAGTTCGTTTAAAAATTCGGTATAATCTATCCCAATTTTGACAATGGCGCGCTAATCTCAATGTAATGTACAATAAGCTACAAATCAGTATGATAGTGAATCAGTTGGATGTTTGAGGGAACACAGGTATCAACCGATAACCATAATCCTTATGCAACCAACTCAACGCAGAACTACGCAAAGGACAGATAGTAAGATGCTCGTTCAAGAGGTCACCCACGTTTCACTGGACTCATTCCGGCAGCGCAGCGCCGGAAAGAAGATTGTGTTAATTTATCCTTGGACAAATTACCGCAACCTATTTTTGACCTACTTTTTGTCCAGCGCTCAAGACGGGCTGCTCTACTATCGGATCAGCGACGAACAAATTTCGCTCCATAATTGGCTCGATGGTCTGATCACGGAATTCAAATCGGTCCTCGGTAATTTCGGCAATAATGTACAGCAGGCGCTTAAAGAAAACAAGCCGAGCGTGCTCGGCGAAGCACTGGCAACTGACCTTGCCGATTACAGCAGCGGCGAGCCGTTGATTTTATTCATTGACGAACTCGATCGCGTCGCCTTGGATGCGGATTTCAATCACTTCATGCGCGCGCTGGTCGCCGCGCTGCCCAATCACGTGCAAATCGCCTTCAGCAGCCGCCTGTTGACCTATCAACCGTGGTACGATATGGTGACGCGGGGTGAAGCGATCGTGCTCGGCACCGATCAACGCCGTGATGACATGATGTTCACCGTCGAAGCGATGCCGAAACCGCAGCTTGAGGTCTACGCTTTCGGTCGCGGACACGCACTCGTCAACGGTCAGCCGATCACCAACTGGGACGGCGCCCTGCCGCGCAACCTGTTCTTCTTCTTCATGGATCACCCGCTGATCACCCGCGACGAAATCTTCGAAACCTTCTGGCCCGACTTAAGCGTGAAGGATGCGACTAACGTCTTCCACGTGACCAAGCGCAAAATCACCGAGCGCATCAGCATGAAGGTAGTCGAGTCCGGTAATTACGAACTCACGCAGTACAACAGCGGCTTCTACATGCCCAGCGATAAAGTCGTGCGCCACTACGACGTCGGCGACTTCCAAGAAGCGATTGACAAATCCTTAGTGGCGACCAGCGAAAAAGAAGAAATCGCGCTGCTCTCGCGGGCGATTGACATCTACAAAGCGCCCTTCTTGCAAACCATCGACATGAAGTGGGTCACCGACCGCCGCGATTCGCTGCGCCAAATGTACGCGCAGGCGTTGATCGGCATGGGACGCATCTACCAGCGTCACGACGAAGCCCAGCGCGCAATCGGCTTTTTCACCCGCGCGCTCAAGGAAACGCCGGAACGCGAAGACATTCATCGTCAGGTGATGAGCCTGTACACGAACATGGGGATGCTCGACGACGCCGTGATGCAGTATCGCAAACTTGAGCAGGTGCTCAACGACACGCTCAAGATCGCGCCGGGGCGCGAAACGCGCGAGCTTTACGAAGCGGTCGAGGAAAAACGCCGCTAGCAAAAAGTGGCAGCATCAAGGACGATACCAGCTTTGCGGCGCGAAACCTCGCCACGCCGTTGAATTGCCTTGAGTACACTCGTCGGGCGTGCTGTGGTGGATCGACAGCGCGAGGATTTGGGTTTGATCCGGATTGAGGGTTCGACCGCTGCCCGCCACCGCCGCAATGGTGATCCCTTTGCGCACCCAAACGAGCACCAGCCGGGGCAGCGGGTTGTCCGGCGTACCGGCGATCACACAGTCGGGGGCTTGCAGCGCGGCAATAAACTGCCGGAGTGACAAGGGCAGCGTCAGGCGCACTTCGCTGACGACGCCATTCTCGCTGCTGATACTGCCCGCTAACCGTTGATCCTCCGCCCAAAAACTGACCACATTGCCACTGTTGTACAGCCGATCCAGCGTCGTGACGTGGCGCTGGAGCAGCGACGACGCCTGTAGAAAGGCGGTTTTCTCCGGCGTGATGTTCGCATAACAGGGGAGATCGCAGGCGGCGAACCCGGCACGCGCCCACAGCGCATCCGCCGGATCGGGACGTCCGCCGAACATGACGACCAGCCCGCACAGCAGCAGCCCACCAAGCACCAACCGCAGCGCAATCCGTAACGTGATAGTCAGCAACATCAATCCGCCTGATTGAACGTTAGCACAGCCTACCAGTTCATCGATCATAAGCCAAGACGAGCAGCGATCAAAAACCAGCCGCTCCTTAGCAGATTTTCCTCAAACCGCTATAATTTCGACTATGGCAGAGAACAGCGCGAACCTCACGAACAAGTCGTTTGACCCGGCGCAGCTTGACAAAACCCCACCCGATCACACCGGCATGATGATCGCCGCCGTGCTGATGATCGCGACCGGCTGGGGCGGCTTATACCTGCTGGTGACGACGCAGCTTCCCAGCGTCGGACAGCGCTGGATCTTCTTCATCCTGCTGCACGTCGCGATCGCCGGGACGATGATCCCGGTGCTGCGCTACGTCAACGTCCGCATCACGCCGATCACGCGGGCGGTGCCACCCAGCGGCGTGATCGTCCGGCAGGCAGTCTGGTTCGGCATGTACACGGTCGCCTGCGCGTGGCTCCAACTCTTGCGGGCGCTGACCGTGCCGATCCTGTTCTTCCTCGCGCTGGCGTTCGTCGTGATCGAAATCTTCCTGCGCTCGCGCGAAATCCCCAACGAGCAGTACGCCGACGAATGATCATGCGGCGCTCCGATTGCGTTTCCGAATTGAAAAGGTGACTTCATGAAATCCGATCTCGATAAGTTGATGGAACAGCGCGGACTCGACGCGATTATGGTGCTGGGCGACGAGCACGCCAACGCGACTCGCGCTTACTTGACCAACGGGGCAGCCGTGACCGGCGGTTACGTCCTCAAGCGGCGCGGCGAGCGACCCGGTGATGGTCGTCAACGGCATGGAAGTCGAAGAAGCTGCCGCCAGCGGCTTGCAAGTCTACAGCTACAACGATTTCGGCTGGGGCGAACTGCTCCGCGACACGCAAGGCGATCCCACCAAAGCGACCGGCAGCTTATGGGCGCGGATGTTGGCGCGCGTCGGCGTCGAGGGCGGCAAAATCGGCGTCTACGGCGTCGGCAGTATCGAGCATTATCTGGAAATGGTGCGCCGCGTCCAAACCGAGCAGCCGCAGTACGAATTCGTCGGCGAGGCGGGCATGACGCTGTTCGATCAAGCCTACGTCACCAAAGACGCCGACGAAATCGCGCGGATCAAGTCGGTCGCGGTGCGGGTCAGCGCGGTCTGGCAAGCGACGTGGGATTACATCGCCGCGCAGCACGCCGACGGCGATACGGTCGTCAAAGCCGATGGATCGCCGCTGACCATCGGCGACGTCAAGCGCTTCGTCCGCCGCGAACTGCTCGACCGCGACCTCGAAGACGACGCCATGATCTTCGCGCAGGGGCGCGATGCCGGTTTCCCCCACAGCCGGGGCGAGGCGGCGATGCCGCTTAAGCTCGGTCAGGCGATCGTCTTCGACCTGTTCCCGCGCGAACTGGGCGGCGGCTACTATCACGACTCGACCCGCACGTGGTCAATCGGCTACGCGACGCCGGAAGTCGAGCAGGCATACAACGAGGTCATGGACGCCTTCGACGTGGCGGTGGACAACTTCCGCGTGAATATGCCGTCGAAGGCGCTGCAAGCAGCGGTGCAGGATTATTTCGAGAGCAAAGGTCACGCGACCACCCGCAGCAACCCCGCGACCAGCGTCGGCTACGTTCACAGCTTGGGGCATGGCGTCGGCTTGAACATTCACGAGCGCCCCAGCATCGGGCATCTGGCGAACGACGTGCTCCAACCGGGCAACGTGATCAGCATCGAACCGGGGCTGTACTATCCCGACCGCGGCTTCGGCATCCGGGTGGAGGATCTGTTTTACGTCGATGCCAAGGGCGATCTGATCGACCTCACCGACTTCCACAAACAGTTGGTACTACCGCTAAAGGAGTATTAACATTTTTACGAATTGCCGTTAGATTTAGGACGGAAAATATGGATTCGTCGCGTATAATAGGCATAGGACTTTGAATTTCGAGAATCGTAATGCCTAACGTCCTTCCTGAAACCTTTGCTGACCCTGAACGACTGGACCGATTGTATCGTTCCGGTCTCCTCGACACGCCGGCTGATCCGGCATTTGATCGGCTGGCTCAACTGGCGTGCCAAATTCTGAACGTGCCGGTTGCCCTCATTTCGCTGGTGGACGACCACCGTCAGTTTCTCAAAAGTCAGGTCGGCAGCACCGCTCAGCACGAACTATCGCTCGAAGAATCGTACTGCCAGTACATCCTTGCGACTCAGCGCGCGCTGATTATCGCCGACGCACGCGAAGATGCGCGCACGAGCGACCTCGCCGCGACCCGCGAGTGGGACATTGTCGGCTACGCTGCGATTCCGCTGGTGACCGCCGACGGCTACATCCTCGGCTCGTTCTGCGTCATCGATCATCAACCCCGCCAGTGGACGGATGACGAGATCAATCTGCTGAGCCAACTTGCCCAATCGGTGCAGACCGAGATCGAACTCCGCCGTAAGATCCGCGATCACGAGCGCGCCGAAGCCGCCCTGCACAAGAGCGGGCAGGAAATGCAGGCGATATTGACCAATTCGCCGCTGATCATCGTGTCGTTCGACTGCGACGGCATCATCACTATGATGCAGGGCAAGGGCTTGGAGACGATCGGCATCACGCCAAACGCTTTGGTCGGCACGTCGATTTTCGACATCTACGCGGGGCAGTCCGAGCTGTTGGAGAGCGCTCAGCGCATTCTCGCCGGAGAAACGCTCCCGGCATCACTGGAGGCAGTGCCGCCGTTCAAGCTCGACACGAATTTTGAAGTCTACCTGTCGCCGATCTTCGACACCGATCAGCAGGTGATCGGTGGAATCGTCATCGGCACGAACATCACCGACCGCGTCCGCGTCGAGCAAACCCTCGAAAAAACCATCGAGCGCCTGACCATTCTGCGGCGTGTCGAGGTGGAATTAGGCGAATCGCTCGACCTGAACAGTGTACTGACGATTGCGATGGACACTGCCCTGCGCGCCACCGGTGCCGAGCACGGATTCATCGGTTTAGAGGAAGCCGATCAACTGCGTGCCGTCCACACCGCCGGATCGTACAAACGCGGCACGCTTTACGACACGCATCGCGGGATCGTCGGGCGGGCGATGCGCACATTTGAGCCGCAGATCGTGTTCAACGTCAAGGACGACGCGGATTACATGGCAGACATCCCCGGCGTGCAGGCGCAGATGACGATTCCGCTCGTCCACCGCGACCACTTGATCGGCGTGCTCAACCTGAAAACCACCCGGCGCGAATTGTTCACCCAAGACTCATTCGACTTCTTGACCTTGATCGCCGGTCACATCACCATTGCCATTGAGAACGCTCAGCTTTACCAAGTCTCGCAGCAGCAGCTTGAAGAACTGCACCGGCTCTACCTGCGCGTCAGCGAATTGGAGCAGGTCAAAACCGACATGATCCGCATCGCCGCGCACGATCTCCGCAATCCCTTAGGGATCGTCAACGGCTACACCGAAATTCTGATCGACGAACAGGACTCGCTGACGCCGGATCAACTTTCGTTCCTTGAGGCGATCGACCGTGCCGGGCAGAAGATGTACAAGATCATCGACGACATTCTGTCGCTTCAGCGTATCGAAGCGATCCACAACAGCGGCAAATCCAGCGCCGTCGAACTCACCGAGCTGACCAAAGACATCTTTGACGAGAACCGCGACCGCGCCGCGCAGAAAAACCAGACTTATCGTCTGTCGCTCGACGACGAGGTGCTCTACACCGCCGGGGATGCCGCCCAACTCCGCGAAGCAATGGATAACCTGATCAGCAACGCGATCAAGTACACGCCGGACGGTGGCAGTATCGACGTGCGGCTGTTTGCCGGCGAGGATATCGTGAGCTTCGAAGTCGCGGATACCGGGCTAGGGATTCCGGAGGAGCAGCAGGGGCGGTTATTCCAGCCGTTTTTCCGCGCCGAGAACGCGAAGGCATCCAAGATTGAGGGAACCGGCTTAGGGCTGAACCTCGTCAAGAATATCGTCGAACGGCATGGCGGCGAGATGTATTTCAAGAGCCAGCTCAATCAAGGCAGCACCTTCGGCTTCAAGCTGCCGATCAAACTCCCGGATTAAGCCGCAGTTATTCCGCGTAGTCGAGGTTGGCGGCGGCGCGGTATCGCTCGATCAGGCGGTAGGCGCTGTCAAAATCAGTGGCGACGAGCACCTTTTTGCCAAGATCGGCGTGGTAAGTGCTCTTGAAGATCGTCAGCAAGCGCTGCACCAGCATGTTCTGCGTGATAAAAATCATCAATGCGGCGTTATCCGGGTAGATGCTGATCATGTTGCGCATGTGGGTGATAAACCCGCCGGTCGGCACGTTGCGGGTGCGGCTGTAGTCGATCAGCACGTAACCGGGCTGGTCGGTAGCGCCGATCAGTTCGGCGACAGCTTTGTTGGCGTCGTACAGCATTTCCCAGCGCCAATCGTCATTGAGGGTCATCAGCACCACGTTATCCGCATCAACGTTCCACTCAATTGCAGCCATTTCCCCTACCTCGTGCGCACTAAAAGCGATTTGTCAAATGCAGCCGGGAGATTGACCAGCCTCGACCGCGCCTAAGACTTCATTCATGTAACAAAAATCTATCGCAGCGATCTCACTCATAATAACGGGGGTTGCCATTCGATGTGCTCAATATTCTTTTATTTTTCACAAAAATCACACTAATTGTATGTCTTTCATAAGAGATCCATTTGGAGAAGCCCGTCACCCATCACAGTCGCGCGACTCGGTGTTATAGTTTGTGAGTCACGAAAGCTAGAATAAAAAAAGGCAAATTATGATCTCCGCATTGGGCACGTCTGAGAATCCGCTCCGGGTAGCAATCATCGGGTCGGGACCGTCGGCATTTTACGCCGCTGAAGCGCTGCTGCGCCAAAGCGATCACGCGGTGCAGGTCGACATGTTTGAGCGGCTGCCCACCCCGTTTGGGCTGGTACGCGGCGGCGTCGCTCCCGATCACCCCAAGATCAAGACGGTGACCAAAGTCTACGAGCGCACGGCTGCCAATCCCAATTTCCGCTTTTATGGTCACGTCGAGTATGGCACGGACATCACCCATGCCGATCTCGTCGCCCATTACCACATGATCATCTACGGCGTCGGCGCGCAGAGCGACCGTAAGATGGGCATTCCCGGCGAAGACCTATCCGGCAGCTTCCCGGCGACCGAGTTCGTCGGTTGGTATAACGGGCATCCCGATTACCGCGACCTGACTTTTGATTTGTCCCAGCAGCACGTGATCGTCGTCGGCAACGGCAACGTAGCGATGGACGTGACCCGCATCCTCGCCAGCAGCTATGAGGAACTCGCCAAAACCGACATCGCCGATTACGCGCTCGAAGCGCTCAAGCACAGCCAAGTCACCGACATCACCATGCTGGGGCGACGCGGTCCGGCGCAGGCAGCGTTCACGAACCCTGAATTGAAGGAATTCGGCGAGTTGGAAGTCGCCGATGTCGTGGTCGCACCCGCCGAGGTCGACCTCGATCCGCTCAGCAGCGAGTACATCCGCTCCGGCGAGGATCGCAGCGCCGAACGCAACGTCCAGACCCTTCAGCTCTACGCGAACCAGCCGAGCACAGGCAAGCCGAAGCGGATTCACATGCGCTTTCTGGTCTCGCCGATCGAGATCATCGGGACGGATCACGTCGAGGCGGTCAAGATTGTCCACAACGAGCTGTATCGCTCCGAAGACGGATCGCTGCGCCCCCGCCCAACCGACAAAACTGAAACGCTGTCCGCAGGTTTGATCTTCCGGTCGATTGGCTACAAGGGTGTCGCCCTGCTGGACGTGCCCTTCGACCCCCGACGCGGTGTGATCCCCAACGCGCAAGGGCGCGTCATCGATCCCGACCACACCCAGACGATCACCGGCGAGTACGCGGTCGGCTGGATCAAGCGCGGACCGAGCGGGATCATCGGCACCAACAAGCCCGACTCGATTGAGACGGTTAACTTGATGATCGCCGACTTGGACGCGGGCAAGACGCTCACGCCGAGCGATCCGTCGCCCGCGTCGATTGACGCGCTGCTGCAAGATCGCGGCGTCGAGGTTGTGACTTTCGCCGACTGGCTGATCCTCGACAGCATCGAGCAGTCCCGCGGACAGGCGCGGAACTGCCCGCGGATCAAGTTCTGCCGCGTCGAGGAGATGCTCGAAGCACTGCGCGAGGCGAAAGCCAAAGCGTAAAGCTGACCCGACCCCCGCGGTGCAAACCTTCGGTTTGCCTTGCGCTTCCCCTCCCCGAATTCAGGGAGGGGAGAATGACTTCGTCCGTTTCAGGCGTAAGTCGTCAAACATGATGATTTTCCGACACGGCAAAGGGGTTTTCCAATCCCCTCATTAAACGCCCCCACAATCCCCTCCCACCCAAGCGGTATGGTTTGCGTTTCTATCACAGATTTCGCCCTCCGACGACATTCAACTTCAGACCAGATGTTCTGACAGCCCGAGGAGCGCAGCACATGACCAATCAAGCCGGATTTGCCGAGATCGACGGCGCCAAACTCTACTACGAGGTCGCCGGAGCGGGCGAGACGGTGACGCTGATCCACGCAGGCATCGCCGATACGCGCATGTGGGATCCGCAGGTCGCGGCGCTGACGCCGCACTATCGCGTGATCCGCTTCGATCAGCGCGGCTATGGGCAAACGACGGCTGACCATGCGCCCTTCTCGCGCGTCGACGATCTCGCCGCGCTGCTCGATCAGCTTGGCGTCGAGCGAACGGCGCTGATCGGCTGCTCGATGGGCGGCACGCTCGCGCTCGACTACACGCTGACGCATCCGGAGCAGGTCTCGGCGCTGGTGACAATCGCCGGCGATCCGAGCGGATATATGCCGGAAGGCGCGCCGCCGCCGCTGCTCATGAAACTGATCGAGGCGAGTCAGCGCGGCGACCTCGAAGGCATGGCGCAAGCAGCGGTGCTGATCTGGGGGGCGGGTGAGAACCGCCAACCGGAACAGGTCGATCAGCGCGTGCGCGACCTGATCTACGCCATGAGCCTGATCGGTTTCCGCAATCAAGGCAGCCTCGGCGAAGAACGCGGCATCGAGCCGCCCGCGATCGAGCGGCTGGGCGAGGTTCACGTCCCGACGCTGGTGATCGACGGCGCGGAGGATTACCCGACCACCCACACGGCGGGCAAGCTGATGGCAAGCGGCATCTCCGGCGCGCGGCGCGTCGTAATCGCGGACGCAGCGCATCTCCCCGGCTTGGAGCGCCCCGACGAAGTCAACCGGCTCCTGCTCGACTTCTTGCGCGACGCGCTCTGACGCAAACCCACTCGATCCGATTTCATCCTGCCGCACCTAGCTCCCCGCTCCCCGGAACGTGGGCTGAGGGGCTGGGGGTGAGGCGGGCGTAGGGGCGCACAGCCGTGCGCCCCTACTACCAACTTAAGCGATTTGACCGACATTTTTGCTTGCGCCGCCGGGGGATCAAATCCCCCGGCTACCAAATCAAGCCCGTTGAAACGGGCTAAAAGACAAGTTGAAATGGTTTTTAGCCGTCTTCAGGCGGCTTGAATGCTTAGCCAGAGGCTTCGAGCCTCTGGCGGTGTCCGGCAAACGCGCTCAGGAAGCAGAGTTTTTCTTAAGTTGGTGACATGGGGCGCACAGCCGTGCGCCCCTACTTGGCGTCATGGCGGTTGAATTTCTTTCTAGAACCAGCCAGTTGCCCCGACTTTGACCGCTCAAATAGTGCCCTGACCGCCCCTCGACTATAATGAAACCATCAGGGAGATCAGGAGCTTGCCATGCCTTTCACCGATCCGCCGATCAACGCTGCCCATATCTATTACGAGATCGCCGGAACCGGACCGGCGGTCGTCCTGCTCCATGCCGGGATCGCCAACTCGCGGATGTGGGACGCGCAGTTCGCCGCGCTGGCACAGCATTACCGCGTGCTCCGCTACGATCTGCGCGGCTACGGTCAAACCACTGCGCCAGCGATGGCATACACCCATCACGCCGACTTGAACGCCCTGCTCGACCAATTGGGCATCGAGCGCGCCGTCCTGATCGGCTGCTCCAACGGCGGGCGCGCGGCGATGAACTTCGCGCTGACGTATCCGCAGCGAGCGGCAGGGCTGGTGATGGTCTGCTCGTCGCCGGAGGGATTCCAGTTCGAGCGCGCGCCATCGCCGCTGCGCGATGCGATCAATGCGGCTTTCGATGCCGGGGATCTCGAAACGACCGCGCGCTTGGAGACTCAGTTGTGGGTCGTGGGACAACGACGCAAGCCGGAGGAGGTCCCCGCCGCCATGCTCGACCTCGTTTACGAGATGAATTTGATCGCCCTGACCAAAGAGGTCGCGGGCGTAGGCGACGAGGGCGACATCGAGCCACCCGCTGCCGAGCGGCTGGACGAACTCAAGCTGCCGGTGCTGGTGATGGTCGGCGAATTGGACTCGCCGGTCAGTTTCGCAGCGGGTAATCTCATGCTGGGCTTGATCGCCGGGGCGCGCACGGTCGTGATCAGCGACACGGCACATCTGCCCAACATGGAGCGCTCCGACGAGTTCAACCGCCTCGTGCTCGACTTTTTGCGAGACATCGTTCAAGCGTAAATTTTGAAAAACTGAGGGGAAAATAGGGCATGAAAGTATTATTTATCGGTGGCACCGGCACGATCAGCGTTTCGGTCAGCAAGCTCGCGGTCGCGCGCGGGATCGACCTGACGCTGTTGAATCGCGGCAAGCGCGGCATCACCATCGACGGCGCGAAAGTCATCACCGCCGACATCAACCAGACCGATCAGGTCGAGGCGCTGCTCGGTGACCAACATTTCGACAGCATCGTCAACTGGATCGCCTTCCACGAGTCCGACGTCGAACGCGACATCGCCCTCTTCCGCGGGCGCACCAACCAGTACATTTTCATCAGCTCGGCGTCGGCTTACCAGAAACCGGTGACCGATTACCTCATCACCGAATCGACGCCGCTGGCGAACCCCTACTGGAAGTATTCGCAGGAGAAGATCGCTTGCGAGGAACGCCTGATGCGCGCCTACCGCGACGAGGGCTTCCCAATGACCATCGTCCGCCCGTCGCACACCTACGACCAGCGCCTACCGCTGGCGGTCGGCAGTTCCAGCTACGTCGTCCCGCAGCGGATGCTCGACGGCAAGCCGGTGATCATTCACGGCGACGGCACATCGCTGTGGGTGCTCACGCACAGCGAGGACTTCGCCAAAGGCTTCGTCGGGCTGCTGGGACATCCGCAGACGATCGGGCAAGCCTTCCAAATCACGTCGGATTTCGTGCTGACGTGGAACCAGATTTACGAGGCAATCGGCGACGCGCTCGGCGTGAAGCCGAACATCGTTCACATGCCGTCCGAGTTCATCGACCAGCAAGACCCGCAAGCGGGTGCGGGCATCATCGGCGACAAGATGCACAGCGTCGTCTTCGACAACAGCAAGATCAAGCGCTTCGTCCCCGACTACGTAGCGACGATCCCGTTCCATCTCGGCGTCCGCCGCTCGCTGGCGTGGTATCAAGCCGACGCCAGCCGCATGGCAGTCCCGCCGGAAGACGACGCCTACTTCGAGCGCCTGCTGGCAGCCTATCAGCGCGGGTAGAGTTCGCTAACCTCACCCCCCGACCCCCTCTCCATAATGAGAGGGGGAGAAAAACAAGGCACGATCGGCTTCTACAAATTGGAAGTGGGTTAATGCTTTCAACCTCACCTTGAAGCAAGGGGAGAGGTTTGTGGGCACGGCATAAGGGTGTATATAAACATCTCTGCCGCGTGTCGAGAGATCGTCAGGTTTGACGACGGGCGTTTGAAACGGACGCAGCACTCTCCCCCTCACATCATCGGGGCAGGGGTAAGTCGCCCTAAAAGACGCCGAAATCGAGCGAGTTTTGACCGCGTAGATTGCCGTCCGGATCCCGAACTTCGACCCACAACCGCACCGATCCTCGTTGGTCCGGCAGCGTCACGCTGAGCGGCTCCAGATCGGTGACGCCGTAAGGAGTCAACGCCAGCGTGCCGTAACTCCCCTCTAGCAGCGTCTCCGGCTGGTCGCCGATGCTCTCGATCCGCCAGTTAACAACCGCAGTCGAAAGCGCCGGTTGTCCATAGGCGCTGACGAACACCGGCACGTCGACCGGATTGCCGCGCTTCTGTAAAATGTTGCCTTGATAGTCTAACCCGACGAAATCGGCGCTGTTGATCGTGGCGAGGTCGTAGGTGACGGCTTTGGGCGTTCGGTCGTAGTGCGCCAGCCCTGCCAGTTCGTGCTCGACGTCGTAGAGTTCGGTATAGGTGTAACCGACGACGCTCCCGTGATGCCGGATCTCGGTCGTCTGCCACAGGAACCCGGCTGCCCGCTCCTCACCCCAGCCGGTGCCGTATTCGGTGATCATCAGCGGTTCGCCGCCATACTGGTGCCCTTGGGCGAAGAAGGGATGCCCCAAGACGACCACGTCCATCGGCGAGGTCGCCAACTGAGTCATGAAGCTGCGCCACTCTTGGCTGTTATCGGTGTACTTGTGCGAGTTGGCGATGTCGGTTTTGACGTGCCGCCAGCCGGAATTATCGACCACCAATCGCGTCGGATCCCACGCCTTGATCTGGTCGTAGAGTGCGCCTAAATACGACTGCACATCGGCATCGCTGCGGAATTCCAGCCCCCACGACTCGTTATAGGGACTCCAAACCACAATCGACGGATGGTTGTAGTCCCGCGCGATCATCGCTTGCAGATCGTGGGTCAGCCGCTCGCGCGCTAGGGCGGTGAAGGCGACCGGGCTGGGCGCGTCGTTCCAGAGCAGCATCCCCAGTCGATCCGCCCAATACGCCCAGCGCGGATCCTCGATCTTGAGGTGCATCCGCAGCCCATTGAAGCCGATTTGCTTGGCGTAGGCGATGTCGGCACGCAGTGCCTCGTCGCTCGGCGCGGTGTAGAGACCATCCGCCCAATAACCCTGATCGAGCGCCGACATCAGGTAGATCGGGTGCCCGTTGAGCAGCACGTTTTGCCCCGCTACCGCGATGCTGCGCATCCCGAAATAAGTATGCACCACGTCGGCTGCGCTAACGCCGTCCGGCGCGCTCAGGGCGAGATCGACGGTGTAGAGGTTCGGCGTCTCCGGCTCCCACAGCAGCGGATCGGGCAGATCGACGGTGATGCTGGTCGTCTGCGTGCCCGCTTCACTGATCGCTAGCGTTTGGGCTTGCGCAAACGTCCGCCCGTCGGGGGCTTGGACGCTGATCTGCAAGTCGAGGCTGCCTGACGCGGGCGACTCGACCGTGACCGCGAAGGTCGCCTGCTGATGGGACACGTCCGGGGTGATGTGCGCCTGCTGGATGTAAGCAGCAGGGCGCGCCTCCAGCCAGACGGTCTGCCAGATGCCGCTGACGGTGGTGAAATCGACGTCGTCCCACGGGTTGGGCGGCGTGCTGCTCTGCTTGCCGTGTGGAATCTCCGCGAGATCGGCGGGGTCGTCGACGCGCACGTCGACCACGTTAGCACCGGCTGCGAGCACGTCGGTGACGTCGAACTCGAACGGATCATAGCCGCCCTCGTGCTCGCCGACCGGCTGACCGTTGACCCAGACCTGCGCGCGATAATCGACCGCGCCGAAGTGCAGCACGACCCGCTGACCCTGCCAGTCTGCCGGAACGGTGAACGAGCGACGATACCACGCCACGCCAGTTTGGTCGGGGGCGGCGACGCCGGAAAGCGTGCTCTGCCACGGGAACGGCACGACGATCGAACCCGACAGCGCCGCGCTCGCCGGGTCGAACCAGCGCTGCGCGAGTCCCTGATCGTCAGGATCGAAGGCGAAAGCCCACATCCCATTCAAATTGAGCCAGTGGTCGCGCTGGAAATCCGGTCGGGGATATTCCGGTCGCGGCGTCGCGGCGGTTTCCGCTGCCGATGCTGCCTGCGCCGGACTGGACGTGCTGGCAGTCACGAGCAAAATCAGCAGCCCCAGCAACAATAAAATACGCATGGTTATTCGCTCCAATAAGGACGTACAAAATCTTGCCGTAACCATACCATTTTCGCCCGGATAGGGGTATTTCCCGATTAAATCACCGCAGCAGCCCGCGAACCGGGTTAGGTCCACCACCTGAACAAACCGGGGAGTGGGGAACATTGAGGCGGTGTCCTCAGGCTGGCGCAGGCATCGATGGCGCGCATCCTACCCAAACTCCCGACGGCGATGCAAAATAAGTTCGTGACCAGTCCGCGTTTGGGCATGGCGCGGTATTCGAGAGCAAGTAGCTGCCGTTAAAATCGGCAGTGCATCAATTCGGTCAAGTAGGCGCGGTGCGGGCAAAAGCGCCGACACCGTCGCAAAAGGATCTGAGTTTATGAGGCACAAACGGGACAATCTGTATAACCTGAATCCGGTACTGACAGCGGCAGAGCGCGGCGGTTACGCGGTTGGGTCATTCTCGCCGCGCCACCTAGCCATGATCAAGCCGGTGCTGCAAGCTGCGCAAGGGCTGAACTCGCCGCTGATCGTGCAGATTTCGCAGCGCGAACTCAACCGTTACGGAGTTCAGCCCAAAGAATTCGCCGACGAGTTCTACCGGCAGCTTGAGGCACTCGACATCACCGTGCCGGTGGTGCTGCACCTCGACCATACCAAGGACCTCGCCGTCATTCAGGCGGCGGTCGAAGCGGGCTTCACCTCGGTGATGATCGACGCCTCGGAGAAGCCGTTGCAGGAGAACATCGACCGATCGCGCGAGGTTGTCGATTACGCGCACCCGTTCGGCGTCTCGGTCGAGGCGGAACTCGGGCGCATCGGCACGACCGACTTCGTCGAGACGGAACACGACGAAGAACTCTACACCGTTCCGGAAGAAGCGCAGACCTTCGTCAGCCAGACCGGGATCGATGCACTGGCGGCGTCGGTCGGGACGGCGCACGGCGTCTACATGGTGCGGCAGCCGAAAGTCGACGTCGCGCGACTGACGGCGATCCGCGCGCTGACGAACGTCCACCTCGTCCTGCACGGCGGATCGGGCGTACCTGCTGCGATGATCGCCGGAGCGGTTGCCATCGCGGGCGGCGGCGTGAGCAAAGTCAACATCGCCACCGACCTCGAACTGGCGGCATTGGCGGCGCTGGGGCGCGACCAGTTCATGACCAATGCCGAGATGAACGCGCTGCCACCGGACGCCCGCGAGCAGGCGCAGGCGGCGGTCAAGGGCGTGGTCGAAGCCAAGATTCAGCACTTCCTCAACAGCACAAACCGAGCGACGGACTTTCACGTTGAAAAAAGTTGAGCTGGATCAGCAGTTGGTGCAGCTTCGCCGCCAAAACCTGCGCGTCTTCGAGTTACGCGATTGGACGACGTAACGCTCAACGTGCGGCGCGGGTTACAGGCGGCGGGGCGCTATCTGCTTGCGAACGGCTTTCGAGCGCATCAGCACTTTGCCAACGGCGGCTTACGCCCTTACCCATTGAGGCGTTTTCTGAACACCAGCAGCGCGATCAAGGCGCTGATCCACGCCGCCGCACCGATCAACAGCGTGGGCGCGAGCCAAGCGGGGCGGTACTCGAATACGACCTCGCTCGACCCGGCGGGGATTTGCACCGCCCGGAACATCACGTCGGCGCGCTGGATCGGCGTGACGCTGCCATTTACGGTTGCTGTCCAACCGGGATAGTAGGCGTCGGTCAGCACGAGGTAGCCGGGCGCGTCGCTGGTGACGGTCAGCCCGACGCGGGTAGCAGCTGTATTCCGTAATCTCAACCTCACCCCCCGCTTCCTTCGGAAGCCGCCCCCTCTCCGTGGGGAGAGGGGGGATAGTCTGCCCAGCGGGGGGAGTCTCGACCGTGAGCACGTCCGTTTCATCGCGCGAAATGATCACGGTTTGCGCGGGATCGAACGCCGGGTCTTGCATCAGTTTGAGTGCGTCCTCGGTGCCGAGGTCAGTGTCGGCGCTGAAAGCAGCGTCGCTGACGACGAAGGCGCGCGGCAGCACCGATCCATTGGCATACATTTTGATGTCGCTCGACAGGACGCGCGTCCAAGGATCGGGCGCAAGCTGCTGAAAATCGCCGGTGCGGGTATCGACCAGCGTCACCGCCCGCACCGATCCGCCCGTTTCGACGGTCACGGCATCCGGCGCGCTTGGCGGATCGATGGCGAAGCGGACGCGGGTGTAATCACCGACGCTGACGCGGTCACCCGCCGCCAGATCAACGCCATCAATGCTGACGCGCAGGTCGTCGCACGGATTGCAGAGCACGTCCACCGCCGTGCTGACGAAGGCTTGCCGGTTGGCGTAGGTCACTTCGCCGGTACGGGCGAAGGTCGTGTCGTAGAACACGCCGTCGTTCACGAGGTCATACACCTTGTCGGTGATCAGGTAGCGCACGCCCATCAAATCGAGCCAGCGCTGATCGGGGATGCAGGCGCCGCCGCACTCCGGCTGAGCAAGAATTTCGCGCAGTCGCCCATCGACCGTGCGGAGTTCGCCAGCGGGCAAGAGCAGCGAGGTGAACGCGGTGTAATCGGCGGTCGGGAGCACGCCGCCGTCATAGCCATCGACGCTGGGAATGCCCCAGATCAGCGGCAGGTTCGCGCCGAGCGTCTCCTTCAGCTTGACGGCATCGAAGGCGAGCGCCCGCGCTTCCGCCGGAAGATCGGCGTAGCGCACTTCGAGCGTCGCCCGGTCGCCCGGATCGAACAGCAAGCCGCTGATACTGAGGACGCGCCCCGGCACGGTTTGATCGGCTTGATCTGCCAGTAATTGGCTCTCGGTGAAGCGCTGACCGCTGTAAGCGTCCGGCGGGATTAACCAGTTGTAGGGCATGATCAGCGCCGCCAGCCACAACTCGACCACCACGCCGCCGATCAGCAGCAGCGGCAGTCGCCGCCAGACGCCGATGAGCAAGACGATCAGCGCTGCCGTCCACGCGATCAACGTGATCGACGTGGGTAAGCTGACCGGCGTGCCGTCATTCTGCCGCAGCGTCAGCAGCGACAGCGCCGCCAGCGCAGCGACAACCAACACGGGAATCAGCAGATTTTTTAAACCGCCAAGGCGCAAAGAACGCCAAGGTAGGGGCGCGGCGCGCCGTGCCCCTACGCGGGAATCTCGCTTAGTTGGCTGTAGGGGCGCACGGCTGTGCGCCCCCGTAATTAGCGCCTCTACCCCCAGCCCCGCCAGCATCGCCGTGCCGAGCGCGAACAGCGCCAGCCAGCGCGCCGGGACGCGAAATAGGTTGAAACCCGGCAAAGTCGCCAGCAGCCAGTAAAGCGGATTGTACAACCCATACGCCAGCGCCAGCCCGACCAGCGCCACGATCAGCCACGTGGCGCGGGGAGACAACCTCACCCCCCGACCCCCTCTCCATAGGGAGAGGGGGAGAAAGAGTCGCCGTCGTGTAGGGGCGGGGTGCAAACCTTCAGTTTGCCTGAAACCCGCCCATCCTGACAATGCGCCTAAAATCGCCAACCCCAAGCCGATCACGCCGGGATAGGCAACGTACTCGCCGAAGATCAGCGTGTCGAAGCTCGGCAGCAAGCCGCGCCCGGTCACGAACGGGCTGAACGAAAACGCCGTCGCCTGATTGACGTTCAGTCCGCCGCGCCGGTTGGAGAGACCGGTCAATTCGAGCGTCGGGATCAACTGGGGCACGGCGAGGATCAGCGCGATGACGCCCGCGCCCGCTAGGGTGATCACCCCGCGCACCGGTCGCGTGCAGAGGGTGTAAATCGCCAGCGCGACGCCGGTGATAAAGACGGTCTGGGTGTGCCCGGTGAAGAATTGCAGCGCTAAGCCGATCCCGAGCAGGATCGTGCCGGAGATCGGGCGGCTCAGCGCGCGGTCGAACAGGTAGATCAGCCACGGCAGCCACGCGAGACCCTGAAGCTGGTTGATCTGCTCGACGTGCGCGCCAATGTGCCCGCCGAAGGCGAAGATCACCGCCGCCGTCAGTGCCGCGAGTCGCCCGACGCCGAGCGTTCGCTTTGCCAGCAGATACGTCCCCAGCGCCGCCCATGCGACGTGCAGCAGAATGCTGACGCGGATGCCATCGGGCGGATCGAGCGGCGCGACGATCCAGTTGGGCGGGTAGAACGTCCCTAACTGGCTGTTGGCGAGCAGCGGCACGCCCATGAACAGATCGGGCGACCAGAGCGGTAACTGACCGCTCAGCAGAGCAGCGTTACGGACGTGCCAGTAGGGATAAAAGTAGGTGAAGGTATCGCCACGCGCGAGGATCGAATCGGTGAACGCCAAGCGATAGAAGAACGCCAGTGTCAGCGCGATCAGCAGCAGCGGCGCGAGATAACGGGTTGTGAAGCGCTTCAGGGGGATGACTCCTAGCGGGTGAGGTCACGTAGGGGCGCACAGCCGTGCGCCCCTACCGATAGATCAAATTTGTGGACCGCTATTCCCGTTCTTCCTCGGCGTGACGCTTGGCTTCTTCGTCGATGATCGGCGAGGCGCTCAACTGCTCCGTGCCGGTGATTTCAGCGGTCATCATCGCATCGGGATCGGCGGGACGCTCGGAGCGAGGGCTTGGCTGCGGCGGCACGTAGTATTCCTCGTGGTCGTGTTTTTCATGCATGACGAGATAGACCACGATAACCATCGTCGAACCGGCGATCAAGGGCAGCAGCACGACCCAAAACAAGTTCACCTGCATATGAACCTCCATCAATTGTCTCGACCTGAGCGTGTCACCATTGTAACACTGATTCGGCGCAGACTCAGACCGTAATCATCAACCTGTAATCTCGCAGTAACCGCCGCCGATCAGTCGTCGAGGTCCGGCTCGTAGGCGAAATGGATCGCCCCCAGTTCGGGCGGGGGCGGCGGCATCGGCTGCTGCCAGTATACCGGGCGGATGAAGCCCAGCGGACGATGCAGGCTGAGCGCGTGCTTCCATTCCTCGCAGACGTATTTCGAGGCAGCGGCGGTGTTCGACCAGAACAACTGGAAGATGTCGGCGCGGTCGATCATCCGCAGCAGTTCGGCGTTCCAATCCTGCCCGCTCTTGAGCATCACCACATCGCGCAGAAAATCCAAGCCGAGCGCTTTGTACGCCCGCTCAACCCGCTCGACGATCTGCGTATCCTGATGGCTGTAGCTGCAAAAAATGGCTTGGTAGACCGGGCGGGTCGCGCTGACCGGCGCCGCGCTGCTCGCGCCATCCTCCGCCGAGCCGACGAAGATCGAGATCGGCACGTCGGCGACGATCACGCCCTCGACGGTGAAGGTGATCCGCCCGTTGCTGGCTTGATCGGCGGTCGCGGCGGTCGCGCGCAGCTTGAAGTCGAAGCGATGCCAGTCCTCGTAAAAGCCGATCTGCGCGCTCGGCGGGTTGAACTGGAAGCCGGGTAGATCGGGCGTCGCCGTGATCAGCGCGCCGGTGGTTACGCTGCCCAGCGCCGTCCGCACGACCTCGCGGAAAGCCGAGAGCAGCCCACCCAATTCGCGGGCGGCGTCGGCGCTGACGGCGTCAGCGGCGCTAGCGCGAAAGACGTAGGCACGCAGCGGATACCAGACGTCGCTGACGGCTTCAGGCGGGTAGTAGGCGGAAAACTGCACCGGGTTGACGACGTGGTGGTCTTGTAACTGCTGCTGTTGCTGCTGCTGTTGCTGCTGCTGTTGTTGCTGCTGTTGTTGCTGCTGTTGCTGCTGTTGCTGCTGCTGTTGTTGCTGCTGCTGTTGTTGCTGCTGTTGTTGCTGCTGCTGCTGTTGTTGCTGCTGTTGTTGCTGCTGCTGCTGTTGTTGCTGCTGTTGTTGCTGCTGTTGTTGCTGCTGTTGTTGCTGCTGTTGTTGCTGCTGTTCGGCGGTGGCAGTCGGTGCGGGTGAAGGTGCAGCCGCCGGCGGCGGGGCGGCAGCTTCGCGCGGTGGGGGCGCTCCGACTTCCTCATCTTCGGTTTCGCGCAGACTTTCGAACAGGTCGGAGGGGATGCCCCGGAAAGCCTCGTGCGGTTCCTCGTCGGCTTCGGGCTGCGGCGGCACGCTGAAATCGTACTCGTCGCCGCGCTTCAAGTGCTGGATCGCCGCCAGCGCTTCCGGCGTGCCGATCTTGTAGAGCGCTTGTGCCGCCATCATCGCGACCGGGATGTCGTCGTTGTCGAGCATGTGGATCAGGTCGATCACGGCGCGTGGGTCGCCGATTTGTCCGAGTGCATTGGCGGCAGCGAAGCGCACGTAGACCGAGTCATCGTAGAGTGCGCTCAGCAGTTGCGGGACGGCAGCGCGATCGCCCAGCAAGCCGAGCGCGTCGATCGCTGCCGCGCGGACGGCGGCATAATGGTCAAACAGCGCTTCGAGCAGCGGCTCGACCGCCTGCCGATCGCCGTTGCGACCGAGCGCTTGCGCCGTTAACCGGCGAACGTTGGGATCAGAGTCGTGCAGCAGGGGAACTAGCGCGGCGGTGATGCGGTCGTCCTGCTGCGGTTGGCGCAGATAATCGCGCACCTGCCGCAGCGCCGCAACTCGTTGGGCTGGGTCCGGGCTGGTGAATTCGGCAAGCGCGTGTTGAATGATCGAATCGTTCATACTGTCTCTCCCGCTGGCTCAATTTGATTGTACATCAAGCTGGATTTATCCACTGGGAATGGTGATTTGTAGGGGCGCAGCGCGCTGCGTCCCTACGCGCGCTCGATCCGCACCACGTCCCAATTCACGGCGGATAAGCAGCCCGAACGATTCTTTGCTAAAATTAACGGGAAAGGACACACAATCGTTCCGGTTTTGGTCGCCTATGGCTGACGTGGCTGAAGTGCCGCTATCGAATTTAACTCAACGCTTACTCACGGCGGTCGTTGCTGGACCGATCGTCGTCGTGGCGGCGCTGTTGGGCGGAATCCCCTTTACGCTGCTGGTGGCGCTGGTCGCCGTCGTCGGCGTGATCGAGTTTTACGTCTTCGCACGTAACCGACCGTCGCAAGGCAGCGGCTTGATCGGCGTGCCGATGGTGCTCGGCTTGATCTTGGCGTTTCACTTCAACGAACCGCTGATCGGGCTGGCAGCGCTGCTGATCGGCGTGGTGGTGACCTTCGCGCTGGAAACGCTGCGCCATCACCGTGACGTCAGGCGCAGCCTGCTGCAAGCGGGCATGACGCTGATCGGCGTACTCTACGTCGGCTTTCCCAGCGCCAGCTTGATCGCCATCCGCGCCCTGCCCGACGGTAAATTATGGCTGCTGCTGATCCTGTGCTTGACGTGGAGCACCGACAGTTTCGCTTACGTGGGCGGTCGCTTGTTCGGGCGAACCAAACTCGCGCCGACAATTTCGCCCAAGAAGACGGTCGAAGGCGCGATCGTCGGCATGATCGGTGGGATTGTCCTGTCGCTGCTGCTGCTCCACTTCGCTGATCAACTGACGGCGCAAACGGCGCTGCTGATCTTGATCTGCCCATTTTTCGACATTGTGGGCGATCTGGTCGAATCGGGGTTGAAGCGTCACTTTCACATTAAAGACTCGCACGTCGAGGGCTTGGATATTCTGCCGGGTCACGGCGGCGTGCTCGATCGCATCGACGGGATGCTGCTGGTGATCCTCGTGGTCTACCTGTTTTTCCTGCTCAGCGGGCTGCACTGACGAACGACCGTCGCGTTGCGCATCGATTATGAAAAAGGTAAAGTATCGGCGCTTGGAAACACGAATAAACTAATCATTAAGGGATGAAAAAGACATTTTTAGGAAATAATTCATATCATTTTCGTTTCTTGCCCAAGCCGGTAGCTCAGCGTGTACTCGACATGATGCTATAGTAGAGAGTAGAGCACCGATACGAGGTATCGCAATGACATTTTTTGAGGCTCCTGAAAATCAATCGCAAGCCCCAAACCGCGAGGAACTGCTGCATATGGCGATCTCGTCGGCGAAAGCGGGCAACAAGAAAGCCGCGCGGCTGATGTTCGAGCAAGTTCTGAAAACGGATCAGAACAACGAACGCGCGATGATGTGGATGGCAAAAATCGCCGACTCGAAAGCCGAACGGCGCGAATGGCTCAAGCGTGTGCTCAAAGTCAACCCGAACAACGAGACCGCGCGCGAGACGCTCAAGCGGATGGCTTACCGGCGCAGCGCGAGAGATAACCGGATTTTGCTCACCTTTGGCGTGGTCGCCGGGGTTCTGATCGTGCTGGCGGTTGTAATTGTGCTTGCACTAGCATCCAGAGGCGTCTAGCCGCTCCTAGATAGGAGAACTCCATTGTCAGGGAACATGACGACGAAACTGCGTGAAGGGATCGATGCGGCGAAGCGAGGCGATAAGCTCGCGGCGCGGCGGCTGCTCCTGCAAGTCCTGAGCGGCGATGCGAACAACGAACTCGCCCTGATGTGGATGGCATCGGTGGTTGATACGCTCAACGAGCGGCGTTTCTATCTGGAGCGCGCCTTACAGGTCAACCCCGATAACAATCGCGCCCGTGAGGCGCTGCATCGGCTGGGTGTCGAAGTACCCGCCGAGTCCGCGTCTGCCCGGAGCACCGGCAGCTCGTCCACCGACCTGCCCCGTCTCTCGTCGGGCAGCACCAACGTCTACCTGATCGCCGCCGCAGTGGTGGCGTTCGCGGTGGTCGCGGTCGTGGTCATGGCGGTCGTCGCGTCGCTGAACGCCGGTAATCCGGCGACGCCGACGCCGGACGTGCAGGCGACCTTCGCCGCGATGATCGTCGACCAGACCAACACGCCGACGCCCGATACTCGCGCGCCGACCGCGACCGTCCTGCCGGGGATCATCGTCTCGCTTGATCCCAACTTGATCACGCTGCCGCCGAGTTTCACCCCGACATTCACGCCGCTGCCGACCGAGACGCCCTCGCCAACAGTGACACCGCTGCCGCTGAGCAGCTTCATGATGATCTACAGTGATGTCGATCCGGGTGCCTCGCTGCCGAGCCTCTACCGGGGGCAGGCGAACGGCATCGGCGAAGTCAAGCTCGCAGCGGGCGATTCCGGCGGTTACACCGACGTCGCCGTTGACCCCACCGGGCAGCGGATCGCCTTTGTGCGCTACCTGTTCGACGATGCCGGAAATCCATCGCTGCCGGAATTGTTCGTCGCCAACATCGCCGACCCCACGACCGTGACTCAGCTTACGTCGATCAATGCGTCGGTCGTCGCGCATCCGGCATGGTCGCCGGACGGCAGGCAGATCGTCTTCTCCTCGGATGGCACGCTTGACGGTCAAGCCACTCAAGTGCCGGAAACCGGCGTCACCACCGACATTACCGTGAGCGCCGAAGAAATCTGGATCATCGACGCCGATGGCAGCAATTTGACCCGCTTGACGGGCAATGACGCCCGCGACTTCGATCCGTCGTTCTCGCCGGATGGCAAGCAGATCGTTTACGCCTCCGACCTGAATAGTCCCGGTTTCAGCGAAATCTATACCATGTCCACCATCGGCGCGAACATCACCCAACTGACTGACGACGCTCAGAGCAGTTACTCGCCGGCATGGTCGCCGGATGGCACGCGCATCGCCTTCGTCAGCAATCGCGGCGGGGACGGCGACATCTACGTGATGGACGCCGACGGACAGCGCCCCTTCCTGCTGACGGTGGACGATAACGGCGCGGAAGATCGCACCCCGGCATGGACGCCGGACAGCCGCTGGATCGTGTTCGCGTCGAATCGTCAGGGCGATCACTTCCGGTGGTACGCCGTCGATCTGGCGGGGGACATCCAGCCGATCACGTCCAACGACCGCAATCCGCAATCGATCAGTTTTATAACACGCTGAGGTTGAAGTAGTGAGTACTCCAAACGACGTTGCCGACCGCCTGCGCCGGGGCATTGAAGCCGCCCGCGAGGGCAAACGCGCCGAGGCGCGCGAATTATTTGAGCAGGTCGTCGAAATCGACGAAAAGAACGAAAAAGGCTGGTTCTGGCTGGCATCGGTGGTTGATACCGACGACGAGCGGCGCATTTGCCTGAGTAACGTGCTGCACATCAACCCCAACAACGAGCGCGCTCAACGCGCTTTGGATGCCTTGCAAACCAAAGCGCGCGAGAAGAAAACCGCTGCTGAGTCCGAGGAAGTGGTCGCGGGCGTGAGCCGCCGCCAGATGACGCTGATCATCGGGATTGGCGGCGTGGCGGTGATCGTCATCCTGATCATCGCGCTGGTGGTGATCATCGGCAACAACAACCGGCAAAACGATGAACGTGCGACGGCGCAAGCGGTCGCGGCGCTGGCGACCGGCAACGTGCTGACCTCAACCGCCGCTGCTGACCAAGCGACCGGAACGTCCATCGCGGCGACAGCAACCCAGTTGGCAATCGCGACGACAGTTCCGTCGGACACGCCGACCAGCTCAGCCGCGACGCTGCCGCCGACGTGGACGCCAACCCCGCAGGCGACCAATCCGCCGACGCAAGCCGTGCTGCCGCCGCCGCTGGGCTTGAACGGTCGGCTGGCGCTGTGGGGCGGTGAAGATATGTTGAGTACCGGGTATCTGCCGCTGGGTTACTATGATTTTGACTTCGGCACCCAGTTCAACTCGATTGGCGACGCGCTCGGCAAAGACATCAACTTTGCGCCGAGCGGCGACCGCGTGATTTACACCGTCTATGATGAACTGCTGTACTCCTCCTCGATTGAGGCGATTAACTTGAACGGCACGCAGAAGGAGTTGATCCCGGAGCGCTGGACGGGGCAGAATATTTTCAGCCCACAGCAGCCGCGCTATGGCGGTCAGTTCGGGCAAAAGGTGGTCTTCATCGCCACGACCGACAAGCGCCAGACGACGCAGGTCTTCCTGCTCGACCTGAGCCAGACGGCGGGCGGCGAGGTCGTGCGCCAGCTAACCGACGACGACGACGAGTACACCAATCCGGCGCTATCGCCGGACGGCAACAAGATCGCGGTGGTGCGGCGGGTCACCAACACGGCAAACCCGACCGTCGACATCGTGAGCATCGACGTCAACACCGGCGGCAAGGTGCCGATCACCAATGATGGGCAGTCCTATACCGAATCGACGCCGCGTTGGTCGAAAGACGGCAGCCAAATCATTTTCTCCGCCGTCCCCTCGAACGATCCGGGCAACTCCGACATTTACGTCAAGAGTGCGATCGG
This sequence comes from uncultured Chloroflexia bacterium, assembly GCA_963727545.1. Lineage (GTDB taxonomy): Bacteria > Chloroflexota > Anaerolineae > Aggregatilineales > Phototrophicaceae > Flexifilum. The sequence continues at coordinate 90,885 of CAVSGS010000019.1, forward strand.
TGGCGGGTCGTCGCTGCCGTTGTATCGCAGCCCGGCTGACGACATCTACCCGGTGCTGAGTCCTGATGGGCGCTATCTCGCTTTTGCGAGCAACCCGGATGGTGCGTATGATATATATATTCTGGACCAAAATGACGGGTCGTTGTCGCAGTTGACGAGCGATACTTCAGATGAATATCCGGGTGACTGGTGGCAGCAGTAGTTGATTTAGCACTTTCGATTCGATGGCAGGGACTAGGGCGATTGATGAATGCAGAAGGCTTGCTTCACGACGCCAAACTAAGTGATTTGCTGGAAGCGGGCGACGAAGCGCTGGCGTTGGGCGAAGCGCGCGCTGCTCACGACATCTGGCGCGAAGCAGCGGTCGCGAACCCCTACGACGAGCGGGTCTGGTTATCGCTGCTGCAAGTCCTCGAAGACGAAGACGACCGGAAAGTCTGCCTGAGGAACATCATCGCCATTAATCCGCTCAACACTGAAGCGCGGCGCCAGCTTCGTTTGCTGCTGCGGGCGGAACGCAAGCGCGAAGTAGCCGTCCAAACTGCTCAGGCGGCGGTCGTGACGCCACTGCCGCGTCCGCAAGCCCGCCCGTCCGCGACGCGGACGATGCTGCGCGCGCTGCTCACGGGGATTGGCATTGGCTTATTCGCGGTCGTACTGGGTATTGGCATCAGTATCGCCGTTTACGGTGGTGTTTTAGTCCGGTAGCGCCTTGATTTTGGCGATCAGCGCCGACGTGCTGTGATCGGGCAGATAGTCGATCAGCACGATACTGCCGCCATACGCCTGCACGGTCGGGCGCTCCGGCAGCGGTTTATTCCGGTAATCCCCCCCTTTGACGTAAATATCCGGCTGTAAGGCGCGCAAGATGGCGTCGGCAGTGTCGTCCTCGAAGACGATCGCCGCCGTGACCGGCTCCAGCGCCGCGATCAGCCGCGCCCGCTCCACCGCCGGAACGAGCGGTCTGCCCGCGCCCTTGAGCCGGGTGGTGCTGGCGTCGCCGTTGACGCCGACGTAAAGCGCATCGCCTAACGCCCGCGCCTTTTCCAGATAATCCAGATGCCCGACGTGGAGCAGGTCAAAATGTCCGTTGGTGAAGACGAGCTGCTTGCCGGTCGCGTGGAGCGCCATCCGCCGCGCCTGCGCCTCGTCGAGTGTGATTACGTCGCCCAATGCTGAATCCCCACAATTCGTTGCTGAAGTTCGTAAAATCGCTGACAACCCAGTCTATTTTAGCGTAAGTGACGGCTTCAGCAGCAGAGTGGATGCAGTTGCAGATATTGAATTTTTCTATAATATGGGTTGTACGTCAGTGGCAGTGTGATTGAGTTATCTTGCTACTCGCGGTCAACACAAGGGGGTCTGTTCATGATCATGCGTCGTCGTATCTTTGTCTTGATGTGCATCGCTTGCATTCTGGTGAGTGTCGTTCCATTCTCCGCTCTGTCGGCTGAGGGCTACTCGACCGACTTTGAGGGATTCGGGGGCAATGTCCCTGCTGCCTCGCTGACGGTTCCGGGGATCACCTTCATCTCGAACAGCGGCGACTGGCAGACCTATTCAGGGTATGCACCGCTCCCCTACGTTTACGGCATGACGTTGGGCAGTTTTGGCGGTGTTTTGACACTCCAGTTTGCCAGCCTGCAATCCTCAATCCAGTTTGGTTACGAGTCGTTTCATGACTTGACGATCACCGGATATCGTGATGGCACGGTGGTCGCCAACGTGACTGCTCCTACAGCAGATTTTGGCGTTGGCGCGTTTGCCTCGCTCCAAAACGCCGGTGGTTTCGACAGTTTGGTGATCTCCGCCATTGACGACGTCGTTATTGACAACATCACGACGGGAGAGTTCGACGCGGCTTGTCCCATCCCGCCGCTGGACGACGCGGTGGTAGGAAAATTCGTGAGCGCGGCGGCGCTTTACTGGGAGCCATACAAGCAGACCGAACCACCCGCGATCATCGGCGTGGGCGAGAGCGCGTGGGTCTATGGTCTCGATGAGACCGAAGCTTTCTATGAGATCGCGTGGTCGTGTCAGGTGCTCTGGGTGCCGAAGGACACGATGGGTCCAAATTACGACGAAGTCTGGCAGGGGCGACCGCTGCCGACGACAATCGTCGGAAACTAGTTTCGCTTCGCTCAATCTGAAGATACCGACCCACTATATTCGAGCGGGTCGGTGTTTTTACTTACGCCTCAGGGTTGAGCGCGTCGCAGTAGATCGTGACGGCTTGCTCCAAGAAGGCGGGCAAATCCGGGTGCAGCTTCTGGAAGTTGGCGTTGAAGTCGGGACTCTGGTTGTACATCTGCCCCAAGCCGCGCAGGATTTCCGGCGTCGGCTCGTAGAAGTAACGTAGATGTTGGTGCCAGCGCCCCATGATCGCCTGCACTTCGGGGCTGCCCGCGCCCTTATCCATCACCTCCAGCAGGTCGGCGTAGATGTCCTTGCCTTCCTGCATAATCTGGTCTTTCTTCGCCTTGCTGTAGCTGCCCCAGTTGCGCTGTGATTCCTTGACCTTGTCCTGATCGTAGCGCGGGTCGTTGGCGATTTCTTCCTCGTACTGCTGCTGCTTTTCCTCGCTGAAGCCGCTGAAAATTTGATCGGTACTCATCTTGACCTCTCCTACCAAGTGCATGATCGTGCTGTCAACCGTGTGAACGAGCGTTTGCAGCCGGTCGATCCGTGCTTGCAGCGCGTCGCGGTGTCCTTGCAGCGAGTCGACCAGATCGAAGTCGGGCGCGTCGAGCACGTCCTTGATTTGCAGCAGCCCCAAATCGAGTTCGCGGTAGAACAGGATTTGCTGCAGCCGCAGCAGCAACTCGTCGTCGTAGTAGCGATAGCCATTCTCGCCCACCGCCGACGGTTTGAGCAGGTCGATCTGGTCATAGTAGTGCAAGGTGCGCGGCGTCACGCCCGCGAGGTCGCACAACTGCTTGACGGTGTACACAGTTTGGCTCCTTCACTCGTTCGAAATCAGCATAAACTATGACGCAACGTCAAGGTCAAGGAGCAATTTTGACCTCACCCCCTGCCCCCTCTCCACTACGTAGAGAGGGGGTAAAGATAGCTCGCAGAAGGCTTTTAAAGTGGGGATTTAGGGGTGCTTTTCAGTCGTTCGGAATCCAGACGCGCTGCTCGCCCTCGCGCTGGATCAAGCCGACGCCGGGGAAAGTGAAGTGATACGCCATCATCTGTAGATTCTCTTGTTCGACGCGGTCGAGCAGGTCGAGGCGGGTCTGGATGGCGACTTCCGGCTGGAGGTCGAACTTGGGGACGCTCTCCGGCTCGTTCAACTGGGCGACCGTGTGCACCGCGTCGGCGACGTGCAGCAGGCGAGCACCCTCGGACTCGATCAGCACGGCACACTGCCCCGGCTTATGCCCAAATGCCGGGACGTAATGCACACCGGGCAGAATTTCGGCGGTCGCGCCAAGAATATGCAGCCGATCCGCGTAAGCCGTGAACGTCCGCTCGAGCAGATCGGCGCGGTCGGGGTGGATGTTGGCGAGCGTGTCCTCGCTCATCCAGTAGCGATACTCCGGTTCCGGGACGATCAACTGCGCGTTGGCGAACGCCGATTTGCCCGCTTCGTCGAGCAGCCCGCCGATGTGGTCGCCGTCGAAATGGGTGATGATGATCGTCGTGATGCTGCTGGCAGGCATCCCCTGCGCGTCGAGGTCGGCGATCAACGTGGATGGCTCTTTCGGGTTGAGGTTGCCCTCGCCCACGTCGATCAGCACGCGCTCGTCGCCGATCTTCAAGGCGAGGATGTTCCGGCAAAACGACTGCGGCTGGGTGAGGTCGCGCAGCGCCCGCAAAATCGGCTGCGGATCGTCGATGAAAACGCTGCGAATGCGCTCCTCGATGTTCGTATTGACCGCTTCCGGAAAGACGAGACAATCGATCGCACCGATTTTGAAGGCATACGGCTTGGCTTCCATTCGAGAATTCTCCTACTAAACGCCGAAACTACGGATCAAATTTTAGCGCAGTTTGGGTTATCCTTACGCGCTATGACACAAACATTCACCCACGACTCACCCGCGCGGCGGCGGACGCCGCGAACCATCTTCAGTTGGATCGTCGTCGGCGCGGCGTTGATCGTCCTGCTGATCACCCAAGCGCAGGGCTTAATCCTGCTGGCGCAAAACGCGCAGGTCGCGCTGGATGACCCGTACACGCTTAACTACGGCGAGGGTCCCTTGCTCGATCAGGCGGTGCGGCTGGCGCGCGGCGAGAACATCTACCGCCCCGATCTGAGCGTGCCACCTTATACGATCACCAACTACCCGCCGCTGTACGTGCTGGCGCAAGTCCCGTTTGTGGATCGCTTTGGGGCAGCGCTGTGGTACGGGCGGCTGATCTCGCTGATCAGCGGCGGCGCGGCGGCGATCTTCCTCGCGCTGACGGTGCAGACCATCACCAAAGACTGGATCGCGGCGCTGGCAGCCGGGCTAACGCTCCCGGCGATCCCGTACATTTTCTACTGGTCGGCGCTGGCGCGGATCGATGCGCTGGCGCTGGCGCTGAGCCTCGCCGGGTTATGGGTCGTCGCCCGCTGGTATCGGCGGCGCTGGGGCTTGATCGTCGGGGTGCTGCTGCTGACTGCCGCCGCCTACACGCGCCAAACTTATTTATTGACGGCACCGCTGGCGGCGTTCGCCTACGTCTGGGGGCGGGGCGAGCGCTTCCGCGCGCTGCTGTTCGCAGTGCTGTTCGGCTGCATGGTCATGGGCATCTTCGCCGTGCTGACTGTCGCCACGCAGGGCGGCATCTTCTTTCACATCGTCACGGCGAACGTCAACGCCTTCAATCCCGATTTGATCACCCACTACGTCGACGAGGTCCTGCGCGCTTTCCCGCTGCTGATCGCGGCGGGCGCGATCTACCTCGTGATCGGCGCGATCTTCGGTCGCCCGGCGTGGTGGTTGATCGCGTCCTACTGTGTCGGCGCGGTGGTCGTCGCCCTGACGATCAGCAAAGTCGGCTCGGACGTGAACTACTTGTTCGAACTCTCGGCGGCGTTCTGCTTGGCGGCGGGCGGCGTGATCGCCTTAACGCGCAGCGGACCACGGCAGCTGTTTCCGCTGCGAGCCGCTGCGCTGCTGGCGCTCGCCTACGCGGTGACGATGGCGACCGGCTTGAGCGCCGCGCAGTACGCGCCGATCACGCGGGCGAGCGCTACCGACCTGTTCAAATACGACCGGCTGGTCGAGACCATCCGCAATACCGACGCGCCGATCCTCGCCGACGAGCAGATGGGCTTGTTGGTGCTCAACGGCAAGCCGATTCTGCTGCAGCCGTTCGAGATGAGCCAGTTGGCAATCGCCGGGGTCTGGGATCAGCAGCCGTTCCTCGACGCGCTGGCACGCGGCGATTACCCAATGGTGCTGCTCTACCAACCGGCGCTTAACCCGCAGCTGCGCTTCGAGCGCTGGACGCCGGAAATGCTGCAGATCATCAACAACGATTTCCGCCCCGACTACCAGAGCGCCGAGACGACCGTCTACGTCTACGCCGGATCGTAGCGATCACCCCACCCCCAGCCCCTCCCCGACTTCAGGGAGGGGAGCAAGCCCGCGTCTGTAAATAGCCTCGCTTCCAGAAACATTGGAGTAGTAAAGTCGTGGTGTTTCAAGAACAGTCGCCACGCATGGTGCTTTCGGTACGCCTTGAAGATCGTTCAGCAGTCTACAAACTAGATACTTCTAGAGACTTCCATTTCAGATCGATGAGGTACTCTCCCCTCCTTGAAGTCGGGGAGGGGGCGGGGGTGGGGTAAAGTAGAACCTTCCCGACCTCTCCTATACCCCTCAATCCCCCTCTTGCCAATCTCAGCAAAATGCTTTATGATCGAGTGGTTCACGATGGTTCAAAACGGATTTAAACAGTTCTTAAAAATCCATAAGAACCTGTACTGATGGACAGGTAGAAGCCTATCCCCCTGTCGGGTGGATCGGGGGTGAGTTTCTGCTTTAATAGGGAAGGTTTCAAGCTAAGGAGAGCAATAACCATGTTGGTTTCAAGCTACACTGTGCAGTTGCTGCACGAAGATCGTCTGCGTGACGCCGAGCGTCGGCGTGCTAACGGCAAGCTTCTCCGTGATGCGAGCGAACAAGGTCCGGTCGTGATCAATACGAGCCTGTGGCAGCAGTTGAAACTGCGCTTCAGCCCGAAGACTCAGCGACAGGGAGCCGCCGATGTCCGCCGCGCACCCGCAGTCTGATCCTGATCCTGCTTGCAGGACACCTGCCTGTGGCAGGGCAGCCCCGTTAGCAGCGGGACCCAACCTCATAGAAACGCCGGAAGCGTCCGCACAAAACAGCAGCCCTTCCGGCGTTTTCATTTGAGCAGCAGTCAGCGATCAGCTCGTCAGCTTTCAGCCAATCAGTGATGCGCCAGTGATACCTCGTTTCGGGCGACCCCTTCAGTAGGGCGCGTTTTGGTAGCGCTGGGGTCTAAACCCATCGCGCCACAGCCGAAACATTCCGCTCAGAAGATTGACGATCCCGCAAATTTCAGTTAGGATAATTGGAACGTACTGACCCATTTCGGTCTACAGGAAACCTTCGCTATGGGCATCATCACGCGCCTGCGTTCTTTGCTTCACTAAGACGCGCAGGTAAATTCACTCGATCTCACCACAACGGATACAACCCAGCGCGTTTTAGTGCCGTCGATCGTATCTGGCGAACAGCCGGATCGCTCTGACGCTGGTGCTGCGCTGCCCCTAAGTTGTTTCTGTGAGGAGATCAAGATGCCTAAATCCCCCAAACGTGACCCGACGAAAACCGCTGGCTGGGAACCGCTCGCCCAGTGGTATGACGGTTGGATGGGCGCTGATGGCAGCGACCATCACCGCAAGCTGGCGATTCCCGCCGTGCTCGACCTGCTCGACTTGCAGCCGGGCGAAAGCCTGCTCGACGTGGGCGCGGGACAGGGCGTGCTGGCGCCCTACGTCGCCCGCACTGGCGCGCACTATACCGGCGTCGAGATCAGCCCACGCTTGCTCGCGCTGGCGCAGCGACGGCATCGCGGCGACGGTCGCTTTCTGCAGGGTGATGCGCGCAAGCTGGCGCAACTGAGCGCGCTCGACCCGGCGACGTGCGACGCAGTCGTCTTTCTGCTCAGCATTCAGGACATGAATCCGCTGGCGGCGGTGCTGGAGTCGGCGGCGTGGGCGCTGCGACCGGGCGGTCGGCTGGTGATCCTGATGACGCATCCCTGTTTTCGCATCCCGCGCCAGAGCGGTTGGGAGCACGACTCGCAGCGCGACTTACGCTTCCGGCGGATTGACCGCTACCTGACGCCGCTGGCGGTGCCGCTCAAGCCTTACGGCAAGCGCGGACGGAGCAAACGCAGCGACGGCGGCGTCAGCATCAGCTTTCACCGCCCGCTGAGCCACTACATCAACGGCTTGGCTGCCTGCGGACTGTTGATCGACGAGTTGCAGGAGATCACGACTTTCGAGACCGGCGCAACCAAAGCCGAACGGCGGGCGAACGACGAAATCCCGCTGTTCGTCGGACTGCGGGCGCGGAAATTGGGGTGATTATTCGAGCGGGATCGTGTAGGGGCGGGTTTGAAACCCGCCCCTACGACATAATTGCTGATTAAGGTTAGCGCCGGCGGGTGGCAGCGGGGAGGAAGTCGAGCGCCTGTTCCTCGCCGACGAGGTTGCCCTGTTCGTCGTAGAGGTCGACCGGGCGCAGCGCCGGGCTGAAAGCTTCGGCAGGCTGCGGTTGATCGACGCAGCGCTCGCGCAGTTCATAGAGACTCTGGAACAGGGCGTGCGCCAGCAGCAGCGGCAGCCAAACGGCGATCATGATGCCGAGCCAACTGACCGGTTGGCGCAAGCTGACGGCGGTCAAGACGATCAGCGCCAGTCCGTATAGCGCGAGGTGAAATACGAACAGCATCCGTAGGCGATAAACCCGCTCGATGCGCTTGACTACGATTGACTGCAACAAGGCTTTTTCCTTCCAATAAACACACAGCGCCAATCATTATACCCGGTTTGGGGCAGACCTCCTCAGACCGGGCGCTCGCTAACGCCGCGAGCGCTTGGGTTTTTCGTCGGATTCAATTTCCTCGATCATGCTGTCGGTGAACTCGCCGTCCTGCGTTAAGCGGACGCGCGGCGCCGCGACGTCGAGATCGTCAAGGCTGGTGTGCGGCTCGTCGAACTGTTGACGCTTGCGCTTCCCCGTCTCGTAAAGCTGATCCTGCTCGCGCTCGACAGCGCGCTGGAGTGCCCGTTCGTTCACCCCGGCAGAGAGGGCTTCGAAGGCGTTGATCACCAAGCCGATCCCCCAGCCCAGCGAAACAATCAGGGGCCACGGGAATCCGTCCAGCGGGAACCCGCCGCTAAAACTGAAGATCATCCACAGCATCAGGTTGATCAGCACGTAGACGCCCAAATGCTCGAAAAACTCGCGTCGCTTGGTGATCGGCTGCTGGACGCGGTCGCGGATTTTGCGCAGTTCCTTGCGGTCGGCGCGCGTCCAGTCTTCGCCGTAGACGTGATAGAACTCGGACTGGATCAGCCGCAGCCGCTGGCGCGCGCGCCGACCGGTGACGTAGAACGTCTCGACGGCGTGGGCAGCCAATCCCGATCCCCAACCGAGCAGGACGATCAGGGGCCACGGGAAGCCGACGAGCAGCGTGTCGATGTTCGGATCGTGGATGAAGTTGGTCAGGATGCCGCTGCCGCTCATGTAAATCACCCAAAGGATGGCGTTAACGAACACGAACGACACCAGATGTCCGATGAAGTCCTTGCGCTTATTGAACTGCTGCTGCAGGCGGCGGCGGATCGCTTCGGGATCGTCCATCGGCACGAGGTCGAGGTCAGCGTAGGGATCCATGCTGGCGCTGATGCCTTCAATCGCGCCGCGCACGGCGTTGCCCGCACTTTGGATGACTTTACTGGCGTCGCTGAAGTCGAACGACGCCTCGATCACCCGCTTGACCTCGCGTTTGGCTTCGCGGCGCGCTTCTTTGCGCGCTTTCCGCAGATCGCGGCGGGTAGGAGGGATCGGCGGAACTGGCGGGACGGGAAACCCACGCGCGCGTTGGGGCGGATAATCATCCGCCTCGTCATCGTCGAATTCGTCCTCGAAGGGCTGGTGAATCACCGGCGGGGCTTGCTCCGGCTGGCGCTCCGAAGCGCCAGCCGGCGGCAGCGTCTCGGTGAGGTTCTGCTCATCGCGCAGCTTCGCCAGCAACTCAGACGCGACACTGGCGCGATCCGGATTGAGGTCTTGCAGATGCGAATGCTCGACTGCCTGACGGAAGGCGTCGATCATCTCGGTCGCCGTCGCGTAGCGATCCGCCGGATGTTTCGCCAGCGCTTTTTCGAGCACGGCGTCGATTTCGGGCGTGATCTCCGGGTCGATTTCGCTCGGCTTGGGCAGCTCGCGGTAAATGTGATCGTGGATCACGGCGTAGGGCGTATCGGCGGCGAAGGGCACGCGCCCGACGATCAACTCGTAGAGCACGATCCCCAGCGAGTAGAGATCGGTGCGGGCGTCGAGATCGCGGTTGCCCATCGCCTGTTCCGGCGAGATGTAATGCGGCGTGCCGAGCAGCACGTCTTGGCTAAGCGTGCTTTCGCCCAACTGCGCCATCCGCGCCAAGCCGAAGTCGGTCAGGTAAGGGACGCCATCCTTGTCGATGATGATGTTCGACGGCTTGATGTCGCGGTGCAGCACCCCTTGCGCGTGGGCGTAGTCGAGCGCGTCGGCGATCGGCGGCATCAGGGCGAGAATCTGCTCCAGCGTGAGACTTTGGCTGTCGAGCACGGCTTTAAGCGTGCGCCCCTCGATGTACTTCATGACGAGGTAGGGTCGCCCGTTGTATTCGTCGAAGTCGAAGACCGGCACGATGTGCTGGTGATCGAGCCGCGCGACGATCTGCGCCTCGCGCTCGAAGCGGGCGATAAAGTTCTGGTCCTCTTGGAAGGCTTCGTGCAGCATCTTGATCGCCACGTCGCGGTCAAGCCGGGGGTGGTGGGCGCGATAGACGGTCGCCATGCCGCCCGAACCCATCTGCGCGATCACGGTATACGGACCGAGTTGTTGTCCAACGAGGGAAGCCATGAATGGCGCTCCGGTACTGATAGAGCTGATAGGCATAATTATAGCGAATCTTGCCGCGCTTCGTCAGCCGTGCGGAGATCGTCCAGCTCGACCAGTTCGCCATCGTCGCTGAGTTCGAGACGAGACGTGTTTTTCGGTTTTTCGTCGTAGATCGCTTGGCGCAGCCGTTCGACTTCGGCGTCGATCTGGCTGCCCCGGTTTTGCAGCACGCTGACCATCATCGCGTGGACGCCGACCGCTCCGACCCAAGCAATCGCGATAAACGAGCCGATGCCTTTCGGAATCACATCGCCCAGCGCAGCAAAAGCGCGCAAGATAAATAAACAAGCCGAGCATGTTCGCAGCCGAGCAAGTAATCTGCCGGTTGCGCCGGTTGACCCGCTGGCGCGCTAACGCGTAGATTTCATCGTCCATTCCGGCTCCTTGGCTAACGTCGTGCGATCTTATGTTCTGTCCGCCGCATGCGGGGAATTCGTAGTCGATCCGTTCGCGCGACGCTGATACGCCCGCGCTTGGGCTTCTCGGCGACGTAAAAACGGCGCTCGTGCTCGATGGCGCGCTGCACCAGCCAGTCGCGCAGTTCGACGTAGCTCGTCCACAGGAAATGCAGCCCCAGCAGCCCCATCCACAGCAGCGCGATCAGCACCGCCATGCCCTCGAAATGGGCGAACGAGGTGTACTTAAAGACCCACAGATAGAACAACCACGCGCCGACGTCGGCGACCAGCAGCACCCGCCGGTTGAGGCGGGCTTCGACCTGTTTAGCGATTGCCATTTCGCGGTACATACGAGTCCTCGTTGTCCAAATCCTCAAAGTCGATCAGTTCGCCGTCGTCGGTCAGTTCGAGGCGGGAGACGGCGGCGTCGCGGACGGCTGGCGCTTGGCGCTTGGGTTTCTCGGCATCACTCGCCATGACGTAGTAGCGGCGCTCGCGCTCGATGGCGCGCTGCGACCAGCCAGTCGCGCAGGGTGGCGTAGAAGGTCCACAGCGTGTGCAGCCCGACCACGACGAACCACAGGGTCAGGAGCAGTGATCCCGCCCCGGCGAATTGCCCCAAATTAAGGAAACCGCCGCTGCTCCGGTAGAAGAAGACCGCTGCAAACCATAAGCCACCGTCGGCAATCAGGAACAGCCAGCGCTTGAGCCGCGCCTCGACCTGCTTACGAATTTCGGCTTCGCTGCGCATCAGGCGTTTCATCCTCAAAATCGTCATCGTCGGCAGGGATCAACTCGCCGTCTTCGGAAAGTTCGACGCGCGCTTGACGCTTGGGCTTTTCGTAGACGCCCTCGTTAGCGGCGGCAGCGCGCAGCCGGTCGACTTCGCGCTCGATGCTGCTCGTCCGCGACTGCGCCAGCGAGACGAGAATCGTGTGCACAGTGAAAACGCCACCCCACCCCAGAAAGATAGCCGCAAACAGCGGCGAGCCTTCAGTCAAGGCGACGGCGGCGAGGGTGAGGATCAGCACCAGCAGATCAACCGCCCACCACGTCCAGCGGCGGTTGCGCGCGTCGATGCGCTCGCGCGCGATCTGGTAAAGCTCGGATTCGGACATGGCTTGCTCCTTACAAATCGTCCCGCTTGCGCTTGGGGGCTTCGTCATGATCGTCGACAATTTCGACCAACTCACCATCATCGCCTAAGACGAGGTGGCTGCGCGTCGTCGAGTCGCTGCGCTTGGGCTTCTCAAAGTAATCGCGCCGATCGGGGTGTGCCTGATAACGACTAGCCATCACCAAGACGACGGCGATCAGCACCGCCAGCATCACCGCGATCCAGATCACCCCACCCGCCATCATCATGCTAAACGCCTTTCCGTTCTGTCTGTATTTGAATACGCAAAAGCGGCGTGGATCGTTGCGGATCAAAAACGACCCCGAATTCAATTGATCGGGTGACTTGCACTAAGTTCGGACATCACCCCGCTGCGCTTCGCTTAGCTCAACCCCCTCTCCATTACATGGAGAGGGGTTGGGTGATCGAAGTTTCGGAGAGGGACGGGGGTGAGGTTCTAGACGTAGTAGGTGTCGTCGGCTTGAGCTTCGACTAGTCGGTGTTCGGCGTCGTCGTGGTAGGTGCGGCGGCGTGGCTCGTCCTCGATCACTTCGAGCAGTTCGCCATCGTCGCTGCGGATGTAGCGGTTGCTCGGCGCAGCGCCGGAATCGCGCTTGGGTTTCTCGAAATCATGCTTCGGCTTCTCGAAGTCGTCGGCTGACGTCGGCTGACGCGTCGGCTGACGCGTCGTCGTGGCGATCCCAAGGATCGCGGTAGTAGCGACGGCGGTGGTGTGATGAACCGGACATGAACAGCGGGATCAGCAAGAACATCCACCACCAACCCCCGAACGAACGCCCATGCCCCGACATCATCGCCACGCCGATAGCGATGAAAATAACCAGCCAAAACGCGCTCTTGTTCTGGCGTGGAGAACCGTTATGCCACCCCATGAGTCACTCCAGTTATACATTCTTCGTGTGTATCTAGCTTATTCTACGCCAGATCAGGGGCAGATGGCTCAGTTTTTGGCGGGCTGATTTACGAATTTCACAGAAATAACCCCAATTACGCGGGGGATTTTGCCTCAGTTGACGCGGGTGACGTAGCTGCCGTCCTCGGTCTTGACGCGGATCGTCTCGCCCGCGTTGATGAACAGCGGCACGCTGACCTCCAAGCCGGTTTCGGTCGTGACCTTCTTCATCGGACTGTTGGCGGTATCACCGGCGAAACCGGGTTCCGCTTCCGTCACCACCTGATCGACGTTGGTGGGCAGCTTGTAGTCGATGATCTCGCCGTTGTAGGTGCTCAACTGAATGACGAGGCTCGGCGTCAGGTACAGCAGGTCGTCGCCGAACAGGTCGCGGCGCATCTGCGGCTGCTCGAAGGTCTCGGTATCCATGAAGGTGAGGAATTCGCCGTCGCTGTAGAGGTACTGGACGTCGCGGTCTTCGACGATGATGTCTTGCACGCGCGTGCCGGAGTTGTAGGTCATTTCACGGGTGGTGCCGGTGCGCATGTTGCGGACGGTCAAGCGGATGGTCGCGTTACCGCGTCCCGGCTTGTGGTGCGTGTAGTTGAGGACTTTCCAGATCTGGTCGTCTTCCAGAAAGGTCGTGCCCTTGCGGAGTTGATTCACGTCAATCATGGGGTAGTTCCTAGTGGTTAGTTATTAGTTTTTAGTCGTCCTCCGGCGAACGCGCCGAAATAATAGCTGAGTTCTGTAGCAGTGGTTGGCATTCAGCACCATGATTCCAGCTTGTGGGCATAGGACTAAAAACCAACCACTATAAACTAAAGGCTGCTTTATTAGTAGCCGCGACCGTTGCTGCTGCCGCCACCGGGCAGACTGTTGAGGAATTCCTCGTTGGTCTCGTACTGGCGGAACTGGTTGAGCAGTTGCTCGGTCGCGCCGACCGGACCCATATCCGGGTCTTCGGCGAGGTGGCTCCACATGCGGCGGAGCGTATAAACGCGCTGGAGCACGTCGGGACCGAGCAGCAGTTCTTCACGACGGGTCGAGGACTGCTCGATGTCGAACGCCGGGAACAGGCGGCGCTCCTGCATCTTGCGGCTCAGGTGGAGTTCCATGTTGCCGGTGCCTTTGAACTCCTCGTAAATGCCGTCGTCCATCTTGCTGCCGGTGTTGACGAGGCAGGTCGCGATGATGGTCAGGCTGCCGCCTTCCTCGATGTTACGCGCCGCGCCGTAGAAGCGCTTCGGCGGGTGAATCGCCGACGGGTCAAGACCGCCGGTCAGAGTACGACCGCTCGGCGGGACGACGAGGTTATAGGCGCGGGTCAAGCGGGTGATGCTGTCGAGCAGCACGACGACGTGCCGCTTGATCTCGACCAGCCGCTTAGCGCGGTTGAGCGCCATCTCGGCGACGCGGACGTGATGCTGCACCGGATCGTCGAAGGTCGAGGCGATCACTTCGGCATCGACCGAGCGATCCATGTCGGTGACTTCTTCCGGGCGCTCGCCGATCAGGGCGATCATCAGGTGAACGTCGGGATAGTTCATGCTGATGGCGTTGGCAATGTCCTTGAGGACGGTGGTCTTACCGGCTTTCGCCGGTGAGACGATCAAGCCACGCTGACCGCGTCCAATCGGGGCGATCAAGTTGAGCAGTCGGGTTGAAATCACGCGGGGGTTGGTTTCGAGATTGAAGCGTTCGAGCGGGAAAATCGGCGTCAGGTCTTCGAAGTTCGGGCGCTGCTTGGCTTCTTCCGGGTTCAAGCCGTTGACCGATTCGACCCGGAGCAGACCGTAGTATTTCTCCGAGTCCTTGGGGGCGCGCACCTGCCCGACGACCATGTCGCCGGTGCGCAGGTTGAAGCGCTTGATCTGCGTCTGGCTGACGTAGATGTCTTCGGGACCCGGCAGGTATTTCTCGGCGCGCAGGAAGCCGATGCCGTCGTCCACGACTTCGAGGACGCCGCCGCGCAGCTTATAGCCCTGCTTTTCGGCATGGTTCCGCAGCAGCGCAAGCATCAAGTCCTGCTTTTTCATGCGGCTGTAGCCGCTCACGGATTCGTCGCGGGCGATCTGTCTCAGTTCGTCGAGCGATTTGGGTTCAAGGTAAGCAATATCCACTTTCGTTGTTCTCCTAAATGGGGCACGGGGTAGGGAGCGCGAGGCAGCGCGCAGCGCGGCGATCCTCACTCTGGTGTATGTATGGTTGACGATCAGGTTCTGTTTTCATGGTTTCTACGCGCGGACGGCGCAGCATGGCTGCACGCCAAAATCAGCTTTCGAGGTGGTCGTTAATTTCTCCTGAATTACAGATGAAACGCCTGCTGACGTTCTAGAACACCACTTAATTCTACGGGTGGTCGGCGCTGCTATCGGGCGCGTCGACTTAAGTGTTCAGATTCAGGTGTAGGTGTTAATGAGAAGAAGGCGTGGTAATCCAACTCGTAAATAATCATAGCATAAAACTTTTTTCCGGTCAAATCTTTTGGCGTCAATGCGGGCTTTTAGGACAAATGTCATGCCCTTGAGGGGAAATTAAGCGGGCGGGCGTGTGCCCCGGCTGAACCCAAACGCCACGCTAGCGGTAATCATGGTAGTTGATTGAACGCGCTTCAACTTAGAGGATTCGACCATGCGCCGACTGCTGCTCTTGACCGTCCTGCTGCTGATTTTGCCTGCCGCTGCTCAGGCGCAAAGCGACGATTTGACTGCCTTGACCGCCACGTTCGACCAATTCGTGCCGACGCTGCTGGAGCAAAACGGGATCGTCGGCGCGTCGATTGCGCTGATCCACGATGGCGCGCCCGTCTGGTCGAGCGGCTACGGCGTCGCGGACAACGAGACCCAAGTCCCAGTGACGGCGGACACTGTTTTCAGCGTCGAGTCGATCTCCAAGTCGGTGACGGCGTGGGAGATTCTGCGCTTGGTCGAAGCCGGACAAATCGATCTCGACGCGCCGGTCAACGCGTCTTTGACCGGCTGGCAGGTTCCGGCGGTCGGGCGCAGTGACCCCGATCAAGTCACCGTCCGGCGCATCCTCAGCCATACGGCGGGGCTGTCGGTCGATGGCTATCGCGGCTACGACACGACCACGACCGATCTGCCCACGCTGATCGATCTGCTCGACGGCAAGCCGAGCGGCGTGCAGCCGGTGCGGGTGATCATCCCGCCGGGGACGCGCTTCATGTATTCGGGCGGCGGCTACGAAATCCTGCAACTGCTGATCGAGCAGATCGCGGGCGAGTCCTATGCGGATCGCATACAGGCGGACGTGTTCGACAACTTGAGCATGAATCACAGCTATCCGAACTGGTCAGCCCAAATCGGCGACGCGCTGGCGACCTCCTATACGGCGGCGGGCGCGGTCGATTCGTCCCTGCTCCACGTCGATTTGGCGGCGGGCGGGCTGTTCACCAGCGCGAACGATCTCGCCCGCTTCTTCACCGAGGGGCTGAGCGGGGACTGGCTGACGCCGGAGAGCGTCGCGCTGCTGCACACCCCCGCCGACGGCACCGACGGCGAGTACGGTTTCGCCAGTTTCCTGTTCAACCTCGCTGACGGGACGCCGGTCGCTTGGCATGACGGGATCGGCGTGGGGCAGCGCGCGATCTTCTTCCTGCTGCCCGACAGTGGCGACGGGCTGATCATTTTGACCAACAGCGGCAAGGGTAACGTCATCTTCCGCGACGTCGTTTGCGCGTGGGATGCGTGGCTGCATGGCGATCAGACTAAGCTGTGCGCGCGGTACTAAGGCGGGAATTCGCTATAATCCGGTTTTTGCGCGGCAGTGACCAGAAAGATCAACCCGGTGAGCGACCGAAAAGCAGCACTATTAGCCGAACTCGACGAAGCGCGGCGTTATCTCAATGCCGCGCTCGATGGCATCGACGCCGAAACGGTGATTTATCCCGGTTGGAAGAAGCGC
Organism: uncultured Chloroflexia bacterium; assembly: GCA_963727545.1. Taxonomy (GTDB): domain Bacteria; phylum Chloroflexota; class Anaerolineae; order Aggregatilineales; family Phototrophicaceae; genus Flexifilum. Next base: position 107,382 of record CAVSGS010000019.1, read on the forward strand.
GAATTCGTCGCCCATATCGCTGGCTGGGAGGCGATGTGCTTCGAGGCATTTCGGGATCATTTGGCGGGGCTGCCGCGGCGCAGCTATCCGTACACGAGCACCGACGAGGCGAACGCCTACTTTGTGGGTGTCCGCCAGAGCGTGCCGCTGGCGGACTGTGACGGTGGAATACGAGATCAATCGCTTTGCGGTGCGGCAGTTCTTGACCGACATCCCCGCAGCCGATTACGACCAGCCGGTGACCTTTCTGTGGTATCAGGAGACGGTCGAGCAGTTCATTCGCGGCGCGGTGAAGCACGAGCGCGATCACGCCGCCGACATTCTCGCGCTTTGACCCCACCCCCGCGCTGCGCGCTTCCCCTCCCCGAATTCAGGGAGGGGAGAGTGCTCTTGTCCGTTTCAAGGGTAAGTGGTCAAGGTTGATGACTGCTGGATACAGCAGCGGTGTTTTTAAACACCCTCATGCCTCGCCCCTACACGAGGATTTGCGTGTACAGACAGGGCTAGCGGCAGCAGAAAACTCCGCTAAATGCCTAGATTGCTGATCCTAGCTCGCCTTATTCGCGGCGACGATTTTATGCAAAATACCCAAGACCCTCTGATATAGCACGTTTAAATTTCCGGCGTTACAATGATTCCTATGTACAGTCTGTCACATATTACGAGGATTGAATGAGAACTGAAAAGCACAAGTACCTAGTCATTCCCGGACCGGTCGAGGTGCGCCCTGAGGTTCTGGACGCGCAAGCACAATGGATGATCGGGCATCGCTCGACGGCGTTTGCCGATCTGTATGCCCGCTTGCAAGGGAAACTCCGGCAGGCTTTCCTGACCGAAAACCGCGTCTTGCAAATCGGCTCGTCGGGGACGGGCTTTTGGGAAGGCGCATCGCGCAACTGCATCCGCGACGGCAAAAAGGCGCTGCATCTGGTCGGCGGTGCGTTCAGCGAGCGCTGGGCAGACATCAGTCAGGCGAATGGCAAGGAAGTCGACGTGCTGCCAGTCGAATGGGGACAGGCGCACACGCCGGAGATGGTCGCCGACGCGCTGAAGAAAGAAACTTACGACGCGGTGTGCGTCGTGCATAATGAAACCAGCACCGGCGTGACCAACCCGATCAAGGACATCGGCGCGGTGGTGCGCCAGTATGAAGACACCCTGCTGCTGGTCGATACGGTCAGCGGCTTCCTCGGCGCGGAGTTCCGCACCGACGAGTGGGGTGTCGACTTCGCGCTGACGTCGTCGCAGAAAGCCTTCGCGCTGCCGCCGGGAATCGCCTTCGCCGCGTGCAGCGATCGCGTGCTGGAACGCGCCAAAGAAGTCAAGAATCGCGGCTACTATTTCGATCTCCTCGAAATCGACAAGAGCGCGCAGAAGAATAACACGCCGTCCACCCCGCCGATCGCGCTGATGTACGCCGCCGATCTGCAGACTGGACGCGATCCTCGCCGAAGGGATCGAAAATCGCTGGGCGCGCCACCTGCAAATGCGCGAGATGACCCACAACTGGGCGCACGACCGGGGACTCGGCTTGTACGCGCAGGAGGGCTATCGCTCGCCGACCGTGACCACCATCGCCAACACCAAGGGCTTCGACATCAACGAGATGGCGTCCTTCATGAGCGGCAAGGGCTTCGCGATGGACAAGGGCTACGGCAAAATCAAGGGCAAGACCTTCCGCATCGCGCACATGGGCGACATGCAGCCCTCGACGCTCGAAGAAATCCTGTCCGGCTTGGATGAATATCTCGAAACGATCTAGCGATTAGCGGTCAGCTATCAGCTATCAGCTATCAGCTAAAGACTGAACGACAAAGGGCGCACGGCGGTGCGCCCCTACAATCCGCCTCACGCAATGGGGGCAGGTTTTTGGCTGACTGCTGAAAGCTGACTGCTGAAAGCTATTCGCTCCAAAGGAGCGAACATGACCTACAAAGTACTCGTGCCTGATAACGTTCATCCGTCGGCGCTGGAGATTCTCAACGCCGCTGAAGGACTCGAAGTCATCGCGCCGGGGCAGATGAAGCGTGACGAACTGCTCGCCGCCCTGCCGGAAGCCGACGCGCTGATCATCCGCAGCGCCAGCAAAATCGACGCCGAAGCGCTCGGCGTCGCCACCAAGCTCAAGCTGATCGCCCGAGCGGGGGTTGGCGTCGACAACGTCGACTTGACCGTCGCCACCGAGCACGGCGTGATCGTCATGAACACGCCCGACGGCAACACCATCTCGACCGCTGAAATGACCATCGGCTTGATGCTGGCGCTGGCGCGGCAGATCCCGCAGGCGCACATCACCATGAACGATGGCAAATGGGATCGCAAGAAGTTCATGGGCGTCGAGCTGCGCGGCAAAACGCTCGGCATCGTCGGCTTCGGGCGCATCGGGCGGGCGGTTGCCAAGCGCGCCCTCGCCTTCGAGATGACCGTGATCGCCTTCGACCCCTACATCCCGGCGGACGTCGCCGCTGATTTGGGCGTCGAACTGGTCGACCTCGATACGCTCTACAGCCGCGCCGATTTCATCACCCTGCACGCCGTTCTGACCGACGAGACGCGCGACATGATCAACGCCGCGACTCTCGCCAAGATGAAAGACGGCGTCCGCATCGTCGATGCAGCCCGCGGCGCGCTGATCAACGAGGCGGATCTCGCCGCCGCGCTCCAGAGCGGCAAGGTCGCCGGAGCCGCGCTCGACGTCTACCCCGCCGAGCCGCCCCCCGCCGACGATCCGCTGATCGCAGCTGCCGAACGTCGTCCACACGCCGCACCTCGCCGCCAGCACCGAAGACGCCCAAATCACGGTCGCCGTCGATGCCGCCAAGCAGATCGTCGACGCGCTGCTGAACCAGAAATACGTCAACGTCGTCAACCCGGACGTGCTGGCGTAAAGCTACAAACCGCCAAGACGCCAAGACCGCCAAGAAGATTTCTTGGCGGTTTTTGATTCTGGCGTCGCTCTGCGGCGTCAGCTAAGATCGAGCACATTCCGAATGGAAAAGGACATCCGCGTGACCGCGACCCCGCGCAATAACGCGCGTTCAATCTCGATTCTCAGCCTAAGCTGGCACGTCTTTCTGCTCACTATCGGCGCGGTGATCTCCGCGATTGCGGTGATCGTCTTCGAAGCGCCGTTCGACATCGCCCCCGGCGGCGTCTCCGGCGTGGCGATCATCCTCAACAGCTTGATCGGCGCGCCGATTGGACTGATGATCATCATCGGCAACATCCCGATTCAGTTGATCGCTTACCGGATGCTGGGCGGCTGGCGCGTCGTCGCCGCGACGGTCTACACCGTCGTCCTCTACTCGCTGCTGATCGACGTGCTGACGCCCTACGTCGGCATCGTCAGCGACGACCGCTTCCTCAACGCGGTCTTCGGCGGCATCGTCGGCGGGATTGGTGCGGGGCTGGTCTTGCGCGCCGGTGGCACGCTCGGCGGCACCTCGACGCTGGGGCGCATCTTGCAACAGCGCTACGGCACGCCCTTGAGCAGCAGCACGCTTTACACCGATGGCGCGGTCGTCTTGGTTGCGGCGTTGTTCTTCGGCTGGGAGGGCGCACTCTACGCGATGGTCGCGCTGTTCGTCGCTGGCGCGACGACCGATTACGCACTGGAAGGTCCCAGCGTGATCCGCACCGGCGTGATCATCACCGATCATCCGCAGGAGGTGGCGGCGCGGATCATCGCCGAGTTGGGGCGCGGCGTGACGGCGTGGGATGCCAAAGGCATGTACACCAATCAGCCGCACAGCGTGCTCTACGTGACCATTTCCCGCGCGCAGGTCAACGCCCTGCGGCGGATCGTCACGTCGGTTGATGTCAACGCCTTCATGGTGATCGGTCAGGGGCACGCGGCTTATGGCGAAGGGTTCAAGGAGATTCGGCACGAGTGAAAGAAACTTGTTCTAGTTCCGTCGGATGGACACTGGAGGACTGGTCAGCCGACTAGGGTGTATCCGCTTGAATACGCCTAGAGTATGACATTGACGACCAACATCGATTTGGATTTATCCTATGAACAACCGACTGCTTGCGCTGATCATTTTCGCCGGTTTGCTTTTACTGCCGGTGATCGTCGCGGCGACCGATCGCACGCCGATCCCTGAAGCGACCGTTGAAGCGACGCCGGAAGCCACCGCCGAGATCACACCGGAGCCGACTCCCGAAGCGACAGCCGAAGCGACAGCCGCCGTCATGCTGGTCGGCGATGCCGCGCGCGGCGACGAACTATTCCATCACGGGCTGAACGGCGCGCCCGCTTGCAGCAACTGCCACAGCACCACCACCGCCGGCAAGGGGGGAATGCTGGCGATTGGTCCGGGCTTGAAGGGAATTGCCGAGCGCGCCGCGACCCGCGTCGAAGGCGAGACGGCGGCGGATATGTCGAGGACAGCATCCGCCACCCCAGTGATTACGTGGTGGCGGGCTTCAGTAACGTCATGTACAAGGACTTCGCCCGCGACTACAGCGATCAAGACATCGCCGATCTGGTCGCCTACGTGCTGACGCACTAGGTGAGGTTGCTTTACCGTTTTCGCTTCAAATCGCTGCCGCGCTGGATGATACTCTCGCCGAAACGCGAGCGCAGGTCGTCGAGCGCGGCTTGCAGTTTCCGCTGATCCTCGTCCGGCGTGCTGTCATCGCCCCACAACTCTAACTGCTGTTCCGCGTCGTCGAAGCCGCTGATCCCCACGCCGATCAAGCGGACGGGCTGCCCCGGTCGCCAGACGGCGCGAAAGAGTTCCTGCGCCACCGGCTCGATCTCGCCGTCCTGATCGACGGCATGGGCGAGCGTCTGCTGGCGCGTCAGCGTGGTGAAGTCCGACCAGCGGATTTTGAGCTTGATCGTGTTGCCGCGCAGACCGGCTTTGCGCAGTCGCCAGCCGACGCCCTCGACCAACTGGCGGATCGTGCGCCGCAGCACCTCGCCGTCGGCGACGTCGCGGACGAAGGTCGTCTCGCGGCTGATCGACTTGGCGTCGTGTTCCGGCTCGACCGGGCGGTCGTCGCGCCCACGCGCCCGCCATGCCAGATCCGCGCCGGTCTTGCCGAACAGCACCGCGAGGTCGCTCTCCGTCCACTGCGCCAGATCGCCCACCGTGCGAATGCCGAGCGATTGCAGTCGCGCGGCGGTCTTGGGACCGACGCCCCACAACTCGCCAATCGGCAGCGGCGCGAGGAAACTCGCTTCCTCGCCGGGGGGCACGACGCAGATCGCGTTGGGCGGCATGGACTTGTCGCCGCCTTCGTGCGCGCTGGCTTTGCCGACGTTGTTGGCGATCTTGGCGACTAGCTTATTGGTCGCTACGCCGAACGAGCAGGGTAAGCTCAACTCCTCGTTGATCTGCGCCTGCAAGCGCCGCGCCATCGCCGCGCCCTCGTGCGGCGTCACGTCCATGAAGGCTTCGTCAATCGAAATCTGCTCGATCAGCGGGGTGATCTCGCCGAGCCGCGCCATGACTTCGTGCGACGCCTTGCGGTAAGCGTCGAAGTGCGGCGGCACCGTGATCAAGCCGGGGCAGCGCTTGATCGCCTGCGACATGGGCATGGCGGAGTGGACGCCGAAGCGGCGCGCGCCATACGAGCACGACGAGACCACGCCGCGCTGCTCCGGGCGTCCGCCGACGGCGAAGGCGACGCCGCGCAGGGCTGGATTGGCGTTTTCCTCGACGGCGCAGAAGAAAGCGTCGAGATCGAGGTGGAGGATCGTGCGGTTCACGTATTCATCCCGTAGCGCGAGCGCCCTCCTGCCGACCATCAGCGTAGGCTGCTTTGGCTTACGCTGATGCCATAACGTCGGATCACGAAGCGAAGGCAGCGCCCATCATGCGAACAAGTGTCTCCATTTTACTCTTAATCGTCGCCGTTGTGTTGGGGGTCAACGCCAACAGCAGCGCGAACTCGGCAGTTCAGGCGGCGTCCGAAGCGTCGGCTTCACCGTCCAGCAAAGCCAGTGGCTACGGCGTCGGATCGTTCTGGTGGAGCAACACGCCCGCCAACACCCTCTGCGAGCACGACAGCTATCCGGTCTACGACGCGGCGGCGGGCGACTTGCGGCTGATGCGCGGCGGCGAGTTCGCCCGCGTGCTCGAAAGCGACCTCGCCCTGAGCGGCGGGATCAGCGCCGCGCCGGAGTGCCATTACCTCGCCGCGTCGGTGGCGGATCGGCTGGTGATCTGGGAGGTCGCCAGCGGCGCGCGCGCCATCGAACTGCCCAACGCCGACCGGCGATCCGCTGGTGCTGTGGAGTCCTGACGGCGAGAGCGCCTTGATCGCCGCCGACGGGAGCTACTACCTGTGGCGCGACGGCGGCGCGGTGGCGCTGAGCACGCCGCCGCTGAGCATCCCCGCCTACCCGTCGATCTACTGGGACGCGGCGCGCGCTCAGGTGATCGTCGGGGCGGAGGGCGGCGTGCTGGCGTTCGATACGGCGTCGGGCGCGCTGAATGAGGCGTACACGGTCGCGGGGATGGTGGAGTATCGCGTCGTCGGCGACCTGCTGATCGTGACCGACCGCGCCGGGATCGACGTGTGGGATCTGCGATCCGGGGCGCACGTGAGGCTGCCGAGCGTGACGTAAATTGCCCCTCACCCCCGACCCCTCTCCCACGCAAGCGGGGAGAGGGGCGACGCGCGGCGGCGATTTCAGGCTACAATAAGTCTGTAATAATCGTAATGAGGGTGCGATGGAACGTCTACGCGATTTTCTAACAGTCTGTGGAATCATATTTAGCGTCCTGCGCTGGCTGTCGGCGATTGCTGTTAATCTCGTACTGGCGATAGTCGTGTCATTGCTTTTGGCTTTGACTGTCTGGCTCTTTGGACACATACGGCGCGATCAGGGCTTTGTCCGGGAAAACGCTGTGGGACTGGTTTGAACTTACTGATTGTGCCGCTGATCTTGGCGATTGGCGGTTATCTGTGCATCAACTGCACAATTCGAAAGCTGAACACGAACAGAGCAGAAAAACGCGCCAAAGTAGATCGGGAAATTGCTGCCGACCGCCTGCGAGAGCAGGCGTTGCAAACTTACCTCGACCGCATGAGCGAATTGCTACTGAAAAATCAGTTTGACGATCCCGAAGTGGGCGAGCAAGCAAGACAGTTGCCAGAGCGCGGACATTAACCGTGCTGCGCGGCTTGGACAGCGGACGAAATCAGCGCTTATCAAGTTTCTCTCGGAGTCAGGACTCGTTACAGGCAAGGATCACGACCAGTTGATCGACACTCAGTTAGCTGCTGACTTGCAGTGAAACTGAAGCTCACTTGAGGCGTATCTTAGACATGCAAATCTAGCAGGAGCACATCTAGAGCGAGCACATCTAGCAGGTAGCGCATTTCGAGGGAGCGCAGACCTTCGAGGAGCACATCTAGAGGGAGCGAACTTAAGGAGCATACTTGGCGCATCTGACTTCGAGGGCGAACCTGACAGGTGCGATCTTGATGGAAGCATCATCTTAGAGAGGCGAACCTTACGGGCGCAAATCTTAAGAGAGCGCAACCTATAGAAGCAAATCTAGCAGGAGCGAACCTTGAAGAAGCAGACTTCGAGGGGGCGCACCTTGAAGGAGCAAATCTGAAGGGCGCAAACAGTCACTCCAGAGCAGCTTGAGCGGCGAATTCTAGACGAACACACCATCCTCCCTGACGGCACGCACTGGAAGCCGCCCACCGAACTCATCGCAAGGCGGATCGCAATAGCCTTAACACCCCCAAACGGGCTACAATGCAATCGACCTAGCGGCGCGATTACGCGCCATCGCAACGACCAAAACATTAGATTCATCCATAAGCCTCGGAGCGAACCATGCCTCGTTTGAAAGTCCAGCCCGGTAAGAGTTTTCCGCTCGGCGCGACCGTGTCTCCCGACGGCGTGAACTTCAGCGTCATGTCCAAGAACTGCGACTCGGTCGAACTGCTGCTGTTCGACGAAGACAAATACGACAAGCCCGCGCGCGTCATCCCCTTCGATCCGCACGTCAACAAGACCTTCTACTACTGGCACATGTTCATCCCCGGATTGAAGGCGGGGCAGGTCTACGCCTATCGCGTGCATGGACCGTTCGAGCCGGAACTCGGCTTCCGCTTCGACGGCTCCAAGGTGCTGATCGACCCCTATTCGAAGTCGGTCATTCAGGACGAAAACTATGATCGCGGGGCGGCAACCCGCTTCGGCGAGGACAACTGCGCCGTCGCCATGAAAAGCGTGGTCGTCGATACCGCCAACTACGACTGGGAAGGCGACGCACCGCTGCATAAGTCCTACGCCAGCACGCTGATCTACGAACTGCACGTCGCCGGATTCACCAAGAATCCCAACTCCGGCGTGAGCGACGACCTGCGCGGCACTTATCGCGGGCTGATCGAGAAGATCCCCTACCTGAAAGAGTTGGGCGTCACGGCGGTCGAGCTGCTGCCGGTGCAGCAGTACGATCCGCAGGACAAGCCGTTCAGCGCCAAGTCGAATTACTGGGGCTATACGCCGATCGCCTTCTTCGCGCCGCATCGGGGCTATGCCTCGTCGGGCGCGCCGCTCGCGCCGGTCGACGACTTCCGCGCGATGGTCAAGGCGCTGCACAAGGCGGGCATGGAGGTGATCCTCGACGTGGTCTTCAACCACACCGCCGAGGGCAACGAGAACGGTCCGTGGCTGTGTCATCGCGGCTTCGAGAACCGCGCCTACTACATCCTCGTGCCGGGGATGCAGCAGTACTACATGAACTACTCCGGCTGCGGCAACTCGTTCAACGCCAACCAGTCGATTGTGCGCCGCCTGATCATGGACTGCCTGCGCTACTGGGTGTCCGAACTGCACGTCGACGGCTTCCGCTTCGACCTCGCCTCGGTGCTCTCGCGCGACGAAATGGGCAATCCGCTGCCCAGTCCGCCGATCCTGTGGGAGATCGAGTCCGATCCGGTGCTGGCGGGCACCAAGATCATCGCCGAGGCGTGGGACGCGGGCGGTCTCTATCAGGTCGGATCGTTCATCGGGCATCGCTGGGCGGAGTGGAACGGCAAGTTCCGCGACGACGTGCGCCGCTTCGTCAAGGGCGATCCGGGTTTCGTCTCGGCGATGGCGTCGCGCATCCTCGCCAGCCCCGACCTCTACCCCGATCCGTCACGCGAGCCGGAGCGGAGCATCAACTTCATCACGGCGCACGACGGCTTCACGCTCAACGACCTCGTCTCCTACAACGACAAGCACAACGAAGCCAACGGCGAAGGCAACAGCGACGGCGAGAGCAACAACCAGAGTTGGAACTCCGGCTGGGAGGGCGAGACCGACGATCCCTACGTCGAGGCGCTGCGCGAGCAGCAGATCCGCAACTTCCTGACGATCCTGCTGGTCGCGCAGGGGACGCCAATGATCGTCATGGGCGACGAGGTGCGCCGGACGCAGCACGGCAACAACAACACCTACGGGCAGGATAACGAACTCGGCTGGTTCAACTGGGACGACGTCGAAAAGCACGGCGATCTGCTGCGCTTCACCAAGGGGCTGATCCACTTCATTCAAGAGCACAAGATTTTCAACCGGGAGCAGTTCTGGTCGTCGCTGGACGACGATCACCAGATGGCGATCACGTGGCACGGGACGCAGCTGTACTCGCCCGACTGGGGCGACTCGGCGCGGACGCTGGCGTTCTCGCTCGGTCATCCCGAAGGCGGCGATTACCTGCACGTGATGCTCAACGCCTACTGGGAGCCGCTGGCGTTCGAACTGCCGCCGCTCAAAAAAGGCGAGCGCTGGAGCCGGATCGTCGATACGGCGTTACCCTCGCCGCACGACTACTGCGACAAGGGCAAGCATCAGGTGATCAACGGTGACGAGTATTGGGTCAGCGGGCACGCGGCGGTGATCCTGCTCGCGCACGAGGATTAGTAAGGCAGCCCCTCACCCCCAACCCCTCTCCCACGCAAGCGGGGAGAGGGGAGATACAGGTTCACGTAGCTTAATAAGGGTATAATCCCAATATTAGGTTACACGCAGTTCATCAGGGCAGCCACATGATTTTCTCCGATTTTGAATCAGTAGCAGCCTACGCCGAATTATTTGGCATATCACATCCAACTATCTACCGATGGATACGTGAAGGAAAACTACAAGCAATAAAGGAACAGGGAAAATACCGCCTCCCGCTCCAAGAGAACAGGCAAATTATCAGAGAACTTTTTGAACAGAAGCGTTTACAACCTCGTCAAGCTTGGGTACCCCATGAAATTCGAGATTACAATGAATGGCACCGATTGCTTGATGAGTTTTGTTGGCTTCTCAAGATTTGCTATTCAGACCGAACGCAGATAAAAGAGGCGAAAATTCCGCCTAGATCAATTATTCGCAAACTACCTTCAATATCACAGAGTTACACTTCGAGATGTTGGTACAATCTTCTTCTCTAACCAAACTCCTCAATATCACCAAATCACAGATGACTTAAAACGTGGATGGTACAACGAACTCAGCTATTCATTACCTATCAGAAAATCGTCTCTCGGTCTTTCATTCGGTGATATTGAGGAAAACAAAAATAGCTCGGAAATTCGGTTTGCTTTTCCCTCGTGGAAAATAGTTACTGCTTATTACTCCGCCTACTTCTACCTGCGGGCATGTACGCTTCAAAAGCTAGACAATTTTCGACTGGATGAACACACCGCCACAATTCGAGCCTTCAAGGGCAATTTAGTTCCCCTATTTGAGCAAGTTATCTGGAAATTCCCCTTCAACATTTCCTATGTTCCGGCGAGAAGAGTCTACCCAAAAAACCTACTAATAGAGAAACTTGACTACACTCATTATCAGTATGCGCGCCATCCTAGGGCACAAGCAACTCTCCTATTGAGTTATTTGAAGAATCTGTACGGAGTATTTCGAAGAAGAGGAAGAAAGGGAGCAAGACCTAAGGCATATACTCTGTTTGATTATCTACATGAATTCAGGGTGTGGGCAAACTATCTTGACATTGACAATTTATTAAATCTATCAGGGAGTGGGTACAAAAGCT
>CAVSGS010000020.1:0-315298 GCA_963727545.1 uncultured Chloroflexia bacterium
AAAAATCCTAGGTGATACCGCTTATTGCTTTACTTGTGCAGAGAAACTACCAAACGCTTCTACCTCACGTACTGCTATAGAGTTTTGCTAGTATACTCTCACGACCATGTGCAGTCAAGAGAGTACATACTTGGAGATGAGGGGACTCGAACCCCTGACCTACGCCTTGCAAAGGCGCCGCTCTCCCAACTGAGCTACATCCCCGCAAGGGGTATTCCTTGTGGGCCTGATGCAACTCGAACACATGACCTCACGCTTATCAGGCGTGCGCTCTAACCAACTGAGCTACAGGCCCATTCTAAAGGTTCTAGCCCTTAACAACAGCAATGTGCGACGAAAAGTAGAGCAGTCAGCACGAGGATGTTTATCCGTGCTTGTTGGTTGTACGTTGACACGAGCGTTTCACGCTCGTTCGATGCTTTGCCTCTCGGCGTCCGCATCTTTGTTCCTAGAAAGGAGGTGATCCAGCCGCACCTTCCGGTACAGCTACCTTGTTACGACTTCGTCCCAGTCATCAGCCCTGCCTTCAGCGGTTGCCCCCTTGCGGTTAGCTGACCGATTTCAGGCGTGACCAACTCCCATGACGTGACGGGCGGTGTGTACAAGGCCCGGGAACGTATTCACCGCAGTATGGCTGACCTGCGGTTACTAGCAACTCCGGCTTCATGCAGGCGAGTTGCAGCCTGCAATCCGAACTACGAACGGCTTTTTAGGATTGGCTCCACCTCGCGGTTTCGCAACCCACTGTACCGCCCATTGTAGCGTGTGTGTAGCCCTAGATATAAAGGCCATGCTGACTTGACGTCATCCCCACCTTCCTCCCGTTTCTCACGGGCAGTCGGTCTAGACACTTGTAACTAGACCCGAGGGTTGCGCTCGTTTTCGGACTTAACCGAACATCTCACGACACGAGCTGACGACAGCCATGCAGCACCTGTGGACGCTCCCGAAGGTCGGTCCCCTTTCGGTTCCCTACTACGCCCATGTCAAACCTAGGTAAGGTTCTTCGTGTAGCCTCGAATTAAACCACACGCTCCGCTGCTTGTGCGGGCCCCCGTCAATTCCTTTGAGTTTTAGCCTTGCGACCGTACTCCCCAGGCGGTCAACTTAGCGCGTTAGCTTCGACACCCCCCAGACCGTAGCCCGGTGGACATCTAGTTGACATCGTTTACAGCGTGGACTACCGGGGTCTCTAATCCCGTTCGCTCCCCACGCTTTCGTGCCTCAGCGTCAGTTCAGACCCAGGACGCCGCTTGCGCCACTGGTGTTCCTCCGGATCTCTACACATTTCACCGCTACACCCGGAATTCCACGTCCCTCTATCTGACTCTAGACCGGCAGTCTGATTTGTCCTCCCCCAGTTTAGCCGGAGGCTTTCACAACTCACTTACCGATCCGCCTGCGCACGCTTTACGCCCAGTAACTCCGGATAACGCTTGCCTCCTACGTTTTACCGCGGCTGCTGGCACGTAGTTAGCCGAGACTTATTCCTAGGCTACCGTCCTTTACTCGTCACCTAGAAAAGGGCTTTACGACCCGAAGGCCTTCTTCACCCACGCGGCGTCGCTGCCTCAGACTTGCGTCCATTGGGCAATATTCCTCACTGCTGCCTCCCGTAGGAGTCTGGGCCGTGTCTCAGTCCCAGTGTGGGGGATCACCCTCTCAGGTCCCCTACCCGTCGTCGGCTTGGTGCGCCGTTACCGCACCAACTACCTGATGGGCCGCAGCCTCCTCCTCAAGTGACTTGCGCCTTTTCTCTCACTTTTCTAAAAAGCGGGAGCTTATGCGGTATTAGCACCCCTTTCGGGGCGTTATCCCGCGCTTGAGGGCAGATCAGCTACGTGTTCCTCACCCGTGCGCCACTAACATCCGAAAATGTCCGTTCGACTTGCATGTGTTAAGCACGCCGCCAGCGTTCATCCTGAGCCAGGATCAAACTCTCCGTATGTTGACTGTTGCTCTTCGTCTGCACATTGCTATTGTTAAGGTGCTGGCTGAAACCGCAAGCGGTTCAGCTTGGCGAATCGCTGCGCATTCGCTCCTTTTCTTCGCTCGCGCTTGTTACTGCGCTTGCGTTTGAGGTTCGGCTATCTTAGCAGTCTCACCCCACTCTCGTCAACCCCAGTTTTCGCTCAATTTCGACGGTTTTTAAAGCCGTTTGCGATATTTGGGATATATTCGACTAGAGTTTGTTTAGGTGCTTTCAGGCTGCTTTCTTCGCCTGCCACCGCATGTCTCCCTGCGGCGGAGCAGAATAATACGCCCCTCACTCCCTTCTGTAAAGGGGCAGTTTGACACCAATTTCTAACTAAATGCTACCGCACGTCACGACTGCGGCAAAATCGGGTTTTCGCCCGTCTTAGCTTCATCTTCATTCTCATTCGACGCTGGCTCGACCGCCTCAGTCGAGTCGTCTTCGGTTTCCGCCTCTCCTCGAAGCGTCTTCGCGTCCTTGAAACCGAGTGTCTCAACTTTCAGCGGTTCTTCGCCTTGCACTTCCGGCTCGATCACCGACTCACTGGTGGTCGTCGTCCCGCTCGGCAGCGACGCAGAAGGCACTGGCGGCGGGTTCAAACTCGCCTCGTCGTCCATCCGAATGTGGACGCGCGGCTTGCCTGCCATCTGCAAGCCCAGTTCTTTGTTGATCACCTGACGCAGCGCGCGATCGATCTCCTTCTGCTTATCCGGCAAACTCTTGCTCGCGCGCGCCACTACCACGTCGAGATCAACGTCAGTCTTGCCATGCAGCGCCTTGACCGTCGCGCTTGCCGACAGCACATCTGGCACATTACGCACCGCCCGCAAAATCCGGTCGGTCGCCGATTCAACACTCACGTCGGCGATCGCCCCCTGCGCTTTGACCATCAAACCGCCAGCAGGACGGGCTGGTCGCGTCTCCCTTACTAGGATCGTCAGCACCGCCAAGATCACGGCATCAATCAAAATCGCCAGCGGCAGGCGGATCAAAGCGGACGTGCTGCTGAGGCTCTGCGCCAGCGTCGCAATTACATCCGGGTTGACCAGCAGCACAGTGATCAGGATCGCCAGCGATAAACCCACCAATACGATAATGATTTTACGGATCAGGGTCAAAACAGTTCTCCTCGATTCCATATCAACCGTTGTAACGAACGATACACAGCGTCAGATCGTCAAACGCCGGGATATCGCCGCAGAAATTATCGACCTGCGCCACCACGTAAGTCAGAATTTCGCCCGCCGAGAGGTGGCAGCACTCGCTGAGGGCTTGCGCCAACCGGCTCTCGCCGAAACTCTCACCGGCGGCATTTTCAGCATCGGTCAAACCGTCGGTGTAGTAGATGATCACGTCACCCGGTTCGAGCATGAACTCAATCGGCTTAAGCGGATTATTCGGAAACCAGCCGAGCGCCCGCCCGCCGCGCGGCAAAAAGTCAACCTCATTGGCGCTGCAGCGATAAATCGCCGGGGGATTGTGCCCCGCGTTGAGGTGAACCGCCGAGCCGCCGAGCCGGAATAGGCTGTAGTAAACCGTGACGAAGGTGCCGTCGCCCGCGTCCGCCATGATCATGTCGTTGGTGCGCGAGAGCGTTTCGAAGGGTGAGTATCCGGAAAACGCATAGCTGCGGATCATGCTGCGCGCCGATGCCATGAACAGCGCCGCCGGCGCGCCCTTGTCCGACACATCCGCAATCACCACGCCGACAGTGTCATCCGACAGCCGGAAAACGTCGTAGAAGTCGCCCGCCACTTCGCGCGCCGAGCGCCAATGCGCCTGAATCTCGTAACCGGGAAGCTGCGGCATCCGACGCGGCAGCAGCAACTCCTGAATCTCGCGCGCCATCTGCAATTCACGTTCTAGCCGCCCCTTCTCGACTGCGACCCGATAAAGCCGCGCATTCTCAATGGCGATTGCCGCCTGCCCCGCCACGACACTGAGCAGGAACAAGTCCGATTCGGTGAACGTGCCGCTGCGGATCGAGGTATCGACGTAGACCACGCCGACCAGCCGATCCTTGACCAGCATCGGCGCGCACAAGATCGCCCGCAGCCCTTTCATGATGATGCTTTGCCCGGCGGTGTAGCGCGTGTCGAATTGGGCGTTGTTGGTCAGCAGCGGTTGCCGGGTCGCCACCACTTCGTTGACGATCGTCGTGCTGTAGGACTCCTCAGGCGGATTGCCGTCGTGCGTGCGCGCGACCTGAGTCCGCAGGCGACCGGTTTGGTCATCGGCGATCATCAGGAACCCGCGCTGCGCACCGGTCACTTCCATCATCGAATCCAACACCGTGTTCAGCACTTCGCTAAACTCAAGGCTGGAATTCATCGCTTGCATGATGCCATACAGCGAGAGCAAATGCTCGTGGTCAATTTTGTCGAGGTTGGGCTGGTTGAGCATCGAGCAAGCCTTTTCTAACATAGAACATGAACATTATAACATCGCCATGCTTGATCCCAACATGAGCAGCCGGATAATTCGCTATAATTCGCCATAAACACGGATAGATTTATGAAGGATTGTTGATGAAATTTGACGTCACGATTTTCCCGAACAATCTCAACGTCGCCGCCGCGATTGCGCAGCAGGTCGAAGCCTACGGCTTCAGCGGTTTGTGGACGTCTGAGACGGCGCACAATCCTTTCCTGCCGCTGACGCACGCCGCCGCCGCGACCGAGCGAATCGACCTCGGCACGGCGATCGCCGTCGCCTTCCCGCGCAGCCCGATGATCACGGCGCAGATCGCGTGGGATTTAGCGGCGCAGTCGAACGGGCGCTTCATCCTCGGCTTGGGGACGCAGGTCAAGCCGCACATCGAGAAACGTTTCAGCACGACGTGGAGTGCTCCCGCGCCCCGTCTGCGCGAGTACGTCGAAGCGCTGCGGGCGATCTGGGACACCTTTCAGACCGGCGCGCCGCTGCGCTATCGCGGCGAGCACTACACCTTCCGCCTGATGACGCCCTTCTTCAATCCCGGCGCGATCGAGCACCCGGACATTCCGATTTACATCGCCGCCGTCAACGATCACCTCTGCCGCCTCGCCGGAGAACTATGTCAGGGCTTGCACGTCCATCCGTTTCACACCGTCCGCTATCTGCGCGAGGTCGTGATCCCTAACGTCGAGCGTGGCGCGCAAGCTGCCGGACGAACGCGCGCCGACGTCGCCCTAAGCTGCGCGATCTTCGTCGTTACCGGCAAAGATGCCGCCGAGACTGCTCAAAACGCCGACGCCGTCCGCGCGCAGATCGCCTTTTACGCCAGCACGCCGAGCTATCGTGCCGTCATGGACTTACACGGCTGGGGCGACCTCGCCGAGCAGTTGAGCGGACTCGCGCGGCACGGCAAGTGGGGTGAGATGGGCGCGCTAATCAGCGACGACCTGCTGCAAGCATTCGCCGTGATCGCGCCACCGGACGAACTCGCGGCGGCGGTCAAAGCGCGCTATGACGGCTTGCTCGACCGGGTCGGCTACTACTTCGCCTTCGCGCCGGAAGACGCCGAGCGCCAAACGATCTGGCGCAGCGCCGCCGACGTATTCAGCCCATGATCAAAAACGTTCGAACCGCCAAGACGCCAAGGTCGCCAAGAAACCCAGTTTCTTGATGATCTTGGCGTCTTGGCGGTTCATCCCTTCTTTATCTACTGGCTCTACGAAAAAATCCGCTTTGGCGGTAAGCTCAAACGATCTTTTGAACCTTGACGAAAGGCAACCGAGCATGACCTCAGCACGCGACTACGCGCGCCAACACGCGCAGGATTTTCGCCAATCGCTCTACGAACTGATCCGCATCCCCAGCATCAGCACCGAGCCGGAACGCGCGGGCGACGTGCGCCGCGCCGCCGAGTGGCTCGCCGAGGAGATGCGGCAGATCGGCATTCAACACGTCGAACTGCTGGAGACCGGCGGGCATCCCGTCGTCTACGGTGACTGGCTCGGTGCCGGCGAAAACGCGCCGACGGTGCTGATCTACGGGCATTACGACGTCCAGCCCGCCGCGATGGAAGATGGCTGGACCAGCGAGCCGTTCGAGCCGGTCGAGCGCGACGGTATGATCTACGCGCGCGGCGCCTCCGACGACAAGGGGCAGATGTTCATTCACATCAAATCGGCGGAGTCGTATCTGGAAACTGAAGGCAAGCTGCCGGTCAACGTCAAGTACATGATCGAAGGCGAAGAAGAAGTCGGCTCGCTCCACCTCGCCGATTTCATCCGCGCCAACGCCGCCCGCTTCAAAGCCGACGTCTGCGTAATCTCCGATACCGGAATGCACGACATCAACCAACCCGCCATCACCTACGCCCTGCGCGGCTTGACCTACATGCAGTTGAACGTCTGGGGACCGGATCACGACCTGCACAGCGGTGGCTACGGCGGCATGGTTCACAACCCGGCGCTGGCGCTGGTCGAGATCGTCTCCAAGCTGCACAATGCGGATCACAGCATCGCCGTGCCCGGTTTCTACGATGACGTGCTGCCACTGACCGCCGACGAGCGCGCGGATTTGGCGAAGCAGGACATCCCGGAAAGCACGCTCAAAGCCGAGACCGGCATCCCCGCCGCATGGGGCGAAGCCGATTACACCCTGCGCGAGCGCGTCAGCGCCCGACCGACCATGGAAGTCAACGGCTTGCTCAGCGGCTGGACCGGCGAAGGCGCGAAAACCGTCCTCCCCGCCAAAGCGATGGCGAAGCTGAGCTGCCGCCTCGTCGCCAACCAAGACCCGCGCAAGATCTACGAACTGGTCAAAGCCTACGTCGCCCAGATCACGCCGCCGACGGTTCACAGCGAACTCAAACTGATCAGCGGTGGCAGCCCGGCGCAGGCAGATTTGAACACGCCGGAGATGCAAGCTGCGGTGCGCGCTTACAAGGAAGGTTGGGGCACCGCACCGATCTTCGCCCGCGAGGGTGGCAGCATTCCGGTCGTCGCCGACCTGAAGACCGAACTCGGACTCGACACGATTCTGATGGGCTATGGACTGAATAACGACGGCGCGCACGGTCCCGACGAACACTACTCGATTGAGATGTTCCATCGCGGCATCGACACCGCCATCTGCTTCCTCGACGAACTCGGCAAAGCGAAATAACTCCCACGAATCAAAAAGGGCGATGCCAAGCGTTAAGCCAGCATCGCCCTCTCATTTTCTTGCCATGCGACTTTCAGTCGCGCGTTTCCAGCATCCGCACATGGAGCATATCTCGATGCGTGACCGGACGAACTTGATTCGCGTCCACCGTCACCACGTCGAGCGTTTGTCCATCCGCGCTGAACAGTTCTAGTTCATAACCCGCGTGATCGCCGTGAATCATGACGACGACGCCTATATCGCCCGCTTTGAGATGATACTGTGGAAGATCGACGGTTAACACAACCTGCTCATGCTCTTTAATCATCGAGTTCCTCCAATGGATAAACAGTCACTAAACGCGGTCGATCTCCAGACTCCGGAACAAACCAAACCACCCGAACTTGAGGAGTTCTCCCGCTTGGAGTTTGCAGACTGCCTTCAAGTACATAGCGCGTTCCAAAGCGAGTTACTTCGCTTTTGGCGACCTCGTGATCGCGAGCGTGAAGAACAACAGACAGCGCTAATTCTTCCCATTTTGCCACAGAAAAGCCGAAATGGAGCAAGAATAGCGCCTTTCCTCGACCTTTCTCATGAGCGGTATTCAATAAGTAATCTTTGATTTTCTCTGGCGGTACGAGTGCTTGATCGATATTTGGGAGCTTCACCTGTCGATCTCGCTACTGCTTGCCGAGCCATGCCGTCTGAAAGTCCTGCCATTCGGTGGCGTCGGTTTCCCATTCCGCATAGATCGCTAAGCCACGTACGTAGCTCGCCGCACTACCCGCTTGCTGCAACCCCGCTCTGACTCCCTCCACCGCCGAGTTGATATTCTCGACCGCCGGATCGTGACCCGGCGGCGCGGCATCGAAGGTGGGAATGCCGATCACCAAGTCCGTTTCCGTGTCTAATTCGGCAATCGCGTCGGCGAACGTCTTGACCTGATAGGCGACCCACTGTGCATAATCGTTGGTGCTGCTCAAGCCGCTGTTGTACGCCATCACCGCCATGTGATCGACCAGCAGCGCCACACTTTGTTTATAGGTCTTTGCCCATTCCGTGCCCGGCTCGATCAGCGGCGGCAGCGGAATGCTGGAGTTCGACGGACTCCAATCCGGCGGGATCGCCGCGCTAATCTGGGTATCCATGCCCACCGTCGAGCGCACCGCGCGCAGCAGCGCAAGGAAGTTTTGATCGCCATCCCAGACGTTTTCGACATTCAGGAAGATGCCGTCGAAGCCGAAATCGTCCATGACCTGCTTGCTAAAATCCGCGACCGGCTGCGCCAGCGTCGCGTAGTCTTCACGCTCCGCCCCGGTATCGTCCTGCACCGGCACACTCACCCAGCCGCAGAGATCAGATTCCGGATAAGCTGCTTTGAACTGCTTCACGAACGCCTTGACGTTTTCAAACTGATCGCTGGCGTTCCACGTCCCATCGTATTTGTACCAGCTCACCCACGCATAGACGGTGCCAATTTGCTCGTCGTGCAGTTTTTGCGCCAGTGCCGCTACTTCCTCATCGGTATGAGTGTCATAGGTCCATTCCGTGCCCAGCCACAGCGCGTTCGGCGGAACAGTCGGCGTGTCATTCCGCAGTTGACCAAGCACGTAGACCAACAGCGCGACGAAAGCGATCGCCCCGACAACGCCCAGCACCAGACCGCTGCCGCGCGGAATCTTGATCTTAGGCATCGTAAACTGCTGCGGCGGACGTAGTTGGCGCGGCGCGGCGCTCGGCTTGGCGTGTTGATGCTGCTTGCGCCGTTCGTGACGCTCACGGGCGCTGCCCCGACGCGGATTCGGCGCTGCCGGTGGTGGCGTTTCCGAGCGCGGGTCGTTCGGTAGCTGCGAAGGTTCCGGCGATTCCGGTTGTTCATCCGGTGGAGTGGGTGGTTCGTAATCCATACTCAACTCAACCTGTTAATTTCTGCACTAAATTCGGCAGCAAGATTAGCACGACAATGATGACAAACACAATCGAACTGACCAGCGCCGCCGTCGATGCGACGTCTTTGCCGATCTTCGCCAGCGCGCTCGGCTCCGGCGAATCAAGATCGATAGCGGCTTCAATCGCCGTATTCAGGCATTCGGTGATCCACACGCTGCCCAGCGCGAAGGTCAGCAATGCCCAACTGAACACGCCGATATTCAGCCACAATCCGACAATCACAACGATTACGGTGGTGATCGTCGCCAGCTTGATACTCTGCTCGTGCGTGAGCACGTAGAGCAGCCCGGCGACCGCGTACTTGACGCTGGCGATCCGGTCGGCGTTCTTGTGCTCGCCTTCCGGGTTGAGTTTCATCGTCCCCAGAATCGACTGGTCGAGTTCTTCGCCGTCAGACGTGACCAGTTTGTCCTTGTCGTCTGCGTCAGTCGGTGGCGTTCCTGTTTGATCCGGCATGAGTTATCAGCCTATCCCCAGCTTCAGCAGTAGCGGTGGACCCATCACCAGCAGCCCGATCAAGACTGCGGCAGTCGCACCGAGCAGGACTGCCGCCGAAGCGACGTCTTTGCCAACTTTCGCCATCGGGTGATATTCGCTGGTCGAGAGGTTGATCGCCGCTTCGACCGCCGCGTTGAGAAATTCCGCCATCCAGACCATCGTGACCGACAGGATTAACACCGCCCAACTGACCGCGTCGAGCTGCAACCAGAGCGCCACAGCCGCGACCAGCAGACTCGCCAGCGCTTGAATCCGGGTATTCTTCTGGCGGCGCAGCATGTAGAGCCAGCCCGCCAGCGCATAGCCGAAGCTGTTCAGGCGGTTGGTACTGGTGATCGGGCTGTACTCGTCCGGGTCGATTCGTGCCGTTCCGGTCAGCGCCTCGATCAGCCTATCCTTCCGGCTCATCGTGAACTCCGTTTTCCAACGCCGGGACGATCTCCGGCGAGACGCCAAGCGCGATCAATGCCGCTTCCTGCGCAGCCCACATCTCGGCGCGCTCATCGGCATCACCGTGATCGTAGCCGAGCAGATGGAGCGTCCCGTGCACGACCAGCAGCTTCAGGCTGTCGGCGAGCGCGTGCCCTTCCTGCGCCGCCTGCGCCGAAGCGTAAGGGTAGGCGATCACGAGGTCGCCGAGATAGGGCGCATCCCCCGGCATCGAGTCCATCGGGAATGAGAGCACGTCGGTCGGCGCGTCGATGCCGCGAAACTGGCGGTTCAGGTCGGCGACGCTGTCGTCATCGGTGATGACGATGGTCATGCCGCTGCCTGCCTCGACTTCGTGGCTGGTCAGCACCTGCGTCGCCGCCGCCACCAAGTCCGTCGGGTCGAGCGCGTAGTCCGCTTCGTTTTGGACTTCAACCTCAAACATGCTTCAGCCCTCAGATGATTCTTCTTTTTTCTCGGTTGAGTTTTCAGTTGGGTTCCCGTCGGCGGACTCTTCCGCGCCGTCAGGCGACGCATCCACCGGCAGATCGACCGGAGTCATGCGCTGCGTGCGCCGCAGCGGGGGGACTTCCGGCATCGGCGTATCTTCATCGCCATCCAACTCGACGGCGGGAAGTTCAGTCGTCGTCGCTTTGGCGCGCGGCACTTCGACCTCGACGGGCGCGTGCTCGCCGGACTCAGCGCGCGAGATCGCCTCGATCGCTTCGACTTCCTCGCGCAGCGGCGCGGCGACTTCCGGCACCAACTCCGGCGGCATCTGCCGCTTGACCGAAGGCAGCGTCGGGTAGTTGATGCGCGGATGGAAGACCGCTTGCAGCATCTCGACGAAGATATCGCGGGTCGTGCTGATGTCTTTGAGCGTCAGATTCGACTCGTCCAACTGCCCGCCGCGCATCCGGTTATCGATGATGGTATCGACAATCTCGGCGATCTCGGCTTTGTTGGCGGGCTTGCGCGCGCGCACCGTGCTCTCGCAGCTATCCGCCAGCATCAGGATCGCCGTCTCGCGGGTTTGCGGTTTCGGACCGGGATAGGTGAACTGCTCGATGTCGACCGATTCTTCGTCGCCCGCCTGCTCGACCGCCTTGGTATAGAAGTAGCCGACCAGCGTCGTCCCGTGATGCTCCATGATGAAATCGCGGATGCGCACCGGCAGCCGGAACTGGCGCGCCAGCCGCTCGCCGTCGGTCACGTGGCTGATGATGATGTCCGCGCTGCGATAGGGATCGTTGAGCGTCTCATGCGGGTTGACATTATCCGCCTGATTCTCGACGAAAAAGGCGGCGTTGAGCATTTTGCCGATATCGTGGTAAAGCGCAGCGACGCGCATGAGTTCGGCATTCGCGCCAACCGCGTTACCGGCTTGTTCGCTCAGGTTGGCGACTTGCAGTGAATGCTGGTAAGTCCCGGGCGCTTCGCGCAGCAACCGCTGCAGCAGCGGTTGATTCGGCTGGCTGAGTTCAACCAGCTTGAGACTGGTCGGCAGGTTGAAAACGAGCGTGATGCCATACATCATCGCCAAGCCCGCCATCGCCGCGATCACGCCGTTGATCACCGCCAGCAAGATCAGCGTCCCCAACGTCGTCCCGTCTGACGTGATCATTTCCAAGTTGAACAGGGTCACGATCAGCGTATTGGTCAGGGCGATCACCAATCCGGCGAAGAAATAGCTGTTCACCCGCTCGGATCGACGCAGCAGCAGCGCCCCGACCGTCCCGCCAAGGATCACCATCGTGGCGATCTCCAGCGAGTTATTGCTCATCAAGCCGATCAGCAGCCCCAAGCCCATCGTGGCGACGATGGCGATCTCCGTCCGCGTGATGATCACCAGCGTCAGCGCCAATACCGCCGCCGGATAGATGTAGGGTTGATCGCTGAACAGGCGCGCGCCCGCCAGCGTCAACAGGAACAGACCCGCCAGCAGCGCCAGAAAGCGCGCCTGCGTGTAATACTTGTCCGAGAAGCGCGACAAGTACAGCCCGATCGTGACCAGCACGACCAGACTGCCGAGGAACGCCCGTGCCACACTCTGCACCCGGCGATCCGGCGATTCGAGCAGTCCGAGCTTGCTCAGCGCTTCGTAATCTACTGTATCGAGGCGCGCCCCCGCCCGCACGACGACCTGTCCGCGCTCGAAACTGCGGCTCTCCGGCGCGACGGCATCCGCTGCCGCCTGCCGCGCCAATTCGGTCGCATCCGGGTTCGGGAAGCGATTCGGGCGCAGCAAGTCCTGCGCCAGCGCCACGATCACCGCCACCGTATCGGTGTCGAAGCGCAGCGCCACCTGTGACGGCAGCTGATCGGTCATCAGCGAGACGTCGCTCTCGCGGATCGACTCGCGCATGACTCGTTCCAAGACGTTGACCGCCTCGCTCGCGACCGCCCGCCACGAATCGTCATCCATCTGCAAGATCGATTCGATGATGGCGGGTTCGAGCTGCAGCGCTGTGATGTCGTTGATGTCGGCGATCTTCTGCTGCTGCGTGCCGTAGGGGTCCTTACGCACGTTGTCGATAAAGTCGAGGATTTGCTGCAGCAGCGTGATCTGGTGCCGCGCGACGTTCGGATCGGGCGGATCGTAAATCGGCGAAATGCTGTTCGCCGCCGCGTCCTTCTGGCGCTGCGTCAGCACATCGCTGACGTAGGTGATGCTGTAAGGTGCGCGAATGTCTTGCGCGACGACACTGCCCACTTGCAGCGCCGACGCATCATTTGCCGACTGAAACACGCTGTCGAAAGCAACGATCAGCGTCGAGAGCAGCACCGCCACCACCGCCACGAGGATCACCCCCAGCGTGTGGAGCGGATGCTCGCGGCGCGCGTTGGTCGACGGCGCGAGACTGTCGATAAACTCAGAAAGCCAGTTAAGCATTGCCCAGTTGTTCGCGGACGACCTCGTTCACGAGCTTGCCGTCCGCCTGCCCTTTCACCTTCGGCATCAGAACGTTCATGACTTTGCCCATCTCTTTGGGCGACGCCGCTCCGGTCTCGCGGATGGCGTCCCGCACCAGTTCGGCGATCTCGTCGCGCGAAAGCTGGCGCGGCATAAAAGCATCCAATACTGCCAATTCGCGCTCGCCCTGATCGGCAAGATCGTCGCGTCCGGCATTACGCGCTTCATCGATGCTCTCGTGGCGCTTCTTGATCTCGCGCTGCAGAATCGTGATCGTGTCGTCGCCGGTCAATTCGCGCCGCTCGTCGATTTCAACCTGCTTGAACAAGCTGATCGTCATCCGCAGCACGTCACGGCGCATGACGTCTTTCTGGATCATCGCCTCTTTCAAGGCGGCTTGCATCTGTGGTCTTGGGTCTTGCATCGTATCCTCTTGTGATCGCAGCTTTTAGTTATTGGTTATTGGTTCTTAGTGCCTTGTCCGGTAAGTTTTCTCGAATTGGGCGTTGTGCTTGCTCCGCAAGCCTGAACGCTGCTACAAACGCATCCCGTCGTTGTAGGGGCGTAACATGTTACGCCCGTTTTTCTTCGATTATTTGCCGGATGAAGCACTTAGCTGAAAACCAATAACCATTCGACAAGAACTGCTACTCAGCACTCATTGCTCAGCACTCAGTACGGCTTCGCCGCGCATTTGCCCACGATCCTGATCATACCACGTCAACTGTACCGGGATGATTTGCCCCGTCAGCGGGCGTGGATGCACGCAGCTCACGCGGATATAGTTGTCAGTATAACCAACATTGATGAAACCGGCTTCGGTTGCCCCGGCGACGTGCTCCCACAGCACCGGGCGCGTCGTGCCGGTGAAGCGCTCGGCGTAACGCTGCTGCATCAACTCCGCTAGCGCGATCATCTGGGCGCTGCGTTCCTTCTTGATCGCCTTGCTGACGTGCCCGCGCATCCGTGCCGCCCCGGTACCGGGGCGCTTGCTGTAGCGAAAGACGTGCATCCCGGCGAAATCCAGCGATTCGACAAATGCCGCGCTGACGGCGAACTCCTCGTCAGTCTCGCCGGGGAAGCCGACGATCAAGTCGGTGGTGATGCACGGATCGTCAATCGCCACACGTGCCGCCGCGATCAACTCGCGGAATTGCGCTTGGGTCGTCCGCCGTGCCATCCGCCGCAGCGTCGAGTCGCAGCCGCTTTGCAGCGGTAAATGCAAATGCGGACACAAGCGCGGATTCTCCCATAGGCGAAAGAACTCCGGCGAGAGATCCCACGGCTCCAGCGATGACAGGCGCAGACGCGGAATCTCCGTCTCATCTAAGATAGCGCGGACAAGCTGCATCAGCCCGTCGCTGCTGCCCAAGTCATGCCCGTAGCTGCCCAGATGCACCCCGGTCAGCACCGCTTCGCTGTAGCCCGCCGCGTACAGCGCTTGAACTTCGCGCACCACGTCGGCGAGTGGGCGACTCCGTCCCGCCCCCCGCGCGACGGTTGTCACGCAGAAGGTGCAGGCGTTATCGCAGCCGTCCTGCGTCTTGACGAAGGCGCGCGTATGGGCAAGATGCTGGGGCGTGTCCCGCGCGATCGGCTCCACGTCGAAGGGTTCAAGCGATTGTCCGGTCAGCGTCGGTACCAGATCATCTTTGCCGAGATTGTCGATCACCCGCGCCACCCCCGGCAGCACGGCGATCTCGTCGGGCGCAATCTGCGCATAGCAGCCCGTCACCGTAATCGCCGCCTGACCACCGGCGCGATGCAGTTGGCGCACCAGCTTGCGGCTGTCGCGGACGGCGTCGTTGGTCACGGCGCAGGTATTGACGACGATCTGATCCGCCAGCGCGGGATCGTCGACGATTTCGTGTCCCTGCTGCTGAAACTGCCGCGTCATCGTCTCGATCTCGCTCTGGTTCAGGCGGCAGCCCAACATGCGTAAGTGGATTTTCATAGCGGCATAATCTTCATGGCATCGTGTAGGGGCGAGGCATGCCTCGCCCCTACCTCACATTTCGGGATTATTGCGCTTCGGGTGCATAGACCAGCAGATTGTCGAAGGCGACGACAACGCCCGCGTCGCCGGTCGCCTGCGCCGTCACGCCGATTTGCCCGTCGGGGATGGAGTCGTCGGTCAGCGCATAAGCGACTTCGCCGCCGGAGCACTCGCCCGTCCCGGCGTTATAGATCGCCTGACCAATGGGCGTATCGCCGGTGGATAAGCACAACGGAACATTTTCTCCGTTGACGTAGAAGCTGAACTGAGCACCACGCGCAATCACACGCAAGTCGTTGACGACGTTCAGATCCTGCCGAATCGCACTGGACTCGATCCAATCGCTGAGCACCTGCGGCAGTCCATCAACAACCCGGCTAACTTGATACCAGCCGTCGCTGCTGATCAGGAACAGGTAGTAACTGTCGTCCTCGACGGAGGTATTGTCCTTGTTT
This sequence comes from uncultured Chloroflexia bacterium, assembly GCA_963727545.1. Lineage (GTDB taxonomy): Bacteria > Chloroflexota > Anaerolineae > Aggregatilineales > Phototrophicaceae > Flexifilum. The sequence continues at coordinate 15,291 of CAVSGS010000020.1, forward strand.
TGCAGCCGGAAGACGACGCCGTAACCGTTGTCGATCGGTCCCTCGACCGCTTGTGCGGCGACGCGCAGGTCGAAATCGCCGAAGTAAGGCGCGGCGACCGAATAGGCACCCTTGCCCGCTTCGCCAATGCTGACGCGCAGCTGCCCGCCGTCGATCTGCGTCGAGAGCCGCCCGTCGTATTGATCCCACTCGCCATTGAAACCGTCAGTCGGGCTGCCATCGAAGGTAGCAGCGTAGAGCAGTGATCCGGCATCGCCGGAGACGACGTAATGCTGCCAGCTTGCCCGCGATCGACTCAGCACCAGCAGCACCGCGAAAACAGCGATCAACACGATCAGTCCGAGCAGTCGGCGCACCGAATTTCCTCTCACCATGACAACGGGAATTGTAACATGCGGGGTGATGAGCGTAAACGTTCAGTTGCGCCGGACGAGCGTCAGCGCCGCTTGCCGCAGCGCCCACGTCTCGACCACGTGATGAAAGCCCCACACCGCCGCATAGACAATACCGATCAGAATCGGGGCGAAAAAGATGACCAACAGCGTGTTGGGCAAAGCGAGGATGCTGAAGCTAACCACCCACGAGAGCATCAAAGCGACCACACTAAAGACAAAGCCTTCGACCACCCACAGCGCGAATACGTAGCCCGCCGCCGAGAGCATCGTCGTCGTGCTGCTCTGCATCCGTGACGAGACCGCCAGCCCGACCGCCGTCAAAGCGCGCAGCCGCCAGAGCGGTTCGACGACGTAAATCAGGCTCAGCAGCCCGATCACCGCGTAGCCAAACACCACTTCCAGCGGATCGACGGTAATCGGCACCATCAGGAAAATCGGCGCGGTGTACATGAAAACCAGCAGCGCGACCGCGCCGATCCGCACGCCGACGACCAGTGTCATCAGCCGCCACGCGCGAATCTGGGCGGTGCCATGCTTCGCCGCGATCAAGCGCTCGACGCGGAGCAGCGTCAGCCGCAGCAAATCCCAGCGCCCGGTGATCAACTCGCCGCTGATGCCGCCAACGGCGACCGCGATCCCGGCGCAATCCACCAGCAGCCCTAACAGCAGCCCAATCGCCAGCACCCAAGCGACGTAACTCATCCCGAATTCGGTGATCACGCTCAGTGTCCGATAGTGCTGCAAGTCGAGCGCCATCAGCACCAGAAACGGGATCACAACCACCGCCGCCCCCATCCCGATCCACCGGCTGGAGCGCTGCGCCAGCGCCGCGCTGCTGTCGGCGTAGCGCACGTGGCGCGCCTCCAGTTCGAACAGGGGGTTATGGCTCAATTGTGCGTGCGGGGTCAGTCGATAAATCGGCTTCATTCACCAATCCGAGACTATCCAACAGGGTCATTTCACCCGTGTAAAAGGCATCAAGCTGGGGCTGCAAGCGATCGTCGAGCGCGACGGCGTATTTCAGCCAATGCTCGGCGGTCGTCAGATCGCCGGTGAGTTGGTAAGCAGTGCCCAATTCGGCGTAGAGCGCCGCGTTCTCCGGGTCAAGCGCGGTCGCCTGAATGATCGCTTTGAGGCTGCCCGCGTAATCGTAATTCAGCCGTAGATGCAAGCCTTGCAGCAGCCGAACTTGCGCGCTGTCCGGTGCCAGCGCCACCGCTTGATCGATCCAGCGGGTGCCGGATTTACCCTGCATATCCCGCGCCCAACCGCCATACGCCAGCGCCAGCGGATCGCCGACGGCTTGCGAGAAGGCGAGTTCGGCATACGCCCACAGCTTCACGTCCGCCAGCGCGATCCCGGCGCGCGTCGGGTCGGTGGGGCTGGTCAGGGCGGGCAGCAGCACCGCGACCTCCGCCGGATAGGTCGGCTGCGCCGCCGCGAGCAGATCCGCCGCCCGCGCCGGATCGGTCGCCATGCGGATCGCGCCGAGTTGGAATTCCGCCCACGGCGTATCGGTTGAATCAGGCGGCAGCAGCGCCAGCAAGCGATCCAGCGCATCGGCGGCATCCGCCCAACGCGCCAGTTCGAGATACGCCTGCGCGCGGTCGCGCAGCACGGTCGCGTCGGGAGCAGCCGCTTCCCAATAAGCGACCGCACGGGTCAGGTCGCCCGCCTCGCGCCAGAGATCGCCCGCCAAGCGCGACCGCTCCGGCGTCCAGCCGTCGACTGCCGCCTGCGCCTCGACTTGATAAAGCGCCTGCAACGGACGTCCGCTGCGGCGCTGGGGCAGCACCACAGCCGACGGTCCAGTTGGGTTGATTGGATTGGGGGTTGGCGAAAGGCGGGAAACTTCCAGCAGCACCGCGGCGATCGTCAGCGCGACAATCGCCAACAGTGAAGCCACCAGCACCGTCGTCCGCGAGGACGGGCGGATCATCCCGCGGCGCTGTTGAGCGCGCTCCGGATCACCCGTTCCACCTCGCCGGGCGTGAACGGCTTGATCAGGTAGCTGTAAACGTCGTGGAGCTTGCCGACCAGCCGGTTCGCCGGGTCGCCGTAAGCGGTGATCACGATCACAATCGGCATTTTGCCGCCGGTCGAACGCTGCTGCTCCTTGATGTTTTCGAGCACTTTCCAGCCGGGACCATCCGGCAGACCGATGTCCAGCAGCACAATGTCCGGCTTCATCAGGTTAAAGCGCGCGAACGCCCGCCCGCCGTTACTCTCGTGAACGGCGACCATCCGCATCCGCTGGAGTGTCACCTGCAAGATTTCCGCCAGTTCGATAGTATCCTCAACGATCAAAGCGGTGGGGGGATTGTTTCGCTGCAATTCGGGTTGTGGTTGAGCTGCGGCTTGGGTTTCTGCCGTCGTACGCATTGCATCTTGTCCTTCACTGTCATCCGCACCTTCACCCGGCAGTACCACCGCCGCGACAACCCCCGTCTCTGCCACCGGCGCACGATGCAAACCGTCCGAGCGCAGCGAGGCGTTGGTCATCGCTTGCAGCAGGCTCAGCGGTTCGCGTTCCTCGTGGGACTCGGGCGATCCCTCCGCCTGTGGATCGGTTATAATGACGCTGTCGACCGAAACTCTCGTCATCGGGTATGCCTTTACATCTGGAACTACGACTTGATGACCGCCAGAGTATAGCACGCGAGCATGAAGGTGCGATCAAGCATTGTACAGATCATCTAACGTTCTCGATTTTCTTCACAATTCTAACAAGGATTATCGCGACGGGACGTTTAGGTTATGAAATTCCCGTTAATTTCTGAGCCAATCCGTTTACCGCTTCAGCATCATGGCGATTGCACCCTGCTGGGCGTCGTGCCGGGTGATCCAGCTGATCCGTCCGGCGCGGCAGACTGTACCATCTACGTCGAAGAAATCTACGACGAGGACGGGAAGCTCGCGCAGCACGCGCTGACGCTCGACGGTCGGCTGTTGGCGACCGTCGACGAAGGCAGCGGTGACACCGATCTGCACCCGCTCGACCTGCCGCCGCAGCGAATCAAGCCCCAGACCGGCTGGCATACGATGGCGCTCAACTTCGCCGGACCGCGTCATCGCGGGCTGCGCGCGCCGGAACGCACGCTCGACCTCGTGCGTCCGCTGACCATCGCCGAGAAAATGGCGCTGATCGACCGCTTCCGGCTCGACGTGCCGCCGCCGCTGCTCTTGGGCGTCGCCGAAAGCTACGTGCTCGCCGAAACGCCGATCTGCGCGCCGACGCTCTATTTCGTCTGCCGCCGGGTGCGCTTCGCCGTCGCGCTGACCGAGGAACGTACCGACGCCGACGGTCAGCCTTACGATTACGATACGCAGGTGGTCTATCTGGCCCATTTCTACGAGCGCGATCAAGAGCCGGAATGGTCGGACATCCTTGCCGACGCGACCAGTATCCCGCTGAGCCGCCCGATGGACTGCCTGCTGGTCAAGGATCGCCTGTTCATCGCCGACGGCGGCGCGGACGACCGCTTGAGCGCGATTCACGTCTGGCAGCTCGACCTGCCCACTGCCGAATGCAGCGAAGAAGAGAAGCTGAACAAGAAACTCTACGGTTAACATGACAGCGATCAAATATCCGGTGTTCGTCCTGATCCTCGTGGTCGGGCTGCTGTTCGCCTTCGCTCAGCCGAGCCACGCCGACGACGGCGTGACGCAGCTCTGCCCGGCGGTCGGGATTCAGGAACGCGACGCCGATTTCCAACCCGGCGGCATCATCCTGACGACCTTCGACAAAAGCGCGATCTGGGTCTACAACGTCGATAACGGACGACGCTACCCGCTGCCGGAGACCTCACCCTGCGGGCACAACTGCACCCTCTCGCCGGATGCGACGTGGCTGACCTACTTCAACGACCCGACCAACACCTTCAACCGGATGCGGCTCGACGGCACCGAGCGGGCGCTGGTCGCCGAAAACGCCGCCGAGGTTTCGTGGTGGAGCGCCGATACGCTGCTGATCTGGACTCCCGGCAAGCGCGCCTATCTCCAGCAGATGGGCAGCGACGCCCGCGATTATCTGAACGTCCAAAGCGTCAACTCGGTGCAGCCCGGCGGGCGCTACGGCGTCTTGATCGAGCCGAAAGACGACGGCTTCGAGCGCTATCTGGTCAATCTCGACCTGCGCGGTTTGGAGGACATCAGCGACCAGCGCGTCGATCTGGGGGTCGATCAAGCCTACTTTGACGCGCAGTCGTGGTCGCCGGATGGTCAATGGCTGGCGTTCGTTCGACCGGTTGCGACCAGCAGCGGACGCAGCGGCAGTGAAATCTTCGCCATCCAGCCGGGTGACACCGCCCCGATTCAGTGGACGCACCTGACCGACACTTACGGCGCGGTGCGGATCAACGGCGTTTCGGTCGGCGAGTTGAGTTGGTCGCCCGACGGCACGCGGATCGCCTTCTGGGTGACGGCGATCACCGGCGGCGACCCGACCGTCAACCTCGGCACCAGCGTGATCCACATCCTCGACGTGGCGAGCGGCAGCGTCACCGCTTACTGCGGTTATGCCACCAACGAGCAGACGCCGAATCCGTCGCGGCTGGTCTGGTCGCCCGACGGCACCACCCTTGCCTTCGCCGGAGTCGTCCCCGGCGACGACAGCGGCTATCACCTGCTGACGCTGGATACCGCGACCGGGACGCTCACCTCGCTGAGCGTCGGCGTCTATCCGGCATTCGGCAGCCCGGACGTGATCGCATGGGGCACCCGTCCGTGACTCGCCGCGTGGCGCAGAGCAAACCCACGCCTGCGATCCTCAGTTGGCGGCTCTGGCGCGCGCTCAATCACCCGCCGCTGCGGTCACCGCTGTTCCGCCGCGCCTATGCCGATCAATATCCGCCGGTGCTCGGCAGCTATCCGGTGATTCGACTGCCCTTCATTGGCGTCGTCCGCAACCTCGGCTTGATCCTGCTGCCGATTGTGTTGATCCTGCTCGGCGCGCCGATCCTCGCCCTGCTCTACTATCTGGCGCTCAGCCTCGCCGTGATCCTGCTGCCAGTCGCCAACACGATTTACGGCTTGGCGCATACCATCAACGCCAGCGCCGGGATTACCCGCGAGCGCGTCCGCCAAACTTACGACGTGCTCTGCACCGCGCTGCCCGGCAGCATCGGGATGCACTGGGCATACTGCACCGGCTGGCTGCACTATCACCTCACCTTCCGCTACGCCGTGCTCGGCATCCTCTTGACCGGGATGGTCGCCAGCGTGTTCGGCTTGTCGGCGCAGTTGGTCTTCGGCGGCGCGCCGGTTCCGGTCTGGGTGACCGTGATCCGCGCGCTGGCGCTCGCTACGCTGTTCGTGATCGACTTCGCCCAGTCGATCGTCGTCAGCAGCTTGACGACGCTGATCGTCCCCAGCTACGCCGCCGACGAGACCAACGCCCGCGTCATCGCTGCCGGGGTTTACTTGACGCTGCAAGCGGCGGTTTACCTCTCAACGCTGCTGGTCGCGGGTTACGGACTGCCGGGGCTGTTCGCGCTGTTCGGCTTCTCCGCCGAAGTGTCCGCCGCGCTGACGCCGCCCTTGATGCTGGCGTTCTTCGCGATACTGCGCGAACTACTGATCAGCGGGCTGTGGCGGATCGTCGAACAGCAGCTGAGTACCAATCAGCTGGAACTCGACGCCGTGACCGGGCACGCGCTATAATGATTTATCATCATCGCCATGATAATAATGGCGAACGCTGAGTTATCGGAGCTTTCAGTGACCCAAACGATTAATCCCGACGCCATCCCGGTCGACCCGGCTGGATGGCAGCCCGACCCCGAACATCCGCGCCGCCGCCCGCCGTGGATCAAGGTGCGCGCGCCCAGCGGTGAGAACTACGAGCGCGTCTACGACTTGATGCGCAACCACAAGCTCAACACCGTCTGCGAAGAAGCGCAGTGTCCCAACCTCGGCGAGTGCTGGGGACGCGGCACGGCAACCTTCCTGATGATGGGCGACACCTGCACCCGCTCGTGCGGCTTCTGCGACATCAAAACCGGACGCCCCAGCCCACTCGACTGGGCGGAGCCGAACCGCATCGCCGAGACCGTCCGCGCGATGGACCTGCGCCACGTCGTCATCACCAGCGTCAACCGCGACGAACGCGCCGACGGTGGCGCGCCGATCTTCGCGATGGTCATCAAGCGGATTCGCCAGCTTCAGCCCGGCTGCTCGATTGAGGTGCTGATCCCGGACTTCAAGGGCAACAAAGCCGCGCTGGAAATCGTCATGAAGGCGCAGCCGGAAATCCTCAACCACAACGTCGAGACCGTGCCGCGCCTGTTCAAGCAGGTGCAGCCGCAGGATCACTACGAGTGGGCGATGACGACCCTCGCCAACGCCAAGGCGATGGATCCGCTGGTGCTGACCAAGAGCGGGATCATGGTCGGCTTGGGCGAGACCTTCGACGAAGTGGTCGAAGTCATGCACGATCTGGTGGATCGCGGCGTCGATATTCTGACCATCGGGCAGTATCTCCAGCCGAGCAAGAAGCACCTGCCGGTCGAGCGCTTCTATTTACCGGAAGAATTCGACCGCTTCATCGAAATCGGCAAGGAGATCGGCTTCAAGTGGGTCGAGAGCGGTCCGCTGGTCCGCAGCAGCTACCGCGCTGACCGCCAAGTCCGCGAACTGTCGAAGCTGAACTTCATCCATACCCCCCGGAAGCAACCAGCGACTAGGAGTGGATCATGGCGCAGCTAGAATTACAAGAACGCCTCTACACTGCCGACGATTTGTGGGAACTCGCGCACCAACCGGAGTACGAAGGCAAACGGCTGCAGCTCATCGAAGGAGAAGTATACGAGATGCCTCCGACCGGCGGTGAACACGGCGGGATCACGCTCGACATTGGCGCGCAGATTCGCAATCACGTCAAAGCGCACGATCTTGGCTATACGACGGCTGCCGAAACCGGGTTCATCTTGTTCAAGAATCCGGCGGGGAAAGACACGGTGGTCGCGCCAGACGTGGGTTTCATCGCCAAAGCGCGCCTGCCCCAAGGACTGCCGACCGGCTACGTCCCGTTAGCGCCCGATCTGGCGGTCGAGGTGGTCTCGCCCGGTGACAGCGCCGACGAGGTAGACCGCAAAGTTCTGCTCTATCTGCGCTACGGCACTCGCCTTGTCTGGGTCGTTTACCCCAAAACCAAGACGATGATCGCGCAGACGCCGACGGGTATTGAGCGTTACGACGCCGACAGCACGCTCGACGGCGGCGACGTCTTACCCGGCTTCACGCTGGTACTGCGCGACATTTTCCCGCAATAAACCGGACTAACAGCATCAACCACCGAGATCACAAAGGACACAGAGGATTTTCTTCTTTGTGTCCTCTGTGTCCTTTGCGGTTCAAGCATTTTTATTTTTGAAATTACGTCTCGATGATCTTTTCGTCGATCAACTGCTGCTGCACCTTCTGACCGCGCGGGTCGAAGGCGAAATGCTGTCCGTGTAGCTGAAATTCCATGTCCTGCATGGCGCGTCCGGCGCGATTCTTCTCGATGGTGAAGACCACCCAGTCGCGGAACTGCTTCGCCGTGTAGGGATTGAAGGCGACGTGATCCTTCGACATGATCTGATACTTGTTGTTCATGATCAGCGCGATGTCGGACTCGTAGTCAAGCGCGCTGCTGCCGCGTAGATGGAACAGGTGAATGCGCTTGCTCTTGAGACCTTCCCGATCCGCCGCGACGATCGACCAGACCGGCACGTCGAGCGACATGGCGATGTCCTTCAGCCCCTCGACGATGATCGTCACCTTGTCGTTCTCGTCGCGCGGGCGTTCGGGATGCACCGCGACCTTTTGCAGGTAATCCACGAACAGGACGACGTTGCCGCCGGTCGCGTCACACAGGCGCGCGGTCATTTCCTTGATCGCCCGCAGCGTGGTCACGGCGGGGCTGGCTTTGACGAGGATCATCCGGTCGGCGTAGCGCACCAACCGCGCGAGGCTCGGTGCGGTTTTGGGGTTATCGCGCAGGATGGCTTGCAGCGACCCGGCACCGCCATCACGCCCCATGAATTCCTTCGCCCGCTGCGCCACGATGATCTGGTACAGATCGCGCAGCTTAATGCCCCGGCTCAGGTCGATTTCCGGCGGATTCACGCTTTCCATGCACAGCAAGCGGTGCATCAGATGCGTTTCCGTATGCTCGTAGGAGAGGTAAAACACGTATTGATCGGGGCGCAAGGCGATATTCCGCGCGATTTGCAGCGTGGCGATCGTCTTGCCGATCCCCTGCGCGCCACCGAGCAGCACCAATTCGGTTTTGCGCAGCCCACCGCCGATAAACCCGTCAAGCGGGTCGAAACCGGTCGGCAAGGGGACGTAATCCACCAAATCGCCACGCACGACGCGCTCATTGGCTTCATTGAGCACCTGCGTCAGCGTGCGCGGCAGGTGAGCGTTCCCGCGCATGTTGTTGGACGCCGGCGGCGCGCTCGGTGCGCGCCGTACAGCCGACGCCTGATAATTCGCATCATTCTGATCGGGCTGGTCGAACTGTGACGGATCGTCTGGTTCTTCTAAGTGATCAGTAAATCGGCGTGTGGTCATACTAAGTTACCAGTCCCTAACTCCACGTAATCTAATCATACTATATCGCTGAAATCTGACAAATAGTTCAGTTAAGATAAGTTTCTTTTTGGTTTGGAAATCAGGTGATTCGTGAATTTTTAGCGGCAGAAAATGTTCATTTGCGTCCAATTGCACAAAATCTGGTCTGCCCGGTAATTCACAAAGATACACGAACCGTGTTAAAATATTGAGGTTTGGTCTATTTGGTATCCTTTCGTCGGGTTTGTACAGCGTGTACGAACGTGGCAGAGTTTTTGCCAATCCACATTATGGAGGAGGCAGAGAGCCGTCGTGATACAGGAACTCTTAAACCGGGCTGACCAGCGCGGCTACGTAACCTTTGAGGACGTTCTTGAAGTGCTGGACGAAGATGGCGATGACGTCAACGCCATCGAGAACATTCTTTACGAGCTAGACGAGTTAGGAGTCGAACTGCGCCAAGACAACGAACAAGCCGACCCCCTCATGCTCGCTGAAGAAGGCGATCCCGAATTCGAACCGGAAGAGATTCTCCAAGACCCGACCGTCGGCGACATCAGCGCTGTCTCGGCTGACGACCCGGTGGGGCTGTACTTCCGGCAGATGGCGCAGGAACCACTGCTGACTGCTCTTGAGGAAATTGACCTCGCCAAACGGATCGAAATGGGCAAGCAGGCGCGCGAAACCCTGCTCCGCATGAGTTCGCGCGACCTCTACAGTGAAGCGTGGATCGCGCATCTGGAGCGGCTCGTCTACGATGGGCAAGCCGCCCGCGAGCATCTCGGACGCGCGAATACCCGCCTTGTCGTCAGTATCGCTAAGCGCTACATGGGTCAAGGGCTGCCCTTCCCGGATCTGATTCAAGAGGGCAACGTCGGTCTGATGCGCGCCGTAGACAAATACGACTACAAACGCGGCAATCGCTTCAGCACCTACGCGACGTGGTGGATCCGCCAAGCGATCACCCGCGCGCTCGCCCAGAAGACCCGCACGATCCGCATTCCCCTCCACATGACCGAACGTATCCGCCAGATGTACCGCACCGCGCAATCGCTGGAGCAGAGTCTCGGACGTCGTCCCTCGCCGGAAGAAATCGCCGCCGAGATGGAACTGCCCGCCGACACCATCCGCAGCATGATGGACGCCAGCCAGCACGCCATCGCGCTGGAGCGCCCGGTCGGTGACGACGGCGACAGTGAATTCGGGGATTTCATCGAGGATCAGGACTCGCCTAGCCCGGTCGAATCGGCGACTCAGCATTTGCTGCAAGAAACCATCGAAGAAGTGCTGAGCGAACTGACACCGCGCCAGAGTCACATTTTGCGCTTGCGCTTCGGGCTTGGCGGCGGTGAGCCGCACACGCTGGAAGAAATCGCCAACAAGTTCGGGCTAAGCCGCGAACGCATCCGCCAGCTTGAGAAAGAAGCGCTGCGGCGGCTGCGCCATCCGCGCCTCGCTCACAATTTGCGCGATTACCTCGGCTGAGCCAACCACATAGTGATCACCCTAAGAACCGGGCGCAATGCCCGGTTTTTGATTTAGCGAGGCTTTGTGCCAGCCAAGCGGATCGCTATACTAGGTGAATAATTCGTTTCCGTGTCAACTTAGGGGGATACAAAATGCGTTTTCGCAATTTATCAGTTTGCGCGCTGGCACTCTTGCTGCTCAGCGCCGTGCCGCTGACCGCACAAGAGAGCACGCCGGAGCCATCAGATTATCGCGTCGTCGGCTACTTCACCTCGTGGGGGATTTACGGGCGGCAGTACTTCGTCACCGACATCCCGGCGGATCAGGTGACGCACATCAACTACGCCTTTGCCCGCATCTCCGAAGACGGCGAGGTCATGCTCTCGGATAATTGGGCGGACGTGGATTTCCCCTACCCGACCGACACCGACAGCGATCCGCTGAAGGGCAACTTCCATCAACTGCAACTGCTCAAAGCCGCGCATCCCAACCTGCAAACGCTGATCTCGATTGGCGGGTGGACCTATTCAGGCAGGTTCTCCAACGTCGCGCTGACGGCGGAGTCGCGCGCGAAGTTCGCCAAGTCGGTGGTCGATTTCGTCGTGCAGTACGGCTTCGACGGCGCGGACATCGACTGGGAGTACCCGACCGGCAACGGAATGCAGGGCAACGTCGAGCGCGCTGAGGACAAAGAGAATTACGTCCTGCTGCTGCAAGAACTCCGCAGTCAATTGGACGCGCAGGGCGCGAAGGATGGTCATCACTATCTGCTGACGATTGCCGCCAGCGCGGGCAGCAGCTACTACAACGCGCTCGATTGGTCGCGGATTGTGCCCGCGCTCGACTGGATCAACGTGATGGCTTACGACATGAGCGGCAGTTGGAGCAGCGTGACCGGACACAACGCGCCGCTCTACAACTCGACGGCGCACCCGCCCGAAGGCACCAGCGTCAACACGACCATGCAGGCATACCTCGCGCTCGGCATCCCGTCGAACAAGTTGGTGCTCGGCGTACCGTTTTACGGGCGCGGTTGGAGCGGCGTCGCCGACGTGAACAACGGACTGCATCAACGCTACGACGGACTCCCGCAAGGAACGTGGGAAGAAGGCGCGTTCGACTACGGCGATCTGGCGGACAACTACGTGCCGACGATGACTCGCTTCTGGGATGACGCGGCGCAAGTGCCGTGGCTGTTCGACGCCGACAAAGGCGTCATGATCAGCTACGACGACCCCGAGTCGATGGCGCTCAAGGCGCAGTACGTCGTCGATAACGGCTTGGGCGGCGTCATGTTCTGGGAGTTCACGCAGGACAGCGACAACTATGATTTGCTGGGGACGGTCAATCGCGTGCTGAGCGGGGAGTAAGCAAGGGATTTCAACGCAAAGAAAAAGCCCGATGCCTGTGAGCATCGGGCTAAACTTCAAATCAAGCTTTTTCAACTGAATCAATAGCTTGGCATTATCTGGATTGGCGTTTCTGTCGTTCTTCTTCATATACATTCGAAAGTTGTCATATTCGCAACTAAATTGTTGTAGTCCCCACGATGAATACCTCTAGAGATTCCTCATATCGTCAGGATAGTTCCAACATAATGTCGGTTCTGTTTCGCGCGTCTTCGAGATCAATGGGAATGAATTCAGCGAGCCCCACCAATCTTATGTAGTCAGTGGCTACAGCAATAAGTCGTTTCGCTATGTATCGAGACGATAGTCACATCCCTAGTCAGCTTAACGAGATCATGGATCTTGCGCTAAAAATCCCTCTACCACGAAATTATCAGCATTTCGTCAACCAAAACACCTTTTGCAAGATTCTCAATTGCTAACCCTTGTAGCATAATCGCTACTCCGACAACACTAGAAATTGAGCGACAAATACTTTCTTCTTCAGATAGTTCTCTAGTTCCTGAGAGATTGCCTTTCTTCGTTTCCATTCTTTTACGATAGCCTCAAGCTGTATTTGGCATAAAGCCTCAGCTATCGTGTGAAGCAAATCCGCTGATCGTGTAGTGTCTTACATATAGCCAAGCTAGAGGCATTTGCAAACCTTGATACTCTTTTCGACAACCTTCACGGAAGTATACTCATCGTTTACGCTGTTCCTATTTTCACGTCATCGGAATTACTTCTCCTGACTTCAGCGTCCATCGATCCCAGAGTTGCCGCCGAAATCACCAGCACAAATAGGCGACTTCTTCATTCCTACATCGCTCAAGCAATTGCGTATCCTGCAACATCGATTCATCGATAGATTTTCAAACTCGAACGCGAATAATTGTCCGCGGCATCGTCTACAGTGGAAGACTGTTCGATTCATGCTTCGACAACTTCTGTATGCGTCTAGTAAATCCGGTTTCAGCACTACGCATAAACTGTTTTCTAGCTCGCTTGAGGCAGAAGTATGCTTACAGTAACAGAGGGCGACACAGTCGTGCGCCCCTACAGATGATCTCGATTACTAGATTACGCCAGCGCGCGTTCTTCCGGCGTGAGCGTGCTTTCGAGTTCCTTGCGGAACTGCTGCGTGTACAGGCGATAGTAATGCCCGCGCGCGCGGATCAGTTCGGCGTGCGACCCCGACTCGCTGATGCCGCCGTTCTCGATCACGAGGATGCGGTCAGCAGCGCGAATGGTCGAGAGCCGGTGCGCGATGATGAAGCTGGTACAGCCGTCCATCAGCGTCTCCATCCCCTTCTGGATCAGCGCCTCGGTCAGCGTATCGACCGAGCTGGTCGCCTCGTCCATGATGAAGATTTCCGGGTTCGCCAGCACCGCCCGCGCGAGGCTGATCAACTGCTTCTGCCCCACCGAGAGCAGGTTACCGCCCTCGCCGACTTCTTCGTCGTAGCCCTTCTCCAGCGTGACGATGAAGTCGTGCGCGCCCGCCAGCTTCGCCGCCGCCTCGATCTCCTCGTCGGTCGCGTCGAGCTTGCCGTAGCGCAGATTCTCGCGGATCGTGCCGCTGAACAGGTGCGGCGTCTGCAACACCATGCCAATCCGCGACTGGATGGCGTGCTGCGTCATGTCGGTGTAGTCGATGCCGCCGATGGTGATCCGCCCGCCGCGCGGCTCGAAGAAGCGGCAGATCAGGTTGACGACGGTTGACTTGCCCGCGCCGGTCGGTCCGACCAGCGCGATCGTCTCGCCGCGCTTGACGTGCAGGTTGAAGTCCTGCAGCACCGGCTTGTTGACCTCGTCGTCGTAGTAGAACAGCACGTCCTCGAAAGCGATGTCGCCGCTGACGGTGCCGGGGTCGATGGCGTTCGGCTTGTCCACGATCTCGACTTTCGAGTCCATCAGCGAGAACGTCCGCTCGGCGGAGGCAATCGCGTACTGCATCGATGCGAAGACGCGGGCGAGGTCTTGCACGGGCCAGAGCATGAAGGTCACGTAGCTGATGAACGCCTGAATCGCGCCGATGGTCATCGATCCCGCCTGAACTTGCAGCCCGCCGTAGTAGACGACGCTGCCCAGCGCGACCGCCGAGATGATCTGCACGGCAGGCAGGAACAACGCCGACAACCACGCCGCCCGGTAGGACGAGGCGTACATGTTCTCGGTCAGAACGCCGAACTCGTCGAGACTGCGTTCCTCACGCCCCAGCGCCTTGATCACGCGGACGCCGGTGATCATCTCGTTGTACGCGCCGGTGATCTTCGAGTTCGCCTTGCGTGCGATGCGGTACTGGAAGACGATTTTAGACTGAAACCAACTGGCGACGATCACCAGCACCGGAACGACCGCGAAGACCATCAGCGCCAACTGCCAGTTGATCGTCAGCATGAAGATGATCGAGGAGACGATGGCGATGACTGCCCACGTGATGTCGAGCATCCCCCACGTCACCAAGTCGGCGATGCGCTCGGTATCCGAGGTCAGCCGCGACATGATCCAGCCGACCGGCGTGCGGTTGTAGTAGCTCAGCGAAAGTTCCTGCAAATGCTGGAACATCGACTTGCGCATGTCGTACTGGACTTTATGCCCCAGCGCCCCGGTGAAATAGATGAAGGCGAACACGAACGCCGATTGGATCACCAGCAGCACGGCATAGGTGATGGCAATGCTGATCACCGCGTCGCGGTTGCCCGCGCTGATGCCGTCGTCCACCATCTGTTTACCCAGATAGGTGAAAACCGAGTTCAGCACCGAGACGATGGCGACCGAAATCAGAAAGCCGACCACCATCCGCCAGTGGGGCTTGACCTGCCCGAAAATTCGCAGGAGCACGCGCCCGTTGAACTTCGCGCTGAATTCTTCTTCTTCAAAGCTGTAACTAGACACTCGCGATTTCCTTTTCCAGCTCGGTTTCGATGCGTGCTTGCAGATCGTAAATCCGCTGGTAAGTACCGGGTTGGTTGACGAGCGTCTCGTGCGTGCCGCGCTGCACGATCCGCCCCTTGTCGAGCACGAGGATCAAGTCCGCGTTCATGACGCTCTGGATCCGGTGCGCGATGATGAAGGTGGTGCGGTTATCCATCAGGTGGTTGAGCGCCTCACGGATGTTCGCCTCGGTTTCGGTATCCACCGACGAGGTTGAGTCGTCGAGGATCAGGATCGGCGGGTTCTTGAGCAGCGTCCGGGCGATTGCCACGCGCTGTTTCTGACCACCGGAAAGGGTCACGCCGCGCTCACCAACGACCGTCCGGTAGTTCTCCGGGAATGACATAATCACTTCGTGAACGTCCGCCGCGTTCGCCGCCGCCTCGACCTCAGCGTCGCTGACTTCGCGCCCAACACCGTAAGTGATATTCTCGCGGATGCTGCGCGAGAACAGGAACGGCTCCTGCTCGACGATACCGATGTTGGCGCGCAGGTACTCGCGCGCGATGTCTTTGAGTTCGACACCGTCGAGCGTGATACTGCCGCTCGTATACGGATAGAAACGCGGCAGCAAATTCACCAGTGACGTCTTGCCCGACCCGGTCGAGCCGAGCAGCGCAATCGACTGCCCCGGCTGCACGCGGAAACTGATGTCGTGCAGGACTTCGGCATCGTTGTCATAACTAAAGCCGACTTCGTCAAACACGATCTCGCCCCGCAGCGGTTTCGGCAGCGTCGCCAGCCCTTCGGTCAGCGGTTCGCGATCTGCCCTGATGATGGTGGAGACGCGCTCGTAGGAGACCAAGCCCATCGACGCCTGCACGATGATGCGCCCCAAGCCGCGCATCGGCTCGATGATCCAGATGATCATGCCGACGTAGGCGAGGTACGTCCCTAAGGTGATCGTGCCGTCCATCACCATAATCGCGCCGATGACGTAGCCCGCCAGCAGCTGAATGCCAGTCATCAAGTCGCTGATGGGCCAGAAGTAGGAGTGCATCCGCAGCAGGCTGATGCCCAAGCGCAGCCGCTCGCGGTTTTCGGTCTCGAACTTGTCGCGCTCGTAATCCTGCCGCGCGAACGCCTTGACCACGCGCACGCCGCTCAGGTTCTCTTGCAGCGTGGTCGACAGCCGCGCGTCCTGCTCCTGAAAAATCTGGTAGCGGCGCGAGACGGCTTTGAAGAAAAAGTACGACGTCAGCGTGACAAACGGCACGACGATGATCGACACCAGCGCCAACTGAACGTTCAGCGTGAGCAAGGCGATCAGGTT
The DNA here is from genome assembly GCA_963727545.1 of uncultured Chloroflexia bacterium. Taxonomy (GTDB): domain Bacteria; phylum Chloroflexota; class Anaerolineae; order Aggregatilineales; family Phototrophicaceae; genus Flexifilum. Next base: position 31,310 of record CAVSGS010000020.1, read on the forward strand.
GATCGAGAACAGCAGGACAATCCGCCCCAAGCCAATCGCCTGTTCCGCGTAGAAGCGGCGCACGGCGTCAAGGTCGGAGGTCACCCGCTGGATCAACTCGCCGGTCGAGTTCTGGTCGTGATAGGTGAAGGTCAGCCGCTGCAGGTGGTCGAATAGGTAGTTGCGCAGCCGCAGCGCGATCCCTTCGGCAGTCATCGCCGCCAGCCGACCGCTCATAAACGTGAATGTACCTTCGACCAGCGCCAAGCCGATGAACGACAGCGCGATCAAGCCAATCGCTTCGCCCACCTTGTCCTTGAGCAGCACGTTATCGACCAGATACGCCAGCAGCAAAAAAGTGGTCGTCTTTGCCGCCGCGCCGAGCGCCTGCGCGATTAACGCTCCCGCGTAGGTCAGGCGATATCCGGTCAGCATTCGCCACAAACCGACCAGCCGATTGGTGGAAATCAACTGCTTCAGGTCAAGCGATTGATCAGGTAGAATATTTGACGCCAATGGACTGTCTCCAAACAAAGTGAATGCGCTAACCTGCGCATCCTCCATTATATACCCCGTTAGCCCCAAAATAACAAGGGTTTATTCCGATATTTAGCGCTCAGATTAGATTTTTGTGATTTTCTATGGTTCATAATGGTTCAGGCGCGGAAAGGCGTCTTGCACTGTCCGCTGCTGACTGCGCGATCCGTATTCATGAATACGTGATTTACCCCTGTCGGGTTCGTTTTTCAATTTTCCATCGGTCTGCCCGCCGCTTCTTTTAATGTGAATCTCCCTGTCATTTATGACGCGTTAGCCACGCTTCGCGCATCCACTGCGCGTAGCAAAGCCATAACTTATTTCGACATTCTGCGTAGAAGATTTTAGAGATGTATAAGAAAGCAATTATTCTCTGCGCGAAATTGGGTTCACCACCGCATCTCCAACGACAATTCACGCCCGCCAAGCGCGAAACGAAAAGAGCTGATGATGCAAACCGACCTTGTTGCCAACCCGACCACCGCTGCCCCACGCTCCAAATCCAGCGCCGAACGTCGCTACGACATCGACTGGCTAAGGACCTTGGCGCTCGGACTGCTGATCATCTATCACGTGGTGGTCAGCTTTCAACCATGGGCGCCCTATATCGGCTTCATAGCCAACGAACAGCCGATGGAATGGCTGTGGACGATCATGTCCATGATCAACGTCTGGCGGATTCCGATCCTTTTCCTGATCTCCGGGATGGGCGTGCGCTTTGCACTGGAGCGCCGTGACGGGCGCGCGCTTCTCAAAGAACGCACCGTTCGGATTCTGCTGCCTTACGCCTTCGGCTATTTCTTCATCGCGCCCATCGCGCTGTTCTTCCTGCTTCAGTTCTACTACGACGTAGCGCACTACGAGCCGGGCGCATGGCATCTGTGGTTCCTTGCCAACATTTTCTTGTACGTGCTGCTGCTCCTACCGGTGCTGCTCTACTGGAAGCGCAATCCCGACAACGTGGTGCTGCGCTTCTTAGCGAACTTGTTCCAGCGACCGCTGGGGCTGTTCGCCCTTGCACTGCCCCTGATCCTTGAGGCGGTCATCCTCAATCCCGGCGACGCTTTTGTCACCTATGCCGAAACGTGGCATGGTTTCTGGGTGGGTATGGTCTGTTTCTTGACGGGCTTCATCTTCGTCTCGCTCAAGGACGTATTCTGGCAGTCAGTGCGCGGCGTCCGCTGGATCGCGCTCAGTCTCGCCTTCGGCTTGTATCTCACCCGCATGTTCGAACTTCCGCTGGACGCGGCGCAAAATGCCCTGTTCGCCTTCGAGTCGCTGAGCTGGATGCTGGCTATTCTCGGCTTTGGCACGGTCTATCTGAACCATCCGTCCGCCAGTCTCCGCTACTTGAGCCAAGCCGTGTATCCGGTTTACATCGTGCATCTGCCGGTTCAGTTCGCGCTCTCGTACTACGTCATTCCACTGGAACTGCCCGCCGCCGCCAAACTGATCGTGCTGCTGCTCGGAACGTTCGGCATTAGCCTCTTGCTCTACGAAGTACTCCGGCGCATCAAGTGGGTTCGCCCCTTGTTCGGCATGAAGCTGAGCTAGTAAGCCATTTTGGGTCAACCAGCAAACAAAAAAGTCGGGCGACGTCATGCTACGGCACAGCGTCGCCCTTGTCTTGACGGGTCAATCGGTGACGGTCAGTTTTGGGCGATCTGTGCCCCGCGATAAGCCGGACGATCCGGCAGAATCAGGTGGCTGTCGCCGAATTCATGCCACAGATAACCTTGAGCGACTGCCTCCGCATATGCTGAACGGATCAAGTCCTGACCGGCGATGGTGTAGAGCATCGCCAGATGACTGGTGACCGGATCGTGCAGCCCGGTGATCAAGCCGTCGATCACGTTGACGCCGCGCGCCGGATAGACGTACAGCCGGGTGAAAGCATGGCGCGGCTCGACTTCGTGCCCGTTCCACGCCGATTCAAGCGCGCGGACGACGGTCGTCCCGGTGGCGACCACCCGCCGACCTTCACGCTTAGCGGCATTGACCGCGCGCGCCGTCGCCTCGGACACCGTGAACGGCTCCGGGTAAAGCGGATGCTCCTCGACGACTTCGGTCTCGACTTCGAGGCTCGACACGCCCGTGTGCAGCGTGATCGCGGCGATCTGGATGCCGCGCGCCCGCAGGTCGTTGACCACCTGCTCGGTGAACGGATAAGCCGCCGAGGGCATTTCGGCGCTGCCCCGCTGCGAACCTACGCTTTGTTTGGCGAACACGGTCTGATAGGTCGCCAGCGGGTAGGCTTGCTCGACGTAGCCGTAGCGGATCGGCTGACCGACCCGATTCATCGCTGCGCGAACGTCGCCCTCGACCTGCGCGAACCACAGGCGCGGCAGACCGGGATAGGTGGCGATCAGCCGGACGTTCATGCCCGCGACCTCGATCGCCTCGCCGGGATGCAGCGGCAGCGGACCGGGCTGGCTGGTGCTCCAGCGCGGCTCGACTAGCCACGTCCCGCCGCCGAAATCGGTCGCAAAGTTGACGATGAACCTCCCCGCCTCTCCAGAGGCGGGCAAGCTCGCTGCCAGCGTCGCGCTGTCGTTGACCACCAGCAGATCGCCGGGGTTGAGGAAACGCGCCAAGTCGTAGAAGTGGGCGTGCTCGTGCTGCGCGCCCGTCGCCTGCTCAGTGCTGACCATCAGCCGCGCTTGATCGCGCGGGACGCCGCGCGCCTCGGCGGGTGCGGTCGCTTGGAGTTCACGGGGTCGGGAAAAGATCAATTCTTCGCGTTTCATGCGTTCACCGCCTGCCACTGCTCACCCTGCGCCTGATACCGTCCGCCGCTGATCGCCGCGCCATCCTGCCCGAACAGCCACGCCCAGAACGGCAGCGTCACGTCCGGCAGCGGCAGTTCGGAAATATCCGCGCCGGGGTCGGATTCTTGATAGAGGGAGGTGCGCATCTCGCCCGGATCGACGCTGACAACGCTCACGCCATCAGCTTTAAGTTCGTTGGCGAGTGTCAGCGAGATCAGGTCGAGCGCGGCTTTGCTGCTGCCGTAACCGCCCCACGTCTCGTAGCCACCGACGGCGGCGTCACTGCTGAGGTTGACGACCAAGCCGTGACTTGCCTTGAGCAGCGGCAGCGCCTCCTGAATCAGCGCCAGCGGCGCGATCACGTTGACGCGGTAGACATCTTCGAGCGCATCCAGCGGATGATCCGCCAGCGGCACCAGCGGCGACGCGCCGAGAATCGAGGCGTTGTTGATCAGCATGTTCAGCCCGCCAAGCTGCCGCGCCAGTTCGACGATCGCGCGGCGGGTCGAAGGTTCGGCAACGTCGCCCGCAATCGCCTTGACCGGCACGCCATAGCTCGCCAGCGAGCGGACGGTCGCATCGAGCGCCGCGCCGCCGCGCGCGTTGAGGATCAAGTTGTAGCCCTGCCCCGCCAGAAAGCGCGCGAGGACTTCGCCTAAACCGCGACTTGCGCCGGTGATGACGGCAACGCGGGATTTGTTCTCAGTCATGAAAAAATGCTCCCCTAATTCACTATGCTTTCATTGAAGCACAAGGGAGCACTTTAATCGTCCGGCGTGGGGTCAGTTCGGGACTGTACGTCGGTACAGTAAAAGCAGTCAACCACAAAGAACACCGAGAGCACAAAGAAAGCCAGAACGCTTTGCGGGCTTTGTGTCCTCAGTGGTTCAGATTTCGTAGCGCGGCGCGCTACTGCTCGATCAAGCCCTGCTGAAGCGCCATCGTCACGGCTTCGGTGCGGTTGCCCGCGCCGAGCTTGCCCAAAATCGAACTGACGTGAAACTTGACCGTCCGCTCGCTGATCACCAGTTCGGCGGCGATCTCCTTGTTCTGCAAGCCGCGCGCCATCAAGCCGAGCACCTCAAATTCGCGCGGCGAGAGCGCCTCTGCCGTCGCCGCTTGATCGCGCTGGCTGATGTGATGCAGCAGCTTGGACATCACAATCGGCTGCAACAGCGATCCGCCGCCGTTGACCACGCGGATCGCCTCGAACAATTCCTCGCGCGGCGCACCCTTGAGCAGATAACCCTGCGCGCCCGCCTGCACCGCACCGAGAATCCGCTCGTCGGTGTCGAAGGCGGTGAAGACGATCACGCGCACGTCGATCCCCTGCTCGCGCAGCGCCTTGAGCGCCTCGACGCCGTCCATCTCCGGCATTTCGAGGTCGAGCAGCAGCACGTCCGGCGCGATCTCCTCGACCAGCGTGACGACTTCGCGCCCGTTCGCCGCCGTGCCGACGACCTCGAAATCGGGCTGCGTGCTCAGAATAGCGACCAAACCATCGCGGACAACGGGGTGATCGTCGGCGACGAGAATGCGAATGCTCATAATGTAGACTCCAATGGGACGACAACCGTTAAGACTGTGCCTTCGCCCGGCGCGCTGCACACGTCGAGATCGCCGCCGAGCAGTCGAGCGCGCTCGTTCAAGCCGACCAGCCCGAAGCGCCCTTTCGCCAGCGCCTCGGTGTCGAACCCTTGCCCGTCGTCCTCGATCAGCAAGACGACTTGATCGGGCATGGTCGTGAACTCGACGCGGACGTGCTGCGCGTTGGCGTGGCGGATGACGTTGGTCAGCGCCTCCTGCGTCATGCGATATAAGCCCGACTCGATGCGCACCGGCAGCGGATGATTCCCGCCGATCACGTCGAACTGCGTTTCGAGTTTCCCCTCGACGCCGTACTGCGCGATCAGGTCGCCGAGGGCTTCACAAAACGTCCGCCGCTCCAGCGAGGCAGCCCGCAAATCGAGCACCGAGCGCCGCGCTTCTTCGAGGTTGGCGCGGGTCAGCGCCAGCGCCTTCTGCACCGCGTTACGGGCGGATTCGGGGTTCGCGTCGAGCAGCGCGTCGGCAGTCTCCAGTTGCAGCGTGATCGCGGTCAAGCCCTGCGCCAGCGTATCGTGGATCTCGCGAGCGAGCCGGTTACGTTCCTCCGCCGCCCCATACTCGATGCTGTGGGCGAACAACTGCGCCCGCTCGATGGCGATGCTGAGCATGTCGCCGACCGTGTTGAGCAGCCGCAGATCGTCGTCCGAGAGTTCGCGCCAGTCCGCGCTGACGACGTTGAGCACGCCAACTCGCTTGTTGTGGTGATAGAGCGGCACGCTGGCGTGATAGCGCAGCCCCTCCGCGCCTTCTTCCAGTCCTTGCAGCCGCGTGCAGGTGATGATGCTGACGTTGCGCGCGTTCTCCATCTCGCCGAGCGCGTACTTGTCGAGGCAGTAGCAGTAGCCGCCTTCCATGCGCGCGGGATCGTTCGCCAGACCGGGCGGCAGATTAAGCGCCGCCGCCAGATAAGTCGCGCCGGTATCCTCGCGCTGAAGCCAAACCCAGCCGGTCTGCACGTCGAACAACTCGGCGATCTTTTGCAGCGCCGCGTCGAGCGCGCGGGCGAGATCGACCTCGCGGTTGAGCGCGTCGGCGATCGTGTTCAGGATCGAAAGCTCGCGGTTGCGCTTGGTCAGCGTCACGTTGATCGCTTGTTGGTTAGGCTGAGGAATCATCTATTTTGCCCATTATTCCCGATCAGTTGTGTTCAAAGCCCATCAACTTATTATAGCCGGGATCGAGGACGGACTGAAACCGCCCCCTCAATAGCGAGCAATTTTATTTCATGTTACATTACTTAGGGTATTTAGCGGTACGATAATAGCAAATAGTGTGCTTACGCTCAGCGACGAAGCTCACTCAAGGTTTGTGTTTACCAACTTGAGCGTAGGGTGATAGTCAGGATCGTTAGCGGCGGCAAAATTGTCTAATTGAATAACAGAGCATTGAACCCTAGATGTGGAGGTGTCATGGATGTCTAAACGCAGCGTTACCTTACTCATTTTTGCAACTATCATCGCCCTGTCGGCGAGTATCGCAGCGGCGTTAGCGCCGTCGGTCAACATTACCAGTCCGGCGAACAATGCCGTTATCAACAATGTCGACGCTCCCCTGAGCGTCTCGGTCGCCTACAACGACTTCCCCGATACCGGCAGCCTGCTCCTGCGCGCGTGGGATGATACGTTAACCAATATGTTTGCTCAGGATCAAACCGCCGGTCTGGGTACCGGCGCGAGCGGCACTTGGCAAGCCCTGCTGGACTTCCAAGGGCGCGTGACGCCGGGGACGCACGGGCAACTGGTCGCTTCGGTGATCGACATGAATGGCACCGTCGTCGGGACGTCGACCATTCAACTCACTTTCGGCGTAGCAGCGCCGCCGCCACCGACCGCGACGCCAACCAGCATTCCGCCGACCGCGACCCCGACCAACCCGCCGCCAACCGCGACGCCGACCAACCTTCCGCCGAGCGGCGCAGCGATCACCATCGCTAGCCCGGCGAACGGCGCGACGTTCGACATCAACGGCGTGGTTCCGGTCAGCGGCACGACCAGCAGTCTCCCCTTCGGCGCGACCGTGCTCGTGCGGATGCGCAACGCCAGCGGCAGCACCTTAGGCGAAGCGGGCACCGTCCCCAACGCCGATGGCTCGTGGTCGCTGAACGTCAACAAGACCGTTCCCGACGCCGACCAGACGACGACGGGCAGCCTCGTCGCCTTCATCATCAACAGTGGCGCGACGGTAGCGACCTCCAACGTCGTCAGTCTCAACTTCACCGGCGTGCCCACTCCGCCGCAGCAGCCATCGCTCTTGATCAGTTCGCCGGTCAACAACTCGACGGTTGATACGTCGGTTCCAGTGGTCGCTTCCGGCGCGTCGAGCAATTTACCGGCGGGCACGACCGTCACCGTCTATGCCTACGTCAATGGCAACGGCACGCCGGTCGGGCAGCAGGTCGCGACCATGCAGGTGAACGGCAACTTCACCGCCAGCATCGTCTTCAACCAGTACGTCGCTAACGGCACACCCGGCTTCGTGATCGCCTATGCGACCAACGGCGGCACCATCGCCACCTCGAATCAGGTCAATGTGACGTGGGGCAACACCTCGACGCCGGGAGTCAATATCACCTCACCCACCAACGGCGCGACGGTCAACATCTCGCTGCCGGTGCACATCACCGGAACGAGCCTTAACCTGCCGGTCAAGCAGGTCACGATCATTGCGGCTTACTCCAACGGCAACGCCATCAACCAAGCGACCGTTCCGGTCAACAACGCCGGGAACTGGGTCGTCGATCTGCCGGTCGGTGTGCAGCCGGGGACGGCGGGCATCATTTACGCCATCGCCCGCGATGCCGGCAGCAACATCGTCGCCCAAAAGAGCATCACCGTCACATGGGGCGCGAGCAACACGTCGCCGACCGTGATCATCACCAGCCCGCCGCAGAAATCGGTCGTCGGCGTCAACACGCAGGTTCACGTCGAAGGTTTCGGCGCAAATTCGTTCGAGAGTAACATCGTCGTCCGCGCGCTCGATACCTTCGGCAACACGCTGACGCAGCAGGCGACCACCTACGATCAGAATGGTTTCTGGTCGGTCAACCTGTTCGTGAACGTCCCACCGGGAACTCCCGGCGCGCTCTATGCCTTCATCACCAGCCCGCAGAACGGCTCGATCATCGCGTCGTCGCGGGTGGACGTCTACTTCAACGGGCAGTGCTACATCCGCACCGACTGGCCCATCTACGTCGTCCAGCGGGGTGATACGCTGCTGCGGATCGCGCAGCGCGTCGGCACCACCGTGACCGACCTCGCTTACTCGAACTGCATCACCAACGCCAACCTTGTCTACACCGGGCAAGCGCTGCGCGTGCCGCGTCTGCCGGTGACACCACAGGCACAGCCGGTGACGCTCAACATCCAGATGCCCGCCGATAATTCGCAGGTCGATGCGTCGAACCGCGTGACGGTCGGCGGAACCGGCACCAACCTCGCCGGAAACGACGTCGTCGTCCGCGCCCTCGAACTCGAACGGCAAGCTGTTGGCGCAGCAGACGACCCATGCGACCAGCGATCAATGGCAGGTCAGCTTGAGCCTGTTGGTGCCGAACGGCACGCACGGCACGATTTACGCGGTCGCCCAATCGCCCAGCAACGGCGCGATCATCGCCGACGCGCTGGCGAACGTGACCTTTAGCTCCAACGTGGTCGTGGTCGGGCAGCCGCAAGCGGGCGAGCAGAAGCTGTTCATCACCCAGCCCTCGGCAGATGGATCCGTCGCACCGTCCGGGCAAGTTCAAGTCAACGGTCGCGTGATCGGTCCCTTCGACGGTGACGTCTACGTCCGCGCGATCGATGCGCAGGGCAACGTCCTCGCCGAAGCCCAAGCGACGCTCACACCGGTCAACGACCGGGGCGACTTCACGTGGCAAGCGCTCTTGAACCTCGACACGACGCCCGGTTCGCGCGGGATGATTTACGCCTACGTGCCGACCCCGTTTGATGCCAGCGCGCCAATCGCCGACGCCGTGAACGTCCTGTTCGGTCAGGATAACGGCGGTCCGTTCGTGACCATCACCGATCCGCTGCCTTACCAGACCGTCAGCATCGCCGACCCGATCACCATCAGCGGGCGCGGTGGGCGGCTGTTCGAGGGTAACGTGGTGGTTCGCGCGCTCGACGACGCGGGCAACGTGCTCACCGAAGACTCGACCACCGTCAACTCGCCGGACGCGGGTACCGGTGGCGAAGGCGACTGGCAGATCACGCTGCAAGTCAACACGGCGGAGGGGACGCGCGGCACGATTGTCGCCTTCTCGACCTCGGCAGAAAACGGCGGGATCGTCGCCTATGCCAGCATCCACGTGATCTACGGCGACCCGACCAACACCGCCAACTTCGTCAAGATCACCGCGCCGCTGCCGGGGACGATTGCCGACCCCGGTCAGACGTTGATGATCGCCGGGACAGCGGATCGCCGCAACGGGAATCAGGTGCACGTCCAGATTGTCGACCAAGCGGGCAACGTGCTGGTCGATGAGCCGCGCAACCTCAACCCCTCGGTTGATGGCGACTACGGCGTCTGGCAGATGCTGATCGAGCTGCGCGGCATCAGCCCCGGCACGCATCTGCGCATCAACGCGCTGACGTCGTCGCGCTTCGACGGGACGACACTCGCCAGCGACAGCGTCGAGATCGTCGTCGGTCAAGGCTAAGGAATAAAAAAAGTAGGGGGGAGTCAAACAAGATGACTCCCCCCTACTCTATGCTTTGGCTCAAGGTGAAACAAGTGCATTCCTGAGGGCGCCCAGCCGTGCGCCCCTACAAAAGCGCCCAACTTCTACCGCAGAGCCTATGCTTTACATCGCCTTGGGGCGCAGCGCGTCACGCCCCGACCAGCATACTCGCTTACGCCACGCGCTGATTCTCACCCTGTCCGCGATGCTCCGAAGCGATCTCGCGGCGATACTGATCCCACAGCACTTCCAGTTTGTTCGGAATTTCGCTCAACCGCTGCTGCTGAGTGGTGCTCAGATGCTGCTTCCCGGCGAGCCGATACAGATTTAGACGTTCTTCCGACAACCGATTGATCTCACTGAACGTTTCGTTCATTTCGCACCTGCGCTTCTATATCTCAACGCTCCGAGAGATCAGACAGCACCACTGCCGCGTTACTTACGAATCTCATTTCGGAATCCGGCATAGTCGCTTGGGGTAACTCATTTGCCTGCCATGTCGATGACTCCCTGAGCGACTTCGCGCAGCCTGACCCGCAGTTCCGGCGGACGAATCACGGTGAAATTCAGGCGCGTGTTGATCAGGAAATACGCCATCCAGTCTAAGCCGTCGGCATAGCAGCGCAGCACAATACCGTCCGGCGTCGGCTCAAGGATGCCCACGTCCGGCGGAATGCGATACTGCGCCTGTTCCAGCGTCGCCCGAAATACGACCTCGACTTCATAGCCGTTCGGGATAGTCGCAATCGACTTGATCAGATAGTCGAGCGCGTCGAAATCCGGCGGCGACACGAAGGTCTCGTCCAACACCTGAATTTGCTGTACCCGATCGAGCCGAAAGACGCGCAGCCCCGCGCGCAAATGACAGTAGGCGACCGCATACCAATAGCCGGTGTGATAGACCAAGCCATAGACGTCGATCGATCGCTCGGTGAGGCTGCCCCGCTCGCCGCCTAGATAGGCGATCCACAGGCGAGTGCACGTATAGGCGCCGATGCTGAAACGCGCCAGCACGTCCTCGGCGACCGAGGCATAAGCCGGCAGGTCGAGGCTGAGGACGCCTTGCAGCGAGCGCACGTGATCGCGCAGTTCGTCGGGCAGCACCCGTTCGATTTTGGCGGCGGCGCTCTCGCTGCCGCCGCTGGTCGCCATACCCAAGCGCCGCACCGCCATCAAGCCGAGGATCACGGCGAGGATTTCGGTATTGGTGAACATCAGCGGCGGCAGCCGAAAGCCCGGTCGCAGGCGATAAGCGCCGTAACGCCCCTTTTCGCTCTCGACCGGGATGCCCATATCGCGCAGCATGGTCACGTAGCGACGGACGCTGCGCACGTCCACTTCGAGCCGCTGCGCCAGTTCCGATCCGGACATTTCGGCTCGCGATTGCAGCAGTTCAAGCAGGGTCAGTAAACGTGTCGTCGGGCTGTACATGGTCTCAGCAGATTCTCATAAAACTCGCTTTCAATGAGGACCGATTATAACCTCTTTACGCTTTATGCTAGAAGTATGGTTAAGCAGAAAGAGGTGAGCATGTTTCCGACCGAACTCGAAATCACCATGCAGCGCCGCGAGTACGAACGCGAAGCCGAAAATTACCGTCTAAACAAACAACTTCGGGAAAGCACCGGCGCGACCTCAGCCGCCCACCGTCTCAGCTTGTGGATCAGCGCGCGCCGTCCACGGCGTCAACCCGACTGCCCCGGCGAAACATCGGTCGCGGCACTTCAGTCGTAGCGACATCTCCCCCAATCCAGCGTTTTGATCGTAAAAGTCCGGCAAGCCGGACTTTTATATTCCTGCAAAATTCTATAACATGTATTGACAGTGTTGAAACATTCGTTATGATAAGGTAAATGGGAGCGCTCCCAAACCCTGCAAGTTAAGGATATGACGTGAGAAACGGAAAACGACCGAGTTTAGAAGACATTGCTCGAAAAGCGGGCGTTTCGCGCTCTACCGTTTCGCGCGTGATCAATGATGATCCGAACGTCAAAACTGAAACCCGCGAGCACGTCCTGAAGATCATTGAGCAGGAGCGCTACAACCCGAACACCATCGCCCGCATGATGGTCACCGGGCGCACGCAGGTGATCGGCGTTGTCGTCCCGCACGAGTACCCCGTCTTTTTCAACGATCCGTACTATTTCCCGGCTCTGCTGGAAGGCGTTTCCGCCGCGACCGTCGAACGCGACTACGCCATGCTGCTCTGGGTGCGGCAGTCCGGCGAAGACGAGGGCATATTCTACCGGCGCATCCTGCAAAACGGCTTGATGGACGGCGTGATCCTCGCCTCGGCAGCGATCAATCACTCGCTGATCGGCTATCTGGTCGAGATGAACATCCCCTTGGCAATGGTCGAGCGCCCCGGCTCGTACGACAACCAAGTCAACTACGTCACCATCGATAATGCCGCTGCCGCGCGCACCGTCGTCGAGCACCTGATCAGCAACGGTCGCCGCCGCATCGGGATCATGGTGGGCGCAGTCGACAATATGGACGCGTTGGAACGTTTAGAAGGCTTTCGGGAAGCGATGCGCGAAGCGGGTCTGCCTGACGATTTGATCGCATATGGTGATTTTCAGCGCAGTACTGCTCAAGAAAATACGAAACAACTACTGGATATGGGGGTCGATGCGATCTTCTCGTCCAGCGACATCATGGCGCAGGGGATCTATGAAGCCCTCCGTCATGCCGGCTGCCGTATCCCCGACGACGTTGCCGTCGTCGGCTTCGACGATCTGCCGACCGCGACCCGGCTCGACCCGCCGTTGACGACGATCCGCCAACCGCTGCGCGACAAAGGCGCGGTCGCAACCAGCTTGCTGCTGGACGCGATCGAGCGCAAATCACACGTCGCGCAGCATGTTGTCCTGCCCGCCACGCTGATCATCCGCCAATCGTCCGGGCACTAAGTGCCGCGAAGCCGATCCCGTTTGACCAACTTGGTGCAGGGCGTGCAGCGCGAGCACTAAATATTCAGCGCGCCCGGCGCCACCCTTCTCCAGATAGCTCGCGCTCTGGTTCAAGATTATCATGGCGAGTTCATTGTCAAAGGGCGGCAGCACCTTGAGCACGGCACTCAACGCGCGCGCGCCTTCGTCCATTTTGCCGCGCGCGAAGGTGTCAGCGCAGGCATCGAGCATCGTCCGCTGATCCAGCGTCAGTATCCGCGCGTGTTTGCTGCGCCACGTTGTGATCTCTTGCGCCGCTGCTGTCCCTTGATCCAGTCGCAAGCGCCGAACGATGCTGATGAAATGGTGCTCACCTTCGCCCAACACCCGCGCGATCGCCAACGCCAATTCCAACCGCGCGCCTTCATTCTCAGTCGCCCGTAAAATCTCGAACAGCATCGCCAGCGCCGGACGCCAGCGCAGACTCCCTAACGCCGACGCAAACGCGATGCGCAGTCCCTTATCCGTTTCAGTTTTAAGCCGATCGAGCAGCAGCGGCGCGACACTAGTGTCGCCGAGCGTACCCAGCGAGCGGGCGCAGTGTCCTTGAATTGAGCGGTAAGGCGAGCTTAGCCCATTGCGCAGGGTCGGCAGCGCCGCTTCATCCCCCATCCGCCCCAACGCCCACGCCGCGATCACGCTCAGGGAAATCTCGGTGCCATCGACCATGCCGCACAGCGCCTCGACCAAGCGCGGATCACTGCCCATGCGCGCGATCGAAATCGTCGCCTCGAACCGCACGTTGAAGCGGGGATCTTTGAGCGTTTCCAGCAGTTCATCGACGGTTAGGCGGCTCTTGGTTTGCCCCATCTTCTCGGTGACGACGACCACATCATGCTCATCGCGGGCGCGATGATATTGGATCAGCGAGCCGAATGCCCCTAAGGTGTTGCCATGCGTGAATAGGCTGGCGAACTCGCTCACGCTAACTTCGCTGCCCGCCTGCACGCCCCGGAACAAAAAGACGGCGGATCCGGTGAGAATCATGCCGACAATGAACAAGGGCGTGAATTGGTCAATCGGTAGGAACAGAAATTGCCCCGATACATTCGCCGTCGCGTCGAGCACGTGCCCACTGATAATCTGGCTGAAGCCGCCGATAATCCCAACCGAGGCGTAGAAAACCGCCATGTACGACGATTTCTTCTCCGAGGGCACGACGGTGACGAACAACAGCCGCCCCGACCCAAGCAGCCACGCGATCTCGGAAATGCCCCACAGGAAGGCGATCACCAGCGCGACCATCAAGCTGGCATCGGAGTGACGCGGCATCAGCAGCCAGCCGATCGGCAGCAGTGCCCGCGTAACCAGCCCGGTCAGCATGACTGGCTTGCTGCCATAGCGATCCGACGCCCAACCAACCAGATAAGTCGCCGAAAAACCGCCGGCGATGGTGCCGATTTGCAGCCAAACGATCGCGCTGTCGCTGAGACCGATCTCGTTCTGCATGAACAGCGGCAGAAAAGCCAGCGGCGCACTCGCCAGCGTCACCACACCGATGCCGATTAGATAGAGGTTGAAATTCCGGTCGCGGAAGACGTGCAGCATGTCGCGATACGAGGTCCCGCTGGCAGACACCGGTTTACCGCCGGGCAGATGTGTCGCCGCCCAGACCGCCAGCAGTCCAAAGAAGATGGCGATGGCAAACAACAGCATGAAGCGATCCAGCCCCGTCCCTAAGCCGAGGATGAACCCGCCGAAGGCGATCGTCAAGATGCTGACAATCCGCGAAACCATGTCGTTGACGGCGCTGTGCTTGCCCCGGATCGAGTTGGGGATGTATTCCTGCGACCACGGGTAGCTGCCGACTTCCGCAGTCGCCCGGCAGAGGGCGAAGCCCATCACGACCAGCGTCACCAGCGTGATCGCCGCTTCTTTGCCAAACTGCGCCATCACCCAAGGGGTGAGCAGCAGACAGGCAGTGACCAACTTGCGGATGCCGAAGAAGGTCACAAACGTGCGTTTGTAACCGAAACGAGCTGCCGCCGGCGCGATAAAGATGGCGACGATGCCGAAGAACGGCATCAACGACAGCAAAAAGCCGATCTGCGAATTGTTCGAGCCAAGCTGATCGAGGAAGAGAACAAACACCGATCCGAAGAACGTCAACAGCGCGAAAACGCTGTTGAAGCCGTTCAGCGCGATATTCCACGGCAAAAGCCGGATTTTCTCAGCATTCGTAATCTTAGAGGTCATGCTGCAAATCACATCTACGGTTTAGGAAGGCGCAGCGTCCGTAGATGGTACAATGCTCCGGTCAATTGCTCAAGTGGTAGTGGACTCCAAATTGGCTATCGGTGTCAGATTGCTCATCAGAATAGAAGCGCCGATACGCCAATGGTCATCGAGTAGTATCGCTGAACTTACCCGGACTACGCTCCGACTTCGTACAGCGCTATTCCCTCAGTTGTGATGTGAATCTGGTTTTCCGATGGTTTGCCCACCCACTCCGCCAGCGGCGGATGGTGCTTGATCAGGCGCGTGACTGTCGCGGGCAAGCCGACATAACGGGTCGGACTCGATATACGATCTTTGTTCCGGTACAGGATAACCAGTGCTTGCCATTCCAAATAATCAAGCTGCATGTCTTCAGCCATGGATGAGTTCCTCTCGTCAAGCGGCTGCGATAGCTGAGAGGGCGTACAGGTGATCGTCACTCACGGTGAAACGTCCTTGTTCCACTCGGTAACCGCTTTTTCAGTCGGCAAATAAGTAGCGGCGCGGCTGACGTTCCGACGCCACGCGATCGGTGCGGCGCGTTCGAGCCACCCCTCGCGCCGGAGTTGTTCGCAAATACCATCACTTTGATGATCGGTAAAAATCCCGTCAGCAATGGCACCTCGCATCACTTGTTGTCTTCGCATTTCGAGCGTGCCGGTTTGACTGGTCATGCCGCTTCCTTTTCTAGTTGGACAACTTCTACCGAACTAGGTTTAGTAGCCAATATATTCGGGATTCGCCGCATCAAAACGCGCGCGACGGACCTGCCCCAACTCTAGTTCGAACTCGTGCAGCGATTTCGCCAGCGGTTCGTTGTGCAAGCTCGCCTTGCGCATCACCAACTGAAGCTCCCGCACCAAGCCTTCGAGTTCATTCAAATGTTTCGAGGAAACCGTGTCAAGATTCATATTGCCCTTCTTTCTAGAACCGAGCTTGGATGATGACTGGCATAGTTAGCGTCGGCGCATAGCTGCTGGATCGCGGAAAAAGAAAACCCCCGACCAGATCGCGGGGGTTCCGACGAGCGATTTGAGTGGGAAATGCTATCGGGACTCTAAGTCAACGACCTACAGCGTGCGATCGGTGAATAACAGTCTCCTTAAATGATACCACACTTTTTGATCGCCCTTGCCTCAACTACCGTGAAAACGGGGGTCGGCAGCGGTTTGGCGATCCCCGTTCCCGCTTGAATTCGGATCAAGGCAGACCGTAAACGCGCGTCGTTTGATCCTTGCTCGCCACTGCGATCAAAGTCTGGTCAGGGCTGAAGGCGACGCTGTTCGACCAATCGCTGGTCGGAAGCGAGACGAGCAGATCCCCGGTTTCCAAGTTGAACAGGCACATGCCCTCACTGGCAGCCAGCGCCAGCAGCGAACTATCCGGACTGAAGACGAAACTCTGGGTGGTGCCGATACAGTCGCTCAGCTTGCGCACCTCGGCATGAGTTACGGCGTCATACAGCGTCACGTCAAAGCCATCGGTCGCCGCGAACAACTTGCCGTCCGGCGAGAAGACCGCATTGGTCACATTTTCCGCGCCAGTCGAAGGAATGCCGTTGAGCGGCGTGACGAAGTTCAACTGCTGCATCGCAGCGGTATCCCATAGCCAGATGTTCTTATTCCAGTCGGTGAGCGCCAACGTCACGCTGTCCGGGCTGAAACTTACCGTGCTCATATAGGCGGTGTGCCCCACCGCCGCTGCGATCTCCACATTCGTGGCTGCGTCCCACAGTTGGACTGTCGGCTGCGTGCTGGCAGTTGCGATCTGCGCACCATCCGGGCTGAACGCCACGTCGAGCACGTCGCCGGTTTGCGCATCGATCACGGTCTTGAGAGCTTGGCTGGCGACGTCCCACACAGCGATGCCGCCATCGGCGTGTCCGCTCACCAGCAAGCTGCCGTCCGGGCTAAAAGCAACGGCGTAGGTTTCGGCGAGCGGCTGATCGTCGGTTCCGGTCAAAACTGCGAGGTTGGCGCCGCTGGCAACGTCCCATAAGGACACAGTCTTGTCGTAGCTGGCGCTCGCCAGCAGCGCGCTATCGGGGCTGAAAGCAAAGTCGTAGACGTAGCGCGTGTGACCGGTGAGTGCCGTGTCGCTGGCATCAGCGATCTTCCAGAGATGCACCGCATAATCGGACGTGCTGCCGGCGAGGTACTGTCCATCCGGGCTGAATACCAACGCCGCGTCGCGCTGAAGGTTCCCCGACAGTGTCGTCTGCTCGACATTGGCTTGCAGGTCCCACAACGAGATGCCGTTGTAGCCGAGGTTGATCGCCAGCAGTGATCCATCCGGGCTGAAGGCGATCGCATTGGCGTCAGCCTTGATTTTGAAACTATGGCTGATCTGCTGCGACGCCACGTCCCACAAGAAAATCTGCGAGTCGCTGGCAATGGCGATGGTCGCGCCATCGGGCGAGAACGCCAGAGCTTCGGCGGCAGCAGGCGTGGAGATCAGCGGCGGCTCAGTCTCGGTCGCCAGCGCCGAAGCTTGATAGAGCCACACCCCGACCGAACTGGCGACGGCAAGCGTCCCGCCGTCGGGCGAATAGACGACGTGTTCCGCCGACCCACGCCCTAGACGAATTTTCTCCACCACCTGCTGACCACTACTCGACGTGATGACCGGACGGCTGTTCTCCTGAGCAAAGCCGGGAGCAACACCAAACAACAGGACTAAGGATGAAAGAAATGCAATTACGGTCTTCATGCTTCAAAATCCCCTTAAGTGGGAAGAATAGACCGGATCATGAAAATCGCCTTGCAGGAGTAATACTGGGAGAGAGAAGGTTCGCAGAGTTCTAGGGGTAGTCTGGCTGAAACCGGCGCCATCGTCAACGAGGCGATCCGCCGCTGGCAGAACGCAGACGGATAAAGCGGCAAGCAAGCCGGTGGTGCCAATATCGTTAATCTGGCTAGCCGAGTGTTTCGCATGATTACTTTCCCCGCGTATCAGCGTGTGCGCGGGGACATCGACGCTAAAGTCAGAGCGCTGCTGGTCGTTCAACCTAAGCGCCGATTGAACGACCAAAATGTGCTAGATCGACAATACATGACTTTCTGTGTTGCGGTCAGTACCAAATGTCACTTCGACTGTCATACTCAGCCAATTTAGCGTCTGCCGCGTGAGCCGTGCAATCCGCGCCGTTTGCGCGCGAGGTCCTCTCGACTGCGGCGGCGAGCTTCTTCTTTCGGGTCGAGTGGGGCTTCGGCGGGCGGTTGCGCCTCGACAGCCGCTTGATCTTCGGAGGCAGGCGCTTCAGCTTCGGGTGGGTGCTCCGACCCGGCTTCGGGTGTGGTCATGATCGATCAACTCCTCTAGACATTATCATCGGATCCAAGCATACCACTAAGCTGCAATCAACAAGCTTATCCAGATGGCATTCTAACATTACAAATTTCACTGGTTTAAACAGCTCGCGCGACCTTAGAATAAGCCTATAGCGTGATTTGAATGCTGCTGAAAGGCTCAAAAAATGATTAAAGAACACGTGACCGGCTTCCAACATTTGGGGCTGCCGGTGACCAATATGGAGCAGTCGTTAGCTTTTTACGAGCGGTTGGGCTTCAAGGTGATCATGTCGACCACGCTCCCGGCAGCTGCGGAACCGGTTCAAGTCAGGATGCTGGCGCTGGGCGATTTCGTCTTAGAGCTGTATCAACTGGCGGGGGCTGAGCGCGCCGAAATCGCAGCTCGCGCCGATGGGCACGTGGATCACTTCGCGCTGGACGTTGACCAGATCGAGCCAGCGTTTGCAGCCGTCCACGCTGCCGGACTAGAGACGGTCGAAGATGCGCCGGTTTTCCTCCCCTTCTGGGAAAAAGGCATTCGTTACTTCGTCGTGCGCGGTCCCGATGGCGAACGGGTCGAGTTCTGCGAGCGGATTAAGTAATCAGTGGTGCCCGTTCCGTTGCAGGTTTGAGCGAAGGTTTTCGTAGAGGCATGGCGTGCCGTGCCCCTAAAAGACCAACCGGGGATCATGAGATCCCCGGTTGAGACGATGTGAATACGACACTTCGTTAGGAGCGGCTATTTCCCGGTGTTCACGTACTGAATGCAATCGCCTTGATTCTTGAAGCCCGAGCCATCGGCGCGGTGGAGATTTTGCCACCCACCCTTTTTACAGTCGTCCTTGGAAAAGCCCACAACCACCGGCGGTACGACCGTCGGGCTAACGCCGCTGCCGTCGTCATTGACATCTCCGTTGATATTAATGATGACGATGTTGATCGCCACGATAATGACCGTGTTGCCCTGTAGCGTGCTGGTGCCTTCGACACGAATCACGTCACCAATCTGGATTTGGGTCAAAATCGGGTTGTCCGGTTCGACCTCAATATTGATGCCGTAGATGGTGATGATATTGATGTTGATGGCTTGAACCGGTCCCTCGATGACAATCGTGATCGGCTGCTCAGGTTGTGATTGGCTGACGGCATAGTTCGCCGAGTCCGTGTCGCTGACGGGCGTCGTTTGGTAAAACGCGCTGGCAGTGGCGGTATCGGTATGGCTCGTTTCTGCCGGGAACGGTCCGATCACGCAGCTAAAGCCCGCCCCCGGATCGAGGGTTGAAGGCACGGTACAGCTGCTCGTGTCCAGTACGTCATCACTGAGCGCGATCCCCGTCAGCGGCACGTTGCCATTATTGGTGACGATGAACCGGAAATAGACTTCATCGTCAGTCGCAACCGACAGCCCGGGTGCCGTGTCCGCGTCTTGCCAACTGGCGTTGTCGATCGAGACGGACTTCTCAACGTCGATCGAGGGGCGATCGCCACCGAAATAGTAGGCGCTGTCACTATCGCTGACGGGCACTTCACCGGCGCTGGCGTTGACGGTTGCCGTATCCACGTGCTGCCCCGCTTCGGCGGGAATCGTGCCGATCGTGCACTCGAAAAACGCTCCTGCGTTCAAGGTTGCCGGGATCGTACAACTGCTCAGATCATAGGCATCATCGGTCAGCGTGATCGACGTCAGCGGCATTTGTCCGCTGTTGGTGACGACGAAGCGGAAGGTCAGCGGCACGCCCAAACCGACCTCCAGACCGGGCGCAGAATCGGCGTTATTCCACGTCGTGCCGTCGCTAGAGACATACTTCGCAAGATCGACCGACGCGCTGCTATCAGGTTCAGGCGTCACCTCCGAGCCGGGAATATGCAGAATGATCACGACTTGCACCGGCACGACGACACTGATGCCATTCGAGCTGAGGACGTTGCCGTTGACTTCGAGCACGTCGCCCGGATTCAACTCGGCTAAGATCGGATCGTCAGGTCTGAACTGAATGTTCAGGTTGAAAATGGTCACGACGTTCACGTTGATGGCTTGGACCGGTCCGCGCAACGTGACGATCGGCGAGACAATATTGCTCCCAGTTACGACTACGGTATCGGCATGGAAAACGCCGACCGTGGTCGTATCGCCGACGGCACTCGTGACTTGAACGACATTGCCCACCTGCAAAGTTGTGAGCAGCGGATCGCCGGGATCAAGCGTGAAATTGATGTTCGCTACGGTAATGACGTTGACATTGATCGCCTGAATCGGTCCCTCGACGACGACGGCATTCGAGTCGGTTTGTGTGTCGTCCTGCTGGGCGTTGGCGACCGCGCCGAAGCTCAATGCGACCAACGCAGCCAAGACAACAAGGATCTTTACATAGCTAGAAAGCATGATTACACCTTTTATTAAGGTTACCTACTGTATTAATCGTTCAAGGGCGCTCAATGTCGCACTAATGAGTGATTTTCCGGTCGGTTATAGACCTAAGTACCAGACGAACCCCGTGACATTCATCCGTTATCGACGATGTAATAATACAACATGTTTACCGCCAAATTCTGTGGATTACCTTCGGGAGAATTTCATGCGACGTCCCTTGTTCATCATGTCGACCATCTTCCTGCTCGCTGCTCAGTTGGTACTGGGACAAGCGACAGAGACCGTGCCCGACGTTACAGGCATGTCGGTTCCTGCCGCAACCGCCGCGCTCAATCGGGTCGGAGTCGCGGTGAGCAATGAAATCAGCTCGCCACCGAGCAGTGCGGACAACGCCAGCCCAAATACCGTGATCGCGCAATCGCTTGCGCCCGGCACAGCAGTGGAAGCCGGATCCGCGATTGACCTGACCGTGCTCCGCGCCCCGAACGTCCTGTTGATCTACGACAACAACGATTTGACGCTCGTCAACCAAACCGGCAGCGATCTCGATCTGGGGGGGATTTCGTTTCAGTCGGTCGATGGTAACAGCGCGACATTCGCCGCCAACCAGTGGGGGAATGTGCTCCACGCGGGAAACTGCGCCCAGATTTGGTCGATCCGTAGAAACGGATCCAAGGCAGTGAGTGAATGCCAATCGATTGAACACTGGCGTTCCACGATCAACAGCAGCAATCACTTTTGGACAGGCGCTGACGGTACCACTCGCTTTAGCATCAGCCAAAATGGGGTTGAGCGCGGCACGTGCACGGTCGCTAATCCGGGTCGCTGTGAAATCTATCTGCCGAGCCATCAGACCGGGAGCAGCGATCTCACCGATTACGTTTACATCGTCTATACCCAAGACCGGCTGGCGGTCATCAACAACACCGATAACCTCTGGATGCCGCTGCGCGGACTCGCCTTCCTCAACAACACCGTCGAGCCTCGTGGACAAGCGGTCGCGCTGGCTGATGCTTCCTTGTACGGCAGTCACCGGAACCAAGCAGCGGATCTGCAACGGCTGGCACCGGGGCAATGTATCCTCTTCACCAACAGCCCGGAAACCCAATCACCGCCTCAATCCTGCGATGTCATCGCCTGGTTAGCGGTCAATCCACGGCTCATCTTTTGGGCGGCTGACTTTCCGGTCGAGAGTGTCTCTGACCACAGGGATCACACCTGTCCGGCAGCAAAACCGGATCAAATGGTGCTGTGCATCATGCCCCGTTAGTTCGGCAGCGAAGCAGAGTATCGAGCAAGCAGCTTGATCCGCTACCGACTCGCGGTACCCCGCACCCGACTAGGATTATGTGATAGGTTGAACATGACTTTCTAGGCGGTGGAAACTGGTATCACCGCGATAGCTGGAGCTGTTTTGACCCTATCTCGAGAAATTACTAGCGCGCTTCGGAGCACCGCGATCACTTTTGCTGTTCCTCAAGAAAAGTGTGTCCAAGCTGACCGATAAGCCGCCCTATGTGAGCTTGCTTTTTTTGGTTCAGGTCACCCTCACAGCCGATCTTGATACTTTCTTGATGCCCTTCCCGCTTATTTTGACACTTTCTTGAGAGACGGTCTGCTAGCATAGAGTCTTCATTCATCACAGTGAGGCGATTTCGGATTCTCCAAGCCGGATACGCAGGTGCGGATTTGGTGGGCTGCCTCATTTTCAAGGAATAAGGACTGCTTGGATGCAGAAAATCAACGTAAGCCACTTGCTGATTGGCAAGCCGCTGGAAACCAAAGAACTTCCGGATCAGGCGATCAGTAAACCGATTGGCTTGGCTGTCTTCGCGTCGGATGCGCTTTCATCGACCGCCTATGCGACTCAGGAAATGCTGATCATCCTCTCGCTGGCGGGAGGGAGCGCCGCGTTCTTGGGCTTGTCGATTCCGCTCGCCATTGCGATTGCAGCGCTGTTAATCATCGTTACGCTGTCTTACCGACAGACAATCTATGCCTACCCAAACGGCGGTGGCGCGTACATCGTCGCCCGCGACAACCTCGGCGAGCTGCCGGCGCAGATCGCGGGGGCGGCGCTGCTGACCGACTACATTCTGACCGTTGCCGTCAGCATTTCGGCGGGTGTCGAACAGATCACGTCCGGGTTTCAGAGTTTGCTCCCATACCGCACCGAGATCGCCGTCGGCGTCATCATCCTGATGACCGTCGTCAATCTGCGCGGCGTCAAGGAAAGCGGACGCGTATTCGCCGTGCCGACCTATTTCTTCCTCGGCATGATGTTCCTCACGCTCGGTATCGGTTTCTTCCGCTATTTCACCGGCTCGCTCGCCGTCGTCGAAGGCGTCGAAGCGATGCGCCATTCGGTATTGGAGCCGCTGACACTCTTTCTGATCCTGCGCGCGTTTTCGAGCGGTTGCACGGCGCTCACGGGCATCGAAGCCATCTCCAACGGCATCACGGCGTTCAAGACTCCGCGCAGCCACAACGCCGCTATCACTCTGATCTGGATGAGCAGCGTCCTGATCACCCTGTTCCTCGGCATCACCTTCCTCGCTCACCAGATCGCTGCCCAGCCGAGTGAGGTCGAAACGGTCATCTCGCAGTTGGGGCGTACCATCTATGGCGACGGCAGTATCCTGTATTTCATGATGCTCGCCGGGACGGCGCTCATTCTGCTGATGGCTGCCAATACAAGCTATGCGGACTTTCCGCGCCTCGCCGCGCTGCACGCCGGTGACGGCTTCTTGCCGCGTCAGTTGACCTATCGCGGTGGGCGGTTGGTGTTTGCTTGGGGGATCGTCGTGCTTGCCGTCGCTGCTTCGGGGTTGGTGATCCTCGCCGGCGCGAACACGACCGCACTCATTCCGCTGTACGCTATCGGTGTCTTCCTCAGCTTCACCATCTCGCAGTCGGGCATGATTGTCCGTCTGCGCAAGATCAGCAAGCTGAAGCCCGGCGAGGTGATTAAGGGTTTGGAGACCGACCTAGAATACGATCCACGTTGGCGGCGGCATATGGTGATCAGCGGGGTCGGCGCGTTCTGCACGTTTGTCGTGCTGCTGATCTTCGCCGTCACCAAATTCGCCAGCGGCGCGTGGATCGTCGTCATCCTCATTCCAACGCTGGTCTACATCTTCTTCCGCATCCACTATCACTATAAGGATGTTGCCCACAGCCTCAGTTTGCGTGGTAAGCGACCAGAGCTGCAGAAGCACCCGGTTCGCACGCTGATTCTGGTGGATGATGTTCATGCTGAGACCGTTCGCATGGTCGATTTCGCTAAATCGCTCGATCACCCGTGGCAGGCAATTCACGTTGGCATCCATCCCGAAAAAGCCGAGACCGTTCGCCAGAAGTGGCAGGAGCGCATCGGCGAAGGCGAGTTGGTCATCCTAGATTCGCCCTATCGAATGCTGGTCGAGCCGATCAAGGAATACATCGAGGAAATTCAGCGTGAGATCCCCGGCAGCTTCGTCCACGTGATCATGGGGCAGCTGGTGATGAACAATTTCATGCAGCAGGCACTTCACCAGAACAGCGCGAGCATCTTTGGTCGGGCGCTGAGTGGTATGGAGCGCGTGGTCGTCACCAGCGTACCGTATCAGATTCACAAGGTGACGGAATCCGTCGACATCCCGTGGCATGAGTTTGTTGCTGAAGAAGCGAGTTCGTCCTAGCAGCGGTCTTCTCTACAGACAAAAACGGCGGGCACAGGATGTCCGCCGTTTTCTCTTGCTGTTATAGCGGCTCGCTATTAGTTATGCTGTCGGAGCGCGCCCAGCTGGGTCGCGGAAGCGACCGTCCACACCGGCTGATCGAGCGTATGCAGCGTGCAACCTTGCCGAGCAAGCTGCCGATGCAAGTTCCAGATCTGCAAACTGCGCCAGAGCGGAAGGCTGCTGGTAGGGATGTGGGTGAAGAGAGCCTGCGCCTCCAGCAATTCTACTGCCTCGACCAGCGCACCGATCAGCGATATATACTGCATCGGCTGAACGCTCAACTCAACGTCATAGCTGGCGGCAATTCCTCGATAGCGCTTCACCTCGTCATGCTTGTCTCCCTCTTGCTGAAAACCGAACGAGGTACCTAACCAACTATAATGCTGAACCGGGATCAACTCAAGCATGACGAGGTCAGCGTCGCTGGTGTGCGCCATCGCACAAGCCAGATGCAGGGCTTCCTCAGTCCACTGTGGTTTCGCCATATGCACCAAAAATGTTGTCATTCCACCCATCTCCGCGTAGCTGTTGTCTCTCTCCTTAGTCTACGGCGAAGGGTATCAAGATCGGGTCAAGGCGGAATGACTTGGCATAAAGGTTGTATCAAGATTCGAGGTTGACGAAGCGATAGCCGACGCCCGGCTCGTTGAGGATGTAGCGGATATCGCGGGCGGGGTTTTCGCGCAGCTTCTTGCGAATCTGGTTCACGAACACGCGCACGTAATGATCCATCTCGCCGTACTCCGTTCCCCAGACCTCGTGCAGAATCTGGCGATGAGTGAGGACCTTGCCCGCATTCGTCGCCAGCAGGCGCAGCAGATCGTATTCCTTCGGCGTCAGGTGGATTTCGCCCCCTTCGACGTAAACATGACGGTTCACCAGATCGATCCGCAGGTCGCCGGTCACGATTTCGGACTCCTGCGTCGACGACGGCTCGTCGCTGATCCGGCGCAGCACCGCCTGAATCCGCGCCCGCAGTTCCTCAATGCCAAATGGCTTGGTCAGGTAATCGTCCGCGCCCGCGTCCAGTGCCGTCACTTTGGTTTTCTCGTCACCGCGGACCGAGAGCATGATGATGGGCGTCTTCGTCCATTCGCGCAGCGAGCGGCAGACTTCCAGCCCGTCGGCACCTTTGCCCAGCGCGATGTCAAGGATGATCACGTCCGGTGACTGCTGCGCCGTGTCGATCAGCGCCTCCTGCGCGTTCGATGCCAGCAGGACTTGATAGCCGTAAGCCGCCAGCCCGGTTTTCAGCAGCCGGCGAATTTGCGGCTCGTCGTCAACGACCAGTATTTTCATTCGCATCCCTTTCGAGCGGCAGGACAAAGGTAAAGGTCGCGCCACCGCCCGGCGTGTCGTCGACCCACAGCCGCCCCTGATGTGCCTCGATGATCCCTTTGGCGATTGACAGCCCCAAGCCAATGTGACCATCTTTCCCGGCGTGGAACGGCTCCATGATCTGCTCACGCTCTTCGGTCGAAATGGTCGCGCCATGATTAGCGACTCGCACCTGTGCT
Organism: uncultured Chloroflexia bacterium; assembly: GCA_963727545.1. GTDB lineage: Bacteria > Chloroflexota > Anaerolineae > Aggregatilineales > Phototrophicaceae > Flexifilum. The sequence continues at coordinate 56,948 of CAVSGS010000020.1, forward strand.
TCCCGCGGCTGATGGCTGCCGACAATTTCGATCAGGCGTCCGGGCGGTTCGTAGCGCAGGGCGTTATCCACCAAGTTCGTCAGCACCTGAAGGATCAGCCGATAGTCGAACGGAACGAGCGGCATGTCGTCCGGGAAGATGATCTTGATGCGCTCCTGCTTCAGCCGCTGGAACGCACGCGCGGCGACGTCGCCGACCACTTCTTCGAGATCGTTCAGGTGGATGTCGAGCTGCATCGCTCCGGCTCTCAGCCGCGACAAGTCGAGTAGATTGCCGACCATCTCATCCAGTTCGTCAGCTTCCATCTCGACGGCTTCCAACATTTCAACGCGCTCGGCTTCCGGCAGCGCTTCGTGCAGCGTGCGCAGGTTGTGCGCCGACGTTTTGATGATCGTGATCGGCGTCCTCAGGTCGTGCGAGACGGCGTGCAGCAGAGCGGTCTTGAGCTTGTCGGCTTCCTCGAAGGTTCGGCTCATTCTTGCCCGCTCGATCAGGTCGATCCGGTGCAGCGCCATCGCCGCCTGACTCGCGCAGGTTTCCAGCAGCCGAAACTGCACCGGCGTCAGCCGTTGATCGAAAGCGGCGTGCAGCGTCCCGTAGACACTGGTATCGGTGCGCAGCAGCAGGTAATAATTGGTCCCTCGACTGGGAGGGGATGCGTGTTCGCCGGGCAAAATCTGGGCAAAGACGGCGCGCAGGTCTTCACGCACGGTGGCGGTGAGCGCGTCGTAAACACCGTCGGTGGTTGTGAGTTGGTTGAAAGTGCTCGTCAGCTTGAACAGGATCATCTGCTCCTGTGCGCGCTGCTGAGCAGTCTCGGCTTCGTTACGAGCGCGGGCGGCAAGCTGTCCGGTCAGCGCCGCCACAATCAGGTAGATGATCAAGTCTGGTAGTTCGCGCGGATCGGAGATTAGGAAGGTGTACAGCGGCTCGACGAGGAAGAAGTTGAAACAGCCGAAGCTGAGCACCGCCGCGAACAGGGACGGCTTAATCCCGCGGCGGATGGCGATGATCAGCACCGCCAGCAGATACACCAGCGAGAAATTGGCAACCGTGAGCGTGCCACGAGCCAGCCAAAGCACCAGCGTGACTGCCGCGATCACCAGCGTTGCAAAACCGTAGTCCCAAGCGTCTCGTTTCACGCTTATATTGTACTGCCGAACTTGGCACAGAGGGCGGCGTGTCGAAGCTGACGACGAAGCCGAAATATAGCTAGTTCTGTACTCTGGCGACGTACACGCGGCGTCTCGCTACGAATCATCCAGCAGTGGCTAGGGCACGAGCGGATCGAGACGACCGGACGCTATCTGCACGTCGCGCCCGAATTCATGGAATCAGCGCTGGATAAGCATGTGTTGAACGAAGTGAGCAAAACGACCGGATGAGACGCGACCTCACCCGGTCAGAAAGTGGATCAGCCCCGGCGATTGTCGGGGCTGTTTTATTGTAGCTACTAATCCTCTATCTTGAACTTGAATTGAAAAGCACCAGCAATCATTGGGGCACTGCAATAGAGGTTCTGATCAGAAGTGGCAGTGAGCCGTCGCTCGTGGATCGGCTACATTCTCATGGACTGTACGCCAAGGCTAGTCGACGTTTTTTCATTCTAAAATAGCATCTGTAAACACTAGTTTTCCACAACATGTAATATGCTATCAATATGACTAGACTAAGTGTGATAGTATTCTTATCCTTGGGTGTTGTCACTGTGCTCGCGCTTCCCGTTGTCGGCACTCATGATGTGCCATTGTGGTTGGACTGGATGCAAACTCTCCACCAGAATGGCTTAGTTGGAGGATATTCGGCAGCCCTCCATGATTATCCACCAGGCATTTACGCCCTATTGTCGCTGTCCATGCCCTTGGCGTCAGTTATCGGTCTTACTGACTTTGCTTTGCTCAAGTTGTGGATCCTTCATTGGTCTCGTAGCGACAACCCTTGTGATATGGCGCTGGACGCGCGATTGGCGTATTACGGCACTTGTGTACGCATCGTTGGTATTGAGTTCCATCCTTCTTGGTGAACGCGATGTCCTGACGGCGCCTCCGCTTCTGTTGATGATAGCAGCTCTGAAGTACCGGCGCTGGACACTGGCAACACTTTCTCTGGAGGCCGCAACCTTACTCAAGTGGCAACCGCTCATCCTGCTACCCTTTGTACTGGTGTACATGTTCAGCCACATGGCATTTAGACATTGGATGAAAGCCGTAGCACTGCCCGCTTTGCTGGTTATCCTAGTCACTGTGGCACTCTTCCCTGAGGCGCTGATTTCACTATCGACAGGGCTGTCACACCCATTCTTGAGTGGAAATGCACTGAACATCAACTGGCTGGCAACCTATGCGGTTCGCACTGCCAACGGTTCTCTAGCACCCCGATGGCACAGTAACCGGTATTCAAGTGGCAGATTGGCAGTATGCCGATCTGATGAAGCTAGCATTTTGGATAGTGTATGTCGGGTCACTGGCACTTTATTCGCGCCATGCTCGACGCGGCGGTTTTGTTCTGTTTGTTCAGGCGATGCTCTTCGGTTATCTTGCCTCAGCGGCTCTGAATACAGGGATGCACCAGAACCATTACTTCACCGTGGAACTGCTGGCGCTCGTCCTATGGGTGCTAGATGATATGTTTGCGCCCAAGTACTTTCTCTGGACGGCGATTGCCAACGTAAATCTGTGGCTATTCTACAGGTTTCACCGGGATTGGATATCGTAGAGCGTTCTACGGTGTTGATTTGACATTGGTTGCTGCGGTAGTGGCTTGCATTGCGTTCGCACTTGAAACCATTTACTTCGTGCAAAGCCTATATACCTCCCCGGAGCGCGCACCTGCACTTCCTTACACAATCAGGTAGATATTCCAAACGCCTAACTACACCAGCTTCATCGCTTCCAGCTGCGGCATTTGCGGCGGGCGGAAGTCCGTCGGCGGGCGACGTCGACCGGCGTCGAGGTTGCCGATATTCATCCTCGGCAACATGGCGATTAATGGGGTATTTCCGGCGGGCACGTTCGCGCTCGACGAGAAGTCATCCCGTCGCATTCGCGCTCGCGGCTGTCGGCTAGACTGCGCTTTTCAATGCTACTAAAGATGGGGTGGCTACCAGCCGGTCCCATTTACACTTCATTGATGATATACCTGTATCTACACTTTTCGATGTTAGCAGTGTGTCCAAGCTGACCTATAAGCCGCAATAGGTGATCTTCTGTCATCGCGTGGAATGTGAGAATACGCTTATCAACATCGTTGGTTGGATTTTCTGTCGATAGAATGCATAGAATTAGGAAACAGCCTGAATTAGCTTGACCCAGCGAGGTTGATGCATTGTCGCAATTGGGATTTCACGGAGCTAGTTTCGAAGAGGCGACAGTTCAATGATTAGCTTCTAGATAGAGATGGTTCAGTTCCAGTTCTCGAATGCATATAGCGCATCGATCACGCGTGCCTGATCTTCTTCAAGCAGCTCGTAGTAAAAAGGTAAACGCAGAAGCCGTTCGCTGACGTCCTCAGTCACCGGACAATCGCCAACTCTTGCCGCCCAATTGCTGCCCCATTTCGGAAAGATGCAGTGGCAGATAATGGAACACGCTCAAGATTCCACGCTGTTTCAAGTGTTCAATCATCCGGGTGCGAATTTCGAGCGACGGCAGCAGCAAATAAAACATATGGTAAGCTTGTTCGCAGTCATCCGGGATAATTGGCAAGCGAACGTCATGCTCACAAGCGAAGCCAGTCAGTTGTTCAGCATAGGTTTTGAAGATCTGTGCTCGACGCTGTTAAATCTGATCACGCGCCTCTAACTGCGCATACAGATAGGCTGCCAACACGTCGGAGAGGAGATAACTCGAACCGAGATCAACCCACGTATATTTATCAACCATACCCCGAAAAAAACGGCTCCGGTTCGTCCCTTTCTCGCGGATGATCTCCGCGCGATCCACCAAACGAGGATCGTTGATGAGCAGCGCGCCGCCTTCGCCGCAGGTGAAATTCTTGGTTTCGTGGAAGCTTTGCGTCGCCAAGGCTCCGAACGTGCCGAGCGGCTTTCCCTGATAGCTTCCGAACAGTCCATGAGCGTTATCCTCAATGACTATGAGTCCGTGACGCGCGGCGATTTCCATGATCTGGTCCATCGCACACCCAACTCCGGCATAATGCACGGGAACGATCGCTTTGGTGCGCGGAGTGATTAGGGCTTCAAGTTTGGTTTCGTCGAGGTTGAGCGTGTCCGGGCGAATATCTGCAAAGACTGGTTTTGCGCCGTGCAGGACGAAGGCGTTGACGGTTGAGACGAAGGTGAAGTCGGGGATAATCACCTCGTCACCCGGCGCGAGTTTGAGCAGCAGCGCCGCCATCTCCAGCGCATGGGTACACGACGGCGTGAGTAAAGCTTTCGGCACGCCCAGCAGTTGTTCGAAGAGCGTATGGCACTTCTTCGAGTAAGTCGCGTCGCCCGAAATTTTGCCACTGCGCACAGCATCGGCAATATAGTTCAGCTCGTTACCGATCAAAGCAGGTTTGTTAAACGGAATCTGAATGGTCGTCATACTAAGGTCGCGTCACGTGTGCTGTTTCAGGAGAGATTCGATTGAACCAACGGTGATACCATAACTCAAGCTGTGCCGAGATGAAGCCGCTGCGCTGATAAACACGCTGCGCCTGAATATTGCGTCCCTGCGTGACTACTCTGACGCGCTCAATGCCCTGTTCGCCGAACCAGTGGAGCGCGCCAGAAATAAGTGTCGACCCAATCCGCTGCCCTCGCCAAGCCGCTCCGACACCGAGCAGACCGATTTGTCCGTAAGTATCGTGCAAATCGCAAGTAATGTACCCGGCGGGCTGTCCATCGCGCTCGGCAACGAGCACAATGCTAGCATAGCCAGCGCAACTCCGCTCAATCCAAGTTTCGTATAAAGCGTCGCATTCTCCTTGCGAGAAGTGTCGATCGTAGTAAAAACGGCTGTCGCTGTGATTGGTGCGGACTAAAGCCTTCAGCGGTTCAACGTCTTCGGGGCGGCTTGAACGGACTTCCGGGGGCATTACCGACGCCAGCCCGCGCCATTCCATCGTCAGCCGAATATCGACCAATTCAAAGCCACGGGTCGCCACCACGCGATCCGTAGCCGCATCATCTGAAGCGGAGAGGAAATACAGACAGTCAATTTTCTCGGTGGTGCACCAAGCCAACACATCATCCGCTCGATCTCACTGAGGTGATTCCCAACCACCCGCGCGATGCGTCGCTGGAAAAAAGCCGAGTCCCAGTCGAGATAAACTGCTAATTCAGCCATAGGAGTGACCAAGAATTGGGCAGCAAAAGTTAGCCTCTCGATGGCTTTCGGGCGACAAGTAGCAGCGAACCGCCGAGCGGGAAAGTTATACCCGCCTCGATGAGCCGGATTTCCAAATTCATGAGGCTGAGAAAGATGCGATTAAGGCGCGGGTTTAGCTTGAACTCGCCAAAGAGATCGATGTTGCTGGTGGACGAAGTTTTGCGCCACCAATTCATCAGCATCGCTGGAAGCAGCAGGGCGACAAACGAGGTTGTCTTCACGATCTCGAAGCCTGCCAATTCAACTCGCTAAATCAGTTCATTGCGGTGATAGCGGCGTTTGTGATAGCTCATTTCATCGACCGCGCTCCACAAAAAACGGTGCTGCGGCACAGTGATTAACAGCCCTCCACCCGGCTTGAGTGCCTGATACATTTGCGTCAATGCTGCCGTATCTTCTTCAATATGTTCAATGACGTCAAAAGCCCCGATGACATCGAATTCCGCCTTGTAGGGGATAGCGCAGGCATCAAACTGCAGCATGGTAGCCGTTGGAGCGCGATTGCGCGCCGATATTAGACCTTCGAGCAGGAGGTCACTTCCCGAAAAGGCACAGCCCGACAACTGTTCTTGGAAATACCTCAACACAAACCCCGTGCCGCAGCCAATTTCTAGGAATGAGCTTGCGTCGGGAAAGTACCGCCGCATCGCCCATAACAACAATCGATTGCGCGCCTCAAACCAGAAGTGCCCCGCTTCGAGCAGAGCAAGGTGATCGAAAAAATCTGGAAGGTACATATCATTCATGGCGAGAAGATTTGGCGCAAAGAGGGGGATACCCTCAACCATTTCGGGAGCGTAGCCACAAGTTGGACAATGCCAATCGTCGCCATCAAACGAGGTAGCCAGTTTAGACAAAACTTCATAGAATGTTTTTTATAAGCCTCGGTAAGCGATTATAGACTGAGCTTGTTGAAGGGAGAGGCTGCATTGCCTGAAGGCTCACATCTACCCCCGCTTTACTGATCAAGATCGTCAGTACTCGAACGTAAAGTATAGGCGGGGCGATCCATCGTTCGGAAGTGAATCCGGGCAATGTATTCGCCGATAACACCCAAAGCGAACAACTGCGCGCCGGAGAAAATGGAGATGACCGACGCCAAGAACGCAAATCCCGGCACAACTATCCCAAGTAACAGCGCTCGACCGACCACATAGATCAATACCACCATGCCAAACAACGCCAAACTAAATCCGACTAGGCTGGCGATCTGGAGCGGTACGATGCTAAAGCCGGTGATCATGTTGAGTGCATGGCGGATCAATTTGCGCAGCGTGTAATGCGACGTACCGTAGCGTCGCGGAGCATGGAGGACCTGAACGGCTGCAAAACGAGTGGTTCCCCAAGTCAGCAATACATCCAGCGAAACGTAGGCGGTATTGTAGTTGACAAAAGCATCGCGCACCTGAGTGCGAAATGCACGGAAGGCGCTCACACTGCGCGCAACATCGACTCCCATGCTGCCTTGCAGGACGAATTTGGTGATTTGTGATGCCAGATCACGCAACAGCCCATGCTGTTGCTGTTCCGGTGTACCATAAACCACGTCATAACCTTCGTTCAGTTTGTCCAGCAGCTTGTGAATCTCACCCGGCGGGTGCTGTAAATCATCATCCATCGTCACGATCGTCGTATGTCGGGCTTGGCGAATCCCGTAGAGCAGCGCATTGTGCTGACCATAATTGCGCATCAACGTGAAACCACGCACATACGGGATCTGTCGTTGGATACTTTGGATCGCCTCCCAACTGTGATCCGGACTGCCATCGTCGACCAGAATGATCTCGTACTGCTCCGCCAGAGTCGGCAGCACGCGCTCCAATTCCTCGATTAAAGTAGGAAGTCCTTCTGCGCTGCAATAGACGGGGATAACAACGGATAGGGATTCCAAACTAGCCCCTTAGTAAACATAAGTCCGCGGTAACACAACTTGTCAAAGTTCTCAATGCAAGCGAGTTCCAATTCCTAGCATACTTCATAGATGATATGTTTTCGCATATGTTTTCACGAAAAACATAATATAAAATTACATTAGTGTAGGCGAACTCTAGTGAGGACGATGAGCAGCCATTGACGACACAACCGCAGACTCCTTCACTAGCTCAAAGAGACACTCACATAATCTCCAACGCACTACGATTGCTGCCAGCAGTCATAACACTCACACTATTCGCGTTGTGGGCGCTAGGGGTTACGTGGGGCAGTGGCTTCGCTGTCTTTGACTACCGAAATGCGCTCGCCTTCGGCTATGAGAGCATGGACCAGCTCTTCCTATCCGCCTACGCAGCAATGCTCGGAACGTATGGCGTCCCAAGTACCGGACTCGATGGACTGCCATTCGTCCCTTATCACTTCGGATCGCTCTGGTTCGCTGGAGAACTTGCCCGCATTCTCCATATTTCCACTTATGCGGTCTACAACCGTATCTTTCCAATCCTAGCACCGACTCTGTTTATCATCACATTCTTATGGTTCGTCGCTGGCTTACGCCCTAAGCAAGGTTGGTACAAGTCACTGTTATTCTGGGGCGTTCTCCTAGCAGGAATTGTCCGAATCCTCCCCTATCAACTCGCACACCCAATTGATATGGGCACATCCTCCTTACTCAGCGAAAGTAACGCCCTTGGATTTCGCGCTTATCTTCGCTACGGCGGGCAGCCTCGTTCGGGGTGCATACAAACACCGTTGGTTTCTATGGCTCCTACTTCCGCTCCTTTGTCTCGTCATAGGATTGACTAAACAGTCAGCTCTCTATTTAGTCATGGCAGTCTTTACCACTTTGTTTATCTACTATCGGTTATACCGACGCCGGGAATACTGGATCACCATGTTATTGCTTGTCCCGGCGTGCGTTCTCGCCTATCTTGCTAGTCGCGGCACTTATCGCTCGACGCCAATCGTACCGTTCGATTACCTAGGCACTTGGGTACGCACATCCCCCCTAATTTGGTTGGCATTCTACTTCGGTTGGTCATGGCTCTACATTGGAGTTCGCCTGCACGAACGCAAGGGACCATATGCCGACGTTCTGATTGTGGCGACGCTCTGTTTCGCCGGAATGATCCCGGCACTCCTCATCAAAATCCCGGGCGGGGGCGCAGCATATTTCACTGACCTACAACGATTCATCGCACTTGCATTCATCCTCGCATGGCTGCCTGCGCAGCCACGCTTCCGCCTATGGCAAAAAGTCGCACTTACGGGTATAGCCATTATTGTCGTAGGTAATGTGATCGTCTCAGCGGTCTACTTTGTGACTTGGACCACGAACATACCTCAAACACAAAGTGTCGTTCTTGATCAACTCGACCAACTTGCAACCATCGACGACAAAGCCCACACCGCACTGTACATCCCCCGCGACCATCCCTATTGGTCGCTCTTAGCGTCAACATCGAAATCTTGCCCGCCCTCTGGATTCATCGCACCAGCCTTAACTGGAATCGCTCTCATAGATGGAATCCCAAACTCAGAACTGCTTCGCAATGGAAGGCTACGGATACAGCGCCTATTCGCCCCACGCCTCCGACCCGTGCAGCCGCGCGCTTCAATTTGGGATCACCAAAATTATCGTTCTTGAGACAACAACGACAACCTCAGTGCTCGATTGCGCTCCAACTAATTAACCATTGGAGCTAAGTGCTACATCCGACGAATAAATTAAGCGGCAGTTTTGTGTCAAGCGTAAGGATGGCGATGCACTGTTCCAGTAGGAAACCGCATTTGAGATCGCGACTCTGGCTGCCATTGCCCAACTACTCGGCGAGTTCTCATATGCCCAGTTTGTTCTTGATGATCTTTTCTTCGGTCGTCATCTCACACTCGTCCCTTTGTGTAGATTGCCTATTCCACCGAGAGTGTCAGATTAAGTCGCAACTATTTCAGATACTACAAAGAACGTCAAAATCAGATGTGTCCAAGCTGACCTATAAGCCGCATTCTGTCTCTCACCCGTAGGTGAGGGATGATCATCTCTCTCGCTCGCGGATTACTCCGCGCGTCGTGCAGTCTACCCGGCGCGAGACGGGTCGCCTCATTGCGCCTGCTTGACCTTGCTCCCGGTGGGGTTTGCCTAGCCGCGACCATTACTGACCGCGCTGGTGGTCTCTTACACCGCCGTTTCACGCTCGCCGTGCCGAGCGTTTCCGCTCAGCCTTAGGCAATGCACATCTCTGTGGCACTCAGCCGTCGGGTCGCCCCGCCCGGTTTTTCGCCGGCACCGTACCCTCTGGAGTGCGGACTTTCCTCACCCCGACCAACGTCGGAGCGCGATCACCCAGCCTGCTTGGACACCCTTTCATTGTAGGGGATCTCCCGCCCGCGTTACAGCCTCAACCGCGCCGCAGCGCCCGCATCAGCGGTGAGGCGTGGGTTGTCAGGGGTAGTGGCGCCCATTACAATGAGGTTCGGTGGAGGGGGAACGGCAATCGACGCCAAGCGACGCACAGTGTCGCCGTCGCCGTTCCTCTGCGCTTTAAGCGAGTTTATTGGAATGACGACCCTCGATCAACACCTACCGCGCTGGACGCGGCGGATCGGCAGCGCGTGGCACAGTGTTTTCGCCCCCGGCGATCTGACTGCGGTGATCATCGCGGTGGTGCTGCTGGCGCTGCCCGTCCTCTCCCTCAATGCGGCAGGCTGGCCCCTCGAACTTTCCACGCTGATGACGACGTCTATTCTCAGCGTACTATTCGGCTTCATACTGGCGCGCAGCCAATATAACGAACTGCTCGGCTTGCTGATCAGCGGGATCTACGGCGCCTGCTTCGTCTTACTGATCGCCGCGTTCAATCAGCCGGGAAATCTCGGCGACGGCATTTATACGGTCTTTTCGCACCTGTTCCGCTGGATCCTTGACGCGACCAACGGCGGCATCAATCAGGACGATCTGGTCTTCACCCTGCTGATCGCCAGTCTATTCTGGTTTCTCGGCTATAACTTAGCGTGGCATCTGTTCCGCATCGACCGCGTGTGGCGCGCGATCCTGCCGCCCGCGCTGATCCTGATCAGCAACAGCGTTTACTACACCGGCGATGCCAACCTCGACGGTTACCTGATCGCCTTCACCTTTCTGGCGCTGCTGTTGGTTGTGCGCTCCAACCTCGACGCCCGCGAATGGGATTGGTATCTCAACGGGATTCACGTCCCGCGCCGATTGCGTAACCAAGTATTTCGCGTCGGCGCGCTGCTGGCGCTGATCGTGCTGATCGCAGCATGGGCAGTTCCTCGCAACGACATTCAGGATCGGCTGCAAAACTTTCAGGAGTTCATGCAGTCCGAGCCACTGACTCAGTTGAGCGAGATCTGGAACCGTCTATTCGCCTCAGCCGACGTGCAGGGTCCCGCAACTGCCGACTACTACGGCGGCGACTCGCTCCAGCTTGGCGGCGCGATCCGCCTCGGCGATCAAGTGGTCTTTCTCGCCTCCGCGCCGCAGGGACGCCGCTACTATTGGCGCGCGCGCGTCTTCGACTATTACGACAGCGGGCGCTGGACCTCAGCAGCAGACACTCGCCTGACCGATCCCGAAGCGCCGCTGACCATCGACAGCGAGCCGAGCAACGCCCGCGTCGCGGTGCAGCAGACCTTCACCATGGGCTTGAGCGCCTCGCGCCTGATCTATGCCGCGCCGCAGCCCGCCGAAATCGACCTGCCGACGCGCACCGATCTGCGTTATACGCCCAATGCCAACCTCGTCGGGCAGAATATGCTGATCTCGGTGATCCGCCCGACCAAAGTCCTCTATCAAGGCGACAGCTACACCGCCACCAGTCTGATGAGCACCGCTACCGCCGACGAACTGCGCAGCGCCGGGACGACTTACCCGCAGTGGGTGCGCGACATCTACACCGACTACATCCCCTCGGTGACGGGGCGCACGCTTGCCCTCGCCAACCAGATCGTCACCGACGCCAACGCGCAGACGCCTTACGACAAGGCAAAAGCCATCGAGACGTGGCTGCGCTACAACATCACCTACAACGAGACCATCCCCCAGCCACCCGCCGGACAAGATCCGGTCGACTGGGTGCTGTTCGACTACAAGCAGGGCTATTGCAATTACTACGCCTCGGCGATGGTCGTCATGCTGCGGACGATGGGCATCCCGGCGCGGATGGCGGCGGGTTTCGCGCAAGGGACGTATAACAGCGACGAGAACGCCTTCGTGGTGCAGGAACGCGACGCCCATACGTGGGTCGAGGTTTATTTCCCCGGCTATGGCTGGATCGAGTTCGAGCCGACCGCCGCTCAAGCGCCGCTCAATCGCGGTGACGAACCGGCAGCGCCCGCCGTTCAGCCGACCAATATCCCGCCGACGGCGACGCCGACTTTCACGCCTTCGCCGCTGCCGACCGAGACACCGCTCCCGGCGAACGTCCCGCCGCAGTCGACTGAGGGCACGCCGCCGCTTACGCCAACTTTGACGCCGTCAGCGACGCCCTCGCCGGTGATCGTGCCGACGCAGCCGCCGCCCTTGCGCCCGCAGTCGCGCGATCCGTTCAGCTTCATCCTGCCCGCCGTCGGCGTCGCGCTGCTGGTGCTGTTCCTGATCGTGATCGGTTTAGGCGTGATGGTCTTCATCTACTGGTGGTGGGAATGGCGCGGCATGAAGGGATTGAGTCCGATCGCGCGCGCTTACGCCCGCTTGGAGCGCTACCTCGGCTTGATCGGCATTCACCTGCCCGCCGAGCAAACACCCGACGAACGCCGCCAGAGCATCATTCGCGATCTGCCGGCTGCCGAGCCATCGGTCAACGCGATCACACGGATGTACGTCAATGAGCGCTACGGACCGGATCGCACCCCATCGACGCCCGACACGCCGCAGGGACAGGTCGCCGACCGGGCGTGGACGGAAGCGCGCGGCAACATTTTGCAGCGCTTCCTGCGCCGGGTGTTCACGCCATGGCGCAAGTAATGGACTGTCAATCGATTACGTAGGGGCAGAATAAAGTTCCGCCCCTACCATGCTGGCGTATATGAATTCTTATTCCGTGAAAACTTCCAGCAGCCGCCCACCGCGATCCGACAGTTGGTAGTAAACCTTGCTGCCGCTGCGATACAACTCGATCAGCCCCGCTTGTGCCAGCTTACCCAACTGCTGCGACACCGCCCCCGCCGTCAAGCTGAGGCGCTGCGCCAGTTCGTTGGTGTGAATCGGCTCGACCAGCGTTTGCAGCAGTCGCGCGCGGCTGGCGCCGACCATCAACGCCAGTAAGTCGTTCGGCTCGGCGGGATCGACCGGCTGCTGCCGCCACAATCCCAAACCGCGCGCCTCGTAGATCAGCATCGGCAGCCATTCCGGCGCGACCTGCCACGCGACCGCGCACTTCTTCGCGTCGCTCCGCCCACTGAACAGCGACGGCACAAGCTGCAAGCCATCGCCTTTAAGCTGAAAGTCCGTTCCCCCATAGGCGAGATCCGACGTGGTGTGCTTGCCACGCGGCGTTTTGTCCAATTGCAGAATACCCTGATGATAGCCGAGCGCCTCGGAAATGCCTTCCAGCGTGACGTCGACGCCGTACAGAGCCAGCGCCCGCGCGCGATAGAGCACATCGTTCTCTAGAATGGCGGTCATTTGCGACCAATGCGGCGCAAGTGCGGTATTCCAGTAGAAACGGAGTTCCTCGATCAAGCATTCCAGCGCCTCGCGGGGACGTTCGAGAAATTGCCTACGGATCGGCGTCTCGCCGTCGTAGCGCATCACGACTTCGATGTTCCGGCGGATGATCTCGTCGGGCGTGTCGCGCACGCGGTCGATCTCATCCTCGAAATTGAGGATCGTTTTAGTCGGCGTCGGCGTTAGAAAATCGACGATGTAGTGCTGCGGAAGGATCACCGCCCGCATGTATGGGAAGTCGATCCGGTCAAAGGCGCGGATAGCTTCATCCACCCAAGCCTGATAGAGCGCATGACGCTGCGGGTTCAAGAGCACCTTGAAACTCGACGTCAGCTCGATCAGCGGGCTGTACGCGAACCGTACCTTCTCGATGTCACTGGGACTCAAGCGTAAGGTGATCATCTCACTCTGCCACAAACAAGCGTTCTATCTACTATACGCCAATTCACGCGCGCGACCAACGGTTTTAGTTTTTTCTAAATGAGTTCACAGCCCACGCCGACCCTGCTACAGTGAGTATGCCATCGACGAGTGTCCGACAATTACGGCACAAAGAGAGGTATCGCATGAACGAGTACGACGTTTTTCTCAAGCTGCGCTCTGACCGTGAAAATGCCGCCCGCACCTACCGCCAGCGCGAGTTCGAGCGGGAAGCGACCGCGATCCGCGCCACGAAACCCGGTTGGTTCCGGTTGATCCTCAATGCCGCCGCGCGGCTAATCGTGAAACTGATCGCGCGCCGCTCCGCGCCCGCCGCTTCCACCTGCCCCACCCCGCCCTGCGTCGAAACCCTTCGCGCGAGCTAGCACCTACCGGGTGCGGCATGGCTTCGCCCTCACGACCACCATCCGATCGGCAAGACTCAAAAGGCGCACCCTGTGGTGCGCCTTTGTTTTAACTGCCTGATTTACTCGACGCTGAGCAACGGAGACCTAAATCGCGGGAGCACGGCAAGCGCTACTAACAAGCCCGCGAGAATGGGACTTCTGAAAATACTTATGTGCCTCTGAGTTCTAAAGAGGATAACTCGCGCGGGTCGCGTAGACGACTAGGCGGCGATCGAACGTTCCCTCACTCCAGCTCCACCTTTAAACTCCGACACATAATCGGAATGGCTCAGGCAGAGCATCTGCCTGAGCCGAGCCGGAGGGTAAAAGAGGAGTAGCTGGGCGCGTAGCCAAAAACGAAAATAAGCGTAAGCCGAGTCGGAACAGGGAAAAGTGAACCCGCTTGCCGGGACGAGCAACGGCACGAAAGGTGGCGGGGCAGGCGAGGACGAGCGTGCCCAAGGTCAGGGTGTAGGCATAAGCAAGCGCCATGACCAGAAGCAAGGTATGAGCATGGTCCGGGGTCCAAACCCGCGACGTTTGCCATTGCCAGCCATCGGATTTGAGGTCACGGAACCCGGCTTCTTGCCAATAACGCAAGCCATAGGTGAAATCAGAGATGTAGCCAGCGTTGGTGACCAGACACCAAGGTTCAGCATAAGCCGCTTGCCAGACGACCAAGACGGTGGCGGGCAGCCAGCCCGCTTTTTTGAAGACCAGCCCATCACCGCGCCAACTTTCACCGCGACGCACCAGCTGTCTAAGCGGGAGCGATCTGCCAGCCCGTGTGCGCAAGCAGGTCTGATTTTGAACCCGAAACAGATAATGCCACCCCAAACCTTCGACCCTATGAATTAAGTCAGGAGAAGTGCCAATCCCTCGGTCAGCTTGCAAGAGGGGTTGACAACCTTCAGGGAGCACCGCTGCGACCCAACCCAATAAGGTTTCAATGAGTTCCACTTGAGGTAAGGGCATCTGGATGTATGCCCAGAACACCAAGGGGATACAACACGATTGATAGGCTAAACCAACCACCATTACCCGTAAGTGCTTGCCTAACTTGGTCTCATCCACCAGCAGCACCGGATGACTGGTTGCCGTTTGGCTCAGTACCCACCGCGCCCAGGCTTGACAACTGACTTGCCAATCCAGTCGTGGATTATCCAGAAAGCGCTCCAAGCGGCGACGCACGCTTTCTGGTTTGCCGACCATGCCTAATACTTCGGCAACCCGCGTCGCTGAATTGTGGCGTGCCAGCACCATCCCCAGACTGTAGAGCGCGAGATTCAAACTCTGCCAGAACCCCAAGTGCGGTAGTTTTGCCGCAATCTCTGCTTGCCATTGGTACACTAGAGCTAAACTTATCTTGGCGTCTTCTCACTGTGGCGGTAAGGAACGCTTTGATGAGTCTATCCCCTCTCTTAAAAATGTCGGAGTTAAAATGCTCCACCGCAGGTGATCAACGTCAGGTGCGAAAGTTGCGCCGAGTCCGAAGCTGAATTCGGCGCCGCTTACTGCTGAAGCGCCAAAGACGCGGGCGAGAATGTCGGGGGCAGCGGCTTCTTGGTCGGTGTAGATCGCTGTCTCGGTGACGATAAAGGGAATTTCGACACCGCTTCGTTGATCTTTGACGATGATCACATCGCCAATTTTCAGGTCACTCAGAAAGGCAAACACCGCCGGGCGTCCGAGATCGTCATCGAAATGCCCTGCTATAGTCGCTGTGCCGACGTCACCCGGAATGCCACCACCGCGATACCAGAAGACCGTCTGCCAGATTGGATCGTCCATTGCCATGCCGACGGGCGACGCCATCGCGTTCGCCATCGTCAGCCCCACACCCAGCACCGGAGCGTTGATCTTAAGCGCTGGTATCTGGACTTCTAGGGGCACGGCAACTGGTCCCGCGTGTTGGTTAAGCAGCGGATTGAAGAGCGGACCCGGGATCAGCGGAACTGCTGGTCTAACCGAATTCGGCTGCACAGCGAATGGATTGAGGGTAGTCTGGATGCCCGCAATCGCTGGCATTGCGGTCGGAGTCTCCGGATACGGCGATGGGGTGGGAGCGGATTGATGCCTGACCGTTGGTACGTTCGTAATGAGAATTCCGGTGTCGAGTGTCAACACTTGGGTGTCGACAGCCGTTGAGGGCATTCTGGTCAGCAATAGCGCCAACGTGAACACCCCCAGCAGTCCGCCGAAAGCAAGTGCCATGAGTATGACGACAGACGTTTTCCTCAGGCGTGACGGGGAACTCATTGCCTAGGGCTTTATGATCCAATAGGTCGGCTGGGGAGCGCCACCGCCCGTGTTTGGCAAACCGCCCACTGTCTGCGCCCCCGAAGTGGTCTGAGTTGCGACCTCCGTCGCCAAAGAGCCGTAGACCGCCGTTGCACCGCCGGGGATTGCCGTTGCGCCAGAGCCGGGGACTGCCGTCGCGCCGGAACCGGAAGTTGTCGCTGTCGCTGCAATCGATGTCACAGGCGTCGTATCGCTGGCAGTAGCGGTCGTCGCCCCTGAGGTGATGGTCGCACTGTTGCTGATGTCGGTTGCGCTCGTAGGATCATCTACTGTTACGGCGAAGATCACGCTGCCGCTTGCGCCGACCGCAAGTGTCCCTAAATCGAAGCTGCAAGGGCTGGCGCTGCAATTCCAGCCCGCCGTGCTCACACCCGCATTGAAGGTTGTACCCGCCGGGACCGCGTCAGTCAGCGTCACGTTATCTAAAGAAACGTTGCCCGTGTTCTGATAGCTGAGGGTATAGCTAACGGTTGCGCCGGGCGCGACCGTTGCCCCGCCATCGTCCTTCGTCAGTGACAGTTCCGGGTTCACCGGCGGCAGCGGAACGCAAGCTGTTGAGCCAATGACGTTGCTATCCATCGTCACGGCACCTGTTTGCGCAAATGCTCTGCCGGATACGGTCGCCCCCGTCGTCAAAGTGACACTTGCGAGCGCGAGGATATTGCCTGAGAACGAAGTGGTGGTGCCTAGCGTCGCGGAACTGCCAACTTGCCACCAAACGTTGCAGTCGACACCGCTATTGATCATAAGGACGGATGATGCGCTTGCAGTCGTCAGTGTGCTGCCGATTTTGAAGATAAAGACCGCGCCGGAGTTGCCCTCCGCGTCGAGCGTCAAGGCACCGGTTAATTGAGCGGATGTGTCAAAACAGTAAACGCCCGCTGTGAGCGTCATTCCGCCTAAGTCCTGCCCCGTTAAATCTTGGTCACATGACTGGCTCGCTAGCGTACCATAAGCGGCAGTTTCATCACTCTGAGCTTGAAGCGCAACCGCATCGGCGAGGTGGATCGCTCCGGGAGCAGTTACACTACCCGGCGGAAATCCGGTGACCGCGCTTCCCGGCGAGACACCGAGATCACCATTGACGACGGTGGGTCCGGTGTTAGTCACCGTAGATCCCCCCAAGACAGCAAAACTTGCTGCTGTCCCCAGCGTCGGCGCTGTCTGGGCGCTGACTTGTTGCGAGATCATCAACGTCATGCCTAGCAATCCGACTAATCCAAGCAAGACGACAATACGGCTTGCCAACCGTCTGCGAATGCGTGGCAGACCAACCATGGGTCACCTCTAATTTCTAGTTATGTAGTACGAATCGGGGTCAGAGTATAAATACAGCATTGAGTTTAAGTTTAGACTATCATAATTTTGGTCAAAGCACAATTACACTGTCGACATATTTCAGTAAGTGTTTTCATTTTAGGTTCGAAAAGCAGGCTATAAGATTACGCAGCTTATCGGACAGTTTGGACACACTGCTCGAACAAAAACAGCCCCGGCAATTGCCGAGGCTGGTTCTATTGTGACCGGGTGAAGTCGTGCTTACTGTTCGTTGACGACGCTGAAGACCATCGGGCGACGCTTGGTCTCGTTGTAGAGCATCTTGCTCAGCGACTCTTGCAGGCGATCACGCCGCTTGCCGTTCTTACTCTGGCGCATGTTCACCATCACGTCGTTGACCGTCTGCTTGACGTTGTCGATCAACTGGTCGGCGTCGCGCAGATAGATGAACCCGCGCGAGATGATCTCCGGATCGCCGATCATTTTGCCGGACTCGGCATCGACGTTGACGACGACCATCATGAAGCCGTCGCGGGCGAGGATTTCGCGGTCACGGATGACCGCGCGCCCCACGTCACCGACGCCACTGCCGTCGACGAAGACGTAGCCACCGGGCACCCGCTCGCCCTTACGCATCCCGCCCTTGTCGATCTCGATCACCATGCCGTTCTCGACGACTTGGATATTTTGTTCCGGGATGCCCGCTTGCAGCGCTAGCTTGGCGTGCGCCCGCAGCATCCGCAGTTCGCCGTGAACCGGGATGAAGTATTTCGGCATGGTCAGGCTCATCAGGAGCTTCATTTCTTCCTGACAGGCGTGCCCGGAAACGTGCACCGGCGCCAGCGGATCGTAGATCACGTCCGCGCCGCGCTGGAACAGCTTGTTGATCGTCCGGCTGACTGTTTCTTCGTTACCGGGGATGGTGTGCGCCGAGACGACAATCGTATCGCCTTCCATCACGTCGAGGCTGCGATGCTGCCCGGTCGCCAAGCGACCGAGCACCGCCGACGGCTCACCTTGCGAACCGGTCGCCATGATCACCATCTGGTGCGGCGGAATGCTGTTGATCCGGTTGAGATCGACCAGCAAATCGTCGTCAATGTTGAGTATGCCGATCCGCCGCGCGGTCTTGACGTTCTCGGTCATGCTGTGACCGGCGATCGCCAGTTTACGCCCGTATTTCTTGGCGAGGTCAGCGACCTGCTGAATGCGCGAGATGTGCGAGGCGAAGGTCGCGACGATGATGCGCGCTTTCGCTTTCTGGAAGATGGTGTCGAACGCCGCGTTGACGACGATCTCCGATTTCGTCCAGCCGGCGCGCTCGGCGTTGGTGCTGTCGCCCATCAGCAAGACGACGCCGCGCCGCGAGAACTCCGCGATTTTGGCGTAGTCGGTCTTTTTGCCGTCAATCGGCGTGTTGTCGAGCTTGTAGTCGCCGCTGTGGACGACAATCCCGTAGGGCGTGTTGATACCGTAGCCGACGCAGTCCGGGATACTGTGGGTAACGTGATAGCTCTCGACCTTGAACGGTCCGACTTGCAGATCGTCACCCGGTTTGAAGACGTTGAGGGTGGTTTCGTTGAGCAAGCGCGCGTCGCGCAGCTTGACTTCGAGCAGCGCCGCCGTCAGCGGCGTCGCGTAGAGCGGAATATTCCGCAGCTTATCGACGACGAAGCCGACCGCGCCGGTATGATCTTCGTGACCATGCGTATACAAAATACCGTGCACGGTCAGTTCTTTGCGTTCGATGCGGTCGATCAAGTACTGGAAGTCGGGGATAATCAGGTCGATCCCCAACATGTCATTCGCCGGAAACATCACGCCGGTATCGATGATCAGAGCGTCCTTGCCCAACTCGACCACCGTCATATTCTTGCCGACTTCGCCACAGCCCCCGAGGGGCACGATTCTTAGTTTTGGCTTCGATTTTGCCATAGCACCAATTGAGCGGCGGGCGACTTTGCCCACCGCTTATCCTTTCTCGTTATACAATTCAATGAAGAGTTCTACAATGAAAAATATTAAGCTGGCGTCTTTTTTTGTTCGTGACTACGCCTTCACCCCAGAACTCGGCGTAAAAGCCTCATCACCTGTCTGTAGTTATGATCAGTATACCACACATTTGTTAAATCGTTGTTTAACGGGTGGCTAAGGCGACTCCGCCGCTCGCTTCAGCCAAATCTGGAACTCGCCGACCGGCGTCGAGACCACTCGCGCCAGTCGATACGCTCGCGCCAACGCCGCGTCAGGAATCTGCAGGTGCATGTTGGGTACGTCCACGCTCATCACGCTGAAGGGCGGCGCAAACGCGGTCTGATCGCGCATGGTGACGATCCAATCAGGCGCGAGCGCAGCAGTCGCTTGCCAGCGACTCACGCCCGCATCCGCCGCCAGAAATTCGACGAACGGAAAGCCGCTGTAGCTCGGGTCGCGCAGCGCGAGATACAGAAACGCCTCGCCCATCCCCTGCCCGCTCGACGGCACCGCTGCCGCGACCTGCTCAGCGGCGGTGAGCGCTTGACCGTTCCAGTTCACCGCGACCATCCGCCCGATCAGAGACCGCGTTGAGGACGAACAGCCCCCACACTGCGACCAGCAGCGGCGCGCGCCAGCCGATCCGCAGGTGACGCAGCGCCGCCGCCGTCAGGATCACCATGCCAGTGATCCACAGCAGCGGATAATACGGATTCGGATCGGCGGCGGTCAGCGCATAGAGCGCGATCAAGCCGCCGACGAACACGGCTAATCCACGCTGGTAGCGCAGCCCTGCCAGCGCCCCGGCGATCAGCAGCCCCAATTCGAGCGGATTCGCCGCCGCGTATTGAGCGTGGCGCTGAATGAAGGCTGCCAGCGGCGTCCAGCCCTCCGCGCCGTAGCTGACCGCCTCGGCGTGGATCGCCTGAGCAAAACGCGCCGGATCGGGCAGGACATGGACGGCAGCGTAATAAACGGTTCCCGCCATGCCGCCGATCACGAACGGGATCAGCAAGCTGCGGTCACGCCGCCACTCGACCAGCCACCACAGCCCCAGCGCGAGACAAGCGTAAGCCCCCAGCGGATGCACGTCGGCGCTAAGCGCGACAACCAGCCCCGACAGCAGCGCTAGTCCGCGCGATCGCCGCTGACGCGCCGCCAGCGTCAAGCCGACCGCCCCCCAGACCGCGACCGCTAGCCACGCTTCCTGCCGCGCGACGTGGGTCGCTGCCAGCCAGAGCAGATTCGTCGCCAACAAAGCCGCCGCCAGCCACGCGGTTAGGGAGTCTGCCAGCCCGCGCGTCACGGCGAACACCACCGCGATCAGCGCCAGTCCGCCAACCGTCGAAAAAATCCGCAGCGCCAGTGGCTCAGATGGGAAAATAGTTTGCCACAGCCGCGCCGCATAGACGTAGAGATTGCCGGTGACGGTCGGCGGATCGGCGGGCGCCATGCTTACCGCGATCGCGCCGGTGCGCCCATAGGTATCGACATAGTCAACGATGGTCGCCTCGTCGGTCGCGGACCAGTTGGGGAATGCCGCGATCGACCACAAGCTGATGCCGACGCCAAGCACGACCAACCCGATCAGCAGCGGACGACGAAGCACGTCGGTCACGATCGCTAACCGTCCACCGATCACCGCCGCGCTGATCAGCGGCAGCCCGCCCAGCGTCCAGACCACCAGCACGAAATCGACCAGCGTAAAGTGCGACGGCAGCGCGATCAAGGCGGCGGTCAGCGCCAGCCCGCTTCCACCGATCAGCAGCCAGTAGATCGCGCGGCGGGATACCGGCAGTCGCAGCCGCCCCGACGCCGCGAACAGCAGCACCAGCGCGGCGATCTCGTGCGCCAGCCAGCCGCCGCGATAGTGGGCGAACGTCGCCGCCGAAACGATCAGCAGCACCGCGATCAACCCGGTCACGAGCAGGTCGATCAGCAGCAGCGCCCGCCAGCGTCCCGCGCGAAATGCGGCAAACCCAAACAGCAGCGCGTAGATCGCCAGCGCCAGCAGTTTGAGCGCTAGATTATCGGTTTGGAGCAGGAAAAACAGCAGCGCCGTCGCTGACGCCGCCCCCAACGCGCGCCTCATCTTAGGCGGATTCGGCTGCGCGATCCGCCCGCCGCGCCGCCCAAGCGATTGCTTGCGACCAGCCAACCGCGCACCAGCACCGTGATCAACCACTGAATCAGGCGACCAGTGACGCGGCAGGATCGAGCGAACATCAAAGGTTCAGGTAGCGATTACACATGGCATCGTGTACTTGGTTGGTCACGCTCAACACGGCGTCGGGATGATGCTCACCGAGCACGCCGCCCGCTTCGAGATAAGCATCGCGCAGGATGCGCCCCCAGTTGCCGGTGCTGCGCAGCTTCACGTCGTTGATGTACTGGGTGATCGTCTTGGCTTCGTGACCGCTCGGCGGTTCGAGCATCCGCTCCAAGCTGGAATACACCTCGTCGATGTCGCGCGGCGCGATCTCGTCGACTTCTTCCAGCGCGAGGTGCATGAACCGGCGCTTCATCCGGTAGAACTCGCCCAGCGTGACTTCGCGTCCGCTGTGCAGGGTCATCGTCAGGTCGCTGCCGAGCAGGTCGGAGCGGTCCTGTAGCTGCTGGAAGACGCCGAGGTCGAGCGGTCCGAGCATATCCCACATCAGCTTATCATTCATCATCGGTTCGAGATCGCAGCCGTACTTGCGGAAGTAGGCTTCAATCACGACGTGGCTGAACTCGAAATCGACCAGCACCGCCGCCATCCGCGAGGCGCTGATGTTGGTCGGCATCCCGGTGCTCTCGACCGTGCAAACGCGCTTGGTCGTGCTCAAGTCGGGGCGAATCCGCCCGATCGGGTTGTGCATCAGCGAGATCGGCTCGCCGTCGTAGCGGTCGTACATCATGGCGCGCCCGGTCGCGTTGGCGCGCTCCAGCTTGAGCAGCGTCGCGTAATGGTCGAGTCCGTCGGGCGAGAAATGCGGGCTGAGCGGCAGATCGAGATAGCGCCCGGTTACGGTGACGGAGCGCAGATACTCGCGCGTGCAGAGTAGTTCCGGGTCGCCGGTGCCGTTGACGAACGGGCAGCCCTTCAGCACCGCCGAGTTCGCCACCGCCGTCGCGCTCTTGAGCATGGTATAGAAGGTCAGCAAGCCAAGCGCCTCGGATCGTCCGGCGAGGTCGATGTGGATGTGGCAGCCTTGATTGCGGAACATATTGACGTAGTGGCTGTTCGGGTCGCTGACGTGATAGCGCGCTTGCGCCGCGTGCAGCCGTTCAGCGTACTCCGGGAACATGCCGTTGACTTCCAGCATCAGGTCGACCGCGGTCTGCACCTTGGGGTGATCGGTCATCCTGAAATCCGACTCGGTTGGATAACAGGAGAAGATCAGCGTCCGCAAGTTGGTATCACGGCTGGTCAGCGCCAGCGCGGTCATCATGCCGTTGAGCGCGGCGCGGGTTTTGTTGTAGCCGACGCTCGGCGCAATGTGCGCTTCGATCTGGTACTGGCACGCCTCGCGGTCGAGCTTAGGATAAACGCCGATCCGCGCCGCGTGGTTGTAGTAGGTGTGAATGAAATTCTGCATCTCGTCTTCGTTGGGCGAATGCCCATCGGGATGCACCAGCCCCATTTCGATCTCGGCACCCAGCACGCGCAGCCGCGTGAACGAGTCTTCCGTCTTGGTGATGTTGGTGTGGTTGACACTGGGATTGAGGTTATAAGGAACGATGCTTTCGAGGATGGTATGCCCGCTGTGATAGCGCTCGCTGACGACGCTGCCCAGCACGATCGGCGTACCGTTGATCACACTGACGAGGACGTTGCCACCATTCGGATCGGTCGGGTCGTAGGTCGTCGTCACGGGTGAACCAACCGCCTCGGACAAGACGTCCAGCGGCAGACTGTGATTGTTCGGATCAGCGGCGAGCGTCGCCAGCGCGCGACCGAAGTGTCGCCGCTGCTGCTCGATTTCTTGCCAAGGTACGTTGTCGCTGAAGGCGGTCAAAGCCGCGTTAGACGGGAGCACCATCACCCACTCTTTCGCTGGAGTTATCGGAGACAGTCATTAATTGTCGCTCATGGCGGCGCATACGACAAGCCGAAAGTGGAAAAGAATCGCAATTGCGTCTATCATTGAAATCTCTTTCCCCGATGATTTCGCTCTTGTGGAGGGCGCGCTGCATGACAACGATCTGGCCCCTGCCGAAACTGGAAATTCGCGATCTAATTAGTATCGATGAATCGCGTCCGGTCGCCCTGCTGACGGGGGATCGTTCGTGGGCGGCGGTTAGCCCGCTGATCAATCTGCCCTTGGTCGTTCAGGCAGAACCGTATCGCATTGAAGCCGACTATCTCAACTCGCTGGCGGAAGGCTTGCCGCCGCAGGTCGGCGTCGTCTACGGCATCGGTGGCGGCATGGTCGCCGACGCCGCCAAATACGTCGGCTGGAAACGCGGGCTGCCGGTCGTGATCGTCCCGACCGCACTCAGTCAAGACGGCTTCTTCACGGCGCTGGTCGCCGCGCGCACCGATGGCAGCGTCAATTACATCACCACCGGTCCCGCCGAAAAGCTGATCATCGACTGGGAAGTGATCCGCGCTGCCCCGCAGAACTTCCGGGGCGCAGCGATCGTCGAACTGCTGACCATCGTCACCGGCATCCTCGACTGGCGCTACGCGGCGGACCATAACCAGAATACGCCGGACACCCGTTTTGTCCCGTGGGCAGCGGGCTTGATGGCGGGTATCGCCCAGCAAGCCTTCAAGATCGCGGCGGGTGTCGGGCGCGGTGACGTCGAATCGCTGCGCAACCTGCTCGACCTGCTCTGCATGGAAGTGCAGCTTACGAATCAAATGGGACACAACCGCCCGCAGGAAGGCAGCGAGCAGTATTTCGCCTACGCCATCGAGCCGCGCGCCGGTAAGGGCAAACCCGTCCCTTACGCCGACATGGTCGGTCCGGGCATTCTGCTGGCGTCGGCGCTGCACGGTCAGGACACCGCGCCGATCCGCCGGACACTGGAATCAGCAGGCATTCGGCTCGGTCAACTGCGCAGCGAGGACATCGTCGATACACTCAAGATTCTGCCGGAATACGTCCGCAAGCATAACCTGCCCTACAGCATCCTCAACGACCTCGATCCGACCGCCGAGCGCGTCCACGAACTGCTGACGACGACGGGTTTAGGCTGAATCCTAAACTCTCGCGCATTTCGAGGGGCTGATCGCGCATGACGGATGACGAGCTAATCGCACTGTGGCAGGCTGAAGCGGAAAAACCGTTCACCGGTTGGGATTTTTCCTATTTGCAGGGACGGTATCACCAAGCTGCGCCGCCTTGGTCTTACGATGCCATGGTTCGGGCGCTGCTCCCCGATGCCCATGCGGTGATCGACTTGGGGACCGGCGGCGGCGAAAAGCTGCTCACATTCAAGGATGCTCTGCCCCCCAATACACAGGCAACCGAAGGCTATGCGCCCAACGTACCGGTCGCCCGCGCCAACCTCGAACCGCAGGGAATCCGCGTAACCGACTACAACATCGAACTCGAACCCCGAATGCCCTTCGACGACGCCAGCTTCGACCTTGTACTCGACCGCCACGAGTCGTTCGACGGTTTCGAAATCGCGCGCATCCTCCAACCGCAGGGCGTCTTCCTGACGCAGCAGGTGGACGGGCATGACCTCGATGACATGCTGGCATTGTTCGGGCTAGAACCGCAGTACACCCACGTCACGCTTGCCGTTTGCGGGCAAGAAGTCAATGACGCGGGGTTGGCAATTGAGCACGGCGAAGAATGGTCGGGCAAAATGACCTTCGACGACGTCAGCGCCTTCGTCTATTACTTACACGCAATTCCGTGGAGCGCCCCCGCCGATTTCACGGTCGAGCGCTACGCCGATCTCCTCCTGCGACTGCATCATCAGAGGCAAGCATTGTCGTTCACGATGCGACGCTTTATCATCCAAGCGCGAAAAATCTGATAGTATCGCAATTATGGCAGCAATAGCTTGTATGCACTAAAGGACGAAACGTCGAATGATACGCTTCGGTACCGACGGCTGGCGTGCCGTCATCGCAGATACGTTCACCTTCGCTAACTTGCGGCAGCTTGCGCAAGCGGTCGCGGAATCGGTCAATAAGCAGCACGTCGGCAGCGATCTGCCGCAGGTCGTCGTCGGCTACGACACCCGCTTCCTCTCCGACCGCTTTGCCATGGAGACGGCGCGCGTGCTCGCCGGCAACGAGATCATCGTCTGGCTGACCCGCACCGACGCCCCCACCCCGGCGATCTCGTTCAACGTCAAGGACAAGGGCGCGGACGCGGGCATCGTCATCACCGCCAGCCACAATCCACCGCGTTACAACGGCTTCAAGCTGAAAGCCGCCTACGGGGGCAGCGCGACCGCCGAGCAATGCGCGCTGGTCGAGGAAGAAATGGCGTTGATGGAGCGCGAAGTGCGCGGACCCAACATCATGGATTACGACCACGCCATCGAAACCGGCATGATTCGCCGTTTCGATCCCTCGTGGCCCTATTATCAGCATCTCGGCACGCTGATCGACCTCGACTGCGTCTCCGAGGGCGAGTTGAATGTCGTCCACGACGCGATGTGGGGGGCGGGACGCGGTTCGTTCGCCGGAATCCTCTCACGGACGCGGGCGCACCTCACCGAAGTTCGCGGCGCGCTCAATCCCGGTTTCGGTGGCATCCACCCCGAACCGATCATGCGCAACCTCACCGAACTGGTCGCTGCCGTCCAGCACTTGCAGGCGCACGTCGGCTTGGCGACCGACGGCGACGCCGACCGCATCGGTGCAATCGACGCGCACGGCAATTTCATCGACCCGCACACCGTCTTTGCGCTCACGCTGCGCCACCTCGTCGAGAACAAGGGGCAGCGCGGCGAGGTCGTCAAGACCGTCTCGACCACGATGATGATCGACGCGCTGGCGAAGAAGTATGACCTCAAGCTGCACGTAACACCGGTCGGCTTCAACCACATCGCCGACCTGATGATGAAGAACGACGTGCTGATCGGCGGCGAGGAGAGCGGCGGCATCAGCGTGCGCGGGCACATCCCCGAAGGCGACGGCATCCTGATGGGCTTGCTGCTGCTGGAGATCATGGCACACAACCGCGCCCCGCTGCACGAGATCGTCGCCGACTTGCAGGCGAACTTTGGTCCCGCCTGCTATGCCCGCAACGACGTGCACCTGACTCACCAGCGCCCGAAGAAGCAGATCGTCCAAATGCTGACCGACAGCGCCCCGGAGACGATGAACGGCGAGACCGTCGCCCGCGTCGATACGCTGGACGGCATCAAGTTCTATCTAAGCGACGATAGCTGGCTGCTGATCCGCCCCAGCGGGACGGAGCCGGTACTGCGGATTTACGCCGAAGCCCATACGCACGAGGACGTGAAAGCCCTGCTCGACTGCGGCGCAGCGATGGGCAAGTTAGTGTTGGCGTAAGAATGCTTTAGGCAGTGTCGTGCTGAGCGAGGTAAGCGCGCATCTCCTCAACATAGTGCTGACTGCGCGGTGTATTGATCCCTTGCCAGAACTCAAGGGCGCGGCGATAATCCTCGACCGCGCCTTTTACATCTCCTTTGGCAGCCAGCAAACTCGCTTTGACGTAGTGTGCCCGCCCATCATAGTCACTGCGCGCCAATGCGCTTTCCGCGAAGTGCAGGGCATGGTCAGCCTGTTTCTCGATTAAGCTGAGTAATGCCAACTGGCTGTAGCCAATGGTTTCGTCGGGCAGCAAATGATTGGCTTGAACGAAATCAGCACGAGCGGCTTGGTAGTTCCCTTGATCCATATGGATACTGCCGCGAATGCCATACAGCGTTACGAGCGACCGATCATCTGGTCGGCTTTGCAGCAGCGACAGCGCGGTCTTAACGTCGTCGAGCGCGCGATCGTAGTCTAGTTGCTCATGGTAGATCATCGCGCGGCGGACAAAACTGCTTCCCACTTCAGGAAAATGCTCGATCAACCACTCGCAGTCCTTAAGCGAGTTGTCATGATCGGATAGATAGAAGAAGATTTCAGCGCGCAGAAAATAATACTCGGCTTCGGGTTTCAGACGAATGCACTCATTGATGTCAGCAAGGGCAAGCTCATAGCGCCTCGTATTCATGTAAGCAGCGGCGCGGTTGCGCCGCGTGACGAAATCCTCTGGATTTTGATTCAGAACAGCCGTATAGTCAGCAACGGCTTGGTCGAATTGATGACGCCGAAAATGCTCCGCTGCCCGCTGCTCTAGCAGCCACACTTTATCCGGGTAGGAATCCATCAGTTGCGTATAAATAGTGATCAAGTCGTCGGTGCGCCTCGGCTCCGAGGGTGGTGATTCACCAGTCGAAGCAGGCGTTTCAGCTACCGGCGACGGGTCGCTCAGTCGAAGACCCAAGCCCTCATTCAGCAAGCGCAGCACCCAGTTTTGTCGGCGCGACTGTTGCGGTGACGGCGGGCGCGTGTAAGTCGATGGCTCGATGCCGAGCTGCGCCCGCAATGCCGCTGCAACAGCTTCGCGCGAAGCACCAGTCACGGCGAAAACCGCATCGATGGTCTTATCCGGCGCACGAAGTACGCCGATCAGCAAATGCTCGGTGCCGATTCGATAATGACCAGCGCGGCGCGCCTCGTCTACGGCTAGCTCAAGCGAACGTTTTATGCCCGCGCTCAGTTGGGATTGCCCCGTTGTTGGAGCTGCCTCGGCAGGCAGCGCATCGACCAGCGGACGAATGCGCTCGGCGGTGATACCCTGTTGAAACAGAGCCAGAGCGGTGTGAGTCCGGTAATAGAGCACCAGCGCGAGCAGGAGATGACTGGTTTCAATCGTCCCTGACTGGCGTGATTCTGCTTCGTGCTGTGCCATCGACAGCGCGACTCGGGCTGCGCCCGTGAACCGCTCGATCTTCGCCAAATCAGCTGGATGACCCGCCGCGCACCAACCGTTGCAGCAGATCGAACCAGAACGGCGCGCCCTGCATAATGGCGATCACGGTCACGATCACGCCCAGTACTTTGCGCACCCACAAGCCGACCCAGAAGGGGTTGTTACCGGGAATGAGCAGCCAGAGATTGCGCATACTACTGCACTCGACTAAGTTCTGGTCGCTCTGCTGACAACCACCGTCAATCGGCGTGTATTCCCAACCAATCGGCAAGCTTAAATTGAGCAGGGTGTTCAGCGTATCTTGAAACTGCTGCGCCAGCTCAGCATTGGTGGGCGACGTGGGCGTCGGCGCGGGTGCAGCCACACTTTCTCCCGGTGGGATCACGCTCGCGCCGGACGCGTCGGTAGCGACCGGCGTCGGTACTTCCGGCTGCGGGGTCGGCTGAATGCGGGACTCAAGCGCGCCACTGTTGACGGCATCCCTCGCCGCCGTGGTGATCGCCGTCCGCAGCGCCGGATCGTCCCACAGCGCCTTCGCCATTTGCAGCGAGTCGGCGTTGAGCAAAACCGTCAGCACCAGCCCAATGATCAGCGAGAACAAGACCAGACGGCGCTTGTAGAGGTCGGTGACGATATTCATGCGCTCGTCAAACCAATTTTCGATGTTGGTTTGCGCTTCGTCGAGCGTCTGCGCCGAGGCAACGATCACCTTGAGCGCGCGTCGGAACGCATCGTCGTTGACCCGTCGCAGCCCTTCCAGCAGGGGCAGCAGACGGCTGCTTTCAGAATTGTCGTTCAACTGCGCTTCTTTGCGCCGTTCTTCAATTGGTTGGAGCGCGTTAAGCAGCGGCGCTTGCATCCCCACCGGCAGCGCTTGAATTGCCGCCCGCATCTCCGGCAGCCCGATCCCGGCACTCTCTAGCCCAAACGCGAGGTCGAGCAGATGAAACTTCTGCGAGCTTTCCGGCAGGTCGTTGATCGCCGTCAAGAGCGGACCGTAGAGCGTGAGGTCGGCTTTCTCGGTCAGCAAGCTGGTGAGCACCTGTGCGAACGTCTGCGGCGTGATCCAGCTCACGTCGGTCACTTTGGCTTGGCTCATCTGGGCTGCCAGCGCGCGGGCATCGGCGGGATTATCGGTCTCGTCGGGCATGATCATGTCCGCCTTGACCATCTTGATCAGCGGATGCGCCAAGAACTGCGCCTGAATCTCCGGGTCGGTCAGTAGTTCGATCAGCCCTTGCTTGAGGTACTCCGCCCGCCATTTCAAGATGTTGCTGACAACCCCGTTGACCGTCGTCACCAAGATGCTGAGCAGGCTAAAGACGAAGATAAGACCAATCGCCACTTGAATGATCGCTAACATGATTCCTCCCGCGCGTGGAGCACTACACCACAGTTTAGCATGATTCCATTGTGGTGGCAGACGGTGTTATAATTCCGCGCAAGTATTCGTATATATAGACGCTGTATTAAGGAGATCGCAAGTAGATGGCATTCGATAAAATCGTCGTTCCCGAAGGTGGTCAGAAGATCACCGCAGCGGACGGCAAACTCAACGTCCCCGACAATCCGTATCTCTGCTTTATCGAGGGCGACGGTATCGGCAAAGACATCATGACCGCCAGCAAGCGCATCTGGGATGCGGCGGTCGAGAAAGCTTACGGCGGCAAGCGTAAAGTCTCGTGGATCGAGATTTACGCCGGTGAAAAAGCGGCTTCGATCTATGACGGCAACTACATGCCCGAAGAAACTTTCGACGCCCTGCGCGAGTACCTGATCGGCATCAAGGGTCCGCTGACGACCCCGGTCGGCGGCGGCTTCCGTTCGCTGAACGTGACGCTGCGGCAGGTGCTCGACCTGTATAGCTGCGTTCGCCCGGTGCGTTGGTATCGCGGCGTGCCCAGCCCGGTCAAGCACCCGGAAAACGTGGACGTCGTCATCTTCCGTGAGAACACCGAAGACGTCTACGCCGGGATCGAGTACGAAGCCGGTACGCCGGAGAACGCCAAGCTAGCGAAGTTCCTGCGCGAAGAACTCGGCGCGAACTTCTTCGAGGGTGCGGGCATCGGCATCAAGCCGATCAGCGCGTTCGGCTCCAAGCGACTGGTGCGCGCGGCGATCAAGTACGCGCTGGAGCGCGGGCGCGAGAGCGTAACCCTCGTCCACAAAGGCAATATCCAGAAATTCACCGAAGGCGCGTTCACCAAATGGGGCTATGAAGTCGCCGCGCAGGAATTCCCGAACGAGACGATCTCGTGGGATGACGTCGCCGCCAATCACGGTGGCAAAGTGCCGGAAGGCAAGCTGCTGATTCAGGACGTGATCGCCGACATTAGCTTCCAGAAGATGCTGCTGCGCCCGACCGAGTTCGACGTGCTGGCGACGCCCAACCTCAACGGCGACTACCTTAGCGACGCGATCGCGGCGGAAGTCGGCGGCGTGGGGATCGCCCCCGGCGCGAACATCGGCGACGAAGTGGCGCTGTTCGAAGCGACGCACGGCACCGCGCCCAAGTACACCGACCTCGACAAGGTCAACCCCGGTTCGCTGATGTTCAGCGGCGTCATG
This sequence comes from uncultured Chloroflexia bacterium, assembly GCA_963727545.1. Taxonomy (GTDB): domain Bacteria; phylum Chloroflexota; class Anaerolineae; order Aggregatilineales; family Phototrophicaceae; genus Flexifilum. The sequence continues at coordinate 87,753 of CAVSGS010000020.1, forward strand.
ATGCTGGAACACCTCGGCTGGCAGGAAGCCGCCGACCTGATCACCAGCGGCTACGAGAAGACGCTCGACCAGAAGATCGTGACTTACGACTTCGCCCGCCAGATGGAAGGCGCGACCGAGGTCAAGACCAGCGAATTCGCCACCGCCATCATCGGCAATATGTAATAGGTGGCTCCTTAGAAAATGTTGGTTGTAGGGGCGTTATATATAACGCCCCTACGGACACCGCACCTCGCTACGCCCCCTCGTTGATCAAATACAGCCGGTTATCCTCAACGCGATACAACATCGGCGCAATCAGCAGATTCGGATAGCGATGGCGCAGCCGCGTCACCTCACTGGTCACAAAATCGACCGGGTCGCTGATCTCGAACAGCGGCGCGAGACTGTAAAAGTGCGCCTCAGCTTGATCGCGCGACCAGCCCTCGCTAGCGACGAGGTTGTCGATGAAGGGATCCTTGCGCGCCGCCAAGTTGACCATGCCACAATCATTGTGCCCGATCAGCGCCATCGCCCGAACACCACCGACGGCGATGGCGTAAGAGATGGTGAATTCGCTGTAGCGGAGGTTCGCCCCACCCGACCGGATAATGTAGGCAAAGTTATCCGGAATGCGCAGGTGCTTGCGGTGATCCATGCACATGCCGACCAGCAGATCCGCGCTTGTGTAGGTGTCCAACGGCGCGCCGAGATTGTTGTAGCGAAGCAGGCGACCAACCGGGGTATCGCGGTAACGCGGCGGGATGTCTGCTTCGCTTCGAACCGGGTGTAATTTCTCGTTCATCGGACTAGAGCGAGTAACGCTGCTTGATTTCGTTGGTGCTGTGGAGGTTGTAACCCTTCAGCGCCGTTGACAAGTCCTCTTTAGTGAAGCTGTAGCCCGTTTTGGAATGGGCATAATGGATGAAGTCCTCGATCGTCTTGGGACTCATGATGTAGAGCTGCGTGCGGACAGTCGGCTCGGCGGTAAATTTCGTCAGAAAGGCTTTGGCGGTTTCCACGCTCATATTGAGGTTTCTCCTTGTTGGTGAATACCCCCATTGTCGCGCAAATTGCACGCTCAGCCAAGCCTAAATTTAAGCGGAAAGATTGAACCACAAAGATCACAAAGGACACAGAGCGATCATTTTCTTCGTGTTCTCGGCGTCCTTTGTGGTTAGAAATAGCTTTACGCGACCGGCTTGCTGGCGATCTCCGGCTGCTGGACGCGCGTTTCGCGCTGCTGCTTGGTCTGGCGCTCCGCCAAGAAGTAGCTGCCGATCACGAACGCCGCCGCGCTGAATTGCAGGATAACGCCCTGCCACGTCGCGAAAATGCCCATCCACTGACCGAACCAGTACGGGAGCTGCAGCCCCACAATCGGCGTGATCGGCAGCCAGCCGACCGTCTGCATGACGTGAACGGTATTGCCGACCATCGTCACCAGCACCAGACCGATGAAAATTCCGGTCACGACCAGCATCTTCTTATAGGGCAGCCGCACTTGCAGCGCGAAAGTGATCACGCCGACGATCGCAAGCGATCCCCGACGAAGCCTCATCCTGCGCCGCTGCCGGGTTGATCGCTGCCGACAAGGTAAGCAGCAGCACCACGAGCATTCCTGCTCGACGTAAAAGGTTCACTGGAAAACTCCTCTATGCGGTTATCGAAGCTAATTCGTGCTCCCACCATACTGAAATCCCCCATGACTTCTACAAGCGGGACCAATTCCAACCTTTGTGCGCTGTGCGTCTCGATTTTTCGGCTGGCAAAGTCGATTCGCACCATGCGCGAACGCGGTTAATTTGCGAGGTAACGCCCGGATCGAGTTCAGCCTTCGGGTGCTAAAACCCGGCACCCGTTTGTGCTCAGGCATTGCCCTCTGCGGGCTTGCGCTCCCTTATAGGCGATCTGCGCCTGCGTTGCGGTGATCGGCTAACCCGCTTATGATCTCCCGGTCTATTTGTTGACAAGTGGACAAACTCACGCTAGGATACAGCTACGTTACCGTAACGTAGCGTAACGTTACAGGACGACATTTATGGAAAAATTAAACGTAACCATCGCTGACGTCGCCGAACTCGCGCAAGTTTCCAAAATGAGCGTCTCGCGCGTGCTCAACGGTCAAACCGGCGTCTCGGAAAAAACCCGGCAGCGCATTCTTCAAGCCGTTGAAGAACTTGGGTACGAGCCGAGTGTACGCTCACGAGTGGCGGGTTCGAATTTGATCGCCCTACTCATCCCCGACATTACGACCACCTACATGGGCGAGATCTTGCGCGGGGTCTCCGGTGCCGCCGAGCGCTTGAATTATGGCTTGATGCTGTACACGCAAGGCTCGGTCAACCATGCTCAGCGCACGAACTACTACCTTTCACTCCTGAACAACGCACTCGTTGATGGCGTGCTGATGGTGGTTCCGCTCGACTACGAAGTGATCGTCCGTGACATCAAAGAGCACGACCTCGCCTATGTGATCGTGGATCACCACAACGGCACCGGCAACGAGCCGAGCATCACCGCGACCAATCGCAAAGGCGTGCGCGATGCGATGCGCCACCTGCTTGCGCTCGGTCACCGGCGGATCGGCTTTATCACCGGACGCATGGACATGGTCTGTTCGCACGACCGCTTGCAGGGCTACCGCGAAGGTCTGGCGGAAGTCGGCTTGGAGTACGATCCCGAACTCATCCGCGAAGGTGATTTCATGCAGCCGACCGGCTTCCAGCACGCGCAAGCGCTGCTGCAACTCCCGGAGCCGCCGACCGCGATCTTCGCCTCCAACGACGTGATGGCGTTCGGCGTCATGGATGCGGCGAAAGCGAATGGGCTGACGGTCGGTCGCGACATCTCGATCATCGGTTTTGACGATATTCCCATGGCTTCGCAAGTTTACCCGGCGCTGACGACCGTTCGTCAGCCACTGGCGGAGATGGGTGAAGCCGCCCTCGACATGTTAGTCACCCTGCTGCAAGGGCGCACCGTGCTGAATCCCCGTCAGGAACTGCCAACTGAATTGATTATCCGCCAATCGACAGGTCATATCTCTTCATAGCGAGTGACCCAATCAAGTGAAGGAAAGCCTCGTCGATGCTGTTTTGAGCGTAGTGTAAGCATAAGCCAGAAGGGAGGACGAAAGCGCATTCGACCAGATCGGCTAAGTATGGTACTGGCATTTCTAGAGAAATATTTCTAAGGAGCTATAACCCATGACTAGAACTTATCGTTTCATCGCGCTGATCCTCGTCGTCGTATTCGGCGCGGCATTGTCATTCGGTGCGGTGGCAGCACAAGACCCGGTGACAATCAACTGGTGGCACATCAGCACCGATACCGCGCAAGCTGCCTACTGGCAGGGACTTGCTGACGCCTATACGGCAGATCACCCTAACGTGACCTTTGACATCACCATTCTGGAAAATGACGCCTTCAAGCAGAAACTGACCACGGTCATGCAGGCGGGCGACCCGCCGGACCTGTTCCAGAGCTGGGGCGGCGCAGTTCTGTGGAACTTCGCCAACAATGGCTTGGTGCGCAACATCGCGCCCGAACTCACCGGCGATTGGTACGATTCGTTCGCAGTTCCCGCCGCCGTCGACCTCTACGGTCAAAATGGCGAGTATTACGGCGTCCCGTGGGACTGGGGCGCAGTCGGCATGTTCTATAACAAGGCGCTGTTCGCACAGGCGGGCATCGATGCCGTTCCGACGACTTGGGCGGAATTCCTCACCGACGTTCAGACTCTGAAAGACGCCGGTATCACCCCGATTTCCGTCGGTGAAGGCGAAACGTGGACCGGTCACTTCTGGTGGGTGTATCTGGCGACCCGCATCGGCGGCAAGAACGCCTTCCTGAATGCTTACGACCGCACCGGTTCGTTCGCTGATCAGCCGTTTGTTGATGCCGGTCAGAAACTCGCCGACCTCGTGGCGATGGAACCCTTCGAAGACGGTTTCCTCGGCGTGAACCACAATGACTCCGAAGCCATCTTCGGCAACGGCGAAGCGGCAATGATGCTGCAAGGACAGTGGGGCGTATCCGCTCAAGCGCAGTACAGCACTGACGGTCAGGGCATCGGCGAAGACCTCGGTTGGTTCCCCTTCCCGATGGTCGAAGGCGGCGCCGGTGATCCGGCTGACGTGTTCGGCGGCGGCAACGGTATCGCGGTGGGCGCGAATGCCCCCGACGAAGCCGTTGACTTCCTCAAGTTCGTGACCAATGAAGAGAACAACGCCGCTAGCGCGTTCTTCGGCGTGCCGACGGTCAAGGGCACGGAGTCGGCGATCACCGACCCGGTCTTGCAGCAAATCGTCGAAGCCCGTAACGGCGCTCCGTACTTCCAGCTTTACTACGATCAATTCCTGCCGCCGGCGGTTGGTGGCGCGGTCAACGACGCAGTCGCCACGATCTTCGCGGGCACGGCGTCGCCAGCAGAAGCAGCGCAGGCAATCGAAGATACGGCAGCGATGGAGCTGACTCCGTAGTTTCAGCTTGCCGCTGAACGTGGGCGTGTGACCGCCGGAGTCCGGCGACACGTCCACACCTTCCCCGAAAGGTGAAATGCAGGCGTGCCGAGGCTGTTTGTCACAGTCTCCGGCACGCCTCAAATTATCGCTATTGTTTGCCTTCTTGGTTGAGTAAAGAGAAGTATCTATGTCGGCACCATCTCGCATTTTGCCCAGCAGTTACGAACAAGCTGCTCACTACAAGCGACGCACGCAATGGAATAAGGCATTGTTGGTCACGCTGTTTACGCTGCCCGGCATGATCATCTTCTTCCTGTTCGTGCTGGTGCCGATCGGACAGTCGGCGGTCTTCAGCCTCTACAAATGGGACGGGTTCGGTCCGCCCACCAATTTCATTGGGCTGAAGAACTACGACACGCTGATCCACAACTCAGTCTTCCAACTGGCGTTGGGACACACCTTCGGCATCATGGGCTTGTCGCTGACGATCCAGCTTCCGCTGGCGCTCAGCTTAGCTCTGCTGGTCGGGCGCGGTAAGCTGCGCTTCAAGCGAGTGTTCCGCATGGTCTTGTTCATCCCCTACGTTTTTTCCGAGGTGATCACCGGTATCATCTGGCGCTACGTGCTCACTCCCGGCGCAGGTATGGCGAACGTCGTCCTTGGCACGCTCATTCCGAACTTCCAGCCGATCGCGTGGCTCGGCGACACCAACATCGTGCTCTACGCTTATTTTGCCGTGCTGACGTGGAAATTCTTCGGCTTCCACATGATTCTCTACATGGCGGGGTTGCAAAATGTCCCCCCTGACCTCGAAGACGCAGCACGCATCGACGGCGCAAGCGAATGGGAAGTGCTGCGCCACATCACGCTGCCGCTGCTCGGCAGCACTATCCGCCTCACGATCTTCCTATCGGTGCTCGGCTCGTTCCAGCAGTTCGTGCTGGTCTGGGTGATGACCCAGGGCGGTCCGGTCAACGCCAGTGAATTGGTAGCGACCTATCTCTATAAGTTCGGCATCACGCGCTTCATGCTCGGTTACGGCAGCGCGATCGCCGTGGTTCTGTTCGCAATCGGCTTCGTGTTCTCGATCGGCTACCAGCGGATTATCATGCGTCAAGACTACGCGGTCGAGAGCATTTAAAGGGTGGAATTATGAGTTCGACACAGTGGCTTCAACGTACGTTCCGAGACGTACTCAAGTACGGCATCCTCATCATACTCTGCTTGATCATCATGGGACCGGTAGCGACGGCAGTGTTGGGCAGTATCCGCACAACCGGCGAATTTCAATCGGCACCGTTCGGACTGCCGACTCAAGGCATCCAATGGGGAAACTATCTCGACATCCTGCTCGGCTCCGCCTTCTGGAACTCGCTTAAGAACAGCTTGGTGCTCACGGGTGCGGTCACCATCCTGAACGTGACGCTTGCCAGCATGTTGGCATTCGTCTTCACGCGGGTGACTTTTCGCGGACGCACGCTGCTGTTCAACATCCTGCTGCTCGGCTTGCTGTTCCCCGCCGTGATCGCCATCCTGCCGATCTTCATCGAGGTGCGCCAGCTCAAACTGATCGACAACATGTGGGGTGTGATCCTCCCGATGGTCGCTTTCGGGCTGCCCGGCAGCGTGGTCATTTTGCGGAGTTTCTTCATTCACGTTCCCAGCGAACTTGAGGATGCCGCCTACATCGACGGTGCGACCACATTCGGCTTTTTCCGTTACATCCTGCTCCCGTTGGCACGTCCGGCACTGCTGGCAGTCGCCACCCTGCAAGTAATCGCCGCCTGGAACGAGTATTTTCTCCCCTTGGTGGTGCTCAACGACCAATCGATGTGGCCCCTGCCGCTCGGCATCATGCAGTTTCAAGGTCAGTACGGCACGGATTACGCCCGCATCATGGCTTACGTGACCCTCTTGATCATCCCGGCGGTGATCTTCTACCTGTTTGCCGAAAAATACATCGTGACGGGACTGACCGGCGGTGAACTCAAAGGCTAAGCGGGTTTTAATTTTTCCTAACTCAAAATGGATTAAGCACTCATGACGACGAAAACTCCATCGCACATGGATTCGGCTCTGCCTGTCGAAGCGCGGGTCGACGCGCTGATGGCAGAGATGACCCTCGAAGAAAAAATCGCTCAACTCGGCAGCTATTGGGTCTACGAAATGCTCGACGGCAGCACCTATTCCCCGGAAAAAGCGGAGCGACTGCTGCACAACGGCATCGGACAGATCACGCGCGTCGGTGGGTCGAGCAACCTCCGCCCGGCTCAGGTCGCGGCGTTGGCGAACCAAATTCAGAAATATCTCATCGAAAACACCCGTTTGGGTATCCCGGCGGTGATTCACGAGGAATGCTGCAGCGGCTACATGACGCGCGGCGCGACCGTCTTCCCACAGGCGATCGGTGTTGCCAGCACGTGGGATCCCGAACTCACCCAAGCGATGGGCGACGTGATCCGCCAGCAGATGCGTGCCGTCGGCGCACACCACGCCCTCGCGCCGGTGCTCGACGTCGCCCGTGATGCCCGCTGGGGGCGCACCGAAGAAACTTTCGGCGAAGACCCCTACCTGACCGCTCGTCTCGGCGTCGCCTACATCAAGGGCATTCAAGGCGATGACCTGAAACACGGCATCGCGGCGACCGGCAAGCATTTTGTCGGCTACAGCGTGACCGAAGGCGGCATGAACTGGGCACCGGCACATCTCGGCTGGCGCGAACTACGCGAGGTCTATCTCTACCCCTTCGAAGCCGCGATCCGTGAGGCGAAAATGGCGTCGATTATGAACGCCTATCACGAAATCGACGGCATCCCCTGCGGGAGTTCCAAGGAACTGCTGACCGACCTGCTGCGCGAGGAATGGGGCTTCGACGGCACGGTCGTCTCCGATTACTTCGCCGTCAATATGCTGCTGGAATATCACCACGTCGCGCCGACCAAGAGCGCAGCAGCGAAGCAGGCGCTCGCCGCCGGCATCGACGTCGAACTCCCCAGCACCGACTGCTTCGGTGATCCGCTGCTGGCAGCCGTCAAGAACGGCGACGTGCCGATGGAACTGATCGACCGGGCGCTGCGGCGCGTGCTGGCGCAGAAGTTCGTGCTCGGCGTCTTCGATCAGCCCTACGTCGACGTCGAAGCGGTCAATTTCGATACGCCGGAACAACGCCAGTTCGCCCGCGAGATCGCCCACAAGACGATGGTCCTGCTCAAGAACGAGGACGACTTCCTGCCGCTGAGCAAGCAGCTTGACTCGATTGCGGTGATCGGTCCTAGCGCCGACAGCGTGCGTAACTTGTTCGGCGACTACGCCTACCCCGCTCACATGGAAATGCTGATCGAAGCGACCGCTCAGAACAACATGTTCAACCAGCCGCTCCCCGAAGGACTCAATGCCCAAAGCGCCGATGACTTCATCCCGGCGATCAGCGTCCTCGCAGCGATCAAGGCGCAGGTCAGCCCCGACACGAAAGTCATTTACGCGCGCGGCTGCGACGTCACCGATCCGTCAACTGACGGTTTCGCCGCCGCCGTCGACGCCGCCAAGCAAGCCAAGGTCGCTGTCGTGGTCGTCGGCGACAAAGCCGGGCTTGTCGGATACCTGCACCAGCGGCGAAGCCCGCGACCGTGCCGTCTTGACGCTCCCCGGCGTCCAAGCCGACCTCGTCAAAGCGATCTACGAGACCGGCACGCCGGTCGTGCTGGTACTGATCAACGGGCGTCCGGTCAGCCTCGAATGGATCGCCGAGAGCGTCCCCGCGATTGTCGAGGCGTGGTTCCCCAGCGAAGAAGGCGCCAACGCCCTCGCCGACGTGCTGTTCGGCGACGTGAATCCCGGCGGCAAGCTGCCGATCAGCTTCCCGCGAACAGTCGGGCAGATCCCGGTCTTCTATGGGCATCGCCCATCCGGTGGGCGCTCACACTGGAAGGAAAACTACGTCGAAACCAGCGTCAAGCCGCTCTATCCGTTCGGCTACGGCTTAAGCTATACCAAGTTCGAATTCAGCAATTTGCGGATCGATGCGGCGACCGCCCAAGCCGGTGATCACGTCACCGTGCAGGTGGACGTGACCAACGTCGGCGGGCGCAGCGGTGACGAAGTGGTGCAGCTTTACACCCATCAGGAAGTTCAGCACATCACCCGCCCGGTCAAGGAACTGAAGGCGTTCAAGCGAATCACGCTGGAGCCGCAAGCGACTAAAACGGTCACCTTCCGCCTCGCCGTCGATCAGCTTGCCTTCTACAATCGCGAGAACGTCTATGTGGTCGAACCGGGCAAGGTCGACGTGATGGTCGGCAGTTCGTCGCAGGACATCCACTGCACGGGAGCATTCGAAATCACCGGCGCGACGACGCCGATCAGCAAGAAAGTATTCTTCAGCAGCTAGAACATCAGCGAATGCTTTCGTAGGGGCGCACGGCGGTGCGCCCCTACGCACCAATTTTACCCGAGTTTCACCCAACTTCGCCGCTTTGACCCCACCCCCAGCCCCTAACAAGGGTAGGTATTTAATTAACCTCACCCCCTGCCCCCTCTCCACGATGTGGAGAGGGGGTAAAAACAGGTTACAAAGGGTGTTTAAAGTCCCCTCTCTATGTAATGGAGAGGGGATTTAGGGGTGAGGTAAGCGTAGAGTTAAAAACCTACCCCTGTCAGACCCCCAGCCCCTCCCCGATTTCAGGGAGGGGAGAGAACACGGTGCTTTTTGCTTTCGCCCTTCCCTGAAGTCGGGGAAAGGGGGCGAGCGCAGCGAGCGGGGATGGGGTCAATATTTGAGCATTCATTTCCTTAGCTCAGTCCCTATAGACGCCACGCCCCTACGCGCTCCTCACTCAGTGACTTTCGGCTTGACGCTTGTGCCAATCATCGGCAAACAGGTTGAAATGCGTCGGTTGGCGCGGGTGCGCCGCGATCACGTCCTCGTCGAGTGTCACACCCAAGCCGGGACCCTCCGGCAGCGCGAAATAGCCATCGATCACTTCCGGCACACCGGGAGCCGCCGCCTTGACGTAGAGATCGGCGAAATCGTTGAAGTGTTCCTGAATCTTGAAGTTGTCGGTACAGGCTGCCAGATGCAGCGCCGCCGCCGTCGAGACCGGTCCGCCGACGTTGTGCGGCGCGATCAGGATGTAGTGGCTCTCGGCGGTCGCCGCCAGCTTCTTCGTATTGAGCAAGCCGCCGAAATGGGTGATGTCCGGCTGGATCACGTCCGCCGCCTGCCGCTCGAACAGCTCGCGATACTCGTAAGGCGTGTGAATCCGCTCGCCGGTCGCGACCGGGATGCCGAGCGGCAGAACGGCGTTACGCACGTCGCGGAGCGCGCTCAGGTTTTCCGGCGGCACCGGTTCCTCGATCCACGCGGGCTGGAAGCGTGCCAGCTCGCGCGCCATCTCGACCGCCGTCACCGGGTTGAAGCGCCCGTGCATCTCGACCAGAATCTCGACGTCCGGTCCAACCGCGGCGTAGACCGCTTCGGTGAGTTCGACCACCCGGCGTTTCTCTGCCCGGTCGAGTTCGTAGAGTCCCGCGCCGAACGGGTCGAACTTGAGCGCGCGATAGCCTTTCGCCACCACTTGCAGCGCCGCCGCGTGGAATTCATCCGGCGTGCGCTCCACCCGATACCAGCCATTGGCATAGGCTTTGATTTTGTCGCGCACCGCCCCACCGAGCAGCCGGTAGACCGGCTGATTGAGCGCCTTACCCATGATGTCCCAGCAGGCGATCTCGACCATGGCGATCCCGGTCATGACGACCTCGCCGGAGCGCCCAAAATCCTCGCGATACATGCGATGCGTCAGCCGCTCGATCTCGAATGGATCCGCGCCCAAGACGTAGCGCGGTGCCGCCTCCTGCAGATACGCCAGCAGCGTATCGGTCTTGTTGAGCGGACGCGCTTCGCCGACGCCGACCAGCCCATCGTCGGTCGTCACTTTGAGGAAGACGATCTCGCGCCACGGCGTCCCCACCACCAACGGCGTAATGCTCGCAATTTTCATGATTCGCCTTTCAGACCGGAATCCCAAGACCCGCCGCGCCCGGCTGCGACATCACGGCGTCGGGGGTGTAGCGCTGGATCAAGTCGAGCACCAATTCCGCCCGGTGGACGCGCTCGCGCCCCAGCTTGATCGCAAGGTCTTCGAGATGCAGCCCGCTCGGATAGATACCGGGCGCGTTGCGCAGACCAAGCTTGACGTAAACCGGCGCGGCGACGCGGATCAGTTCCGGCACGTCGTAGAAACGCACGAAGCCGCCGAAATCGTCCGGCACTTCGACGTATAGGTCGAGCGGCAGGGCAACGGTGCTGCGAATCGTGGACAATTGGGCGATCGAGAGATCGGTTGGCGGGTTGTACGTTCCGGCACCCATCTGCTCCATCAGCCGGATCGAGATCGGGTTACTCGCGCCCATCTGCACCGACACCTTGACGACCAAGTCGGATGGCAGATCGCCCGCCTTGCGCATCTCGTTAATCAGCCACAACTGCCCCTCGTCGGCGACCAGCACCGAGCGGATGCCTAAAGCGCACGCCCGCACGACGTCCTCGGTCGCGTAGACGACCTGATCCATCCCGCGCAGCCGCGCGCCGAGATTTTTGCCGCTGCTCGCCGTGATCTGCGCGCCCGTATCCCACGCCGCGCGCGGACCGACGAACAGGCTCACCTCGATCTGAGCTTCGCGCCCCAAGCGCGCCATTTCGAGGATTTCGGAGTCGGTCAGCATCATGATGCCGCTGCCCTGCGAAATGCGATGAATAGTGAGACCACGCGCTTCGGCTTCTTCAAGGACGGCGGCAAGCACTTTGGGACCTTCGACACTGGGGATTTCGACGCGATACTGCGCGCCATCGGGAAACCGCTTCGGCGAGTCGGGCAGCGTATGGAGATCGCCGCTCGGCAAACCCAACTGTTCAAGACGGGTGCGGGTAGTTTGAGTCATCAATCACCTCGCTAAGTACGTAACCAGATCAGCTTCATCTATCCTCGACTTTAGCGCATCGCCGAGTCAGCATCAACCGGGGTGGTCGTCCAATCGTCGTCCACCCGGAAGCTGCCCCTACCTCGGCAAACAGGGACGGCTGGCACTTGTGAACGCCGCCTCATCTATGCTAACTTCCTACTCAATTTGACCAATCACGGATTGTCTGCGGCGAGCAAAGCCGATGCCTGCCCAGTGCGCGGATCGATCCTGATACCCGAACTCAGCAACAGCGGGAGATACGACTAATGCAACCTTTGACCGACTATTCCCATATTCGCGGCGTCTGCCACAATCCGCATCCGCAAGCTGACCCGGAGGTACTGGAACGAGAACTGAGCTACTGCCAGCGGCTCCAGATCAATTCCATCCGCTTCTGGATGAACATGGAAACGTGGGAGCAGCAAGGCGAGAGCTATTTTGATGCGCTGGAACATTTCATGAGCACCGCATGGCGCTGCGGCGTGTCGAGTATGCCCATCTTCTGGAACGGCAATTTCATCCACGACTGGACCGACCCGGACGAGGCATGGTATGCCCGTGCAGAGGCTTATGCGCAGGCGTTTATCGACCGCTTTCGTGATGCGCCCTACATCCTCATGTGGGACGTCATCAACGAGCCATTCTGCAATGACTATATGAATCGCGCGCCGGAGGGAGAATATCCGGTACGCTTTGGCAACATCAGCCGCTATATTCGGCGGTTGTGCGCGATCGTGCGCCAGTGCGATCCTGTCGGCTGCCTGACGGTGGGGCACGAAAAAGTGCCGCACTGCGAATCCACCAACGATCTGGTCGACGTCATCTCCTTTCACGACTACCTCCACACCCGGCGCGAAATCGAGGAAGCGCTGTTTGACGTCGAAACGATGGGGAAGGAATGGGGTAAGCCCGTTCTCAATACTGAAACCGGCTGTGTCGGTCGTGCCAATCCCTATGAGGTGGAACTGGAACTGCTCCACCGGCATCAGATCGGCTTTTATGTCTTCAACCTGATCAGCGAAGGCTTTTGGGGCGACATTCACGGGCTGGTCTACCCCGACGGAACCATCCGCGATCCGTCGGTGATCGCCGCGCTGCTGGGCTTTTTCCGCAACCGCACGGAGAGTCGCATTCTAGTCAACGCCAACAAAGAAGGACACGCTTATCGCGCTGTCAAGGCGGTTGAGGACGCCCTCAACGTAGAGCAAACAACGCTGTTCATGCAAAAACCCAAGACCACCAGTGACATCTTGGAAGCAGCGGAATACTGCGTAAATATTCTCGAAGGCGCGGAAATGGTGCCGATGTGGGATGCGCCGAGCGCCAAAATCGCCATCTGGCGCGCGCAGCCGGAAAGCGAGCGCGACGTCCACGCCATTCGCCGGTTTGCTTACGAGATGGCAAAACTTGTGCGCGAAAACTGCCTGTTCTGATCGCAGCTGCCGCCGATCGCGGATACACAGACGTGTCTCAGAAAGTCGCACTTTGAATTCACCTTTGTGCTCTATGCTATGCACTTCCCGCCCGAATACGGAGCGGGGAATATATGTTTCACCCTGATTGCTAGTTATTGCTGCTTCCTTCGCAACCTCACCCCCAACCCCCTCTCCATGTAATGGAGAGGGGGAGCTAAGCGAAGCGCAGCGGGGTGAGGTTAGGAACTAGCAATCACGGTACTTTTCATCATAAGCCAAATCCCAAAGTCAAGCGGAGAAATCGTCGGCGCTCAAGGTCGGGGCTATAACTTTAACTAATCATTTACAGTACTTGATTGCAAATCGCCGCAGAAGGTTGTATCTTATAGGCATTGTTAATTACTTCTTTCTCATTTTGAACGGGTGTAGAGCGAAATGCAATCAAGCGCGACGGCTTTTTGGGCGCAGGTTGCTAGGTTTAAGGTATATTCCGCCCTACTATTCCCATTTGTGCCGTTTAGTTCTGTATAGAACACCATCGCAAGGGGTATCGCAAAATGTTGCCTTTTGACGTCACACATGTCTCGCTAGAGTCGTTCCGCCAGCGCAGTGCTGGTAAAAAGATCGTGCTGCTCTATCCGTGGACCAACTATCGAAATATGTTTTTGGCATATTTCCTCGCTAACGCCGATGAAGGGCTGCTTTACTTCCGACTGAACGAGGAGCAGCCGACGCTGGTTCAATGGCTCACCGCCTTACTGGACGAGTTCCAGTCGGTGCTGGGTGATTTCGGACATAATTTGCAGCAAGCGCTCAAGGGCGGAAAACCGGAAGCACTGGGCGCAGCGCTCGCCGCTGATTTGAGAAGCTACAGCGATGGTCCGACAATTCTGTTCCTCGACGAGCTGGATCGCGCGAAGATGGACTCTGACTTCGAACAATTCATACGCGGGCTAATCAACAGCCTGCCCGCGAACGCTCAACTTGCGATTTCCAGCCGCCTGCTCTCCTACCAACCTTGGTACGATATGGTCGTGCGCGGTGAAGCCATCGTCCTCGGCACGGCGCAGCGCCGCGACGACATGATGTTCACCGTCGAAAACACGCCCAAGCCTCAATTGGAGGTCTACGCCTTCGGTCGTGGTCATGCCTTGGTCAACGGGCACCCGATCACCAACTGGGATGGTGCCCTACCAAGAAATTTGTTCTTCTTTTTCATGGATCATCCTTTGGTCACGCGCGACGAAATCTTTGAAACTTTCTGGCAAAGCCTATCCGTCAAAGAAGCGACCAACGTCTTCCACGTCACCAAACGGAAGATCACTGAACGCATCAGCATGCAAATCAGCGATGAGGGGGATTACGAACTCACTCAATACAACAGTGGCTTCTACATGCCCAGTGACAAGGTCGTGCGCCACTACGACGTGAGCGACTTTCAGGAAGCAATGGATAAAGCGCTGGTAGCGAACAGTGAAAAAGAAGAGATTGCGTTGCTGTCGCGCGCCATCGATCTGTACAAGGGATCATTCCTTCAGACCGTCAACATGAGTTGGGTCGAGCACCGGCGGCGAGTGCTGTGCGAGTTGTATACCCAAGCACTGATCAGCATGGGGCGAATTTACCAGCGACAGGGCGATGAACGCCGGGCGCTAGGCTTCTTCACGCGCGCGCTGAAAGAGACGCCTGAGCGCGAGGACATCCACCGACAGGTCATGGAGTTGTATCAGGCGCAAGGAATGCGCGACGACGCTTTAGCCCAGTACCGGAAGTTAGAACAGGTACTGCGCGATACGCTCAAAGTCGCGCCATCGCGTGAAACGCGCGATTTATACGAGAAAATCGACACGCAGTAGCGTTCAACAGCCCATCTTTTAGCCACGTTTGCATAGTCAAGGTTTTCCCCTAGGGGCGCTCAGATGGACGCCCCTACTTTTTGACTTCTAAAGGTCCTTAACCGTAAATCGGAAAGAGGATGGTGTCCCGAATATCGGTGACGTCGGTCATCAACATCGCCAGATAATTCAGGTTGATTTGGAGCACACTGGTTGGCAGCATTCCGTACTCAAGCGACTGCGCGCAGTCGCTATCCATCACAGCAGCCGCGTGATCGTCGAAACCGTCGCCTGACGGCAGCGAGACTTCGGTCTGCTCACTTTGCACCGAGGCGAATTCAAGTCCGTTGATAAACAAACGAGCGCGATCGGCAAGGCGCGGATAGTTCGGATACGGTTTTGCCATCGGGGATATTTCCATCGGATAACCGACCACAAAAGTCGGCTGGATCAGCCCCGGCGCGATCAACTGATTCATCACTTCCAGCGCAACCTGCCCGACACTGCTAAATTGAGCCGTCTCGGCAATATCCGCCCCCGCCTGCAGAGCAATCGCCACTGCCTCATCAACGGTCTGAAGTTCCAGAAAGTCGACTTGGGTCACTTCTTCGACCAGTTGATAAAAAGAACGGCGCGACCAAGGCAGCGTCAAGTCAATCGGAATTTCCACGAATTCTTCCTCAATGGTCAACGGATCAGCAGCAGTATCGACCGCATCGTTTTTCGCAGCGGCGGCAGCTTGCATATCTTCCAGCGATTTCCACAAAATAACGTCGGTGGAATGCAGGTACACCGCCAGTCTGCTGATCAGCCGCTCGGTCAAGGTCATCAGATCGTTGGCGTCGGCTGGAGATATACAGCATTCTAGAAGCTGCTGCTCCGGGTAGTGCAGCCAATCAATCGCTTCATCGGAAAAAACGTCAGCGATCTCATAAACGCGCTCCATCCCCTCGATAATGAGCTGCTTCAGATAAGCGTGTTGTGAAGTCCGAAGCCGGGTATTAACGCCTTGGTCAAGCGAGCTACGCGCCTGATCGTCAGTGCCAGCACGGCTCAAAACCGGCTGCAAAGTGGGCGTTTTGACCTCAAAGCAATCCGCCTCGTCGAGAAACCGTCGAATGAAGCGCAGCATTTTGGCGTTCGAAATAACCCGCTGGCGCGCCCAGAAATCATTCAAGCGCTGCGAGTGGCAATGTCGATCTTGCGACGCGCGATCTTCGGTCGGCTTAGGCAAGACGCGCAGACAGGGCGCCAGAAAATACCAGTCGCTCACTCTGGCAGTCAGCGAGTCCCGGTTGGAGCGATAAACGTGTGTGACTTCAAACCCGATGTAATCGCCCCGTGACACGCTGTCTTTGAACAGTTCAATTCTTTCGAGGGGGACATGAGTCGCTTCGAGTACAAACTGAAGTTTTGCGTCCCGGTCTTCCAGATAGACGCGCAGCAGGTTTTTCGTCGTGTCGATTTTCGTCACGCGACCGCAGAGGTGAAGCAAAACGTTTTCGCCCCAATGGTCAATCCCTTCATAAGTTTCGTTGATTTTTAGGATGGAATGGGTACGCACGAAATTTTGCGCATATGGATAAATCCCTTTTGCTTTCAAATTTTGTATCCGCTGAATGTTGGCATGATTTCTGCAGCGATCTTCGGAGCACATTGCGACTTCCTTGGTGAGTGAATACGAACGTTCCTATCGTTCATTTAAACAATTCAGCCGTCGCAAAGCCGTCACCAAGGCGTCACAAATCTGTTGATGGTTAAAATTGCGTGTTACGATAAGCAGCGGACGAGATCAATCGTTCCGTCAGTAGTGCTGCAAGAAAGTTAGAAATCGATGGAAACGCCTCCCATTCGGGTTTGTCTGCTGGACAAACCCGTCCAAATTACGATTGACGGTAAACCGGAAGACCTGAATACCCAAGCCCTAAGCTTGTTTGTCTACATGGCGGAAAATGGCGAGGCTGAATATCAGCGCGCTGATTTGGCGCGGTTGCTCTATGGTCGAGCAGATGCCCGCGATACGCTACGAAAGAGTGCACTTTTTCGGCTGTCGAAGACCGTCAAGCAGTTGGCGATCGAGACGAAAGATACCAACGTTATTCGCTTTTTCCCGGACCGGGTTTGGGTGGACAGCCGCGACTTCGCCCAGAGAGCGAGCAGCCTCGTCCGGAAAGATGCAGACTTCACCGCAGCGGAATATCTTCAAGCACGCGAACTGCTGGAGCTTTATCGGCGTCCGTTCTTACAGGGGTTCAACCCCAAACCGGCGGCAGGCACCGACAATACGAGATTTCTCGGCTGGAAAGACCAACGTCGCCAGCAGCTTGCCGCCTTAAATCGCCAACTGCTCGAAAAGGTGACGCCATTTTGCCTCAAACAAGAAGCTTGGCAGGAAGCACAAACTTACGCTCAGCGCTGGCTTGCCAGCCCCGGTTCCGGCGTCATGCCGTTGCAATATTTGATTTGGATCGCAGCTAATCAGCAGCCTGACATGCTTAATTTCTACGTGGCGCAGCTTCGCGAGCGGGAAGAACGAGGCGAAGTGCTAATCGGTCCCTCGCCGGATCGCTGGGTGGAACTCATCCGGCGCGGCAAAGCGATCCCGCCGTCCGTTCTCGAGTCCCGGACTGAGCAGTCGGCAGAAGAAGTCGTCAAGGCGACTGGAACGCAGTTGCTCGACCACCAAGACGCGGTTGACGAGCTTATCACGCTCATGACGACACCCGGCGAAAATCGTGTCTTTGCCCTCCGGGGGCTTCCCGGTGTCGGCAAGACCGAGACAGCGCATACCGCCGTCGATTCGCTGCTTAGGCAGCATCCGAATTACAAGGCGGTCATGGTCGAACTGCCAACCGAACTCGACTGGGAACTGTTGTGTAACAACATCCTGAGTCAGTTGGGCAGAAGCGAACTGCTCACCCTCGACTACTCACAAAAGAAACGTCGGCTCAAGCAGTTACTCCACCAGCCTAATCTGGTTGTCATTGTGGACGAGGAGCACACGTCACATCTTGCCGACGTCAATACCTTGAACACCTTACTGGAACTCTTGCCGGCTGCTCGTTTGCTGTTGGTCGCGCGGGAATTACCCCGTTTCGACTACTACGTGATCGATCTGCACGGCATCGACAAACAGCGCACCGCCGCTTTCTTTATCCAGCAAGTCCCGTGGTTAAGCGAAGTCGATGCGGAAAAACTCGAAGCCATCGCCAAACTCACCGGCGGGTTACCGCTGCTGCTCCTGATCATCATCGGCGGACTCAAAAAGGAACTAACGCGCCTTCACAGCCTGATCGATCATTTGCAGTCGGAAACCTCCTATCACGATTCGGAAACCGGCGTTTACCACATCTACGAGAGCATTCTCTTGTGGTTCTGGCAGTACATCGATTCGCGCGAGAAAGACCTGCTCTATGCGATCAGCCTGTTCGCAGCGGGCGAAGGCGCTCAAGTCGATGACCTAACCGCCGTCCTCGCAGGAATTATTCCCAGCCGAGAGCAGGTTCAGCACAAGATCAACCGGCTGCTCGACCTCAACCTGATCGAACGCAAGCGCGAGCCGGCTGCGGCAGAACGCTACACCCTGCATCCCGTCGTGCTGGATTTCATCCAGCGGCAAGCACCACAAGTGCGCCGCCCCTACATCCACACGATCGAGGCAGCGTATATCCGCTACCTGCTCGACTTTATTGCTGCGCATCATGAGCAAACCGAGCAGTTGGACCAGCATCGACAAAATATCGCTGCCATGTTCAATCTCGCCATCTTCGGCAGCGATCATCACTGGGCAGACGATCAAGTCGTCGACGCGCTGCTGCTGATCTTCCCTTACTTCGAGCGGCACAGCTTATACACCACCGCCGCTAAACTCGTGAACTACGTGCTGGACCATTTCGAGGTTTCCTCACCGGCAGCGCAGATTGAGTTGTTCTATTACGCCGGGAAAATCGCCCAAGTCCGGGATACCTATGAACGGGCGATGTCGCGGTATGAACATGCCCTCGCCCTGATCGATACCTCGAAGATCACCCAACACTACGGTCACATTCGGCAAAGCATCGGCATCCTGCAAATGCGGAACTCGCACCTTGATGATGCCATCGTGAGCTTTGAAACCGCCGAACACTGGGCAAAGAAAAATGACCAGATCACCCTGCTTTGCGGTATCTGGTCAAATCTTGCCGTCGCCGCCTTTCGCCAAAATCGGCTCGACGATGCCCTGACGTACTACAAAATGGTCTTAGAGCAGACCGGCGATGACCTGTCGAGCCTGTCCCTCAACCTACAGGATGTCGCTCAATTTGCCTATAGCACCTTGGGCTTAATCTATACGGAGCGCGGCGAATACGATCAAGCGAAAGCATGCTACGAGCGCAGCATGGCGTTAGCCCGCCAGCTTCATCTCACCGAGCGCTTGGGGTATCTATACCTGAACCTCGGTGTGATGTACTACCAGATCAAAGATTACGATGCCGCTCATGACTGTTTCGTTCAAGGCGCAGTCATCGCCGAGCAGATTGGCAACGTTGAACTCAGCATTCATTTTCAGTGGAATCAGGGAGCGCTCGCTTCGATCCGCTTTGCGCACAAAGAAGCTTTTCATCTGCTCCGATCGGCAATCATCGCAGCGCAGGATAACGATCTGCATTGGATGAAGCCCCGCATTCTGATTGCCTTAGGCAAAGCGCACTTGCGCAGCGAACTGCCGGATGCCGCCCAGCGCGACTTTGCCGAAGCATGGTCGCTGCCGTTCTTATCGGTCAAGCACGCCGCCCAATGTCTGTACGGCTTGGCGTTGAGCGCCATGCTTAGGGAATACACGGTCGGGAACAACGACGTCGAGACAACGCTCGACCTCATTCAACCGTTGCTCGATGCACTCCCCGCATCGGCTTTATCTCTGAATGAGATTATCGAGCAGCTCAATTCTGCGCACGAGGCGTTTCAACGGGATCTCGATCACTTTCCGCACTTAGCGCGTTTTTGCATCACCGAAGCGCTGAAAATCTGGTCAGCCAGCCAACCGTCATAAAATTGGGGCGAACAACGGCATCGCTGTTCGCCCCAAATCCCTTGACCGATTAGCAGGTCGAGCAGCTGCAGTAGCCCGGATCACCCTCACAGAGCGTGTGGATGGGGAACCGCATACGCCATGTATCGGTCGCGCCGCCGACCGCCAAGACCGGGGCAGCCACCGCCATGAACAGCGAAAGCGCAACGACAAGTCCGACAACAGATCGCTTGACCTGAGACATTATTCACCTCGCGGGTAGATTGCTAAATTGGTGGGTTAACTTGACGTCCGAACGCGAGGCAGCTAAATTCAAGCGGCAACGGGCGTTCGCCGGTTGTGGAACCGTGGGTGTGTTCGCTTCAGGGTAGCCACCGCCAAGTTGCAGCCCCGCTGCGAGCACACCTCAGCTACGGTGCATCACGGTTATGCGTATCCATGCGCGCCTCTCTTCTCCCCTTCCCCCTCGATTTCGATCTCGTGAACGCGTCGTGCTGCGTTCAGCTAGAAATCAGTCTCACACACTCTGCGATCGCGAATACGGCACATTTTTTGCGAAAAAAATGTAGTTTTTCGCATCTTTTGATCGGCAGGACTAAAATTGTTTAGCAATTGGTAACAAAGGGATACCGATGGCAGAGTCCAACGCAGCACAACCCAATACCATCCCTGCGATCGTGAAAATGCTTAAGGAACGAACCGGGATAAGTTACAAAGCAACAATTAGTCGTATGAGTGACTTACTTGGTTGGGAGTACACAATTGACCGCTTCAATCGAAAATTTCGCGCGAAGCAACCGGCGCGGTCATACGACACCGATGAATTGGTCGCGTTGATCAAGGTCTATACGAGTCCGCTCATTGCGGACCGTCGCTGTACCGTCGATGAGGCGTTTCGTTTGTTTGATCTGGCGAACATTCCACGCCGTGATTTTCAGCAGTTGGAGGCGATTTTCCCCGGAGAAGTTGTTCAACGCCAATGGCGTCATTATCAGAACAATCCGGCTGAACTCGCCCGGATTCGCCGCTTAATCCGCAATTTTGACGGTTATATCGACGACAAGACGCGCAATTTCGTTGGCAGACAGTTCGTTTTCGATGCGATTCAGCAGTTTGTGGAGGCTAACTCAAGCGGTTATTTCATCATCCGGGGGGATCCGGGCATCGGCAAGACCGCGTTGATGGCTCAGTTGGTCAAGACGCAGCGGTACATCCATTACTTCAATATCCGCGCCGAAGGCATCAACCAAGCGAGTGATTTTCTGCGCAGCATCTGCGCGCAATTAGTTCACCGATACCGGCTCGAATATACTGATCTGCCCCCTGAAGCCGGGCAGGATTCAGGCTTTCTGAACCACCTGCTCGCCCAAGTCGCTTTAGAAGTAAAACGATCGGGCGAACCCTGTATCGTCGTCGTCGATGCGCTGGATGAGGCGGATAGCTTGGGCGTACCAACCGGGGAGAACATCATGTATTTCCCGGTGTGCTTGCCGGAAGGGGTTTATATCGTCGCAACCGCGCGTCGGGAAACCCTGAATCTTCGGGTTGACGCGCCATTGCAATACCTCGATATTGAGCATGACACCCCGGAAAATGACCTTGACGTGCGCCGGTACGTTGTTGCCCAGTATTCGCGCCCCGGAATTTTGACCTATATTTCCAATTGGCGGCTTGACGGCGAGCACTTCGTGGAACTTCTCGTCAAGAAAAGCGAAGGCAATTTCATGTATCTGCACTACGTGCTCCCGGAGATCGAAAACGGTTCCTACCGGGTCTTGCCGCTGGAGACGCTACCATCTGGCTTGGTGAACTATTATGAAGATCACTGGCAGCGCATGAAGCTCAAAAATCCCGACGCTTGGTTCGATTACAAGCTGCCGGTGCTCGTCGCGCTGACTGCTGTTTTCAGCCCAGTGTCGATTGATTTAATACAGGATTTCTCGAAAGTCGCCAGCCGAGCACGCATTCACGCGGTGCTTGACGAGTGGAGTCCGTTTCTCCATGCCCAGAAAGTCACTGAAAACGGCAGTACCCAAATTCGCTATCGCTTCTATCACCTGAGCTTTCTCGAATTTGTCGAGGAAAAGCAGGAAGTCCAAGCTGAACTGATCGACCTCACGGCGATGCACATGCAGATCTCCCGTGCCATGATCGATGCTTTGCACAGCGCTCCGTCTTAGGGCTGCATCCGGCGAATAATCGAAGCAAACCGGAGTGACCGTTGCTCCGGTTTGTAGGGACATTCAATAAGGGTGTTTGAAAACACCACTGCGGTGTCGAAAAGTCATCAAATTTGACGACGAACACTCCAAATGGACGAAGGCACTCTCCCCTCCCTGAATTCGGGGAGGGGAAGCGTAGCGGGGGTGGGGTCAAGACGCTGAGCCGCTGATTACAATTGTGCCGACCACGCGCTGAGCTTCGCTTCGAGGTCGTCACGGACGCGCGCAAACGAGGCGAGGATTTCGTCGTCGCTGCCCCCTGTCGCCGCCGGATCAGGGAAGCTCCAGTGGATGCGCTCGGCTTTGCCCGGAAACAGCGGGCAGACTTCCGCCGCCTGATCGCAGACGGTGATCACGTAGTCGAACGGCTGCTCGCTGTACTCGTTCAAGTGTTTCGAGCGCTGCCCGCTGATGTCGATCCCGCGCTGTTCCATCGCTCGGATCGCGTAAGGGTTGACGACCGACGGCTTCGTCCCGGCGCTGAACACGTCAACGCGATCCCCGGCGAGCTGGCGGAGCAAGCCCTCCCCCATCTGCGAGCGTGCCGAATTTCCGGTACACAGAATCAACACCCGCGTTTTCATCGGCACTACTCCGGTTTATAGGCAGTAATCCGCGCACTGTAGATGCGCGGCATTCCGGCTTGACGCTCGATAATGCCTTCAGCGTCCGCCTTATCCACAACCTGAATATTCACGAAGCCCGCCTCGCGCATCATGCCGGTGTAGACATCGGCGTCAATCGCGCCGGTGACGCACTCTGCCCATTTTGCGGAGTCAGCGCGCATCTCCGCGCTGAACTCGCCTTCGGTCACGATGTCGCTGATGCTGACCCGTCCCCCCGGCTTGAGCGCCCGCAGCGCTTCTTTGAAGACGGCAGGCTTGTCCGGCGAGAGATTGATCACGCAGTTGGACATGATCACGTCGACGCTGTCATCCTGCACCGGCAGCGCCTCGATCTGCCCGCGCCGGAACTCAACGTTGTTGACACCCATCCTGACCTTGTTGGCGTTGGCTTTCATCAGCATTTCGGGCGTCATATCCACGCCAATGACGTAGCCGCTCTCGCCCACCTGCCGCGCCGCCAAGAAACAGTCAATCCCGCCGCCGCTGCCCAGATCGAGCACCGTCTCCCCCGGTTGGAGCGAGGCGATCGACACCGGATCGCCACAACCGAGCGAGAGACCGGTCACGTCAACCGGCAGTCCGTCAAGCAAAGTTGCGTCGTAGAGGGTCGCGTTACACCCACAGTCCGAGTCGGGACCACAACATGAGGCTTGCGTGCCGCTGGCAATCCCGCCGTACCGCTGCTTAACGACGTCGTGAACATCCATCTGCTGATCCTCCAATATATCGATAACCATCGATGCGATTAAGCAAATAAAAAGCGCCGCGCGAACAGCGCCCCTAACCTTTGATCTCGATGTTTTCCGGGCGAATCACCTGCTCGGCGTAGTCCGGCGCGAACTGCTGCACCAGCGCACCACAGCAAACGGTCATCTGCTCTTGATTGAGCGTATAGTAGCGAAACCGCCCTTCTTGCCGCACCTGCACGAGATCCGCCTCTTCCAGTTTCTTGAGGTGGTGGCTGATCGTCGGCTGGTTGACCTTGCCGTCGAGCTTCGTCTCGATCTCGGAGACGTTCAGCCAAACACAGCACAACATCGACATAATCGTCTGCCGTGTTTCGTCGGCGAGCGCTTTTGCGAAAACCACCGGATCATAGTTCATGATCGTTATCATATCGATATTTATCGATTTGTCAAGCCGTGAATGGCTAATTGGCTTCTTCCGGTCGCAGTCGCTGCGAGATCAGCAGCGCGACTAACGCCATGCCGACCAGCAAGACGCCCGCCCAGATCGCCGCGTCGAGGTTGCGCTCAAGCACGTTGTAGATCAGCAGCGGCATGGTCTGCGTGCGTCCTTGAATGCTGCCCGCGAACAGGATGGTCGCGCCGAACTCGCCGAGCGCGCGCGCCCAACTCAGCACCAATCCGGCGGCGAGCGCGCGGCTCGCCAGCGGCAGCGTCACGTAGCGAAAGACCGCCCAACTCGACGCACCATCGACGCGCGCGGCGTCCTCGATCTCGCGCGGAATACCGGCAAAGCCAAGCTGCGCCGCGCGGATGTAGAACGGCGCCGAGACGAAAGTCTGCGCGACGACGACCGCCGCCGTCGTGAAGGGCAAGCTGACTCCGAAGGTCGAGAGCAACCCACCGAGCGCGCCGCGCCGCCCGAAGGTCACCAGCAGCGCCAAACCCGCGACCGCCGGTGGCAGGACAATCGGCAGTTCCAGCAGCAAATTGAGCGTGCGCCGCAGGGGAAAGCGGCGGCGCACGAAAATGTACGCCAGCGGCGTCCCGAACAACAGCGTGACCAGCATCGTGATCAGCGTGGTGGCAAGGCTCAGAGTGACCGCTTGAATGATGCCCACGTCGGGCATCTCGTTCCAAGCCCCGCTGACGACAGCCCGTCCAATCAGAACAACGATCGGGAGCGTGAGAAAGAGCAGCGCGAGACCACCCATGACGAACGTCAAGGTGCGTCCCGCGCTGCGTTTGCGTAAGCCAGCGCGCATCAAACTCAGGACTGCGCGGTGGCTTCAGGCGTCGCTTCAGCGGTCGCTTCGGGCGTCGACTCCGGCGCCGGGCGGACCGAGATCAAGCCCCATTTCACCAGAATATCCTGCCCCTCGTCGCCGAGGACGAAATCGACAAACACCTGCGCCTGCTCCAAATTCGCGCTGTCGGCGATCGGGGCGATCGGGTAAGTCGCCAGCGTGTTATAAGCATCGGCGATCGGCAGCGTGATCACATCTTCGGCGATGTCCGGCGTCACGTCGGAACTGTAGACGACGCCCGCATCGGCTTCGCCCAGCGCGACTTTCGCCGCCACCTGCCGGACGTTATCCTCTTCTGAGACAAAATTCGCGACGACCGCGTCGCGGAAATCCGCCCCGTAGGCAGGGTCAGCCGCCAGCGCGTCGAGCATCGCATCGGTATAGACGCGCACGGGGACTTCCGGCGCGGCGACGACGAGCTTGATCCCCGGATTCGCCAGATCGTCCAGCGACTCGATCCCTGCCGGGTTATCCGCCGGGACGATCAGCACGAGCTGGTTGCGGGCGAAAGTCTGCGGTTCGCTGGTGACGCGCTCCGCGTCGACCACGACCTGCATCTGCTTGTTGTTAGCGCTGGCGAACACGTCAGCGGGTGCGCCTTCGGACAACTGCGCCGCGAGCGTCGACGATCCGCCGAAGTTGAAGACGACGTCGACGTCGGGATGCGCCGCAGTGAACGCCGCGCCAATTTCGGTAAAAGCATCCGTGAGCGACGCAGCGGCAAATACAGTCAGTTCAGAATGTTCTCGAGCAACGGCTGGCGTCGTCCCGACGACCAACCCCAACAACATAACGACGAGCACAAATCTAGCTTTCATCCATCTTCCTCTTGAGGCATACCCTCGTCACGAGGGACGACTTCGCAGCGATCAATCCAGTCGAGAATCGCATCCAACTGGGCTATCTCTAAGTCCAAGCTGAGCCGTCCGACGCCGGGTTCAGTCCGGTCGCGCTCATCGACCAGAGCAACGCGGCGCTGGCGGCAGGTCGCTTTCTGCCGCCGCACGATCTCTAAGGTGGGCACATTGAGCAAGCGAGCGATGTAGAGACGGCTCAAGAATTCAACGCGGACACCGCGAATACTGGGCGATGGCGAGATTTCATCCAGCCAAGCCGCCAATCGAGCGGCACCGCTGGGCGTCAGCGTATACTCAATTCGGGTGGGCGCATCCGGCGAGTCGATGGCGCAGCCGCTGATAAGACCCTGCGTGCTCAAGCGCTTGAGCACGGCGTAAAGCTGGCTCGTGCTCAAATGCCAGACGTTGCCCAACTGTGCCGGGTCGCGGAAACAGGCGATCAACTGATAGCCATGCCGCGCCTCAGCCGCCAACAAACCGAGCAGCGTATCGTCAGGCGTAAGTAAACTCATGCCCCTATTCTACGTTGGAATAGCCCATTATACAAGTAGCATACCGCGGGATTGTCGTTATAATGATGCCTCAGGTGAGCAATGAGCGAGAACCGGATTGTTATTGTGGGGTATGGGGCATTCCCTACCTGCTAGCCTGAGCCGCCCAGTAGGTGGCGCGGGGAAATATTCATCTTCTTATCCATGCGACACGGCTCGACCGTAGGTTCTTAGAATGGCACAGTTGATCTTGATCGTCGACGACGATCAAATGAACCGCGAACTCCTCGAAATCGTCTTTCAACGCGCAGGCTACCGCGTCAATCACGCGAACAGCGGCGGACAGGCACTCCGCGCCGTCGCCGCCGAACTTCCCGACCTCATCCTGCTTGACGTGCGACTAGGTGAAGTCAGCGGCTATGACATCTGCACCCAAATTAAGGGCGATGCGGCAACTCAGTCGGTCCCGATCATTATGCTGAGCGCCGCCGACAGTTCGGATGAATACAAAAACGCAGTCAACGCCGGAGCCGATGCTTTTTTCCCGAAGCTGCACGGCTGGCAACGGCTGCTGGAACTCGCCCAGTCCAAGCTGCCGAGCGCCTGAAGAGCACTGCCCGCCGCCCGTCGAACGTTTCACCTACGCCAACGAAATCCGCTGGCACAAACGTTTAAGCTCTGGTAAAACAGCTCCGCGAATGCGAGCATAAGGAGCGGTGATGCGGCGCTCATCGCGCAATGGTCCCCCGGCGCTGCTCATGTTTTTGCTGGCGGCGGCGCTGGTTTTCGGGGCTTTTTACATCTGGCAGGGCGTGCAAAACTTTCTCCGCACCGGCGGATTAGGCGTCGTCGAGGCAACTCAACGCGCGGAAGTGGTTGATACCGCGACCGCGCAGCGAGTCACGCGTATGGCGACTTCGGCGATCACCGCCCGCCCGACCGCCACCGAGATCCCACCCTGTACTGATTTCCGGGTCGACGTCCCGGCGGCGATTGTCCGCGACGGTCCGAGCACCTCGGCAGCGATCGTTACCCAGCTCAACGAGGGCACGATCGTCTGCGTGCTTCAGCGCGAACCGGGGACGGAGTGGTACGCCATCGACACCAATCCAAGCACCCGCCGTATTGACCTCGGCTACATGCACGAGAGCATCATCGAAGCGGTCAATCCGACCCTGACGCCGAGCCTCACCTATACGCCGTCGAATACCGTCTCGCCCGCGCCGACGGTCACGCTGGTACCGACAACCCGCCCCACCCGCACGCCGACGCCGCTGCCCTCTTACACCCGCGATCCGCGCTGGACGAATACGCCGCTGCCGACGTTGACTCCCACACCCACGCCATCGGATACGCCGCAGCTATTCCAAAGCGCTTAAGGCAATGCCCCGTAGAATCGTAGAGGCGCACAATCGTGCGCCCCTACCAGTGATCTTGATCAGAATTGGAACTTACGCGGCGTGCCGGATCCTCCGCCGGTGCGCGTGACCGCGCCACGTCAGCAGCGAGGAGTCGACCAGCGGTCCCGCGATCAGCCGCAGCACCGCCCCCAGCCCCATCACCAGCAGCAGATTAACGCCGCCGCTCGCTAACGTACTGCCGAGCATCGGACCGAGAAACAGCGCCAAGCCGATCACCTGATTATAGGCGACGGAATAGGTCGTCACTTCCTCGGCGGGCGTGTTTTCGACGAAGAAGGTGAATAAGCCGACGCCCGCGGCTGCCGTCCAACCACCGCCGGAGAAGATCGCCGCCAGCAGCGTCAGTTGCAGCGTCGGCGCGATCACAATGATCAGTGCCGAGATTGCCGTGCTGACCATCGCCACCGCGATCATCGGGCGCGTACCGATCTTACGGGCGACGCGCGGCGCGATCGTCGAGGCGAGCGCCCCTGCCGTCAGCTCGATCATGCCGAATAACGCCATATAGCCCTCGTTCGCGCCCATCTGGTTGACCAAATAGAGCGGCGTCACCGGGACGATGACGAAGAAGGCGAAATGGATCACCGCCGCGACGAAGCCAACGCGCAGAAATCCGCGCGAGCGCCACGGGTTCGTATGCGGCACCGGCGCAGCACTGGCGGCGACGGTCGGCAGTTCGCACGGCTCGTCAACGCGGATGCGCATACAATGCCAGAGACTCGCCAGCGCGAAGCAGAACGCCAGCACGAACATCACCTGATAATTCAGCGGAAACGGCGCTTTTTCGAGCCACAAGCCAAATACCAACGCCCCGACGCCGACCGTGATGTTGAGCGCCAGCTGACGCCGACTGAGCAAGCTGGTCATCTGCTCCGGGTCAATCAACTCGCGCAGCACGACCGTAAAAGCGACGTTGGCGACGCCCTGCGGGATCGCCGGGATCGCCACCGAGAGGATCAACCACAACGGCTGCCAGCGCACCGGTAGGAAGGGCGCCAGCGCCGGTAATAGGAACAAAAAGCGCATCAGCAGACCGGGCCAGAACAACGCCCGCACCGGATTGCCATAGCGACGTCGCCACCACGCACTCAGCGAGGCGGAACCGAGCAAAATCAACGCGGGCAGCGACGAAATCCAGCCGAGATCAGCCGGAGTCGCGCCAAGACGGATGGCGTAGACGGAGAGGAAACGCGAAGTTGCTGCTGCCGCGAGACCAAACCACGCAATATCCATGACGAAGTGATGAAAATTCGCCTGTTCGGAGGTTTTTATCTGTGTTTGTGCCGCCATTCTAGGGGAGTTTGAACTCACTTTCCGCGAAGCAACTAGACGTCAACTCAACGCTATAGCGAGGTTCAGACGAACGCAATCAGTCCGCTCTTGATGGACATAGTTCAATGCGTCGTGATCCGTTCGCATGGTACAGTATGAACTCAGGAAATCGTTTACAGCTCTTCCGGAAGAATAGCACAGAAGCGTAAGTTGTCTAGTGGGTTTTTCCCTACGATCTGCCAACTCTTCACGTATGATTGCGCCAAGAATTTATGGCTAATCGCTTGAATTCGGAACATCCGGCTGCGGATGGTGTTAATTAAGCTATTGGGGTTGAATGCGGGCGCGAATCGGCGCAAATTCATTCATTTTTCACCCCGGATCGTTTATAATCATTACGGATCACCATACAGAGGAGGACGTGATGTCGATTTTCGGCAATCGTCGCCAAGCAGAGACGCCGCCAGTACCAACGCCGAAACAAACACCGGTCGTGACACCCCAAGCACCAGTCGGTTTCGAGACGGTGCTCGGTACGAATAGTACGCTAGAGGGACACCTCAACAGCAATGCCAACGTGCGGCTGGACGGTACGTTCACGGGTACGCTGGAAATTGGCGGAAATGTACTCGTCGGCGAAACGGCACAGATTAACGCCGACATCAACGCGAAGAATATTTCGATTGCCGGGGCAGTTCGCGGCAACGTGAATGGTAAGAAGGTTCAGTTGCTCCGCACCGGACGGATCTGGGGCGATATTCGCGCCACCGCTTTGACCACCGAGGAAGGCGCTTTTATCGACGGCAAGATCACGATGGTCAGTCCGCAAGCTCCGACTCCCGAACCGGAAGTCGAAGACACCGCCGCGAACGTCGGTGCCGAGGATCAGCCGGTTGATGAACCTGCCACCGGCGAGGACGATCTGGTCGAGAATATCTCCGAGGGTCACGAAGCGGAGTTGACCGTCGGCGGGGACTGGACGGAAGGTCAGACCAGCGGGGACGACACCGAATCGACTGACGCCGATGACGAGCCACGCCAATCAACCTAAGTGCCTCTTAAGGCAACGCTAACGCTAGTCACAGCGACTTCGGTCGTTATATAATACTAAGCGGGTGTCACCGCGACACAGCACCGTTTTGTCGATCGCAACGGCTTGCCGAGGAACAACACTACATGATCAAGGTCCTATTCGTTTGCATGGGAAACATTTGTCGTTCGCCCATGGCTGAGGCGATTTTTCAGCACATGGTCAATCAAGCAGGATTAGAAGCCGAATTCTACGTTGACTCTGCTGGTACAGGCGGTTGGCACGTCGGCGAGCAGGCACATCCCGGCACGCTTGACGTGCTTGAACGGCACGATATCCCTTACGACGGGCGGGCGCGCCAGCTTGAGCGCCGCGATCTCGACGATTTCGACTACGTCTTAGCGATGGATCGTGCCAACCTGTCTTTCATTCTGCGCAATTCCAGCAACTTTCCCGCCGAAGTAAGCTTGTTTCTCACTTTTGCGCAAGAACGCGGGCTGGTCAACATCAACGAAGTACCTGATCCGTATTACGACAACAAGTTTGATGACACCTACGAACTTAGTCACACGCGGTTGCGCTGCCCTACTGGATCACATCCGGCTCGCCGAAAGCGTTTAGCCCCGCTGCTGTCGATTTTCAGCCCGCTGATCGAGCAGTTCGTCCAGCGACGCGGTTAAGTCGCGCTTCGTCTTGCCTTCGCGTTCGTCCAGACGGCGCTGCAAGTAAGCCGCTTCGTCGTCGTCCAAATCGTCGACCATCCGGTCGATCATGCTGTACATGTCCAAGCCATCCACGCCGCGCTTGCCTTTGTCCGCCGTCGTTGGATTGAGTCGCATCAAGGTCAACCACACCACCGCCACCGCGATCAACACAACCGGCAGCGCGGCGATCAACCCGATCACACGGACGTTGTTCACCGGCTCGACCATCATCAGAATACCGATCGCAAACAGGCTGGCGACGCCAATCACCAGCAGTTTCAGCGCGCGCAGCCGGGGCGAGCGACTCGGAGTACGCTCGTCGTCAACAAACACGGGAAACATGGATTTTGCCTTTCTGCATCGCAACCGCACACGTTAACCACTTATACGCAAATTGCCAACCTGCCGTTGCAATTATTCGTTGAGCAGGGGTTGATCCTCAGGGGCTTTCTTCGTGGTCGCGCGGGTGGACGGAGTGCGCGCGGTGGTTGACTTGCTCGACTTGCTTTCGCTCAATTTCTTGGGCGGTTTCGGCTTCGCCTTGAGCGTCTTTTGCACCTCGTCGATCAGAATCTCGCTGTTGAGCAGGTCGCCGCGCATCGGGATGTACAAGTACGCCGCAAACGGGATCATCAATAGGGCGAACAGCGCATTGCCGTTAGCGATCATCGTTGCCGCGACCAGCGCCAGCCCGCCGAACACGACGAGCTGCCCCTCTTTCGAGCTGCCATTCGGCACGCTGCCCCGGATGATCGTCACGCCGCTCTGTCGCTCGACCTTCGCGTTCAAGGTCGTGCGCCGCGCGAACTTGCCGATCACCGGCGTCGAAATGCCGAGGCTGAACGCGCCGCCTTTCTCGACCCAACCGTCGAGCGCCGGGCGCGTGCTCGTCCCCTTTGCCTGCATTCGCGCATTGATCGCCGTCATACACTGCGCGACCGTTTTTTCACTGTAAAGCACAAACCGCACGAACTCATCCCCTCGCTTCGTCGTCAGCATCGATTATACTCAGCATTCGGCGGCGAACCAACGCGCGCCCCCCTGAAAGCGGGGCTGTTAAAGTCTCAGCCAGCCCCTAGAATCAAAGTGGGGATGCGTTCGATTGCCTTTTCGCCAACGATCATGACAGCGGTGTTTGCGCTGAATCCGGCTAAATCTAACCGAGCGTTCAGGCAAACTTCTGCTAGACTAGAGTCAAAGTGAGGAGCATTGATGAAACGATTAGCGCTGTTCATTCTCCCGATACTCTTATTCGCGGCTTGCCGATCAGCCGGAGGCACCCAAACCCAGTCAGTCGACTTGCCCTACCCGGACACTGCCCCGGTAACGCTGAACCTCGATACCAGCGCCGGAACGATCACGGTCAATGCCGCCAATTCGTCGGGTGTCGCCGGCACGCTCTCGACCAATGTCGGCGCGTGGGTTGCGCAGAGTAGCAGCAGCGGCAGCACCATCTCGATCCGGCAGGGACGTTCCTCTGCCGACGTGATCCCCGATGCCGCTAATACGTGGGATTTGCAGGTCGGTCGCGACAAGCCCTTGATCATCAACCAGACCAATACCACTGCCGACACGATCCTCAATCTCGGCGGCTTGGCGCTCTCGGCGCTCAACGCCACGGCGACGACCGGCAACTACACCGTCAGCTACAACACGCCCAACCCGGCAGACGATGGCGGCACGGCGTCGTTCAGCCTGACCAACGGCAATTTCGCGGCGTCCGGCTTGTCCAACAGCCACTTGAGCAGCCTCAACGTGACCACGTCCGGCGGCGACGTCCAACTGACATTCGACGGCACGGCGATTCCCCAATCCATGAACGTCCGCATCGAAACGACGTCGGGCAGCGTGCTGCTCAAGATACCGTCAACCGCTGCGGCACAGGTCATCTACCGGACGAGCAGCGGCGCGCTCTTGGAAACGGATCCGCAGTACCAGAAGGTCAACGACATCACCTATACGGTCGGCGACACTTCCGGTGCTACGCCGCGCCTCAACATCGAGATCCGCACCGTCGTCGGCGATCTTCGTCTCGCCGGGGCTTAAGCATACAGGAGTTTTGACTTCATGCTCTACGACATCACACGCACTGTTTCCGCGCAAACCGCCGTCTTTCCCGGCGACACGGCTTACAGCGTCAAACCCAATTGGCAGTTAAGCGAGGGTGCGCCGGTCAACTTGACCACCATCACGACGACGCCCCACGTCGGCACCCACGCCGACGCCTATTACCACTACATCGCCGACGGAGCGCATCCCGCCGCCATGCCGCTAGAGCCGTATATCGGGCGCGCGCGCGTCGTCACCGTCAGCAAACGCAGTGGCGAGCTAACCCTCGATGACTTCCGCGCCGCCGACCTCGAAGGCGTCGAGCGCCTGCTGATCCACTCGTGGGTCAGCGACGTGCCCGACGATCAATGGACGACCGATTTTCCTTACGTGGGCGTACCCTTGATCGAGGCGCTGGCACTGCGCGGCGTCGTGCTGATCGGCGTGGACGTGTCGTCGGTCGATCACATCAGCAGCGGGACGCTGCCCGGTCACAAGGCGTTTTATCGTCTGGGGCTGGTCAATTTGGAGAACTTGATGCTGCGCGGCGTTCCGGATGGCGATTACGACCTCGCCGCCCTGCCGCTCAAGCTGGATGCCGCCTGCGGCTCGCCGGTGCGGGCGGTGCTGCGCACGTTGTAAAGTAATGCACGCCTAGGCGTGCGCCCGTTAGCGAGGCAGACACAAACAACCAAAAGTTGTACGCCTGCCACTACGAGGTGTTGTAAGGGGGGAGACGATGCAAAATCCAGTGGCGGTGCTGTTGTTCCTACTTTTCGGCTTGATCCTGCTTTTCACTTACGTAGCGATCCGCCGTCGCTGGGGGTCACCGATCTTGATCGCCGCATTCGGCATCCTCGGCAGCGTGATCGTGATGACGCTCACCGGGTTAGCGCAGAACACCACCTTCTATCAAGCCTTGTTCACCGGCTTGATCGTCGGTGGTCTGTTCAGCATCGGCATTTTGGCGATGGCGTGGTACTTCAGCACGAACGAGCGCCGTCAGCAAGCGGGACAGTATCCCGCCGACAAGGGCTAACGCAATCTCCACGGAGGGGCAGGTTTAAAACCTGCCCCTACTCATTACCCCATATCACCGGGATGTAGGGGCGTTCAATTGAACGCCCTCCTTCTGCCTCAATTGGAGTTGTCTCTGTAGGGGCGCACGGCGGTGCGCCCCTACGAAAACAAATCTCGGATGAACTAATCCGTGCTCACAATCACGATGCCGTAGCGCCCGGCTCCCTCGTAGCGTTCCGCTTCGACCGTGTACAACCCATCGACCGGCAGCTGTACCTGCCGAATTTGCGAGTTGACGTCCAGTTCGGGATCGTAGGCGTCGTCGTTGTAGGCGAGTAAACTGCCGTCCGGCTTGAGCAGTCGCAGCGCCGGGTCGAGCGTGCCGGACTCGGTCATCATCGTCAGCGTGAGCACGTCGCCCTGCCTGCCCGCGAAGGTCCAGCGCTGCACCGGGAACACGTCCTGCAACCGCCCCTCGATGTGCGTCACCCCGTCGCCGCTCAGCGTGACCGCCTGATCGCTGCTGATGCCGAGGGTGTAGGTGCCGCTCCCCTGCCGCCACTCAACGCTGATCGTGTAAATGCCGGTTTGCGGCAGCGTCTTGTCGGCGATCTGCGCATCGTAGACCCCGAATAAATCAACGCCCAATTGGTCGTCGTTGTAATCGACCTCGCTGCCGTCGGGCGCGGTCAAGCGCAGCGCCATGTCTAGCCCAACCTCGTATTCGTTCGTCCGGGCGAGGTCAACTGCCGAAAGCGTGACCGTCTCGCCCGCCGTGCCCGCGTAGGTCCACGTCTGCTGCGGTGCGGCTTCGCTGAGTGCGCCCTGCACCGGGACGCCCAGCGCCAGCGCCTCGTTACCCAATCGATCCGGCGGGACGTGCGTGCTCCGTGCCGCGATCGCGCCCTCGCCCCGCGCGACGTACAGCGTCCCATCCGCGCCGAAAGCCAGCGCGCGCGGTTCGGCATCTTCGGCGAAGCGATCGATCACCGCGCCGGTCGAGTTCGAGCACCAGACTGCCTTGATCCTGCGTCGCCAGCACCAGATCGCCATTGGGGTTAGTCGCTGCGCCGCTGACGGTCGAGGGCGTGAGCGACTGCAACCAGAACTGCAAGTCCGCCGAGAGCTTATCCTCGATCACCTGCGAGACCGCGGCGCTCACGCTGCCGTCGATCAGCGACTTCAGCCACTCGATCACCCACACCCGCCCCGCCCCGACCGTCACCAGTGGCGGGGCGCTGCCGTTGAAATTCAAGCTGACCATGCGGTTGCGCGGCGCGCCGAGGATGCGCAGCACGTAGCCCGAATCGGTCTTGTCGGTCGCGTAGATCGTGCCGTCGTCGCTCACGGCGAGGCTGAACGGTGCGCTGCCGCCGAAGCTGCCCACCGGATCAAGCCACGTTCCGTCCGGCTGCATCCGCAGCACGCAGCGACAGACTCGATCGCTGACGTAGACCAGCCCGTCGCCATCGACGGCGATCCCGGTGGGCTGCGCCGGGTTCTCGAAATCGTAGTGGGCGACGTCAGAGCCGTCGCGCGCGTCGAGCACGTATATGCCGTTCGAGACGTCAAGCGCGTAGAGCCGATCCGCCGATGCCGCCAAGCCAACGATCACGCGGTCACTCGGCTCGCTGCGCCAAAGGGTATGATAAGTCGGCAGCACCGGCGGCAGCTTGGCACTGAAGACAATGCTGTTAATCATCGCGTCCAGATCGTTACTGAAGCTTGCCTGATTTGCTGCTGCCGTCCGTCCGACGATGACCAGCACCCGGCTGTCCGGCAGCCGACCAACCCGCCCGATCCCGACCTGCTGGCGATTCCCGCTGGCGGCATCGACGCGCAAGCTGCTGCGCCCATAGAGCGAATCCGCCCTGTAGTCGAGCGCCAGCAGCGACGCCGCCGCCAACTGATCGTTCAAGGCAGGGCGCAGCGCCTCGTCAGTGGTCGAGGCGGGCAGCACTTCCAGCGTGACCATCGCCTCGCCCCCGCCGAGCGTCAGCGTCAGCGCCGACTCGTCGCCACCGGGAACCGGCAGATCCCACCCGACCGGGTAGATCAGCGCGAGGTCGGCATCCGCCCACGCATAGGGCAGAAATCCCTGTCCCTGCGCGAAGACCGGCACGGTCAGCAAAAGCAATGCGGCGATCATCAATGTAGGGACAGGCAACCAAGGGTTGCACCATGCCTCGCCCCTACGGACGACGCTCCATATCAATCGCCGCAATCCGTCAATCTTTGCCAATTCCACTCACCTCACTTGCGCGGGATCGCGCCGACGACCGGCAAGCCGAGCGCCTCGACGTCTTCCCGTCGTCGCAGCACCGGATCGAGGTAGTGCGCCAAAAACACCAGCCCGATCCCCGCCAGCAGCCCCAAGCCGATCTTGATCAGCGCACCGAAGCGGTCGGTCAGCGGCGGCGGGGCGGGCGTGATCGGCGTTTCGCTGAGCACGGTCACGCTGGCTGGTTCGCCGCCCAACTGCGGGAAGTAAGGTTGGCTGCGCGTTTGCAGCACCTTAACCACCGCATCGCTGATCGCCAGCAAGCCGTCGGCGGTCGGGTAGCTCAGGGTGATTTGCCCGACGCTGCGGGCGTTGTCCGCCGCGATGCCGAGCGCATCCGGGTTCAAGTCGGACACCAGTTCGCCGATCTCCTGCTTGAAGGTGCTGCCGCGCACCCAGTCAGTGAAGGCGTTGACCGTCAGTTCCGACGACAGCCAAATGTCCTGATAGTCGCCGTCCGCGCGCGGGATCGCGTCAAGCTGCTGCATCGCGCTGTAGCTGATCGTCTGAGTGAAGCCGCCGCTTGCCGCGCCCCGGTTGAGCAGGCTGGGCAGCGCCAGCGCCGCCGTGATCAGCACCGGGATGGCGATCAGCCACCACCAGCGCCGCAGGATTCGCAAAATCAGCAGTAATTCCAAGCTCACACCTCCCAAAATCGGGGCTATTATAGTGTCAACCTAAGGAGATCGCACATGATTGAGCGAGCGAATGGCGACAGCGCGGCAAGCGCTGCGCGCCGGGGTATCCGTCAGCGAATTTTCGCGTGGGCGCAGGCGCGCACCCACGACGTTGGCAGTGAATACGATGCGCAGGTCGATCCCCACAAGCGGCGGCTGTTTGCTGGAATCAGCGGCACGGTGCTTGAATTCGGCGCGGGCACGGGCGAAAACTTCCCCTTCTACCCAACCGGCATCCACTGGATCGGCGTCGAGCCGAATCTCTACATGCAGAATCGGCTGCTGGAGACCGCCCAACACTACGCCATCAGTGGCGAACTCCGCACCGGCGTCGCCGAGCACCTGCCGGTCGCGGACGCCAGTGTCGATACGGTCGTCGGCACGCTGGTCATGTGCTCGGTCGGCGATCAGGCGCAAGCGCTGCGCGAAATCTTGCGCGTGCTGCGTCCCGGCGGACGCTACATCTTCGTCGAGCACGTCGCCGCCGAACCGGACAGCGGACTCTACCGAACGCAGCGCTTCGTCCAGCCGATTTGGTCGTTCCTCGGCGATGGCTGCCACCCCGACCGCGACACCGCCGCCGCGATCGAAGGCGCAGGCTTCGCGCGAGTCGAGATCACGCCGTTTCGCGCGCCGGTCCCCTTCGTCGGTCCCCACATCGCCGGCTACGCGATCAAATGATCTTTGAACCGCCAAGACGCCAAGGACAGGGAGAAAATCCGCTTGGCGATCTTGGCGTCTTGGCGGTTTATTTATTTTTCTTCTGGAATTCGTCCCACGCGCGGTCGAGGTAGGCGGCGATCTGCTGGTTGAACAGCGCCGTGTCGAACTGCTCGGCGTGCTGGCGGATCGCTGCCGGATCGTACTTTGAGGCATCGAAGTCGCGCATAACCGCCATTAGGCTCTCGACCGTCATCTCACTGAACAGCTCGCCGGTCACGCCGGGGATCACGGTATCGAGCGCGCCGCCACCGCCATAAGCAATCACGGGACGTCCGGCGGCTTCCGCTTGCACCGGCGTGATGCCAAAATCCTCCAAGCCGGGGAACAAGAACGCCTTGCACCGAGCCATCAGATCGGGTAAATCGTCGTCCGCGACGTAGCCGAGAAACTCAACCGTCGGTCCTGCTAGCGCTTGCAGTCGTTCGAGGTCGCGCCCCTTGCCGCCCACCTTGAGCGGCAAGCCGAGCTTCGTCGCCGCCTGCACCGCTAAGTCGATCCGCTTGTAGGGGATCAACCGCGAGACGACCAAGTAATAATCCTCGACCGTGTTCGACGGCTGAAAGCGCGTCGTATCGACCGGCGGGTAGATGATCTCCGAGTCGCGGTCGTAGTAGGTCTGAATCCGCTGTTGAATCTCAGTCGAAATGGCGATGAAGCGATCGACCCGCTGCGCTGCCGCGTAATCCCAACGTCGCATGGCAGCGATCAGCGGGCGCAAGCCCAACTCAACCACGCCGCCCAATCCTTCGCGGGCGATGTAAGCGTCCAACTGCCAGACGTAGCGCGTCGGCGCAAGGCAGTAACAGACGTGCAGGGTCTGATCGTCGTGCTGCAAGCCGTGACAGAAGCCACTTTTGTTGCTCAGAATCACGTCGTAAGCGGAGAGATCCAACCCGCCCCACGCGAGCGGATAGATCGGCAGGTAAGCTTGGTGATGGGTATGGATGCCGGGCAGCTTGTCGATCCACAGCGTCTTGATGTCCCAGTCGCGGTAGAAAGCGGGCATCAACTCCGGCGCGTAGAGACCGGTATAGACCGGGCTAGCGGGATACTGCGCGACCAGCGTTTCGAGCACGTCCTCCGCGCCACCGCGCTGATTGAGCCAGTCATGGACGAGGGCGATCAAACCTCACCCTTTCCATAGGGAGAAGAAGAAAAACAAGGCGCAGCGGGTTTAAGTCCCCTCGCCCCATGGAGAGGGGATTTAGGGGTGAGGTTGGTAGGGGCGTTATATATAACGCCCCTACGGAAAGCGCGATCCGCCATCATTCTTCTTCCTCGAACGGCAGCGGCAGCTGCGCCAGCGGCTTATACGTCATGCGATGCAGCGGACACGCACCGTGATCGCGGATCGCGGCTTGGTGCTGTTTCGTGCCGTAGCCCTTATGCGCCGCGAAGCCGTACTGCGGATAATCGGCGTCGTACTCGACCATCCACGCATCGCGCGAAACCTTCGCCAACACGCTCGCGGCGGCGATACTCAGCGACAGTTGATCGCCTTTGACAATCGCCTGATAGGGCAGGTCGCGGTCCGGGAGTCCGCGCCACTTAATCGAGTCGATCAGCAGAAATTCGGGGTCAACTTGTGGGAAGTCGGCGATCAGGGCGGCGACTGCCCGCTGCATCGCCAAGCAGCGTCGCCGGGACGATCTTCAGCGCGTCGATCTCGCCCGCTTCAGCACGCCCGACACCCCAGCCACAGGCGGTCGTCTTGATGGTGTCGATCAGGCTTTCGCGGGCATGAGCGGTCAGCAGCTTGCTATCGCGAACGCCGTGTAGAACTTGCAGCAGGTCGTCACGTTCGAGCGGCAAACAGACCGCTCCCGCCGCGACCGGACCTGCCCACGCGCCGCGCCCCGCCTCATCGATGCCGACGATCCAGCGATAGCCGCGCGCGATCAGGTCGTGCTCAAACGTCAGGCTGGCGGTCTTGTCGTGCATAAATGCCCTTGCGCCAGTTCTGCCGGATATCCCAGATTTCCCGCAGGATGTTGAGCGAGTCCTGAATCACGCGCATCCGGCTGTCGGCGTCGAAGTACCACGTGATCGGCACTTCGCGGATGCTGTAGCCGCGGCGCTTGGCGACGAACAGCAGCTCGACGTCGTAGCCGATGCCGTTCATCTGCTGGACGCCGAACAAATCCTCGGCGACCGCGCCCTTGAACATCTTGAAGCCGCACTGCGTATCTTCAAAATCAGGCAGCGCCATCAACTTGATGATCCAGTTGTTGATCCGACCCATGAGGTGCCGGTATTCCGGCTCGTTGATCCGGCGCGCGCCTTCGCCCTCGCGCGTGGCAATACTGACGTCGCAGTCGCCCGCAGCGGGCGGCAGGAATTTGACGATCTCGTCAATCGGCATGGATAAATCCACGTCGCAGATGAAGCGATACTCACCGGTCGCCGCCAACATCCCCGCCTTGAGCGCCCGTCCCTTGCCGCGCTCCGGCAGTGTGATCAACTGAACGTAGGGATGGGCTTCTGCGAAGCTTCGCGTGATCTCGGCGGTGCGGTCGGTGCTGCCGTTCTCGACGACGATCACCTCGGCGTCGTAGGGCTGCGCTTGCAGGAAGGCGTCGATCTTCGTAAGGCACGGCGGCAAGCGCTGTTCTTCGTTGAGTGCCGGGATGATGATCGACAAATGAGGCTGTGTAGACACGTTCAAGCACACTTCTCCAGCGGGTGATCCGCTAACGCCGCGTCAATCGGGCTTCTAGCTCGGCATCAGTCAGCCGCCGCGCTGACTGAATTGCGCGGCGTTTGGGCAGCATTCGTGGGATACCCAGTACCCCGGCGATCATGCCGCGCAGCCGAGCGCGCGCCGCCGCCCCGCGCCACGCGCGCAGCGCCTCCCATGCCAGCCCGATCTGCGCCCGTACGACGCGCCCGCCGTATTTGCGCCACAACGGGAAGTCCTTGACCAAGACGAAGATCAGGTTGCGCCCGTCGTAGAAGCTGGCAGTCACGCCGCCGCCGGTTGCCGACAGATGATGGTACACGATAGCGGCGGGTGTGTAAAGACAGCGCCAGCCCGCCAGATTCGCCCGCCAGCCGAGGTCGACGTCTTCCAGCGAGAAGAAGAAATCGTCGTCCAGCAGCCCAACTTGATCGAGCAGCGCCTTCCGATACACCGACGAACCGCCACAAGCGCTGAAAACGTATTCTTCCTGATCGAACGGATCGCCGTCCGGCTGCCAGACGCCGCGATTCCCCGCCCGCCCGTCGATGGTGAAGTAGTCGCCCGCCGTGTGGATGCGGTCGCGCTGGTCGAACAGCAGCATTTTGCTGGCGACGCTGCCGACTTCCGGGTGCCGTGCGAAGGCGTCGATCACCGCCGCCGCCCAGCCTTCATCGACTTCGGTGTCGTTGTTCAGCAAGGCGATATAGTCGCCGGTGGCTGCCTGCATTCCAGCGTTGCAGGCTCCGGTGAAGCCGCGATTCTCCGGCAGTTCGACCAGCACCACTTCGGGATAGTCGCGCTTGATCATCGTGCGCGACTCGTCGTGCGAGTCGTTGTCCGCGATGATGATTTCGAGGCGCGGATAGGTCTGCCGCCGCAGCGCATCGAGGCAAGTCGGCAGAAACTTCGCGCCGTTCCAGTTGGGAATGACGATCGAAAGCAGTTCCGAGTACCGAGTACTGAGTACCGAGTGGTCTAGCTGACTCTGTACGTCTGGCGTGGTCACGCTTGTCGCCATACCCAAACCACGCGACACAGATCGCCGCTTCTACCCGGTACTCGGTACTCGGTACTCAGTTCTTGCTTTTGACTTAGTCCTCGAACCTCAGTCCTCAGTCCTTGCTTTTCACTCAGTCCTCGGTACTCGGTACTCGGTACTATCTTTTGACTCAGTCCTCGGTACTCAGTACTCAGTACTTGTTTACACCTCATCGCGCAAGCCTTCTTTGACGAGGAACTCGTCCACCGCCTCGCGCCAATCGCGCAGGGTGATGCCGATACTCGCCCCGGCGAGGTTCGCCAGCGGCGCATATTCCGGCGGCGTCGAAGCCCGCTGCCACATCTGGCTGGTGATCGGCTCAATCGGCGTCGCTTCGTAACCGGCGCGGTCGAGCACGTGGCGGGCGAGATCGTAGCGCGAGCAGTAACCCTCGTTGACGAAGTGATAAATGCCATAGCGGTTCGTTTCGACCAGCTTGGCGATGGCGTCGGCGAGATCATCGTTGTAGGTCGGGTTAGCGACCTCGTTGACGACCACCCGCAGCGGCTTGCCGACCAGCGCCGCGCTCAGAATCGACTGCAAGAAGTTCTTGCCGCCATGCGCGAACAGCCATGCCGTCCGCACGATGTAATGACGCGGATTGACCCGCATGACCGCCTGCTCGCCGACCCATTTGCTGTAACCGTAGGGGTTGATCGGCGCGGTCGGATCGTACTCACGATAGGGCTGGTTCGCCTTGCCGTTGAAGACCTCGTTGCTGCTGACCATCAGGATCGATGCGCCGACTTCTGCCGCCGCCAGCGCGACGTTCTGCGCACCGAAGCCGTTGATGCGGATCGCCAGCTCCGGGTCGCGGGCGCAGCCGTCGACATCCGTCCACGCCGCCGGATGCACGATCAGGTCGGGTTTCGCCGCGCCAACGAATTCGCGCGTCGCCGCAAAATCGGCGATGTCGAACTCGGCAGCGTCCGCCGGGACGAGGCTGTGTCGCTTGAGCGCCTTCGTCAACTGACCGCCTAATCGTCCCGCCGCCCCCGTGATCAAAACCCGCATACCTGCTCCTTGCCCAATTCCTTATTCCATCGATGTGGGGACAGCGTGCTTGCTTCGCAAGCCTGAAACCTGCCCCTACGCTGCTGTTTCATAAAAACGGCTCTTGCTGAAAGCTAAGCGCTGACTGCTAAAAGCTTAATACGCCGTCATCAAGATTTTATCGTCGCTGGCGTCGCCGCTCCAAATCGGGCTGAAAAAGCGATTGTGCAGTTCGACCACTTCGGCGACGTCCGTCACCGGCTCGATCACTTCACGCCCCAACGCCGCCTTGCGCCAGCCGAAATCGGTCATGTTCGCCGATCCCTTGAACGCCAGCAGCCCATCGATCACGATGATCTTTTGATGCGGAAAGTATTGGCTTTCGTTGGGAAACAGGCGAATGTTCATACGCGGCGCTTCGTCGGTGTAATCGGTC
Organism: uncultured Chloroflexia bacterium; assembly: GCA_963727545.1. Lineage (GTDB taxonomy): Bacteria > Chloroflexota > Anaerolineae > Aggregatilineales > Phototrophicaceae > Flexifilum. Next base: position 129,930 of record CAVSGS010000020.1, read on the forward strand.
AGTTCACGCGCCATCGCTTCGGATTTCACGCCGGAGACGACGCCGCGCACGTCGACCCGCTGCGCCGTCAGCTTGAGCGCGCCCAGCAGCAGCGCGCTTATGCCGTAAGTCGTGAAATGGACGAAGCGTTCGGCAGCTTGCAGCGCCGCGAACAGCGCCCGCATCGGCGGATAGTACGCTTGTGGCGCTGCCAGCGACTCACGCGTGCTGCGGGCGATCTGCGCCAAATCCCGGCAGTGGTCGATCAGATTATCAAAGCCGATGCCTAAGCCTTTGTAATCCAAATAGGGGCTGATGGTCGGGAATTCGTCGGTGGCGAGATAGCGCACGCCGCAGACCGGGCAGCAGCCTTCGACGTCGCTCAGCAGCGCGAAACAGCGTTCGCATAAATGCTGCGGCGGTGTGAAGCGCAGCAGCGCATCGAGGTCGAAGCTGTCCACCTAAGCGCCGCTCCAGCGCGCAAACACGTGCTCGACTTCAGCGTGCCAGTAGCCCTCGAACTCGCTGACGTCGACGCCGCGCTCCGCCATCCCGCGAAAGAAGCCTGCGCCGGGGACACCCGTCGATTTAGAGACGACCAAGGCGCACAGCGGACCCTCTCCCGCTTGATCGGCAGCCGCACAAACTTGACCCAACAACCGGGTGAAGGCATACGAACCGGGATGAATGTAGATCGGCAGCAGCAGCGCCAAATCGCCGTAGGTGATGATCCGCCGCTGCTTCGCCACCTCGATTAGCTCGATGTGCATCGCCTCGCGCATCACTTCCCATTCGACTTCGGTCAGGGTGAAACGTGGCGTCGGCTTGAACACGCGCTTCGGCTCAGCCATGACCGCTCTCGAACATAGTCCGCTGAGTGTGTTCGCGCGGGAAGAGATAGCGCAGTACGAACACCACCGGGATCATGAGCGCCCACGAGAGTTCGGCGTAACGAGTGTAAGTCAAAGCGACCGGGATCGACAGCAGAAAAATCAGCGGGGGCACGAGCATCCGCAGCGCGATGTAGAAGCTTACGCCGCGCGGGATCTCGTCTTTAGTCATGTGCCGCGACCAAGCGTACAACCACAGCGCCAGTTCCGAGATGCCCACCAACGCCAGCGAGACGGCGTACATGATGATCACTAACGGCTGCTCAGGATACGTCCCCAAAGCATTAGTCGCCACCGGCACGAACGCGACGAACATCAGGAGGATCACGTTTAACCAGATCAAGCCACTGTTGTAACGCACGATCAAACGAAACAGGCGGTGATGCAGCAGCCAGTACATGCCGATGACCATGAAACTGAGGATGTAGACAAAGATGTGCGGTGCCAGTCCGAGCAGTGCATCCCCGATTTGCGCTGAAACGAGATTGGGTTCAAGTTCCGGCAGGCGAATTTCCAGCGCCATCAGCGTGATCGCAATCGCCATCACCGCATCGCTGAAAAAAACAATTCGCTCAAAACCGAGCGAGTCCTGCTGCTCATCCGCCGCGTGTTGGTGGGAGTTTGCCATTCTGCCCCCTGTGATCGTCCAGTCAGTCGCCCATCTGCGCGGCTTATGATAAATCGAGGCTCAGGCTAGCGCAATATTAGGGTCAGCGTCGTATCGTCGGTGCGCACTTCCGCGAGTGTGTACACGCTGTTCCCGGCAGAGACCGAAAGCTGCTGGATCACGTTGTTTGCCGACTGCTCGATCTGGCTGACGATATCGCTAAACGCCTGCTGCGACGGACTGTAGAGCGTGCCACCGTAATCGATTCCCGCCGCGACCACGCGCCGTGCCGCCGCATCCCAACGCAGCACGATCCCGACCGTCTGCTCGAAACCGCCCAACTGCGGAATCGCTACGTCAGCGTAGACGACGGCTCCGCCGGGGCGCAGATCGATGCGCCCGTTGCGGAAACGCGGATCGGACGAATTGGCACTGCAAATGGTCGTGCGCTGGCGACAAAGGTCGTTCAGTCCGGCTTCGGTGAACGTAGCGACCGCCAGCGCCTCGCCGGTCGTACTCGCCCCGGTCGTGAAGCTGTAGAGCTGCGGGTTATCGTTGTTGAACGTCTGCGGGCTGTAGTCGCCGAGGTTGACGGTCACCTGCGCCGGTTCAGTCGGGTCTTGCAGTTGAACGGTCGGCTGCGGCGTGGCGACGAAGACTTGCGCCGTATCGCCTTCGGGAACCATGCCCGCCAACCGCGCCCCAATCTGCGGTAGGAAGAACAGCAGCGCCACGACGAGCACCGCGCTGAGCAGCGCAAACACGGATAAACAGCCGCAAGTCAGCGGCAGCAGCGACGACCGCCGTCGCGGTCGTACGATTTGGGTCTGATCCATCAACGGATACCACCTCGTCTCGAATACACCCTCGCATTGTACGCGATCTAGCAATCGCAACAAGGGGCGTAACAAAATCGTAGGCGAACAGCCCGCCAGCAGTCGGCAAGCTAATCGCTCACGTCAGTCGTGTTCGAGTCGGAAGAAACCGTCGTCCAGTGGTTCGTTACTCACGGCGGAAACCGGCGTCAGTTCATAAGCTGGCGCATCGTTCCAGAGCAGCGTTAGTTCGCGCGGCAAGATCAAGTCGTCGAGCAGCGCCAACTCGCCCGCTAGCTTGATGGTGAAGGTCTCTACTTTACCGCTGGCGGGGTTGATGCAGTCGGTTGAAACCGAGGCTAAACTGTAATCCGGGTTGAGTCGGAGCCGGACAGTCACGCCGGCTTCCGTGTTGACCGCGTCGAAGCTGAAGTCGTCGATCAGCTTAAGTTCGACGAACGCCTCGCTCAGCGGAATTAGCAGCATCGCGCAGTATGCCCACAGCAGCGCATGGGCTGATTCGGTCAGCGCGGCGTCGTCGGTGACCACCTGATCGCCCTGTCGCCGTCGCAGCACCGGGTCGACAAACGAGCCGCTATCGCTGTGCTGAAGCAGCCCGACGCGCCGAGACGTATAAGTCCAGCGAACCGTGAGTGGGAACTTGAAGCTGGCAGTCGCGTCCAGCGGTGCCCACAGCGTCATGGGTCCCAACTGGGTGCGTTGACGTCCCGTCACTCGCAAGGTGAGGGTCTCCAGCGCGGGCGGTCCCAAGCCATAGCGCGCTTCAATCGCGTTACGGAGGAGCGTTCTGCTGGCTTGGTCGCCTTGCGCTAGAAGTAAGACAGGCATAGAAAAATCTCGTACAATTTAGATTAGTGCTAGTCTAGCAAAAACCACAAGTAAAAGACAATCTTTTTTACGGATTCAGGTACCGCGTATTTTTTCGGGGCATATTTCGGAGCGATCCTCATGCAAACCACTGACTCCCCCACTTTCACGCCGCGCATCGACCAAACCGGCGCGACCTTCATCTGGCACGGCAGCGACGACGTCCCCCAGCTTTTCGGCGACTTCAACGGTTGGCGCGACGGCATCCAGCTCACTGAAACCGAGCCGAACGTCTGGACGCATACGCTGGCGCTCCCTCGCGACGCCTACGTCGAGTACTGCTTCGCCACCAAGCACGACATCGAGGAGCGCTTTCTCGATCCACTCAATCCGCGCGCCGTCTACAACGGCGTCGAGGCGGTCAACAACTATTTCACCATGCCGGATTATCAACCTAATCCGCTGATCGAGCGGCTGCCCGGCGTCAAGCGTGGCGCGATCAGCGAGCACTGGCTCGAAACCGACGGCTTCACCGGCGACAGTCACCGCAAACTGTATCTGTATCACCCGCCGGTCGACGAACCGACGCCGCTGGTGGTCGTCTGGGACGGCGAGGATTACCTCCAGCGCGGGCGGCTCAACGCGATTGTCGATAACCTGATCGCCCAAAAGCGGATTCGCCCGATTGCGCTGGCGCTGATCGCCAATGGCGGCAAATCGCGCTTCGTCGAGTATATGCAGAACGAAGGCACAGTCGGCTTCTTGATGCAGATGATCCTGCCCTTCGCCAACCAGCACCTCAACCTGATCGACCCCGGCACGGAACGCGGTGTTCACGGTGTGCTCGGTTCGTCGATGGGCGGGCTGATGGCGCTCTACACCGGGCTGCGCGCCGCCGATCTGTTCGGGCACGTCGTCTGTCAATCGGGCGCGTTCTGGTTCGGCGATCCGCGTTACGACATGCTGGTGGTCGAGTATCTCAAGACCCACCCGACCGAGCCGCTCAAAATCTGGCAGGACGTCGGCACGCTCGAATCCCTGCTCGACGGCAACCGCAAAGTCAACGCGCTGCTCAAGGACAAGGGCTACGCCGTGACCTATCGCGAGTTCAGCGGCGGGCACAACCAAACCATGTGGGCGGATAACACGTGGCGCGCCCTCGAAACCCTCTACGGCTGCTAACCCCAGTGAGGGGCGCGGCGCGCCGTGCCCCTACCCCCTCATATTTCGCATTAGCATCCTACTAAAAACGCCGCGATTCACTTGCAATTGCCCATCATTTTATTTATAACAAGTTTAATTATCAAAGGCGCGAGACGTACTATCAGCGAGAAGGAGCGCGAATCATGCCCTACCAGAGCATCAGCGAACTGCCGGAAAGCGTGCGCGATCATCTGCCTGAGCACGCGCAGGAAATCTACAAGGAAGCCTACAACAGCGCATGGAACGAATACAAAGACCCGGACAAGCGGCGCGGCGACGCCGACCGCGAGGAGACCGCCCGCAAGGTCGCGTGGAGCGCCGTCAAGCACGACTATGAAAAAGGCGATGACGGCGATTGGCATCGTAAAAACTAGTACCGAGTGCTGAGTACCGAGTAAAAGACAGGACTGAGTAAGAACAGGACTGAGAACTGAGTGAAAAGCGAGAGGCGAATCTCCATTTTTGACGTGGAAATTCGCCTCTGTATTTATTACTCGGTACTAGGTCCTCGGTACTCGGTACTCAATAGACCGGCATCGCGTGATCGACGTCCTTCGCCCATGCGAGGATGCCGCCCGCCATGTTGACCAGCTTGTCGGGATCGTAGCCGACCTCGCGCAGCATGTTGATCACGTCGGTGCTGCGAATCCCCGACCGGCAGTGGACGATCACCTCGTGGTCACGCGGGATACGCCCGATCACGGTATTTTCCGCCTGCTTGCGACCGGACAGCACGTCGTCCAGCGCGATCTGGAACTGGGGTTTGGGGATTTTCACCGTGTCGATCACGCCGTCCAGCGACGAGATTTCCCACTCTTCGGGATTGCGCACGTCGAGCACGAACAGGTCGTCGCCCCGGTCGATCCGCTCTTTGAGTTCCTGCGCCGTGATCTGCGGGATCGGCTGCTCGTCGTCGAAATCGTCAGCGGCTTCCGGCTTGTGATCGTGCGCCGGAACGCCGCAGAACTGCTCGTAGTCGATCAACTCGACCTGATCCGCCGGGATGCCGCAGACCGGGCAGTTGGGGTTCTTGCGCACGCGGATCGTCGTAAAGCTCATTTCCAGCGCGTCGTAGAGCAGCATCCGCCCCACCATTGAGTCGCCAATGCCGGTGATCAGCTTGATCGCCTCGGTCGCCTGCATCGTGCCAATCGTCCCCGGCAGCACGCCGAGCACGCCCGCTTCGGCGCAGTTCGGCACCAAGCCGGGGGGCGGCGGTTCCGGGAACATGCAGCGATAGCACGGTCCCTCTTTAGCGTAAAAGACGCTCAACTGCCCTTCGAAGCGCAGGATACTGCCATAAACGTTGGGCTTGCCCAGCTTGACGCAGGCGTCGTTGACGAGGTAGCGCGTCGGGAAATTGTCGGTCCCGTCGATGATCACGTCGTAGGGTTCGAGGATTTCCAGCGCGTTTTCCGACGTCAGCGGCACTTCGTACTTGTCGATCTGCACGTCGGGGTTCAAGTCGCGGATCCGCCGCGCGGCGCTGTCGATCTTGCTGACGCCGAGCGTGCTGTAGCCGTGAATGATCTGGCGCTGGAGGTTGCTCTCGTCGACCGTGTCGTAATCGACCAAGCCCAGCCGCCCGACTCCCGCCGCCGCCAGATACAGCGCCAGCGGGCTGCCCAGCCCGCCCGTGCCGATCAGCAGCACGCTCGACGCCTTCAAGCGGCGCTGCCCTTCCATCCCGAACTCCGGCATGATCAAATGACGCCCATAGCGCCGGATTTCGTCGTTGCTCAGTTCACCGAGTTCTGTTACGACCGGTTCCATCATTTACCCTTCTTGGTCATCGATTTGCCGCTTGAATTAGCTGCTGCCCGTTCTTGTCGGGGCGCACGGCTGTGCGCCCCTACGGATTCGTTCTTGTGAAGATCACCGATGTGTGCACCCGGTTTTTCTCCCCCTCTCATCATGGAGAGGGGGTCGGGGGGTGAGGTTGTGGTAGCAGACTTCGCCTTACGCGACAATCGCCCCACCCAGTTGATGCCGCAGCGTCTCCACCTCGGCGACGCCGTGATTCACGGCGAGTGTTGTTCCCCGTCCGTCGAGCACGAAGGTGGTCGGCGCGCAGAAGACGCCCCAGCGCTTGGCGGCGTCCGGCTGCTCGGTCGCGTCGACTTTGACGACCTGTAGCGCTGCGCCCAATTCGCTTTGCAGCCGCGAGATCGCGGGCATTTGCTGCGTCTTGCAGGGAATGCACATCGGCGTGGTGAAGTAGACGATCGTCGGCACACCCGGCACGATCCCGCTCAGCAGCGGGTCGGTCGGCGCGAGCGCCGTCGTCTGCCGAATCTGGCGTGCAATCATCCACCGATAAGCGATCAACCCCACCGCGATCAGCACAACCGCCGCCGCAAACCGCACGATCATGGCATCACTCCTATTTTACCGCCGCATATCTGAAGCCGGGGACACCCAAACGGTTGAACTGGTAGTACATCCAGCAGCCGAGGCAGAAGTTGATCCAGAAGTTCAGGTTCGCCAGCGCGATCACGATCCACACCAGCACCCACGCCACCAGCGGCACACCTGCCAGCAGCAGAACGACCGCCGCGCCGTTGAAGATCGCCCCGACCAGCATTGCAAAGCGATGCGGCTCCGGGTTGTCCACGATCACGTGCGGCTTGACCAACCCGCTCGGCTTGACCACCCGCTGATAGATCAGCTTGTAGGGCGCAAACGGCGCGTTGACCGCGCCGAGCAACTGCGCCAGCGCGACGATCGCCACCAGCAGCGGACTGTCGAGCACGAACCCCGCCAGCAGCAGCAGAATCGTGATCGCCTGCCCCGTTCTCAACCCGTTGTGATCGACTTTACGTAAACTCGTGCCTGCCATCGCTATCCCCTATCTCACCCGCCGGCGATGCTGGGAATAATCCGCAGCGCATCGTCGGCTTCAAGTTCAGTATCCAAGCCATTCATGAAGCGAATATCCTCTTCGCCGAGGAACACGTTGACAAAATTACGCAGTTCCTCGTCCTTGAAGAGATGCTGCCGCAGTTCGGGATACTGCGTCGTCAGGTCGTTGAGCGCCGCGCCGACCGTCGCCCCGCTGACGTTGATCTGTGCCTGATTGCCGGTGTAAGTCCGCAGCGGCGTCGGAATCTTGATACTTGCCATCGTCTCACCACTCTCCTGAATTCGCTGATTTAACCAAGGCACGGATGGGATTCGAACCCATGTGCGCGCATTTGCAGTGCACTGCCTAGCCACTCGACCACCGCGCCAAATGGGGTACCGAGTGCTGAGCACTGAGTACTGAGAAAAACCATCGTATCATGCTGGGTTTCGACTCGGTACTCGGTACTCATTACTCGGTACTTTCCTTGCTACGCTTCCGCACCCTTGCGGATCGGCACACCGATCAGATTACCCCATTCCGTCCACGATCCATCGTAATTGCGGACGTTGGGCAGACCGATGACGTACTTGAGCACGAACCACGTATGCGATGAGCGCTCGCCAATGCGGCAGTAGGCGACCACGTCGCGCTGATCGCTGATGCCCTTCGCGCCGTACAGCGCTTGCAGATCGGCTTTGCTCTTGAACGTCCCGTCTTCCGCCACCGCCTGCGACCACGGGATGTTGGCTGCGCCGGGGATGTGTCCCGCGCGCTGAGCAGTCTCGCTCATACCGGGCGGCGCGATGATCTTGCCGGTGTACTCGTCATTCGAGCGCACGTCCACCAAACCGAAACCGGGCTGTTCCAGCCGCGCCTTGACGTAATCGCGGTCGGCGCGCAGATCGGCGTTGACCTTGCCGACTTGGTAGCGCGTCGCCGGATAACTCGCCTCGTCGGTCGAGAGGTCGCGCTCCTCGGCGATCCACTTCTTGCGCCCGCCGTCCATCAAGCTGACGTTGTCGTGACCGTAGTATTTGAACAGCCAGAAGGCATATGCCGCGAACCAGTTGTTGTTATCGCCGTAGAGGACGACGTGCGTCTCCGGCGTGACACTGGCGGCGCTCAGCAGCCCTTCGAATTCCTCCTTGGTAGCGATGTCGCGCAGCGTTTGATTCTGAAGCTGCGTTTGCCAATTGAACGCCACCGCGCCGGGGATATGCCCCAACTCGTACTGCGTCGTATCGACGTCCACCTCGATCAGCCGGACTTCGTCCTTGTGATCGGCGACCCACTGGGTACTCACGAGTGCTTCGGTCATTGTTCCCGCTCTCCTATATGTCAAATTCTAAGAATTTTGAGTAACAACGAGCGCTGCGGCGTCAAACTGCGAGCGATCCGCTCGCAAACGCCAGACTCGCATGTCAACGGCTTTGGCTTGCTGCTACGGAAGTGATGATGTAGCTGAAGTTCGGCAGCGCGTGATCGCGGTCGAACACCGACGGGATCGCCGGATGATCCGGGTGGCTGTGGTAGTAGCCGACCAGCGTCAGCCCGCGCGCGTCCGCCTCGTCTTCGAGCTTCGCCCAGTCGAGCGGCGTCATCGCGTAACGGTGATACTGCTCCTCGCTCTCGAACTGGTTGGCGACGTGCACCGTATCGACGATCTCGATGCTGTCCGCGCCAGCACTTGCCCACCAGAAAACCGCCGCCCTCGTTCGGATAGGCTGCTTCCATCTCGGCGAAAATCTGCTGTTGCAGCGCTGCGCTCAAAACCACGTTCATCATTTACTGTCCTGCTGCTGCGGCACAAATAAAAAGAGCCGACCTTGTGGGGTCGGCTCTCGCTCTAGCACGTTGGTACGGCAAAAATCACCGCAGAGTAACACGTCCCCGGTTTGGTCGGCATTCGCACATACAACACATCGCCACGCACATCATGTGAGGATGGTCATAAAAAGTCGGGATGGATGTCAGTTCTGGTCTCATGTCGCATAGCGTATCACGCTCTCAAAAGGATTGCAAGCATTTAGTTGCCGGGAATAGGGCAAACGCATCAAATTTCTAAATACCATAATTAACCGCCAAGACGCCAAGGACACCAAGAAGAATCATTGAAAACCCCCACTTCACTCGATCAAAGAACAGACTCAAAGGCTGTTAGCAGCATAAAAGCCTCTAAAAAATCGTCTTTCTTGGCGATCTTGGCGTCTTGGCGGTTCAAATTGATTTTGATGCGTTTGCCCTGTGCCGGAAATGCTTTCACGTGCTGATGCTCATCGAAGCCTAAGCTTGACCGCCGGACGCACCCCGTCGCGCGCCTGATCGACGCGGGCGTAGTGGCGAATACTCGCGCGCGTGCCGATAAACACCGCCCGTGTTGGATCGCTCCCTTTGTCCTTCAGGCTGCCTTGAGTTCGCAGCCACCACCACGAACAGCCATAGGTTTTGCCGCCCTCAGTGAGGTAATCCGCCGGGACATTTTTGTCCATCACGTAGAGATCGCAGCCGTCGGCTTTCTTGACTTGAGCGAATGCCGTTCCGCGCGCCCGCCGCCACTCCTTGCCCAGCCGCTCCGTTACCCGCTCCACTTCGGCGACGCTCAGCAGAAACACCTTGTCCTCGGTATCGGGACTGCCTTCGCCGTTGTCGGTGCAGCGAGTCGTCTTGACGATTTCCTGCTCAGCGGCAGTGAAGGCGGTCTGATAAAACGCGCCGTTCAGCCAGCGCCGCAGATCGCAGTCACGCCACGTAATATCCGCCAACGCGCCGTGATACCGTTTACAGTCGAGAATGTACTCGCTCAAGAGCAGCAGGTCACTGCCGGAGTTCTCCAGCACTCGCCACTTGATCGGCGTGCGATCCGCGCCCTCCGCCGTCTGCGGATAAGCGCCGAAGGTGATCAAATCGCCGGGTTGAGCGGTCGCCCAAGCGGTCATTTCGATCGTTCGGATTGCTCATTGACTCCCTGATCACTGATAGCGGGTCGGCATCGGCTGCTGCTGCACGTCGTAGACCTCGAAGCCGCGCTTGCGATAGTTGTCGAGCGCATAGGGACTGTCGAGGTTGCAGGTGTGCAGCCACACCCGCTGAATGTCGGCTTCCCACGCCCGTGTGATGCCGTAGCTAAGCAGATACTTGCCCAGCCCCATCCCGGTGTAGGCAGGACGCAAGCCCGAAATAAGCGATCTCGGTCTCGGCGACGCCGAGGGCGTCGTTTGCGCGCCGCACCAGTTCGACGTAGCCCGCCGGAACGCCGCGCCGATAGAGCACGTCGATGCTGGTTCCCGGTCGCTGACAGCGCCGCTTGCAGCTCCTCGACCGGCATGATCAAGCGGTCGCGCCAGTGCCAAGCCTCGCCGACTCCGCTGTACAAGAAGCGGTAAAACTCGACGTCCGGCGACTCCATCGTCATGATCTGCACGCCGTCGATCGCGGCATAGGCTGGGCGAAACTGATCGCGGCGCGTCATCTGTAAGTAGGTTGTGATCAACACCTCCGGCATGGCGTCAGGCACGGCAATTCCTCCGGCGATCAGGTATAATCCGCACCCATATTGGCATAAAAATGCTCGACTGACCAGATCGCCAATCGACCAACTGATAAGGTTTGAATAATGGATTTTGCACTCACGGAAGAACACTTACAGGCACAGAAGATGGTGCGCGATTTCGCCGCCAAAGAGGTCATCCCGACCATCGGCGAATGGGATCGCCAGCAGGCGATGAACCCGGCGACGCTCCCGCGCATGGGCGAACTCGGCATCCTCGGCATCTGCATCCCGGTGCGCTACGGCGGGCAGGGCTTCGACTACGTGACGCTCGGCTTGGTCTGCGAGGAACTCGAACGCGCCGACACGACCCTGCGCGTCGTCATGTCGGTTCACGTCGGCTTGAACAGCCTCTCGCTGCTCCAATGGGGCACCGAGGAACAGAAGCAGAAGTTCCTCAAGCCGCAGGCGCTCGGCGAGAAGTACGCCGCTTTCGGCTTGACCGAACCCGGCGTCGGCAGCGACGTGGTCAACATGACCTCGACCGCCAAGCGCGTCGGCGACAAGTACATCCTCAACGGCGAGAAGATGTGGATCAGCCTCGCCACCAAAGCCGATCACTTCCTCGTCGTCGCCAAGCATGATCCCGATGCCGGACATCGCGGGATGTCGGCATTCATCGTCACCCGCGACATGCCCGGTGTGACCACCGGCGACATTCACGGCAAGCTCGGCGTCCGCGCCGGTTCGACCGGCTGGGTCGCCATGCAGGACGTCGAAGTGCCGGTCGAAAATCGCTTAGGCGAAGAAGGCGAAGGCTTCAAGATCGCCATGTCCGCGCTCGACAACGGGCGCTACACCGTCGCCACCGGCGCGACCGGCTTGATCCGCGCCTGCCTTGAAGAGAGCATCAAGTACGCGCAGGAGCGCAAGACCTTCGGGCAGCCGATCGCCGAGCACCAGTTGATCAAGCAGAAGATCGCCTACATGACGCAGTGGTACGAGGCGGCGCGGCTGCTCTGCTTGCAAGCGGGCTGGCTCAAAAATCAGGGCGTCCGCAACACCCGCGAGACCAGCCTCGCCAAGTGGTACGCGACCGATCACAGCGTCAAGGCGGCGCTCGAAGCGGTGCAGGTGCACGGCGCCTACGGCTTCAGCGACGAATACCCGGTCGAGCGCTATCTGCGTAACAGCAAGGGCGCGGTGATCTACGAAGGCACCAGCGAGATTCACCAGCTCATGCAGGCGGACTATGCTTTCGGTTACCGCGAGGATCGCCCGCTGCGCTGCGAACTCCCGGCTTACGACGCCGATTTCTGGCAAAATGAAATTTAAGCATGTCCGTAAGCAGAGTTGTGGTATGATGGGGGTTTACAATCTTCACCTATGTGAAGAATCGTAAAGATAAAGTAAGGAAAGTGTTAGGGGCGCTCAAGCAAGCAAGGCTTTGGGCGCCCCTTTGTGTCTAACGAGGCAATTTTGTTGCAGAACTACTCAATGTCGAGCAGTTCGACCTCGAACATCAAGGTCGCGTTGGGCGGGATGACGTTGCCCGCGCCGCGCTTGCCGTAAGCCAGCTCCGGCGGAATGCGAAATAGATATTTCGCGCCAATCGACATCAACTGCAAGCCTTCCGTCCACCCGGCGATCACGCCGTTGAGCGGGAAGCCGATCGGCTGGTTACGCTTGTAGGAGCTGTCAAACTCCTTGCCGTCGAGGAACGTTCCGCGATAATGCACCAACACGGTGTCGGTCGACTTCGGCTTCTTGCCCTCGCCCGCCTCGATCACCTGATACTCTAGCCCGCTGGCGGTTTTCTGAAATTCGTCAGCCACAATCTAGCCTTTCTGTATATTTAAGCGTGGTCGCGCCCTGCTGTGAGGCGCCACGACGCCCCATGCTAACACGACTCGTCACATTTTACTTGATCGACAGCAGTTCCACGTCGAAGACCAGCGTCGCATTCACCGGAATACCGCTCCCGGCGGGCGGATTGGCTCCATATGCCAGATTGCCGGGAATGTAGAAGGTATACTTCGAGCCGACCGACATCAACTGCAAGCCTTCCGTCCAGCCCGCGATCACCTGATTCAGTCCGAAGGTCGCCGGTTGATTGCGCGCATACGAACTGTCAAAGACCGTGCCGTCCAGCAGCCGACCTTCGTAATTGACGGTGACGGTATCGCTGGCGGTCGGCTTCGCGCCGCTGCCTTCGGTATCGACTTTATACATCAAGCCGCTGGCGGTCGTCTGCACGCTGGAGTCGGCGGTGATCGTCGCCATGTAATCGACGGCAGGCGTCGGGTTCGCGCTGACAGTCGTCGATGCGGCGGTGGGTGCAGCAATCGTGGGCGAGCTAGAGTTGGCGGCGGGCGTAATCACCAGCGCCGCGATTACCATGATGATAAACGCGACAATCCCTACGTAGACGACCATTGCCGTCGGTCTATTTTTTAACACGATTAGTCCTTTTCGCTTGAGGATTTCCGCTTCTGCGGTTCCAGAATACCACTTTTTACCGTGTGGGGGGTGGATGCAGTCTTACGCCAGCGACTCAGGTTACAATAACGCCAGTTTGCAGCAGCAGAATGGGATAAATGCTCGTGAAAATTGTGTGCTTTGGCGACAGTATGACGTGGGGTGGCTACGGAGGCAATTACGTTGACGAGTTGGTCAAGCTGCTGCCCGAACACGAGATCGTCAACGCCGGGGTTGGCGGCAACACCGTGATCAACCTGCTGCGCCGCGTCGACGAGGATGTGCTCAGCCTCGAACCGGACGGCGTGCTAGTGATGATCGGCGGCAACGACTCGATCAGCTACAGCCAACCGGCAACGCGATCTTACTATCGCCAAGCGCAGGGTATCTCTGAGGGCGTCGTCCCGCCCGATCAATTCGAGACCGCCTACCGCGAGCTGCTCACCCAACTGCACCTCGCTCACACGCTCGTCTGGATCGGGCTGGAGCCGTGCGAGTACAATCCGGCAACCGTCGCCAGCCTGCGCGACTACAACGACCGGGTCAAGCACGTCGCCCGCGCCTTGAATATCCCGATCCTCGACTTGATGGAAGCCTTCCCGCCGGTCAACCTGCAAGACCGTCCACCGCTCGGCGTCGGCGACATCCTGACCATCGGCGCGCGCGAGAAACGCGGCTGGCACGATTACGAAGGCGCGCAGGCGAAAGCGGGTTATGCCTTCACCTTCGACGGCATCCACTTCACGCCCGCTGCCGCCAAGCAAGCCGCCGCCCTAATCGCGGCGTTCATCAAAGCAAATTAACCGCCGTTTGAAATGTAGCGTTTAGCTTTTGTAAGGACACAGTCCCCTATTCTTGGCGTGCTTGGCGTCTTGGCGGTTGACTTTCCTGCCTAAATCACCGTTCGTTGCCGCGCTTGAAATTCCCGGTGATCTTCGCCAGCGCTAACTGAACGGTCGGCGCGTCCGCGCCCTCGATCTTGCTGAACAGTTTCGCCGCCGACTTACCCGCCACCGTCGTGACGTGTTTGTCGTGCCAGTAGATCAACACCTTGCCGTCCTTGAGCGCCCGGTAGCTGAACGGTTCGTCGTCGAGGACACCGCGCTTATCGATCTCGCCCACTTTCCGCCTACCTTTACAGCAACTTCCGGCGCAGCAACCACGTATAACACAATATGAGTTGGTAATCGAGGAGTAACGGACATGGGTTGTGGTCGTGCCATTCTTTGCATCATCTTTCCGCCGCTCGCGGTGGTTGACCGGGGCTGCGGTACCGTTTTGATCGTCTTGGCGCTGACCCTTGCTGGTTGGGTCCCCGGCGCGGTCGCCGCGCTGCTGCTCAACTACATGGCAGCGAACTAACACGCCGTCAATCGAATAGCTGCTTTCGAAAACCTTCCAAATTGGAAGGTTTTTGATTCTCGATTTGTGCTATCGTAGCTTTGAGGATGTTGGTTAGCAGGAGTTGTATACCATGATCAGGAAGCGTCTGATGCAAATGCGGCGCGGCGATTGGATCACGTCCCAGCGCGTCGGGGTAATTTTGCTGACCGCTGCCATCATCATGGGCATCGCGGGTTATCACTCACTACATTCTTCATTCGACCTCGGCGCTTTTCTGGCGGACTACTACGCCAACGCCAGCACCGAACTGACCAGCATCGCCATCACCGTGCTGCTGATCGACAACCTCAACCGCCGCCGCGACGAACGCGTTTCGCGCCAGCACGAATTGGAGCAGCTTCGGCGTCAATTGGGCAGCCGAGTCAATGAGGTCGCCAGTCACGCCGCCGAGGAACTCCGCGCCGAGGGCTGGCTGACCGACGGCACGCTCCAAAGCGACGATCTGCGCTTCGCCGATCTCGACCGGGCGGAGTTATGGGATGCCGATCTGCAAGGTGTGAATCTACAATGGGCGCGGCTGCGTCGCACCAACCTGACCGACGCCAATCTGGTCGGGACGAACTTAACGCAGACGACCTTGCAGGACGCTCGCCTCGCCGGAGCCGATTTGATGCAGGCGAATCTGACAGATGCCCGGCTCAGCCATGCCAATCTGCAGGGCGCGCGACTCAATCATGCCGATCTCACCGGTGCGCATCTCGAAGGCGCGCGCCTGCAAGACGCTGATCTGCGCGGCGCGGTCTTGACCCGCGCCATCTTTGACGAGCGAGCGACCCTCCCCGATGGTTCGAAGTGGTCGGCGGAGAACGATCTCGCCCGCTTCACCGACCCGCAGCATCCTGATTTCTGGCACCATGAGTCAGTCGAGCCGTTCGTGCTCGAAAGCGAGGACGAGGGCGACGAGTAATCTCACCGCCGCACCTTGGTGCAATCATTCACGGGCAAATCGTGACATCCGGGCGGGCGCAGAATGGTGTCACCGGGTAACATCCCACCGGCGTGGCTCTTGCCGTCCGTTACGACCCATGTAGAATTACCCTGATGGATTACGCCTGCACAAAGACAGACGGAACATGACCCCATTCGATGCACCAGTCCTCTCCCCTGCCGGTCGTGAGCGAATCTACCGCCGCAACTTCTTTCTATTCCTGAGCGATGGCATCTTGTTCATGGTCGGCATGGGCGTGATCGGCGGCACCACCGTGATCCCCGACTTCGTCCGTCACCTGACCAACTCTGAGGTGCTGATCGGGCTGTCGAGCAGCCTGTTCGACATCGGTTGGACGCTGCCGCAGTTGTTCATCGCCCGCTATATCGTCCGCTCGGCGCGCAAGAAATGGTGGTTCGCCGGACCGAACATCCCGGTGCGCTTCGTCATCCTGATCTTTGCCGCCTTTACCGTGCTGATGGGCAGGGATCACCCCGAAACGATCTTGATCGCCTTCTTCATCGCTTACGGGATCGCCGGTGTCGGCGACGGGATCGTCGGCGTGCCGTGGGCGGACCTCACCGGGACGAGCCTCGACAATCGCTGGCGCGCCCGCATGTTCGGCTTAATGACCGCCAGCACCGGCGTGATCATGCTCGGCATTGCACCTCTGATCGCCTTGATCCTCGCCGCCGGGCAGTTCCCGGACAATTACGCCATGTTGTTCGCCATCTCCGGGACGCTGTTCGCCCTGTCGATTGTGCCCGTACTGTTCCTGCACGAGCTTCCCGGCGGTAAAGCCGTCGAAAAAGTCCCCTCGTTCAAGGAGTTTCTGCCCGATCTGGGGCGCGTGCTGCGCACCGACGCGCCGTTCCGGGCGATCCTCGGCACGCGGCTGCTCACCAGCCTGTTCTTGATGTCCAGCCCGTTCTACGTCGGCTTTGCGACCATCACGCTGGGGTTGTCGAGCGATGTCGCCGTGCCCACCCTGCTGGCGATGCAAACCATCGGCAGCGTGGTCGGATCGCTGGCTTATACGTGGATCGGCGCGCGCAGCAATTTGCTTTTCATGCGGCTGGCGCTCGCCTGTGCCGCCCTGCTGCCGATCAGCGCGCTGCTGGCGAGCGTGGTGGGACCGGTGCCGCTCTACGTCGGCTTTCTGATCTCCGGGCTGGCGCTGAGCAATCTCAACTTCAGCTATCAGAACTGGCTCGTGGGCTACGCCTCGGCTGACAGCCGCCCGGTCTACGTTGGGCTGTTCAATACCATCGCAGCGGTGATCTCGTTTGCATCGCCGATCATCGCGGGCACGATCGCGCAGTCGTTTGGCTACCAACCGCTGTTCGTGATCTCGCTGGCGATGGCGCTGGCGGCGCTGTTCGTAACCGCTGCGCTTCCTGCGCGAATCGATGACCGTATCCGAACCCGTCGTCGTCGCGTAACTCCGCTTTTCTCCCCTCTCCGTCGCTTCGCTTAGGGAGATGGGGTCGGGGGGTGAGGTCTGTAGGGACGGCGTCACTCTTTAATCGAATCCTCTTTTGATTAATCCGGCGACCATGCGGTAAAATCTGCCTAACTAATTTTGTGACAATGTGGAGGTCTTTATCTTGACGATAGTCGTTTTTACGCGCAGCACGCCCGACACCGCCGCGAAAGTCGAAGTCGACGCCAGCGGCAGCGTCACGTGGGGAGACGCCGCGACGGTGGTCAACCCGTGGGACGAGTACGCGCTCGAAGAAGCGATTTTGCAGGCGAAGGCGGGCGGAGGCAAAGCCGTCGTCGTCGCCATCGGCGCGGAGATGCACAACGAGGCGCTCAAGACCAGCTTGGCGATGGGCGTCAACGAAGCCGTCCGCGTCTGGGACTCGGCGCTCGAAAACGCCGACTCGCTCGCCTATGCGACCGCCGCCGCTGCCGCCGTCAATCAGATCGGCGAGGTCGATCTGGTGATCTGCGGCAAGGAGAGCATCGACGTCAGCATGGATCAGCACATTTACCAGATCGCGCGCAAGCTCGGCTGGACGCTGCTCAGCTACGTCTCGAAGATCGTCGCCATCGACCACGACGCCCGAACGATCACCGTCGAGCGCCTGCTCGAAGGGGGCAAGCAGGTCGTCACCAGCAGCCTGCCCGCCGTCATCACCGTGATGAAGGACATCAACGAGCCGCGCTATCCGTCCTTCATCGGCATCCGCAAAGCGGCGAAAGCCGTCATCCCGGAATGGTCGCTGGCGGATCTCGGCATCGAGGCGCCCGCGCCGCTCACCCGCGTCACCGCCTACAAGAATCTGCCCCCGCGCGACACGCAAATCCGAGCGCATCGAAGGCACGCCTGAAGAAATGGCAGCCCAATTGGTCGATCGCCTGCTAGAGGAGAAAGTGCTATGAGCGCCGTCTTTACGTGGATCGAGACCTTCGACGGCGCCGCCGTCGCCGCGAGTTGGGAAGCCCTCGCCGCCGGACGAACGCTAGCCGATGCTTTTGGCGTGCCGCTGACCGCGCTGGTTTTCGGCGCGAACGCCGAGCAAATCGCCGCCGAAGCCGGACACTACGGCGCGGATCAAGCGCTGGTTTGTGCCGACGCGACCTTTGACGCCATCCGCTTGGAGCCTTACGCCGCCCTGCTGACCAAGCTGGTGCAGGATCAGCAGCCGCAGGCGGTCGTCGCCGCCGCGACCGGGCGCGGGCGCGAACTGCTGGCAGCCTCCGCCGCCGACACCGACAGTCCGCTGCTCGGCGACGTGCTCTCGCTCGCCGTGAGCGACGGCAAGATCAACGCCGAGCGCGCGGTCTACGCGGGTAAAGTCCTCAGCGACGCCGAAGTCCTCTCCGGCGCAACTCAGTTCGTGACCGTGCGTTCGCGCGCCTTCAAAGCCGCCGCGCCGGACACGAGCAAAAGCCCCGCGATCACGGCGGTTGACCCGGTGCTGAGCGAAGACCAGATCGCCACCAAAGTCCAGTCATTCGAGCAGGAAAGCGGACAGGTCAACCTGACCGACGCCGCGATCATCATCTCCGGCGGGCGCGGCATGGCGAACAATCCCAAAGACGCCCCCGCCGACGCGGGCGACGCCGACCGTCTGGAAGGCGAAGGACGGCTTCGCTAACGTGATCCAGCCGCTCGCGGACGCGCTCGGCGCAGCGGTCGGCGCCAGCCGCGCCGCCGTCGATGCCGGATACATCCCTTACGCCCACCAAGTCGGGCAGACCGGCAAGGTCGTCTCACCGGATTTGTATATCGCCTGCGGCATCTCCGGCGCGATCCAGCACCAAGCCGGGATGCGCACCAGCCAGATCATCGTCGCCATCAACAAAGACCCCGAAGCGCCGATCTTCAAGCTGGCGCGCTACGGCTTGGTCGGCGACCTGTACCAGATCGTCCCCGCCCTCACCGCCGAGGTCACCAAGCGGTTAGGGAAATAACGTTCCCCAAAACTCCCCGTAGGGGCGTTATATATAACGCCCCTACAAAATACACCTGATAGCTTCCGCCCCCGATTGGACAGCCGAGGTCATTGATCCCGCGCCCCATTTGGGCTACCTTACACATCAAGTTAAGCAGAATTGAGGAGCATAAACCGTGCAGCGGATAGCACTTCTAGGGCTGGGCATTATGGGATCAGGCATGGCGGCGAACTGGCTGAAAGCCGGGTTCGACCTGACCGTTTACAACCGCACCCGCAGCAAAGCAGAACCCTTTGCCGCGCTGGGCGCGCGCGTCGTCGATACGCCGCGTGAAGCCACCCGCGACGCCGACGTAATCGTGGCAATGGTCACGGACGACAAGGCGTCGCGCGCGGTCTGGCTCGGCGGTGAGGGAGTCGGCGCGGGCGCGCTGGACACCGCGAAACCCGGCGCGCTGATCATCGATTGCAGCACCATTTCGCCCGATTGGGTGCGCGAGTTGGCGCATGAAGTCGAGCTGCGCGGCTTCGACTTTCTGGAATCGCCGGTCACCGGCAGCAAAGCCGCCGCTGCGGATGGGCAGCTGGTCCTGTTCGTCGGCGGGAAGGCGAAACTGCTCGACCAAGCCCGTCCCGTCCTCGAAGCGATCAGCCGCCAGATCAACCATATGGGCGAGATCGGCATGGGCGCGACGTGGAAGTTGATCAACAACATGCAGATCGCCGTGCAGCTGGCAGTCGCCGCCGAAGCACTCGCCATGGGCGAAAAAGCAGGCTTGAACCGCGACCAGATCGCGCAGCTAATCAGCGAAGGGGCGGGCGGCAGCCCGATCGTAAAGGCGAAAATGCCGCGCTTCGAGCAGCATCGCTTCACGGATACCGATTTCTCGGTGGACAACATCGTCAAGGATACGCGCTATGCCCTCGCGCTCGCCGAGCAGCTCGATTTCAAGCTCGCCGACGTGCAAGCAGCCTCCGCGCTCTATCAACGCGCCAGCGCCGCCGGGTTGGGCAGCCAAGACTTGGCGGCGGTGCTCCAAGCCGTCGAGCAGTGACCTAGCCCCCTGAGTTACGTTTTTTGTAGGGGCACACAACTGCGGTGTCGATAAGTCTTCAAATTTGACAACTGGCGCTTGAAACGGGCGAAGGCACTCTCCCCTCCCTGAAGTCGGGGAGGGGAAGCGCGCAGCGCGGGGGTGGGGTCAGCCTCACTCTTCAAAATCTGCCCGTTATCGCGTATAATGATTACTACACGGGGGTGAACTAGATTCGACGTTGAAGGCTGAGACCGTGTAGCAGGTCGTGGCGCCTAACCACGTAAAAATGGGCACGGCTATAAATGCCAATAACAACCAACCTGCTCTGGCTTACGCCGCCTAAGGCGAATTAGTCAGGGTGCTGGGTCATAGTAACCCAGCCGTCCGCCCCGTCCGTCTTCGCCCGGATGGATTGGTGGGCGTCACTAAAGGCGGAGTGCTGCTGACGTCACGCCGATAACCGTCAGCTTAAGATCCATCGGCTAGTCGAGCGCGTACCGGGTTGGCTGGGGCTACGCTCTTCGAAACTTAACAGCCGACTAAACCTGTAGACGCATTGTTTCGAGTTCAGCGGACGGCGATGGCAGTGTCGCCCACCTCCACTGAGACCCCCCAAGCAGCGACCTCGCCCAACCGCGAGGTCGTTTGTTTTATCAAGCCTGCACAGCAGCATCGAACCCGATCATACGCTCGATTTTTCACCTCTGTCCTTACGGAGAGGGGACGGGGGTGAGGTCGTTTTCTCAGCGTTCAACCAACGCTCTCTTGCCGATTTCTCCCGCTCTGGTACACTGAAGCCGCTTTATCGAAGGCTAGAGATCGTGGTTTATGAAACGTCTGACCATCTTTCTGCTGTTGATCAGCAGCGTCACTCTCCTCAGCGCGTGTAACTTCTTCTCGCAACCCGCCGACCTCCAAACGGAAAATCTACAAAACGAGATCGCGCAGACGCAGATCGCCGCCGTGCGCGCGACTGCCACCGTCAATGCCGACCGGATGATGCTGACGCTCGAAAACGCGCAGACCGCCGTCGGCAATGCTGATTTGCAGAGCACGCGGATCGTCGCCACACTGATGGCGCAGGGCACACCTTTTGTCGACGCCAGCGGGATTACGCCGGTCGCGCCGATCGTGGCACCCCAAAGTGCCGACGTGCCGACGTCCTCCGTGCCCCAAGTCGCCAACCCCTTGCTCACCCCGCAGGTGAGCGGACAAGGCAGCGCGCGCGGCGATAGTCAACTTGTCCCGACCACGCCGACAGCGGTCGCCCAGCAGCAAGATCAGCAACCGCCCGCCGATACCAGCGGCGCGCCGCTCACCAATATCCAAATCGCCGGGCAAGTGGGCAGCGACGACTGCCCGATCGACCCGACCAATACTTTCACCATGAGCGCGACCGACATCTACGTGACGGCGACCGCCAATGACACCGCCGCCGGGACAACCTTTAGCTCGACGTGGTATTACGAAGGCACGCAGGTCGCCTATTACGAATGGACGCCCGATTTCGCCATCCGCAGCGCTTGTATCTGGTTTCACATGCCCGCCTCCGAGGTTGACTACGTCGCCGGGAATTACAACGTGCAGTTGGCGGTCAACGGGTCGAACGTCGGCGCGGCGATGGCATTCACCATCACCAGCAGCGCGCCGAACGACCTCAACCTATCGTCCGGCGGCTAAGCACGCTTTAGCGATCGGTGCCCCTTCTCCCCATTGGTGTAGGTGAAGGGGCGGCTGACCTGTCCCTATTTCCAGTACCGCCTTACTGAAGGATCGACTATAGTTCGCTGCTGATACGCTGTATGTATCAGCCTAAAACCAAGAAAGTAAGCATATGCGAGGTGGTGGCAGAATGTGGCGCTACGCCTACCCGGACGACAACGAGCGTAAGGATACGAAAATCACGCGGGCGCTCGTGCGCCGGGTGCTGGCGTATGCCAACCCCTACCGCACCCGCATCGTGATCGTCTTGATCCTGATTTTGGTACAGTCAGGCTTAGGGCTGCTCACGCCGTTGATCGTCCGCGACCTGCTCGACCACACCTTGAACGCCGCCAGCATCGCAGCGGACGCCGCTGCCGCTGCCTCCCGGCTCGACCTGCTGGCGATTGGCTTGATCCTGATCCCGATTGTGTCGAGCGTCGTCGGCATCATCATCCGGCAGTTGAACTCGTTTGTCGGCGAGGGCGTGATCTACGACCTGCGCGTCAGTCTCTATTCGCACCTGCAGCGGATGTCGCTGCGCTTCTTCACCAACACCAAATCGGGCGAGTTGATGAGCCGCCTCAACAACGACGTGATCAACGCGCAAACCGCCATCAGCGACACGATCGTCGGCATCGTCACCAACGCCGTCAAGCTGATCGCTACGCTGGCGGTGATGTTCGCCCTCGAATGGCGGCTGACCCTCCTCGGCTTGATCGTCTTTCCGCTGTTCATCTTCAGCGCCCGCGCTATCGGTCGCAAGCTGCGGGGGATCGCCCGCGAAGCGATGGACAACAACGCCGAGATGAACGCGATGATCGCCGAGACGCTCAACATCAGCGGCGCGCTGCTGGTCAAGCTGTTCGGGCGGCGTGACCTCGAAGTCGATCGCTTCGCCCAGCGGGCGGCGCGCGTCCGCGACATTGGCGTCAAGCGGGCGGTCACCGGCAGCCAATTCTGGGCGCTGCTCGGCGGCGCGACCGTCATCGGGACGGCGCTGGTCTACTGGGGCGGCGGACATCTGGTGCTCGGCGGCACCTTCACCATTGGCGATCTGGTCGCCTTCTCCGCCTACTTGGGTCAGCTTTACAGTCCGATGCAGTATCTGGTTGACGTGCCGGTCGAGTTCACGACCTCAATGGTCAGCTTCGAGCGCGTCTTCGAGATCGTCGACCTGCCGCTGGACATCGAGGAAAAACCGGATGCGATCCAGCTTCACGACGTGCAGGGCGCGCTGGTCTTCGAGAACGTAACCTTCCGCTACAGCACCTCCGACGAGGGGCTGCTCAGCGACGTGCGGCGGCATGGGCGAATCGAAAACGTGCGCGCGGTCCTCTCCGGCGATGACAAGCCCGCCGCCAGTAGCAATGGCAGCAAAGCTCAACGGCGACGGCGACAGCGACGCCAAGACGCAAGCGCGCCTGATCGCGCTGGAAGACGTCTCTTTCGCCATCGAGCCGGGGCAGCTCGTCGCCTTGGTCGGACCGAGCGGCGCCGGCAAAACGACCATGACCTACCTGATCCCGCGCCTCTATGACCCGACCGAGGGGCGGATTCATGCTCGACGGGCACGACCTGCGCGACGTGCGCCTCGACTCGCTGACGGACGCGGTCGGCATGGTCACGCAGGAGACCTACCTGTTTCACGACACGATTTTGACCAACCTGCTCTACGCCCGCATGGATGCGACTCAAGCGCAGGTCGAAGCCGCCTGTAAAGCCGCCAACATCCACGACTTCATCATGGGGATGCCTGACGGCTATCACACCGTCGTCGGCGAGCGCGGCTACCGGCTGAGCGGCGGCGAGAAGCAGCGCCTCGCCATCGCCCGCGTGATCCTCAAAGACCCGCGCGTGCTGGTGCTCGACGAAGCGACCAGCAGCCTCGACAGCCAATCCGAGGCACTGATTCAGGATGCGCTCGAAAAGATCATGTCCAACCGCACCAGCATCGTGATCGCCCACCGCTTGAGCACGATCCTCGCCGCCGACCTGATTCTCGTCATGGATCGCGGGCGCATCATCGAGCGCGGCACCCACGCCGCCCTGCTCGATCAAGGCGGTTTGTACGCCCAACTCTACGAAACGCAGTTCCGCAACCAGCGCGAAGTGCTGTAACCCGCGCATCGGCGGTATTTCTAGCCCCGCTCCTAACAAACGTCAGTTATGGATAACAAATCTGAGCGGGATTTGTCATCGTAGGGGCGCACGGCTGTGCGCCCCTACACGGGAAAACTCGTGCCCGTAGCTGGCTTAACCATAATTCGCGTTAACAATAGTCTGACTATCCGCAATCTTTGCGTAGGGGCGAGGCATGCCTCGCCCCTACAACTGCGCTGTCACGAGAGCGAGGATGATTTTTCAGATGGTTTCAAAACCACCTTCACCCTGTCGAATCAGCGTAAAACTTGACCATCCCCCCTTGAAACGGACGAGGCGCTCTCCCCTCCCTGAATTCGGGGAGGGGAAGCGATGGCGAACCTTCGGTTCGCCCAGCGCGGGGGTGGGGTCGCGAGCGCTAATTGCCAACCGCTAAAAGCTGTTCTTTAAGTCCATACGGACTCATCACAAGCCGTCGCTTCGATGGTAGAATCGTGACGGTCTATATGAGGTAGCAACTTGCGCGAAGAAATTCGGAAAAACGTCCGCTTCAATTTCACCGTCAATACGCTTGACGGTGCTTTTTTTGGCTTCGGCTTGGGCATCGCCTCTTACGTGACGGTGATCCCGCTGTTCGTCTCCACGCTGACCGACTCCAGCGCGCTGATCGGCTTGATCGCCGCGATGCACATGGTCGGCTGGCAGCTTCCCCAACTGCTCACGGCGAACCGGGTCGCACGGCTGCGCCGCTACAAACCGATGGTCATGTTGATGACGCTCAATGAGCGGATTCCCTTCTTCGCGGTAGCATTGGTCGCGCTGCTGCTGCCGGTCATCGGCAAAGAACTCGGCTTGATCCTGACCTTCATACTGATTACGTGGCAGGCGATGGGCGGCGGGCTGACCGGCACAGCGTGGCAGAGCATGATCGGCAAGATCATGCCCGCCGACTGGCGCGGCACCTTCTACGGCTCCCAATCCGCCGCCGCCAATCTGCTCGGCAGCCTCGGCGCGGTCGTCGCCGGCGTGATTCTCGCGGGCATTGCTGCGCCGCACAGTTTCGCCCTCTGCTTCCTGATCGCCGGGATCGCGATGATGGTCTCGCTGGGCTTCCTCGGCTCGACCCGTGAGCCGGAGTCGCCGCCCGCCCGCGAAACCTCGCGCACCACGCGCGAATTCTGGCGCGGCATCCGCGATATCCTAAGTGGCGATCACAACCTGCGCCTGTTCATCTTGGCGCGCATCACCGCTCAGATCGCTTCGGTCGGCTTCGCCTTCTTCACCGTCTATGCGACGCGCACGCACAACATGGACCCCGGCACCGCCGGCATCATGACCAGCGTCCTCATGCTGACGCAGACGGTCGCCAACATCGCATTGGGTTGGCTCGGCGACCGCACCAGCCACCGCCTGATCTTCGCGCTCGGCGCGGTGCTGGCGGGCGGAAGCGCGCTGCTGGCATTAGCCGCGCCGTCGGTTGAATGGTTCTACGTTGTCTTTGCGATGGCAGGCGCAGCGGGTGCAGCGCTCTGGACCACCGTCAACGCTCTGACTTATGAATTCGGTCCGCCGGAAGATCGCCCCTATTACATCGGCTTGATCAACACCATGGTCGCTCCGGCAGCGCTGCTCGCCCCGCTGATCGGCGGTTGGCTGGCAGATCAATTCGGCTACAGTTCGACCTTTCTGATCGCAGCGGCGTGCGGCATTATCACGGCGCTGGTGATGATCAGCGTCCGCGAGCCGCGCCAGCATTACGCGATGATCGCGGCGGCGGCGCACCCAATCGAATAAAACGCCCGACCGGTAGGGGCGCATGGCGTGCGCCCCGGTAACATCGCTACGCGCCCGCCATCAACGCGATGGCGATGCTGACCATTTGCTCGTTGCTCTCAGCAGGTTTGCCGTCGGGCAGCCGCAGCGTATCTTCCAGCCCAATCCGCGATTGATACCCGCGCCGGGCGGCTTCCCGGATCAGCGCCCACGCGGTCGTGTCACCGCCATGCAGCAGCCGCGGAACCGCACCGCTGATCCCGCTGAGGACGCTCTCAATCGCGCTGGTGATCGCCAGCGCCATCTCGATGTCGGTATCCTCCGGCTCGATCAGCATCCGCACACAGCGATCCGCCCAACCGCTGTTGAGCGCCTTCAGCGCAGCTTCCGCCGACGGTAAGCCCACTTCGACGCCGATCCCACGCTGCGCCAGCAGACTCGCCACCTGCTCCGCACCCTCTTCGTGAAAATTGACCGACGCGAAATCCGGCAGCACCCGCCACGCGCTGATCTGTCCCAGCCGGTCAGCGACGTCAGGCAAAATCCACGCGCCCGTGCTCACGCCCAGCGGCACGGACGCAATCGCCCGGCGGCACGCCTCGACACAGCGGTCGACGTCCTCGGCGGCAAGGCTCTCATTTCCGGCATTGTCCCGAACGTGAAAATGTACCGCCGCCGCCCCTGCCGCGACCGCCGCCCGCGCGTCCAAAGCAATGTTGTCGAAGGTCACCGGAAGTGCCGGATGTGCCCCCACGCCCCGCGAGCCGTTCAGCGCCGCCTGCAAAAAAATATTCGCCGCCATTTTCAGTTCGTCCTTTGTGTGCCCTGTGGTTCAAATGAATCTTAGAAATCCGCGATTGATCGCCTTAGGTCTCGTGTTATAATACATCTAACCGTAAGAACCATTCTACGATTCTCCCCCGAAATCACTATCCTGCATTTGAGCAGGGTTTTCGCTGTTTTTAAGGAGCAGTATGGCAAACGTTTTTGAAAGTCTGCGCCCAGAGTTGGTGCGGGCTGTTACCGAACTGGGGTACGAATCCCCGACCCCAATTCAAGAGCGCGCGATCCCGGCGTTGATCGACGGGCGCGACGTGTTAGGTCAGGCGCAAACCGGCACCGGTAAGACCGCCGCTTTCGCCCTCCCCTTGTTAGAAAAACTCGATTTCTCCGAGCGCAGTGTGCAGGGCATCGTCCTTGCGCCCACGCGCGAACTCGCCAATCAGGTTTCCGAAGCCATCTTCCAGTATGGCAGGCATCTCGGCGCGCGCGTGCTGGCGATCTACGGCGGATCATCTTACGCCCGCCAGATCAAGCGGCTGAACGCCGGTGTTCACATCGTCGTCGGCACGCCGGGGCGCGTGATCGACTTGATCGACAAGGGCGCGCTCGATTTAAGCGGCATTCGCTACCTCGTGCTCGACGAAGCCGACGAAATGCTCAAGATGGGCTTCGTCGACGACGTCGAGACAATCCTCAGCCGCACCCCCGGCGAACGTCAGACCGCGCTCTTTTCCGCGACGCTTTCGGCAGACATCCGGCGGCTGGCGGGTAAGTACATGCACGATCCGCTGACCCTGACCATCGAGCACAAGACGATGACCGTGCCGCAGGTCGAGCAGCGCTACTATCTGGTCGACGAGCGCGATAAGCTCGCCGCCGTCTCGCGCTTGCTCGAAGTCGAGGACTTGACCAGTGCGCTGATCTTCGTCCGTACCAAATTGGGCGCAGCCAGCCTCGCCGAGACGCTGATCAGCCGAAATTATGCGGTTGAAGCGCTGCACGGCGACATGGCACAGGATGCCCGCGAAACCGTGATGCGTCGTTTCCGGCATGGACAGGTCAACATCCTCGTGGCGACTGACGTCGCCGCGCGCGGCTTGGACATCGAGGACATGTCGCACGTGATCAACTATGACGTTCCCTATGATGCCGAGGACTATGTCCATCGCATCGGGCGCACGGGACGCGCCGGTAAAGCCGGCATCGCTATCATGCTGGTGACGCCGCGCGAGCGGCGCTGGCTCAAGACGATCGAGAGCTTCACCGGGCAGCGCATCGAGCGCGGGCAGCTGCCTAATCGCGCCGAGGTCTACGCCCGCCGCGACGCCCGTTTCTCCGCTGAACTGGAAACGCTGCTGGCAGAAACCGATCTCGGACGCGAGCTGTCGGTGGTCAACCGGCTGCTGGAAGCGGGCTACGACGCGACCGAAGTCGCCGCCGCCGCCATCCGCTTCGCCCGCGCTGCTGAGACGCAGCGTCCGGTCGAAGACGTCCGCGAACCCAACGAGCGCTACGATCGCGACCGCACCCGCAGCAGCGAGCGCTCACGCAAGCGCCCGCGTCGCGAAGAGCCGGGCATGGTGCGACTGCTGCTCAACGCCGGACGTCAGCACGGGATTCAACCGGGCGACGTGGTCGGCGCGATTGCCGGTGAAGCCGGAATCCCCGGTCGCGCGATTGGTGCGATCGACATCCACGCCGACGAAACGCTCGTTGACGTGAAGGACATCCACGTCGACCGCGTGCTCAGCCAGATGCAAAAGGGCACCATTCGCGGTCGCTCGATCACGCTCAAGCGGGCGTAAAAAGCGCTCAGCAGTTAGCGGTCAGCTTTCAGCTAAAAACAAAGGACGCTCAGCTAGGCGTCCTTTTTGATTACATTCGGTCAGTCGTAGGGGCGCAGCGGGCTGCGCCCTCTTTGCGTCTTAGCGTCTTCGCGCCTTTGCGTTGAATCTTTTTCTCAGCACTCGGTACTCAGCACTCGGTACTCGTCTTTTTCCATCACGAGGAAATGCGACAGCCCGTAAGTATCCAGCGGCGTGCCCTCGACGCCTTGCAGCACCGCGCGGAGCACGCGCCCTGCTCCGCCGAAGCGCGCGATCAGGTTGTCGTATGCCCCGTAGATCCGCGTATGCTTGACCACCCGCACCGGCAGATCGTCGAACAGGCGCAGCAGTCCGCGTTTGGTGTAGGCGCGCACGTGCGGCGCAAGCTGATTCCGCCAGCGATCCGGCAGGTAGTTGATCAGCGGCGTGTTGCCGAAGTGATATTCACCGTGCCAGTAATGTCCGTGCGTCTCGAAGAAATACCAGCGATTCGGCACGAAGATCACCAGCCGACCACCCGGCTTGAGCACCCGCACCAATTCGCGCGCCGCCGCTTGATCGTCGGCGACGTGTTCCAGCGTCTCGTGCGAGAGGATCGCGTCGAAGTAGTCCGTCGGATAGGGTAGATACTCGTTGGCGGCGACGACCGCGTGCGGCGTCGTCACCTGCGCCTCCAGCGCGCGCTCGTACTCGTACTCGATGCCTTCGACGTGCGGCGTGTAGCGCTCGATAAACTTGGACGTGTACATCCCCACCCCGCAGCCCGCATCGAGCACGTAGGCGTCGTCCAGCTTCGCCCACGCCGCGATCATTTGCAGGCGGCGTTCTTGTCCCGCGCGCCAGACGTAGCTCGGTTCACCGCGCAGCGCGGCAAGGTCGGAATGGGTCATGCGTTAAGCTCCACTAGGCGAAAGTGAGTAAATCGTACCGAATACCGAGTGCTGAGTACTGAGTCAAGGACATAAGCAGCGGTACTTGGCGTGCGCGTTCGCTGTAGGGGCGCAGCGTACTGCACCCTGAACGACGCACCTTAATCTCAATTCGAATCTGTAGGGGATTTTAACTCAGTACTCGGTACTCAGCACTCAGTACTGCTTCTCAGAGATACGGATCGCGGATGTGAGCGCCCTCGACGCGCGCGGCAGCCGCCAGCGCCAGTTTGGTTCTGGGACGGTTGAAGCCGTTCGCCGACTTGACCGCTTCCGAGGCTTGCAGCGGCAGCACCAGCGTGATCGTTGTGCCTTTGCCGATCACGCTGTCCATGCTCAGCGAGCCGTCGAGCAGTTCGGCGCGCTCGCGCATGTTGACCATGCCCAAGCTGGCGTTCGCCCGCAACTCGTAGCCTGCCTGTATCTTGGCGATGTCGAAGCCGACCCCGTTGTCGGCGATCTGCACGATTGCCATGTCGTTCTGCTGCATCGCCGAAATGCTGATCAGTTTGGCTTGGGCGTGCTTGCGGGCGTTGTTGACCGCCTCCTCGACGATGTAGAAGATCACACCCTGCTGCTGATAATCGAGCCGGTCCTCGACACCGCGCTCGACGCGCACCGCCACCGCCTGCCCGTACAGGTCGTACATTTTATCGGCGAGTTGGTTGAGCGCCGCCGACATCCCCTGTGATTCGAGCACCAGCGGGCGCAGTGTGAACAGCATATGCCGAATTTCCGAGGTGGTACGCCGCGCCAGTTCCTCGACCTTCTTGATCTCGTCCGGCACCTGCTGCGGCGATTTTTGAAACAGCTTCAAGATGTAGCTCATCCGCATGGTGATCGCGGCGACGCTCTGGGTCGGACCGTCGTGCAGGTCGCGCGCCAATTTCTTGCGCGCCTCCTCGTCGATGTCGACGATCCGCTCTTTCTCCTGAATCAAGTTGCTGTAGAGCACCGCATTTTGGAGCGCCAGTGTCGCCTGCACGCCGAGCGCCGTCAGCAGTTCGCCGTGATCTTGGGTGAAGGCGTTGGGCGTATCGCTGCCGAACAGCAGCACGCCAAAGTTGTCGAAGCCCGCCCGCAGCGGAATGCACAGAAACGATTTGCAGCCCTGAAAGGCGATGTAGTTGAGCAGCTCGCCATCGCGGTCGGCGTCGGTGCCGAAGACCGGCACCGCCTCGTGCAGCGCTCGCCCGACGATCCCTTCAGTGCCGGAGAGCGTCCGCGCCTCGTCCGCGCGGGTGAAACGCCGCGACGAAACGACGTGCAGCCGGTTGTCGTCGACATGGAACAGGAACACTCCGGCGAACAGTTTCGCCTGCTCGCGCTCCGGCAGCCGTAAGCCAAGCCGCCCTGCTTCGAGCATCGCATCCAGCACTTTTTGGTAATTGAGCGTCGCGCTCATGGTGAAGGTCAGTTCGGCGATGGCGCGGGTGCGCTGGCGGCTGTCCTCGATGTAGGTCGCCCGCGCGCCGTCGAGCGACTCGACCTGCTGTCGCAGCCGCCCCATTTCCGTGTCAGCCGCCACGCTGACGAGGATCGTCGCCAAGCCAATCGGGACGAGCGCCAGCAGCGCCGACATATTCAGCGGGCTATCGGGCAGCGCGACCGGCAGCGTCAGCACCACGCCAATGCCGATCACTTGGGCGATGTTCCAGCGAACGTGCTGGCGCAGCAGACTAGCGAACATCAGCGCGCCGCCGCCACCCACGATCACGAACGCGCTGCCGCCGCTGAGCCACGTCAGCACCCCCGCCAGCAGCAGATCGACCACAAAGATCGCAATCGGTGCGGCACGCGAGCGCAGAAACGGAAACAGCAGCACAGTGGCGACCGCGCTGACGACGAACGCCATCACGAGGCTGTTGGTATTAAACGTATCAACTTGATTACGAAACAGGAATAAGAGACCGTAGAGCAGCAGCAGCAGCGCCCAGCGCGAGCCATATAGGATGCGATCTCGGTGCGCGATACCACCGCTGTCCATAAATCCTCCGCCAAGCGCGTGCATCCCCCGACGGACAAGCGGAAAGGCGAATCAACGCAGTAGCGCGCCGATGAGCCAAAGCGTCGTAGCGACGAAGCACGCAGCGATCCCCACTAACATGATTATTATAGGGTGCTGTCGAACACCGTTCAATAACAAAACGGATGCTGCTCCTCAGTCAAATGTCACTAGCCCCGCCAAATGCTCGACCGTCCGGTCGCCGATGCCGCTGACTCCGGTCAGCGATTCGAGCGTCGTGAAGGGTCCGTTCGCCGCGCGGTAGTCGATGATCCGCTGCGCCAGCGCCGGACCGATCCCCGGCAGCGTCTCCAACTCCGCCAGCGTCGCCGTGTTGACGTGGACGATCGCGCTGCTGCCAGCGGTTGTCGAATCGCCCGCGCCGGGAGCCGCCACCGGCGCGCTCTCACCGACGGCGTAGACCTGCACCTGATCGCCGTCATGGAGCGCCGCCGCGAGATTAATCCGCTGGAGATCGGCATCAGGCGCCGCGCCACCCGCCGCCGCAATCGCATCAGCGACCCGACTGCCGGCGGGCAAGCTGACCAGCGCTTCCGGCTGATTGACCGCCCCGGTCACGTAGACTTGGAGCGGCGCAGGTGATGCGGTTGGGCTGGGCAGCGGGGTCGGTGCAGGCGGATTGATCGTGATCTGGACGGGCGCGGGACGGGTCGCCAGCAGCAGCGCCCCGCCGCCGACAATCGCAGCGGCGATCACCAGCAGCGCGGCAAGGGTGGCGAAACGCTGCCCGCCCATCGATTAACTTTCCTGTGACGGCGGAATCGGCTGGTCGACGATCACGACGTTCGAGAAGACGTTCTGATTGGGGATCAACACGATCTTGCCCGCCGCGCGCAGGATGGTATAGCGCAGGTTGACATCGATCACGACGCCCTCGCTGCCGCTGACGCTGACCGTATCGCCGATGCGAAACGGATGATAGGTCAGGATCAGCACGCCGGAGACGACGTTGCTGACGATGTCCTTGAGTGCCAAGCCGAGCGCGAAGCTGGTCAGCCCCAGTCCGGCGACCAACGCCGACACGTCGATGCCGACCGTCCCCAACGCCGTGATCGCACCGACGATGATAACGACGATGTGGGTGCCGTCCGCCAGCAAATCGCGGACGGTTAAATCGAGGTTCATCCGCTTGCCGACGCTTCTGATCAGCCGCGCAGCCAGCCGCGCCGCGAACCAGAACAGCACGAAGATCAGGATCGCCACTAAAATCGTCGGCAAGAACAAGACGAACCGATCCCCCAGCTGAGCAAGCAGCGTGGCAGCTTGCTGTTGGCTTCCGATCAAGCTGCCAGCGTTGGGGGTCGCGCTAGGTACGCTGGTCAGAGTGGGCACCGGCGTAGCCGTCGTCTCGATCATCAGCCGCCTCGACCAATCGCGTTAGTAGCGCCGCACAATCGAGCGATACACGGTCGGTTGGCGGTTCTGGATCAGTTGGTATTCTTCGCGGTTGCGCCGCACTTCGTCGAGGTCGATCCGCGCGACGGTGAAGCCTTCCAGCGGCGCGCCGGTTTCCTCGTCGGTCTCGCCCGCCAGCGAGGCGTGAATCTCGCCGCGCGGTCCGACGATCATGCTCTCGCCGCCGAAGGTCAGCGTCACGTCCTCGCCGGTGCGGTTCGCGCCGACCATGAAGACCGAGTTTTCATAGGCGCGCGCCCGCATGTAAGTCTTCCACTCGTCGATGGCGGCAGCTTCCCAGTTCGCCAGCACGCAGACGATCTCCGCGCCGTCGAGCGCGAGGCTGCGCGCCACTTCCGGGAATGCCAAGTCGTAGCCGATCATCAAGCCGAGCGTGCCGATCTCGGTCTCGATCACCGGCATCTTGAAGCCCTCGCGGAACGCCATCCGCTCCTCGCCGCGCAGGTGGACTTTGTTGTAGACCTCGACCAGATCGCCTTCCGGTCCAATCAAGATCGCCGAGTTGTACAACACCGACTCGACCCGCTCTTTGGTGACCATCCCGAAGGCGACGTAAACGCCGTACTCGTTGGCGCGCTGGGCGATCAAGTTGACCGTCGGTCCCGGCACGCGCTGCGCCAGTTCGGTGAAGCGCAAGCCGAGTTCGTAACCGCTCGTCACCAACTCCGGGAAGACAATCAAGTCGACTTTCTGCTGCGACGCAATCTTGGCGATCATCTCCGAAATCTTGACCAGATTATCCTCAGCTTCGCCGAGCCGGGGCTTCATTTGCACGACCGCAACCGTGATTTCTCGCATGAATCATCCTTTGTCATGTCGATCGTTGGTGTAGGGGCGCACAGCCGTGCGCCCCTACCGACGGCACAAATTAACCGATCGGATTACCTACTCATTGTAGCGAATCTCTGAAAAATCATCGACCTTTACGCAGGGTATTCAATACTGCTTCCAGCGCTTCCGGCAGCGGCGACTCAAAACACAAGCGCTCGCCGGTGCGCGGCTGATCGAAGCACAGCCGACCCGCGTGCAAGAACTGACGCCGCAGCAGGAGTTGCTTGTTATAGCCGTAGAGCTTGTCGCCGACGATCGGGCAGTTGATGAACGCCATATGGACGCGAATCTGATGCGTCCGCCCGGTCAGCAGCTTGACCTGCACCAGCGCGCGCCCATCCTCGAAGCGCTCCACCACCGTATATTCGCTGATGGCGGGACGTCCATCACGCTGCGCCGACATCTTGCGGCGATTGTTCGGGTCACGCCCGATCGGGACTTCGATCCGTCCGGTCGGCGTCTTGGGGGTGCGCTCCAGCAGCGCGGTATAGACCTTCTCGACCGTCCGCTGCTGAAACTGTCCCATTAGGCGATGCAGCGCAGACGCGCGCTTGGCGATCAGGATCAAGCCGCTGGTGTCCTTGTCGAGCCGGTGGACGATCCCGCGTCGCTTGGGGGCGTAGTTCATCTCGGCGATCTGCGGATAGCGCGCCAGAATCGCGTTGACCAGCGTCCCCGTCTCGTTGCCCGTGCCGGGATGCACCACCAACCCGGCGGGCTTGTCGATCACGGCGAGGTCGTTGTCTTCGTAGACGATCTTGAGCGGGATCGACTCCGGCTCGACGCTGTGATCTTCCGGCGTCGGCGGCACGGTCACGACGATCCGCTCGCCGCCTTTGAGCTTCGCGCTTGCCTTGACTGCTGCGCCGTCGACCGTCACCTGCCCATCGCGGATCAGCGCCTGCACCTGCGTGCGCGTCAGTTGATCGCCGACGCGGGCGACGACAACCTTGTCCAGCCGCTCGCCGCCGCTCGCTGCCGTAAACGCGATGTGTTTGTCCATCCGATCTCCGTTAGAGTCGTATTTGAACGAAATTGACCATCATACAGACTGTGCTAGAATGAAGCGAAACGCTACAGTGTGACCAATCAGGAGGAATTTTCTGGACTCTTTAGATTTAGCCCATGATATTGTCGATGCTGTCGAGGACAAAAAAGCCGAAAATATCGTCTTGCTCGACCTCCGTCCCGACGCGATCATCGCCGATTTTTTCGTCATCTGCACCGGCAACAGCGACCGCCAGATCAAAGCCATCGCCGACGGCGTGCGCGAGAAGATCAAAGAGCAGCACAGCCGCCTGCCCGTTGGGGTCGAAGGCAAGAACGACAGCGGTTGGATGCTGATGGACTACGGCGACGTGCTCGTCCACGTCTTTGGCGCTGAGGAACGCGCCTTCTACGACCTTGAGGGTTTCTGGAAACAAGCGAACGTGCTGGTCAACATCCAGTAAGCCGCAGTAGTCGAAATTTCCACGTAGGGGCGGGTTTGAAACCCGCCCCTACCCGTTTGCCATCAGATTATTCGTAAATCCACGTATCGGTCACGCGCGCCCAACTGATCAGTTCAGCATCGGTGAAGAAGTTGCCGACTTCAATCGCGCCGTTCTCGGGGCTGTCCGAGCCGTGCACCAGATTACGCCCAATCTCCAAGGCAAAGTCGGCGCGGATCGTCCCGGCGGCGGCTTTGGTCGGGTTGGTCGCGCCAATCGTGCCGCGCGCGGCTTCGACCGCATTATTGCCTTCCAGCGCGATCACCACGACCGGCGACGAGGTGATGTAATCGACCAGTCCGGCGTAAAACGGCTTGCCTTCGTGAACAGCGTAGTGCTTCTGCGCCAGTTCGCGCGAGACCGACATGAACTTCATGCCGACGATCTTCAACCCGCGCCGCTCGAAACGATTCAGAATTTCGCCCGCCAGCCCGCGCTGGACTCGCGTCCGGCTTGATAATGATCAATGTGCGTTCCACAACCAACTCCTGAAGTAGCAACGTCCGCAGGTCACACGTAGGGGCGGAACTGAGTTCCGCCCCTACACGATCGCCAACGTTTATAAACCAATGTCGGGGATTATAGCTGATTAAGCGCTTCGCGGTAAGTGTTGAGCGCGTCCTGCAGTTTGCCCTGCCGCATCAAACCATCGCCGAGCACGCGATAGACGGCGGGCGTCGTCCGGTAGGACTGGATCAACTGCGTCAGGTCGGTGACGACCGCGTCGAGGTCGGCGCTGGCGCGGATCATACTTTCGTAGTCCGCTAGCGCGCCTTCGAGGTCGCCACTCTGCTCTTTATCGCGGGCAAGCTGCAGCGTTTCCGGCGCATCCACGGCTGCCGCGCGAACCGGCTCCGGCGCGGGCGCTTGGGGCGCAGCCTGTACCGGTGCTGGCGTCGGCTGCGGCGGCGGAGTCGGCGCCGCCGCGACCGGCGGCGTGATCACTTCCGGCTCGGCTTCTTCGACCGGCTCCGAGATCGTCTCGACTAGCCAATCGGGGATGTCTTCGGGCGAAACTGACGATTCGACTTCGCGCAGCCAATCCGGCATTTCGGCGAATACGTCGTCGCTGGCTGCCGCTTCCGAGGGTGCAGCGAATTCCGCCGCCCATTCGGGGATGTCTTCCGCCTGTCCGAGCGGGAGTTCGCGCTCGTCAGGCAGCGCCGCCGCTTCCAGCGTGGACGATGCCTCGGCGTCGCCCTGCCCTTCGACAGCGGCGATCCGCTCCGGATCGTTGACGTTCTCGCTGTACCAGTCAGGGATGTCGCTGATGTCCGGCATACCCTGCTCGTATTCGAGGTCGAATGCTTCAACCCAAGGATCGTTCGTATCGACTTCAAACTCGTAATCCGGCTCGTCCGGCGCGATCACGACCGGCGCGGATTCACCGGTATCGTCCTCATCCTCGGTGGAGGCGAAAATGCTCTCCAAGTTGGTCGAGTCTTCGTCCATCATGTCGTCGAGCAACCAGTCCGGCATCCCGGCGTTGGTCGACGGCAAGGCTGCTTCGGTCTCGAACAGCGCGTCGATCGGGGTCGTCGGCTCCGGGGCTGCTTCCTCCGGTGCCGGTTTCAGTTCCGACAACCAGTCGGGCAGCTCGGACGGCGCAATCGGCTCCGCCGGTTCGACTTCCTCAGGCTCCTCGAATTCCGGTTCATCCGCAAGCTGTTTCGTCTGCTGGTCGAGGAAATACTGCATCTGCTCGCCGGTGACCGTCCCGGCGTTGATGGCATCCTGAATATCGTCCAGCGACATTTCTGCGTCAGCGTCGCCTTCGTCAGCAGCGGGCTGAGTCGCGCGCACACCCAATTCGCTGTAGCCCTCCTCGCCCGCCAGCGACGTCAGCCAATCGGCGGGGTTTTCGAGGTTGGGCGCTTCCGGGGTGCGGCGCGGCGACGGCGGCATGTCGAACGAGAACGGTTGATAATCTTCGGCTTCGACTTCGGTTTCATCCGGCACGGGGATGTTCATCCCGGCGCGGGTGGTTAATTCTTCCGGCTTCGCTCCCTGCCGTTTGGCGAGCGTCTCGATCCACTCCATCGAGTTGACGCCTTCGGCAAACGGATCGAGCTTCTCGGATTCTTCCTGATCGTCATCATCCGCGCCCAACCGCTCCAGCGACGGCTCAGCGACCTGCGAGCGGGCGAGGTCTTCCAGCCACGACATCGGGTTGATCGGCTGGGTCGGCTCGTTGAGCGCCGTCTCTTCAGGCAGATCGGAGAGATCGAGGTTGAACAGCTTCTCGCTCTCGTCGGCGGCGAGGCTTTCCAGCCATGCCAACGCGCCCTCATCGACCGGCGGCTGAGCGGCAGCCGGTAAGATCGGCTCCGGCTCGCGCGCGGGCGGTGCGGGTCGCTCGGCGGGACGGGTGGGTTGGGCGGGTGGCTGGCTTTGCGTGAGTGTCGGACGCGACGGCGTTTGTGGCGGTTGTTCCTGTGGCGGTCGCGCTTGTGCCGCCGGTTGTGACGGTGCCGGGTGACTCGGCGTCGGCGGGATCGACGGGAAAGCGCGCGGCAGGGGCGTCGACTGCGGCGTTTGAGCCGCCGGACGCTCGACCGGTGCTGGCGGAGTCGGTGGTGTTGGCTGCACGCGCGGGGGAGCTTGCACCGGCGGCTTCACCTCGGCAGGCTGCTTGTCTTCTTGACCATAAGGCACGTAACCCGGCTCGTCGATGACAACGGTATCGGGATCGATCTCATCGATCTGCATGTCCGCCTCGGTCGTGAAACCCTCGGATGCGCCCTGACGCTTCGCCAGAGTCTCCATCCAAGCCATGATTTCTTCCGGCGTCATCTTATCAAAATCGGGCGTGTTGTCGGACATACCTCGTACCTCTTCGGAAAATCACCGCACCCATCCGGGCGCGTAATCGCTCAGGCAATCGAACACGCAGTCAACCCGCAGGCTTAGCGCAACCACTCCGGCAAATCGTCATCGCCCTCATCGGCGGGCCAGTCGGGGAAATCGTCGTCGGCAGC
Source organism: uncultured Chloroflexia bacterium (assembly GCA_963727545.1). GTDB lineage: Bacteria > Chloroflexota > Anaerolineae > Aggregatilineales > Phototrophicaceae > Flexifilum. The sequence goes on from CAVSGS010000020.1 coordinate 167,691, forward strand.
GTCGGCTGCCGAACTCGAACTCGCGCTCGTCAACCACATCGGCGGCTGCGAGAAGGCAAAACTCGGCTGCTCGACCGCCGCCGTCTCTTCCTCGACGAGATCCACCAACCACGCGGTCTCGCCCTCCGGTTCTTCTTCGGTCGTATCGGCTTCGTCTTCGCTCAGGTCGTCGGCGACGTCGTACTCGACGTCCAAGCCCGGCACCATCGCGTTCAACCAATCCGGCGCATTGTGAGCCGGTTCCGGTTCGAGTGCTTCATCCTCAGCGCCGGTCCCAATCTCCGCTTGATTGTCGTCGAATTCGCCTTGATCGTCAAACGCGGTGGCTTCGACGGCTTCCTCGAAATCGGCATCGGCGAGTTCAGCTTCGCTCACGCCGTCATTGAGCCACTCGAAATCATCGACCACTGCCGCTTCCGGCTCACTCTCGTCAGCCAGCCAACCGGGAACTTCTTCCGCGGCGGCGGCGGCTTCTTCTTCAGCTTCAGCCGAAGGCTCGTTGAGCCAACCGTAGGTCTCCGCCAGCGCGTCATCTTCGGTGACCGCTGCTTCTTCCTCGTCCAGCGCGGGTTGATTCAGCCAATCCGCTTCAGCTTCCGGCTCGGTTTCGACTTCGCTCGCTTCGAGTTCGCTCGGTTCGAGTTCACTTAACCAATCCGGCACTTCTTCAGCGACCGCTGCCGCTTCTTCTTCGTCCACTGTTTCCAGCTCGCCGGACCATTCCAGTTCCGGTTCTGTCGCGCTGATTTCAGCTTCCGGCTCGGCTTCGGCTTCGCTCGGTTCGAGTTCGCTCAACCAGTCCGGCACTTCTTCAGCGACCGCTGCTTCCGCTTCTTCTTCGTCCACCGTTTCCAATTCACCGGACCATTCCAGTTCCGGTTCCGTCGCGCTGATTTCAGCTTCCGGCTCCGGTTCGGCTTCGCTCGGTTCGAGTTCGCTCAACCAGTCCGGCACTTCTTCAGCGACCGCTGCCGCTTCTTCTTCGTCCACCGTTTCCAGTTCGCCGGACCATTCCAGTTCCGGTTCCGTCGCGCTGATTTCAGCTTCCGGCTCGGCTTCGGCTTCGCTCGGTTCGAGTTCGCTCAACCAGTCCGGCATTTCTCCGGCGACCGCCGCCGCTTCGACTTCGCTCAGCGGTTCGGGTTCGCTGACTTCGGCTTCCGGCTCCGGTTCTTCGCTCGGCGCGAGTTCGTTCATCCAGTCGGGCATTTCTGCCGGTGCCAGCTCGTCAGCTTCGTCAGTCTCGGACTCGTTCAGCCACGAGAATTCTTCCTCGTAGGTCGAGTCGGACTGCGCAGCTTCGGTCGGCTCTTCGTCCGGCTGGGGTTCGTCGCTGCCCGGTTCGAGTTCGCTTAACCAGTCCGGCACATCACCGGCGACCGCGGCTTCCGCTTCCGAGTCTGGGGTCGAAAACTCGCCGGTCCAGTCGAGTTCCGCTGCTGCCGCAGGCTCCGCCTCAGCTTCGTCGGGATCGGGCGCGAGTTCGCTCATCCAATCCGGAATTTCGGCGGCAACCGGTCCTTCGGAGTGATCCGTGTCGTCGAGCCACGCAAACTCATCTTCCAGCGGGATCGGCTCGGCATCAGCTTGATCTTCCGGCTGATCCGCTGCACCCGTCGGATCGAGTTCGTTCAGCCAGTCCGGCATATCCGAGGCTAACTCGCCCTGATCATCTGCTTCTGAGTCTGGTTCGTTCAGCCAATTGAATTCGTTATCACTCATCATCTTTCCCGTGACATCCTCTGGCTTACTCGCTTCCGGCACAAGACCCGGCACCTGATCGGAGTCGTCCTCCTCAGCCACCGAAACATCCACTGCAACCGCCTCATCCTCAGCATCCGCAGATGCCAGCAGCGGTTCGGCGAACTCATTATCGTCAATCGGCTCGTCGTCGATCCACGCCGATTCAGCTTCCGGCGCTGGCTCAGTGTCCCCACCGCCGGTATTATCGTCGGCTATCGCTCCAGTTAGCGCGTCGGCGTTCGGCTTGATCATCCCACGTTTGCGGGCTGCGCAACCAATCCGGCTCGTCAACAACTTCCGCCGGACTTTCGACTTCAGCCTCGTCAAGATCGACCTGCGCGAGCCAATCGCTGTCATCATCGATGAGCGCGTCGGCTAGCGCGTCGGCTGGCGCATCGACGTCGGCAGCTTCAGTGAACAGATCGACCGCATCGACGGCTTGGACTTCGGCTTCGTCCTGCTCGTCCTCGATCTGCGTCAGCCAATCGGACGGATCAGTTGCTTCCTCAGCTTCGACTTCCGTCACGTCATCCGCGTCGAGCTGCGTCAACCAGTCCGGGACGTCGTTGACGTCCGGGCGCGGCTCGCTTGAACCGCCAAACTGATTAAGCCATTCGTCCATCTCGTCGTCGCTGACGATCTCGTCCGGCGACCGATCGACCCAATCAAAGTTAGCATCCTGCAAAATTGCCGTCAAACCGCGCCGTCCGTCAGGCGCGCTGACGTTGTCCATCGCGGCGACTGCATCGCCGGTGCTGAAATCCGCTTCGTCGTCCGCGTCCTCGCCAGCATCGCCGAAATCGAGCGCCGCCCAAGGCTCGGCGTCCGCCTCATCGCTCGGCACAGCATCGGGGTCCCCTGTCAGTGCCTCGGCGTAAAGCGATTCATCGGCGTAGGCAAAATCCAGCCCATCTTCAATGCTCGGCTCGAAAGTCGGCTGCTCGTCTTCGTCGTCGGGCTGAGCGTCCGCTTCGCGCATCCACGCGAAGGGATCGTCATCCTCGTCTTCGTCCTCATCCTCAGTAATGACGTCGGACTGTTCGAGCCACGCCATCGGGTTCGCCTCCGGCTCCGGCAGCGAGTCCAAATCGTCAACGCCAAATAGTTGATCGTAATCCGGCAGTTCGTCTTCCTCGACGATCTCGACGTTGCTGTCACGCAGCCACGCCATCGGGTCGCCCTCGTCATCATTGTCTTCGTCGCCACTCTCGAACAGTGCCGCGAGTTCGGCGGGTTCGGCGTCGTCCGGGCTGCCAAACAGATCGGTTAGCCCGCCGGTCGTCACGAAGTCATTGTTGGTCCAAGCCGACGAGTTCGAGCGCAAATCGGCTGATTGAGTGGCTGACGGTTGAGCAGTCGATGATACCTGCGCTTCCGCGGTGGATTCGGGCGTTTGGCTGTGGAGCATCGCGCTCGCCCAATTCGTCCATTCATCGTCGCCGCTGATCTCGGCAGCGCTCGGCTGTTCGTCCTCAGTCGCGACCGGCGCCGGAGCTTCACTGGAGATTTCTTGCAGCCAGTCAGGACGCGCGCTCGCCATTTCGCGCTGCGACGAACGCTGGTAGTCCAGTTCCTCGATCCGAAAAGCGTCATCCTCCGGCGGCGTTCCCTGTACCAGTTCGACCGCAAGATACGGATCGACCGACTCCAGCCGGTTGACGTAGCGCTGCGCATCCGAGGGGCGGCTAAATGAGAGCCACAGCGCCGCCATAATCCGGTTCGCTTCCAGACAGTCCGGCAGCACTTTGAGCACGTCCAGCGCGATCTCGGCGGCTTCTTCTTCCGCGCCCTGCTGCCAGAGGATTTGCGCCAGCAGCAGCTTAAGGTCGATCCGCTCGGTCATGCGCGCCGAAGCGCCGCGCAGGGTATCGATCGCTTTGGCGTAGTCGCCGCTGCGCAGGTTCTGCCGCGCGACCGTGCCGGAAGTGAGTTGAATTTTCAGCGTCTCGACGCCGCGATGACGGCGATACAAGCCGCGCAGCGCATCGAGCAGTTCTTTGTCAGTGGGGTGTTGCTCAAGGGCACGCTCTAAATGCCAGATCGCCTCGTCCGGGCAATTCATGCGCTCGTTCGCCTCGCTCAAGCCGAGATGCGCCGCGTAGTCATCCGGGATCACACCAAGCACGCGCCGCAGCACCTCGCGCCCTTCCTCCCAGCGCCCATTATTGACGAGCGCCCGCCCTAACAGGCGGTACGCAGTCACGTTTTTGGGGAAATATTGCAGAATGTGGCGGCAGTGATGAATGACTTCGTCGGCGGCGTGGGCGCCCAACAAAGCATCGAGCTTGTTGAAATACGCTTTTAGGCTAATTTCAGGCATTTTCTTTCCAGTTGGGTATCCAGTGGATGTCATCCCATGGATGCGGCATCCAATCGGATGCTTGTGCCTTTGGTATATTTCACAACTGTTCCATCATAGGATAACATACTTCGGAAAAAACAGCCTTGATGTATCCCAGCTTTACCTACCGGGTGCCAACCGGACGCCTACGCGCCCCACACCTTCATGCTAGGGCAGCCCGCCAGATTTTGCAATCGCCGCCCCAGTTTGCGATACTCTAGCGCGAACCGGGAGCGCACGACCCTAGATCGGAAATTGGGCGGAGTGCTCATAGATTGCCCCATTTTTCATTTAGTTTGCACCATCGCCGCGTAATAGTCTAAACGCTAAACTGAATATCGCTCTTTTACGCTGAGGAGGCGACAACGTAATGAATAAGAAGCTTTTCTCTTTTTTCCTCGTGCTGATGTTGGTCGCACTGGCGGTCGGACCGGCATTCGCGCAAGACGGTGATTTCGTCTTCGGGCTGGTGCTGGTCGGACCCGAAAACGATCACGGTTGGAGTCAGGCACACTACGAAGCGGGTCAGTATGTCGAGGCGAATGTCCCCGGCACGAAAATGATCTTCTTCCCCAGCCTGAACACTGCGGATTCGCCTGAAACGACACTCCAAGATGTCGTGACCGAAATGGTCGATCAGGGCGCGAAGTTGATCTTCACCACGTCCGACGACTTCCAGAACGATACCGATCCCGTCGCACAGGCATTCCCGGACATCCCCTTCATCAACGTTTCCGGCGACCACGTCCTCGGCGGAACCGCCCCGGCGAACGTCGGCAACCTGATGGGCAAGATGGAATGGGGCAAACTGATCGCGGGCTGCGCGGCAGGTCTGGCGACCAAGACCGGCAGCGTCGGCTATCTCGGACCGCTGATCAACGACGAAACCCGTCGTCTCTCCTCGTCGGCGTACCTCGGCGCGAAATACTGCTATGAGCACTACAACGGCGGCAGCCCCGGCGACCTGACTTTCACGGTCACATGGATCGGCTTCTGGTTCAACATCCCCGGCGTCACGCTCGACCCGACCGAAGAGACCAACACCTTCTTCGACAGCGGTGCCGACGTCGTCATCTCCGGCATCGACACTACCGAAGCGATTGTCGTCGCCGGGCAGCGCGCTCAGCAGGGTGAAAATGTTTTCGCCGTGCCCTACGACTACAAGGGCGCTTGCAGCGAAGCCGAAGCCGTTTGCCTCGGCGTCCCCTACTTCAATTGGGGTCCCTCTTACGCTCAAATCGTCAAGCAAGTGATGGATGGCTCGTACACACCGAGCTGGGAATGGACCGATCCCGACTGGAGCGACATCAACAATCCTGACACCTCCGCCGTCGGCTTCGTCAAGGGTCCCGCGCTGACTGAAGAGCAGTCCGCCAACCTCGACGACTTCATCGCCAACCTCGCGTCGTTCGCGACCAACCCCTTCGTCCCGCAGGGCAGCTTCGCCCTCTGGGAAGGTCCGCTCAACCTGCAAGACGGGACGGAACTCGCGCCCGCCGGTGAGTTGGTGCAGCCGCTCGACGTCTGGTATCTCAAGCAGCTGCTCGAAGGCATGTCCGGCGCCAGCCAGTAATAGAACGCAATCTTGTAGGGGCACGGTATACCGTGCCCCTACCTACCCAATCGATTAATCTTCTCACCCCTAATTATTTCCAAACATCCTGACATTCGTTATCATACGTTCAGATTTTTCGGCGTTCCCGGTGGTGCAAACACCCATAACCAATGGACATAGAACTCAAGCACATCCACAAGCGCTTCGGCGCGGTTCACGCCAACAACGACATCAGCTTCACCGTCAAAAGCGGGCGGATCGTCGGCGTGCTCGGCGAGAACGGCGCGGGCAAGTCGACGTTGATGAAAATCCTCTCCGGCTACCAGCCCGCCGACAGCGGCGACATCCTCTTAGATGGACGGCGCGCCCAGTATCACAAGCCGGAAGCCGCCATCGCCAGCGGCATCGGCATGTTGCAGCAAGACCCGCTCGACGTGCCCGCCTTCACCATCCTTGAAAATTTCATCTATGGGCAGCCGGGAGCGTGGCTCTACTCGTCGCGTCGCGCTGAAAAGCAGCTCCGCGAGCTGTGCCAGCGCTTCGGCTTCGAACTCAAGCCCGACGCGACCATCGCCTCGCTGAGCATCGGGCAGCGCCAAGAACTCGAAATCATTCGCCTGCTGGCGCTCGGCGTCAAGACGCTGATCCTCGACGAGCCGACCACCGGCATTTCCGCCGAGCAGAAAACGCTGCTGTTCGACGCCCTGCGCGCCCTCGCCAACGCGGGCATGAGCGTGCTGCTGGTCTCGCACAAGCTCGAAGACGTGATCGCCCTCTGCGATGAGGTCGTCGTCCTGCGCGCCGGAAAACTGGTCGGCGCTGCCGAGATGCCGGTCACTAAAGCCGATCTCGTCCGCCTGATGTTCGGGCAGGAACTCGCCCCCCAGACCCGCCAGCGGGCGACATTAGGCGAGACCGCGCTCAAGCTCGCCGACATCACCCTGCGCGGCAAGCGCGTGACCGTCGAGGCGCTGGACCTGAAGGTCCGTGCCGGTGAGGTCGTCGGCTTAGCCGGACTCGACGGCAGCGGGCAAGAACTGATCGTCCGCGCCTGTGTCGGCTTGCTCAAGCCGCAGCACGGGACGGTGCAGATCGGCGGCAAAGACTTGACCAATCGCTCTTACGGCGACTTCCGCCGATCCGGGGTCGCGTTTGGCGCAGCCGGACGGCTGGAAGAAGGCTTGATCGCCGGGCTGACGCTGACCGAGCACGTCGCCCTGACCAGCAGCGAAGACGCGCTGGTCAACTGGACGGTAGCGCGGCAGGCGACGGCGGCGCAGCTTCAGCTTTACAACGTGCGCGGCACGCCGGAAAGTCAAATCGAGACGCTCTCGGGTGGCAATCAGCAGCGTTTGTTGATGGCACTCATGCCCCAGCGCCCGATTCTGCTCGCGCTTGAGCAGCCCACGCGCGGCTTGGACGTCGACTCCGCCCGCTGGATCTGGCAGCAGTTACTCGCCCGCCGCGCCAACGGCACCGCGATTCTGTTCACCTCGCCCGACCTCGACGAACTGGTCACCTACAGTGACCGGATTCTGGTCGTCTACGCCGGGCAGGTTTACGAAATCACCGACGCCGCCGCCACCACAATTGACGAACTCGGTCGCTTGATCGGCGGCGACTTTCAAAGGACGTCCGCATGAGCAAGCGTACCGCAGTGCAAATCGCCTTCGCCATCGTGCCGATCCTGATCTCGCTGCTGGTGACCGCGCTGCTGATCATCGCCGTCGACAGCGACCCGGTTGAAGTCTTCCAGACGGTCATGCAAGGCGCCTTCCGCAATACCAACTCCTTCGCCGGAGTGGTCAACTTCTGGATTCCGCTGGCGCTGTGCAGCATGGGCTTGATCGTCACCTTCACGGCGGGTCTGTGGAACATCGGCGTCGAGGGACAGATGATGATGGGCGCGGTTTTCGCCAGCGGCGCGGCGCTCTACTGGACGCTGCCTTCGCCCCTGCTGATCGTCCTCGAAATCGGCTTGGGGATGCTGGGCGGCGCGCTCTGGGCGCTGCTGGTCGGCTTTCTCAAAACGCGTTTGGGCGTTCACGAGATTTTCGGCGGCGTCGCGCTCAACTCGCTGGCGAGCGTCGTCGCCATCTACTTGATCGCCGGACCGTGGGCACCTGCCGAGGGCAGCAACGCGCAGTCGACCACGCCCTTCTCGACCAACGCCCTGCTCCCGCCCATGCTCGGTGAGTTCCCGGTCAGCTTGCTGCTGCTGATCCTGACTCTCGTTGCCATCATCACCGTGATCCTGATCCTGCGCGGCACCCGCTGGGGCTTGCAGTTGAAGGCGACCGGCAAAAACGCCCGCTCCGCGCTGCTGCTCGGCGTCCCGACCAATCGCAGCGCCCTGAGCGCCTTCATGGTCTGCGGCGCGCTGGCAGGCTTGGCGGGATCGTACCGCGTCCTGTTCACCTACAGCGCGCTGCGTCCGCTCGTCTCCGGCGGGATCGGTTTTCTGGCGCTGCTGGTCGTGCTGCTGGTCGGCATTCGGGCGCTGTGGGCACCGTTCGTCGCCTTCGCCTTCGCCGTGATCCTCGCCGGCAGCACGCGCTTGAAAGTCGCGCTCCAGTTGGATCAATCGCTGGCGGGCGTGCTGCAAGGCATGATCGTGCTGCTGGTGCTGCTGGGCAGCGGCTTGCGCCAGCGCATCCTCGAACGCGACTCGTCGGCTTCCGCCACGCTCTCCGAAACGCCCGAACCGTTCCAACCCGTCGCACCGCCGGAGGTCGCGCCGCATGAATGACAGCCTGATCAACATCCTCAACAGCATCATCTCCAACGCGACGCCGCTGGTGATCGCCGGACTGGGCGAGACCATCACCGAGCGCGCCGGGGTCGTCAACCTCTCGCTCGACGGCAGCTTGCAACTCGCGGCGATGCTCGGCTTCGTCGCCGCGCTCGCTTCCGGCAGCGTGATCGTCGGCTTGGTCGCCGCCATGATCGCCGGGGCGCTGGTCGCGCTGATCGTCGCCGTCGCCGGGATCGAACTGCGGCAGGATCAAGTCGCCGTCGGCTTCGTGCTGACCCTGCTCGCCGCCGACCTCGCCACCTTTCTGGGTCAGGATTACACCCGCATCCCCGGACCGAAAATCCTGAGCGCGCCGATCCCGGTGCTCTCGAACATTCCGGTCATCGGCACGATCTTCTTCGACCAGTCGCCGCTGGTCTACTTCAGCTACATCTTGATCTTCGTGGTCTGGTACGTCTTTTTCCACACGCGCACCGGCTTGTCGCTGCGCGCCGTCGGCGAGCGCCCGGAAGCCGCCTTCGCGCGCGGAACCAACGTCAACCGCCAGCGCTACCTCTTCACCGGCATCGGCGGCGCGCTGGTCGGCTTGGCGGGCGCGGGTTACTCGCTGGCGATCAAGCCCGGTTGGGCGACGCCGCCGGTCATGCAGGGCGACGGCTGGATCGCGCTGGCAATCGTGATTTTCGGCGGCTGGCATCCCTTCCGGGTCGTGCTCGGCGCGTATCTGTTCGCCGGATTACGCGCCCTCTCCTCGGCGATCCAGCGCAGCCCGGACATCAACATTCCGCTGGTGCTGCTCAACGGCTTGCCGTGGCTGCTGATGATCATCACGCTGGTGCTGGTCAGCAGCGGCACGATCGAGCGCATCTTGAGCATCCTGCCGCGTCCGCTGCAAAAGTGGTCGCGCAACTTCTTGCGATCCGACCCGCCCGCCGCACTCGGCACTCGCTTCGACCCGGATTAGCTTTATCAAGCCGCGCGAAATCAGCTGTAGTCGTTTGGCGATACCCGTAGGGGCGTTATATATAACGCCCCTACTATGCCGATCTATAGAGCAATCTCCCTATGTTTCGAACCAACGACTTGATCTATTTTTTTGTCATTACCTTGATTGCTGCCGCCCTGCTCGCCAGCCTGATCGCGCAAAGCTGGATCGCGGCAGTACTGCTGATCGCGCCGCTGATCTACTTGTGGCGCACGCCGCCCCCGCCGATTCGCGAGCACGTCGAGCCGCCGATTCAACACGGCGCGGCGGTGCGCCGCAACGAACCGGACGAGTATCGCGTACTCATGTGGAAGAACTTGGTCTTTCGCTCCAACAGCGAGATCAAGATCGCCAAGGCGCTCGATCACCGCGACATCTTCTTCATCCCGCCGGGGCGTGTTCGCATGAGCGCCGGGAAGGACGGTCGCCAGAGCCGCGAGCTCGATTTCGTCATCTGCTATGCGGGCAAATGGGGCGTGCTCGAAGTCGATGGACCCTATCACCGCGCCAAGCTCGACGCCGAACGCGACGCCCTGCTGCGCGGTCACGGCATCACAGCATTCAGCGCTTCCCGGCGAATCGCTGTTACAATGATCCCAACGCGGTAATTGACGAGTTCATCCATCATCTGGGCTAATCTGAAACGACACAGGGGTGAAATTGTGTTATGCTGCTTTGAAACAGATGTTCTCAAAGAGGCATAGTCCATGAACTTCGACGACGTTCGCCAGATCGCTTCGGCATTTCCCGGCGTCGAGGAGCACCTGATCTTCCACACGCCGACACTCAAGGTCGGCAAGCGCTACCTCGCCGGCATCCCCAAGATCGATCATGAGGGACTCTGCATCAAAGTGCCCGATCGGCGCGAGCGCGAATACCTACTGACGACCCAGCCAGAGATTTACTACTTGACCGACCATTACGCCAATTTCGATTGTCTGCTGGTCAAACTGTCGCTCGCCGATCCTGCCGAAATCCGCGATCTCTTTGAACAGGCTTGGCGCGCCTACGCCCCTAAACGGGTCGTCGCCAGCTACGACGAAAAGTAGTGCTTCAGAAACACCACCCGCCTGATGACGGCGATCTATTCAAAGTGAATCATGGTTCAGGAATCTACGGGGAGATTTTTGCCCTAGGGGCAGGTTTGAAACCTGCCCCTACACGGGAAAAGGCATTTTCGAAAATCGCTTATCCATACCTGACTTCATTCAGGTCAAGAGATGGTGTACTCGCCCCTCCCTGAAGTCGGGGAGTTGAAAAGACACGATTTTCAGCCCCGCAGCGTTTCCAGCCGATCCTGCGCGTTAGCCCGGAAGGGATACGAGTAGATTTCGCTCCACGCGATCACCCACTCGTAATCGCGCTGCGCTCGTTCGGTATCGCCCGCCGCTTCGTGGATCTGCCCGCGCAGGTAATGGCGGCTGCCGGTTTCCTCGACCGCCAGCGCCGCGTTGATCGCCGTCAGCGCCGCCTCGGTATCGCCCAAGCCTAACTGCGCCCGCGCCAGATACTCGTTCGCCGTCCCCGCGAGATCCGTCCCGGCGACTCCGGTGCTGATGGTCGCCTGCGCCAAAAGCTGTACCGCTTGCTGATAAGCAGCGTGATCGACGCTCGCCGTCTGCGCGACCAGCGATCCGCCCTGCACCAGTTCGATGATTCCGGCAGGAACGACGCCTTGCCCGGACAGTTGATCGGCGTCAGCACTCGCCTGCGCATACTCACCGGCGGCGAAAGCGGCTTGCATCCGCAGTCCCTCTACACGCAGATTGTTGTCAATCTGATAGAGCCGGTTGTAATCCGCCAGCGCGAGGTCATAGCGTCCCTGCCGGTCGTAGATTTTCGCCCGCGCTTCGAGCATCGCCTGAGCCGCGGCATCGGTGCCGTTTCCGGCTAAGCCTTGATTGTAAGCCGCCAGCGCGAGATCGTCCTTGTGTTCCGCTTCGCGCGCTTCGCCGAGCAGCAGGAAAGCGTCGGTGCTGCCGGGATAGTAGTAGAGATAATCCTGAGCCGCCAGCACCGCGTCACCGGGGCGGCTGCGCGCTAAAGCGATTTTGACCTTCATCTGATAGGCAGGCTCGACCGACGGATCGATATAGAGTGCGAGGAAGGCTTGATACTGCGCCCGGTCGTAGTTGCGCTGATCGAAGTAAACCTGCGCCTTCGCCATCACCAGTTCGGTGTCGCTGGTCAGTTCGTAGACGTTCAAGCCCTGATTCAAGACCTCGATGGCGTCGCTGTACTGCCGGTTGGCGCTGTCGACCTGCGCCAGCACCAGATACGCCTGCGTCAGCCGGGCGTCGCCGTTGATCGCCGACTGCGCTTTGTCCGCCGCCTGCGTTTGCAGATCGCGCGCGACCGCCGGATTGCCGTTAGCAGTCGCGGCTTGTGCTTGCAGCCAATAGACCTGCGCGTAGCCGGAATCGAGGAACGGCGCGATCCACAGGTCGCTGGGGCGCTCGCCCAAACGCTCGACCGCCTCGTCCAAGGTCTGAATGGCGTCGTCGTAATGCCCCTGCGCTGCCAGTGCCAGCGCTTCGTAGTAGTACGGATTCGGGTTCAGCCGCGAGTCGAAGGTCAGCTTGCGCTCGTGATCGAGCGTCGGCATGGCGCGGTCATAATCACCGGCGTTCAAGAGCAGCACCGAGTCGTGCACGCCGCGCTCCAAGATTTGCGGATAGATTTCGGTCGCGTGCGGCAGCGCCGGGGGGCTGGCTGCCAAAATATTCGGCGGTACGGTGACGCTGGGCGTCGGCGTAAAACGCGGCGTCGGCGAGGGTGTCGGCGTCAGTCCCGGCGTATTGGTCGGCGTAATCGTCGGCGATGGCGTGGGCGTCGCGCTCGGTCCTAATACGATCTCGCGCACGTCGTCGTTGGTCTGCACCACGATTACGCCGGCGATGAACAGGACGACCAGCACCGCCAGAATCCCGGCGGCGACGTAAGTTCGGTAGATCAGAATGTCGCCCTCACCGGCGCGCTGGCGGGTCTTGTGCACCCACTTGGTATTGCTCGGCAGCGGCGTCAGATAGCGATGGACGATCGGCTCCGCCTGCTGCTGCGCCTCGGCGATGCGATCCGGCATCGGCACCGGCACGCCCGGCTGCTGCGCCGCGATGTCCGGCACCGGCGCTTTCGTCACCGGCGCATTGGGCAGCCGCTTGATCGTCGGCTCCGGGGCTTGATTCGCCGCTTCGAGCGCTTTGCGCGCCGTCTCGTTCTCCGGGTTGATCTCTAACAGTTTTTGCAAACAAAAGACGCGCTCGCGACTGTCCCGCGAAACGCTCGCTAACCACAGCCATGCCGCCTCGTTGTCCGGCTCTAGCCGGATCGAAAGCTGCAGCAGTTGACGAGCCTCGTCCTTATCGCCAGCTTTCGCTGCCCGAATGCCTCGTTGTCGTAAATCGCGCGCGTCTTCCAAGCTGAGACCCTTTACGTATTTCATCGCCTATATGTATTGTAAGTTGAAGCTATTGTAATAAACGTAAAGAGCCGCTGCAATCAGCGGCTCGTTCTCAAATCAAGATTTCGTAGGGGCACGACATGTCGTGCCCCTACAACACCCTCTATCTACTAACCATCCACGCGGGTGATCCGCCCTTCGGTCTCCGGCGCGATCGGACTGTGCGCGGTGATGTAGTCCGCCAAGACCTGATCCATCGGACGACCGTAGTCGTAAGCGTCAATCGCGTTGGTCGCAAAGACGGTGTACTCGTCGCCGCCCTTGCGCATGAAGTCGTTGCTCACCAGCGTGTAAATCGCATCGGGATCGATCGGCGCGTAGCTGCCATCGTCGCCCAACACCTCCACGCTGACGATCCGGCTGCCGGGATCTTTGCTGCCGTCCCAGCTAAAGCGAATGCCGGAAACCTGCGGGAAGCGACCCGCGCCACTTTCTTCCTGCGAAACACCGTTTTCCAGCGCAGCGACCACGTCCGATCCCTTCAGTTGGAAGGTGCTGACCAGATTGCCGAACGGCAGCACCGTCAGCACGTCGCCGAGCGTGACCGTGTACGGCTGCGTCGAGCGCGATGCTGTCAGGCGTATCGGCGACCGGCACGTTACTGCGCAAACCGCCGCCGTTGGTGATGGCGATCTGCGCGCCGGTTTCGTCGCGCAAGGCATCGGTCAGCAGGTCGCCGAGGTTGCATTCTTCGTGGCGGCAGATATTGCGGTCGCCGACGAGGAACACGCTGGTCTCGCCAACCGCCGTCTGCTTCAGCGTTTCAATCGGGGCGGAGAGGGCGACGAGAATAGCCTCGATCTGCGGATCGGGCGTGATGTAGTTCGACAGCAAAATCGTATCGCCGGCTGCGCTCTGGACCACGCCATCGGCGTCGAAGGTCACGTCCAGCCGACCGAGATAGGTGTCATACTCGCCCGCCTGCACGATGTAGACCGGGCTGCCGTCGGCGTCGTTGACCACGACCGGATACTCAGCGACCGAGGCGACGTAGGCATTGCCCAGCAGCGAGTGGCTGTGCCCGCCGACGATCACGTCCACGCCGCTCACGCCCGCCGCGACTTCCTTGTCCTTATCCAAGCCGATGTGGGTGACGAGGATGATCTTGTTCACGCCCTGCGCGGTCAGTTCGTCAACCGCTGACTTGGGTCGCGCCGACCAAATCGTCGTTGAAGACCAGCGCAGCGCCGGGCGATGACAGGAAGGGGGTTTCGGGCGTGGTCAAACCGATGATACCGACCTGCTCGCCGTTCACGTCGAGGATGGCGTAAGGCGGAATCTTGTCCGCCAGCAGCGGCTCGCCGCTAAAGTCGATGTTCGTGTTGACGACCGGGAAATCCACGCCATCGACGAACTGCGATAACACCTCGTCGCCGTCGTCGAACTCGTGATTGCCGAGTGTCATGCCGTCGTAGCCGATCGCGTTCATGATCTGCACGCTGTCCTGACCGCGATACTGCTGGTGGAACAGCGTCCCGGTGAAGCGGTCGCCGCCGTCGAGCAGGAGGACGTTCGGCACTTCGGCGCGAATCTGCTGGACGACCGTCGCTTGGCGCGCCGCACCACCATTGCCGTCGCTGCCCGGCTCGTGATGAGCGTGAACGTCATTGGTGTGCAGGATCGTCAGCGCGAAGCTGTCATCCTGCGCCAGCACCGGCAGCGCGAACAGCGCCGCCACGATCAAGAAGAACAGTTTTCGAAACATGGAGTGCCTCCTCATAACCTGATATTGAGAGGTAGAATCCGTGAGCGAACCAGCCTAGCTGATAGCGCCGCCATTATCTTCGTCAAACGTTATCGAGTTGGGCGGTTCTTTTTAGCGAAATGTTAAGAAAACCGCGCGATTCGCGCAAGTTCAGCTGCGTTGGTGCGAGGAAAGAACCAATCGCCAATGTAGGATCAAGTCGAAGATTTGAAAAACAAATTGAACCGCCAAGACGCCAAGAACGCGAAGGCTGAGGTGCGTAGAGGCACGGCGTGCCGTGCCCCATAGCCACCAAGTTAATCGCCTTTTGAGAGAGCGTTCGCGGAGTGTCGCCAGAGGCTCGAAGCCTCTGGCTAAGCATTCAAGCCGTCTGAAGACGGCTAAAAACTATTTCAACTCGTCATTTAGCCCGTTTCAACGGGCTTGATTTCGCAGCCGGGGGATTTGATCCCCCGGCGACGCGAGCAAAAATGTCGGTCAAATGGCTTAAGTTGTACGCATGAGGCACAGCGTGCTGTGCCCCTACGTGCCGATCTTGGCGGTTGAACGCTTTTTCGGAGTCTGCTTTGGTGCTTACACGGGGGGCCAAGGATAGTTGGGTCCGGCACCCGGCATCGGGTAGCGCCGCTGCTTGAGCAGATGGCGCATCCGCGACTGAAACGCCCGAATCTCCTGCGCTGCCAGCAGTTTACTTAGGCGCTGGCTGAAGTCGCAGTCGGGGTTGTCCAGCGTCGCATACAGCCGCGCGATGTCTTCCAGCAGCGGATCGGGGATCGGCTGACCAGCGTAATCCCAGATCACCGTGCGCAGCTTGTGGACAGCGTTGAAGGCGATGCCGTGATCGATCCCCCAGATGTGCCCTTCCGGATCGAGCAGGCAGTGACCGCCCTTGCGGTCGGCATTGTTGATCAGGTAGTCGAACGCGGCGATCCGCATCAACTGCGGCGCGTAGGTCTCGTCGAACGAGAAGTAATTGATCTCCGGGTCGTGGTCGACGTAAAACTGCATCGAGCCTAACCCGCGCGCGCCTTCGCGCAGCACCGTCGGCGGCACGATCTCCCAGCCCAACTCGTGCGAGGTCAGGTAGGCGGCGGTTTCCCGATAGCACAGCGTCCCGTCGGGGAAATCCCAGAGCGGGCGCTCGCCGCGCTGCGGCTTGTACACCGCCGTTAGATTGACGTCGTCCAACTCGACCGAAACCAGAAAGGCGTAATTCGAACTCCAGCGGAGCAGCCCATATTCCTCGTTGAGCGTACCCCGCTCCAACACTTCCAGCACGCGCCCCGCAGAGATCGGGACACTGCGATCATTCTCGCTCATTGCGATCAAGTCCAGTAGTAGACTAGTCGTCCATTTTGTTTGGGATCAGGGCGTCCAGCTTGAACCGTCGCCGTCGCGTGGGCGCTCAGGGCGCGCATCTGACTGCGACTGCACCACATCCGCACGATTCCCGGCTGCGGTGCTTCGAGTTCCTCTTCGTCGGTCAGCGGCAGGAGTTCCTGCGCCACCAGCACGACCATGTTGCGCTCTTCGTCGTAGCCCAACCCCATCTGCGCCACCCGGAACAGCGGTTCAATCGGGTCATGCAGATCCATGTTGGTT
This sequence comes from uncultured Chloroflexia bacterium, assembly GCA_963727545.1. Taxonomy (GTDB): domain Bacteria; phylum Chloroflexota; class Anaerolineae; order Aggregatilineales; family Phototrophicaceae; genus Flexifilum. The sequence goes on from CAVSGS010000020.1 coordinate 183,837, forward strand.
TCACTCTCCGCATCGTCGCCGATCGGGAAGCGCTGCTCAAGGTCATCAACCAGTTCGCGGATCGCTTCGCTCAGCGCCCACGCCTGTTCTTTTTCGATGATCAGCGAGACGATCTGTTCGTCTTTGCCCGCTTGCAGGTGAAACACGCGCTGCCCTTTCGGACCGATCGTGCCGACCGTGATGAAGTCAACCGGGTTCAAGTCAATTTCGATATTTGGCATAGTTTACTCTTAAGTCGCAGCCGGGTTTGCTTCGATAACCGCTTCGGCTTCCTTCGCCTTTTCCGCTGCCTTGCGCTCGCGCTCCATTTGAGCAACGTGAGCCACGTCATTAATCGTCGCTACGTAAGGGCGACCAAAGCCCAGCATCAGCGTGTTGATCGACGCGGGCGAAATCACAATGCGCTGAAAGTTGTCAAGGTGCATCCCCAAAAAGTGCGCCATCACCATCTTGATCAAGTCGGCGTGGCTGACCACCACGATCAAATCACGGGGATGTGCCGCTGCCAGCCGCTCGATCTCGTTGACCGCGCGCTCCTGCACGCCGCGCATAGTTTCTCCGTTCGGGAAATACGCCCGTGACGGGTATTCCTGCACGACCTGCCACATTTTGCGGCTCCGCAGCGCGTTGATCTCCATGCCTTCCCAATCGCCATACCGCACTTCGCCGATCTCGGCGTTCGGGATGATGCTCAGGTGTTGATGATGCTGACGGATCGCCTCGGCGGTCTCCATCGTGCGCTCAAGCGGGCTGGCGTAAATCTGCTTGATCGGCACGTCCGCCAATCGCCGTCCCAAAGCCGCCGCCTGTGCCTGCCCTTCCTCGTTCAGATGCACTTCAGGAGTCCACCCGGCGAGCTTACCGGTCTTCACAAAGTCGTTTACCGCGTGTCGAATTAGCAAAATTTGAGTCATTGGCGCTCGTTGGCTGTGAATTTCACTTTTGCAGTTTAGCACATCGCGCACGAATCCGCACAGTTTGAGCCGTAAGTTTTTCGTGAGAACTAGCCTTCCAAACGGCGATAGAACCTCGCCTCGAACCTGATATAATAGAAGCACTTTGACACGGTTAGGATGGCAGGATGAATGTTGGCATTATCTCGGACGTTCACGGGGATTATACAGCGCTAGAGACAGCCCTTCACCGGCTGGAAACGTACCATCATGTCGACCAAATCCTGTGTGCCGGTGATTTGGTCGGGCGGGGACCACAACCGGATAAAGTGGTACAGCTTGTCCGCGATCGCGGCATCCCGACCGTTCGCGGCAATCACGACGAATGGAGCTATGGCTTATCGACGGAGAACAAGGATTATCTGAAGGATTTACCGCTCGAATGGCGCGGTGAGTTGGGCGGACGCAGTGTGTTCATGTGTCACGGCAAACCCGGCAATAACCTGTGGGGTCTGTACCGCGACCACATCTCGAATACGCTGCTCAACATGATGTTGGTCTCGCTCGGCGTCGACGTGCTGATCACGGGGCACACCCACGTGCCGCTCTACGTGCGCGTCAAGAACGGCTGCGTGGTCAATCCCGGTTCGCTCTACACGTTTCACAACGTCCGCTCGACCTCGCATAGTTACGGCGTGCTCCAACTGCCCGACTTGACCTTCGACTTGTTCGACATCAGCGAGGAGCGCAAGCTCAACGTGGGCTAATTTAGGCGATATAGATATATAGGGGCGCGGCGTGCCATGTCCCTACGCCAAACCATCATAACTCGCCCGCCCGCCAGCGGTCGATCAGCGCGTCGGTGGTCGTCAGCGCCGTCTCGGGCAGATCGTCGCGCGCGAACCACGCCGCATCCTCGGCATCGTCGTCTGCCGCCAGCGATCCGCCGACCACCTGCGCCCGGTAAGCGATCACGATGTCGGCGAAGCCGCCGGCATCCGGGCGATGAAAGAGATCGATCAACCGATCCACCACCACGATCAAGCCGGTTTCCTCGCGCGTCTCGCGGATCGCGGCAGCCTGCGGGTCTTCGTCCGCATCGATGAATCCGGCGGGGAGCGCCCAGCGCCCGCTGCCGGGATCGTTGCGCCGCTTGACCAGCAGCAGCCGGTCGCCCGCCGTGATGAAGATCACGACTGCCACTTTCGGATCGTAAAAGACGACTCGCCCGCAAACCGGACACACCGGACGCACTCTGCCGAACCGCTCCTCGCGGATCAATTCTGATCCACAAGCAGCGCAATAATGATCATTTCGCGCTTTCAAGCTCGATCCTTGTCGATCATCCGCGCCGGCGCAGCAGGGTCGTCACCAGCCGCGACGCCGAACAGCAGCGCCGCCACCGCCATCAACCCAATGCCGACCGTCGCCGGATTCTCGCCGGAAGCCGTTTTCGCCACCGCGGGCGAGGTTGGTATTGGCAGCGGCGTCGCCGATGGCAGCATGGTCGGCGTGGCGCTCGGCTTCGCGGTTGGACTCGGCAGCGGAGACAGCGTTATCACCGCAGGAATGGTCGCTTGCGCCAGCGGTGCGCCCGCCGCCACGCTCGAATTCGCCATATCCGCCTGATCGCTAGAACGGAGCTGCGCGTCGGCTACGGCACCAGCGCCACCATCGGGCGCGCTCGCGGTCGGCGCGACGGCAAATTGCAGCATCGGTGTTATGACAAGCGGCGAGGCGCTCGGCAGCGCGGCAATTGCCGGGGCAACTTCCGGCACGCCCGCCGGGGCGACCGGTGCCGCCCCAGCAAAGTTTTGATCGTCAGTGGGGCTTTCTGATTCTTGCGGCAGCGACTCCGCTGCGCCTTGATCGGGCAGCGGCGCTTCTTGCACAAAACCAAACTGCTCGGCAGGTGAAGCCGTCGCCGCTTGCATCTCACTCAACGCGCCGCCCCGCGGGGCGAACATCGTCGGTATCGCCATAATTTGATTGAAGACGGCGGCGTCATTCTCCGGTAGCTGCCCACTTACCGTAAACAAGCTCACACCAATCACCAGCAAGACCACCGCCGCTGACCGCGCTCAGTTGGCTGAAAAGCGGACTGGTCAGCACGCGCCGACGCCGACGAGGCGCACCCGCCATCGCCCGCGTCAGCCGCAGGTCGCGCGGCGAACTCAGCGTCGGCAGCGACGCGATCAGCGCTTTGGTCGCGCGCAAGCGCTCCAGTTCGCGTTGCAGATTGGCGTCCGCCTGCAGCCGAGTTTCGAGATCCGCGCGCTCGGCGGCGCTCAGTTCCTCGTCGAGATAGGCAGACAGCAGTTCGAGATCGTTTCCGTTAAGCATGAGAATTCATCGTACTAATCATCGCTTATAAGACGATAAGCGGCGGGTAAAAGTTCCCTAACTCCTTGCAGGCAGTCGCGGACGGCGGCGCGGGCACGGCTCAGGCGCGATTTGACCGTGCCGACCTGCGCCCCCACGTTCTCGGCGATCTCCTGATAGCTCAGCCCTTCGACGTCGCAAAGCACCAGCGCGACCCGCTGATCGTCGTTCAAGGCGTTGATGCAGTCCTGAATCGCGCGTTGGAGTTCGCGTTGGAGCGCAACGTCTTCGGGCGTATCGCTGTCGTCGGGGATCGGCGGGTCGTCGCCCAACTCATCGACGGAGACGACGGGACGGCGCTGACGACGGCGCAGCTCGTCGTAACACTGATTGGTCGTGATCCGCAGCAGCCACGCCTTGAAACTTCCACCGCGATAGGAATCCAATCGGCGAAACGCCGTGATGAACGCTTCCTGCGCAGCATCGGCAGCGCTGTGCGCCTCGCCCATGATCCGAAACGCGACCGTATAGGCGCTGTCCTGATGGGCGAGCACCAGCGCATTAAAGGCGTCGAGATCGCCGCGTCGTGCTCGACGGATCAAATTCTGTTCGTCTTCAGCGTTGCCGACCATTGACAATCCGGGTGTTGATCGCTAAGATTTTGACACGTAAATGATATTGTTGAGCGAGCAGCAGGCTCATAATATTTCACTTACGCCGGTGTGGTGAAATGGCAGACACGATTGATTCAAAATCAATTGTCCTCACGGACGTGTGGGTTCGACTCCCACCACCGGCACAAACCGAGCTGATTGCTCGGTTTTTTTATTTCCCGCCTATGCATAACAAAAGAGTCATATAATAAGTCTAACATCATACCCCTACAAGGCGCACCGATGCGAAGCTACGACGAGTATAAACAAATCCTCAAACTATGGGAACTCGGAATCAACAAGAAAGCAATCGCTCGCCACACTGGTATTCCCCGCGCAACCGTCCGCGACTGCATTAACCGGTATGGTACCGTCGAAACGCTCATTCAAAGTAACCAATTGTCAATTCGTCAGCCGCTCTACAACCTACTCATAGGAGCTGCAAGCTGCACCGATCAAATGCGGCTACAGGCATACAGCTATTTATTAGGTCTCTATCTTGGTGATGGCAACATCGTAAAAGTACGAAACGTCTATCGGCTGCGCGTTACGCTCGACGCAAAATACCCGCAGATCATTAACCAATGCGCCGAAACTATGCAATCTTTATTCCCTCAGAACCAGATCGGGATTGTCCAAGTCTTTCACGAAGAGCACTTAAGCTGCGTCAACGTTAGCCTCTACTACAAATATCTGCCGCAGATTTTCCCGCAGCACGGTGCAGGACTGAAGCACACTCGCGAGATCCGACTTGTCCCGTGGCAGCAGAGGATCGTTGACGCCTACCCGCTCGAATTCTTTCGCGGTCTCTACCACAGCGATGGTTCACGCTTCAGCAATATCGTCAACGGCAAAGACTATCCACGCTACCAATTCACAAATCATTCAGATGACATTCGCCACTTGTTTTGTGCGACTTGCGATGCTCTCGGTTTACATTGGACAACCAAACAACGCAAAGGTCACGGAGTGACCGACATCTTCATTTCCAAGCGCAAAGATGTCGAATTCCTCGACCACTGGATCGGCGCGAAAACGTAAGCTACCTTTGCGGAAAATCCCCCGCGCGTTTAAGATAACGACAGCAGTATTCATCGTTAGATGCGATTCGTGAGCCGCATCGCCAACTGAGGGTTCCATGGTTCGATTTCTCCTGTCCTTCTTCGCCGCGCTGATCGTCGGGACGCTGCTCGGCTTGTACTTCGGCTGGGTACAGTTTCCGGTCAAGTACACCGATAGCAGCGCCGACCGGCTGGCACAGCGTTACAAAGACGAATACACCGTGATGGTCGCCAATGCCTATCTTGACGACGGCGATTTGACGGCGGCGCTGGAGCGGATGCGGCTGCTCGGCGTCGAGAATGTGCCTGCCTACATTCAGGACACCACCGAGCGCTATATCACCAATTCGCGCGACGTGACCGACATTCGCTCGCTGGTGACGCTTTCGGCGGGCTTGGGACGGCTGACGCCGATCATGCAGCCCTATCAAATCGTCACGCTGCCGGGGCAAAGCTGATGAGCGACGCACAACCCAATCTGCCCAGCCGCTACCGGCGACCGCGCCGCCTGTTTTCGCCGATCGGCATCCTCTTGGGGCTGGTGCTCGGCATCTCGGCGGGGCTGTTCTACACGTGGAATCTCGCGCCGGTGCAGGAGTTCGATACCGAGCCATGGCAGTTGACCTCGGCGGCGAAAGATCAGTACGTCGTCGTGATCGCGCTGAACTACGCCCACGATGGCGACCTCGGCAGCGCGATCAACCGGCTGGCGGCGTTACAGCTCCCCGGCGATCCGATTCAGGCGGTCGCGGATACGGCTTGCCGCCTCGCCACGACCGGTTTCGTCAACAGCAGCAGCGGCTTGCATACCGTCCGCGCCATGATGCAGCTTTATCAACCGCAAGGGCGCTCCGGCTGCGCCAACTCGCTGATTTCGGCTGACGAGGGCGATTCGAGCGGCGTGATGACGATCGATCTGCCGACCCCGACGGTCACGCTGACGCCGCCACCGAGCAAAACGCCGACTCCCGCCGCCAGCTTCGCGACCGCGACCCCGGTGCTGGTGATCATCCCGACCACACCACCGCAGAACGATTTCGACTTGGTCGGCGTGCGTCCGGTCACCTGTGATGTCAACCAGTCCGGCTTGATCATCGTCGAAGTCTACGAATCCGACGGATCGACCGGAATGCCGGGACAAGAGATCCGCGCCCGCTGGGATACCGGCGAAAGCCGCTTCTTCACCGGGCTGAAACCGGAAAAAGGCGCGTACTACGCCGATTTCCAGATGGAGCAGGGCAAGGATTACATCATCGACATGCCCGGACACGCCGATCCGCTGCCGCAGCCGCTGTCAGCCGCCCCCTGCGTCACGACCGACGGCGCGCGCGCGTTGATCTCCTACCGGGTCGTTTTCCGGTCAGCGTTCTAAGGCACATCAACCGGTAGGGGCGGCACTCGAGTGCCGCCCCTACCCATTTACTCGCCCCTGCGGTATGCTCCCCAAAGCCTAGACGGAGAACAATCGATGTCCCTCAAAGTGAATCAGCCGGCGCTGGATTTCGCCAAGCATCTGATCGACGAAGGCGAGTACGCCATCAATACTCAGTGGAGCACTAACGAACCCACCCCGGAACAGGCGAGTCGCTATCTCGACGCGCACGGTGCCGACGACCTCGGCAAGTGGTATCTCGCCGTCGATACGGACGCCGATACCGCCGAAGCGCGTTACCGCCTTCCCTATGGTGACTTCAAGCGTGTTCACCTCAGCGGCGTGATTGTCGCCAAGCGCCGCGCCGAGAAGGACGCCGACACGGAGATCGTGCGCGCCGCCGACGAACTGATCGACTTGTTCGACCGCCTCAACGCCTGCTAACCGACTTCGCTGCTGCCTAACCTGTCGCTAGAACGGGCGAGGCGTGTCTCGCCCCGGCACCCACCGTCACCGGCGGGCGACTTGATCGCAGCTTGACAAGCGTGATATAATTAAATTTGTAATTAAGTATCATCGTCTCAGCACCAATCAGAGTTTCGAAAGGGAGGTTTGAGACATGGCACACGATACGCACGTTTATGGTGAAGTTGATAACAAGACCGATCTGAAAGAAGTCTTCCTCGAAATCCGCAAAGACGTCGACCAAGCGAAATCTCGCGCCGACTTAACCGAACTGTACAAACGCGCTGGTTATCTGATCACTTTGACCTATGCCCCCTCGTGGCATGAGAAATTCGGCAAAGACGACGATGCGATGCGCAACCTTGCTAAAGACGAATTCGGCATCACGGCGCGCAAGATCAACCGCCGCGCCGAGGACATCGGCACTGACGCGGATTACGACGAGACTTGGGGCGATAAGTGATGGCAACGGCGGCGCAGCATCACTACAAATCCACTGAATCCAAATACAAAGGTGACGCAGAGGAAATGTACGTCACCTACGATCTGTGGCAGGATACGCGCGGCGACAACCGGGCGGTTTACCCGAAGGTCAAGCGCGTCTACATCGCCGGAGACGTGACTCACTGGGAAGTCGGCACCTTCAAGAAGCGTACCGGCAGAGAAGTCTACGGTGTGAAGATCGACTATGCGCAAACCCGATCCGGGTACTCACGCAAAGGCTACACCGCCAAGCGCGGCGATACCGAATACCACGTCGCGCCTACCGAAATCAAAGGCGGTAAGTCGACCTTCTCCAAAATTGTGGAAGTGCCGGAAGCCGCGAAGAACGTCGTTTTTCACGAGGACAAACTCCCGCGTCGCTATCAAGACGCGCTCCAGACGGTCCGCTGATCACGGCGCGATTCGCAGCACCTGCAAATCCGCCATCGAGTCACCGGGCGCGCTCCACGACAGGTAGAGTGCGCCTGCTTCGTCCTCGATCAGCGCGGGCAACCCGATCAGCTTGACACCGGGCAGCAGCAGCTTACTGTCTTTGACCACCCCCGCATGTAAACTCAGCAGATTGACGCCATCAGCACCCTGCACGGCAGCAGTCAGCATCTCCTGCTGCCCCACCAGCGGCGCGAACCAACTCAGCACAGCCGACTCAGCCTCGACGCGGAGACGCTCCGGCTGCTTCCAAGCAGCGGCAGTCAGCGCGCCCGCCGTGATCCACGTTTCAGCGCTGCCGTTCGCGCGGGTGACGTTCCAGTAGTAATAGGCGCTGGATGTATCGAGGGCAGCCCCGGTGTCGATCAGGCGGTCGCCGGGAGCAAGGTTGATGGCACCGGTCAAGGCGCGCGGTGATTCAGGTTGATCGGCTGCCGCTGTCGCTGCTGCTTCCCCGGATGAATCAACCCGCTGGAGCATAAGTTGTCCATCCGCCAGCCAGAAGCACCAGACGACGCCCGCCGCGTCGCGGAGCAGTGCCGGATTGTCGGCATTCTCGGCGATCAACGCCGTTTGCAGCGGGCGACCATCTGCGTCGATGTAGCGCAGAGTGACATTCCGTTCGCCGATCGCGCCACCATCCCACGCGACCCACAAGCCGCCCGCGCCGTCCGTGACCGCCGAGTAGCGCAGCGCCAAGCCTTCCGAAACTGAAATCGGTCCGCGTTCAACCTGCAAGTCCGGCGCGATCAGGGCGGCGTAGAGATTCGTCTGTCCAGCGGGATCGGCATCCAGCCAGAGGAGCTGCAGCCGCCCGCCTGCACCGGCGATCAAACGCTGATCGTAGGGGTGTCGCGGCGGCAGCGGCAGCGTGACGACGTCGCCAAGCTGATCGTCGCTCAGCCGACGAGCATCCTGATGCACGCCGCGCGCATCCGACCCGACCCAGACGGCGACCAACCCGCCCAAGCTGGGAGCGATCGCCGGGGCGTCTGCCTGCTGCGCCTGCACCAGCGTGATCGCGCCGTTCGACGGATCGGCAACCGCCGTTGACGGCACAGCGGTACACGCCGCCAGCAGCAGACACAGCCAAAACCAGCGGTACACCTTAGTCCTCGCGCAGCAGCGCGATCCCCTCAAGCCCGGAGTAGCGGATCGGCTGGCGCGCGTAATAGGCAATCGTGGCGACGACGAACGCCGCCGTCGCCTGCGTCACGTTGGTCAGGACGACTTCGTCGCCCTCGAAGTAGATGCCCACGTGATAACGTTCTCCGGCAAAGACCACATGCTTGACGATCCAGCCCGACAGCCCGGTCTCACGAGCGGCTTGGGCGACCTCGACTTCGTCAATCTGCCCCCACTCCACCCGGCGCCCATCGACGTTGATTTCGTAGGCGTTGGCGTCAAACCGTTTGTCCAGCGTGCGCCGCTCCTCGTCGGTGAGGTTATCCGGGCTGGGTCGCTGCTCGATCTGCGCGAGATACGGCATCTCTGATCCTTCACAATCTGCGGTCCGTGCTCCGTATTCTAACTGATCTCGCGCGAAAAACGCGGGCTGCCCCCAACGGTCCACGCCGCTAATGAACAAACCGGTTCGAACGTGAGTTTTCTCGCGTAGGGGCGCAGCGTGCTGCGCCCCTACAATCAAGTTGCGAAGAAAGCAGAATCGATTAGAACACACCCGGTTCAGCCGCCTTGACCGGCAGCGGCGGCACCACCGGATCGAACAGCCACGAGTGGAAGAAGTCGTCCAGCGGCTGCCCGCTGACCTGCTCGGCGATGGCGATGAAGTCCGCCGTCGTCGCATTGCCGTATTTGTAAGTCTCGGCGTAGGTCTTGAGCGTCGCGAAAAATGCTTCATCGCCAATCGTCAGCCGCAGCGCGTGGAGCGTCAGCGCGCCGCGATAGTAGACGCCCGCCGTGTCGAACAAATTCGCGGGCGTCGGATCGCCAGTGATGGCGAACTCGTGCAGCTTCGCCGTGATCTGCGCGTCGGTCGCGCCCTGCCGGCGCAGCGAGTCACCATCGAGCGCCGCCTCGACGTTATCGGCAATGTTGGTGAGCACGTCAGCGCCGTCGGCGTGCTCGAACCACAGCCATGAGGCGTAAGTCGCGAAACCCTCATTCAGCCAAATATCTTGCCAAGTCGTCAAGCTAACGCTGTCGCCGAACCACTGATGCGCCAGCTCGTGGGCGATCGTGCCTTCGCCGCCTTGCAGATCACCATTGAGGACATTGGTGATAATCCCCGGCGGGAACATCGACATGGTTTGCGTCTCCAGCGAAAAGCCGATCCGGGCATCGACGACAATCGCGCCGTAGGAGTCAAAGGGATAAGCGCCGAAGATACTGCTGAAATAATCGATCATCGCGCCCTGCCGCGCGTAGGCATAACGCCCATCGGTGGCGAGCGCTGCCGGGAAGTAGTTGCGAATCGGCACACCGTCGGGCGAGGTCGTGTCCTGCCGGACGAAATCGCCAATGTTGACCTTGATCAGATAGCTGGCTGCCGGTTCCGCCAGATCCCAGACGTAGGTGCTGGTGTCGCCGTTATCGATCACGTCTTGCAGCGTGCCGTTCGCGACCGCGACCAGCGGATTGGCAACGGTGATGCGGAAGCTGTAAGTCGCCTTGTCCGCCGGATGCTCGTTGACCGGGTACCAGATCGACGATCCGGCAGGCTCTCCGGCGATGCTCGCCCCATCATTCGCCTGAATCCAGCCCAGCGAGGCGAAAGTTTCCATCTCGGCGCGATTGCCGGGTCTGCCGCTGTAGGTCACAGTGACGGAGAAATCGTCACCCGAAGCCAACGCCGCGCCCGGCGTGATCGTCAATTCGTCGCCCGTCTGCGCGAACTCAGCCGCTTGATCGTCCACGCTCACCGCGCTGATAGCGGGTCCGGCGTAGTCGAGATTGAAGGCGCTGAGCGCTTCGGTCGCCGTGGCGTCGATCGCGGTCGTCCCGGCGATGGTTTGGGCGTCGGGATCGATGGTCACGTCGATCGCATAGTGCTGCACGTCATAGCCGCCGTTGCCGAGCAGCGGATAGTAGGGGTCGCCAATCCCATCGCTGCCGGGCACTTGCGCGGAGGCGCTCCCCACGCTCACCACGAGCAGCAGCAGACCAATAATGAGTATCTCGCGTCGCCCTAAGCTCATCGCTAACTCCTTGATCGATAACTCCATACAAGACTTACTCGCAGCACTGCCTTGGCGTTCATCCGGCAGACGACATGTAAATATGCGTATATCCATTCATATTAGAACCTGATAACCAATTCTTGTTGCCCCCTAGGGCGAGTGTTATAATTTGCACAATCAACATGAGGATGCGTCTCCCGCGCTACAGCAATACGATCAGCCTGTACCTGCCGCACGAACCGCATCGTTGATCATTCTCAGCCTAAATGCCCGTTTCTCGGGCTTTTATTGAGTAAGACGTTTACTTAAGGAGAAATTATAATGTCACAAACCGCAAGCAAAGGGCTAGCGGGTGTCTCCATCGGCGACAGCCGTCTAAGTCTCGTCAACGGTGCCGAGGGTAAGCTGATCTATTCCGGCTACAAGATCGAAGACCTCGCTGCTCACGCGCTTTACGAAGAAGTTGTTTATCTACTCTGGAACGGGCGTCTGCCCAACAAGCAGGAACTCGAAGAACTGCGCAGCGGCATCGCCGCGCAGGCAGCCGCTTATCCGGAGGTGATCGCCCATCTCAAGCAGTACCCGAAGGACGCCAACGCGATGGCAGTCCTGCGTACTGCCGTCTCCGAACTCGCCTTCTATGATCCCGACAGCGAAAAATACGACATGGAAGCGCTGCGGCGCAAAGCCATCCGCTTGACCGGTCAGGTCACGACCCTATGCGCGGCATGGGCGCGCATCCGCGAAGGCAAAGAACCGGTCGCCCCGCGCGCCGACCTGACGCTCGCGCAGAACTTCATGTACATGCTCACCGACGCCGAGCCGCAGCAGACCGCCGTCGATGCGATGAACGCCTACATGGTGCTGCTGACCGAACACAGCATGAACGCCAGCACTTTCGCCTCGCGCGTGACCGTCAGCACCGGGTCGGACATGCACAGCGCGATCGTCAGCGCGATCGGCACGCTCAAGGGACCGGCGCACGGCGGCGCGAACACCGAAGCCATGAAGATGTTCATGGAAATCGGCGATCCGGCGAACGTGCAGAAGTGGTTCGACGAGAACATCAAGACCGGCAACCGCCGCATCATGGGCATCGGTCACCGCGTCTATAAGGCGCTTGACCCGCGCGCCGCGATCCTGCACGACCGCGCCAAGAAGTTGGCAGCCGCCAGCGGCAACAGCAAGTGGTTCGACATCGCCGAACAGTTGGCAGCGCTGGCACGCAGCGACCAGTACTTCATCGAGCGCAACCTCTACCCGAACGTCGACTATTACAGCGCCATCGCCCTCTACACGCTCAACATCGACATCGACATGTTCACCCCCCTGTTCGCCCTGAGCCGCATGGGTGGCTGGACGGCGCACATCATGGAACAGGTGAAGGACAACCGCCTGATCCGCCCGTCCGCCGATTACGTCGGTCCGCTGGACCTGCCGTGGGTCGCGGTGGAAGACCGCTAAAGCAATTCGCTTGACAACGCTCAAAGGCGCAGCGTGGCTGCGCCTTTTTGATTCTCAGTTAGCGATTCCGCCGTGATGTGAGCACGCCCCTTGCCGGTGTGCGGCATGAGAGATGGTGCCGTCCCGACAAATGATCCCGCCGCCTGCCGATGGCGCAGACGTAGGTGGCTCCCAAATTCCGCCGTGACCGGAGCACGCGCCCTGTGTATTCGCGGCGTACGAGATCGTCCCGTCAGTGCACAGAATACCGGGACCGCTCGGCTGCGGCTGGACGACGACCTGCGGCAGCGGAATCGGCGTCGGGGTGTGCGTCGGCGGCGCATCGGCGACCAGATCGCTGTAAATGAAGACCTGCTCCCCGGCTTGATCGACGCGATACCAGAGCGTATTGCCGTGTGCGAACCGCCTCGCCGCTGATTCGTCCGGTCGCCATCGATCCGTGTCGCCCTCGCGCAGCTTGTCCGGTCTGCGCGCAGCTTCGGCTGGCGCAGGTGCGCAAGTTAGCAACTGCGCGCACGTAGAGCAGTTCCGGCTGCATCGCCTCGACCGGTTGATCGGTTGGCGTCGGCGTGTGGGTGATCGTCGGCGTGAGCGTGTCGGTGATCGTCAGGCTCGGCGTCGGCGTGAAGGTTGGCGACGCCGCCATCAACGTTTGCAGCGCCGCGAGCGTCTGCTCGCCAGCGGCGTTGGTCAGTTGTAACTGCGCAATTTCCGTCGCCCTCAAGTCAGGTGTAGCGGTTTCCGTCGGCGCGCTGGTCGCCGTCGCGGTCCATGTCGATGTAGGGATCAGCGTAGCGGTTGGCGTCGCGCTTGGTAAGATCGCCAGCGTCGGAATTTGCGCGACTTGCGGTGCGGGCGCACAGGCAGCGAACAGCAGAGCAAGCGTAAGCATCGACAGTTTGGCAGCGAGGGTCATGTCGTTCGGCTTTCGAACAAACAGCGCATAGTTTCAATTATGATAATAACACAGGTCCGGTGACGCGGTGAGCAAGCGAAGGACATGCGTTTTTGGCTTGACCAACCCAGCGCAACCGCTGCTATAATCGCTCGTATGGCGAACATTCAACGGTACAACCATCCTGACGAGATCATCCCCAGCAGCGGCGCAGGAGCGACCTTCAACTTCGCGCTGGCGCTGCCCGGTCAAGCGAGCAGTCCGCATACCGCCCGCGCCTACTTCCGCTGGGTCGATCAATATCTGGTCGACGTCGCCGGGTGGCAGCCGAGCAGCGGCTTGCAGCGCCGCGCCCGCATGGAGCGACTGCCCGTGCGCGTCCTGCTCGCCAGCCTCAGTCCAGCGCAGGTGCGCGCGTGGCTCGGTATTCTGGTCGGGCGTCAGCACGGCAAGCAGGGACTCAGTCAGGCACGCGCCGCCGTCGTCACGCTGACGAGCCTGCTGGCGGAAGCGGGCTGGATCGACGACATGGTCAGCGCGGCGATCTCGCGGGTGAACATCCCGCGCGCCGAGGAAGGTCAGCGACAGGGACGCTGGCTCTCGCCCGATCAACTCAAGCTCCTGATTAGTGCCTCGCGCGCGATCGCCAACAGCGACAACCAAATGCGGCGTAACTACGCGCTGATGACCATGCTCTGCACGCTGGCGCTGCGCCGCGAGGAACTCGCGTTGGCGCGCTGGAATGATCTTTCGCTGCAAGACGACCGCGCCATCCTGCGGGTTCACGGCAAGGGACGCAAGACCGCCACCATCGACCTGCCCCGCTCGGTGCTCAACGCCCTGTCGAGCTGGCGCGGCGCGCTGGTCGCCGACAACCGGATCAAGTCGAATGCGTCGCCCTTGCTGCGCCGGATCTGGAAAGGCGGCGGTATCAGCTACCGGGGATTAACGCCCGACGGCATCTGGCTGATCGTCAGCGAGTCCGCCCGCGCTGCCGATTTAGGCGTGGTCGCGCCGCACGACTTACGCCGCTCGGTGGCTGGCGCTTTACAAGCTAACGGTGTGCCCATTGAGAAGATCAGCCGCCTGCTCCGGCACAGCAACGTCGCCATCACCGAGCGCTACCTGAGCCAACTCCCGCAGCGCAACGAAGGCGCGATCCTGATGAGCGGCGTGCTCGGCATCGACGATGACGATCCGTTCTCACTGTAAGACTATTTGAACCGCCAAGACGCCAAGGACGCCAAGAATTGAAGACCAATCGATTTATGCAGACACTCATTTTCGCGCTGCTGTTGGCAATGGCGGCGACGGTCTACGCTCAGGACGACGGGCTAACGACGCAAACGTGGACGTTCGACGGCGTGGAGCGCAGCTACGAACTGCACGTCCCGGCAGATTTGACCGATCCCGCCCCGCTGGTGATCGCGCTGCACGGGCGCTTCGACAGCGGCGCGGGCATGGCGAAGCTGACGCACTTCAACGACCTCGCCGATCAAGACGGCTTCATCGTCGCCTATCCTGACGGACTCAATGGCGAGTGGAACTTTGTCCGGGACATCCCCGGCTACGACATGACACAGGATGACACCGCTTTTCTGGTCGCGCTGGTCGATCACCTTGCCGAAGCTAACGCGATTGATCTATCGCGCGTGTACCTGACCGGCTTCTCCAACGGCGGCTTCATGACCGAGCGCGTCGCCTGCGAGCATCCCCTCCCCTTCGCGGCGTTCGCATCGGTGGCGGCAGCCGGTTTCGGCGGAATGCCGGAAGTCTGCCCAACGTCCAGCGACGTCCCGGTCCCTATGCTGCTGATGAACGGCACGGACGATACCAATATCCCGTGGGACGGCACCCCCGTCACCCGCGACGGGCAGACCATCTACGTGACCTATCCCATCTCCGCTACGCTGTCCTACTGGGCGCAGTTGAACGACTGCAAGCCGGAAGCGACCACCATCGATTTCCCGATCCTTGGCGGATCGCCGGGGACGGCAGCCCGCGCTGTCGCGCTCACTTGTCCCCCCGGCAGCGACGTCATGCTCTACGGGATCACCGGCGGCGGGCACAACTGGTCGGGTCAGCCGCAGGGCGATCCGGCGGTCTTCGGGCTGATCAACCGGGACATCGACGCCTCGGCGGAGATCTGGCAGTTCTTCAGCCAGCACCAACGGTTGCAGCCCGCCGCAACCGAGACCCCCACGTCATAAAAACAAAAAGCTCATGTGCAAAACGAGTGAAACGTCGGGGCTTTGGTAGGGGCGCAGCGTGCTGCGCCCACACGCTCTGAACATGAGCCAAACAAAAAACAGGGGCGAGTGTTCGCCCCTGTGTAATCTGCAATCCAATTTGCGCTGCGAGCAGCCTTCGCTGCCGTCCGATTATGCCTTACCGCGTGCCAGTTGAGCTTCAGGCTCCATGCTCAGCAGATCGTTGACGAGCGCCGGCAGTCGGGTCAGATTTGATTTAGCGAGGTAAGCATTCGCCCCGGCATCGAGGCAAAGCTTCACGATGTCATTGTTCCCATAGGACGAGAAAATGATAATCGGCGTCACCATAGTACGCGGATCGCTCCGCAGCATCTTGCACAGTTCCACGCCGTTAATGTTTGGCATCATAATGTCGAGGATGAAAATATCTGCCACCAACCGATCCAGCGATTGCAGCAACGCCTCAGCGCCCAGCGCCGTGACGACCGAATAGCCTTTGCGCGCAAGCAGCACTTCCACCAATGTCAGCATCGAAATATCGTCATCTACGGCTACGACAGCCATCACTACCTCCTACCACAACGAAGGTTCAACCTGTACTGAAACCCCGTTTGTTCATCATTCGAATTACCCTAAAACAGAAATCGTTTTCAAGAATAGTTATAAATAGTTGAAGACCGGCTTTCGCCGGTCTACTGAGCAATAGCTTGAGCGAGTTCCGAGAGTGACCCGGCTTCAATCGAGCACAACCAGCGCTGCGTCTCGGTCGAGAAGCCATAGTCTGCCAGCAGCGAAGCATCCCGGTGATAGACCAACTGCTCGCAGAACGCCTCGTCCAGAAGCGCGCGCCCCATCATGCTGTCGAGGTGGGCACGCTCATCGTGGCTGAGTAGATAACCCTGCCAGACTTCACGCCGCGCAACCTTGTACTGGAGCGAGGTCGTGTCGCGGTCAAAAGAGTAGAACTGCTTACTTAACGCCATTAATGACTCTCCTTAAAGGTCGGTTGACCCCACGCATTCCACTTTGGTTTCGCTTGAACGCGGAGTAATTACATGCCACCGACATCAGCGGGACCACCAGCGGGACCTGCCAGCGCGTGCGCGCCCGGAACGAGATGAGCAGCAGCAAACAATGCCAGCACGCCGAGGATCGAAAGGGTCTTCGCACGACGAGGATCAGAGTTCAACCAAGCAGCAGCACTGTAAAATTTAGCGGACATTTTGTGTCTCCCCCACTGGATACATCCGAATTAATCAAGATGGGGGTAGAGTAAACGAGGGAGAGCAACAAACTGCTTACCAAAATGGGCAAATTTAAAAAAACCACCAAAATTGGTGGTTTTTGATCTAAATGTGGAGGGATTTGGGCGCTAGACGAGCAGCGAACGCGCTAAGGTCATGGTCTCGCGGGCGGGTTCGGCATCCAACTCGTCTTTCAGCAGCTTCTGCAACTGCCGCAGCTGAGCATAGATCTTCGACTTCTCACCTTGATCGGCATAGCAGACCATGATGGCGCGGTGAATTTCTTCGCGGTAGGGGTCAACCTTGAGCGCCTGCTTGAAGATATTGAGCGACTGTTTGTAATCCCGGCGGGCGTGGGCGCAGCGACCTAACCCGATCAAGCTGTCGAGGTAAGTCTCGCTGAGGCGCTCGCGGTAGGAGATGATCCAGTCGGCATCGAGCAGTGGCAGGAAATCGCCCTGATAGAGATCGACCGCGCGGCGATACAAGTCTTCCGTCCGCGCATCCCGAATCGACAAGTTCTGAGCGCGCTCGGTCAGCGACTCGAACTCATGCGCATCGCACCAGATGTCGAGGTCGGGGTTAACCATGTAGCGTTCGTCGCGGAAGATGATCACGTTATCGCCTAACGCCTGCCGCACGCGATACAGGGTCGTATGGAAGTTGGAACGAACCCGGCTCGGCGCACTGTCGGGCCAGAAATCGAGGCTGATGATTTCACGGGGCTGCGCGCCGCCAAAGAAGAGATAGAAGAACAACTCACGGGCAGCGGTCGCGCGCCATTCGGCGGGCAGCACCGGGACGCCGTCGCGTTCGAGCTTCTCTTTGCCGAGCGTCTGCAAGCGCAAGCTGTAGACGTACTCAATCGGATGATTGCTTTCCAGCTTGATCACGGACGGCGTTTTGTGACGGCTCAGCCGCAGGCGGCTGACGCGCTGATTGATTTCGGCAAAGCGCTCGCCATCCGCCACGATTTTCTCCAGCGCCGGGTTGTGCATCGCTTCCGCGATCAACGACTGCCAGCTCCCGCCCTGCTGCAAAAGCTGAAGCGCGGTTTTGAGATAATGCTCTGCCGTCGCGCGCGCATTGTACTGTGCCGCCAGCGCCGCAGATAAGCCGTACACGTGGATCGTCTCGGAAACGGCGTGCCGCTTTTGCAACTCCTGTACCACCGACTCTAATCCTTCACTGGCGGTGTCATAGTCGTCGTCCAGCAGTCCGCGAATCATCCAGCAGGACGCCTGCGCCATCAGCTGTTCGATGGCGAGGCTGTGCGCTTCGGCGAGAATCAGCGCTTCCTCGGCTAACGCCAGCGCTTCCTGCGATTTTTGCTGCCAGCAATTCTGGATCGCGGCGCTGATGAGGATGCTGCAGCGCAGGCTCGGCTCCTGATTGCCGGTGAACTCCAACGCCCGACCATAGAGTTCGCTGGCTTCCCGGAAAGTCCCCCGATCCCGCTGCAGGTCGGCGAGGCTCCACAGCAAGTAGCTTTCGACACGCTTATTCCGGGCGCGAGCGATCACGCTCAGCCCTTCTTGGAAGGTGGTCTGCGCTTCGTGATACTCACCGTGCTGGTGGTAGTAGTAGCCGAGGTCGTTGAGTGCGAGCGCCAACCACGTCGCGCCGCCGAGCGATCGCCGGAGCGCAACGACTTCTTGGAGACACTGCCCCGCCTCGCCAATTCGCCCCAAACGGAGATAGACCGTCTGTAAGTCTTGGATCAAGCTGGAAAGGGCGAACTTATCCCCATTGGCGCGGCTGAGTGGCAGCGCCTCTTCGAGATATTTCGCGGCGAGATTCGGCTCACCGAGGCGTAGATAAGAGAAACCAAGCACGCGCAGGACACGCCCCTGCAGGTTATCTTCACCATAGGGCAAATTGAGCAGCTTCTCGGCTTGAGCGATTGCCGCGAGGTAGTGTCCGTTTCTAAGGTTCAGCCGGGCGCGTTGAAGCTGAACTTCAGCGAGGCGCGCTTTATGATCTTGTTCCCTAAATAGTTCTTCCGCCTGTTCAAGTTCCGCACTGGCAGCTTCATAATTGAAGCGCTCAAGGTGGATGGTCGCGGCGAAGTAGAGCAGTTTCGGATTGGCGATCCCCGCTGCCGCTAGTTCCTCGCTCCACTTGAGCAGCGTTTCCAATTTGCCCTGAGCGAAGTAGGGCTGCAAAATGTCGTCGATGAGATCGGAGGCAGCTTCGGCTGCGCCCGCCGTCAGGTAATGGTCGTAGGCGAGATCGATGAAATCGTGTTCGCCAAACCACTTTCCGGCGAGCAAATGCAGCGCCACAAATTGAGAATGCGCGCGGGCTTGAAGCTGACGCTGCAAGAAATCGCGGAACAGGTTGTGATACATCAGTCCGCCCGGCACGCGCGACAGGAACAGGTTGCGATTCAGCGCATCCTCGATCCAGCTCGCGCTGTCGGTCAAACCGAGCACGTTCGACGCTAATTCCGGGGTGAAGCGGGTCAGCGTCGACGACGCCAACAGAAAATCGCGCAGACCGGGCGGCTGGGCGTCGAGCATCAAGCTCGCCAGCGACTCGAACAGCGCTTCGGGACCTTCACCACCGTCCAGCAGCAGCCGTTCCAACTCGACCGGCAGCGGTTGGAGTGCCAGCGCGACGCCAGCGGGCCAGCCTTCGAGCCGCTGGAACAGACTGCGGATCTGCCGGGTTGTGGTATCGACACTAAAGACTTCGCTGGTTAGGCGGGAAATTTCATCAGCGCTAAAACGCAGTTCCTGCTGACCAATCGCCATAACCTCACGCCGAGCGATCATCTCGGTCAAGGGCAAGGTCGGCAGGGTTCGGCTCAGCAGGACGACGTGACATTTCGACGGCATCAGGCTGATGAGCGACTGCAGCCAGTTTTCGCAAGCGGGCGACCCGAGCACGAGGTGAACGTCATCGAGGACGTAAATCAGATCGTCCCGCGCTGCGTCGCGCAGATAATTCGTTATCGCGGCGGCAAGTTCGCTCGGTTCATACTGAGACGGCGACGCGAGTTCCTGAATGGCGGGGAAAACTTGGCTGAAGGCACTGATCGTCTGGCTGTAGAGGGTCGGGAAGTCACGTTCGCGTTCTTCGATCGTGTGCCAGACCACCGAGTGCGGCGCATCTTGGGCAAACTGCGCGGCGATGGTCGTCTTGCCGTAACCCGGCGGCGCACAGATCAGGACCAGTTTGTGATCCACGACGAGCTGAAGTTTTTCGAGCAGCCGACTCCGCTGGATGACACCGAATATGCGCGGGATTTGAGTTTTACGGTGTTGTTGAGTCATAAACTAAGCCCGACGAACTCATGAAGATCAAAAATCAGGACGATCCAACTGAATTGTAACCAACTCCCAAACTGATTGGGTTAGAAGAAATTAACCTTGCCGCGATCATTGGCAATCTAGACAATATGTCAGCCACAAAGGGATCGTTCACGACAGCAAAGTAGCGTCCTATAACAAAAACCTACTTTATCACAAACTATTTCTTCGCGCCCTAGCCCCAAGCGCGACCGGACCTAAATATAACAACAATTAAGCCTATTCGACAAGGAGATTGCATTTACGCGGGCACAGTAGTAGATCCAAAATTAAGGGATCAGAGCATCAAGCGAAGTCGAATTTAGCTCGTGGTTCACCTTCCGCGGAAAACAAAAAGTTCACGTTCAAACGTGAACTCTCGTTTCGCGTTGTACTTGATGGGCGTGAAGGGACTTGAACCCCTGACCTCACGGATGTGAACCGTGCGCTCTGACCAGCTGAGCTACACGCCCGACTCGCTGACCGTTGGTGAAAGCCCCAACGTGCGCTAGAGTATAACATGGTTTGATCGCCCTAACAAGATGGAACGAGGCGGAAATAAAGCTTTTTCAGAACCCGATTGAGACCCTCAACCACGTGGCGGTGTTCGCGGCGCGGCGCCGATTGTTTGGCTGGATTCCCTTATTAGCAGCCCTCATCCTGAATGGCTGCGTCACCCCAACCGCGCCGGTCATCCCCGCGACCACTGCGAGCACGTGGGAGACAATCGCGCCGGGGTTGGAGCGGCGCAGCTATCGCCCCGGCGAGGATTACCCGCTCACCCAAATCATCGCGCTGCGGATCGACCCGGCTCACTACCGCTTTCGCGTCCACTATCGCCCCGGCAGCCCGCTCAATCTGTCAACGTGGCGGGCTGAGCTATCCGGCGCGGTCGCCTTCGTTAACGGCAACTACTTCGATCCACAGTTTCAGGCGCTCGGCTTGGTCGTCGCCGACGGCGTCGCCTACGGGCAAGCCTATCAAGGCATGGGCGGGATGCTGCAAGTTCAGAACGGCGGCGTGCGCGTGCGCTCGACCAGCCTCGAACCCTATACCGGCGAACCGCTCGAACAAGCGGTGCAAGCCTTCCCCATGCTGATCACCAATGGGCAGGCGTCGTTCGCGAACCCGCAGAACGACCGCATCTCGCGGCGAACGGTCGCCGGACAGGACACACAGGGGCGGATTGTGCTGCTGGTCACGGCGTCGATGGTCGGGATGCGGCTTGGTCGATCTGAGCAGCTACCTCGCCACAACCGACCTCAATCTGGTCAACGCGGTCAACCTCGACGGCGGCGGCTCGACGCTGCTGTGGTGGACGTCGCCCGGTCAGCCGACGATCCAGATCCCCTCATTCGATCCCGTGCCGACGGTACTGGCGATCTATCCGCGCTAAGGTGGCAAATCCATGAAGATACGCCGGAAACTGGGATTTGTTGCTCTTGGGGTGATACTTCTGCCCATGTGCCTGTGCTGCACTTGGGCTTTTGCGCTCCTATTTGGCTCTGACATTGCAGGCAGCTTGATTGATAAGGCAAATAGCGTACCCCAATGCCGTATCGTATTACTTCGGTGATCGAGTTTACGGTTCATCCGAATGGCAGACGAGAACTCACATCTCTTGGACGCGCTGACGACATAGAAACCGTGAAAGAGCACTACGAATGGTATTTCACAAAACTCATGCCAAGTATCGCGTTCCCTGACGTGTCCAGTTACACTGATGACAGGGTGTTCCTCGAAGACGGGGAAAATGCGTGGTTCGATGTCTCGATACTGATAGTCGATGCAAGCGTCGAGGAGCGCGTCAGACTTGTGGGTTTGGGCTACGATGAGGAAGCACGAACGACAGTTGAGACTATCCCCTCTGAAGGAACGATTATATTGTTCTCGCACTCATTTTTCGCAGGATAAAAAGCCCACGAGTGCTCAAACTCATGGGCTGATTTCACGAGATAGTTCGCATCAACTCACGCGGGGACGGCTTCGAGCGCCAGATCATGCAGCGCGACGACCGCCTTTTCGAGATTGTCCTCGTCGATCACGAACGAGATGCTGCACTCGCTCGCCCCTTGCGCGATGGCGACGACGTTGACGCCGCTCGCGCCCATCACCGTGAACACCCGTCCGGCGACACCGGGCGTCCCCCGCATCCCCGCGCCGACGACCGTC
The DNA here is from genome assembly GCA_963727545.1 of uncultured Chloroflexia bacterium. Taxonomy (GTDB): domain Bacteria; phylum Chloroflexota; class Anaerolineae; order Aggregatilineales; family Phototrophicaceae; genus Flexifilum. The sequence goes on from CAVSGS010000020.1 coordinate 205,954, forward strand.
ACAATGGCGACCTCGCGCAAGATGTCAATCGTCTCGACGTCCTGCCGCTCGATCTCCGTGACCAGTTCTTCGGCAATCGCATCGTGCGCCGCATCGACGCGATCGTCCATCAGCACGAAGCAGAAACTCTGCTCGGACGACGCCTGCGAGATCATGAGGATGTTCGCGCCCGCCTTCGCCGCCGCGAGGAACGTCCGTCCGGCGATTCCCGGAACGCCGATCATGCCGCGCCCGCCGACGGTCACGAGGCTGACGCTGCGCACGCTCGTCACCGCCTTGATGACCGTATCACAGGGGGCGCTGGTCTGCTCGATCAGCGTGCCGGGATGGGTCGGATTGAACGTATTGCGGACGCGCATCGGAATGCCGCGCTTGAGGATCGGCTGAACCGTTTTCGGATGCAGCACCTTTGCGCCGTAGAAAGCCAGTTCGCCGACTTCGGTATAGGAAACGCTCGGCAGCACGCGCGCCCGCTTGTCGATGCGCGGGTCGGTCGTCATCACGCCGTCAACGTCCGTCCAGATCACGAGTTCGCGGCTGTCGGTGTAGGCGGCGAAGATCGCGCCGCTGTAGTCGCTGCCGCCGCGTCCGAGCGTGGTCGGCTGCCCGCTGCGCGTCGCGCCGATAAAGCCCGTGATCACCGGCGTAACACCGCGCTCCAGCAGCGGCACCAGATAATCGCGGATGCGCGTCTCGGTCAGGTCCCAGAGCGGCACCGCGCTGCCAAAGTGATCGTCGGTGATGATGAAGTCGCTGGCGTCGAATGCCTGCGCCTTGATCCCCTGCTGGCGCAGCGCCGCCGCGACGATCCGGCAGCTCAGGCGCTCGCCGAAGGAGATCACCGCGTCGTTGATGCGTGGGGTCGCCTCGCCGAGCGTGTTAACGGCGTGGCACAGTTCGACGTGCTGCGCCAGCAGCCGATCCAGTTCCAGCAGGACGTTATCCCGGTCGCTGCCCGCGCCGATCAGCCAGTTGAGCGCTTCGACGTGGCGGTCGCGCAGCTTCTGCGAACCGGATAGGTAGCCCCACTTGTTGCCGACCGTCGCCTCGTGCACCGTGTTGATCAGCGCATCGGTCACGCCGGACATCGCCGAGACGACCACCACCACCTGACTGCCGCGCCCGACCTCATCGCTCACGATCTGGACGACGTTCCCGATCGCTTCCGGGCTGCCAACCGACGTTCCCCCGAACTTCATCGTCAATGTACTCATGACCCACGCTCCGTGATTGCTCGCCCTGCCCCAATAAACAAAAAAAGCGTGTGGGAGTTTCCCACACGCTTCTGCTGACCTTGCCGTTCGGCTTGACTACAGGATGCGCAAACTCCCCCGCACATAAATATGTGGAGTGGTCATACCCATAGTCGAAGTCGAGCTGTAGTAGTGCATTTTCTGGCAAATCCTCAAAAGAGTGATTAGTGATTGGTTTTTAGTTATTAGTCAAAACGATGGGCTTGCGCCCGCGCCTACGCTAAACACTAAAAACCAACAACTAAGCATTGATGTTAGTCTTTTTGGCTGAGCGTGTCAAGCATTTCTTGTGCCTGCGCGCCGCGCCATTTACAATCGAGCGACTGCCGATCCTGTCCGTACTGAAAGCTGCTGCCATGCCCTGTCTAATTCGCACCCTAACCGCCGAAGGGTTGTGCCCTGTATCCTATACTGCGACGTCGTTGGCGGATGCCGCCACCCACGAACCTTACGACGGCGTCTACACCATCACCAACACCTACGACACAACCAAAGTCCTCAAGATCGACGCGCACCTCGACCGGCTCGAAAACTCGGCGCGGCTGGCGGGGATTCCGCTGGCGCTCGATCGGACGCGGCTGCGCGCCGCCCTGCGCCAGCTGATCGCCGAAGCGGATTTCGGCAGCGTGCGTTTTCGCGTCACCGTGCCCAAAGCGCAGCCCGATCAGTTGATCCTCTCGGTCGAGCCGTTCGCGCCGCCCGCGCCGGAAGTCTACGAACACGGCGTCCGCTGCGTGACCGTCGGCAGCGCCGAGCGGATCACGCCCGCCGCCAAGACGACCGGCTGGATGCACGACCGTAAAGCCATCGAAGCGGCACTGCCGCCGGGAATCTACACCGGGCTGCTGCTGAGCAAGACCGGCGACATCCTCGAAGGCATCAGCAGCAACTTTTACGCCATCCTGCACGGCGAACTCCGCACCGCCGGAAAAGGCGTGCTGCCGGGGATCGCCCAGCAGGTCGTGTTCGAGGTCGCGCCGGAGGTGCTGCCGGTGCGCCGCGATCCGGTCAACGTGGTCGACATTCCCCGCCTTGAAGAAGCCTTCGTCACCAGCAGCAGCCGGGGGATCATCCCGGTCGTGGTGATCGACGAGATCACGCTCGGCAGCGGCAAACCGGGGAAGCAGACCAAGGCGCTGCGCGAACGCTATAACGCTTGGGTCGCGGCGCATCTGGAGGAACTCTAGGATGCGGATCACCCTGCTCGCCTTCGGGTCACGCGGGGACGTGCAGCCCTGCATTCCCTTGGCAAAAGGTCTAGAAGCCAACGGGCATGACGTGACTTTCGTCGCCGGGAGCAATTTCGCAGCGCTGGCGCAGGAGCACGGCTTGCAGCATTTCGTCGGCACCGTCGACACCCAAGCCATGATGCAAGGCGACTGAAGGGATCGCGTGGGTCGAGGAATCGAACCCGTACAAGCAGCTTCGTTACGTCAAGCGCGCCTTCGACCAGAACGCGCTGGAAGTCGGCGGGGTGATCGCCGAAACCGCTCAAGGAGCCGACCTGATCTTAAGCAGTTTCTTGACTGTGCCGATGGCGCAGGCGGTCAGCGAGCAAACCGGCGTCCGGCTGATCGACGCCACACTTCAGCCTTACAGCGCAACTCGCAGCGGCGCTGCCAGCCTGAACGCGCTGATCCCGCGCCGCGATTCGATCCTCAACCGGTGGGTCGGGCAGCTAAGCGAAGCGATGATCTGGATCGTCGCCCGCGAGAAGACCAACGAGTTCCGCCGCCGCTTGGGATTAGCGGAACACAGCATCGCCTCGTACACCCGCGCGACTCACGCTCTGCCGACGCTCTACGGCTTCAGCCCGCTCGTCGTCCCGCCGCCGAGCGACTGGCGCGCCAACGTTCACGCGACCGGCTATTGGTTCTTGGATGAACCCGACTGGCAGCCGCCGGACGACCTCGTCCGCTGGCTGAGAGCGGGCGCACCGCCGGTTTACATCGGTTTCGGGAGTATGCCGAGCCGCGATCCGCAGCAGACCTCCAGTTTGATGACCGCTGCCCTCCAGCAGACCGGTCAGCGCGGGATCATCGCCAGCGGTTGGGGCGGGAACTTGAGCACACAATCGGACTCGATCTACGTCGTCGATCACGCGCCGCACGATTGGCTGTTTCCGCGCGTCGCGGCGGTCGTGCATCACGGCGGCGCCGGGACGACTGCCGCCGGGTTGCGCGCGGGCAAGCCGACGTTGGTTATCCCTCACCTCGCCGATCAGCCCTACTGGGGACGGCGCGTCCACGAACTCGGCGTCGGCGCAGCGCCGATCAAGCGCCAGAAGCTGACGGTCGAGGCACTCGCCAGCGGCATCCGCCAGATCACCACTGACGCGCAAATGCAGCAAACCGCCGCTGACCTCGGCGCGAAAATTCGCGCGGAAGACGGCGTCGGCACAGCCGTGAAGCTGATCGAACAGTTGATGCGCTAATCGATGAATGAGGAATCCGAGAGGAATTGTCACCGTAGGGGCAGGTTTGAGAGAGTGTTGAGAAAATCGCTTTCTCACTGCAAATCTCTCGTCGAAGCAGGGCTGAACACTGCCCACGTGAGCAATCCCGTGCGCTGTATTTCTCCCTTTCTCCCCCTAAGCGAAGCGACTGCGTGGGAGAAAGGGTCGGGGATAGAGGGGTTTTTCACCTCTGGCGCTAGGTTAATCGCTTTCGAGCGGCGCTTTGAAGTCGTAGATGCCGTCGCGGATCGCCCAGCTTAGCCCTTCGCGCAAACAGGTGACGGTATCCCCGTGACGGCTCAGTTCGCCGCCGCATTCCGGACAGGCGAACAGCAGGTCGCGCCCCAGATTATTGGGCGTGTTGCCGATGGCAGTACTGCGGACGAAGACGCTCGGCGCGTAGAGCAGTCCGCTGGTCTGAAAGAGGCTGTCGAGACCGGCGAGCAGTTCAATCGGCAGGTTGTCTTTCAATTGATCCACGCGGAACAACGACACGGGCAGCCGCTGCTGAATGTTGAAGCCCGAGAGCGTCAGCTCGCGGCGGATGTGTTCGGGGTGGAAATCGAAATTCAGCTCGACGAATTCGACCGGCTCCAGATCAAACGGATTCCAGTCTTGCAGCTTGAGACCGTAGCGCAGCACCGACTTGATGTTGCGCTTGTTGGCGTGCTCCAGCACGAAGACGCCCATCGGCGCCAGCACGCGCCGCACCTGCGCCAGCACGGTTTCAACCTGCGCCATGTGATGCAATACGCGGATCATGGTCGCGCCGTCGAAGACACCCGGATGAAACGGCAGATGATACGCATCCGCCGCGACGTAGACGTAGCGCTCCGAGCGCCCAAGCTGCTCCTGCGCATACTGAAGCTGAGACAGCGAGTAATCGAGCAGCACCACTTGATGATAGCCGTCGTACTCGTTGGTCAAGCGCCCGAAACCGGCGCCGATTTCCAGCAGGCGATAGCCGCGCTGGGGCAGCAGCCGCCGCAGCGCGATCCGCTCGACGCGATCTTCGTAATCACGCCCGCGCCTCTCCCAGAATTCGGTGCGGTAGTTGGACCCCTCATAATCGCAGATCGGCGGGCGAGAGTCCGGCTCACGCTTCGGTTGGCTCATCAGATTAGCTCACAGCTCGATAACACGAACATAGAATGTCAAACCATATTAGTCGACCGGTACCGGCGACGACTAGGCACAATCCTACGTTCGCGGCAAGGTTAAGGGATTGTGACCTCAGCCGCCGGGCGACGGCGTCGGCAAAATGCCGAGATCGTCAGGCGCAGGCGAGGAATTCAGGTCAATGCCGGACGCCAGCCGGTCGCCATACGATCCATCGAAATTATACCCCGGCACATCGGCAGCCAGCCGTTCTTCTGCCTGTTTATTCACCGCCGCTGGTCCACCGTTTTGATAAACGTCGGGGCGCAGCAGTTCATCGAGCGCGGGAATCCCGCCGGTGATGACGATTCCGGTATCGACCGGACGATTCTGCATCGGGACGGGTTCACTGGCAAGGTCATAATTCAAGCCCGCCGTGCGCGAATAGCCGGTCCACGGGTCGCGCGAGTAGTCGCTCTCCGCCATCAAATCGACCGTCTTTCCCGCCAGCAGATCGCCGACCATCTGCCCCGCCTCGCCAAAGTTATTCGGCAGATTATAAAGCGCGCGGGCGATCGGCTCAAAGACGAGGCGCAGGTTGTCAATCGGATCGTGCAGCTGGGTCTGATTTAACGGGATCACCGCGCGCACGTCCATCGAGACATCGATCTGCTGATCGACCGGGACGGTCAGGTCAAGCTGAACCGGCAGTTGCAATCCGGCGGGCAGCGACAAATACACTTGGGCGTTGTTCAACTGCCCCACTCCCGGCAAATTGATCGTCGCGGCGACCGACAGCGGGACGGATTGGGTCAGCGTGACGACCGTCTCCTGATTCAGCGGCAGGTCGAACTTGACCGGGATCGTGTCGCGCACCGGGATCGTCCAATCGATGGTCGCCTCGTCCAGTCCGACGAAGCTGCTGTGCAGCCCGGTCACCAGCGGCGTGACCACATTGTTCTTCAGGTCGAAGATGGTGACCAGCAGCGCCACGACCACAATGATCAGCACCAGATTGACGACAAACGAAAAAACGATCATGAAGTTCTTGAAGAATCTGCCGAATCTTCTTAAAGCGCGCATCACTTTTTCCCCGGTATCACCGCACGTTCAAACTATACACCAACAATTCAAGCCGGGGCAAAAAGGATAAGGAGGCAAACTACGCGGATTTACACGTAGGGGCAGAACTGAGTTCTGCCCCTACCATGCTGATAGGTTCGGTATGTAAGGACATGGCGTGCCCTGCCCCGACAAAGATGATCGCGTTAGGTAGGGGCGCACGGCGTGCGCCCCGTAGTGGAATTTACAGCCCCGCGTCTTGACGCAGCAGATCAGCTTTGTCAGTCTGCTCCCACGGCACGTCGAGATCGTCGCGCCCGAAGTGTCCGTAAGCCGCCACCTGCTTGTAGATCGGGCGACGCAGATTGAGATCGCGGATGATCGCCGCCGGACGCATGTCGAAGTGCTTGCGGATCAACGCCTCGATTTCGTCGTCCGGGATGTTGCCGGTGCCGAAGGTCTCGACCGCTAGCGAGGTCGGGTGCGAAACGCCGATCGCATAGGAGACCTGAAGCTCGAAGCGCGCCGCCAATCCAGCGGCGACGACGTTCTTGGCGATATAGCGCGCCATGTACGCCGCGCTGCGGTCGACCTTCGTCGGATCTTTACCGGAGAACGCGCCGCCACCGTGACGGGCAACGCCGCCGTAGGTATCGACGATGATCTTGCGCCCGGTCAGACCGGCGTCACCGAGCGGACCGCCGGTGACGAAGCGACCGGTCGGGTTGACGAAGATGCGCGTCTGTTCGTCAATCAAACCGGCGGGAACGACCGGCTTGATAATCTGTTCTTTCACGACCGCTTCGATCGTCTTGTGATCGACTTCCGGCGCGTGCTGGGTCGAGATGACAATGGTGGAGACGCGCTTCGGCTTGCCGAATTCGTACTCGACCGTCACTTGACTCTTAGCATCAGGGCGCAGCCACTCGATTTCGCCCGACTTGCGGGCTTCGGCGAGGCGGCGGGTTAGCTTGTGCGCCAGCGAAATGGTCAGCGGCATCAATTCGGGCGTTTCGTCACAGGCGAAACCGATCATCATGCCCTGATCGCCGGCACCGGTCTCGTCGATCTGCGCTTCCGACATCTGTCCTTCGCGGGTTTCCAGCGCGTGATCGACGCCCTGCGCAATGTCGGGCGACTGCTCCTTGATCGAGACCAACACGCTGCAGGTGTCAGCGTCAAAACCGTACTTGCCGCGCGTGTAGCCGATGTCGCGCACCGTTTCACGGACGATCTTTTCAATGTCAACGTATGAAGTCGTCGTAATCTCGCCGAAGACGAAGACGACGCCGGTCGTGGTTGAGCTTTCGCAGGCGACGCGGGCGTTGGGGTCCTGCGTCAGAATCGCGTCGAGCACGGCGTCCGAAATCTGGTCGCACATCTTGTCGGGATGCCCCTCCGACACTGATTCCGACGTGAAAAAGTAACTCGGTGACGTCATGAACGTCGAGCTGGCCATTGCAGGCTTGACTTGAACCATGAGACCTCTCCTTATCCAAAAAAAACACCTCTCCGACAGGGAGAGGTGTTGAGATGGTCTCAATTCACCGCTCATCTGTCAGAGCTTGCACTCTGCCGGACTTGGCACCTTCCCTGCGCTCAGGGGGTTGCCGCGGTATCACAGGGCCGAACCCTCCACCGCTCTTGATGAGTGTTTTAGGGAGTGATTCCTTGCTATGAGCAGTCATCACTCGTTATGCTCAACACTATATCACTGACTGATTACGGAAACAAGGGGTCACTCTTCGTCGGTATCCAGCGCCGGTTGAGTCGGCGGATCGTCGCGTCGGAGCAAGTCGAAAGCCGTGCTGTCGAAATTGACCGTAGTCGTCGGGAAAGCGACCTCCACGCCATGCCGTTTGAGGATGCCCATCAAGCGCAAATTGACGTCCGCCCGAATGATTTGCATCTCTTCCCAGATCACGGTTTTTACGAAATAAATAATCAGGATATTGAGCGAGCTATCGCCGAACTCGACGAACTCGACCAGCTTGCGATCCTCGGTCACCCGTTCGTGCTGGTTGAGCATCAGGTGAATGTCGGCGATGATGGCGCGCATTTGAGCTTCAGTCGTGCTGTAAGTGACGCCGAGCGTCATCTGCACCTGCCGCCGCTTCAGACGTGACCAGTTGACGATCATCGAGTTGACAACGGTCTGGTTGGGGATGACCACCAACGAGCGATCGCGCTTGCGCAGCCGGGTGCTGCGAAAAGTGATCGCCTCGACAAAGCCTTCGACGTCGTCGATTACGATGTAATGCCCGACCTTGAAGGGCGAATCGGTGACGATCACGAAGTAGCCGATGAAGTTCGCCAGCGCATCCTGCGCCGCCAACGCGACCGCCAAACCGCCGATCCCCAGCCCGGCGACCAGCCCCGCCAGATCAAAGCCCCAGCCGCTCATGATCACGATGAACATGAACAGGATGATCAACACCTTGCCGACCTGCCGCCCGAAGCTGACGACGGTCTGGTCGAATTTCGCAAAGCGCTCGCTCGCTTCCAGATAACCCGCCAAGACGTCGATCAGGCGATAGAGCGTCCAGAAGATGACGAAGCCGAACAGCGAGTTGAGCACCTGCCCCTCAAAGCGGCTCAACGCGGGCGAGACTTCGACCACCAGCAGGATCAACCGCAAGCCGATGATCGAGATCAGCAGGCGCAAGGGCGGCGTGATCGCCGCGATGATCTCGGCTTCCCAGAGCACATCGCGTCGCCGGACGACGTTAATGAAGCGCCAAATCAGATGGATGATCCGGCGAGCGACGATCGGGGCAAAGCGCCGCGCCAACAGGGTGATCGCCCCCAGCAAGAGAATCACCAGAATTTTGGCGAGCAGAATTTGAAGCTGCGGCGGAATATTCATCCTCGAACCTTATCTACCGGGAAATTATCGGCACAGCTTATCATGCCAGCCTAAGCTTACGATGAACGTATCATTGTCTGCCGCAATTGCCAATACTTTTGAGTTGAACCAAAGCCCCGCAATAGGGTATTATCAGCGGCGCGTAGATCAAGGAAAAACAACGATGCAGGAAACCGATCTTACCAGTGCACTGAGCGCTGATATTAAGCTGCTTGCTGGGCTGCTGGGCGTGGTGATCCGCGAACAGCATGGCGATGATGCTTTCGAACTGGTCGAGCAGGTACGGAACAACGCCAAAGGGCGTCGCCGGGGCGACCAAGCCGCCGAAGCAGCACTGCGCACGACGATTGACGGTCTCGACGTCAAGTCGCTGCGGGTGCTGACCAAAGCCTTCAGTAACTACTTCCAGTTGATCAACATTGCCGAGGATCAACAGCGCATTCGCGTGCTGCGCAGCCGTGAAGCCAAAGCCGTGCTGCCCGAATCGATCGACGGCGCGATCGCCAACCTGCGCGCCGCCGGTGTCGATGCCGGGCAGATGCGCGCCTTGCTCGACAAGCTGCGCGTGCGCTTGGTCGTCACCGCCCACCCTTCCGAGGCGAAACGCAAAGAGGTGCTGATCAAGCTGCGCCAGATCGCCCAGATGATCGCACACAAGGACGAGCAGCGGCTCCTGCTGCCGCGCGAACTCCGCGAAATGGAGACGACGCTCACCGAAGAGATCGAGGAACTGTGGCAGACGCGCCCGACGCGCGCCGCCCGTCCGAAAGTCGAGGACGAGGTCGATTTCGGGCTGTACTTCATCACGTCGGTGATCATGGACGTGACGCTCGACATCTACGACGATCTGCGCGCGGTGCTCGAACAGCACTACCCGGACGCCGATTGGTCCCAACTGCCGCCGGTGCTGCAATTCGCCTCATGGATTGGCGGCGACCGCGACGGCAACCCCAACGTCACCGCCGACGTGACCTTGCAAACGCTGTCAACGCTGCGGGCGGCGGCGCGGCAGGTCTACGTCACCGAGATCGCCTTCCTGCGCGACCATCTGACCCAATCAACCGACGAGATCGGCGTCTCGGCGGAACTGCTGGAGCGCGTCCAAGAGGGGGCATATCCGCAAGAAGCGCCCGACGAGGTTTATCGCCTGATGATGGGCTTGATCTGGGCGAAGCTGACCACCGACGAATACGCCACTCACAAGGAACTGCTCGCCGACTTGCAAATCGTCAGCGACAGCCTGAAAGCCAATCAGGGCGAGTTCGTCGCCGACGGCACGCTGCGCCGCTTGATGGAAAAAGTCCGCCTGTTCGGGCTGCACCTCGTCCCGCTGGACATCCGCGAGGACGCGCGCCTGCACCGCTCGACGGTCGCCGAACTGCTGCGCTTCTACGGTCAGGCTGAATACTACGACGATCTGCCGGAAGACGATAAGCAAGCCCTGCTGACCCACGAGATCACCAGCCCGCGCCCGTTCTTCCCGGTCGAGCCGAATTTCTCGGAGACGACCAACCGCGTGATCGCCACGTGGCGGATGGTCGCGCGGGCGCACCGGAAATACGGCAGCAGCGTGATCGACAGCGTGATCGCCAGCATGAGCACCGCGCCCAGCGACGTGCTGACCATGCTGCTGTTCGCCCACGAGGTCGGCGTGCAGGACGACGTCGACATCGTGCCGCTGTTCGAAACCATCGACGACTTGATCGCCGCGCCGGAAGTCATGACGACGCTGTTCAAGAATTCCGAATACGCCAAGCACCTCGCCATTCGCGGGATGCGCCAGCAGATCATGCTCGGCTATTCCGACAGCAACAAGGACGGCGGCTACCTATCCTCGAACTGGAATCTCTACGCGGCACAGCAGGCGCTCGCTAAGATTTGCGTGGAGCACGGTGTCAAACTGGAACTGTTTCACGGACGCGGCGGCAGCATCGGGCGCGGCGGCGGTCCCACCAACCGCGCGATCCTCGCCCAGCCGCCCAACGCCTTTCAGGGACCGATCAAGATCACGGAACAAGGCGAAGTGATCGCCTATCGCTACGGCAACGAAGCGATCGCGCGGCGGCACCTCCAGCAGGTGATCAACGCCGGGTTGACGGCGCTCGGCGCGCCGGCGCAGGTCGAGATTCAACCGGAATGGCGCGCGGCGATGGACACGATCTCGAAGGTCGGCGAGGAGACTTACCGCGAGTTCGTCTACGAGACGCCCGGCTTCCTCGACTACTGGAATCAGGGCACGCCGATCAACGAACTGGCGCGCCTACCGATCGGCAGCCGTCCGGCGAAACGCAGCAAAGGCGGCTTCGAGTCGATCCGCGCTATCCCGTGGATGTTCTCGTGGATGCAGAGCCGCGCCATCATCCCCAGTTGGTACGGCGTCGGCACCGGGCTGGCAAGCTATGCCGACCAAGCCGACGGGCTGAAGACACTCCAGCAGATGTATCACGAGTGGCCCTTCTTCAAGGCGCTGGTCGAGAACGTCGAACTGGACATCGCCAAAGCCGACATGGGCATCGCCGGGTTGTACGCGATGCTGGTCACCGACGAAGCGACGCGCGATCAGATCTTCTGGAAGATGGAAACCGAGCACGAGCACGCCCGCAAATACATCTGCCGGATCATGGAGCAAGACGATCTGCTCGACCACATCCCATTCATGCAGCTTTCGATTGAGCGGCGGAACCCTTACGTCGATCCGCTCAACTACATTCAGGTGACGCTGCTGCGTCGCCTGCGCGAGCTATCGCCGGGTGATAGCAACGCCGACGAACTGCTCGACGCGGTGCTGGCGAGCATCAACGGCATCGCCGCCGGGATGAAGACGACGGGCTGATCGCGCTACGACAAACATCACAATACGGGCAGGTTTAAAACCTGCCCTACTCCGCTCCTATTTCCCAGCATTTCCAACCTTTCCCCCTCGTTTTGACAACTCATGTAAAAGACGACTGCATCCCTGCTCGCCGATTTGTGCTAGCATGGATTGTCAGACACAACATTGTATTGGAAATTAAAGGAAGGCAGATTGTGACCAAGCGATTCGTTTTGTTCGCCACTTTTGTGATCGCGCTGCTGGCGTTCAGCAGCGTGTGGGCGCAGGACACCACCCCGGAACCGACCGCCGAAGCCACTCAGCAATCGACGATCCTGAGCTACGGCACGCCCGTCACCGGCGCGATTGACGACACCACCTTCACCCAAGACTGGACCCTGCGCACCGCCTCGGCGGACCGCGTGATGGTGACGGTCACGCGCACCGACGGCAACCTGATCCCCGACGTGCAGATCCTCGACGCGACCGGCACCGCCATCGCCGACAGCTACGGCGCAGATTACACCTACGCGACCGCCCAAATCGACGACTTCACCATCCCCGACCGGGGCGAGTACACCGTCGAAGTCTCGCGCGACGGCGGCGAAACCGGCTCGACCAGCGGCAGCTACACCCTGACCGTGACTCCGCTGGGCACGGCAGACACCAATCCCAATAACCAGACGATCATGGGCGAACTCCAAGCCGATACGCCGGTCGAGGGCGAGATCACCGCGACTCACTGGCAGCACCTCTACACCTACACCGCCCAAGCCGCCGACAACATTCAGGTGATCGCCAAGCGAACCAGCGGCACGCTTTACCCGGTGGTCGACATCCGCGACGCCAACGGCAAATCGCTGCGCACCGGCTACAACGACAACGCCATCGCCGATACCGGCAGCTACGAACTGCCTGCTCCCGGTCAGTACACGATCGCCGTCAGCCGCCAAAACGATCAGAACGGCGACACGCTCGGCAATTATGAACTGACCCTGCATCTGATCGGATCGGGCGAAGGCAGCCCGAATCTGGAAGTCGTGCCGGGCACAGTCGCCTACGACACCGCGCTCACCGGCACGATCAGTAACGTGCAGTGGTATCAGGATTGGCAGTTGAAAACCGATGCGGGCGATACGGTCACGATCACGGTGCAGCGCACCAGCGGCGACCTCCAACCGGAAATCTCGCTGATCGGCGGCAGTGGGCAAGAACTCCGGCACGGCTACGACGACAACACCGGCGCGACCGCCACCATCGACCGCTACGATTTCAGTGGACCCGGCACCTACACGGTCCGGGTGCTGCGTAGTCAAGACGTGCGCGGCGAGAGCAGCGGCGATTACAGCTTGACCGTCACGCTGATCGGCACCGGCGAAGGCAGCCCCAAGCTGGACGAGCCGGTCGGCGAGATCACGCTGGGCACGCCGGTCGCGGGCGAGATCACCAACGAGCTGTGGCAGAATGCGTGGACGTTCACCGCCAGCGACGCGGGCAGCATCGACGTGAAGGTCTTGCGCACCAACGGCACCTTGGTGCCGCGCCTGTCGATCCGCGACGCCAATAATCAGGAACTCCGCAGCGCCTATTACGACGACACTAAAGATCAGGCAGAGATCACGAGCTATCAACTGCCGAGCGCCGGAACCTATCGGATCGTCGTCATCCGCGATGGCGATCAAGACGGCTACACGACCGGAAAGTACAAATTGTCGGTCAGCACCGCCGCCCAGTAATCCTCAACGAACAGTCCGCCGGGGCGAGGCGCACCCTCGCCCCGACATCCCCTTTTCGCCCACCTTTTCAGCCAACGCTAACCTAGATTGCTTGAAATTGACAAAGCGCGCTCTTATAATTAAAGCTGACATTACGATTGATTACAGTCTGCTTAACTCACCAGAAAGGTGGATAGCATGAACCACAAATTCGGACGCATCAGCGCCGTTGCCGGGCTGATCCTGTTGGTGCTGGTGCTGGCGCTCCCGGCGAGCGCGCAAGATTCGACCACCGCGCCGATGAACACGATCACCGTGACCGGCTCCGGGACGGCTTACGCCGCACCGGACGTTGCTTACGTCGAACTCGGCGCGCAAACGACCGATCCCGACCTCTCGACGGCATTTTCGCAGACCGGGCAGAAGATCAGCGCGGTGCTGGATGCGCTAACCGGACTCGGCATCGACGCCAAGGACATCCAAACCAGCGGCGTCAACGTCAGCCCGCAAGATCAATACGATCCGCAATCCGGGCAAGCGACCGGCAAGACGGTCTATCAGGTCAGCAACACGGTGCAGGTGACGGTGCGTGACGTGACTAAGGTCGAAGACGTCTTGACCTCCGCCATCGGTGCCGGAGCGAACACGATCTACAACCTGAACTTTGGCATTCAGGACTCGTCGGCATTGGAGCAGGAAGCGCGCGCGCAAGCCGTCGCCAATGCCCAAGCCAGCGCATCTCAACTCGCCACAGCGCTGAACGTTACGCTCGGCGCACCGGTGATCGTCACCGAGACGCCGCAGAACAACGTTCAGCCGGTGCCCGCAGTGCGCGGCGTCGCTATGGCAGCGAGCCAATCCAGCCAGCCGGTCAGCAGCGGACAGATCAGCGTCACCATCGAGGTGCAGATCACGTTCGGGATTAGCTCATAGTTCATCAAGAAAATAGGCTAAAGGACCGATTGACCTCACCCGCTTCGCTACGCTCAGCCGCCCTCTCCACAGAGTGGAGAGGGCACGACCGTTAGGTCGGGGTGAGGTGTCTTTAAACCACAAGAAACCTGCTTGATGAGGTAACTAGGAAGTGGCTCAATGGGATCTCCAAGTAGCGTGTAGGGACGTTGTGCTTGCTTCGCAAGCCTTGAACGCCCAACGACCGCGCTTGATTTCTATGAACATGAAAAGCGGCGAGGTTGCCCTCGCCGCTTTCACAGTTTATCGCTCGGCAAATTTCGTTGCCGCTAGATGATCGCCGACGCGACCGGCGGATCGCTCGGTGCGGCTTCTGCCGGAGCCGCCTCCGCTGTTCCGCCAATCGTCCGCTGCAAGAATGCCTTCACCACGTCCACCGAGACGGCAACGCCGACTCCCGGACCCGTCATCAGCGTATTCACGCCGATCATCCGCCCATCGGCATCGACCAGCGGACCACCCGAATTACCCGGTCGCAGATGCAAATCCGCGACCACCCATTGGTGACGCCCGGTCGATACTTCGGGGAGCTGATCGCCGACGCCGATCAAGATACCGCTGGTCGCGGCGTTGGCGACACCCCACGGATGCCCCAGCGCCATCACCCACTGACCGGGATGCAGGGCGCGCGTGCTGCCGATTTTGATGGTCGGCAGGTCACTCGCCTCGACCGCCAGCGCCGCGAGATCGTTCTCCTCGTCGCGGGCGATCAGTTGGGCGTCAAGCACGCGCCCATCGTGCAGCGCGACCTTGAGCGGTCCGCGCTGCGCCACGTGGGCGTTAGTGACGATCAAGCCATCCGAGTGCCAAATCGTACCCGCGCCCGCCCCGCGCGATTCGTCGCGCACCTGCACGACGCTTTCACTCACGCTGTCGAGCACGCCGGAGAGCGCCACGTTTAGCTGATCGAGGACGGTCGCCATCTCACTCGCCCCAACCCCAGCCGCCGCGCCGCCATTCGCGCCCGTGGCGACCCTGCTCGGATTCACCGGGGACTTCGCGCTCGCCGATAGTGACCGGCACTTCCTGCACCTGACCGCCGCGCACAACCTTCACCGGGACGCTCGTCCCGACGCGGTCGCCACTGAGCAGCGCCATCAGGTCATCCATGTGGCGCACGCGCTGACCATCCAGCGCGATCATCGTGTCGCCGAGCAGCAGTCCCGCCTGATCCGCCGGGCTATCCGGCTCGACCGCCGCCAACAGCAGACCGGTCTCTTGACCGGCGCTTTCGGCGACCGCCTGCGGCAAGCGCACCGGCTGGGCGCTCACGCCCAAGAATCCACGCTTGATCCGCCCGTGCGCCGCCAGCGTCTCGACCACGCGCTTGAGCGTCGCCGCCGGGAGCGTCAGGCTGACGCCGCGCGCCAGCGCCGAGCTGTTCATGCCGATCATCGCGCCACCCGCGCTCACCAGCGGTCCGCCGGAAAAGCCGGGATACATGACCACGTCGGTCTGGACGAAGGCGTCGATGCGCCCGCCCGCGTGGGTGCGCCACTCATCGTCGAGCGCGCTGATCACGCCGAGCGTCGCCTGGACAGTCGGCTTCCGGGCGACCGAGCGCCAGCACCAGATGCCCCACCTTGACCGAACTCAATTCGAGCCAGTTGGCGGGCGTCAGATCGCTGGCTTCTGCTTTCAGCAGGGCGATGTCGGTGGTCGGGTCGCGCCCGATCAGCGACGCCGAGACGGTCGTGCCACCCGGCAGCCCGATCGTGACGTTCTCGTCGCGCTCCAGTACGTGATGCGCGGTGACGATCAATCCGTCTGCCGACCAGACGATCCCGCTGGCGGACATGCGCCGCCGCCCCTCGACACGAACGATACTCTGTCCGGCGGTCTCAACCGCTGCCGCCAAGTCGTCGGATAAACTCTGCAATACGTCTGCCATGAGCTAGATTTCCTCTCTAATGTACTCACTTGACCGTTACACGGGCACAGCAACACTGTGCACTTACAAAGACATTCGGCGTAACGGTATGTTTCCATTAGACAGCAAAAGAGGCGGTCAACACACCGCCCCTTCTATGAGGAATACCCCTGATAAAACGGATAGGGTGGGCTAACCTCACCCCCTAACCCCCTGCTGTCAGGGCTAGGTATTTTGACCTCCCCCCCGAAGCCAGAGTTCGAAAGTCGCGTGAATCGGCGCGCGTGGATTGTGTCCTAGACCGGGTACGGTGTAGGGGCGAGGCGTGCCTCGCCCGTTTTGACGACATTCGACCAGTGGCGCAAGTAGGTTACCGAATGTTTTTGTAGGGGCACGGGAATCTTAGAGGATTTCTTTCGAGTACCTACTTTATCCATGATTCACGTTGTTGAAAGTCCCCTCTCCTAGGGAGAGGGGATTTAGGGGTGAGGTCAAAACACCTTCCGCCACGTGTAACCGTGATAGACCTCGGTGAAGCCGACCGCATTGTAGAGGAAATTCGACGCCATGCCGTCGCCGGTGCCGACATAAGCATCGGTCGCGCCGAGGTTTTTCAGGCGGAACAAGCCTTCCAGCATCAACGCGCGGGCGAGTCCCTTGCGCTGGTGATCGGGATGGGTGCAGACCGGCTCGAAGATGCCGTAGCGATAGCCCGGTTCGTAATTGACGCCGACGTGCGCCGCGAACGATCCATCCGGCGCTTCGGCGATCAGGTTCAGGTCGTGCCGGAACGAGGGCGAGTGTTCGATGAAGTTGCGATACTCCGCTGCGCTGTGGATCGTCCGGTTGAAGGCGGCGTTGAGTAAGTCCGCCATCTTCTGGCATTGAGCATCATCGTGCGGGTAGGTTGTCCGCAGCTTGTAACCCGCAGCAACTTCCCCCGGTGCAAACGACCGATTGCCGAACCGCTGCCGGCGCAGCACGCCGCCGTAAGGCGTCGGCTGGTAGCCGCGCTGCGTCAGCACGTCCCGGCGATAATGATCGTAGTCGTTGCAAAAGACGTCGATTTGACGCTTACCCTCTTTTTCAACCGCGAGGTTGGCTTCACCCCACGCCAGCATTTCGTTTTCGAGGTCGCGGTAATCGGGGTGCAGCTCGAGCCAGCAATCGCCGCCGTCCTCAGGGTGCGCGGCGGCGACAAGCTGACCGTCGGCGGTTTCCCAAAGGTGAATTTTCCGCCCCAGTTCATCCGCTGCTTTTGCCTTGGCATTATGCGTATGCCAGCCATCCCAGCGCCGCATCTCCCAATTGAAGCCCGTCGGCGTGATCGGGTAGGTCTCGACGATCAAGCTGCGCACGCGCCAGAAATCCTCAACGCCCGCAAACGGGCGCGAGCTTATGCTATCGATAGCAGTGAGAGACATCGCGCACTCCTAGCATTCAACTCAGCAACCGAAACTGATCTTAGGCGAACTTGCGACGGCGCACACCTGACTTTCGACTAAAAAGAGGATGACACATGTCACCCTCTAAGAACCTCATTGACCTACAATGAGCCGTTAAACAGTCCGTCTTCACGCCTCCGGCAGATGCATCCCAGTGAACTCATCGGCGGGAGTGAGCCAGTATTTGCCGCCGCCGCGCTCACGGCGCAGGTAGCCGAAATCGACCAGATCGCGGCGCAGGCTGACGTGATCCTCGCTGTGCACCGACTTGATAATCTCGTTGATCTCCGGCTCGGTGTACAGCCGATCCGCCTCGAACAGCGTCGCCAGCCAGCGCAAGACCACGATCAGCTTCTTCTGCTTGCTCGGAATTTGCGTCAGCTTGCCGCTGACCGTGTGATCGCGCAGCACCTGCTGATCGGCAGCATCCCATCCGAGCGCCGCGATCCACGAATCATCCGCTTCGACCGGTTCGGGTGTCGGCGGCGTCTCCTCGAGGTGCTGGACAGCCTCCTTGAAACGCGCCAGCGCCGCCCGATTGAGTCCGTAGAAGCGGCGCGTGCCGTCCATCCGCAGATTGACGAGTCCCGCGCTGTGCAGCTTGGCGAGATGATGCGAGACGGTCGCTTCGGTCAGTTCGACCGCCGCCGCCAACTCGCCGACGTTGTACTCGCGCTCGTTGATCAGCCGCAGCAGCGTCAAGCGGCTGTCGTCGGCGAGCACCTTGAGCGTCGTCATTAGACGCTGCTGTTCCCATGCCATAATTCGACCTCAATCTAAATAGATATGCATCAATTTAGATGATAATCGAAATTAGCGGCGTGTCAAGCTCTAGAGCGCGATCAAACCGAGGCGGGTGGCGCGGACGACCGCTTCGGTGCGGCTCTGCGCGCCGAGTTTGGTCAAAATGGCGTTGACGTGAAACTTGACTGTATGCTCGCTGATGCCCAGCTTCCCGGCAATGGTCTTGTTGGGCAGCCCTTCGGCGATCAAGTGGATGACTTCGAGTTCGCGCGGCGTCAGCCCATTGACCAGCGGATCGGGCGCGTCGGCGTCGAGGGCGGGATCGGCGCGCAGGACGTCGGCGATCTCCGGCGGCAGCACGACCAAGCCCTGCCCCACCGCGATCAACGCTGCCGCCAGCATCTCAACGCTGGCGTCTTGCGGCAGCAGCCCGCGCACTCCCGCACCGATCAACGCGGGAGCCGCTTCTAGCGCGGTCGCGTCGTCCGCGATCAGCGCCAGCACCGGAATCGCGCCGACTTCGCCCAGCCGTTCGAGGTTTTGCAGCGGCTCCCAACCCATGTCCCAGATCAGCGCGTCGGGCTGATAAATGTCGAGCGCGTCGGGCAGATCGGCGTCGTCGGTGCTCTGCCCGATCAACGCGATGCCGTCGGCACCGTCGAGCAGCGCCGTCAGTCCGGCACGCGCCAGCGGACTGTTGGCGACCACCAGCACGCGCAGATCGTTGGTCAGTGAGGGCATAGCAGCGGTCCAATCAAATGGGTAGACATTTGGCGGCATGGAGTATGCGCACCGTATTTTCATTATGAGGGTGGCGCGTTAGAGACGCATCAGCGCCAGTTTGTGCGACTAAAATTGTCAAAGCGCTTGTCGACAAGCGCGATTTTCCTATACTTGTAGAACTACGCCTAACCAAGGGGGACTCAATTGATGAAGCGTACACTCATTGCCTTATTCGGTTTCGCCTTGCTGCTTGCACCCGGCGTCTTACAAGCGCAAACTCCCGCCGGCATGACGGTCACCTGCGACGACGGCACCAGCTTCGACAACGGCGTCGAGATCGTCGTCAGCCAGATGCGCTCTGGCTTCAACTACACTGCGACCGCCATCGGTCTCAACGGCTTCGATCCAGTACTCGCCGTCCTCAACACCAGCACGGGTCAAGGACTGTGCAGCGACGATGACACCGGCGCGCGGCGCTACGCCGCTAACCTCCCCACCACCGGCAACGTCCCGGCGTCGAACCTGAGCGCGCAGATCACCTTCAGCCAGAACATCAGCGGCACTTTCGCCGACGTCTCGCTGGTGGTCGGCGGCTACGGGAATCAGTCGGGGGAGTTCGTGCTGATCCTTGAAGGCATGGCAGTCACCTCCAGCGACGGCGATGGTGATATGTTCAAGGTGAACGTGACGCCGGGGATGGTCGCTTCGGGCGTGCCGCTTTCGGTCTACATGATCACGCGCGGGCAGAGCACCGTCGATCCGATGCTGTACGTCGCCGACGACAATTTCAACCCCCTCAGCGACTCGAACGGCGATTACTACTACTGCGACGATGCGGGCAGCGCCGACTACTGCTACACGCCGGTAGACATCAGCAATTCGACCATCACCATCAATTCAGGGACGCTGTGGACGTGGGAAAAGGACGCCGCGCTAATCCTCGACATCGGCAACTTCCCGCTCGACAGCAACCCGGCGAACAATTTTCTCGACTACGTCATGACCAGCTACAATCAGGAAACTGAGGGGCAGTATCTGCTCGCCTTCCACATGGGCACGACTGAAAACGTCGCGCAGAAGGGCACCCAGAGCACCTCAACCGGCGGCAGTCCCACCGGTGGGACGACCGGCGGCTCGACCGGTGGATCAACTGGCGGTTCGACTGGAGGATCCACCGGAGGTCAAGAGAGTCACGGCGGCTGAGATCAATGCCCCATACGGAATTGTCGTAGGGGCAGGTTTGAAACCTGCCCCTACCTGCCGAGTCGTCCCTGCAACGCGCTATTTGACTTCCAAGCCGCGCGCCAACACCACCGCATTTGAACCATCCGCCAACACGATCCGCTGATTGGTCGCCGCATCATACAGTCCAACGATTAATTCCGCTGTTCCGGCGGTCGCCGTGTCGTTGAAGGTGAGCGTATGCGCATCGACGACGTACTCACCCGCGCGCCAACCGGTCGTTGCGCGACCACCGGGGATGCCGTCATCCTGCGCGATCACCTGCCCCTGTGCGTTGATCAACTGAGCAAAGACCGTATAGCTGACCGACGGCGTCGCCTCGCCCGCCCGCCAGATCAGCGTAAGCTGGGGCGGATCGCCACGGCTGAACGGCGGATCGCTGAGCGAATAGCCGACCAGCTCGCCGACGCCGGGGAAAGCGGCACCGACCGCCGTAGCGAAATCGGGCGCCGCGGCGATCAGCGGCAGCGCCTCAATCGGATAGCGCGCGAGGATCGCCCAACCGTTGGCGCGCAAAACTGCCGATCCGCTCGGCGCATCCGGCGGCACGCGCAGGGCGCGCCAGTCGAGCGTCAATTCGCCGTGATCGTTCAGGGACGATGGCACGCGGACACTCCACGTGCCCGCTTCGTCCGCCAGTTCGAGATCGGGCAGCGACCCCGCGCCGCGCCACAAGAGCGCCGCCTGAATTTCCGCGCCGTTGGTGAGCGTCGCGCCGGAGTCAAGGTTGTGCGCGACCAGCGTCAGAGCGCCGGAGATCGGCAGGTTGACGACACTGGGCAGATCGGTCGGACGCTCGACCTGTGACCAGTCCGCGCCGGGGAGCGCCGTCCACGTCGTCAGCAGCAGGTCGCGCCCGCTGATCGTCCCATCAGACGGAGGAACATAGCCAGATTGGTTCGCCGTCTCGTCGTAAATGCGCAAGAAGACGCGGTAGTCGCCGGGGGGCGCACCGAGCGGCAGCCGCAGCAGCGGATAAGCGGTCAGCGACTCGTCCGCTGTGACCATGCTGCTGGTCTGCTGGCGGGCATTGGCAAAGATCGCGTCAGCGCTGGCGACCGTCCAGCCGAGATCATTCTGGACGATCAGCGCGGCTTTCAGATCGGCATCGGTCGCGTGCAGCAGCCGGATTTGTACCGGTAGGCACAGCGCGCGATCCGCCGTCGTCGGCATCACCTGCCCGACCGACTCGACGCGCGCGACCGGACTACCGCTGCCATCGCTGAAGGTCAGGTCGGCGGGCTGAAGCTGCGGCAGATCGAGCACCGGGTCACGATAAATCAGCGTCGACATACCGTAGACGGTGTACTGATCGGGCGGGTTGACCGTCCCGTTGCCCAGAATGCAGCCCATCATGCCGCGATAGTCGGCGCGCTGGGTGTACCAGACGTTGAGCGCCACGTCCCCGCTGGTGGGCAGCAGGGGCAGTACCGCGTCAAGGTCCGCCCCTTCCGGCAAGGTGATCCGCTTGGCGCTTACACCGAGGCGATCCCAATAGTAGGCGAGGTCGTAGCGGTCGGCATACGACCACGCGATCACGCTGTCGGCAGCGGTCAGATGATCGGCGTAGACCTGCACCATCGAGCGCACGTCGTCGTGCTGATAGTCGGGATTCTGGGCGACGATCAGCGTCACGGCGAAAATCAGGATGAAAGGAAGCACGGCGATCCAGCGCAGCGCCCACCGCCGCAGACTAGCGATCCCGATGCCGACGGCAGCCAGCAGCAGCGGCACGATCATGACCAGATAGCGCCCGTGCAGGTCGTTGCCGAGGATCGCCAAACCGCCGATCAAGCCCGCGATCAGCAGGATCGCGTGCAGGAACAGCCACAGCGCGCGCCGCCGGATGAGCACGACCGTCAGCAGGAACAGGATCGCGCCGACCAGCATAAAAACCGGCAAATCGGCAAGCGCCAGCGACCACGGCTCGATCCACAGCCCTTGCCAAACCTGCTCAGCGAATGCCAAGCTGAGCGGCGGCGCGGCGGTGATGGCGCTGTTGGCGCTCTGCACCAACAAAAAGCGATCGACGAAATAGGGCGACCAGAGCAGCCCGACTCCGACCTGTCCGGCGATCCAGACGCGCCAGTCGGGGCGGCGAATGCTGCGCTGAACGATCCACCACAGCAGGGTAACAGCGTTGAGCCAGATCACAATCACGGGACCGGTGTTGTGGGCATAGAGCAGCGCCAATTCGCTCAGCCACAGACCGAGCCATGCCGTCCGGCTCGGCTTGGTGACGAGTCGCTGCCACGCCAGCGCGCCGATCAGCACCAGCAGCGCCAGCAGCGTATACATGCGCGCTTCCTGCGACGCCCACCAGAGCGGCGCGGAGATCGTCGCCAGCAGCGCCGCATAGCGTCCGGCACGCTCACCGGCAGCAGCACGCGCCAGCCGGTAAACCAAAGGGATGATCAGCAAGCCGAGCAGCAGCGAAACGATCCGCAGCGCGAACTCGGTGGTGCCGAAGCAATGTGCCGCCGCATTGAGCAGCACGTAATAGAGCGGCGGATTGGTCAGGTCGGCTTGAGCAGCCGCGGACAGCGTCGGCTGCTGCGCCGCGTAAGCCGACCAGCCCTCATCAAACCAAATGCTCTGAGTCGAGAGGTGGAACAAGCGCAGCGCCGCTGCCAGCAGCACTAAGACAACGACGAGGAACAACCGACGATTTCGCATCGGCAGAAATTAGCACACCCGCTCAGAGGCGTCAATGTTAGACACAAATCTTAAGCTGTTGTTTGCAAATCTAGCGCTAAGGGGCTTGCCTCGTAACTGAGAACGGCATTAAAATATAACTTGATGATAACGAGCTAGGAATCCTATGAGCGACCAATCGAAGAAACCGTCGCAATTTGACTCAGCGTCGGAACAGCAGCCCAGTGGATCGCCCTCATCCGAGCCAAGGAACCCCGATGGCAGTCATGCTTATGACGTGCCACCTGATGAATCTTCAGGTACACCACTGCGACCGCTCGGTCGGCAAACACTGTTCGTCACCCGTTCAGCCAGCAATGCCACGCAGGTCTGCCCGAACTGCCACCACGTAAACCGACCGGGCGTGCTCGCCTGCGAGCGCTGCGGTACGGTCCTCGCCCGCAGCGAGGAATCCTCCGTCAGCACGAAACGGTTTGGCGAGGAGCGATCCGAACCCAGCGATGGCGCGGCGGATGCCTCCGTGGTCTCCGATTCCGTCCGCCAAGCGATGAGCACGGCAGGCAGCAGTGAATTTCTCGAAAATATGATGCTGCGCCTAGAGGTCGACGGCGCGCCGACGCCGATTGTGCTGTCGCCGAAAGCCGAAACCACCGTCGGGCGGCGCGATCCGGCAACCGGAACGATGCCGGACATCGACATGACGGCTTACGCGGGCTACCGGCTTGGCGTCAGCCGGACTCATGCCATCATTCGCTTAAGAGACCGCCAGTTAGAGATTTACGATCTGGGCAGCAGCAACGGCACCGCCGTCAACGGCGTGCGACTCGTCCCGCACAAGCCACACCTGATCCGCGACGGCGACGAGATCACGCTCGGCAAGATGTCGATCCGCGTGCTGTTTCAACTGCGGAATCGGCGGCGGTAACGCTTCTTCTTAAATTTGCCCCATCCGCCGGGGGCTGAAATTACCCCCGGCAGACAAAAACGGCGCTCATTGTAGGAGCGCCGGAATACTGCTTCTCATCCTCAAAATTCAGTTGATCCAGCAGCTAAGCCGAAAAACGCGCTCCACAAGCAAGCTGATCCACAGCCGGTGATGGAATACTCACTCGCCGAGGACCTCGACAATTTCCGCTGCCGCCTTCTTCGCAGCGTACAAAACGTGACTCAGGCGGGCGTCTTTTTCGACCATGACGGCGAGTGAAGCCCGCCCCGCCGGGAAAACGACCATCACGCCCGCTTCGCCTTCCACCAGAAGGCGCTGAAGCTCCCCTTGCTGCAGCCGCCCAAGCGTCCGTTCGGCAAGCTCAATCATGGTCGCGGACATCGCGGCGACTTGCGGGCTGCTGGTGGGGTTCTCATGCGGGTTTTCTTCATTGCCGGGCGGGAAAGCAGCGACCAACAGCCCATCAATGTTGACAATCACCGACGCTCTGACGCCATCGACGGCGACGTGCAGCGTCTTCAAAATACGCTCAAGGACTTCACTGCGATATTCTTGAGCCATCAATTCGCCCCATCAGTCAAACTTCATGAAAAATGTGATTAATGCTTTACAGAGTCGAGTATAGTCCCTTATGAGGTTCGTCTCAACCAACAGCCGATTGGCATCAACGGGAGCGGCGGGCGTCTTCCTCGGCGAATTTCGCCAGCAGATAGCGATCTTCTTCGGAAAGCTGCGCCTTGAGCAGCAGATCGGGACGATAACGCCACGTCCGACGCAAGCCATCCTCGCGCCGCCAGCGCTCGATCGCCGCGTGATTGCCGGTTTGCAGCGCCTCCGGGACGGTCAGCCCGCGAAACTCGACCGGGCGGGTGTAGTGCGCGCCTTCGAGGATGCCGTCGGCGTGACTTTCGCGCTCCGCCCCACCCTCCGCGCCGAGCACGCCGGGGATGTGGCGCACCACCGCGTCAATGATCACCATCGCCGGAAGCTCGCCGCCGGTGAGGACGTAATCACCAATGCTGATCTCGTCGGTGACGACCAAGTCGAGGACGCGAGCGTCGATGCCCTCGTAATGTCCGCAGAGCAAGATGACGCGATCCTGCGCCGCTAACTCGACGGCGATTTGATGCGAGAAGGTGCGTCCGCCGGGCGACATGAAGATCACCGGTGCGGGACCCGCTTGCGCCTGCACGGACTCGACCGCCCGCACCAGCACGTCGGCGCGCAGGAGCATCCCGCCGCCACCGCCGTAAGGCGTGTCATCGACCGCGTGATGCTTGTCTTGGGTGTAGTCGCGGATATTGTGCAGCCGCAAATCGAGCAGATCACGGTCGCGGGCTTTCCAGAGCATACTCTCGGTCATGGGACCGTCGAACATCGACGGGAAGAGCGTCAGTACGTCGATTCGCATTCGTTTTCCCTCCGAGCGCTAATTGTAGCTTGCATCCGCTGGCTATCAACCGGATAATCTTTGCTTTACCTCACCCCCTGACCCCCTCTCCATGAGGCGAGGGGGAATAGCGAGAGGTTCGAGAGAATGGCTGAGCCGACTTATACGCATGTGGATCAGGACGGGCGACGAGCCGCTCGGCGGCACCGACTCGAACGTCTACGTGATGCTGTCCGGCGACAAGGGGCAGACCGACTGGATTTTCCTGCCGCCGGAGGATATTTTCGCCTTCGAGGAAGGCGGCGTCGACAAGTTCGTGCTCGACGCGCCGGACGTGGGCAAGCTGACGCGCTGCTGCGTCGGTCACGACAACAGCGCTGATCCGGGCTGGTTCGTCGAGGATGTGCGCGTGCGCCACAACGCTAGCGGCAAGGAATGGACGTTCAAATTTCATCAGTGGCTCGGCGAAGAAGAAGCGGGACGGCTGGCGGTATGCGTCGAATCGCCCTAGTCGGGCTGCTGGTGCTGTGCGCCTGCAATCTGATCACGCAGACGGCAACACCCACCCCCTCAGTACCAACCGTCAGCTTCATGTTCCCGGCGAACAACGTCGCCGTCGTTGAAGCGACCGATTTGCAGATTCAACTCTTGGCGCAAGACCCGGTCGGGATCGCGCGGGTCGAGCTGAACGTCGACGGCAGCCTCCACCAATCAGCGACGCCGGTCGAAGCCGCCGCCGTCCCGGTATTCACGGTCGACATGAACTGGCTCGCCGAAGGCGTCGGCTTGCACGCGCTGGAGGCGGTCGCCTACCGGCTCGACGGCACCGCCAGCACGCCCACGCTGATCAACGTCAACGTCACCGCCGCCGGCACACCGGGGAATTGATCCATCTCCTACCCTACTACGTCGCTTTGATGCTCGCGCGAATTCGCGCGCAAAGCGAAGGATGCGGCGGGTATCGACACTTGGTATACTTCGCACCAAGCTGATCTCGACCAAAGCAGTGAGGAGATGCAGCATTGGCGACGATCAAGGAGGTGGCTGAAAGCGCCGGAGTGTCAGTAGCGACCGTCTCGCGGGTGGTCAACCATTCCGGTTACGTCAGCAACGATCTGCGCGAGCGGGTCGAAACGGCAATGCAGCGGCTCGACTACAAGCCGAGCGCGCTGGCGCGCAGCCTGCGCCGTCAAGAAACCCATACTGTCGGCGTGCTCACCCCGCATTTAAACCAACCCTTCTTCAGCACTTTGATCTCGGCGGCAGAGAAAGCGCTGTTCGCCGGTGATTACCGCGCGCTCATTTGCAGTTCCGAAGCGGATGCGGACAAAGAATCGGCTTACATCGATATCTTGCTGCGCCAGCGCGTCGACGGCGTCATCCTCGTGCCGACTGACGACAGCGCCGAGAACGTGAAGCGACTGCTGCGCGCGAAAATCCCCGCGGTGCTGATCGACCGCGACATTCCCGAACTCCTGATCAACCGGGTGCTGACGGACAACTTCTCCGGCGCGTATCTGGGCGCGCAGCATCTCCTCGAGTTGGGGCATCGCCGCATCGCCTTGATCGGCGGTCCGCTGCGCAGCCCGGTCCTACACGACCGGATCAGCGGCGTCCAGCAGGCGTTCAGCGACTATGGTATCGAGTTCAACCCGGATTTAGTGCGCGCGGGCAGTTCGCCCGAATTCGAGCGCGGCTACGAATCGGCGCGCGACCTGCTGCAACTCCCGCAGCCGCCGACGGCGATTTTCGCGCTGACCGACGTGATGGCGGTGGGGGTGCTTCACGCCGCCGCCGAATTGAACTGGAAGCTCCCCGAAGCCCTCTCGGTGATCGGGTTCGACGACATCCCCATGGCGAAATTCGTGATCCCGGCACTGACGACAGTCGCCCAGCCGATCTACCAAATGGGCGAAACGGCTGTCGAAATCCTGCTGCGGCGGCTCGACAATCCCGACCATCCGCCGGAAACTATCCGGCTCGACGACCAGTTGGTCGTGCGCAATTCGACCGCGCCGCCACGTCACCCCTAGCTCGCCAAAACAAGCGTAACCGCCTCGCCGACGAAATCGACCGACGCAGTCTTAATCGCCTCGCGCTGAGGCAGATTTACATAAGTATTTAGGCACTTCGGTAATATCTAGCACCTTTTTGTGGTTAGAGACTTATTAGGGTAAAGTTAAAGAAACGTTGGTATTTGGTATACGTAGGGGGACACCATTGCTGCTCGGCATCGACATCGGTACTTCCAGCGTCAAAGCGATCCTTTACGATCCCGATAGCGTCGGTATCGTCGCACTGGGACAACAAGAATATCCAATCTACAAACCGGCACCCGACCGCGCCGAACAAGACCCGGATGACTGGTGGAACGCGACCGTCCAATGCGTCCGCAGCGCCCTCAACCGCGCCGGACGCCACGACGTGATCGGTATCAGCCTGTGCGGACAGATGCACGGTGGCGCGCTGCTCGACCGCAACCAGCAACCGATCGGGCGCGCGATCATCTGGCCCGACCAACGCAGCATTGCCGAAGTTGGCGACCTGATCGCCATGATCGGCGCACAGCGTTACGCGCAGATCGCCGGGACGCTGCCCGCGACCGGCTTCATGGCGGCGACGCTGCTGTGGCTGAAGCGCCACGATCCCGACCTGCTGGCGCAGGTGGCGCAGGTGGTGTTTCCGAAGGATTACGTGCGCCTCAAGCTGGTCAACGAAGTCGCTACCGACATGAGCGACGCCGCGGCATCGGGCTTATTCGACATCACCGCCAAAACGTGGTCGACGGAGATCATCCACCGCGCCGGTCTCCCCGCTGACATTTTCCCGCCCCTCCTCGACTCGCAAGCGCTGGCGGGCGAACTGACCAAATCCGCCGCCGCCGAACTCGGCTTGGTCGAGGGCATCCCGGTGATCGTCGGCAGTGCTGACCAGCCAGCTACGACCATCGGCAGCGGAATCGCCCAGCCGGGAAAAGCGCTGATTGCGATCGGCAGCGGCGGTCAGGTCGTGACGCCACTGCGCCCCCCCACCGGCGACACGACCGCGCTGGCAACCGATCCACGCCTGCACGTATTCAACCACGCCATCCCCGGCATGTGGTACATCTTGGGCGCGATCCTCTCGGCGGGGCTGTCGCTGCGCTGGCTGCGGCAGGTGGTGGGAATGGAGGGACTCGGCAGCGCGGCTTACGAGCGCTTCAGCGCCGAGGCGCGGACGGTCGCACCGGGCGCAGGGGGGTTGATCTTCCTACCTTATCTCTCCGGCGAGCGAACCCCACACATGGATCCGCTGGCACGGGGCGCTTTCGTCGGTTTGAGCTATTATCATGAGCAAAGGCACCTCGCCCGCGCCGTGATGGAGGGCGTCGCCTTCGCCCTGCGCGAGACGCTCGAACTGAGCCTGAGCTTAGGCGGGCAGGTCGAGGCGCTGATCGCTGCCGGAAGCGGCACCGACAGCGCGGTCTGGCGGCAAATTCTCGCCGACGTGCTGGGGCTGCCGCTGCAAAAGAGCCTGCTCAGCGAACTGGCGGGCATCGGCGCGGCGATCACGGCGGGGGTGGGCATCGGCGTCTACAGCACCTTTGAGGAAGCCGCCGTCGAGCTGGCGCAGTATGGGCAAGCCACCGAGCCGCAGCCGGTCGATCAGGCAAAATACAATGCGCTCTACGCGGAATATCAGGCGCTGTACCCACACTTACGCGAGGACTTTCACACTTTATCTAAATTAGGCAAAGAGTACACATCATGATTCGTTATGGGGCACACGCCTTCGTCTGGGTTGGCGATTGGACGGCGGAATCGGGCAGCTATGCGATTCAGCAGGCGGCGCAGACCGGCTTCGACTTCATCGAGATTCCGCTGTTGGATCCCGCCAGTTTCGACGCGGCTGCCGCCAAACAAGCGCTGATCGACAACGGGATCGGCGCGACCTGCTCGCTGGTGCTGCCGAAAGACGCCCACATGCCGCAGGAACCGCAGAAAGCGCGCGATTTCCTGCTGGCGGTGCTCGACCAAATGGCGGCAATGGACGCGCGCTATCTGTGCGGCTGCATCGGCTACTCGCTGGGAACGCTGACCGGCAAGCCGCCAACCGCGCAAGAACGCCAAAACGTGGTCGAAACGCTGCGCGAGGTCGCCAAAGCAGCCAAGGCGCGCAATATCACGCTGGCGCTGGAAGCCTGCAATCGCTACGAGACCTACGTCTATAACACGCTCGGCGACACGCGCGAGGCAGTGCTGGCAATCGGCGCGGACAATTTCAAGCTGCACGCCGATACCTATCACATGAACATCGAGGAAGAAGGGTTTTACGACCCGATCGTCGCCAGCGCCGACGTGCTCGACTACGTGCACATGAGCGAGAGCCATCGCGGGTTGGTCGGCAGCGGAACCGTCATCTGGGATCAAGTTTGGCGCGGGCTGGCAGACGCGAAGTTCGGCGGCAGCCTCGTGCTGGAGTCGTTCGCGGCGATCAATCCGGCGCTCGCCGCCGCGACCTGCCTCTGGCGTCCGCCGCGCCAATCGTCGGAGCAGCTAGCGCGTGAAGGGCTGGCGTTCCTGAAAGACGGCGCGGTCAAGTACGGGCTGGTGTAACCGCACCCACTACCGTCTTTCTCCTTAATAGCCGATCACAGGGCGGGAGCGCGATGCTTCTGCCCGGTTTCGTAGATGCACTCCTCAAGCTGGTCGCTATCGCAATGGAGGATGTCGTCGAGCAGCGTTTTCATGCTCTGGACGTTCGCCAGCAGATCATCTAGTTCGCGCAGCTTGCGCTGAATCAGCGATTGCCACTGCGGCGCCGATCCGCCATTCGCCAAAATATCGTCGAACAGAATCCGCGTCTCGGCGAGCGTGAACCCCGCCTGCTGCGCCGTCCGAATGATCTCCAAGCGCTGGATCACCGCCGGATCGTAGCTGCGCTGTCCGCTGATGCGCGCCGGAGCCGGCAGCAAACCGATGCTCTCGTAATAGCGCAAGGTCGACGGGCGCACGCCCACCTGTCGCGCCACTTCACCGATCGTCATCTGAGCCATTGCCACCTGTCCCCTTGACTTCAAGTGAACTTGAACTGCTAGAGTTGGTTTATCCGTCAATTCCAGTTAGGACAGCGTATCATGACTCACGCCACAATTGAAGTGACCGCCGCCGATTTCTCGACTACCGTGCTGAATTCCGCCCAACCGATCCTACTCGAATTCGGCGCGGACTGGTGCCCACCGTGCAAGATGCTCGCCCCGGCGCTGGAGTATCTGGCGCAGAAGTTCGCCGGACGCCTCACCGTCGCCACCATCGACTCGGATGCCGCGCCGGATTTGGTGCAGCAGTACGGCGTCATGGGGCTGCCGACCCTGATCCTATTCCGCGCCGGTCAGCCGATCCAACGCATGGTCGGTTTCCAGCCGCGCGAGCGGATCGAGGCGCAGGTCGTCGCCGCGCTCCAACTTCAGCAAGCGTAGACGGACGCGAGAGCAGGCGAGGCGCTGCCTCGCCCATTCGCTTAATCAGCGCTTAGCCGATGCGCTTGGTGGTCGCGGGGTCGAAGAACAGCAGCGATTCCGGGTCCGGGCGGCAGGTCAAGACGTCGCCCTCGTGGATCGCCGGTTCCAGCGGCAGCGTGACCGTCCACGAGTCGTACTCGGCGACGACTTCGACGATCTGCTGGCGTTCGGAATAGAGCGCGATGCTCGACGTCACCCGCACCGGCACGCCTTGATCGTCGTATAGGAACGCCTCCGGACGCACGCCAACGATCACCGGCAACTCGTCGGGCAAATCGACCCGCACGGGATAACCGCCGAAGGTTCCGCCGTGCCAGTGATGATCGCGCACGCGCCCTTGAAACAGGTTGAGCGTCGGCGTGCCGAGGAAAGTCGCCACGAACAGATTGAGCGGATTCTCGTAGAGGGTTTGGTAATCGCCGATCTGCTCGATTTTCCCGGCGCGCATGACGGCGATCCGGTGCGCCAGCGCGATCGCTTCGTGCTGGTCGTGGGTGACGTAAACCGACGTGACCGGGAACTCGCGCAGCAGCCGCTTAAGCTCGACCCGCGCCGACGCGCGCAGCTTGGCATCGAGACTGGAGAAGGGTTCGTCAAATAGAAAGACATTCGGGTCGCGGGTGAGGGCGCGGGCAATCGCCACCCGCTGCTTTTCGCCGCCGGAAAGCTGCGACGGTCGGCGTTTCATCAGCTTTTCCAAGCCGAAGCCGGTGATCTCGGCGATCCGGGCGACCCGCACCGGGACTTCGTCTTCACGCTTGCGCAGCCACAGGAAAAAGCCGACACTGCGCTCGGCTTCCCAATGCGGCATCAAAGCGCCATCCTGAAAGACCATCCCGATCCCGCGATCCCACGTGGGGATTTCGGACAGCGGCACGTTGTCGTAGAGGACTTCGCCGGAGTCCGGCTCGGTCAAGCCCGCCACCATGCGCAGCAGCGTGGATTTTCCGCAGCCGGAGGGACCGACCAGCGCGATCAACTCGCCGGACGCCACCTTGAGCATGACGTCGTCTACCGCGACGACCGTGCGCATCAATTCGCCGTCTTTTTGCGGAAACGCTTTGCTGACATGGTTGAGCGTGATAGCGGTCATAAGCTCCCCCTGACATCGACACCCTCTATTCTAGATCCGATGCGCCCTGCCAGCGATCCGTTGGGCTGATTTTGGTCTCCAGAATCGGTAAAATCGGCGCAGTTTGGGCAGCGACGCGCCACTTGTACCGCTGTGGCGCAGCACCGAAAAGGAAGCCATCATGATCGAGCACGTGCCGCAGCAAGTCGAGAACGCGCTGCTCTATTTCCACTCAGCGGGCGTGACCTCCGCCGAATTCGAACCATTTCTGCCCCGCTTGACCGAAGCCCTGCCCAACACCTATTTCTGGGCGGGCGACGGCGTGATCAGCGGCGCGCCGCTGATGCGACAGGGGATGCAGTACGGCGGCGATCCGAAGCATTACTGGTTCAGTTTTCCGATGCAGGACGCCAGCAGCCCGGAGAGCTTCGCCGCCAACACCGAGGCGATGGGCGCGACGGTCGCCTGTGCGGGCGCTTACGTCAACGCGCTCGCCGATCAGGTAATGGCGCGGTTCAGCTTGCCGGCGAAACGGATCGTGCTAGCGGGCTTTCAGCATGGATCGAGCGTCGCCTTAGCCGCCGCCATGCTGCGCCGGAGCGATCCGTATGCCGTGACGATTTTGTTCGAACCCTATCTGCTGGAAGCCTACTATCTGCGCGACGAAGCGGCGAAACCGCCGACGACGGTCGTCTGCATCGACAACCAGCACATCCGCGACCGGACGCGGCGCTGGATCGGCATCGAGACTGACCACGAGTTCGCCGGATTCGGCATCAATACGCGGGCGATCACGGTCGCCGGTGGCAGCGACAGCCTCGACGCAGCGCTGGTGGACCAAGTGATTCCGATCATGGGCGCGTTGTAGGAATCGACTTAGCGTCGGTTATGGATGACGAATCCGAGCGAGATTTTCACCGTAGGGGCGCACGGTGGTGCGCCCAAACCTGCCCCGGTAGCCACCTGAACTTAGGGTTCTCTTCATCCCCTGCATCACAAAGCACCGGCTCGCATTTCGGGAAAATTCACAGACGTTAATACGTTGTTAGGGGATTATTTACCCTTTTTTCACACAATATCACGCTTCGTGGAGCCGAAATCGACATAAGGTGTAATAGCATACGATGTTACCGAAGCCCTATACGGGAGACTTCTCTGATGATCGACCGCATCGACGAGTTTTGCAAGCACATCAGCCACGAAAACGGCATCCACGAACTAATCCTTCATGAGCATGGCACCCATGGCGCTGATGCCTATCTAGACCAGCTTGAGCAGCTCTATCAGGCGTGGAGCAACCCCGACGAGCCGCTGCTGATACTGCTCAATCCGCAGGGCGGCAGCCTGCCGATCAGTTATACCATGCGGCAGGGGCGAGAACTCAGCGCCCGCTACCCCAATCGCGGCGAGGTCTACTCTGCCACGCTCACCGACAACGTGATGGAAGCCCGGATTGTCGATACCTTCCTGCGCACTATGAACTTCCGGGGAATTCACGTTCGCTTCTTCGACGATCGTTTCCGCGACCAAGCGATCGACTGGCTGCTTGGGTACCGCTAAGTACGACCTCACCCCCTGCCCCTAACAAGGGTAGGTATTTAATTCACCTCACCCCCTGCCCCCTCTCCACGATGTGGAGAGGGGGTAAAAACAGGTTACAAAGGGCGTTTAAAGTCCCCTCTCTATGTAATGGAGAGGGGATTTAGGGGTGAGGTAAGCGTAGAGTTAAAAACCTACCCCTGACAGACCCCCTGCCCCCTCTCCATAGTGAGAGGGGGAAAAAGCAGGAGAGCCTACTCCGCCCTAATTTATGAAGGTGTGTAAATCCACCCCGGACAGCTACCCGGCAAGCTCACCTTCGGAATCCTTTCCGCAATGGCGCAAAGCGCGACCGACGAGGCGCGCGATCGGCACTTGCGCAGCACGGAAAATCGCACTACTATCACGCCGTCAAGGGAAGGAATGAGGCATGAGATACATCGACTTACGGAGCGATACGGTCTCGCATCCCACGCCGGAGATGCGCGAAGCGATGGCAAACGCCGAGGTTGGCGACGACGTTTACGGTGATGACCCGACGGTCAACCGCTTGCAGGAAGAAGCCGCCGCCATGTTCGGCAAAGAGGCGGGCTTATTCGTTGCCAGCGGCACCATGGGTAACCTGACTTCGGTGCTGACGCACTGCGGGCGCGGTGACGAAATGATCCTCGGCAAAGAATCGCACATTTTCAAGTACGAGGCGGGCAGCTCGGCGGCTTACGGCGGCGTCCAGCCCAATACGCTGACCGTCCAGCCCGACGGCACACTCGACCTCGACGAGATTCGCAGCGCGATCCGGGGCGACAACATCCACTTCCCGCACTCGCGGCTGATCTGCCTCGAAAACACGCAGGGCGGCATGAGCGGCGCGCCAGTCCCGGCAAGCTACATCCACCAAGTGAGCGAAATCGCCCGCGCCAACGGCTTGAAGCTGCACATCGACGGGGCGCGGATCTTCAACGCGGCGACAGCACTCGATACCACCGTCGCCGAACTGACCGCCGACGCCGACAGCGTGCAGTTCTGCTTCTCGAAGGGGCTGTGCGCGCCGGTCGGCTCGATGCTGGTCGGCTCGCGCGATTTCATCACCCGTGCGCACCGCATCCGCAAGAGTCTCGGCGGCGGGATGCGACAGGTGGGCGTACTGGCAGCCGCCTGCTTGATCTCGCTGAACGTGATGAGCAAGCGGCTAGGCGAAGATCACGCCAATGCCCGTGCGCTCGCCGAGGGCTTGGCAAGCCTGCCTTACGTCGAGATCGACCTGAGCACCGTCAAGACCAACATGATCAACTTCGCGCTGACCGAGGAATCGCCGCTCAACGCCGAACAATTGGCGGATCAACTCAAGGATGAATACGACATCCTCGTGCGTCCGGGCGGCGTTTACGGTTTCCGCTTCGTCACGCATTACTGGATCACCCGGCAGCACGTCGACCAGATCGTCGCCGCGATGCGCGATCTGCTGACGAATGCCAACAGCAAGCCGCGCGCTCAAGGCGCCGCCGACTAACCGATGCTGAACGACGACTACGCTACCGATCCGCTGAATGCGCCGGATCAGCCACCGCGTTACGACGAGCCGTTGGCAAACGCGCCAGAACCCGAATACGAACCGGTGGATGCGCCGGTTCGCTATCGCGGCACGGGCAGCGACCCGACTTTCGGTTATTTGCTGGCGCTGGCGCTGGCGTTCGGACTGCTCCCGCTGATCCCGGACAACGCCGATCTGCGCTTAACGCTGGCGTGGGGGCTGCTGGCGCTGTTTGGCGTGGTGGCGTGGCTGTTCGGGACCACGACGCGAATCGAGCGCGAGACGGTCAGCAATCTGGCGTGGGGCGTCATCTTCGGGGTGATCGTCGCCGCGCCGCTGCTGCTGGTCGGCGGCGATGCGCTGACGACGACGGCACACCGCATCTTCCAAACCCGCATCGGTCCCGAAGTCCGCGCGCTGCCCTTGGGATCGGTGCTGGCGTATCTGGTGTTCGTGATGCCGCTGGCGGAAACGCTGTTCTTTCGCGGCTTCATGCAGCAAAACCGCTCGTTCTGGCTGGTGGGCATCCTGAGCAGCGTTTGGTCGCTGGTGCTGTTCATCCCGATGCTGGAAGTCGGGCGCTACCCGCTGGTCGCGGTGATCA
Source organism: uncultured Chloroflexia bacterium (assembly GCA_963727545.1). Lineage (GTDB taxonomy): Bacteria > Chloroflexota > Anaerolineae > Aggregatilineales > Phototrophicaceae > Flexifilum. The sequence continues at coordinate 241,448 of CAVSGS010000020.1, forward strand.
TCGCCGTCGCGCTGATCACGATCAACCTGCTCTACAGCTACATGCGCGACCGGAGCGGACTCGCCGCCGCGTGGGTCTGCCAGATCACGATCAATCTGGTGCTGCTGTTCCTGCCCTACCTGACCACGTAGGCTTTCCTCATCCCTTAATCCTCTGCTGTCAGGGGTAGGTTTTTGTTTTCGTAGGGGCGCACCTGTGTGTGCGCCCGATTTTAATGTTTATACAGCCCAGAACCATCACCGAACCTGAATCCGCCGCTGTAGGGCGTAACAGGTTACGCCCGTTTTGGTGAATCAGTGTGTTCATACTTCCACGATTAAAAACCTACCCCTGTTAGCTAACCCCTCTCCTTGGGAGAGGGGATCACGGGTCGCCCTTAAGCCAGATGACCGGCGTTGACGAGCGAGCGCTAGCTGACGTTATTGGTCGGGAGCGGCATCCCCTGCCAGACCGGATCACCAAAGGCGGGAGCCATGGTGCCGACCGGAACCCACAAATGCTGGCACGACCACCAGATCTGGTAGTATTGCCCGGTTTCATCGGTGCCCAGCACCCAAGCCTTATTACCAGCGGTAACGACCGCATTCGGCTCAGTTGATTTACCCGGCGCCCAATCGAGGATGGCATCCGAGGTGAACTCGCCAACGACCGCGCCTTCAGGGATGGATGCACAGACCGGCGCAGGCGGTTCGCTGCCACACTTCGGCAGGTCATACTCGACATCGGTTAGCGCCGAGCCGCCGGGACCGTCGATCAACATAAAATGAATCACAATCGGCGTATTAGGCGGCAGCGGGAACGAAGCGGTGGTTGGTCCGCCAGAGGAGCTATCGTAGAGACTCCAAGGGTAATCGCCGTTACCGCTTCCCGGCGTTCCGGCATCCTCATCCATGTAACGATTTCCGCCAGCATCAACCGTCGTGCGGAAACGCTCCGATCCACCAGTGTAACCGCTGAGCGTGGTGATGAAGTTGATGCCAACACTGTTGCAGCTGACGGACTCCAGTGACTTGACCGTCCAACTTATCGGAGCGGCAGCGAAAGTCGCGCCGACAAACACGAGTGTGAATAGAAAAGTAACCCATAAAAAGACGTGCTTCATGTTTTCCCTCACGTGATCACAGATACACGATTCCCTGTCCTGTTAATTTAGTCGCCGCTACTTGGCAAAACGGTTCAGGTAATCGCTATTTTCCTGAGCGACCGAAACCGGTAAAATGAGCACACCACGAACCCAATGAAGGACGAACATGCCAGACATGTACTTGATCGCCGGGCTGGGCAATCCCGGCGCGCGTTATGAGAATACCCGCCACAACGTCGGCTGGCGCGTGGTCGAGCGGCTGGCGCAGCGACACGGCTTGAGCTTCGGCAAAATCGAGTTCAAAGCGCATACTGCCAGCGGCACGATCCTCGGCAAGCGGGTGCTGCTCGCCAAGCCGCAGACCTTCATGAACGTCAGCGGCGACGCCGTACAGCCGTTGATCAGCTACTACAAGATTCCGCTGGAAAACGTGATGATCGTCGCCGACGACCTCGACATCCCGTTAGGGACGCTGCGCCTGCGGGCGAAAGGCAGTTCGGGCGGGCAGAACGGACTCAAGCACATTTTGCAGCGGCTGGGCACGCAGGAGATCGCACGGACGCGCTTCGGCATCGGGCGACCGCCGGGACGGATGAATCCATCAGATTACGTGCTGGCTCCGCTCAAGGGCGACGACGAGATTTTGGCAATGGAAGTGGCGGATCGGGCGATCCAAGCCATCGAGACGTGGCTGACCGACGGCATCGAGATCGCCATGAGCAAGTACAACGGCTCCATCGAGGAGAAGGTGCAGCCGGTCAAGGACGAACCGTCAGCCTGAGAAGCGACTTCGGAGAAACGACCTCAGCAGTCCTTAGCAAAGGATTGAAGGTCGCCCGCCATGCGCCGCGAGTTCGAGCGTCAAGCCGCCGATCGCCCCGCCGCGCCGCTCAAAGCAGATCGTCGCGGGGATGCCTTCGAGGTAGAAGGTCTGCCCGCGCCAACGGCGCAGCGGCGTGACGATGCCGTCGCGCTCAAGCAGCAGCCGCCCCGCTTGCAAGCTGACGTCGAGGCTCGCCGCACCGCCGTAAGCGCCGACGTAGTCCGGCAGATCGTCCGTACCGTCAGCGTAGCTATCCATTCCTAAATAGGCGAGAATCTGCCCCTGATAAGCATCCCAAGCGCCCTGTGACACGTCTATGCTCAGTTCGTGAGCTGCGAACCCCGGCAGCACCGCCTCGACGATTCGCCGGGTGCGCGTCCACGTCGCGATGATGCAGTCGAAGCCGGATAGTCCTCGCGCGGCGCAAAGCGGATAGCGCTCGTGCGCGTTGAATAACGGGCGCTCGAAACCCTCACCGCGCAGATCGAGCACGCGGCGGAGCGCACGCGGAAGATCGGGTTGATGCAGCGTGATCAGCACCGGATCGAGCGGAGCGATGCGCCGCTGAAGCTCGCGAGCGTACCGGAGCAGCAGGTCGTCGGCAGGATCACCGGAGACGAACAAGCCGACGGTATCGAGCAGCGGAAAGCCGTCGAAAATCGTGATCCTGCCAGCACCTAGCGCATCCGCAACGAAGGCGTCCCATCGTTCTAGACTGTGACTCATGGTGGCAGACAGGTCGACGAAAGAGTCGGCAAGGTCGAAGCCGGGCTGCCACAAATCCCCGAACCAGTGCAGCGGATGTCCGACTTCGGCTTCCCAGTACCAACGCGCAGGGACAGCGTGCCCGACCAACTGCGTTTCCAGCCACTGCGCCTGCATCGACTTGCCGCTGCCGGACACTCCTTCAAAGAAGATCGCTCTGGTCGACGTCAACGGTGAGATCGCCATCACAAGACCACCTTTCCTCCTCTAGCTTAGCGCAACACCATGATCAGCGCCGTCGCGTTCGCTCGCGTCTGCCGCTATAATCGCTCAAGGGTGACGACGAGATTTTGGTGATGGCAGTGACGGATCGCGCGGTGCAGGCGGTCGAGAAGTAGCTGACCGACGGCATCGAGATCGCCATGACGCGCTATAACGGCACGGTCGAGGAAAAGCCGCAGCCAGTCAAAAACGAGCCGCCAACGTGACGCGGCGAGCGCGCTACCAGCGAATTTTCCAGCGCCTTGAGTTGTACACTTTGTAGGTGCGGGTGATGCCGGGCATCATGTAGTACATCCACAGCCAAATCCAGATCATGAGGAAGATGCCGCCGAAGCCCGCCAGAATGCCGCAGAGGATCGCGCCGAACAACGGATCGCGCCCTTTGCGATCCAGTAGGTAGTAGGTCACACCGGCGCCGACGACAAACCAGAATAGAAACCGGAAGCTCAAAATGTACGCCATCGCGAGTCCTTTAGTCGAGTCAAATCCTATATTTTTATTATCGTACAGAAATATAAATTGGTGCGTAAATTTGTGCCCCTCTAGGCTCTTTGGGCGTGTTTCATTTCGCAGCACAGATTAGGTGAGCTGTCATGAAAATCGGCATCATTTCGGACATTCACGCCAACGTGGAGAACCTGCGGCGGGCGCTGGCGCTGCTGCGCGATCTCGGCGCGGACGAGATCGTCTGCGCGGGCGATCTGGTCGAGGGTTTGACCGAAGGCGAAGCCGCCGCGCAGTTGATCAAGGCGGAGCAAATCCCTGCGTGCAGGGCAATCACGACCACGCGATGTGTCAGCGCGTCTCTCCCGAATACGCCGACTGGTTCTCGCATTGGAAAACTGAGACTTTCGGCGAAGCTGCCGCCAACGACGACCTGATCAGTGCTGAAACGCGCGCTTTTCTGCGCGATCTGCCGCTGAGCTTACGCTTCGAGTGGGCGGAGCGGCGTGTGCTGCTCAGACACGCCTCGACGTGGGATCAAACGACCTACGTTCGACCTAACCTGCTGCGCGAGCCGTTCTACCGCATCGCTCGTGAAGCGCAAGCGCAAGCCGCCGACTACGTGATTCTCGGTCACACCCACATGCCGATGGCGGTCGAGGTCGGCGGCGTATGGGTGTTCAATCCCGGCTCGGTCGATGGCAACCGCGTCGGAGCACACGGCGCGACCTGTGCGCTGCTGGAACTGTCGCCGCTGCGCTACCGCGTGTTCGACGTCGAAACCGGCAAGCCGACCGCGTATACCTTCAACCGCATCAACCCAAATCAGCACGCGGATGACGGTCACACGCATATAGAGCTAAGTTGATACGCACGGCAAACCAACATCGTTTTTCCGCCTGTAAGCGTTATAATCACTGCAATACGAAAATGGAATGACAACTCTATGCAGCTTCCCGGTTTAATTGATCTTCTCCGCGAGGCGCAGCCTTACCGCGATCTGCTGGCGGCGCTGCGCCGTTCTTCTGATCCGGTCGCGCTGGGCGTGCTGCGCTCGGCGCGTCCGTTCGTCGCCGCCGCGCTCGCCCGCGATTGGGGTGCGCCGGTCGTCTACGTGACCACCAGCATCGCCCGCGCCTACAACGTCTCCGAGCAGCTCCCGGTCTGGTTGGGCGATGCCGAGCGGATCACCCGCTTCGGCGAACCCGCGCCGGTCTTCTACGAGCGCGCGCCGTGGGGCGAACCCGCCGTCCGCAGCCGGATCGAGACCTTGGCGGCGCTAACGTTCTTCGAGAACGCGCCGCCCGAAGATGCGCCGAACGACTCGCCGCCAGTGGTGGTCACGTCAGCGCGGGCGCTGATGCAGCGGACGCTGCCGGTCAACCAGTTCCGCAAAGGGACGGTGCTGCTCAAACGCGGCGCGGAATGGCAGCTGGATAAGCTGCTGGATCGCTGGGTCAAGCTGGGTTACGAGCCGGTGTCGATGGTGATCGAGCCGGGGACGTTCTCGCGGCGCGGCGGGATCGTGGACGTGTTCCCGCTGGCGCTGGATCAGCCGGTGCGGATCGAGTTCTTCGGCGACGAGATCGACAGTCTGCGCCGCTTCGACGTCTCGACCCAGCGCTCGACCGAGAAGATCGATCGGGTGGCGATCACCCCGGCACGCGAGGCGCTGCCGGAGCACACGCCACCGCTGGCAGCGGCGCTGCGTGGCTGGTTCGAGTCGCTGCCGCCGACCGAAACCGACGTCACCAGCCCGCAAGCCGACGAGCAGCCGCTCTCGACCGGGGTCGCCTTCCCCTTCATCGAGCATTACCTGCCCTACCTGTATCCGAACCCGATCAGCCTGCTGGATTACGCGCCGGACAACGCGCTGATCGTGGTTGAGGACGGCGGCGAACTGCGCGACGTCGTCGCCGAGATCGAGGAACACGCCGCCCGCACCCGCGCCGAGAAGATCGCGGCGGGCATCCTCGCCGAGGATCACCCTGCTCCGTTGATCGGCTGGGACGTCTTGAGCGCGGCGATCAACGAACACTGCGTCGTCTATCTCGGTCACGCCGAGGCGGAGGCGAGCGAAGAAGTTGACAGCGGCAGCTTCCGGGGGCTGATCGCGCCGGAGCTGCGCTTCGGCGGTCAGTTGAAGGGACTGCTGACCCATCTGCGCAAGCTGCGCAACGAGCAGGATCGCGTGGTCACGGTGACGATGCAGGCGGCGCGCCTGACCGAATTGTGGCAAGAACAGGAATCAACCTTCGTCGCCAACCAAGCGGACATCATTGACGCACCCGCGCCGGGGTCGGTGACGTTCGTCGAAGGGGCGCTGCAAGAAGGCTGGCGCTTACGGACGGGCGACGGTGAGACTCACGTCTTCAGCGATGCCGAAATCTTCGGCTGGAGCCGTCCCGAACCGCGGCGCCGCAAGCCCGCCAAGCGCGCCAAAACGCCGGAAGGCGGTTACGCCGACCTGCAACGAAGGCGATTACGTCGTCCACGTCGATTACGGCGTCGGGCGCTTCGCCGGGATGCGCCGCCGCACCATCGAGGACACGCAGCGCGAATATCTGCTGATCGAGTACGCCGGGACGGACGCGCTGTTCGTGCCGATCCACCAAGCCGACCGGCTCTCGCGCTACGTCGGGCTGGACGACCGCCCGCCGACGCTGAGCAAACTCGGTCAAGCCGACTGGATCCGCATCAAGAGCAAGGCGAAACAGGCGGTCGAGGACGAGGCGCGCGAACTGCTGGCGCTCTACGCCCAGCGCGCCGCCGAGCCGGGGCACGGCTTCAGCCCGGATACGCCGTGGCAGCACGAACTAGAGGCGTCGTTCCCTTACGTCGAGACCGAGGATCAACTACGCGCCGTCCGTGACGTGAAAACCGACATGGAACAGCCGCACCCGATGGATCGGCTGATCTGCGGGGACGTGGGCTACGGCAAAACCGAAGTCGCGCTGCGGGCAGCGTTCAAGGCGGTCAACGACAGCAAGCAGGTCGCCTTTCTGGTGCCAACGACGATCCTCGCGCAGCAGCATTACGAGACCTTCAGCCAGCGGCTCGCCCCGTTCCCGATCAAGGTCGAGGCGCTGTCACGCTTCCGCAGCAAGGACGAGCAGAGCCGGATTCTGACCAAGCTGGCGTCGGGCGAGATCGACATCATCATCGGCACGCATCGCTTGCTGCAAACCGACGTGACCATCCCCAACTTGGGCTTGGTGATCATCGACGAGGAACAGCGCTTCGGCGTCAAGCACAAGGAATACTTCAAGAACCTGCGCGCTCAAGTGGACGTGCTCACGCTGACCGCCACGCCGATCCCGCGCACGTTGTACATGAGCTTGACCGGCGTCCGCGACATCAGCATGATTCAGACGCCACCGGAAGACCGAATGCCGGTGATCACGCACGTCGGTCCATTCGACGATCGGCTGGTGCGGCAGGCAGTGATCCGCGAGATGGAGCGCGGCGGACAGGTCTTCTTCGTCCATAACCGCGTGCAGACGATCCAGACCGCGCGTGAGCGGCTCGCCAAAATCGTGCCGGAAGCCCGGACGATTGTCGGGCACGGACAGATGGACGACCACCAGCTCGAAAACGTGATGGAGCGCTTCGGCAACGGCGAGTTCGACGTGCTGGTCTCGACCTCGATCATCGAGAGCGGGCTAGACATCCCCAACGCCAACACGCTGATCGTCGACCGCGCCGACTGGTTCGGCTTGGCGCAGTTGTACCAGATTCGCGGGCGCGTCGGGCGGAGCGCATCGCAGGCTTACGCCTACTTCTTCCATCCCCCGGCGGCGCGCTGACCGAAGACGCGCGCGCTCGGCTGGAAACGTTGGCGGAGTACACCGACCTCGGCAGCGGCTTCCAGATCGCCATGCGCGACCTTGAGCTGCGCGGCGCGGGCGACATCCTCAGTACGCGCCAGACCGGGCACGTCGCGGCGATTGGTTTGCACCTGTACACGCAAATGCTGGGCAAAGCGGTACACGACTTGAAGGCGAAAAGCGGTAACGGCAAGGTCGCCGCCGCGCCGACGCCGGAGACGCCGACCATCAGCGAAAGCAGCGTGCTGATCGACCTGCCGCTGCCCGCCTACCTGCCGACCGACTGGATCCCGGAAATCTCGCTGCGGCTGCAAATCTACCGGCGCATCGGCGGGTTGACGACCGTCGACGAGGTCGAGGCGATGCGCGCCGAACTGCGCGATCGCTTCGGGGCGCTGCCCGCCGCCGTCGATGGGCTGCTCTATCAGATGCAGGTCAAGCTGCTGGCACAGGATGCGAACGCCAGCGCCGTGCTCAGCCGCGACGGTCGCGCCGAGGTGCGGCTGCCCTATCTGGTCGAGATGGATCGTCCACGCTTGGAGCGCGAACTCGGTGGCGACGCGCGGGTTACGCGGACGGCGGTGGAAGTGCCGATGCGCGGCGAGTGGCAGGTGCGCCTGCTCGACGTGCTGATGTATCTGGCGTCGAACGTCCGCATGGCGGTGGGGATCTAAGTTATAATCAAATCAAGTTGAGCGCGGAGTAAGTAATGGCTCTGGAACAGACCAAAACCTACACTATAGAGGAATTCGAACGCTTTCTCGCCCTGCCGGAAAACGCTGATCGCCTCTTTGAACTCATCGACGGGGAGATTGTCGAGAAAATGCCGACCGAAGAACATGGGTTGATTAAGGTGAACATCGCCACTGAACTGCGAAATTTCACCAAACCGCTTGGGCTTGGGCGCGTGACCAGTGAACCACGCGCACGTCAAACACCAGACAACCGATACAACTCGCGGCTGCCGAGATCGATTACGCCTTCACCAGCAAGGAACGCGCGCTTCCACTAGTGACGCAAGGCGCAGTTCCGCAGATGCCGGATCTCATCAGTCGAGATTCAGGTCGCCGGACGACAGCCTCAGGAAGATGCGCGCAAAAGCCAGCTATTATCTCGCCAACGGGACGCGGTTAGTGTGGCTGGTGCTGCCGGAAAAACGGCTGGTGGAAGTCTACCGCGCTGACGGCGAAGTCGATATTCTGACCGAGAACGACACACTTAGCGGTGATGACGTGCTGCCGGGCTTCGCCCTCCCCGTTCAGGCAATCTTCGCCGAATAACTTCACCGCTCATGACGAAACCTGTCAAATGTCACGCGCCGCCGCGCCGCGGTCGGGATATAATGAGGCTGAAAATGCTTTGCATAGCTAAGGAGTTTTGATCATGCAGCCCATGCAGATCGTCGTCGAAGTCCTCAACGCAATTGACGCGCACAACCTAAGCAAGGTCGAGCGCCGTTTCGCCAAATCATTGGTCGTGCAGGATAACTCGCTGCCCGCAGCCCTCAACAAGCCCGCCTATCTCGACCAGATGCAGGCGATCCTCAAGGCGTTTGCCGATTGGAAATATGATCTCGATTCGATTGAGGCGGATGGTGAGCAGGTCACGGTTCACGTCACCGGAATGGGCAGTGCCGCCGGCAAACAAGTCAAGATCCCGGCACAGCTCAGCTACACCGTCATCAATGACGAGATTCACGAGTTGAAGGTCGACGGGCAAAATGGCGGCACCGCCGCAGTGCTCGCCCAGATCAAGAGCTAAGACGCCTTGACGACTGCGAGCACTTCCCCGCCGGTCGCCGCGACCAACTGATCGAGCGTGATCGGGAAAATGGCGTTATGAGCGCCCCCCGCTGCATAGAGCTGATCGAAGCGTTGAAGCGTGTCGTCGATGTAGGTCGGGATCGGGTTTCGATGACCGAAGGGCGGCACGCTCCCCGGCTCATAGCCGAAAATCTCGACCAACTGCTCCGGGTTGGCGGCTTTGACCTTTTTGCGCCCCACGCTATATAGTTCCGCCAGCTTGCGATCGTCAACCTTTTGATCGCCGCTGGTCAGCACAATCACCGGCTGTGCCCCGTCGATCACGAAGCAGATACTCTTGACGATCTGTCCCAATTGGCAGCCGATATTGTCGGCGGCTTGCTGCGAAGTCGCGGTCGGCGTATCAAAAAAGCGGATGCGAATGTTAAGGTTTTGCTGATCGAGCGCATTTTGGACATCTTGCGGGGTGAGGGGCTGCATTTTTTGGTATACTCCACCATTAAAAGTAGGCGTGTAAATGTTTAAACCTTGTTTATGTCAAGTTAAACATTTGTCGGTCGACTGAAGCAGAAAGATACCGCATCATGCTGGCACAGATCAACCAGACGACGCTCGAACTTGTGCAGGGGGACATTACCAAACAAGACGTAGATGCCATCGTCAATGCAGCGAACAGCTCGCTGTTGGGGGGCGGCGGTGTTGACGGCGCCATTCATCGTGCCGCCGGTCCAGAACTGCTCGCCGAGACGCGAACCCTAGACGGCTGCCAGACCGGTGATGCGAAAATCAGCAGGGGGTACAACTCAAAGCACGCCACGTCATTCATACGGTGGGACCGATCTACCGTCCGGGGGATGATGACGCGCCGCGTCTACTCGCCAGCGCCTACCGCCGCAGCCTCGAAGTTGCCGTCGAAAATGAAGTGAAATCGCTGGCATTCCCGGCGATCAGCACCGGAATTTACGGGTATCCACTGAGCGAAGCAGCGGTGATCGCGTTGGAGACGGTCTATGAATTTGTCGCCACTCATGGCGAGCTCGAACTCGTGCGTTTCGTGCTCTACGACCAGCGCGCGATGAGTGTCTACGAAAGCGCGCTCACGGCGATGAAGCAGCAGCGCAACGACATCATGTTTGCCTAAAGCGAAACCTTCGGCTTCATGCTGCATCGGGAAAGTTCACTAACCGGGCGCACGATTGATTGTGCGCCCGGTTGTTAGCCCAAACTTCAGTCTGCGGATTGGCTAGACGAAGCGATTAGTGACTGCCGTTGTGATTCCGCGCGCCGTTCTTGACGGGCACGTGATTGTTGGCTTTCTCGCCGTTGTAGTCCGGCTCCAGCGTTTGCAGCGTCGCCAGCACGTCCAAGAAAGTCTCAAACTGGGCGTCATCAAAGAGATCGTGTACTTCGTAGTCGATCTCTTTCGCCGCGCTCAGCACATCCTTGCGGTGATGCTCAGCGAGATCCGTCAGATAGATGTGAACGGCACGGCGGTCAGTCGGATCAGGGCGGCGCTCGATATACCCCTTCTGTTGAAGTTTATCGAGGTTGGGCGTGAATGAAGTCGCGGCACGCCCGACAGCACGCGCCAGTTCGCTGGCATGCTGCCCATCGCGCTCGTAGAGAGCACGGAGAATGTACCATTCAATAATGGTCAACCCAAGCGGCTGAATTGCGCGGTTGAACAATTGATCGAGGTTCCGCAGGGCAATGTCGAGATTGCACCATATTGAACCATTGAAGCGAAGTTGTGTTTGCACCATATTACTCATGTTGGTGATATTCCTAGCTTACCATCTACGAATTTTAAACGACGCATCACAATTAATACAGAGTAAATTTGATTAGTATATCGTGATAATTATGTCCAGCGTGCCGAGGCGCAGCCGGTTGACCTGCCCTAACGGAAAGGGCTGATCGGGAGGTAAGCGTTTGTCGTTGAGGTAGGTTCCGTTCACCGATGAGAGATCGATTACATGAGGTGTGCCGTGAAAACTTACTAAAGCGGCATGGCGGCGTGAGACTCCTTTTTCACGGGAGGCATAAGCCGCAAAATCAATATCGGGGGTGAAATGGACGGTCTCATCAGATCGCCCCATCACGTAGCCCTCAAACCGCGGAGTTTCCAGTTCCAGACTGAACTGCTCGTCATCAGCGAGCCGAATTTCACAAGTCATCGCATCTATATTACCCACTACCATACAGCTCTTAACAAGCCCTTTCCGCACCGTGACGCTTAAGAGTTGTAACAAAACTAATAGATATCATCATTATTATAGCGTATTTTATAGCTTCGTTTACAAACAAAGCATTAACGAATTCTGAACTTGATCCAAATTACCCGGCAATCACGACATAGTCGCCAAGAATGCGGCGTTGATCGTCAAGCACAGGTAAGCGAATTCCATCTGCGGGGGCATACAAACCAACGTGCAGGACAAAGTTTTGACGGTCGCTGACGAATTGATAGCTATCCTCGACGAATTCGCCCGCCGACCACAGTGACGTCGGATACGTGTTTAGCTGCGGCATCGCATCCTGCTGAGCAAGGATTGCCCCCGTCGAGATCGAGCAGATGCACGAATACCTTATAATCTGCCGCTATATTAGTTTGCGCCTTCCAGATTAATTCGAGATTGATTTTACCCTCCGCTTGCCCGACGTTGTAGCCGTACAGCAGCAGATGATCGCCGAACTGAGCGTTGATCACGTGGTCAACCGGGGGCGGGTCAAAGCGGCGCACCATCGCGGCGACTTCCACGTCACCGAGCACGATATGGCGCTCGCCGACCGAGATCGTGAGAACGTAGCTCCCGGCGGGCTGATCGCGCGGGACCCGCCAATCGACCCGATCGGCGAGCACCTCCCCCGGCTGCCACTGATCGGGCGGGTAGCGATCATCAATGGGCGTGCCCGACCAGAGTTCGGTTCCGGCGGCGGTCGGGTTGCTAGCAGGGACAAGCCGCGCCTGCAGCACAAACGGCTGCGGCAGCGTCCCCGCCTGCCAATAGAGCGTCAGGGGCAGCGCTTCGCCGGGACGAATCGAGGTCGGCGGCGAGTCCCAACCCAACAGGATCACGCCGGGAGCAAGCTGGACATTTTGACGCACCGCCATCGGCAGCGCGGATGGATCGGGGAAAGCGGCGGGTCGCGTAACCCGAACCGTGCCGATCTGTACCCATGCCGCACCGGGGACGCCCTGATCGTTGAAGAAGGGCTGATAGGCGTCGGTCGAGCGCTCTACCCACGCGAGACGGAGCGCGTAATCACCGGGCGGGGTCGCGGCGGGGACGCTTAGCTCGATCCGCTGGAGCAGCGTCGCCCCCGCGCGCCATCGATCGGTCTCCGCCATGTAAACGTCGCCGTGATAAAGCACGTTGCCATAGGCGTCTTCAAGCTGAATTACGGGTGTCAGGTCGCCGAACGGGGGCGGCGCGTCGATCCGCCACGCAGTGACGACTTCGCCACGCTCACCCGCCGCGATCACGGGGGCGTTCATCCCGGCGTAGGTCAGATAGACGTTATGCCGGTCAAGCGTCGTCGCCGCCAGCGGCAGCGGTAGATCGCTGGTGATGCGGAACGCCTGAAAAGCCGGTTCGCCATCGGGCGCGTGCGGCAAGCCGGAGAGCGCCGTTTGCGCCAGCCACACCGCCCAATCAGGCGGTGGCGGGGCGCTGTGCGGGAAGATCACCAAGCCGGTTTCACCGGGCGGCGGCAAGAACATGCTGTCGGTGCCGATCCACGTGATCGGCGGAACCGGCGCAATTTCGACGGTCGGATGTCCTTTGTCGCGGGCGGCGATGTAAACCTGCTCACCGGGATCAATGTGCTGATCGACCAACCAATGCGCCGCCGCCGCGAGATCGGCGTCGGTTTCGTAGTAGAGTGCGGCGCTGCTCGCCCACGTGAAATAGAGGTTACCAACCAGCACCCCGCCGACGAATAACACGGCAATCAGGAGTAGGGGCAGACCTACATGTCTGCCCGCCCGTAGGGGCGCAGCGGCGCTGCGCCCCCACCCACCGATCCAGAGATCCGATCATCCACTCTGCGCCGAGAGCGACGAGGACGAAGATCAGCGGCACCATGCCCAGTGAACGCATGTGACTGGGCGGCAGTCCGCCGACCGAGATCACGCTGGGAATGACCATCAGCGGCGAGAGCAGCGCCAGCAGGTAAGCGACCCGTTCGAGCGGGCGAATCGGTCGAGTGAGGCGGTAGGCAGCCAGCGCGATCCCGATCAGCAGCAGCAGCGCCTTCCGGCAGCGTAAAGTACGGTCGTTCCGCGACGTTGTAGCGAAAATAGGGATCGCCGGAGATGAAGAACATCTTCAGGTGCAGGACGATGCTGTCGAGCAGCGAGACGGATTGATCGGCTTGGGTGACCTCCGCCAGCCGCCCGAAGAACACGTCGGGGCGCTGGAAAGCATAGATCGCCAGCGGCGCGGCGGTGATCGCCAGCGCGCTAAAGAAGATCACGCCCTGCCCCAAGCGCTGCCGCCAATGGGCGCGGTCGAACCACAACAGCGCGACCCCGGCGATCAACAGCCAGAAGGGGAACAGCCGCGATGAGTTGTAAGTGTAAACCGCTCCACCCGCCAGCACCCCCGCAGCGATCAACCACGGAACCCGCTTCATTTCCCCAAGGCGCAATTTGTTCCAACGCGGAGGAGGGGCTTTCTCCCCTCTCCCCGCTTGCGTGGGAGAGGGGTCGGGGGTGAGGGGCTGTGGGGTCGCCCTTCGCAATCCCCTAAACAAGAACAATAGCGCCAGCGACTGCATCATCGGCAGGGTGACGGCGCGATAGGCTTGGCGCGCCAGCCACAGCTGCGGGAAGGAGAGCGTCATCAGCAGCCCGATCACCAAGCCGACGACCAGCCCGCGCGCGCCGCGAAACATGGCTCGACCGAGTGCGATCGAGGCGGCAATCGTGATCAGGTTGCAAAAGACGCTGAGCAGGCGCAAGCCGAACATACTGTCGCTGACGAAAGTCAGGATCGGAACGCTCAGGTAGTAGTAGAGGACTTCGCGCCCCTGATAGGCTTCGACCATCGGGAAGAAGCGCGCCCCACCGAAGGCGACACTGCGCGCGATCAGCAGGTTGGCGGCTTCGTCGTAGTGCGGTCCCGGCGGATAGGTCGCCAAGCCCCACAAACGCAGCACCGCCGCGATCAGCAGCGTCAACGTCGCCAGCGTGAGGAAGTGGTTGCGGTTCATGGCGCAGAAGCGTACCGCGACGCGAGGTGATGATCAACACTCTGATTCAGGGATCACTTCTCATCAGAGTTCATGTATACTATTTAAGGGTCATATCGGTTCATGATAGGCACAGCCAACTCATCAGCGCAGGAGCACGGAGATCGTGAAAGCGTACAAGAAAGACTGCGATACCGCCTACAGCATCGGCGTGTACCCGACGCTGGAACTACTGCACGCCCGCCCGGAGTGCGTGAACCGTGTCTTGATCAGCAGCCGGGGCGCGAAAAACAGCGGCGCGCGCCAAATCGAGGCGTTGTGCCAACAGCAGCAGATCCGCGTGGAAATCGCCGACCGCGTCGTCGAGAAGATCGCCGGGTGTGCCAATGCCTACGTCATCGGCGAGTTCGGCAAGTACACTACGCCGCTGGAGCACGCCAATCACGTCGTCTTGATCCAGCCCAGCGACAGCGGCAATTTAGGGACGATCCTGCGGACGGCGCTGGCGTTCGACGTGCTCAACTTGATCATCGTGCGTCCGGCGGTCGACATCTTCGATCCCAAGGTGATCCGGGCGTCGATGGGTGCGGTCTTCCGGCTCAACTTCGCCTATATCGGCGCGTTCGCGGACTACCGCGCCCACTTCGATAATCGGCTTTATCCGTTCATGACCGACGGACACACACCGCTCCCTCACGCCACTTTCCGCGAGCCGTTCGCGCTGATCTTCGGCAGCGAGGGCGGCGGCTTGGACGCGCAGTTCCGCAGCGTGGGCGAAAGCATCCGCATCCCGCAAAGCAGCGCCGTCGACTCGCTCAATCTGGCAGTCGCAGTCGGGATCGGGCTGCACGCTGCCGGTGTTCAAAAACAGCCTCAGCATCCGGCTAAGACTCCGCCTCAGCGTGGCTTAGGTTTAGCCTAAGCAACCTCTCATCCTGCCTCGGTGAGCGCGGCAGGCATCCACTTTGCGAAGCCTTTCACGATGGGTCATAATCAAGTGAAATCCATCGGGTTGAGCGGCACAGTGTAGATTCTTTGGGGGCGGGTTTGAAACCCGCCCCTACGTGGGCAAGCTGCCTGTGACGCTCTAGACGCAATTAGAGGAGGCTTTCATTGGATCTGTTTGAATATCAGGGCAAGCAGTATTTCGCCCGGTTCGACATCCCCGTGCCGTCCGGTAAACCGGCGGACACGGTTGACGATGCCGTCGCCGTCGCGGACGAGATCGGCTATCCGGTCGTGATCAAAGCACAGGTACAGGTCGGCGGGCGCGGGAAAGCCGGTGGCATCAAGATTGCCAACAACGCCACCGAAGCGCGCGAACACGCGACCAACATCCTCGGCATGGACATCAAGGGGCACGTCGTGCGCCGGGTCTGGATCGAGAAAGCGTCGGACATCGCCGAAGAATACTACGTCTCGTTCACGCTCGACCGCAGCGCCAAGAAATATCTGGGCATGATCTCCGCTGAAGGCGGCGTCGAGATCGAGACGGTCGCCAAGAACAATCCGACGGCGATCAACACCATCCGCATTGACCCGGCGGTCGGCTTGACGGCAGCGCAAGCCCGCTCGTTCGTCGAGGGCGCGAAGCTCAACCCCGCCGCTGTCGAGCAGGCGATCGCGCTGGTCGAGAAGCTCTACACTGCCTTCGACAAGGGCGATGCCGATCTGGTCGAAATCAACCCGCTGATCCTGTCGAAGGACGGGCGGGTGTACGCGCTGGACTCGAAAGTCTCGCTGGATGACAGCGCCGCCTTCCGGCATCCCGAATGGGAGCAGTTCGAGTCGGTCGAGGCGGTCGACGCGCGCGAGAAGCTGGCGAAGTCGATGGGCTTGCAGTACATCGGCTTGGACGGCACCGTCGGCATCATCGCCAACGGCGCGGGCTTGGCAATGTCCACGCTCGATACCGTCAAGGAAGTCGGCGGCAGCGCGGCAAACTTCCTCGACATCGGCGGCGGCGCGAATGCCGAGGTCGTCACCAACGCCCTGACCGTCATCAACACCGACGACAAAGTGAAGGCGATCATGATCAACATCTTCGGCGGCATCACCCGCTGCGATGAAGTCGCACGCGGCATCGTCGAGGCGCTGGAACACGTCGATCTGCACGCCCCGCTGGTGATCCGGCTCGACGGCACGAATTCGAAGGAAGGTCACGCGATCATCGAAGCGCATCAATCCGACATGGTGATTAATGCGACGACGATGCTCGACGCGGCGCAAAAAGCCGTCGCACTGGCGAAGGGAAAGTAACAATGGCGATTTGGGCGGACGAAAATACCAAAGTGGTCGTGCAGGGCTTGACCGGCTCGCAGGGGCGGTTTTACGGACTGCGCAACCGTGATTATGGGACGAAAGTCGTCGCCGGGACCAACCCGCGCAAAGCCGGGACCGACGTCGAGGGCATTCCGATTTATGCGACGGTCAAGGATGCGGTCGAGCAGGCGGGCGCGAACACCTCGTTCGTGATCGTCCCGGCGGCGTTCGCGGCGGACGCGGTGCTGGAAGCGGCGGAGGGCGGCATCCCCTTCATCGTCTGCGTGACCGAGCACATCCCGATGCACGATCAAGCGCGGATGTACAACGTGCTCAAGGACAAGTACCCGGACACCCAGCTGCTCGGTCCGAACTGCGCCGGAATCCTCAGCCCCGGCAAGTGCAACATCGGCTTCAATCCGCCGGAAGTGGCGCTGCCGGGACACGTCGGCATCGTCAGCCGGTCGGGGACGTTGGCGTACCAGTCGATCTTCGAGATGACCCAGAAGGGCATCGGGCAATCGACGGCGGTCGGCATCGGCGGCGATCCGGTCCCCGGCACCAGCTTCATCGACTGCTTGAAAGCCTTCCAAGCCGACCCGGAGACCGAAGCGGTCGTGATGATCGGCGAAATCGGTGGGACGGCAGAGGAAGAAGCCGCCGAGTACATCAAGGCGGAGATGACCAAGCCGGTGGTCGCCTACATCGCCGGTGTGACCGCGCCCGCCGGTAAAAAGATGGGGCACGCCGGGGCGATCGTCTCCGGCAATCGCGGCACGGCGCAGGCGAAGATCGAGGCGCTGCGGGCGGCTGGCGCGAGCGTCGCCACCAACCCGACGCAGCTCGGCGATCTGATGATCGCGGCGCTGGCGGCACGGTAAGAAACCTCGCAATTTGTGATCACAGGGGCGCACAGCCGTGCGTCCCTACCGCTTCCCACTGCCCCCGCCCGCTTGACGCGAAAATCTCCAGAATAATCATACTCACTAGCAGCGCAGGCTTTTTAAGCGATCCGCTATCGGCTGCGTATTGTCGCTTTCCAGCAAAATCCTATATAATGATAAGCAATCACTAAATTACAACATCATATTAGTTTCTGAGGTGCAGTGATGGCGAAGAAAGTCTCACCCGTAACCGGCATGCCCGACTATCCCGGCGGCGACTGGCGCATCACCAGCGGCTACGCGACCGACGAATACTTCAAGCTGTTCGGCGACTGGCACACCGGGCACGACTTGGCGAAGTTCAACTGCGAGGGTCAGCCCGTCTTCGCGGTCATGGACGGCACGGTCAAGTGGGCGGAAAACGCGGGTGATAACGGCTTCGGCAACCTCGTCGTGATCCAGCACTCGGCGAATTTGTTCACGCGCTACGCCCATCTCTCCCGGATCGACGTCAGCAAAGGCGAGACCGTCAGCAAGGGCACGGTGATCGGCGCGGTCGGCAAGACCGGACACGTCACCGGGGCGCACCTGCATTTCGACATCCAGCGGATCAACAATGCGCTCGACTGGCCCGGTAAGGACAAGCAGCGCGTCCTGCAGGATTACATCGACCCGGCGACATGGTTCGTGCCGGAGACCAGCGTCACGGTGGAGACGCTGGAGACGCAGTGGCTCTACGTGATCGCGCCCGCCGGGTTGAACGTCCGCAACAAACCAGCGCTATCCGGCAAGACTTTCACCAAGCTGCCTTACGGGAGCGCGGTGCAGATCAAGCCCGCGCGGATGAGTGCCGACGGCTATCAGTGGCGCGAACTGCTGACCGGCGGCTGGATCGCCGAAGCCTACACCCAGACAACTCCGCCGGACACCGCCCCGGTCGCCGACGCGATGTCGGTCCCGGTGATCGCGCCGCCACTGCCGCCGCCAGTCGTCACACCGCCGCCGCAGCCGATCAAGATCGGGCTGCGCGGCGTCCACACCAGCGCGGGCGGCTGGGCGCCGGACAACGACGAGATCAACCTCGTGCGGCATAACGGCGTCGAGACTGCGCTGATCGCCGCCTATGAGCCGAATCAAGCGGGGGTTGCGATCCAGCGCTTGCGCGACGCGGGCGTCAAGGACTTCATCATCCGCGCGGCGACCAACGTCCCGCCAACCGGCAATCCCGACGAGTTCGTCAACAACACCCTGCCGCGCGTCAAGGACTACGCTAACGCCATCGGCGGCGGATCGCTGCTGGTGGCACTGCACAACGAGCCGAACGCCGCGGTCGAAGGCTGGGGCAAAGCGTGGCAGAACGGCGTCGAGTATGCGCAATGGTTCCTCAAAGTCGCCCATGCCTATCGCCAGTCGCTGCCGGGCGTGAAGATCGGCTTTCCGGCGCTGTCACCGGGCGGCGACATGCCCGGTATCCGCGAAGACGAGTGGCGTTTCGCCACCGAAGCGCAGCAGGCGATCAACGCCAGCGATTGGATCGGCGTGCACGCCTATTTCGTGGTGGATGGCAGCGACCTCGACACCAAGCCGGATCTGTGGCGCAAGCTGGCACAGGGGCGCAGCATCATCATCACCGAGGGCGGTCCCGCCGACGGCATCCCCAATGATGGAGCGAAATTGCGTAATGTCTATGCGAAGTGCGCGGCGCTGGGCATCCCGGTGATGGCGTGGCTGCTCTCCGGCGCGGGCGCGTGGCAGTCAGCGGGGTGGAAGGAGCGCGGCGTGCGGATTTGAGGCTTTGGCGCTGAAAATCGGGGCGTTCAATGACGTTGGTCAATACTCACCTCCTGCTACGCCATAAAAACCGCCGAACGTGACCACATCTCGCCTGAGGTTAGGCATTGCACTCTCCCTCTCCCTGCAATTCGGGGAGGGGAAGCGATGGCGAACTGAAGGTCAGCCCAGCGCGTGGGTGAGGTCTACGGATACGGCCTCTGCGACCGCCTCATTACAGAGAAAGGGAGGCTAGATTGGAGATGGTCTAGGCGAGCGGGAACGTCACCACACCATCACCGGGCGGAGTTTTGGTGTACTCCAGCGTGAGTTGACGCCCGAACAACTCGACCTCACCCAGCTTAACCGACTCCGGCGGCAGCTTGGTGGACTCCGGCGAATTATCGCCCACGAATTCGAGATCGGTCAGGCGGACGCGCGCGTCACCCGGCGGAGTCTTGGTGTACTCCGGCAGATTGCTGCTGCCGGTGAATGCGAGGTCGAACGATCCTTTTTTGTCGAAGCCAGCGCCCTGAATCAGCAGGATCGCGGCGACGACGGGCACGAGTGCGTACAGCTTATTCATCTTGGTCTCCCTGTAATGCGTTCACGTCGAATGCATTTAGAGTACGCCGAACGCCCCCGCCGATCTTCCGCTAGCTGGCTGATTCTCGACTGGCACCCGGCTAGCCCCGTCGTGATCGAAAGTACAGCCGGAATCAAAAGCGGCGGATCGAATGATCCGCCGCCATTGGTTTATCGCTCATTGGTGAGCAGGTGGGCTTGCGAAGCAAGCGCCGACCTGCCCTTACAAGCTGGTTTTAGCTGTGGTTGCCGTTGCCATTGCCGGTCTTGACCGGAATCTGGTGCGGCTTGGCTTCCGGCGCTTTCGGCAGCGTCAAGGTCAAGACGCCGTCGTGATAGTTGGCATCGGCGTGGTCGAAATCGACGTTCTGCGGCAGATGCAGCCGGCGGCTGAAGTGCCCGCTGCGGCGCTCCTTGATCAGCCAGCGCTTATCCTGCTGCTCGGTCGTCTCTTCCGGGATGTCGGCTTCGATCAACAGATAGTCGCCATCCTGCCGCACGTTGATGTTCTCCGACTTCACGCCCGGCAGTTCGGTCGTGACGACGTACTGATTGTCGTCTTCGTGGGCGTCAATCGAAAGCAGGTTGCCCGGCGCGAAATTTTCTTGATCGTAGAACGGACGGTAATCGTCGAAGAAGCGATCCATCACGTTCTGCATCGCTGCCATTTCACGGAAGGGGTTCCAACGAGTAATTTGGTTTGCCATTTCATTTTCCTCCTGACTGAACTCTCAGAAGATTGCACATCCTTAGGCTAGCAAACCAAGATTAGATCTGTTTTGGATGTCTGTATAAACTTTGTAAGAAATCAGCGCGACCCGGTGCGCTTCCCGTAGCGGACGTCGAAAGTCTTGGTCGGCTGCCAGCGATCGGCGTCTTCGTGGTCAGCGGGGGCGATGCTCAATAGGACCTTGCCGTTCGGCTCGTCGAGGAAGTAGACCAGATACTCGTGCTCGATCTGAAGCGGCAGGCGCGGCGCGAGCCGTCGCTTGAAGACGATCTGCTCATCACCCGCAGTGTAGAACACTTGCGAACGCCAGCCACCGAGCGGCTGCACCCCGGCGTAAAGCCGCGCGAAGTGGATCGGCGCGCGGGCGTAGCGATAAGCCCGCACCGTCACCGGGAAAAACACGAGCAGCAGCAGCGCCGGGATCAGCACCCACCAAGCGCGCTCGAATAAGATCAACATGCGCGTGCCAAAGACGAGAAAACCGGCGCCGGTCAGCAATGCCAACGCCAGCAGCGGCTGGACGATGAGGTCGATCCACTGCCCGACGTGCAAGCGACCATCGCGGTTCGCTTGTAAGCGTTCCCGCATTTCCGGCACGATCACATCACGTTTGCGTTTTGCCACGACCTGCGCCTCAAGCTCATTTCTAACTAGTTCTATTATACCGCGTGGGGCAAGACCAACCCGCCCCGTTTGTGGGTTGCCGAATGAGTGATTATCCGTCGCAGCAATTAAGCGCAGAGGATTATGAGCGGCTAGTCGCCGATGCCTTCGGCGACCGGTAGGCGATCCGAGCGGCGGATTTGCAGCAAGATCACGCTGGCGATGATGACCGCCCCGCCGAGCCACTGGATCGGCTGCATGACCTCGCCAATGAAGATCATCGCCAAGACGGTCGTCAACAGCGGCTCGAAGGTGGCGAGGATCGCCGAGCGGGTCGCGCCAAGTTTCTGCAGTCCAGCGTTCATCATAAAGATCGGCATGATGGTGCTGACCAGCGTCATCCCGCCCAGAATCAGCCACGTCACCCCGGTCGGCACGCCGACGCCGCGCACCAGCATCACCGCTGCCAAGACGATCAACGCGCCGCTGACCGTCCACGCGCTCGACTGCACGTTGTCCACGTCGCCGCGTAACAGGCGGCTGGTAATGATGAAGTAGACCGCGACCATGAAGCCGTCGGCGAGCGCCAGCAGCACTCCGGGCAGATTGTCGCCGTTGAACCCCGCGCTGAAGTCGGGAGCAGTCAAGGCAATGCCGACGAGCGTCAGTCCGAGCGCCAGCCACGCCTGCCGCGACAGCCGCTCGCCCATGATCGCCTCAAGGATCGCCACCATCGCCGGATAGCTGTAGAACAGGATCACAAACGTCCCGGCGGGCACGCGATCCAGCCCGAACAGCGCCGTGACCGCCTCGCCCGCGAACAACGTCCCGACCAGCAGCAAGCGCAGGCGGGGCAGCGGCTGACGCTTCGGCTGACGCTGCATCGTTGGAGCGCTTCGTCGCTGCCGCCGGATGACGACCAACAGCCAGAACACGGGCACGGTGAATAGATAGCGCCAGAAGGCAATGTCGAACGGCTCGACGCCTCGCGCCAGCAGCGTCTTGGTGAAGACGGGGAAGAACGAATAGCCCATCACCATCAAGATGATGTAGACGACGCCAATGCGCTGCGATTTTGGGATCATAGTCGGTAGAAAGACGTAGGGGCAGGTTTGAAACCTGCCCCTACAGTCAAATCCAGTTAGGGTGAAGTTAGTGGATGATGTTCGCCAGCAGTGCCACACGGTCGCTGAGCGCCGTCACCAGCATCGGCGCGACGCCGAGGATCAGCGTGCCCGCGAAGGCGATGTAAGTCGCCCAATTGACGTACGTGGTCGCGCCTTCGGCGGGGTCGCCCTCACCGTCAGCGAGATACATGTTGACGATCACACGCACATAGTAGAACGCGCTGACGAGACTGGTCAGCACACCGACCACGGCGAGGACAACCAAGCCGCCGTCGAGCGCCGACAGGAAGACGAACCACTTGCCGATGAAACCGCCGGTCAGCGGAATACCGGTCAAGCTGAGCATGAAGAACGCCATCATCGCCGCCATCAGCGGACGACTGCGTCCTAAGCCCTTGAAGTCGTCGAGCGTCACGCTGGTCCCGTCGCTCTTTTCCAGCGACAGCACGACCGCGAAGGCGCCAAGATTGGTGAACATGTACGCCAGCAGGTAGATCAACGCAGCGCGCGCCGCCTGATCCTCAACGCCGGGCGTGCCCGCCGCCGCGACTGCCATCATGATGTAACCGGCGTGTGCGATGGACGAATACGCCAGCATTCGCTTGACGTTGCTCTGCGAAATGGCGACGAAATTACCTAAAATCATGGTCGCCGCCGCGATCAGTTCGACGACGTTTTGCCATGCCGTCGTGACCTGTCCGGCGACCATCAGCGCCGGTAAAGCGATGATCATGATGCGCAGCAGCGCCGCAAAACCGCCCGCCTTCGCCGCGACACTCATGAAAGCGGTCACCGGGGTCGGCGCGCCTTCATAGACATCGGGCGTCCACATGTGGAAGGGTACAACCGCGACCTTGAAGCCCAAGCCGACGAGGACCAAGCCGGAACCGAGCAGCAGGAGCAGGGTCGATTGTCCTTCACCGGCGAGTGCCTGACCGATCGCCGCGAAAATCTGTGGCAGATTGGTCGTGCCGGTCGCGCCGTAGAGCAGCGCCGCACCATAGACGAAGAAGGCGCTCGCGAACGCGCCGAGGATGAAATACTTCATACCGCTTTCTTCCGAACGCACATCCGGCGCGCGGAAGGCTGCCAGCACGTAGAGCGGAATACTCAGCAGTTCCAGCGAGACGAACACGGCGATCAAGTCGTTGGCGCTTGCCATGAACATGCCGCCGACAGTCGTGAACAGCATCAGCACGTAGAACTCGCCGCGCTCGATACCAACTCGCTTGATGTAGTCGATGCTGAGCAGGATACTGATCCCCGCCGTCAGCAGGATGACCATATTCAGGAAGGCGGTGAACTGGTCGGCGATGAACATCCCCAAGAAAGCTTCTTGGTTGTTGTTATACGTCAGCAAGTTGATGACGAAAGCAACGACAACGCCGCCGATCGCCAGCCACGCCGTAACTTCCTTGCGCTTCACGAACAGGTCGACGATCAGCAGGATCACCGCCCATGCCGCTAAGGTGATCCCCGGCAGCGCAACTCCGAGATGTAAATCCGCTAGGCTTGGAACTCCGGTCATTGCCTAATCCTTAAGGTGCTACGTTTTGCGCGACGGTCGGCACGTACTGCCCCACCTGTGAGACCAATTGCTGAACGCTGGCGTCCATCGTGGCAAAGAACGGCGCAGGCTGCAAGCCGATCAGCAAAATGGCGATCAGGATCGGCACCAGCACAGCGATCTCCTGCCAGTTGAGCGGCGGGAGATGCTTGTTTTCTTCTTTATCCAGTTCGCCCATAAAGACGTGCTGGAACATGTAGAGCAGGTAAATCGCCGCGAGGATCACGCCCAGCGTAGCGAACATGGTGTAGAAAAAGCCGAGCACGGAGCTGCCGAACGAGCCGAGCAAAATCGTGAACTCGCCGACGAAGCCGTTCAAACCGGGCAGACCCATGCTGCTGAGGGTGATGATCAAGGCGAGACCGCCCAAGAGCGGCAGCGCTTTCCAGATGCCGCCGTAGGCTGCCATCGCTTTCGTGTGACGGCGCTCGTAGAGCATCCCGACGACAAGGAACAAGCCGCCGGTGCTGATACCGTGATTGACCATCTGCAAGAGCGCGCCCTGAAGCCCGGCGGTCGTCAGCGCGAAGATGCCGAGGACGACGAAACCGAGGTGGCTCACGGACGAATAAGCGACCAATTTTTTGACGTCGGTCTGCGCGTAGCTGACCCACGCGCCGTAGATGATGCCGATCACCGCGAGCGTGGCGATAATCGGTGCCCAGTCAACGCTCGCCTGCGGGAACATCGGCAGACAGAAGCGGACGATACCATAAGTACCGAGCTTCAGCATGACGCCCGCCAGAATGACCGACCCGGCGGTCGGCGCTTGGACGTGCGCGTCCGGCAGCCAACTATGGAGGGGCCAGATCGGGACTTTAATGGCGAAGGCGATCAAGAAGCCGAGGAACAGCAAGCCCTGCGTGCTGAACAAGCCGTCGAACGGGAAGACGATCGACCCGTTCTGGACACCGGCGACGATGTCCGGCACCGAGAACGTCCCGGCGTTGCTACCGACGTACAAAATCGCCAGCAGCATCAGCAGCGAACCCGCCATCGTGTACAGGAAGAACTTGACGGCGGCGTAAACGCGGCGTTCCGCGCCCCAAATGCCGATCAAGAAGTACATCGGGACGAGCGAGACTTCCCAGAAGATGTAGAACAGGAACAAGTCCTGCACCATGAAGACGCCGAGCATCGCCCATTCCAGCAGCAGCATGAACAGGAAGTAGAGCTTGACCCGCCCGCGCTCGTGAAGGACGTGCACGCGGAAAGACGAGAGGATCGCCAGCGGCATGATGAAGGTTGTCAGGATGACAAGCAGTAAGCTTAAGCCATCGATGCCGAGGTAGAAACTGATGCCGTACTGCGGTATCCAGTCCCAGCGGTTGACGAATTGCAAACTCGCCTGCGTACTATCAAAGCCAGCCCATAAAAGCAGCGACGCAAAAAAGGTGACAATGCTGGTCACCAAAGCCGTCCACTTGATGGTCTCCGTCTGTTCTTCACGCTGGAAGAACAGGATCAGGAAAAACCCGATCAGCGGAATCAGCAGCACCAAGGTGACGAGCGAAAAGCCGGTATTTTCCATAGTCAAGTGCTCCCCGGTTTAGCCGTTGCCATTCAGCAGCGGCAGCAGCAACACGATAATCACCAGCACCACCCCAAAGAGGAAAGTGATGGCATAAGTGCGAACGTACCCCGTCTGGATGCGGCGCATACCCCCGCTAATCCGGTTGGCAGCCCAACCCGCGCCGTTGACGACCCCGTCGATTATACCCAGATCGACCGGATTGCTCAGCAAATTGGCTATCGCGTTGAAGCCTCTAGCGAGCACGCTATCGTGCACATAGTCGTGCCAGAAATTCCAGTCCAGCGTATTGGCGAGAAAGTCCGCCGTACGGTTAAAGGGGTTTTCGAACAGACGGAAATAGGTTTGATCCCAGTACAGGCGGGCGTTCGCCAGCGACCAGAGCCGTCCGGTCTCAGGAAGGAGTTCCAGCGGGTCATGCAACTCGCGCACGATACCTTTGTTATTGCCGTAGATGCGATGCGCCAGCCAAATCGCGGCGAGGGCGAGCGCGAAAGCGGTCGCCGCCAGCAGCGGTTGGAACTCGACCCCGGAGGCGTGCAAGACGCTGTGCTCCAGCCATTGCGTAAAGCGCTCCGTGCCGAAGATGTCTTTGAAGATGATGAAGTTCGGCGTATTGATGAAGCCGACCATCAGGCTGAGGAAAGCGAGAATCAGCAGCGGCAGGGTCATCGTCCAAGTGCTTTCCGGCGCGCGATAAGCAGCATCGTGGCGCGGCTTGCCATGGAAGACCAGTTCGACTTGACGCCACATATAGAAGGCGGTGAACACGGCTGCGACGATCAACCCGGCGAGGGCGATGAAACCGGCGAGATTGTTATCCGTACCGAACAAGCCCTTGAGCCACGACGACGCGAGGATTTCGTCCTTCGACCAGAAGCCCGCGAACGGGAAGATACCCGCCAGCGCCAGCGTCCCGGCGAGATAGGCGATGTAGGTGAGGGGCATCTTGCCCGCCAGACCACCCATATTGCGCATGTCTTGCGGGTCGAATTCTTCTTCGTGGTCGCCGTGCCCTTCGTGCCCCTCGCCGTGCGCTTCAGCGTATTCATGGGCGAGGTGATGTCCGTGCTCCATGCCGTAAATCACCGAGCCGCTGCCGAGGAACAGCAGTCCTTTAAAGCAGGCGTGGGTCACTAGATGGAAGATGGCAGCGCCATAAGCGCCGACACCGACCGCCGCAACCATGAACCCAAGCTGACTGACCGTACTGTACGCCAGCACGCGCTTGATGTCCCACTGACCCATGGCGATGTAGCCGCCGACCAGCGCCGTCCCGGTACCGATCAGCGTCACCACAAATGAGGTGAGCGGCGCATCGGCAAACAAGACGTTACAGCGTACCATCATGTATACGCCTGCCGTGACCATCGTCGCGGCATGGATCAGCGCGCTAACCGGCGTCGGACCAGCCATCGCGTCCGGCAGCCAGATAAAGAGCGGAATTTGCGCCGATTTACCGGTCGCGCCCAAGAGCATGAACAACGTGATAATCGTGATCACCGTGGCAATCGGCAGGCTGAAGGGACCGAAATCGACGGTGCGCCCTTCTTCCATGAAGCGCTGCGCCTGTCCGAAGATGCCAAGCTGATCAGTGGGGATGTGCGTGTTATCGGTATAAACCGGCTCGGCGATGGTGGTCGCTTCGCCATGAGCACTAGCTTCGCCTTCAGCGGGAGCGGCAGCAGCTTCAGCCGGTGCAGCTTCGCTGGCGGTCGTCTCGCTAGTCTGGACTTCAGCGGTAGCGGCATGTTCACCGACGACGGCGATCTCGCCCGGTTTGTAGAAGTCGAGCGTGCCGAACGTCCAGAAGGTCAGGAAAATCGCCATCAAGACGCCAAAGTCACCGATCCGGTTGACGATGAAGGCTTTTCGCGCGGCGTTGCTGTTCTTCCAGCCAACCCCGTTCTTCTTGTCAAACCAGAAGCCGATCAGCAAGAAGGAGCACAAGCCCACCCCTTCCCAACCGACGAACATCATCAGCAGGTTATTGCCGGTGACCAACGTGAGCATAAAGGCGAGAAACATATTCAGGTAGGCAAAAAAGCGGCTGAAACGCTCGTCTCCGTGCATGTAGCCGACGCTGTAGAGATGGATCAGCGATCCAACCCCGGTGACGACGATCATCATCGTCACGCTGAGCGTATCGACTCGCTGCTGCCAAGGTATCTCTACCCCGGGGAGACGAATCCAGCCTTCGAGGAATGGCACGTTAATGACTGCCGCCTCGTAACCGCTACCGCTCAAATAGGAGAGCAGCAGCAGCGCAACGATGAACGAGAGACCGGCGGCGACGATCCCGATCGTCGCCGACATTTTCTCGCCCAAGCGCGCGCCCCATAAGAAGTTGATGATCGCCCCGATTGCCGGGATCATGATCATCAGCGGTACGAGTTGTGGATAATGTTCCATAGCGCGTCCTTTAGTACGGTGTATCGAGCTTAGCGCACCGAGCTTTTACTCAGCACTCAGTACTCGGTACTCAGCACTATATTTACCCTTCCATCTGGTGCAGTTCGTCAATATTGATGCTTTGTTTGGTGCGGAATATGGCGACGATTAGCGCCAGACCGACGGCAACTTCGGCGGCGGCAACCGTAATGACGAAGAAGACGAATAACTGCCCGCCTTCCTGCCCCCAATGACGCGCGAACGCGACCAAAGCCAGATTCGCGGCGTTCAACATCAGTTCGACCGACATAAAGACCAAAATCGCATTACGTCGGAGCAGCACACCCATCACGCCAAGCGCGAACAGCACCATACTCAAAATGACATATGATTTGGTTTGAACAACCATCATGTACTCCCTATTCCCCCATCGGCGCGGGGTCGCCCGCCGGTTCGGTCAGTTCCGGGACGGGTTCGCTGCTGGTCACGTCATGCCCTACCTGCGCCGCGATCACGTTGACCAGCGGACGGCTGACACGACGGCGACCACCACTGCGCGGCTGTCCCAACTGAACCTGACGATGCGTCAGGACAATCGCGCCGACCATCGCCGCCAACAGCAGCAGCGCTAGCAGCTGCAAGACCAGCATGTAATTGGTGAACAATTCCTGACCGATCGCCTGCGGGCTGCCATATGCCGGACGCGCCGCTACACTCACCGGGATTGCCGTCGGGCGCAAAACACCACCCTCGGTACCGTTGAACACACGCTGCTGCGTCAGGACGATCA
Source organism: uncultured Chloroflexia bacterium (assembly GCA_963727545.1). Lineage (GTDB taxonomy): Bacteria > Chloroflexota > Anaerolineae > Aggregatilineales > Phototrophicaceae > Flexifilum. The sequence goes on from CAVSGS010000020.1 coordinate 269,812, forward strand.
GTTGACTGGTATCACGCTTGATGGTGTAATCGCTGAGGTTGAACAACACGTTGGTCGGATCACTCGCCGAGACGAACGACCAATTGACGGTATTTTCCGGCAGGATCTGCGGCGTATCGGCTTGACCGGGCGCAAGACTACCGGCGATGACCGTCGTATCATTGGCGTCGAAGGGCGAACCGAAATCGACGACCTGTATTTCATCGACACCGGTATAGGCATCGAAGAAGGTCAGGCGAGCGCTGTGATCGCCGTTGATCGTGCTGTTATCGTCGGGGACAACGCCAAGCTGGAGCGCGTTCGGATCGCCATAATCGACCAGCGTTTGCTGCGTGCCGTTGGCAAGGGTGACATCAGCGGAGACAGAAGCCCCATTTTGCGGCTGTACTTTGATGGTGTAGTTGCCCGCATCCAGCGACACGTAAACCGGATCAGCGCCGAACTCGACCGCCGAGGCGACCAGTTCGTCGTTGGCGTACACGTCGACTGCTCCGGCGTCCGTCGCCGCGTTGAGCACGCGAAGCTGCGGCACAGCACCGGGATTGGGCTGAAGGTCGAGATTGACCTGTCGCATCACGATACCGACGATCAGCAGCAGCGCGGCGACGAGCGCAAAAGCCGCCCGCGTGAACCAAGGAAAGCGCTTGGCTCCCGCTGATGTTTCGGACGTCTGCAAACGTTCCGCACCCAAGAGCATGATCACAAACAGGAACAGCACCATGATCGCGCCCGTGTAAACGGTAACCTGAATCATGGCGAGGAACGGCGCGTTGAGCAGCAAGAACAGAAACGCGATGCAGCCCATCGTCACGATCAGAAATAGGGCGCTGTGTACAGCGTTATCGCTTAGCAGCATGAAAACCGCGGCAAACACCGCGATCAAGCCGACTAAGCCAAAAAGGAACAACTCTGTCATTTTCAAATCCCTACATGGGCGCTGTAGTCAAGGACTTGTGCAGTTTAACACAAGCAGCGCCACACTTCAAACTTTCCGACGACGCGGACTACCGGCTCAACTTGGGCATTTATCCCTTGGGCAAAGGGTGCGTCCCCACGCGCTTAGCATACCGCACTGACAGCCAGTTGAGCGCAAAAAAAGCACCTCAAAGAGGTGCTTCACCTGACGATTTCAGGCGGCTTATTTCGGGTTTTCCATGTCGGGAATCGACCGATTGAACGTCCCCGGCTCGACCTGCTGGGGCGTCGGTTCGCCGCCGGTCGGCACCGGGTCGATCAGCATGGATTTGGTGAAGATCGAGTCATCGCGGTTGATAAAGCTGAGTTCGTGTTCCTGACCGAGTTCAATCGCTTGAGTCGGGCAGGCGTCCTCGCAGTAACCGCAGAAAATGCAGCGAAGCATGTTGATCTCGTAGGTCTTGGCGTAGCGTTCGCCGGGGCTGAATCGCGCCTCGTCGCTGTTCTCTGCCGCCTCAACCCAGATCGCATCCGCTGGACAGGCTGCCGCGCACAACGCGCAGCCGATGCACTTCTCCATGCCGTTGTCGTAACGACGCAGATGATGCCGCCCTTTGTAGCGCTCCTTGAACGGCTTCTGCTGCTCCGGGTACTGAATCGTGACCGGCTCTTCCAGTACATGTTTAAACGTCGTCGCAAATCCGCGAATTACGTTCATCGTTACTCCTCAACAACTCGTTCCATGTTATCCACCGACCTCACCTCGTCAGCGGGCGCACAGCCGTGCGCCCTACCTTCAGCGCGCCTGCGGTCAGGTCGGCGGCTTGATGTCTATTCGCCCGGCTTGGCGTCGCCGGAGTCGTCTTTTTCGGGCGCAAGCTTCGCCAGATTATCGAGCACCTTGAGCAAGAAGTCCCAAAGCATGAACGGAGCGGCGATGACTGCACCGAGCACCTGCAAAGCACTGTAACCCAATCCCTGACGCTCGCCGGTGATAATCGGATCGATGGCTTCGTCTTCGCCTGTGCTGCCGCCAAACTGACCGGTGCGCTGAAGGATGACCAGCCCACCAACGACGACGACCACGAAGAAGATACCTGCCAAAATCCCGTAGACGACCGGCGAAGCAGCGGCATCGGCGACCATCACGGCGACCGCCGACCACATCACGGCGACCAACGCCAGCGGCAGCAGCACCTTCCAACCGAACGCCATCAGCCGGTCGTAACGGATGCGCGGCACGGTCGCCCGGACCCAAACCATCCCGATCAGCATCAAGACGACTTTACCCAACAGCACGATCGGACCCAAGAACGGCAGTTGGTTCACCAAACCGAAGCCGTCGTTGTAGCCGCCGAGGTACAGCGAGGCGACGATCACGCTGATGGCGATCATGCCGAGGTACTCCGCCATCATGAACATGGCGAACTTCATGCCGCTGTACTCGGTCATGTAGCCTTGCGTGAGTTCCTGCTCCGCTTCCGGCAGGTCGAACGGCGCGCGGCTGACTTCCGCCAACAGCGCGATCATCAGGATGCCCGCCGCCAGCGGATTCTGGAAGACATACCACTGGTAGATCATGGTCTGGCTTTGGATGATGTCGCCGAGGCTCATGCTGCCGACGATCAAAATCGGCACCGCCATCGTCAAGCCGAGGCTGAGTTCGTAGCTGAGCATCTGCGCGGTCGCCCGCAAGCCGCCGAGCATCGAATACTTACTGTTACTCGCCCACCCCGCCAGCACGACGCCATACGTGCCGATGCTGGTGATCGCCAGCAGCCAGAGCACGCCGACGTTCAAGTCAGCTAAGCCGAGCGGGACGTTGTACCACATGCCATCGAACCACGGAATGAGCAGGTGGGGACCGAACGGGACGACCGCCAGCACCAACAGCGCCGGGACGGTCTTGAGGATCGGCGCAATCAGGTAGACCACGCGATCCGCATTCGCCGGGATGATGTCTTCCTTGAAGATCAGCTTGATGCCGTCCGCGAGCGGTTGGAGCAAGCCCCACGGTCCCACGCGGTTCGGACCGGAACGCTGCTGGAACCACGCAATGAACTTGCGCTCAAGCAGCGTCGTGTAAGCGAAGCCGGTCAAGATGAGGACGAAGAAGATCAGCGAGAACACGATCGAGTGCAGGACGCCGCAGCCGTTATCGTTGGGTCCGTAACACTGAACGATCTTCGCCGGATCGACCCGAGACGACGTGTCGAACAGGAAGGTCAAGATGGCGTCGATGTTGCCGAGGATCAGAATCAACGGCACGACGACCAGCAAGACAACGACGACAATGACGACCGGCAGCCAGCGCGGAAAGCGGCGTTGAGTCGTTGGTAAGGTTTGTTCCATTTATTCTGCCCCTAAACTTTCGCCACCTTGCCGACGGCAAGCGCCAGCGGCGTGGCATTGTTCGTCAGATGACGCGGCAGCAGCACCGAACCTGCCGGCGCTTTGCCATTGACGTGGGCGCGGACTTCGACCGCGCTTTCGCCAACCTTCACCTGAACCAAGTCGCCATCGGCGATCTTCATCTGCTTCGCGTCGGCGGCGTTGATCTCGACGTAAGGTGCCGAGGTGCGCCCCGCCATCAATTCCTCGACGCTGGGGAGGAAAGTCGCTTCAAGGTTGTACAACTGCACCGTCGGCACGACCAGCAGGTCGTCGTCGCCGGTCACGGGCGCGCCGGGCAAGCTGACCTCGCTCGCCGCGATGGTCGCGCCACCGTCAGCTTCGGTGGCAATCTGCACGCCGATACCGCCGGTATTCTTGTAGGCGGTGCCGCCGTAATACAGATCAGCTACCGCCGACGTCCGGGAACTGATGCGGCACTTTGGCGAGTTCCGAATAGCCTGCGCCCGCGAATGCCGGGACGTTCTTGCTGATTTCGAGCATGACCGCCGCCGCTGACGGCTTCGGGCGTCCCTTGCCGAGCAGTTCACCGACGCGCCCGACGACCTGCCAGACCGGCAGCGCCGACCCCATCGGACCTTGAGCGGTGTAGAAGCGCTGAACGCGGCGCTCGCCGTTGGTGAAAGTGCCGTCGCGCTCGGCGAAGCTCTGCACCGGCAGCGCCACCTCAGCCCGTGCTGCGGTCGCATCGGGGAACAGGCTGAGCACGATCACGGTATCGACTTTATCGAGCCATTCCGCCGCGTTCGGGATCATCCGCCAGCACGTCGGCTTGAGCGATGATCAGGACGTTGGGCGGGGCTTGGGTGATGTCTTCGGCAGCTTCGGGCGTGAAGCCGAGGTAATGCTGACCCATGCCGTTCGCGCCGGGGAGCGTCGCCAGCAGACCGTTGTTGGGCTTGCCGACGTGCTCGCTTTCGATCAGCAGGTTCGCGGCGGTCTGCATCAACGCGCGGCTGCCGTCGAGGGTCAGCCCCTCGGCACCGGCGACGATGATCAGGTTGTTCGACTCGCGCAGCTTGCGGGCGATCTCGTTGTTCATGCCGCTGAGCGCTTCGGCAGCTTTGCCGACTTCGTAGCGGACGGTTTCATCGGCGAAGTCGTCCATGCGGGTCGCGCGGGCGTTGGCGACGACCACGTAAGCACCGCGATCGTGCGCCTGCTTGATCCGCAGCCGCCAAACCGGCGCTTCTTCTTCGAGGTCGCTGGCGATGACGAGCACGGCATCACCCGCGCCCATTTTGGCGATGTTGGTGCCCTGCCCGACGCCGACCTGCGCCAGCAGGTCAATGCCACCGTGCGTGGGGGGCCAAGCGCCCAAGCGAGCGTTCTCGCCAACCAGCTTGCGCAGCATCCACAGATCCTCGTTGGACAACTGCGAACCGGCAATCACACCGACGTCTTCGGCGTCGTGGAGCGCGTTGGCGGCTTTCGAGAGCGCCTCGCTCCACGTCACGGCGACGAGTTCGCCAGCAGCATTGCGGATCATCGGCTCCATCAGCCGGTCGTCGCTGCGGGTGAAATGATGCCCGAAGCGTCCCTTATCGCAGATCCAAATTTCGTTGACTTCTTCGTTCTGGCGCGGCATGACGCGCTTGATCATGGCGCGACCGTCGAAATCGCGGTCAAGCCGGGTGCTCAAGCTGGTGTTGCAGCCGACCGGGCAGTGCGGGCAAATGCTCGGCACGTTGGTCAGTTCCCACGGGCGCGCGCCGAAGCGGAAATCTTCGGTCGTCAGCGCACCAACCGGGCAAATGTCGGTGGTGTTACCGCTGAAGTAGCTGTCGAAACCGGGGTCGCTGACCGTGACGATCTGCAAGCTGCGTCCGCGCTCGTGGAAGCCGAGCACCGGATCGCCAACCACCTCGTCCTCGTAACGGACGCAGCGCGCGCATTGAATGCAGCGCTCTTCGTCGAGGAAGATCAAGTCGCCCAGCGGGACGTGCTTGTCGAGGTGCATCTTGTCGGCGTAATTCATGCGGGTCGTGCCGGGACCATAACCCATCGTCAGGTTTTGGAGCGGGCACTCGCCGCCCTTGTCGCAGATCGGGCAGTCGAGCGGGTGGCTGGTCAGCAGGAACTCGACCACGTTTTCGCGCGCCTGCGAGACCTGCTCGGTGAGCGTGCGAATGACCAAACCGTCGCTGACCGTGGTCGTGCAGGCAGTTTGCAGCTTGGGGAACCAGCGGATCGTCGGGTTGCCCTTGTCGTCGAGCACGACCTCGCCGGTGGCGCGGTCGCGGTTGATGCTCCCCATCTCGACCAAGCACATGCGACACATGCCGACTGGTTTCATCTTGGGGTGATAACAGAACACCGGGATGTCGTTGCCGACCCATTTAGCAGCATCGACTAAATTCGTCCCCTTAGGCACGTCATACGCTTGATCGTCAATGTAGATCTTGACCGTATCCGCCATTCAACCCTCCAAAAAGACCTCGCGCTCTGCCGCGCGCCGATCTCGTCTCGTGTATATCCTGTAGGGGCGCAGCGCGCTGCGCCCCTACATCAATGTCAATGATTTTCTACGTGGCTAGTTGCCCGATTATAACGCGCGCTGCGCAGAAGTGCATCGCGTAATCCCACCAGCGCTCGATCTTGGAGCGCCTGCGCGATCAAGCCCCAGTCTTCCGCCCCCACTTCGGCGACTGCCAGTTCGAGCGCACGCCGAAAATCGGCAGCAGCACCGACAGTATCGCCAAGGTCAAGCAGTAGTTCACCGCGCAAAACGTAATTGGCGGGCGCGTCCGGGAACGCCGAAATCGCCCAGTTCAGGTTGTAGAGCCGCGTTTCCCGCCTGAACAAGCGCCGCAACCGCTGCCACGCCGACGGCTCTGCCACTTCCCCTTCCGGCTCGATCTCCGGCTCATCGTCTACTACAGCAGGGGGTGTATCGTTAGGCTGCACGCTTAATCTCCGGCGGACGCAGCAGCACCCCGCCGACCACGCGCCGCTGCCGGCTTCGCTTTGGCGGGCGCGGCTTTCTCAACTTCCTTCGGCGCGATTTTCGCTTTGAAATCGTCGGGGAAGTTCTTGACCGTCCAGATGATCGGGTTCGCCGCGAAATCGCCGAGCGCGCACAGGGTCACGCCCTGCATGTTCTTGGCGATATTGGTCACAAGGTCGATGTCTTTTTCCTGCGCTTCGCCGCGCATGATGCGATCCATCACCTTGTCGAGCCAGTAAGTCCCCTCACGACAAGGCGTGCATTTGCCACAGCTTTCGTGCTTGAAGAACTTGGTGACTTTTGCCGCCACCCACGCGATGTCGGTGTCCTCGTCCATCACGATCACCGACGCCGAGCCGAGGATCGTGCCGACCTTGACCATATCTTCGTAGGTCAGCGGGGTATCGAGCACCTCATCGGTCGCCGGGACAATCGGACCGGAACCGCCGGACGGCAGAATCGCCTTGATCGCTTTGCCGTTGGGGATGCCGCCGCCGAATTCGGGGTCGAAGATCAGCTTGCGGAAGGTCGAGTCGCCGCCGAGCGGCAGCTCGTAGTTGCCGGGATTATTGACGTGACCGCTGAGGCAGAAGACCTTGGTGCCGGGGCTTTGCTCGGTGCCGATCTTCTTGTACTCCGCCGCGCCGTTGACCATGATCCAAGGGACGTTGGTCAGCGTCTCGACGTTGTTGATCACGGTTGGCTCGCTGTAGAGACCGCCGCCCTTATTCGCCGGGAACGGCGGGCGCACTTTCGGCTGCCCCAGCTTGCCTTCGAGACTTTCGAGCAGCGCACTTTCCTCACCACAGATGTAAGCGCCCGCGCCGAGGTGGGTGTACAGTCCGCAAGTCCAGCCGGTGCCGCCGATGTTCTCGCCTGCCCAACCATGCTCGTAGGCTTCGGCGATGCGCTTGTCCAACTCGTGAGCGACGTCCCAGAACTCGCCGCGCAGGTAGATGTAGACGGCAGTCGCCTGAATTGCCCACGCGCAGATCATCGCACCTTCGATTAACTGATGCGGATTACTCTCAAGGATCTGACGATCTTTGAAGGTGCCGGTCTCGCTCTCGTCGGCGTTGACGGTCACGTACTTGATCGGCTCGCTCTGCGGGATGAAGCTCCACTTGACGCCGGTCGGGAAACCCGCGCCGCCGCGCCCGCGCAGATTGGACGCCTTGACCTCGTCGATCACGGCTTTCGGGTCCATCGAGAGGGCTTTCTTCAGTCCCTCGTAGCCGCCGTTCTTGACGTAAACGTCATACTGGTCGATGTTCGGGACATCTTTTTCGCGGTAGATGATGTTTAACGATGCCATCAACACTTATCCTGACTTCAAGTACCGAGTACTGAGTACCTAGTACCGAGTTGGGAGAGCGGGTATCGAGTTCTTGACTCGGTACTCAGCACTCGGTACTCGGTACTATTCTTTGTTCGCTTCTTCCCGCCACTGCTCGATCAGCGCCTTCATCTTTTCCATGTCCAAGTTTTCTTGGAAGTGGAAATTGCATTGCAGCATCGGCGCTTTGTCGCAGGCGGCGAGGCACATCACGTGCTCGACCGTGAACAACCCGTCGTCGGTCGTGCCGCCTTCCTCGACGCCGAGGTATTCCTTCAATTGTTCGTGGAACTCATCCGCGCCGCGCAGCGCGCAAGCAAGGTCGGTGCAGACCTGAAGCCAATACTTGCCCTTTGGCTTTTCGGAGTACATCGTGTAAAAACCGGCAATCGATTTGACCTGCGTCGGGTCAAGTTCGCACAACTCCGCGACTTCGACCAGCGACTCCGGCGTCACCCAGCCGTATTCTTCCTGCGCGATGTAGAGCAGCGGCATCACCGCCGAGCGCTTGGTCGGATACTTGGCAAAGGCTTGTTCGATGCGATCTGCGTATTTCTCTGCGAGCATGTGCTGCTTCCTATAATCTTCACAGTAGGGGCAGGTTTGAAACCTGCCCCTACATCTACTATCAACTAGCGATCGCTGTCACCGAGCACCACGTCGACGCTGCCGACGATGGCGACGAGGTCGGCGATCAAGTAGCCCTGCGACATTTCGCCCAAGGCGCTAATGTGCATAAAGGATGGCGTCTTGAAGTGGACGCGGCGCGGCTTGTTCCCGCCGGTGCCGTGCAGGTAACAACCGATCTCCCCGCGCGGGCTTTCGATGCTGACGTAAACTTCTTCGTCCGGCACGTTATAACCCTGAGTCCACAGCTTGAAGTGGTGGATCACCGCTTCCATGCTCTGACCAAGTTCGGCGCGCGGTGGCGGCACAAACTTACGATTATTCGAGCGGAACGGACCGTCGGGAAGGTGCGCCATCGCCTGCTTGATGATCTTGAGGCTTTCGCGCATTTCCTGAACGCGCACCCAGTAACGGTCATAGACGTCACCGTGTTCGCCGAGCGGCACGTTGAAGTCGTATTTCTCATAACCGCTGTAGGGTTCGGCTTTGCGGATGTCCCAGTTAACCCCGCTGCCGCGCAGACTCGGACCGCTCATACCGAGCGAAATGGCTTCTTCCGGCTCGACCACGCCGACGCCCTGCGTCCGGTCAATCCAGAGCGGATTGTTGGTGAGCAGTTTTTCGTAGTCGTCGATTTTCGCCGGGAAATAGTTGACGAAGTTTTCCAGCGCGGGCATAAACTCGTCGGTGAGGTCGCGCCAGACGCCGCCGGGACGGATGTAGCTGGTCATCATGCGCTGACCGGAGAGCATTTCGAACATCTCAAGGATGAATTCGCGCTCGCGGAAGCAGTACAGGAAGACGCTCATCGCGCCGAGGTCGAGCGCGTGCGTGCCCAACCAAACGAGATGGCTGTTGATGCGCGTCAGCTCAAGGCAGATCACGCGGATGACCTGCGCGCGCTCCGGCACGTCCAGCCCGACCAGCTTCTCGACCGCCATGCTGAACACCATGTTGTTCGACATCGGCGCGAGGTAATCCATCCGGTCGGTCAGCGTGACCGCTTTTTCGTAAGTCTTGGACTCGATGTTCTTCTCGATGCCGGTGTGCAGATAGCCGACATCAGGCAGGCAGGTGACGATTTGTTCGCCGTCGAGTTCCAGCAGCAGCCGCAGCACGCCATGCGTGCTCGGATGATGCGGACCCATGTTGAGCAGCAGCGTTTCGCCGGTCATCGCGCGATCGGAAACCAGCCCGCGCAACTCTTCGACGCTGCCCTGCCACGGTTCTGGTTCGCGCTCGCCCAGCGTCGGCTTGCCGGGTGCAGGTGTCATGGTCATAAGATTTCCCCTTACTCTTTCGCGTAGGGTTTATGCTGATTGATCTCGTCTTTGTTGAACGAGAACATGACCGTTTCATACCCCAGCGGGTAGTCGCGGCGCAGCGGATGACCATCCCAGTCATCGGGCAGCAGCACGCGGCGCAGATCAGGGTGTCCCTCAAAGACGATGCCCATCAGGTCGTAGCTTTCGCGCTCCAACCAATTCGCCGCCTTCCAGACGACGGTCAGCGTCGGCAGCTTCGGTTCATCCTCTTGCAGATAAACCTTGAGACTCAACCGGCGGTTGTAGAGCATCGAATAGAGGTGATAAACCACGCCAAAGCGACCGGGGCGGTTATAGTCGGGGTAGTAATCGACCGAACTAATGTCGGATAGATAGTTATAGATCAAGCCTTTGGTATCGCGCAGGTAACGCGCCACCGTCACGATGTCGGCGGGCTTGATCACCAACGTCGTTTGACCGGCGTATTCGTGAACGTCCAGCAGTGAGTCCGGCAGGTCGTTTTTTAGCACAGCCACCGGATCGAGCGCTGCCGGGATGTGGGTTGCACTCATTCGTTGATCCGTTCCAGCACGCGCTCACCGCGCACTTTCTCATGCAGCGTCAAAATCCCGTGAATGAGCTGTTCCGGGCGGGGCGGGCAGCCGGCGACGTAGACGTCGACCGGGATGATCTCGTCAACGCCTTGCACGACGGCGTAATTGTTGTAAACGCCACCGCACGAGGCGCAATCGCCCATCGAGAGCACCCATTTCGGGGACGACATTTGATCGTACAACTGGCGCACGACCGGTGCCATCTTGCGCGTCACCCGCCCCGCGACGATCATCAGGTCGCTCTGGCGCGGGCTAGCGCGGTTGAGTTCCATCCCGAAGCGCGAGAGGTCGTAGTTCGACCCCTGCGTGCTCATCATTTCGATGGCGCAGCAAGCCAAGCCGAACAAGAGGGGCCACATCGCGCCGGTACGCGCCCAATTGACCGCTTCATCCAGCGAGGTCGTAACCACGCCGAGATTACCCATTTTCGAGGATACTACTCCCATTCCAACGCTCCCACTTTCCATTCGTAGATCAGCCCTACCGTCAGGATGCCGATAAAGACACCCATCGTGAGAAAGGCATATAATCCCATACCCCGGAAGACGACCGCCCACGGCAGGAAGAAGACCACTTCGATGTCGAAGAGGATGAACAGCACCGCGACCAGATAGAAGCGCACCGGATAGCGGCGATGGGCAGAACCAATCGGCTTCATACCGCTCTCGTAAGGAGCCGTCTTACGCGAAGTTGGTTTCCAAGGACCGAACAAACGCGAGATCACGAGGATCAGACCGGACACGAGGACGGAAATCACAAACAGAGCCGCAATCGGGGCAAATTCTTGTAACGCAGATGGCATAAGGTTCAATCCCGGATGAGAACCATTTGTTCAATTTGGATCAAATTAAGTGAACCAAGATTAACATGGCGACAAGGGGGTGTCAAGGAATTCCGCAGCGTGCCAATCCATGGTTTTAAGGCGTTGTCAGCGAGTCGTTTCATCGTTAAAAATGAGGGAAGCCCAACGGCTAACCGACCCGATAACCGACCTTTTGGCGCGCATACGCCAATTGGTGCAAATCGAGAATGTTCTGCACGACCAACTCGCGGTTTTGGGCATGCTGAAAAACCGCATCCGGACCCACACTAAAGAAGTAATGCGACCCGGCGACGACGCGCGTATTTCCCGGTGGGAATTCCAAGCGGCTGAGCATGTCGAGCATCGACGTCAAGCCGACCAGCGCATCCCGATGACCGAGGACCACGTGAAAGGTATCCCAGCGGCGCGGGATCTCGCGGTTGTTGAGCAAGCCCATCGCCATGAAGGTCGCGGCGGTCGTGCCCCGTGACGTGCGCTGATATTGGTCGGCGTGCAAGCGGCGGACGAAATCGGTCGCGCCGACGGTCAGCGCCTCGATCACACCCGGCTTGATCGCCCGCTCGATTGGCTCGAATAAATGGATCCGGTTGACCAAGCCAATCCCCAAGCCGAGGGTGGTGTAGAAGACGCGCTTGACTTCATCTTCAAGCAGCAGCGCCGGAGCAAGCGCCAAGCGGGTTTCCTCGCCATCGCGCCAGTTGATCGGATTCAGGTAAAACAGCGCCGCGCCGCCCATACTGTGCCCGACGAAGTTGATCACCTTCGGGTCGCGCTCGCCGGGTTGACGGCGAATGCCCAACAGGTCGATCAACGCCTCGATGACGCGCATAGCAGCGGGCGGATTGCACATTTCGAGCGACGGCGTATCGACGAACGAGGTCTCGCCGAAGCCGTTGTGATCGACGCAGATAGCGATCAAGTTCGGGTTGCTGGTCACAACCAGCGACGGAATCTGCTCCCAAATGGCATAGTTACCGGTCCAGCCGTGCATGAACACGACGTAGCCTTCGGCTCCGCCAATCCGGTATTCGAGTTCCGCGTCCGGCGTCGGCGACGAATCGACCCACATCACGCGCCAGACGAAATCGATCAAGCCCGCGTCCATCAGCAAGCCACGCCCGCTGCTGGGGCTGATGTAGCCGCGATTCACCAGATCGCTCAGGCGATAACTGGCAATCTGCACGCCGGGCGTATCGGTTTCGGCGCGTGACGTATAAGCGCGCAGCCACGCTAACGGGGATTGGGGCAGAGTCATCAAGCTTCTCTAGGCGTCATCCGATCATCTTGATTATAGCGCGGTTGTGATACTTCCGTCAGCGCTGCGTATGATTAAGCAAATGGACATAGAAAAGACTTACCCACCACCGAACCTCATCGACTGGGAAGCGCTCTACTGGGAGTGGCTGCCGCGAGTCTACAACTTCTTTCGTTATCACGTCGGCGACGACGCGATCGCGGAAGACCTGACCGCCACTACCTTCGCCAAAGCGTGGCAGTCGCGCGAGCGCTACGACCACGATCTCGGCGCCTTCTCGACGTGGGTGTTCCGCATTGCCCGCAACGTCGCCGTCGATCACTTCCGACGCCAGCGACGCCTGTTCTCGCTCGACTTCGCCCGCGGCATCGCTGACGACAGCCGCCCGCTCGACGAGATCGTCCAGCAGCACCGCGACTCAGCCCGCCTGACCGCCCTGCTCAACCGCTTACCCGCTCGCGAACGCGAACTGATCGCGCTCAAGTACGGCGCGGAACTGACCAATCGCGCCATCGCCGGGCTGACGGGCATGAGCGAGTTGAACGTCGGCACGACGCTGCACCGCACCGTCCAGAAATTACGAATCCAATGGGATCAAAGCTGATGAACGACGATTTTTTGCACCAACACCGCCAAGCACCGCCGGAGTCTTTCGGCAAGACGCTCTACCAGCAGCTCAGCAACGACGAGGTGATCGTCCCGCCGCGAACCGTTCCGCAGTCGCACCGATCGCGCTGGCTGCGACTGGTCGCCGCCGTGCTGATCGTCGCCGTCGCCGGGATCGTCACGCTGCAAAGCCTTGAATCACCCGGCAGGGACATCAACTCACGCAGATCGAGACGGGCTTGCTGCTCGACGACCTGCCGCCGATCACGATGGACAACGTCGACCGCTTGCAGACGGTCGCGGAAATCGGCAGCGGGCGCGCTAGCGGGATCGCGTGGTCGCCGGATGGCGAGACGCTGGCGGTCGGCACGCCGAAAGGCATCGCTCTGTACAGCGGCGGTTTGGAAGCGCCGCCACGCCTACTGCGGACGAGTTCCGGCGGCAGCTATACTCGCCCGCTCGCCTTCAGCCCCGATGGGACGGAGATCGCCATCCTCGAAACCGACTCGGTGCGCATCTGGGACGTCGCCAGCGGCGTTGAGACCGCTCTGCTGGAAACCGACGGTGCGGATTTGACGACGGGAACACTCGCCTTCAGCCTCGATGGGCGCTGGATCGCGGCGGGGGGCGGCACCTACACGCCGAAGCACCTCGACCTGTACATCTGGAACGCGCAAACCGGTGAACGGCAGAGCGTCATCGCGCAGGATGGCGATCAGGCACGCGAAATCGCCTTCAGCCCCGACGGGAACACGCTTGCCGTACTGACGCTGAACGGGATTTATCTCTACGACACGGCAATTCCTAACAGCACAGCCGTCCCGGTCAAGCGAACCCTAGCGTCAACCAGCGAACTGGTCGGCACGGGAATCGCCTTCAGCCCCGATGGATCGACGCTCGCCGTCGGCGGCGCGAAAGACGTCAAGCTGTACGACGTGGCGACACTCGCAGTCCGCGATACGATCACCGTGAGCAGCAATCCCGACGCCTACATTCTGAACCTCGCCTACAACGACGACGGATCGCTGCTGGCGATCTCCAGTCAAAACTATGACATCAGCGTGTGGGATCTGGCGGCGGGCGAGTTCAGCGTCCCGCCGAAGCAAAGCGACATCTTCCAAGACGTGAGCAACGTCGCCTTCAAGCCGGGGAGCGATCAGTTCGCTTACATCCATTACGGGACGACCGTGCTCATCGAGGACGGGCGCAGCGGCGAGATCGTCGCCGAGAAAAGCGGATTGGGACGGATCGAGCATCGGTTTAGCCGTCAGCGCGGACGGCAAAACCATCGCTACCTACGGTTACGACGCCTTGATCCGGCTGTACGACACGCAAACCGGCGCGCTGACGCGGACGTTCGAAACCGGCGTCAAACACATCTACGACGCCAAAATGACCCCGGACGGACGCTACCTCGCCTACAGCGGTTGGAATCTCGCCGCTGCCGGCGCGTCACAGCGGATCGTGGGCGGCGGCATCCAGTTGATCGACCTGCAAGGCGATGCCGCGCCGGTGCAATTTGGGGTCGAAAACGATCCGCTGAACGCCTTCACGATCACGAACGACGACCGATTGGTCGCCTACGACACCAAGACAAGGCGCATCGTTTACTGGAATCTCGACGCGCCGGAGGAAAAACATACGCTGCTTGCAAACTACATGACGGGTGTTAGCAAACTTGCTCTGAGCAATGATAATCTGCTGCTGGCGGTGATCGACGCGGCGCGTCCGAACAATCCGCTCTACCTCTACGACGTCACGAGCGGGGAGAAAGTCGAACTGGGCATCGACGCGAATCAGAACATCCCCGCCATCGCCTTCAGCCCGGACGGTCAGCGGCTGGTCGTGAGCTTCTACGACGCGAACAACGTAGAGTTGGCTGGAAGTTTGGGATACGACGACCCACGAGGAAGTGTTCCGCCGCCAGTTCGATGACCGCCGGACAGCTTGAACGCCACCGATTTCAGCGCCGAGGGAAGCCTGATCGCCGTCGCCAGCTCCAACGCGCTGACCGTGCTCGACGCCGGGACAGGCGCAATCCTCTGGCAGCAAATCGCGCCGAACGTCGCCAGCTACGCGGTCGCCTTCGCGGATGACGGGAAATACCTCGCTACCGCCGGACAGGATGGGATCATCCGGCTGTGGGGAATACCATAAACTTCAATCCAAACCCCCTCGGTTGTCTCCCCCTCGCCTCACGGAGAGGGGGTGGCTTCCGAAGGAAGCTGGGGGTGAGGTCGTTTTTACGGATGCGGGACGCGCAGGAGTTGATCGCAGGCAGGGTTGTTGATCAGCATGGTTGCGCCGTCCGTCCAGTGGACGCGGATGCGATTAACCTGCGACTGCTGCGCTAAACCGAAATGGGCGACCGGCTCCATTTGGCAGAGATAGCCACTGCCGCCGTCGATCACGCGGGTTTGCGTCCGCCCGAAGGTCTCCATGATCACCAGCGCCCCGCGCGCGGGCGCACCCTGCGCCGTCAGCGGGAGTACGCGCAGCCAGTGATTGCCGTTGCTCGCCGTGCGGTAGAGCGTCAGCGGCTGCGCGACCAACTCACCGTGAGAAATCAGCAGTTCGAGCCGCCCGTCGCCGTCAAGGTCGGCGACCGCCGCGCCCGTCCCCATCCCCTGCGGTTCGACCGCCGCGCCGGGATCAATCTGCCGCCAGCCGCCATCACGCCGGGCGAATAGGCGGTTCGGCTGCCCGATGTTGTTGAAGAAGATTTCTTCGTAGCCGTCGTTGTCGAAGTCGGCGGCGATGACAGTGCGCACGCGCGACGGCAGCGCCATCTCCGGCGGTGCGGCGTCGGTGAAATGTCCGTTGGGTTGATGAATAAAGAGGCGGTGCGGACCTTCCCAGTTCCCACAGACGAGGTCGAACAAGCCATCTTCGTTGGCGTCGAAGGCGACCACGCCACGCGCACTTTGCAGCGGATCATCTACGCCGAGTTCCACCGCCAGTTCGTCGAAGGTGCCATCGCCCCGGTTGCAAAAGAGCAAGTTAGCGCCGTTCTCGTTACCGGTGAATAGATCGATCTTCCGGCTGATCAGCGGCAGGGCGATGGCGCTGCGCCCGCCCGCCACCTGATTGATACAGGCAATCGCCGCGCAGTCGTAGAGCACGCCGTCGTCGTCGAGTTCATAGCAGCGCATGGGACCGCCGTAATTGGCGACGAAAAAGCCATAACTGCCCGTGCCGCGCCGATCGAGCGCGACCACCGACCGACCGGCGGTCAAGTTGAGGACGCGCCGACTGTTCCGCAGTGAAAACAGGTCGGTCCATTCGCCGTCCATCAGATCAAACAGCCGGTCGGCAAAGCGTTTCTTTCCGGCGAAGGTATCGGTGTTGAGGATGTAGATTTCCTCATGCCCATCGCCGTCGATGTCGCCCGCCGCTACGCCAATCGACTGCCGATCGGCATCGGCGAGATCCATTCGGGCGATGTCATGGTAGTAGCCACCATCGTACTTCAAGACCATGTTGGGAAAGCCAAATCCGGCGATCACAAACTCGAATTTGCCATCCAAATCAACGTCAGTGACCGCCACGCCATAGTTCAGTTGACTGGGGTTGTAATCCAGCAGGCTGCTATAATTTTGAAACATTTGATTTTCCGCTGTAAGAATGAAGTTAGGATTATAGATCGCTTCCGGTTACGGTAACAGTGCCCGCGTACTCAATCAGTGGTGCAAGAAGTAGATCGCTCAAACCGGCGCAATGTGCCGCGATTCGACCGACGAAGTTTGGAAATATTTGCCGGTCGGCTTCAGTCGAGTTGGTTCGCGCCGTTCAAAACTCCGTCGAGCCGGCGCTCGCGCTCGCGCCAATCAGGCATGTGGGTAGACATCAACGCTTTGAAGTCCTTGCCGTGATTGAACACGCGCAGATGTACCAGTTCGTGCAGGACGACGTACTCCGCCAGATCGGGCGAGAGGTCACAGAGCGCCGTGTTGAGCGTGATGTTGCCCTTGCTGGAGCACGATCCCCATTTGCGGTACATCTCCCGGAACTGCACGCGACCGGGCTGCACGTCGAGTCGCTGCGCCCACGCTGCCATCCACGCCCGCAGATCAGCGGGGCTGGTTTGCTGGCTGGTGGGCGCGGGCAGCCCCAGCTTGGCGATCCCCTCGGCGATGAAGCGCTTGACCTGCGGATCGCCCGGTTTGAGCCAGCGCGGGATGAAAACGACCAATCCCACCGGCGTCCGTTTCATGACCATCGAGCGGCGGTTCTGGCGATGAATGCGAATGTTATTCATTGCGCTCCGGCAAAGTCGGTATAGTAAAGAAGCCAAGAGCTATCAGCGGTCAGCTTTGAGCTTCCCGTTATTATATCGGCGTTTGAGCGTGAAGTTGAGCCAATTTCGATCGGTTGTCCGTAGGGGCGACGCGTGCCTCGCCCCTGCATTGGGTTGATTTCTGCTGATTGCTGACAGCTAACTGCTGCCAGCCACTATGGAGCATCAATGCGAGCAGTTTACTGGGGTTTCGGCACGGCGCTGATTCACCGGCTGGCGCTGACGATCTGGTTAGCGCTGGTGTGGAGCTTGCTCAGCGCCAATTTCGCGGGCGTGCAGGTCGATTTTCACACGGCAGGGGCGCAGCTTCCGCCGCTGACCACGCAAAGCGACGAACTGATCTTCGGCGTCTGGCGGCGCTGGGATGCCGTCCACTACCTCGACCTCGCGGCGAACGGCTACCGGGTCGAGCATCCGGGTCCGACGGTCTTCGGCGTGCTGACGCCGCTGGGCATCCGTGCCTTCGACGCGGTGCTGCCGGGTTCGCTCGACTTGGCGGCGATGGTCTTCGAGACGCTGGCGTTCGGCTTAGCGCTGACGCTGTTGTACAAGGTCAGCGAAAGCTACTACGGAGCGCAAGCCGACCTCACCCCCCACTCCCCTCTCCACTCCGTAGAGAGGGGGAGTTCTGCAAGTGAAATTGAAGGCATAGGTGGGAGTGTATCGTTGGCGCGTTGGGCGGTGGTGGTCACGGCGCTGCTGCCGCTGTCGTACTTCTTCGCCGCGCCGATGTCCGAGTCGATCTATTTGGCGCTGACCTTGGGCGTCTTCTATTTCGGCGTCAAGCGACGTTGGTTCTGGGCGGCGATCTGCGGGGCGCTGGCGACGCTGGCACGCTCGCAGGGGGTGCTGCTGCTGCCGGTCGCGGGGCTGCTGCTGTTGGAGCAAAACGGCTTCCGCCTCAACCAGCCCCGCCAGTGGATCGACCAAGCCCGCCGCGCGATTCGGGAAGGTTGGTCGCTGCTGCTGATTCCGCTGGCGTTCTTCGGCTTCGAAGCCTATCGCGCCAGTATCGGCTTGCCCTCGATCAGCGAGATTTACACGACGATTTCGTTCAACTACTTCACCAACCCGATCGATGGGCTGATCACGAACTTGCGCTGGTTCGTCGAGCATCCTGCCGAAGCTTTCACCACGCTCGACTTGATGGCGCTGCTGATCGCGCTGATCCTCGCCTTCGTCGCGCTGCGCTTTCCGCGTCACCGCCGCCTGCCGCTGATCGGCTACAATTTCGCCTTCATTTTGCTGTTTGCCAGCCGGATCAACTACTACTACGGCACGCACGACGTGATGTTCACGCAGAGTTTCGGGCGCTATACGCTGGTGCTGTTCCCGCTGACGATCATGGTCGCCGACGGCATCCGCAGCACGACGCCGCTCGTCCGCGTGCTGGCGGTCGCACTGCTGCTGCTGGGCTTCTTCATCTTCAGCGCGTTCTATCTGCTGGCGCTGACCGGTCCTTAACGACCGCCACCGGACGGTCATGAGTGGTCATTGACCCCGGCTCGTCCCCGCATCGATAATTGGAGCTAACTAAATTCAGACCAACAATCATGCGGAGAAAAGATCGTGACTCAGCCTAAATATGCCTTTTTCGGCGGCAAAATTGTGCCTATGGAGGAGGCGAAGGTCAGCGTCATGACCCACGCTTTCAACTACGGGACAGGGGTTTTCGGCGGGCTGCGCGCCTACTGGAACGCCGACGAACAGCAGTTGTTCATCTTCCGCCCGCACGACCACTTCGAGCGCTTCCGCCAATCTGCCGGACTGATCCGCATCGACGTGCCCTACAGCGAAGCCGAACTGACCGACATCCTGATCGAACTGCTGCGAGTCGAGGGCTTCCACGAGAACGTCTACGTCCGCCCGCTGGCATACAAATCGACCGAGGTGATCGGCGTGAAGCTGCACGATCTCGACGACGCCGTGACCATCTTCGCCCAGCCGTTCGGCAGCTACGTCAAGAACGAGGAAGGACTGCACGTTGGCTTTTCGGCGTGGCGGCGGGTGGACGACAACGCGATCCCGGCGCGCGGCAAGATCGTGGGCGCGTATGCCAACTCCGCGCTGATCAAGTCGGACGCGGTGCTGGCGGGCTACGACGAGGCGCTGGTGCTCAACCAAGACGGGCACGTCTCGGAGGCGAGCGCTGCCAACATCTTCGTGATCCGCAAGGGCGTGGCGATCACGCCGCCGGTCAACGCCAACGTGCTCGAAGGCATCGTCCGCCGCTCGCTGATCGAGCTGCTGCGGAATGAACTGGGCGTCGAGGTGGTCGAGCGCAACCTCGACCGCACCGAATGTTACGTCGCCGACGAGATGTTCCTGTGCGGGACGGGCGTGCAGGTCGCCGCCGTGACGCAGATCGAGCATCGCGCGTTGGGGACGGGCAGCATGGGACCGATCACCAAGCAGGTGCGCGATCTGTTCTTCGACGTGGTGAGCGGGCGCGTCCCGAAGTACCGCGATTGGCTGACGCCGGTCTACGTGCCGGAGCGATGGGATAAAGCCAAATACAGCCAATGGAATTTAGCTGAGTTCGAAAGTGTAGGGGCAGGTTTGAAACCTGCCCCTACGACGAAAATTCTCTCGGGATTTCTTGCCCATAATCCACGTCAAGCATTCACTACCCGGCGGATGCCGCCAGCCAGCGCCGGATCGCGGCGGCGCGGTCGGTCAGTCCGCGCGACTCGGTGACAGCGAGCATCAAATCGACCGGGGGGACACGCAGCGCCCGCCCCTGCCACTCGATCATCTCCAGACGGGCAGCGGCAGCCGGACCAAAATCGCAAGCCCCGTAGGAATCGACGCCGGGGACAACCACGCCGACAAATTCGAGCCGCGCGTGCTGAAAAGTCCGCCCGAACCACCCCGCGATCCAGTCCCCCGAACGCGCGAACGGCTCAACCGTCACGTCAAGCATCAGGTCACGAGTTTGCAGCACGTCGGCTTCGCCCACGAGCACGATGTCCAAATCGCGCGGCATCACCTCCATGCCGCGCACCGCCAACGCCGCGCTGCCGACGAGATACCAATCGACCGACTGCCCCTCAATCCGGTCGAGAAAATCGACCAGCGCAGTCTGCCAACGCACCGGTTCGAGACCGGCGGTCTGGCGCAGCATCGGTTCAATGCCGTGCTCGAAATTGTGATAGATCGCCTCAAGATAGGGTGTATCCGCCGGGAAATTCTTGGCAAAGACGCCGTCCCGGTTTTCTTGCGGCTGAAAATACAGATCGCGGGCAGCCGGTAGATATTCAGGACTCAAATCCGCGATGGTGAACAAGGCTTCGCGGTCGTGGATTTCGAGCGCAGTCCTCAAATCATCCTCTTTTCGGTAAAGGAAACTTGGGGCGACGCAATGGTGCAATCTCTGGTTGCTTCGCCCCCACTGATGAAGTTAGCTTAGACGCTGACTCCGGCGTAGATGCGCCCCAAGTGATAGACCTCGCGGGCGGTGGCGCAGAGTTCGTCGCGGAAATCAGGGTGGGCGATGTCGATCAGCGCTTTGGCGCGCTCGGCGATGGTGCGACCGAACAAGTCGGCGGTGCCGTACTCGGTGGCGATCACGCGCACGTCATTGCGCGAGGTGGTCACGCCCGCTCCTTCCTTGAGCGTCGGCACAATGCGGCTGAAGCTGCCGCCTTTCGCCGTGCTCGGCAGCGCGATGATCGAGGTGCCGCCCTTGCTATGCGCTGCGCCGCGCACGAAATCGACCTGACCGCCCACGCCGGAATAGAAATAGGTGCCGATGCTCCCGGCGCAGACCTGCCCGGTCAAATCGACCTCAATGGCAGAGTTGATCGAGATCATGCGGTCGTTCTGCGCGATCACGAAGGGGTCGTTGACGTATTCGGTCGGGTGCAGCTCGAAGACCGGATTATCGTTGATGTAGTCGAACAAGGCTTGCGAACCGATGGCGAACCCGGCGACGACCTTGCCGGTGTGGAGCGTCTTGGCGGCGTTGGTGATCACCCCCGCCTCGATCATCTCCATGACGCCGTCGGAGAATAATTCGGTGTGAATGCCAAGATCGCGATGATCGGTGAGCTGGCGCAGCACGGCGTCAGGGATGCCGCCGATGCCGGTTTGCAGGGTCGCACCATCAGGGATCAGCGCGGCGATGTGAGTCGCGATCTGGCTCTGGATCGGCGTCGGCGGCTGCGGCTTGACTTCCGGCAGGAAATAATCGACGTCAATGCAGTAATCGATCTGGCGGACGTGGATGAAGCTGTCGCCGAGCGTGCGCGGCATGTGCGGGTTGATCTGCGCGATGACGATCTTGGCGTTCTCGGCGGCGCACTTGGTCACGCCGACTTCCGTCCCGTAGGAGCAGTAACCGTGCTCGTCGGGCGGGCTGCAGTGGATGACGGCGACGTCGGGCTTCAGGTGCGAACGGAACAGCGCCGCGATCTCGTGCAGGAAGATCGGCGTGAACGCCGCCGAACCGTTATTCACGGCGGTACGCATGTTTTCGCTGATAAACAGGTTGTTGACGTGGATGTGACCGGACATCTCCGGGGTGATGAACTCCGGCATTCCGATGCTGAGCACCTGCACCAGTTCCACGTCTTCGAGTTCTTCATAACGCGCCACCAGCGCCTCGATAAACGGGATCGGCGTCGAGCAGTTTCCAGTGATGAAAATGCGCTGTCCCGATTCAATCTTGCGTGCGGCTTCTTCCGGCGTCACATTGCAAATGGCGCGATTCATGGCATCCCTATTTGTGAATTATTTCTCATGAGTAGCATAATGGAGTTGTGCACAATGTAGTAGTGTCAAAGATCGGCTCGAACGGGCGATCTTTGACACTACGCGCGTCCACCCGAATCGGGTGGACGATAAAGACAAATAGATTTACTGGATCTAATTCATTTAATAGGAGGACGGGCAATGATAGCTCACGTTCTAGTACCACTCGATGGATCACTGCTAGCGCGAAGTGCCCTCGATTACGCGCTCAAGCTGATCGACAACTCCGGCACAATCACCTTACTCACCATCCTGCAACCCCCGGAAGTTCCGATCTACGATTTCTATCCGGTCACGATGTCACCGCAGAAGGATTACGAGGCGGGCTTCACCCAAGCGCTCACCCACGCGCAGGATTACCTCTACCAAATCACCACTGAGGTCAAAGAGAAGTACGGCATCAACATCGAAGCGACGGTCGAAACCGGCGATCCGGCGACGGCGATTATCGAAACCGCCGCCAAGCTGCACACCGACGCGATCGTCATGTCCACGCACGGGCGATCCGGCATCAGCCGTTGGCTGTTCGGCAGCGTGACGCAGAAAGTGCTCGCGGCAAGCTGCTGTCCGGTCTTCGTCATCCCGCCGCAGGTTGTCGAGGAACGCAAGACTTCGGAGCAGAAAGCAGTTCAGGCGGAACCAGCATAAAGAGCGAAGCAGCCGCTTCGCCCGCCGGAATAGGATCGATTAAGGGGCGTTGGCTTGACCGTGCCAGCCTTGAACGCCCCTACAACCTCAACTTGATGAATTAGCGTGAATTGCTGTCGGCACTGCGATCCAGCGACGACGGCGGCACGACCTCGTTAATGTTGTGCTTGACGGCATAGGCAGCTGCTTCGGCACGGTTCGATACGCCGATCTTGCCGAGGATGCTGCTGACGTAGTTGCGCACCGTCCCCTCACCTAAATACAACTTGACCGCGATCTGGCGGTTGGTCAGCCCGTCGGCGACCAGCGCCAACACTGCCAACTCCTGCCCGGTGAGGTCCGAGAACGCCGCCGCTTGCTGCGCCTGATTCGCCTTGCGCATCTCGGCAAAGACCGCCGAAGTCATCGCCGGGTCGAGCATTCCCTCGCCGCGACTGACCCGCTCGACCGCCTGCACCAGTTCGTTATCACCAATGCGCTTGAGGATATACCCCGACGCGCCCGCCTGTACCGCCGCGAACAGCAGTTCATCTTCGGCGTAGGACGTCAACATGATCACGCGGCAGCCTTCGACGCTCTCGACGATGCGCCGACAGGCTTCAATTCCAGAAAGCCCCGGCATCCGAATGTCAAGGACAGCTACGTCAGGTTGATGCTCCTGCGCTTTAGCCACTGCCTCTTCACCGGTGCCGGCTTCGGCGACGACGCGAAAGTTGCCCTGCCGTTCCAGCAAAGCACGCAACCCCGCCCGTACTACCGAATGATCATCTGCAACGAGAATCCGCACTATCTTCGACATAGGGTTCGCCTGATTTGATTTCAATCGCTACAATCGTGTAGACGACAAGCATAACACATTTGAGCCTATGCAGATTAGTGATGAATCTTCCCAGAATGATATGCCATTGCTCCTGTCACAGTTAAAGGGCATTGCCCAGACTGTAATTTATGCTGCCGGAGCCGATACCCTCGGCGAGGTGCTGGAGCGACTCGCGGATACCGCGCGCGATCTCGTCAAGGCGCGCTATGCTGCCCTCGGTATCCCGGACGGACGCGGCGGGCTGGAGTTCTTCGAGTTCTCCGGCATGGATACGGACGCTGCCAACATGATCGGGCACCTGCCCCGCGGTCGCGGGCTGCTCGGCGCGATCATGCAGGAACGCCAGCCGATTCGGCTTGAACACATGAAGGACGACCCGCGCTCGTCGGGCTTTCCGCCGCATCACCCTGCTATGGATCGCTTCCTCGGCGTGCCCATCATTACCGGTAACCACTTATTCGGGATGCTGTATCTCGCCGACCGCATCGACGGTAAGCCGTTCACCGAGCAGGATCAATGGCTGATCGAGACGACGGCGGGCTATGCCGCCCTCGCCATCGCCGGGGTGGAACTGCGCGAGCAGCAGCGGCGCGTCGCGCGGCTGGCGGAGCGCGAACGCATTGGCATGGAACTGCACGACGGCGTAATCCAGTCGCTCTACGCCATCGGCATGTACCTTGAGCTGCTGCGCACCTCGGATTCGGTCAGTCCGAACGATCTCGGACAGGCGGTCGCCAACCTCGACGCCGTGATCACCGACATCCGCAGCTACATCCAGAATCTCAAGGCGCACGAGCGGCTGTCGCAGACTTTCGAACAAAGCCTGCGCGACATCGTCAAGCGGCTGCACGTCCCGCCCACCCTCAACGTGATCATCGAGCCGATGGACAACATCGCGCTGATGCCGACCGTCTTCGAATCGGTCTGCCAGATGGCGAACGAAGCCCTCAGCAACGTGATCCGCCACGCGAACGCTCAGCACGTCTACGTCAGCGCGGAGCAGACGCCGCAGGCGTTCACGCTGAAGATCACCGATGACGGTCAAGGCTTCGACCCGATCCAGATCGATCACGGTGAGGAAGGTCTCGGTCTGCGCAATATGCGCGAGCGGGCGCGGCTGACCAACGGCAAAGTCAGTATCGAAAGTTCACCGGCGGGCGGCACTTCTGTGACGGTCACCATCCCGGTCACCTAACGCCGGTTTCTAGCTCCAAACGATGATTGACGAGTCGGTTAGGGACACGGTGCACCGTGTCCCTACGAAAACCCCTTCAAATTGACAACTGACACCAACGGCTAACGATCTCGCTCGCTCATCCCGCTGCGTAGCAATACGGCGCTCAGGACAGCACGGCGTGAGATTGGTAAAACAGCCAATTCTCCCCGGCGGTCACAGGAGCGGGTCCACGGCGGACTCAGTTCCCACACCACCTTCACAGCCAAGCCCTGTCACGCTTTCCTCAAATTGTAACGGCTGACATCTGTCACCGAATTGGCAGTACCATCGTTTGCCAACTTCGCCCTATTGTTAGGCTATCAAGGCTGGCGTTTTTCTTGAGAAAGGCAGTGAAATGCTTGATCACGTGATGGTACGGGAATGGATGACCAGCCCGGTAATCAGCGTGCTGCCCGAAACTCCCATCAGTGAGGCGCATCGCCTCATGAAAGATCGCGGAATTCGCCGCCTACCCGTCGTTGCGCACGATCAACTCGTCGGCATTGTCACGCTCGGCGACGTGCGCGAAGCCAGTCCCTCGGATGCCAGCACGCTGAGCATCTGGGAACTTAATTATCTGTGGGCGCAGTTGAAAATTGAACAGGTGATGTCGCGCCAAGTGTTGACCATCGCACCGGACGTATCTGTACTCGACGCCGCCCAGATTATGCTCGACCAGAAAGTTAGTGGTTTGCCCGTCGTCGATGCGCAAGGGCATCTCGTCGGCATCATCACCGAGTCCGACATCTTCAGGATGCTGGTTCAATCGCGCACCAAAGCACTGCTCCCGGAAGGGTAGCTCGATTTTTACAATGCCCTCGAAATCGAGGGCATTAGGCGAGAGGCTTATATGAACGTTTCCGATATCATGACTGCAAAGCCCGTGTCAATTCACCAAGATGGCACGCTGCGCGACGCGCTCGAACTGTTAGAAAAGCACCACTGCCGGCATCTGCCCGTCCTCAATTCCGAGGCGCAGCTCGTCGGCATCATCAGCGACCGCGACTGCCGAACAGCGCTCAATTCACCGCACATCTTGCGCGAACATTGGCAGGACGAGCAGCTCGTGAACAATCTGCGCGTGCGGATGCTCATGACGCCCGCACCGATTGTCGTCGAGCCAGACGCCGAAGCCGTCGAAGCTGCCCGTTTGATGCTGAACAACCACATCAACTGTCTACCGGTGATCCTCGGTGAAACCGTGGTGGGCATCGTTACGACCTCCGACATCTTGATCGCCTTCATGGAGATTCATCGTCGCGAGCGCCGGATCAACGAAGCTTCACTCTAAATCACAAAGCACGATACGGACGGCAATACCGGTTCGGGTTCGTCAGCGGGTGCTGCGATGGCAGCACCCGTTTACGTCTGTCACCGGCATTCACGCTGCTTGATCAACGGTTAGCTGTGCATAAGCTGCAACCTTCGCTATGATTTTGCGTAAGATCCACAGCGAAGGCACAGGAGTCGTTGATGGTGAGTCAATCACAAGATCACGTCGTCATTTGCACGCGCAGCTTGATCAAGGACCTGCCCTTAGGCAAGACGGTCGTTCACGCGCTGCGCGGCGTTGATATGGATATTTACGCGGGTGAAATCGTCAGTATCGTCGGACCCTCCGGCAGCGGGAAAAGTACGCTGCTCGGCTTGATCGGCGGTCTGGACACGCCGACCAAAGGCGACATCGAGATCGACGGGGTGGACATCACCCGGATGAACGAAGACCAGCTAACCGAAATCCGCAACGAGAAGATCGGCTTCATTTTCCAATTCTTCAACCTCATTCCGACGCTGACGGCGCAGGAGAACGTGCTGCTGCCGATGCAGTTCGCCCGTAAACCGCCCAAGAACCCGGAAAAGCGGGCGAAAGAACTGCTCGACCTGCTGGGACTGAAGGATCGGCGCAATCACCGCCCCTCCGAGCTTTCCGGCGGGCAGCAGCAGCGCGTCGCGATCGCGCGGGCGCTGGCGAACAATCCGCCGCTGCTGCTGGCGGACGAGCCGACCGGTAACCTCGACACCGAGTCGGGCAGCGTAGTGCTGGAGACGCTCGCCGACATCCGCGAGCATGAGGGCACGACCGTCGTGATCGTGACGCACGATCCCAAGTTGGCGCAGCACGCCGACCGCACGCTCACGTTGGTCGACGGGCAGATCGTCAACGGGGCGGCATGAAGTTAGCGATTTAGCGGTCAGCAGTCAGCTTATCAGCTAAAACAACCGTCACCCCAGCTCCTCTCGCGTAGGAGGGCACGATATATCGTGCCCCATAGGCGCCAAGCTAAGGAAATTCTCGCCGATTGCGCAGAGCGCTCGCGCAGCACCGCCAACGGCTCGAAGCCGCTGGCTAGCAATTCAAGCTGGCTGAAGCCAGCTAAAAACTAGGTTGACTTATTTTTTAGCCCACTTCAGTGGGCTTGCTTTCGTAGCCGGGGGACTTTGATTCCCCGGCGGCATGAACAGAACCGTTACTCAAATTGCTTAAGTAGGGGCTTCCAGAGCTGACGCAGTCAACCGCTCATTTTAAAACGGCTCTTACCCCGCACCAGATTTTGACCCCGACCTCACCAGTCATTTGCGCTCTGCTGACCGCTAAAAGCTAACCGCTAATGGCTGCCGTTCGGTGTTACAATACGAGCGCGATTTTTTAGGAACACTTCACGCTGGAGATAAATTAGAGATGGGTGAGTACGAAACCTACCCGATCGAGGTTGCGGGGATTAAACGCGATTTGCGCCTGTTTGCGATCAAGCCGGGTGTGCGGATTGCGATTCTGAACATCCTCGGCGATACCGAACTGGTGCAGGCGGTCAGCAAGGCGCTGGCGGAGAAGCTGCGGGCTTACGCCATCGACGCGCTGGTCACACCTGAAGCCAAGAGCATCCCGCTGGCGCACGGGCTGGCGGTCGAGATGCAGCTGCCCTACATCGTCCTGCGCAAGAGCTACAAGCCCTACATGGGCGACGCCCTGCGCTCGGAGACGCTGAGCATCACCACCGGCGAGCCGCAGACCCTCTACCTCGACGAGAAAGACCGCGATCTGATCAAGGGCAAGCGGGTCGCGCTGATCGACGACGTGATCTCGACCGGGAGCACGCTGCAAGGGATGCGGCTGATCATGGACAAAGCGGGCGCGAAGATCGCCGCCGAAGCCGCAATCTTCACCGAAGGCGACCGCGCGGCATGGTCGAACATCGTCGCGCTTGGACATCTGCCCGTTTTCATCGATAACGTTTAGCCGATCCTGAACCAATCGTTGCGCCGCACGGGTTCGTGCGGCGTTTTGATTCCCCCGACGTGACAAGCGTCACCCCAAAGCCGGATAAATGTCACAATTTGCGCGACGCCCGCGCCGATTCTACGAATAAAGCTGTGGATGGGCGTCACCAATGAACGAGATCGCGCCCACGCACTCAAGGACAAACCTGATGAAAGCCATGCTTCACCATTCACAGCGTCTATTCGCTGCCGCCCTGCTGCTGATCGCGGCGGCGTGCAGCAGTCTATTTCCCACCCAGAACCCGGAAGTCATCCGGGGATCGGGCACAGTCACGAGCGACACCCGCAGCATCGGCACGTTCAGCACCGTCGATCTGCGCGGACAAGGCAACGTGATCCTCACGGTGGGCGCCGAGCCTGCCCTCGTGATCGAGGCGGAAGACAATTTAATCCCTTACCTCGACACCGAGGTCAGCGACGGCAAACTGATCCTGAGCAGCGACAACAGCGTCGTCCTCAGCCCGACGACGCCGATCAGCTATCACATCACTTACACCGGCGCCCTCACCGAACTGGCGATCTCCGGCTCCGGCACGATGCGCGCTGACGACCTGACCACCGACGCGCTCAACATCGGCATTATGGGCAACGGGCAGTTCACCCTCGCGGGCAGCGCGCCACAGCTTACCCTCGACGTGAGCGGCAGCGGTGGCTTGGATGGGCGCAATTTCGCCACCCAGAACGCCACTGTCCGCATTCGCGGCACCGGATCAGCCGTCGTCAACGCCGCCCAGACGCTCGATGTCACCATCGGCGGCACCGGCACAATCAGCTACCTCGGCAGCCCGACCGTCACCGAGGACATCTCCGGCGTCGGCAGCGTGGTCGCCGCGAAGGAATAGAGGGCGAAAAGGAGACGCGATTATGCGCACGTTGGTACTGCTGCTCACGCTCTTGGGCTTGACCGCCCCGATTTTCAGCGCGCAGGCGCAGGACGCCACCTTTGAGGCGACGCCCTGCCCGCGCTCGATGCCCTACAACGTCACCTGCGGCAGCTTAACCGTGCCGGAGGATCGATCCGACCCCGCGAGCCGCACGATCACGATTGCTGCCGCGATCTACCACACCGGCAGCCGTCAACCCGCCGAGCCGATCCTGTTTCTCGACGGCGGACCGGGTAGCCGCACGCTCGACGCCTGGAGTCACGGCGTCGATCCGCTGGTGAGCTTGGCGGGGCGCAATCGTGACGTCGTGATCTTCGATCAGCGCGGGATGGGCTACTCCGATCCTGCGCTGACCTGTCCGGAACAAGGCGACGCCGAGAATGTCAACTGGCTAGCGCAGTGTCGGGATCGCCTGACCGCTGCGGGTGTCCAGTTGGACGCCTACACCACGCAGGAGAATGCCAGCGACGCCGCCGACCTGATGCAAGCCTTAGGGTTCGACACGTATAACGTCTGGGGCGGATCGTATGGGTCGTCGTTGGCGCTGGCACTGCTGCGCGATCACCCGGCGGGGATTCGCAGCGTCTTCTTGTCGGCACTCCAGCCGCCTGATTTGCAAGCGTCGCTCGCGCCGGGTCTGCTGCGGACAATTGATCTGCTCGACACGCAGTGCGCCGCCGACGCCGCCTGCAGCGCCGCCTTTCCCGGCAGTCTGCATGAGAAAGTGGTCGCCATCGTCGAGCAGCTTGACACCGCGCCGGTGAGCATGGACGCCGCCGGGGTTTCCCAAACCTTGACCAGCGTGAGCGTGCTCAGCGGGTTGGGGCAACTGCTCAAGGACACTTACGGGCTGGCGAACGCGCCTGCGCTGATCGAGGCACTCTACCAACAGCAATACGAGGTGGTGATCCCCTATGCCGCCTCCTTAGCACCGAGCGCCGACTACTTCCAGACCAACCCGACGGGGGCATACTACTCGATCCGCTGCACCGACAGCGCCTTAGCGACCTCGCCCGCAGCCATGGACGCCGCCCTCGCAGCGGTCGATCCGGCGATCGCCGAGTATGCCCGCCAGTCGACGGCGAGCCTGATCGCTGACTGTGAGGCATGGGGCGCGCACGTTCCGACCGCTGGCGAGAAAGCCCTGCCGGTCAGCGACGTACCGGTGCTGATCATGAACGGCGAGTTCGATCCCTACTCCTCGCCAGACGCGATGGCTCAAGTACTAGCAGTCCTGCCCAACGGTCACGGCTACTGGGTGCGCGGCTACGGTCACGGCTTCAACCAGAATATCTGCGCGGAGCGGATTTACGCCGCCTTCACCGATGATCCGACCGCGCCGCTGGACACAAGCTGTCTCGCGGATGTCGCGCCGCTGCGGTTCGTGATCCCGGCAGCGTAACTTCACCCCACGCCCGCCCCCTAACAAGGGCAGGTATATAACTCTACGCTTACCTCACCCCAACCAACCTTCGGTTGCCATCCCCTCTCCATTACATAGAGAGGGGACTTTAAACAACCTTTGTAACCTGTTTTTACCCCCTCTCCACGACGTGGAGAGGGGGCAGGGGGTGAGGTTAATAAAATACCTACCCCTGTCAAACTCCCCCCCTTTCAGGCAGCGAGCTGTTCGCGCTACAATCAACGCGAGATTTCGCTGCGCCTTTCATCCGAATACTTATCTCAACTAGTCTTTTGTCCGCGTTTGGAAAAGGATATTGATTATGTTCAAGAACCTTATGAGTCTCGCTCTGCTGTGCTGCGTGCTCGGCGTCTTCAGCACCGCCGCCGCACAGGCGCCGCGCCCGGTCGTGATCGACAGCGACATGACGACCGACGACTTCATGGCGACGCTTTATCTGCTCAATAACCCAGATTTCTCGGTCAAGGCGATCACCGTCACCGGAACCGGTTGGGCGTTCTGCGATGCGGGCGTCCGTGCTGCGCTAGGGCTGGTCAAACTGGCGGATTACGGTGACGTTCCGGTAAGCTGCTGGACTGACAAGCCGCTGCTGGGCGACAGCCCGGTGCCGAATGACTGGCGCACAACCGTCGAAGGCATCGACGCGCTCGGTCTGCCGCAGGGCGGCACACCGTCGGATCTGGATGCCGTCGAACTGTTCACCTCGACGATCCAGAATTCGCCGGAAAAGGTGACGGTGCTGGCAATCGGTCCGCTGACCAACATCGGACAAGCGCTCGAAAATACGCCGTCGCTGGTCGATAACATCGAGATGATCTACATCATGGGTGGCGCGGTGGACGTGCCCGGTTCGGACGTCAGCGACGAGAACACTTCCGCCGAGTGGAACATCTATCTCGATCCGCTCGCCGCGCGGCTGGTGTTCGAGTCGGGCGCGCCGATCACGCTGGTGCCGCTGGACGCCACGAACCAAGTCCCGGTGACTCCGGCGTTCATGGACACGCTCAAAGCCAATCAGAACACCCCCAAATCAGCATTCATCTATAAAGCGCTTTCGGGCAGCAGCGACTCGATTGCGGCGGGTGGCTATTTCTTCTGGGATCCGCTGGCGGCGGCAGTGCTGGGCGATCCCAGCCTCGTGACGCTGACCGATCGCATGGTTGACGTGGTCGATACCCCCGGCGCCGAATTCGGGCGCACCAAGCCAGTCGGCAATGGACCACACATTCAGGTCGCTACGCAGCCGAACGGGGCAACCTTCGAGCAAGCACTGCTCGATGCGTGGAATTCATAAATCAATCGGAGCCGGTCGGGGCGTTCAATTGAACGCCCCGACAACCCCTCATTCAGACCAGACTAATCAATAACCAGCGCCGGTGTCTGCTTGAGCGCCGCCCAAGTTCAGCCCGATCAGCAGCGGATCGTGATCGGCGGCACGGTAGGGATCCGGGCTGTAGAGCAGATCGATCAGCCGCTCGTCCTTGTAGTCGACGTTGTAGTCGAGCGCGCTCGGCTCGTCGGCGTTGATGTGCAGTTCCGCCACGCCGGTGATCTGCGGCAGCAGCGCCGCATTCGCCAGCCCGCTATCGAGATAGCCCCACTGAGCGTCAAAGGCATAGCTGTAGGCATCAGCGCCGATGAACTGGGCGACCGTATCAGCGTAACCGGCGTCAGCGAAGGCGCGGATCGGGTCTTCCTTGGCGTAGGCGTTGAAGTCGCCGACCAGCAGCACGTCGGGATCGTCGGCGAAATAGGGATCAGTCTTGATCCAGTCGGCGATTTCGTTGGCTGCCAGCACGCGGTCGGCATTCCAGCAGCTTTGTCCATCACCTTGATCGGCGTTGACATCGTGCAGCCCCGCCGGACAGCTTCCCTTCGACTTCAGGTGATTGACGACCACGTAGAACTGTTCACCGCTGGCGTTATCCCGCCACAACTGCGCCAGCGAGGGGCGCGTGTTGGTGTCAAACGGATATTCCAGCGGAACGGTCGCAAAACCACCGACCGGAGTCACTTTCGCCGGTTTGTAGATAAAGCCAACGCGAATGGCGTCGCCGCCGATCCGTCCGGTGTCGAGGAACTGGTAGGTATCCGCACCGAGCAGATCGTTGACGCCCGCGACCAGATCAGCAATCGCTTGATCGTCGCCCTCGTCGTTCTCGATTTCGACCAGCCCGACCACGTCAGCATTGAGCAAAGCCAACTCGTGGATGGTCTTGGCGCGCTGGCGGTCGAATTCCAGTTGATTGTTCGCGCCCCGGCAGTAAGATGCCGAGAGATGCCCCGCCAAGAAGCAGCCCGACGGCGTGATCGAGAAGGAGTTGAAGTAGTTGAGCAGGTTGGCGCTGGCGACGGTCAAGCTCGCGTCGCCGACGCTCGGCGCGGCGGTCGGGCGCGGGTTCGGCGTGCTGTCGAAGGTCGGCGGCTCGGTGACGCGCACGCGATAAGCGATAGTCGTATTGCCGCTGTTGGTCGCCCGTCCGCGCGATTGGGTGAAGATGCCGGTCACGCCGGTGACGACATAGCCGCCGCGCACCGTGTTCGCCGCCGTGAGTTCGGGTGGCGGGAAAATGATCGGGTCGGGGTCTTCGGTCAGGTAGCCGTCGTCAATCTTGATTTGGTTGAGCAGATTGGTCTGCAAAATCGCCTGCGCTTCCGCGCCGGGGAGCGCCACGTTAGTCGGCTGCGGCAGCCGCCCGCCGCTGGAGAGCGTCAGCTCGCTGTGCCGTCCGAGCTGATACAGTTCGGTAACGGTGAGCGCTTGCGGAAACGTCACCCGCATACCCTCGTAACGTTCGCGTGCATCCGCCGTCGCAAACGGCAGTGTCACGTCCATTGGCGCGGGCAGCGGATTATCGCTGCTGCACACGACGATTCCGCTCGCGTCGGTGCTGATCTGCGTCTCCGAGTCGCCGCGCGTCGGTTGCTCAGCGACGGTTCCGGTCACCTGCACCCGATCGCCAACGGCAACGTAACGTTCGCTCGCGCCGGTCTGGACGAAAATACCGTCCGAGGTGGATGGATCGCCATCACCGGCGTCCTGCACGTAGAAGCCGCGCAGATCGGTGGTCGCCGGATCGCCATCATCCTCGTAATCCGCCGTGACGATCCCGTCGATGGTCTGCGTGCCGCCGAGGGCGAAAGTCGCGCCGCTGCCCTGAATCGCGCCGATCGACGTGCCGACCGTCGGGTCCGGGCACGTACCGACGTCCTGAGCGGCAACACTGCCGAGACTGGCGCACAACGCGATCAGCAGCGCGGGAACGAACAAGCGAAAATGACGCATAAGGCAAGCTCCTCTTTAATTGGAATTGGACGATTATACGGCGCGACGTTTAGCGCAGCTTGAGGTGCATGATGTCGCCCTCGGAAAAGCCGAGCGACGTGTAGAACGCGCGCGCCCGGTCGTCGGCGCGCTGCGCGTTGACCATGATCTGCCGCAAATTGAGCCGCTCGGCGCGCTTGAGGACGGCTTCGAGCAGCGCCGTCCCGACGCCGCGCCGCTGATAGGTCGGCAGCACGGCGAGATCGTTGATCAAGCCGCGCCCTTCGGTCAGTCCGCGCACAATCGAGAGCGCGACGAAGCCGACAATAATCGGCGGATCGAGCCGGTCGACAGCAACGATCACCTCGACGTCACTGCTCTCGCGGAAGCGCTGCGCGACCGCCCGCCAATCCTCACGGGTCAGCGACCGGTTCGCCGGAATCAGGTTGAGCAGCGCGATCACCTCGTTGGTATCAGTGGCTTCGGCGGGACGAATCGTGAACTCACCGGTCGCCACCGGCAGCGATCCGGTTTTGCGGGCGCTGTGCTGCGCCAACCACTGCGCCATCATCTCGCGGTGCGTGCGGAAGGGCAGCAGCGGCATTTCTTCCGGCTGAAAGACGCGGGCATCAGCCGCATCGTCGCCGCCTTTGAGCACCCCGCCGACCGGATGCGCGCGGAAGAAGATCATGATCCCGCTCTGCGGCGGTCCCTCCGGGAAGGAGTTGACGCCCGCCAGCTCGTCGATCTCGACTTTCAGCCCGGTTTCTTCTTCCGCTTCGCGGATGGCGGCTTCTTCGGCGCTCTCGTCGGCTTCGATAAAGCCGCTCGGCAGCGTCCAGACACCCTTATGCGGCG
Organism: uncultured Chloroflexia bacterium; assembly: GCA_963727545.1. Taxonomy (GTDB): domain Bacteria; phylum Chloroflexota; class Anaerolineae; order Aggregatilineales; family Phototrophicaceae; genus Flexifilum. The sequence continues at coordinate 304,054 of CAVSGS010000020.1, forward strand.
GGTGCAGCCGCTGGATCAGCACGACACCACCGTCCTGCTCGATCACGATGCCGACGGCGGGCACGGGATTGACGTAATGGATGTAGCCGCAGTTCGGGCAGACTTGGCGCATCCGCCCAGCTTCTTCACGCAAGACGAGTTGATGCCCGCAGACCGGGCAGTAGGTCAGTTCTTGAGTCATCTAATTCTCGGTTGATTTTCACCGTGTTCATTTTAGCGCAAAGAATCGCAAGCTGTGGAATAATCCGAAGTACAGACCAGCCAACCATGAGCGACAGGAAAGACGATGAACGAGACGATCCGCTGGGGCATCATCGGCGTAGGCGACGTGACCGAGGTCAAGAGTGGACCCGGTTTTCAGCAGGCGGCACACTCCGAACTGGTCGCCGTGATGCGCCGCGACGCCGCCAAAGCACGTGACTATGCCGAGCGTCACGGCGTCCCGCGCTGGTACGACGACGGCGCAGCATTGATCGCCGACCCTGAGGTTGATGCGGTCTACGTCGCCACGCCGCCGGACTCGCACCTGCATTACACCAAGCTGGCAGCAGCAGCGGGCAAGCCGGTCTTGGTCGAGAAGCCGATGGCGCGCAGCTACGCCGAGTGCCAGCAGATGATCGACGTCTGCGCGCGGGCGGGCGTGCCGCTGTGGATCGCCTACTATCGCCGCCGCCTACCCCGTTTTGTGGAAATCAAGCGACTGGTCGATACCGGCGCAATCGGCGACGTGCGCACCGTCTCGGTTACGCTGCGGCAGCGCCCGCTCCAGATCACCGGCAAACTCCCGTGGCGGGTACAGCCCGCGATCTCCGGCGGCGGTCTGTTCGCCGACGTTGCCGTCCATATGCTGGATTATCTCGATTATCTGTTGGGAGCAATTGGAGCAGTGCGCGGGTTCGCCGTCAATCAGGCAAAACTCTACCCGGCGGAAGATAACGTCGTCGGCAGTTTTGTCTTCGAGAGCGGCGTGACCGCGGTCGGATCGTGGTGCTTCACCAGCCCGGACGTGCTCGACCAAACGATCATCGTCGGCAGTAAAGGATCGCTGACTTACGCGACTTTCGACGCTTCGCCGATCACGCTGACGACCGCAGCAGGTATCGAGCGGATCGCCATCGACAACCCGGCGCACGTGCATCAGCCGTTAATTCAGTCGATTGTGGACGAACTACGAGGCGAGGGGCAATGCCCCAGCACCGGGATCAGCGCGGCGCGAACGGCGAAAGTCATGGATGATCTGCTGCGGGGAGTATTACAGACACGGGGCAAAACCAGATCAGTAGCCGTCGGGCGCTTGCCACAACTCAATGCCGTTGCCTTCCGGGTCTTTGATCGCGGCGAAGCGTCCGTAGGGCGTGTCTTGCACCTCGCGCAAAATCTCGACGCCCGCCTGCTTGAGCGCCGCCATCATCGCGTCTAAATCCTCGACCCGGTAGTTGATCATGAACTGTGTTTCGTCCGAACCGAAGTAATCGCTGTCCTGCGGAAATAGGCTCCACACCGTCGCACCGCCACGCGCCGGATCGTCTTTGCGCAGCCAGTGAAAGGTCGTCATCGGCATACCTTCTTCCAGTTCGAGATCGAAATGCTCGGCATACCACTCGCCTAGCTTGGTCGGGTCTTTCGCCTTAAAAAAAATGCCACCGATGCCGTTCACTCGCTTGCTCATGCGCTTGTCCTCATCCTACACGCATTACGCGGACAAAAATGTCTTTCAGCGCCAAATTGAAACCGGGCAGCAGATCGCCCGCGTCTACCGTGTCCTCGATCCCGTAGGTACGAACGGGCTGATCGGGTGCGTAGACATCCACCGTGCGATCCTCCGGGTAAATCTCCCAGAGCAAAATGCGGGCGGCGCGATAAATTGTCCGTTTCTTGCGAATAGCGACGACCTTATCAGTTGGCGAAATCACCTCGACCGCCCACTCTGGCGCGACCGGATCGGGATAATCGTCGCTCATCGGCGTATGTTTGTAGGCGAAATCAGGAGCGACAACATTTCCCTGCACATCGTATGCCCCATCGGCATTGGTCGTGTAGCAGGGAATCCCATGCACTTTGCAGAAGGGACGTACTTCACCCGTGAGAATACTGTGTATTAAGCTGTTAGACGTTCGTCCCGGCATTTTCTCGATGATCTCCCCGTCGATGAGTTCGAACAGCCGATCCGAATTCTCCGGTTCGTTGACGAACTGTTTGAAGTCTTCGATTGTGATGATCTGTTTTTCAACTGCCATCGCTGATCCTGTCCACTGCCGTGATCTCAATTGTAAAACAAAAACGGGGCGATGTGTGATCGCCCCGTGAATGATGCTGCCGGGTATGAGGTTAAATTTCGAGATAATCGCGGAGCTGGCGGCTGCGGGTGGGGTGGCGCAGCTTACGCAGCGCCTTCGCCTCGATCTGGCGGATGCGCTCGCGGGTGACGCCGAAGTGCTTGCCGACCTCTTCCAGCGTGTGATCCTGCCCGTCGAGCAAGCCGAAGCGCATTTCCAGCACTTCGCGCTCGCGCTCGCTGAGCACGCCCAGCGCCGAGCGAATCTGCTCCTTGAGCAATTGGCGGCTGGCGGCATCGACCGGACCGGGCACCTTATCGTCCTCGATGAAATCACCGAGCAGGCTGTTGTCTTCCTGACCGATCGGCATTTCGAGGCTCATCGGCTCCTGCGACAGCCGCATAATCTTGCGGACTTTCTGGGCAGCGCGGCGCAGCTTGCGCGCCAAACCGGGATCCATCCGCGCGCCGTCCTTGCGGATCAGCTTGATCGCCTTGGTCTCGTCCGGCGTCAGGAATTCCATCTCCAGCGCGATCTGCTCGGCGCTCGGCTCGGCGCCGAGTTCCTGCGTCAGTTGGCGCTGCACCCGCATCAGCCGGTTGATGGTCTCGACCATGTGCACCGGAATACGGATGGTGCGGGCTTGGTCGGCGATGGCACGGCTGATCGCTTGGCGGATCCACCACGTGGCGTAGGTGCTGAACTTGTAACCCTTGGTGTGATCGAACTTGGCGACCGCCCGCAGCAAGCCGATATTGCCTTCCTGAATCAAGTCGAGGAAGTTGATGCCGCGCCCCATGTAGCGCTTGGCGACGCTGACGACCAGCCGCAGGTTGGCGCGCGTCAGGGCTTCGGCGGCAAATTCGGCTTTGCGCTCGACTTCGTCAAAGCGATCTTGCAGCGTTTCGAGCGCGTCGGCGTCCTCGTTCAACCACTGGTTGAACAGTTCTTGCGGCGGCAGCGCGCCGTCTTTCTCGATGTAGTAGCGCCGAATCGTGATCTGCTCGCGGAACGGGATCAGGTAGATGCCGTAAATCACGTCGAACAGGCGGCGCGCCAGTTCCGTCCACGCCTCATCGCGCCCCCACTCCCGCTGACGCAGGTAGCCGCGAATCGAGGAACTACCGCTGACGTCCCAGTCATCGGTGAGCGACTGGATTTCGTCGATAATCAGCTTGAGGTCGGGCGGCTCGGTCTTGAAGCGCTTCGCCATCTGGACGACTTCCGCCCAGTTTCGATGGACCACGCCGTAGATCGCCTGAACCAGTTCGCTCGGTTCGGGCAAGCTGCTGCCTTCGCGCTGGCAGAGCAAGTCGATCTGTTCTTGGAGCAGCCGCTCCGCCGCGATCTGGATGCTCAGCCACGTCTCGCGGTTGGTATCCAGCAGCGGTACCTGCCCGATCTCTTTCAAGTACATCCGCACCGGATCATCGGCGAGCGCAAAGCTGTCGAAGCGCGCGCTGTCGCCGAGCGCCAAGTCGTCGTCTTCGAGGTCTTCGAGATCGTCCTCTGCCAGCATCGGATCGACCATGTCGTCGTCCTTCACTGCCAGATCGTCGTCGAAGTCGAAATCGTCGTCCGCGCCTTCGTCCAGCTCGTCATCCATCTCGAAATCGTCGTTCCCCTCTTCGGCTTCATCGACTTTCGAGAACTCGTTGGTGGTGCGAACATTCTCTTTACGTGTCGTTCGTTTTTTCGCCATTCCCTTATCCAAAAACTTGCACTACTGCCGCAGCAATTGCGCGCGACGGTTCAACTCGGCGTCGATCAAGCGTTTCGCCAGTATAGATAACATAATGTGCCTTTGGTAGGGGACATCGCCGTCCATTTCCAAATACACCATCTCCTGCCGTTCGCGCTGGAGCCGCTGGACGCGCAGCCGCAGCGCCTTCTCGACCAATTCGGCACTCATGTCCACCGCGCCGCTGAAGCGCTCTGCCTGTTTGATCACAATCATTAAGTCGGCAGATAAGCCGTGTCGTAGTCGCGGGCGCAAATCTTCCCACTCATCTGCCAACAAAATTGCCAGTTCATCCATCAAATCAGGCGTGAGCGCGGACTGGAAAAAGTCGCTCACGTCCTGCTCATCCTGCCCGATCGCCCGCAGGAAAATATCCATCAGCAGGCGATAACTCGTGCGGGTGAAGTCGTCGGGACTCAGGTCGCCGAGCGCGCCATCCGCGAGTGCCGCTTGATCCCCCGCCAGTTCGCGGAACTTGCGGTTCACGTCATAGATCAGCGGCGGATTGAGAAAGAGCACGCGCAGGCAGTAGGCTTCGAGCGCTGCCTCGTGCAGATTGACGTTCGCCTGCTCCATGCGTCGAACCGGGCGCGGTGAGTCGAAATCCGGGAGTTCGTCCTCGCTGGGCGGCTCGTAGTCCGGCTCGAAATCCGGCAGTTCCGGCGGTTCGGGCGCGGCGATCTGGCGCGGCGGGCGCGGCGCTTTGGCGGCGTTGATCTTCTGCTGTTCCGCCGCCCACATCAGCAAGTCGCGCTCGGCGATGTGCAGCCGCAGCGCGAGCTTCTGCAAATTGTCGTTCTTATATAAATCGTTCTCGGACGCCAAAAGTATCGGCAGCAAACGACGAGCGACTGATTCCCGTTCCTGCACCGACGCTTTCTCCGGCAGCGCCGCCATCTCCGAGTCGATCACGTAGTCCGCGACCGGCAGCGCGTCCTTGACCAAGTCCGCCCACTGCCCCGGCTGCTCGCGGATGAGGTCGTCCGGGTCTTTCGCACCGGGCACGACCAGCACGCGAATGTCGACCGAGAGCCGTCCGGCATAGTCGGCTTCGAGCGTCTGCCGCGCGACTTCGAGCGAACGGCGAGTCGCGCTCTGCCCCGCCGCATCCGAGTCGAGCGACAGGATAATGTGATCCGCTAAACGGGGCGCTAACAGCTTCAACTGAGCTTCGGTCAGCGCCGTGCCCATCTGGGCGACGACGTTAGTATAGCCCGCCTGATGCGCCTGAATCGCATCGAGGTAGCCCTCGACGATCACGGCGGTGCTGGCGTCGCGGATCGACTGTTTCGCCATGTCGAGCGCGAACAAGAGGTGACTCTTGTCGAACAGATCCGACTGCGGCGAGTTCAGATACTTCGGATTGTCGTCCGGCGCGAGCGCCCGCGCCCCGAAGCCGACCACTCGCCCGCGCTCGTCGCGGATCGGGATCATCAGCCGGTTGCGGAAGCGATCGTAAACGCGCCCGCTGTCCTCATTGCGCGAGGCGATCCCCGTCGCCAACAGATCCGCCTCACTGTAGCCGAGACCGGTCAGCAGATCGACGGCGTTTTGCCAGCCGGGGGGCGCGAAGCCGATCTGGAAGCGACGCAGCGTATCATCGCTCAAGCCGCGCTTGTTGCGCGCGTAGTTGAGCGTCGCGATCGCGGCGGGATTATTCGGATCGAAAAGCTGATCGTGGAAGTAGTCGGCGGTGGATTTCAGCAGTCCGCGCAGGCGGTCAAGTTCTTCGTAATGCTGGCGCTGTTCGGGCGTCTGTTGGCGCACTTCTACGCCTGCCAGCTTGCCGAGTTCGTCCAGCGCCTCCGGGAAAGTCCAGCCATTGTACTTCATGGCGAAGTTGAAGATGTCGCCGCCCTCGGCGCACGCACCGAAGCAGCGCCAAGATTGATTGTTCTCGTTGACGACGAAGGACGGCGTTTTTTCCGAGTGGAACGGGCAGCAGGCTTTCCACGTACGCCCGGCTTTTTTGAGCGGGACGTAGCGCTGGATGTACTGCACGATGTCCAGCTTGCTCTTGATCTCGTCAGCGACCGACACAGGGTACCCCTAAATTTCTAAAAATCGATTATATACATGACCCATGACACATACAACCGACGCTGTGATGTAATCGATCTCAGATTTGGATGACGTTTGACCCGTTCGCAACGCTTGAGGTAGCTCTAGGCTTCATCAGTGTTCATGCCAGCGACTTCTCCCGCCCTGTGAGTTCCATCGTTTTGATGCCCTCAGTTACGTGATAGATGATGGTATCGGGTTAGCTCTCAACTCTCGGATATCGGCTGAACATAATTGTAATCGTGCCACTTGAGATACCACTTTGCAATTTTCCGGCTAGGGTAGGTTGCCCCTAGGGTTGCTGTGGCAGCAATGGCAAAAACCACTGCCAAAGACCGGATAGCTTCGTCAGCGCCGTAATTTATCCGTAGGGCAAACCACAAAAAGATGCTTAGAAATGTAGTCGTCTGAACAACCACGAAGGTCACGAGACGATGCTGAAACAATCGGTATGGGTGGTAGTAGAATATCGCCGTGAGAACGCCGAGGATGACACCGCAAAAACCACCAATCAATGCCCCGTACACTGCGACATTTGGCGCGAGAATAACGGCGAAAAAAAGTGCATACGTAAGCGACAGCGAAATCAACCCAATCAACAAACCAGCAACGACGCCTAATCCTGCACCCAAAACGAGTCCCCAAAACGCAGAAAGCTCAACAAATCGCAAGGTCAAGAGGAGCCGCGTTTTCATAAATGTTTGTATCCAGAGGCAGACACAGGCAATCGAAGATTGCGCGTCTGCCTCTAAACTAAGGGCAACTCGCGTAAAAGGCGCTGCTTAGAACCCGCTGAGGGCGCTCAGGTCGGCGCGACCATTCTGCATCGCGCTGATCGCCTGAAGCAGCGCGATCCGGTTTTGGCGCACGGCTTGATCCTCGGTATTGACGAGCACGCCATCGCCCTTACCGGTGCCGAAATAGGCGGTGATCGCCGGGAGCAGCGGCACGAAAGCGTTCAGGAAGGCGTCGATGTCAGCTTCGGTGTCCTCGTGGACTTCCGCCTGCGCGTATGCCATGTAAAGCGCGTTTTCTTCCGGCTGCTCGAACAGTTCGGGGTCGACGACATAGCGTTCGGTCTCGTTGCGGGTGATGCGGACGCAGCGAGCGAAGCCGTCAAGGATGTCCGCCCAGTCGTCGCGCTTGACCCACCGGCTGAGTTGCTGGACACCTGCCAGCGCCTTCGCCGGGTTCGCCGACTGCGCCGCCAGCACCGCCGCGACCACGTCATGCGCGAAGCCTTGATCCTCGATCCAGACGCGCAGCCGTCCGGCGATGAAGTCGAGCACCGATGTCATCACCTCGGCGGAAACCTCAACCGGCTCGACGGTGGCGACGGTCGCGACTGCCGCCCGCAGATCGACGTCGATCTGTCCCTGCGCCAAAATCTGGATTATGCCGAGCGCCGCCCGCCGCAAACCATAGGGGTCGGCGGTCGATTTCGGTTCCAGTCCGGCGGCGAACAAGCCGACCAAGCTGTCGAGCCGGTCGGTGACCGCCAGCAGCATCCCGGCGGCGCTGGCGGGCAGCGCATCGTCGGCACCACGCGGCAGCCAGTGTTCGAAAATGGCGTCGGCGACTTCCTGCGGCTGATCGTTGAGCAGTGCGTATTCGCGCCCCATCGTCCCTTGCAGCGAGGTCATCTCGACCACCATCTGGGTGGCAAGGTCGGCTTTGACCAGATGCGCCGCCCGCTGCGCAATCGCGATCTGGGTGGCGGTCAAGCCCAACTGCTTGCCCAACGGCGCGACCAGCGCGACAATTCGTTCGTTTTTGTCGAGCATCGAGCCGAGTTTCTCTTGAAAAGTCAGCGTCGCCAAACGGGGCAGGAACTCCGCCAGCGGTTTCTTGGTGTCCTGCGTGTAGAAGAAGTCAGCATCGGCAAAGCGCGCGCGCAGGACTTCCTCGTTGCCGTGCTGCACCATGTCGAGGTGCTCGGCGTCACCGTTGCGGACGGCGATGAAGTACGGGAGCAGCTTGCCGTCAGCATCCTCGACGGCGAAATAGCGCTGCTTGTCACGCATGACCGTGATCAGGACTTCGCGCGGCAGCTTCAGGAACTTGTCCTCGAAGTGACCGAGCAGCGCGGTCGGCGCTTCGACCAGATTGGTCACTTCGTCGAGCAGCCCGGCGTCGTCGAGCGCGTGTCCACCCACGCTCTGCGCCAGCGTCTTCACCTGCTCGGTGATGGCGGCGCGGCGAGCATCGTGATCGAGAATGATGTTTTCCGCTTCCAGCGCGGCGAAATAAGCGGCTGAATTGCTGACCTCATGCAGCGGCGAGTCGTAAGGACGCAGCCCGCGCGTAACGTTCCCCGACAGCGTATCGGCGTAGCTAAAGCTGATCACCGCCTCACCGTGCAGGGCGACGAACCAGCGGATCGGGCGGGAGAAGGTGACGTTGCTGGCGTTCCAGCGCATCGACTTGCCGAACTTGATCCCGGCGACCAGCGACGGCAGCGCTTCGCTTAGCACTTCGGCGGCAGGTTTCCCCGTTTCGCGCACGGTGGCGACGACGTAGCCGTCCTCGATGCGCAGGTCATCGACGCTGACGCCCTTGCCGCGAGCGAAACCCTGCGCCGCTTTGGTCGGGTTGCCGTCGGCGTCATAGGCGCGGTCGGCGGATGGTCCGCGCATGACCGTTTCCAGATCAGTTCCCCTTGGCGCTAAGGCTTTGACCGATGCTACGAGGCGGCGCGGCGTAGCATATATGGCGATGTCCTCGTAACCCAAGCGCAGATCAGCGAGCAGCTTGGGCAGCAGCCGCCCGAAGCTGATCGAGCGCCGAGTCGACGTCGGCAGCGGGCAGTTCCTCGACGCCAATTTCGAAGAGAAAGTCGGCAGCGGCTTCAGGTAGAGACGCGGGCGCACCGCCGTGCGCCCCTACGGTGTCGGCTGATCCGCTCGTCCACAAGCCCGCCAGCTTTTCGAGCGGGTATGCCATCTCCTGACGCTGCTCGGCGTAGAGCTTGGCAGCGCTGCGGGTCATGTCGCGCATCCGGCGGAAGTAGACCGCCCGCTCGGTCACGCCGATCGCGCCGCGTGTGTCGAGCACATTGAACAGGTGATTGCACTTGAGCACGTAATCGTAAGCCGGGATCGCCAAGCCCGCTTCGAGCGCGCGCTTATGCTCACTCTCATAGACGTTGAAGGTCTGGCGCAAGCCCTCCACGTCGGCGACCTCGAAGTAGTATTTGCAATGCTCGATCTCGCTGCGGAGGAGAACGTCACCGTAGGAGAGAGTCGAAGCGCCCTCGCCCAACCAGTCGATGTTCCAGACCGCATCTTTACCTTGCAGCGGCAGCGCGATCCGCTCCAGCCCGTAGGTGATTTCTACGGACACGGGGTTGGTCTCGATGCCGCCCGCCTGCTGGAAGTAGGTGAACTGGCTGATCTCCTGCCCATCGAGCCAGACTTCCCAACCGAGACCCCACGCCCCCAAGCCGGGACTCTCCCAGTTATCCTCGACGAAGCGAATGTCGTGCTCGCGCGGGCTGATGCCGAGCGCTTCGAGCGACTTCAGATAGAGTTCCTGCGGATTGCCCGGATCGGGCTTGAGGATGACCTGATATTGAAAATAATACTGCATCCGGTTGGGGTTCTCGCCGTAGCGACCGTCGTCCGGGCGGACGCTCGGTTCGACGTAGGCGACGCGCCAAGGCTCAGGACCGAGCACGCGCAGCAAGGTCGCCGGGTTGTTGGTGCCCGCGCCGACTTGAATGTTATACGGCTGCCACAGCACGCAGTTCTGAGCCGTCCAGAACTCGTGCAGTTTCATGATAATCTGCTGGAAATTAAGCGGTTTTGCCATGAGTCTCCCTATGATCGTGGTGAGGGGAATGGCGCGTATTATAGTGGCGATGCGCGAGAGGGTAAAGGATAGGTCGAGACACCCACCGCCGCGCTGTTCGCCCGATTTGTCTTTTCTTTCTGACAACCGCCCGAATTCAGCTAATTTGACGACCAATATAGGACGTTGATGATCGCAAACTCATGGGCATTAGGGGGATTAAACAAAGATGCGCAAGTATCAAGCGAGCAATCGCATTCCGTTGGGCGGTTTTCTACTTTTGATTCTGGTCGGCGGCGTGGTCGCCGTCGGGTTGGGTTTGGCGCTGTGGGAGATCAGCAATTTATTGAACTTTCTCGCCATCGTGGTCGTGTTGTTCACGGGCTTGATTTTGGGCGGCATCCTCTCGCTGGTGGTGCGGATCAGCAAAATCCGCAATCCGCTGATCGCCGGGTTGATCGGCTTGCTGGCGGGCGTTCTGCTGTACGGTGTTTATCAGTACGCGGGTTACTACATCACTTTCCGCGATGAAATGCGCGCCGCCGCCACCCAAAGCTTAGGCAAAACACCGAGCGACGTCTTACTCAACAGCCAGATCGACAAAATTCTGCAACAAGAAGTCGGCAGCAGCGGCTTTGTCGGCTATCTCATGATCACGGCGAAGTACGGCATCACCTTCAGCAGTTCGCCGGGTTCAAGCAGCAGCAGCGACATCGAGATCACGGATACCGGCGTGTGGATTTACTGGGGTCTGGAAATGCTCATGGTCGCCGCTTTCGCGGCGTTCGGGGCTTCACGCGCGGCGCGACAGCCCTTCGACGAGGAGGCGAACGAGTGGTACGGCAAGCCGACTTACTTCGCCACCGCCAGCACCAAGTCGCGCAAGGCGCTGATCAGCGCGCTCAAGGATGGCGATTTCCAGTCGGCGGGGCGGCTGCTGACGACGGAGGGGATGAAGTATCCCCGGCTTGAGGTGACGCTGCGGCGCAGTCCCGACGCCGGAACCAGCTATAGCCAGCAGGACGTCGTCGTGACGGTCAATCACGCGCAGCGCAAGGGACGCGCGAGCGCGATCCGCAGCGGCGTGATCTCGCCGTCGGAACTCAACCTGCTGCAACTGTCGATGAATCAGCAGCCGGTGCGGGCAGCGGGGAATGCGAAATAATCCATGATCGACGGTTAAGGAAAATGGGCGAGGCGTGCCTCGCCCCTACAAACCTCGTCCTGACAAACCTCACCCCCCGTCCCCCTCTCCGTGATGAGAGGGGGTGCAAAATGCGCGGAGCAAGAATCGCGCCACGCTATAATCTACGTTCAAGCAAACGAAGCGGCAATCGATCTGAGCAGCGCACCGGCATCACTTCAAATTCAGAGCAGC